>NZ_BDCU01000041.1 GCF_001618425.1 Nocardia fusca NBRC 14340
AACGGCCGCGAATTCAGCTTCGACACCCCGGTACAGGTGGCCTCTGCGGCTTGACACGGTCATTGAGAGTCCTTGCGTGATCAGCTGCGGGCCATGTCGAGCAGAGGTGTGGCGCAAGCGAAGTACAGGTGCCAACGCACTAACACACTGTGCTAGTCCGCACGCTAACACACTGTACTAGTAAGCTGAGAACGTAGACGGCACGTACCTGACGAAGGGGTGACAGTGGGATCGCGAGAGAAGATCCTCCGAGCCGCGGCCGAGATGATCGCCGAGGACACGATGGCGACACTGAGCGTCCGGGCGGTCGCGGCGCGCGCCGGTGTGAGCACGGGTTCGCTGCGGTTCCATTTCCCCACTCAGCGCGCGCTCCAGGACGCCGTGCTGGCGCGGATCTACGAGCACGTGTTCCCTGACGACGCGATCCGGGATCGGACACTGCCCGCCCGGGACCGGCTGGTGAACTGCCTGCGGCAGGTACTCGCGTCCGCCGGTGTCGGTGAGGAGGCACGTCGAGCCTGGGGCGCGGCGTATGAGGCGTTCATTGCACCCGAGCCCACAGAAGAAGTCCGCAGCGCCTACCTCGCCTACGAACGGGCGTCGGCAGGCCGTGTCGAGTACTGGCTGGGCATGCTCGCCGACGAAGGCGTGCTTTCTCACGAGGATCGCACCCGCCAGGTGAGATTTTTACTCGCCGTCCTCAACGGGCTCTCCATCGAGCGTGCGCTCCCCGCCGGCGAATCCATCCTCAGAACCGAAACCGAGACCCTCTACACCGCCGTCGACTGCGTTCTCAGAACGAGCACCACATGACCCCGACGTAGTTCGCCCATGCTCCGCGCCCGACCGGAACGCCCGCAGTCAGCACCTGGCACCGCCGAGGAAAGGACCGCCTGACGACGAACGCACCAGCTGTCTCCCGGTGGCACCGCGTCCGCCCTCGGAAGCCCGATGCGTTCGCCGGCGTCAACAGACCTTCTACCGCGATTCGAAAAGAATCCGGTACTCACTGCCAACAGCAACCGTAGGGGATGCCGGTCCTGCGTCTTCGGTGCGGACGCACCGTAATGCTGGGGCCTGCGCGATCGTGAGCGCTGCGGCGCCGGCCGACAAATGCACCCAACTGCCGAATACCGAGCGTCGGCGCGCGCCCCCAAGGCACAGGGCCGCCTGTTGCTCTCGAGCGAAAATGGTTGCGGTTGAACCGAATCCAGGTTTCGGAACGGTCGCGAAGTCTCTGAGTGTGCCTACGAGTAGGCCATGCGGATGTAAGGGTGGTGCGCACAGACTTCGACGATGCCTCGATTCACGAACTCGCGCGTCGCATGTTCGTGAAATACACCGCCGGTTCCCGCGTGATCAGCCCGTACCCGCCGTCCGGAGTTGCCGCGAACGGAGCGGGCAGATACAGCACCGGCAGCACTTCACCGATCAACGGCCGCTTCTCCCGCGTGATCCGATAACCGATCTCGACCGCCTCGGGCACATCATCATCCACAGCCGCACCGCCGTCGCGCCAGACGCACCGATGCGGTTCGAGCCGCACCGTCCGAATCGCCGTCCGCGCCCATCGGAACAGCACACATTCACTCGCTCCCGGCCGCGCGTACTCCACCAACCCCACGCCATCACCCCAGAAGACGAACTGCTCATCCTCCATCGAGCTGTGGTATCCAGCCTCCACACTCCACTGACCGATGATCTCGTCACCACGCATCGAGCGATTGAACCACCGCGCCCGGCGAGCACGTCCGCAAATGCCGCCTATCGAGCGATCACCCGGCGGAGGTTGGTCGGCCAGCGGTAGGGCGCGGTTCGCGGCGAGATGTCGGGGCCACGGACGATGCATGAGGAAACGCCACTGAATTGAGACTGGCAGCGCCCACCACAGCGTGAGACGAACCGGAGACAGCCAGGTCGGTCAGCTGGCGGTCCGCCACGACTTTCGAAATCCTGCACCGATCTCCCGTGGAGAAGCGCCCGCACAGCCCCTGCTCGAACTTCGACTCGCCCGACAACAGACCTCCGCTCGCTGTATGGCAGGCACGCTGACATCGGTCGATCACGGACAAGCTACGTCGCCCTACTTCGCCCAGCGCAAGAAGGCTCACGGCCGGGGCCCGGGGATTCCCGGTGGCCACCGGCGGCCCGGACCAGGCGTGGGCGCCGCCTTCGGGCCGACAAGCGCTGATGCGGGGCTGGTTAGAGTGGCCGGAATGAGTGATCGCCACGACCCGCGAGCAATACTGGCGAGTGCGGGATACCGCATCGAAGACTGGTCACCTGTCACTACGGGCGAGTCGGGCGCCACAGTCTTTCGCGACGAGGACGCCACCCGATACGCCAAATGCGTTCCGGCCGCGGAGGCCGCCGTACTGAAGGCAGAGCACGACCGGGTGAAGTGGCTGGCCGACCAGGACGTGCCGGGCCCACAGGTGCTCGATTGGCACTCCGGCGAGGCGGGGGCACTGCTGATGACCAGCGCCGTCCCCGGCGTTCCCGCGGAGCAACTCTCGGCTGCCGACCTCCGCGCGGCCTGGAAACACATCGCCGAGGCGGTGCGCGGGCTACACGAACTACCGGCGCAACGCTGCCCGTTCGACCGCGACCTGGACACGATGGTCGCCATGGCGCGTGACGTCGTCGGCCGCAATGCCGTGAACCCGGAGTTCCTTCCCGTCGAGCAGCAGCACACGCCGCCCGATGAACTGCTGGCCCGCCTCGAACCCGAGGTCGCGCGGATGCGGGCCCAGGAGGCCGCGGACACGGTCGTCTGTCACGGGGACCTGTGCCTGCCCAACATCGTCGTGGACCCGGAAACACTGAAGGTGGCCGGCTTCATCGACCTGGGCCGTCTCGGGTCCGCCGATCGTTATGCCGATCTGGCGCTCCTGCTCGCCAACGCGCGGGAAACCTGGGAGGACGAGGAGCAGGCGCTGGCTGCGGACGCACTGTTCGCGGACTGGTACGGCCTGGTCCTCGACCGTGACCGCTTGCACTTCTACCTGCACCTCGACCCCCTCACCTGGGGATGAGGAAGCCGGACCGGCCCGCGAGAGTAGCGGCGTCACTGCCTCGACACACGAGTGTTCAGGTCATATCCCACAGCAGGCGGTAGTAGTCGATGCGCTCGGGGTCCGGCGCGACCCCGTACGCGTCGTACAGGATTCCGTCGAATCCCGGGCCGTAATTCCACTCCGTACTCCATGCCGCGACCGCGAGATCGGCCCACCGGTCACCCACTCCCAGCGAGCCGAGATCCACATGCGCGGCGAATCCGCCGTCGTCGTGCACCAGCGTGTTGGGGACGCACGCATCACCGTGACAGACGACGAGCCGGTCGACCCCGGGCGGGTCGCCGATCCGTGCCCGCGCTTGCACTGCGTTCAGATGCCGATACTCGGGTGACCGGTCGGCTGGTCCCTGCCCTTCGGCGATCCGCTCATCGGCGCGCACGAGTCGCGTTTCGACACTCCACTCGAACGGGCATCGGTCGACAGGCAGGCGGTCGTGCAGCCGGCGCAACCCGGCCCCGATCGCGGCCGCCGCTGTGACCGGTTCCGCGACCCACCGGGGCTCCACCGCGGAGCGTCCGGCAACCGCGGCCGTAACCAGCCACGCGCCCGCGTCGTCGGCCCCGAACTCGAGGACCCGAGGAACGGTCACCCACCGCCGCGCCCAGGTCAGCCGTTCCGCCTCGCCGCGCAGATCGATCTCCGGTGTGCCCGCGGCAACCCACTTGGCATACCGGGCCACCTCGCCCTCGAGACGAAACGTCAAGCCCCCGAGCTCATTACGCCATACCGGGGTTATCGTGTCGGCACCGGCAAGCGCCTCGACCACCTCGGGGACATCCACGGGACCGATCGGAATCCCAGCGCTAGCAGGACGGCTCATCGGGTGATCGTCCCTGGTTTTCCACGCAGGCGACAAATGAGTCGAAGGGCATCGGTCCACCGGTGGTGAGTTCGTCCCGGTCCAGGGGTAGTGGCTCGCCGGTGCTCAGGAAGGTGGCTTGTGCGGGGATCGCAGCCGCGGCCGATCGGTCGGGATCGGTTCGGGTGGGCGTCGTGGCACGGGCAGTGCCATCGCGAGTTCCCCCCGGCGGGCCGCCCGCCACCACCGCTGTCCGGAGTCCATGGCACGCCGGGCCTTGCGCACAACGGGTACCTGTGTGAGCAGGTGTAGCTGATATCGCCACGGCATTTGTGGCCCGTGCCGAGCCGCCATCGCATAGGCGAACTGGACCGCGCTACGGTCGAGATACCGGTCGGCGTGTTCGAACCAGGTCATGCTGGTACGGGCGGCGGCCTGGATCGGGCGCAGCGCGGCGCGCCGCTGCGCATCGTAGTTCTTCAGCGCGTCGGCGATCTCGGCATGCTCGTACAGGTTCTGTGCGAGCGCGACGGCGTCGACGATTGCCAAACGGGTACCCGAACCGATGGTGAAGTGGGTCGTGTGCGCCGCGTCGCCGAGCAACACGACGTTGTCGTGATACCAGGTCTTGTTGGTTATCTCGGGAAATCGGCTCCATTTTGCGAACTCGCCTCGGGTCTTGCTGATCAACGAGTGACCGTCGAGAACGCGCGTGAAGATGTTCTCCAGGACACGCAGGTTCTCCAGGTTGTCCAGGGAGTCGAATCCGAGTCCATGCCAGGTCCGCGGTTGGCATTCGACGATGCAGGTGCTGATCTTCTCGGCAACCGACGGGTAGGCATGGAACCAGATCCAACCGGCCGCGGTGTGTTCGAAGGCGAAGGTGAATCGGGTGAAGACCTCGTCCGTACCGAGCCAGATATATCGATTCTCGCCGAGTGTGACGGACGTGCCGAAAGAATGATCACCCAGCTGCCGTACCCGGCTGTTCGCGCCGTCGGAGGCGACGATGAGATCGATGTCGTCGAATTCGGAAAGATCGTGAACCTCTCGCCCGTGCCGGATATCGACGCCCAAATCGCTCGCCCGTCGGGAAAGTACATCGAGCAATGCCGCGCGCCCCATGCTGAACCCGTAACCCCCGAAATGCGCAATCCGTTCGTCGCGCACATGAATTTCCTGTTCACGCCATAAGACCGACCCCGCACGCACCGCCTGGGCGCTGTCGGGGTCATTCCAATACAAAATATCGAGCAGGTCGTCCCAGTACACGACGCCCCAACCGTAGGTGGCCCCGGGGGGGTCGCGGTCGATCACCGTGATGGCATGGGCCGGGTCGCGCCGCTTCATCGAAATAGCGAAGTACAACCCGGCCGGCCCGCCACCGACGCACACAATTTTCATCTCGTTACCAGCTCCGGTCCGGCTGGTCGAACCTCACTTCACATGATCGGCAATCGATGTCACCGAGCCCGGCACGCGATGCGTGTCCGGGCACGGTCACCGGCGTCAGAAGCTGCCCCAGCCACCCCAGCCTGATGGGTTCCACCAATTCCACCAGCCGGGGTTCCATCCCCAGCCGCCGTTACCCCAACCCCAACCCCAACCGTCTCCGCGACCCCAGCCGCCATTACCCCAACCCCAGCCATCGCCGCGACCCCAACCACCGCCCTTGCCCCAACCATCGCCACGCCCCCAACCGGGGTTGTCGACGAGTTGGCTTGTAGACGTGGGCGTCGTCGTTGCCTGCGCGGTAGGCGCTTGCGGCGCGGCTGCGACGACCGGAATCGCGGCAACTGCGGCTATACCGGCGGCGGCCGCCAACCGGGCGAACTTCGTGTGTGAATTCTTTCTAGTCATGATGGGCTCCAGATAGTGTCCCGACCCGCTTGAATTCTACGCGCCGAACTCTGAAATTCACCGCGTTCACTCATTTACTATTCGCGGAATTCCCCATCGTTGCCCAATTCGGGAATGCCCGCGAACTACGCCGAGGGAGCCGGTGGCGAAGGACGCAACACCTCTCCTCGCCGACCGCCGGCCCGAAGAACCCGCCCGCCGGGTGTCCCCGAAACGAAAGTTTTTGGCAAATGCGGCTCCCGAAGGTCGCTGACCAGCGAAGATTCGGCATCCGGGTGTCCAGGTTCCGAAGCGGGACACCACACCCGGCGAGTTTCGATCACCCCGCCCGGGGGCACTCACCGTCCGAACCGGCGGTCGTCGCCCGCCGCATCCGCACCGTCTCGACGGTCGCCCGCGCTCCGGGAAAACACGTCCGGGCGCGGCGAGGTCGCGATAGCCTCGGTGCAGGCCGGAACGGGAGGTCGGATCCTGGATACGTGGTGGAGCTTCGTCGTGGAACGACGGCACCAGCTCGTCGTCGACTCCTATCTGCACGTTTCGGCGGTCGTGCAGTCTCTGCTGATCGCGACGGCCGTGGCCGTGGCCGTGGGTGTCGCTGTGTACCGCAGCCCGCTGGGCTCGGCGGCCGCGACCGCCGCGGCCGGGACCATTCTGACCGTGCCGTCGTTCGCCCTGCTCGGTCTGCTCATCCCCGTCATGGGCCTCGGTGTCGCGCCGACGGTGACCGCGCTGGTGCTCTACGCACTGTTGCCGATCCTGCGCAACACTCTCGTCGGTCTCTCCGCGGTGGATACCGCGGTGGTGGATGCCGCGCGCGGGGTGGGGATGAACCGGTTGCGGGTGCTCGCCGCGATCGAACTGCCGCTGGCCTGGCCGTCGATCCTGACCGGGATGCGGGTGAGCACTCAATTGATCATGGGCATTCTGGCGCTGGCCGCCTACGCGAAGGGCCCCGGGCTGGGAAACCTGATCTTCTCCGGGCTGGCCCGGCTCGGCAGCCCCAACGCGGTACCCCAGGCACTCACGGGCACGGTGCTGATCGTCGCCCTCGCCCTGGTTCTCGACGGGATCTTCGTCCTCATCGGACGTTTCACCATTTCTAGGGGAATTCGTGACTGATTCGGCGAACCGTACCGCCGCCGGGGCGGTGTCCGGGGTCGGGATCGTGCTCGACGCGGTCACCAAACGGTATCCAGGGCAGCAGGAACCGGCCGTGGACGCGGTCTCGATGACGATACCGGCCGGTGAGATCGTGGTACTGGTCGGACCGTCGGGGTGCGGGAAGACCACCACCATGCGGATGATCAACCGGCTGATCGAGCCCACCTCCGGCACGGTGACCATCGACGGCCGCGACGCCGCCGAGATCGATCCCGACCGATTGCGCCGCGGTATCGGGTACTCCATCCAGCAGGCGGGACTGTTCCCGCATATGACCGTCGCGCGGAATATCGCGACGGTCCCGGGGTTGATCGGCTGGGATCGCAAGCGCATCGCCGCCCGTACCGACGAGATGCTCGAGCTGGTCGGGCTGGATCCCGGGACCTACCGACGCCGGTATCCGCGCCAGCTGTCCGGCGGACAGCAGCAGCGGGTGGGAGTCGCGCGGGCGCTGGCCGCCGACCCGCCGATCCTGCTGATGGACGAGCCGTTCGGCGCGGTGGACCCGATCACCCGCGGACTGCTCCAGGACGAACTGCTCCGGCTACAGGCCGAACTGGGCAAGACGATCGTCTTCGTCACCCACGATTTCAACGAGGCGGTGAAGCTCGGTGACCGGATCGCGGTCCTGGGCGACCGGTCCCGGATCCTGCAGTACGACCGGCCGGCCGCGATCCTGGCCGACCCGGCGGACGAGACCGTCGCCGGATTCGCCGGCTCCGACGCCGCGCTCAAACAGCTGACTCTGACCCGGATCCGAGAGGTCACGCTCGGGGAATGCGCCACGGTCACCGAGGACGCTCCGGTGGCAGTGGCGCGGGCGGCGATCGGGGACGGCGCCCGCGCCCTGGTGCTCGACACCGCGGGGCGGCCGTTGCGCTGGATCACCACCGCGGACCTCGCCCATGCCGACTCGGTCGGCGGGGCCGGGACCGCGGCCGAGACACTGTCTGCCGAATCGACTCTCCAGGAGGGACTGGCGGCGCTGCTGGGTGACCGGAACGCGACAGCGGTGGTCACCGGGCCGGACGGGAAGTACGCGGGACTGGTCACCATCGACACTCTGGTCGGCCACCTGGCCGGGTTGCGGACCGAGCCCGGCACCGGCACGGCGACGGATGTGCCGGCATGACCACCCTGGTGGCGCCCGCCGCACCGGGGCGGCGTTCGTCGCAATGGCGCGCCGAACGCCTCCGGTTGCTCGTCCAGCCGGTGCTCGTCGCGCTGCTCACCGCGGGGGTCCTCGGGTGGGCGTTCCGGCGCGACCTGACCGTCACCCAGCAGGCGAGCCTCAATGCCGGCAATATCGCCACCGTCACCTGGCAGCACATCCTGATCACCGCCACGGTGGTGTTGCTCGTGGTCGTGGTCGCGGTCCCGCTGGGCACCCTGCTCACCCGCCCCGGCTATCGCCGGCTGGCGCCCTTCGTAATCGGTATCGCCAATATCGGAGCCGCCGCACCGGCGATCGGGTTGATCGTGCTGTTCTATCTCGCCACCCGCACCACCGGGTTCTGGATCGGGGTGGCGCCGATCGCGTTCTATTCGCTGCTGCCGGTCCTGCGCAACACCATCCTGGGCTATCAGGAAGTCGATCCGATGCTGGTGGACGCCGGACGCGGACAGGGGATGTCGGCCGCGACCGTACTGCGCCGGATCGAGTTCCCGCTCGCCGTCCCCTACATCCTGGCCGGGCTACGGACCTCGCTGGTGCTGGCGGTCGGCACCGCCACGCTGTCGTTCCTGGTCAGCGCGGGCGGGTTGGGAATTCTGATCGATACCGGCTACAAACTGCGCGATAACGTCACACTGGTGGTCGGCGCGGTGCTCGCGGTGGCACTGGCGCTGCTGGTGGACTGGCTGGGCGCGGTGGCGGAACGGTTCCTCGGCCCGCGGGGGCTGCGATGAGAACCGTCCGCTCGTCACGACTGCTGCTCCTGGCGGCGGTACTGCTCCTGGCCGGATGTGGTCTCCAGGCGGGAAGCGCGGTCCCGCTACCGGTCGGGCCCGGCAGTATCCGCCCGGTCCCGGAGCTGGCGGGTGTCACCGTCACGGTGGGCTCCAAGGATTTCACCGAACAGAACATTCTCGGCTACATCATCGAATACGCGCTGGTCGCGGCCGGGGCCGAAGTCCGGGACCTCACCAATATCCAGGGCTCCAACAGTCTGCGCGACGCCCAGGTCGACGGCCTGATCGATATCGCCTACGACTACACCGGCACCGGCTGGGTCAACTATCTCGGCAACGAGAAACCGGTCCCGGACGAACAGGGCCAGTTCGCGGCCGTGCGCGATGCGGACCTGGCCGCGCACGACATGGTGTGGACGGCGATGGCGCCCATGAACAACACCTACGCGCTGGCGACCGCCCGGCGCACCGCGATGCGCACCGGCACCTGGACCCTCTCGGACTACGCGCGCCTGGCCGCCACCGACCCCGCCGCGGCGAGTATCTGCGTGGGCACCGAGTTCAATGTGCGCCAGGACGGCTTCCCCGGACTCACCCGCGCCTACGGCATCGACGGCGGGCAGGTACCCAAGCGGATCGTCCAGGATGCGGTGGTCTATCAGGCGACCGCCGACGCCGCACAGTGCGGATTCGGCTCGGTCGCGGCCACCGACGGTCGTATCCCCGGACTCGACCTGGTCCTGCTGCGCGACGATCGCTCCTTCTTCCCCAAGTACAATGCCGCTCTGGTGATGCGCGCGGATTTCGCCCGGGCGCATCCGCGGATCGCCGAGGTCATGGCACCCATCTCGCGGTTGCTGACCAACGAGTCGATCACGGAACTGAACCGGCAGGTCGATGTCGAGGGCTGGGAGCCCGCGGAGGTGGCACGCGACTGGATGGTCGCGCAAGGTTTTGTCACCGAAGAGTGAACGGCCAGGTGAGGAGAGGGTGAATGGTGGCTCCGGACGGATAGACGCTCCCCTCACCGGCTCCGGCCCGCTCGGTGCTGTTCGGCCTGCCGCCCGCCGGTCGCCGATTGCCCGGGGCGGCGCGCGCGGCCCTGGCATTCGGGGCACCGGCGCTGGTCGCGGTGGCCCTGGGACACGAACAACAGGGTCTGATGGCCGCGACGGGCGCGCTGGCGGTCATCTTCGGTGAAGGCCAGGTCTACCGGCGCCGGTGGCGGATCGTCGGCGCGGCCGCGCTGGCGCTCACGATCTCGGCGTTCGCCGGCGGCCTCACCGGGGAACTGATCCACCAGCGGCTCGACTCGGGTGGCACACACTGGTGGCAGCTGCTGTTGGTGCTGCTGATGTCGGCGGTCGCGGTGACCGGCACCTTCGTGAACTCGGCGCTGCGGCTGGGGCCGCCCGGTGGGTTCTTCTTCGTCCTGGCCGCCGGGGTCGGGGCGCTGATCACCGGGCACGGCGTCCCACCCGGGCAGGTGGCCCTGTGGACGGCCATCGGCGGGGCCAGTGCCCTGCTGGTCGGTATGTCGGCGGCGCTGACGCGAGCCCACCCGCCCGAGGAGCGGGCGGTGGCCGCCGCGATCGCCGCGGTGGAGGACTACGCCGCCCGCACCCCCGGAGACGCGGACCTGGTGGACGCGCGCTACGCGACCGCGATGCAGGTGCAGACGGCGTGGGCACTGCTCGACGACGCCCGGCGCACCGGCACCGACGGTCTCGCCACCACGCTCACCGGCGCCCAGCGCACCTTCGCCGACGCTCTGCACCGCAACAGGACCACCGACGACGAATCGGATCTGCTCTTCGATACCGGCCGTCCCGCGCCGACACCGCGGCCGTCGCTGCGCTACCGGCTACTGCGGTCGCTGTCGCCGGACAGCCATGCGGTGGTCTCGGCGAACCGGATGGGGTTCGCCGCGCTACTCGCCGGCTGTTCGACCGTCGCGCTGGATCTCGGTCGCCCGGACTGGGCGGTCCTCACGGTCACAGTGCTGCTGCACCAGGGCCCGGACCGGGTACGCGGCACCTACCGTGGGGTGCATCGGATCGGCGGTACCGCACTGGGGCTGGTGCTGTTCGCCGCGCTCTACGCGCTGGAGCCCCGGAACTGGGCGCTGGTGCTGATCCTGATGGCCCTGCAATTCGCGATCGAGATGTTCGTCGCCCGGAATTACGGGCTCGCGGTCGTCTTCATCACGCCGCTGGCATTGCTGATGGGCGGGGGTGGGCAGTACGGCGATATCTTCCCGGTGCTGCGCGACCGCCTGCTGGAGAGCGTGATCGGTGTGGTGATCGGGTTGGCCACGCTGTGGGCGGTCGACCGGCGGGCCCACCGGCGGGTTCTGCTGCGCAACGATCAGCGGGTGCTCGAAGTTCTCGGTCAGCTCCTGGACGGTCCACCACAGCAGACACTTCCCGGCGCGCGGCGTGATACCGCACCCGGGATCCGGGCGCTACGGCGCGAACTGGAGTTCGAACTGATGGGTTCCACTCTCGGCGCGATAGACGCCGCCCACAACGAGCCGGAATGGGCGCGGGCGCACTGGACTCGGCATCAGCGCATCCGGCGGCTCGGCCATGAGGTTCTCGCCGCGACCCGGCATGATCCGGGGTATGAACCGGTCGATACCGCGCAGCTGACCCGCTGGTCACGCAGTCTCGCCGAGCTGGCATAGCCGCCCGGTGACAGTGCCAATGGCGCCCGGGCGCCTGGTTCGTCGCCTGCCCTCCGGCGAACCCGGGCAGCGCATGGACGCGAGGCCGGCCCAGCCGGTCGTCGTCCCGGGCGTAGCCCGCTGCGGAGGCGGCATCGCCCTGCTCTCAGGGCACGATGGCTGTCAGGACACGATCGGCCGGCTCAGGATTTCCTCGACCTGGTCGGTGTCGCCGGAGATGTGGACGCCCGCTTCGTCCGCACTCGCCCGGCCCCACAGCAGCAGTGCCAGCCCTTCGGCCGTCCCCGACACGGTGCCGGCCGTCGACTCCGAGTCGCCGAGCACCCACTCGACCGGGTCGGGGAGATCGGTGGCCACCAGCCGCAGTGCCGCCTCGAGCGGCTCCAGCCGGCCCAGCCCCACCTGCCGCGGATAGAACACCCCCACCACCTCGTCCACCGTATCCGCCCACACCTCGGGTACCGCCCGGATCAGGCCCTGGGCCGCCTTCCCCGCGATGGCCGCCCGCAGATCGTGCCCGTGGATCAGCGTTTCGTGCACCTGCCGGCGGCGCCAGAACGATGCGGGTCCCGGCGCCGTGGGCTCGGGGTGCGCCAGGATCCGGCCCTGGGCCTGCGGGGCCAGGGCCGCCAGGGTTTCGCGGAGTTCGGTCGCGCAGGCGGCGTAGTGGGCGGCGAGGTCGAACGGGCCCTCCCCCAGCGGTTCGGCCTTCTCCGCGCGGGCGTTCGCGGCGGCCCAGTGGTGGACGAAGGCCAGATGCTCCACCAGTTCGCGGACCGTCCAGTCGCCACAACCCGGGATCCGCGCCGCCGGATCGGCATCCGGGATCGACGCCAGGAATTCGCCCTGGAAATCGGCGAGCAGCAGCGGATAGTCGAGACCGGAGATCGCGTCCATGGCGCAAAGCTACCGCGCCACGCCTACGTCGGCGCGCTGGAACGCACGGGGTGGCGCACGTCATCCGGCGCCGGAGCCGTACCCAGCAGGAACGGGAGCAGGAAATCGCGCAGCAGGGCGCGCTCCTCGTCCGCGGTCGCGGGCGGCAGGGTCAGCAGGGAGATCATCACCCGGACCGCCCACCGGCCCAGCCGGTCCGCCGCCGCCGCGGACAGATCCGGACGCAGTCGCGTGACGAAGACCGCGACCAATTCGTCGATCACCTCCGACGAATCCGACAGGCGCGCCACGATTCCCGCGTTCGCGGGTTCGAACCAGACGGCCAGATGCGGGGTTCCGCGGGCCTCGGCCAGGGTGGCGGTCAGCCCGTCGAGCAGGAGTTCGGCCCGGTCCGGGCCGTCCGGCAGCCGGTCACGCCAGACCCGCGCGAGGAGTTGGGTGGCCTCCCGGCCGGCGAAGGCGACGTACAACGCCTGCCGGTTGGCGAAGTAGCGGTAGAGGGTCGCCCGGGAACAGCCCGCCGCCTCGGCCACCTCGGCCATGCCGACCGTCCCGGCGCCCTTGTCGATGACCAGGGCACGCACCGCGTCGAGGATCCGTTCCGCGGCCAGTTCGGTCCGCCCGGCGGCCAGCCAGTCACCGGTCATCGCGCGGCTCCGGCGAGCCCGGCGCCGGGTCTCCGGTCACCGTCCGGTGCGCGGGGACCGTCCACCACACCGATCCGGAACAGCGGGTCATCGCGTCGATCGGTCACGCCGCACACCGGAAGGGGACGCTGGTCGGCCGCCGGACGTACGGCCCGGGCGCGTAGGTGACCGCGTCGATATCGACGCGGTAGTCCGGGAAACGCGCCAGCAGTTCCTCCAGCGCGACCCGTGCCTGCATGCGGGCCGCGGCCGCGCCCAGGCAGTGATGCGGGCCGTGCCCGAAGGTCATGATGCGCTGAGGGTTGCGCTCGATATCGAGTTCGGCGGCATCGGCGCCGAAGACCCGTTCGTCGCGATTCGCCGAGCCGTACACGAGCAGCACCTTACGGCCCGCGGGAATCGTCACGCCGTCCAGCTCCACCGGACCGGTGGTGGTCCGGGCCAGGCCCTGGACGGGAGAGGTGAGACGGGCGAATTCCTCGATCGCGACCCGGATGCCCTCCGGATCGGCGGCCAGCGCCGCGCGCTGCCGCGGGTAGCGCTGCAACAACTGCACCGCACCGCCGAGCAGGCCCGTGGTGGTGTCGTTACCGCCGGCGACCATGGTCCAGGTGTAGGCCAGGATCTGGACCAGGCCGTCCACATCGGCGTCGTCGGCGCCGATACCGGCCTGGACGAGCAGTGACACCGTATCGTCGCCCGGATCGGTACGCCGGCGCTTGATGAGCTCGGCGAAATAACCCAGCATCTCCATCGACGCGGCCTGTGCGTCCGTCGTGCGCTGGGTACTGGCCGCGACCACCGCATCGGTCCAACCGTCGAATCGGCAGCGGTCCTCCACCGGAACCCCGAGATAGTGCGCGACCACCATGGTCGGCAGCGGTTTGAACAGGTCGGCCACGATATCGCCGCCGCCGCGGGCGGCCAGCCGGTCCAGCCGGTCCCGGACGAACCGGCGAACCACCGGCTCCACCTCGGTGACCTGACGCGGAGTGAAGCCGCGGCCGACCAGTTTGCGGAACTCGGTGTGCTCGGGCGGATCCTGCATCACCATCGGCGGGTTCCCGGTGAGCCCGATCTGTTCGAGCTCACCGTATTCCACTGTCAGCCCCGCGCCCGAGGAGAAGGTGCCGGTGTCCCGGGCGGCGGCGTAGACGTGCTCGTGCCGGGTGAGCACCCAGTAGTCGTTGTCCGGGTGGTCGGCGGGGACGACGCGGTGCACCGGATCGTGGTCGCGCAGCGCGGCGTACATGCTCCACGGCTCGCGCCAGGTCTCGCCGGAGCGCAATTCGAACCGCGCACGATCTTGATACGTATCTTCCATCATGTATCGACGGTAAGACATATCATTAGTTTTGTCTTGCCCTGACCGGAACAGGTATCTCTCGAACCCGGCCCGCGCCGCGGCACCCGGGGGTCTCGTAGGCTCGGCCCTCATGAGCGTTATCCGGTCTATCCTGCTGTTCGCCGTGGCCGCCCTCGCCGAGATCGGCGGGGCGTGGCTGGTGTGGCAGGGCGTGCGCGAACATCGCGGCTGGGCCTGGATCGGCGCGGGCGTGATCGCGCTGGGGCTGTACGGATTCGTCGCCACCGGGCAACCCGACGCGAACTTCGGCCGGATCCTCGCCGCGTACGGCGGGGTATTCGTCGCCGGCTCGCTGCTGTGGGCCATGGCGCTCGACGGGTTCCGGCCGGATCGCTGGGATATCACCGGGGCACTGTTCTGCCTGGCCGGGGTCGCGATCATCATGTACGCACCGCGCGGCGCCGCGGCCGCGTGAGCGCACCGGCCGATCGGAAAGCGCCGCGCGCGGTCCGCCGTCACGGCATGATTGGAATCCGCGCGAACATAATCATGGTTATTTCCGGTCGGTCCCTCTAGCGTGAACGGGCCGCAGCGGCGCATCCGGCCGCGGCAGGCCGGAAATGCGTGCTGCCCGAGGCAAATTCGCTGTGTCCGGCGCGCTCGTCCCCGTTCCTCACCTACCTACAGGAGAACTCCGCGATGACCGAAACCACCCCGCCGGCCGACCCGTCAGCCGGTTGGAGCTTCGAGACCAAGCAGATCCACGTCGGCCAGGACCCCGACGCGAGCACCAACGCCCGGGCCCTCCCGATCTACCAGACCACCTCCTACACCTTCCGCGACACCGCGCACGCCGCGGCGCTGTTCGGGCTGGCGGAGCCGGGCAATATCTACACCCGGATCATGAACCCGACCCAGGACGCGGTCGAACAGCGGATCGCGGCGCTCGAAGGCGGGGTGGCGGCCCTGCTGGTGTCCTCGGGGCAGGCGGCGGAGACCCTGGCGATCCTGAACATCGCCGGCGCCGGTGACCACATCGTCTCCAGCCCCCGGCTCTACGGCGGCACCTACAACCTGTTCCACTACACGCTGCCCAAGCTGGGTATCGAGGTCTCCTTCGTCGAGGACCCCGACGATCTCGACCAGTGGCGTGCCGCCATCCGGCCGAACACCAAGGCCTTCTACGGCGAGACGGTGTCCAATCCGCAGAACCACATCTTCGACATCCCCGGTATCGCCGAGGTCGCGCACGGCGCGGGCCTGCCGTTGATCGTCGACAACACGGTCGCGACCCCATATCTGATCCAGCCCCTGGCGCACGGCGCCGATATCGTCGTCCACTCGGCGACCAAGTACCTCGGCGGCCACGGTGCCGCGATCGCGGGCGTGATCGTCGACGGCGGTACCTTCGACTGGACGGTCGGCGGCGCCGACGGCCCCCGCTTCCCGGGTTTCACCGAGCCCGACCCGAGCTACCACGGCGCCGTGTTCGCCGACCTCGGCGCCCCGGCCTACGCGCTCAAGGCGCGGGTCCAGCTGCTGCGCGACCTCGGTACCGCGATCGCCCCGTTCAACGCGTTCCTGATCAGCCAGGGCCTGGAGACGCTGAGCCTGCGGGTGGAACGGCACGTCCAGAACGCGCAGGCGGTCGCCGAATTCCTCACCGAGCGGCCGGAAGTCACCTCGGTGTCCTACGCGGGGCTGCCGTCCTCCCCCTGGTACGAGCGGGGTAAGCAGTTGGCGCCCAAGGGCACCGGCGCGGTCGTCGGTTTCGAACTGGCGGGCGGTGTCGACGCGGGCAAGAAGTTCGTGGACGCGCTGACCCTGCACAGCCACGTCGCCAATATCGGCGATGTCCGTTCGCTGGTCATCCATCCCGCCTCGACCACCCACTCCCAGCTGACCCCGGACGAGCAGCTCAGCTCGGGTGTCACGCCGGGACTGGTGCGCCTGGCGGTGGGTATCGAGGGGATCGAGGACATCCTCGCCGATCTGCGGGCCGGGTTCGCCGCCGCCGCAGTGTAATTCGCGGGGCCCGAGTTCCCCGGGGCCGGATCCGCGACTCGGCGGGTCCGGCCCTTGCGCTCTCTCCGGCCGCATACCCGCACCGCCGATTCCCGCCGCGCGTAACAACTATCGATAGCCGATCGATCTGTGAGTGATCCACACCACTTCATCGAAGGTCGAGAGGATGCTCATGAAGACACTCTGCGTGTGCGTGATCATGGCGGCCGCGGCGGTCCTGGCCGCATGTGTTTCCCCCGAGCCGGATACAGAGTCGTACACGGCTGTCGCGTCGGCGGTCCCGGTCCGGATCACCACCGTCACACTCACCGCGCCCGCGCCGCAATCGGCCGGAACCGATACGGCGCCTCCGGTCGCGGAAACCGCGAGCGAGGCAACGATGCCCGCGGTCGTCTGTATGAACCTCCAGGCGGCACAGGACCTCATCCAGACGGCCGGCGTCTTCTACTCCCGGAGCGAGGACGCCACCGGCCGGGGCCGGTCGCAGGTGGTGGACCGCAACTGGGTGGTGGTCGCGCAGAGACCGGCGCCCGGCACACCGATCGGCGAAGGTGATGCGGTGCTGTCGGTGGTCAAGGTGGGCGAACCGACCGATTGCTACTGAGCACGACGCGCCGCGGGCCTGCCGCTTCCGGCCGGGAAGCGGCAGGCCCGCGGCGCTCCCGACGCCATCAGATGGGTACGCACGGGGTGCCCGACGAATACACGTGCAGGACGCACCGCACGGCCAGGATGACGGCCTGGACGAGTTCGAGCGGTTGATAGGCGAACGGGTGCATGAGCGATCCTCCGTTGTCCGTGCCGGGGCAGATCCGATCAGCCGGGCGTGGCGAACACATGCGCTTCCCCTACAGCGTGCGCCTTCGGCGCCGTGTGGCGGGCAGGTTCGCGGATACAGCTGCGCACAGGCTTCACATACCGCCCTGCCCGCGCGACCGACCAGGCGGGAAGCACTTCTCGGTAGCGAAATCGATCGTTCGGTGGCCCGCTTGCCGGTGACGACACACAGAGCGGAACACAACACTTCTCCGAGCAGACACCACCGGTGGCGATACCCGTCACAACAGGCGGGCGACACGCGCAAGGAAGGCGTCAATGCAGGCACGCGGCCCGTAAAGGACCCGTCAACGGGTGCGGACCCGGCACCGCGCGGCTCGTAGTTTCGATCCGGTTCGGCAGCAGCGGCCGCTCGGCCGCGTCGCGCTGCCCCAGGTTCTCGGAACGGAGGCGAAAGTGTCGATCCTGGCCTTTCTCGTGGTCACGGTCGCGGTGTTCGGTGTGCTCGGATTCGTGCAGCGAATGGTGGAGCGCTTGTGAACATCGTCAATGCCGTAGGGCTGGTCCTCGCTGTTCCGGTGACCGCGTTCCTGGTGGCCGCCCTGCTGTTTCCCGAGAGGTTCTGAGTGAGTACCACCACCGCCGGGCTGCTGTTCGTCGCCGCCCTGGTGATCGCGCTGGCTCTGGTGCACGTCCCCCTCGGGGACTACATGTATCGCGTCTACACCCGCACCGGCCATTCCCGCGTCGAACGGGGGATCTACCGGATCATCGGCGCCGACCCCGGCCGTGAGCAGACCTGGGGCGGGTACGCCCGCAGCGCCCTGGCCTTCTCCGCGATCAGCGTGATCTTCCTGTTCGTCCTGCTACTGGTCCAGGACAAGCTGCCGCTGGTACCCGCCGACCCGAGCACCCCCATGACCGCGGCGCTGGCGTGGAACACCGCCGTCAGTTTCGTCACCAACACCAACTGGCAGAACTACGCGGGCGAATCCACGCTCGGCCATCTGGTCCAGGCGGCGGGCCTGTCGGTGCAGAACTTCGTCTCGGCCGCGGTCGGCATGGCCGTCGCCATGGCGTTCGTCCGCGGTTTCGCACGCTCGCGGACCGGTGAACTCGGTAATTTCTGGGTCGATCTGGTGCGTGGCACGCTGCGTATCCTGCTCCCGATCGCGGGTGTGGCGGCCGTGGTGCTCATCGCCGGCGGTGTCGTGCAGAATTTCCACCTGCACGATCAGGTCGCGACCACCCTCGGTGGCGCCACTCAGACCCTGCCCGGCGGACCGGTCGCCGGGCAGGAGGCCATCAAGAATCTCGGCACCAACGGTGGCGGGTTCTTCAACGCCAACGCCGCGCATCCCTTCGAGAATCCGGTCGCGTGGACGAACTGGCTGGAGATCTTCCTGCTGATGGTCATCGCCTTCTCGCTCCCGCGCACCTTCGGCCGCATGGTGAACAGCCCGAAGCAAGGGTTCGCCATCACCGCGGTCATGACCGTGCTGGCATTGCTGAGCATCGGTCTGGTCATCCTCTTCCAGCTCCAGCACCACGGCACCGTGCCGGCCGCGGTCGGCGCAGCGACGGAGGGTGTCGAACAGCGCTTCGGGGTCGCGAACTCGGCGACCTTCGCCGCGGCCACCACACTGACCTCCACCGGCGCCGTCGATTCGGCGCACGATTCCTACACCGGCCTCGGCGGCATGATGCTGATGTTCAACATGCAGCTGGGTGAGATCGCGCCCGGTGGTGTGGGGTCGGGGCTGTACGGAATGCTGATCCTGGCGGTGATCACGGTGTTCGTCGCCGGGCTGATGGTCGGGCGCACACCGGAGTACCTCGGAAAGAAGATCACGCCCCGCGAGATCAAACTCGCCGCCGGCTATTTCCTCGTCACCCCGGTGATCGTGCTGACCGGTACCGCCGCCGCCATGGCCCTGCCCGGGCAGCGCGCGTCCATGCTCAATTCCGGGCCGCACGGGCTGTCGGAAGTGCTCTACGCCTTCACCTCGGCCGGTAACAACAACGGCTCGGCGTTCGGCGGGCTGACCGGTAACACCGAATGGTTCAACACCGCGCTCGGCCTGGCCATGCTGTTCGGCCGCTTCCTGCCGATGATCCTGGCCCTGGCCCTGGCCGGGTCTCTCGCGCGGCAGGGCGCCACCCCCGTATCGGAAGGCACCCTGCCGACCCATCGACCGCAGTTCGTCGGCCTCGTCGTCGGCGTGACCGTGATCCTGGTCGCTCTCACCTTCCTGCCCGCGCTGGCGCTCGGGCCACTCGCCGAAGGGCTCCGCTGATGTCCACTCCCACTCTCGAACACGCCGGCCTCCCGGCCGGACCGCGGTCCGGGAAGAAACCGATACGCGGCGGACTGCTGGATCCACAGCTGCTGCTGGCCTCGCTACCGCAGGCGGTGCGCAAACTGGACCCGCGCACGCTGTGGCGCAATCCGGTGATGTTCATCGTGGAGATCGGCGCCGTCTGGGCGACCGTGCTCGCGATCGCCGAACCCAGCTTCTTCGCCTGGGCGATCGTGGCCTGGTTGTGGCTGACCGTGGTGTTCGCCGATCTGGCCGAGGCGGTCGCCGAGGGCCGCGGAAAAGCGCAGGCCGATACCTTGCGCAAGGCCAAAGCCGATACGGTCGCCCGGCGGCTGCCCGACTGGTCACCGGGCGCGACCGGTACCGAGGAGCCGGTCCCGGCGCCGGAGCTACGACGCGGAGACCACGTGGTGGTGGAGGCCGGGCAGGTCATCCCGGGCGACGGTGATGTGGTCGAAGGGATCGCCTCGGTGGACGAATCGGCCATCACCGGTGAATCCGCCCCGGTCATCCGGGAATCCGGCGGCGACCGGTCGGCGGTGACCGGGGGTACCACGGTGCTGTCGGATCGGATCGTCGTGCGGATCACCCAGGAGCCCGGCCAGAGCTTCATCGACAAGATGATCGCCCTCGTGGAGGGCGCGGCCCGGCAGAAGACGCCGAACGAGATCGCGCTCAACATCCTGCTGGCGGCCCTGACCATCATCTTCGTGGTCGCGGTGGTCACCCTGCAGCCGCTGGCGATCTACTCCAGGGACAACAACCCGGGCGTGCCGGACGGCCCGGCGCTGGGCAGCTACGGAATCACCGGGATAGTGCTGGTCTCGCTGCTGGTGTGCCTGATCCCGACCACCATCGGCGCGCTGCTGTCGGCCATCGGAATCGCGGGAATGGACCGGCTGGTGCAGCGCAATGTACTGGCCATGTCGGGGCGTGCGGTCGAGGCCGCCGGCGATGTGAACACGCTGCTGCTGGACAAGACCGGGACCATCACCCTCGGCAACCGGCAGGCCGCGGATTTCGTCCCGCTCACCGGCGTCGCGGCCGACCGGCTGGCCGACGCCGCGCAACTTTCCAGCCTCGCCGACGAGACCCCGGAGGGCCGGTCGATCGTGGTGTTCGCCAAACAGGCGTACGGGCTGCGGGAACGCACCGCCGGCGAACTCACCCACGCGCAGTGGGTCGCGTTCAGCGCTGCCACCCGGATGTCCGGGGTGGATGTGGACGGACACCGGTTGCGCAAGGGTGCGGCCAATTCGGTCGCCGAATGGATCCGCGGCCACGGCGGCAACGTACCCACCGAACTGGGCACCATCGTGGACGGGATCTCGGCCGCGGGCGGCACTCCGCTGGTGGTCGGCGAGATCGTCGGCGGCGACGCCCGGGTACTCGGCGTCATCCACCTCAAGGATGTGGTGAAGCAGGGCATGCGGGAGCGTTTCGCCGAGATGCGCCGGATGGGTATCCGCACCGTCATGATCACCGGCGACAACCCGCGCACCGCCAAGGCCATCGCCGACGAGGCGGGCGTGGACGATTTCCTGGCCGAGGCGACGCCGGAAGACAAACTGGAGCTGATCAAACGTGAGCAGGCGGGCGGCCGGCTTGTCGCCATGACCGGCGACGGGACCAACGACGCGCCCGCCCTGGCCCAGGCCGATGTCGGGGTCGCCATGAACACCGGCACCGCGGCAGCCAAAGAAGCCGGGAACATGGTGGACCTGGATTCCGATCCGACGAAACTGATCGAAATCGTGGAGATCGGCAAACAGTTGCTCATCACCCGCGGGGCACTGACGACCTTCTCGATCGCCAACGATCTCGCCAAATATTTCGCGATCATCCCGGCCCTGTTCGTCGGGCTGTTCCCCGGCCTGGACCTGCTGAACATCATGCGCCTGGCCAGTCCGCAATCGGCGATCCTGTCCGCGGTGATCTTCAACGCCCTGGTCATCGTGGCACTCATCCCGCTGGCGTTGCGCGGTGTCCGGTACACACCCGGCAGCGCGGCCGGCCTGCTCAGCCGCAATCTGTCGATCTACGGGCTCGGCGGGATCATCGCGCCGTTCCTCGGGATCAAAATCCTCGACCTCTTCGTCCGATACCTCCCCGGGATGTCCTGATATGTCTCTTTCCGATCTGATCCGGCAGCATCTGGCGGCACTGCGCGCACTGCTGGTGCTGACCCTGGTGACCGGTCTGCTCTATCCGGCCGTCGTCTGGGCGGTGGGCCGGCTTCCCGGGCTGAACGACAAGGCCGACGGTTCGGTCATCGAAACCGAGGGCCGGATCGCCGGCAGTTCGCTGATCGGCCAGTCGTTCACCGATGCCGACGGAAAGCCGATCGCCTGGTATTTCCAGAGTCGGCCCTCCGCCGCCGGCGACGGCTACGACGGGCTGGCCTCCAGCCCGGGCAACCTCGGCCCGGAGGACGTCGTCGACACCCCCGCCGACCCGGCGTTGCTCGCCGCCGGCGACGATCCGGAAACAGCCGGTTTCGCGCCGAGCCTGCTGACGCAGGTGTGTACCCGCAGCCGGGAGGTCGGCGCGCGGGAGGACGTGAACGGGGCACGGCCGTTCTGTACGCCGGAAGGTGTCGGGGCGGTACTGGCCGTGCTGGGAACCTTCCACCACGACGGCACGGTGACACCCGAACGAGTGGTCAGCGTGAACGAGCCCTGCCCCACGCGCCGGGGCGCGGCGACCGTGGTGTTCGTGACCGAGTACCAGGGCGTCCGGGTCGAATGCGCCCGCTACGGCGAGGACTACTCGGCCGGGCGCATCGTGCCGATCGCCGGGAACGCCCCCGCGGATCCGGCCGTCCCCGCCGACGCGGTGACCGGCAGCGGTAGTGGCCTGGACCCGCACATCTCCCCCGCCTACGCCGATATCCAGGTGCGCCGGGTCGCCGCGGCCCGAGGCGTCGATCCGGCGGCGGTGCGCGAGGTCGTGGCGGCGCACACCGCGGGCCGCACACTGGGATTCCTCGGCGAACCCCGGGTGAACGTGCTCGAACTCAACCTCGACCTGGACCGCCGCTATCCCGCTCCCGCCGCGGGCGGCGCATGATGCGGGTACGGGATGACATGATGCCGTCGTGAGCACGACACACGACCGCACCCCGGGTGAGCTGCGCATCTATCTCGGCGCCGCCCCCGGGGTCGGGAAAACGTATGCGATGCTCGGCGAGGCGCATCGCCGGCTCGGCCGCGGCCAGGACGTGGTGGCCGCGATCGTCGAGACACACGGGCGCGCGCAGACCGCCGAACTGCTCGAGGGCCTCGAGCAACTGCCCCGCATCGCGATCCCCTATCGCGGGACGGTGCAGTACGAGCTGGATGTGGACGCGGTGCTGCGGCGGCAACCGGAACTGGTGCTGGTGGACGAACTGGCCCACACCAACACCCCGGGCAGCCGGAACCGTAAGCGCTACGAGGATGTGCAGGAGTTGCTGGCCGCCGGGATCGATGTCGTCTCAACGGTGAACATCCAGCACCTGGAGGGTCTCAACGATGTGGTCGAGCAGATCACCGGCGTCGTCCAGCGCGAGACCGTACCGGACTCGGTGGTCCGGGCCGCCGACCAGATCGAACTGGTCGATATCGCCCCGGAGGCACTGCAGCGGCGGATCGGCCTCGGCAATGTCTACGCACCCGATAAGGCCGATGCCGCACTCGCCCACTACTTCCGGCGCGGCAATCTCACCGCGCTGCGCGAGCTGGCGCTGCTCTGGCTGGCCGACCAGGTGGACGCGGCCCTCGCGAAGTACCGTGCCGACCACCGGATCACCGACACCTGGGAGACCCGGGAGCGGGTGGTCGTGGCGGTCACCGGTGGCCGGGAATCGGAGACGCTGGTCCGGCGGGCCGCACGGATCGCGGCCAAGTCCAGTGCCGAACTCCTCGTGCTCCATGTGGTCCGCGGCGACGGGTTGACCGGTGTGGCGGCGCCGCAGATGGCGGCGGTCCGGGAACTCGCCGCTCATCTGGGAGCCGAACTGCACACGGTGGTCGGTGACGAGGTCCCCGCCGCCCTGCTCGATTTCGCGCGCACGGTCAACGCGACCCAGCTGGTACTGGGCACCTCCCGGCGCTCCCGCTGGGCGCGGATGGTGGACGAGGGCATCGGCGCGGAGGTGGTGCAGCGCTCCGGCAAGATCGACGTGCACATGGTGACCCATGAGGCGGCGGGACGGCGGCGCCGGCGGCGGCCGCGGCCCCGGTCGCGGCGCACGACGGCCTGGATCGCCGCGTTCGTGGTGCCCTCGGCGATCTCGGTGCTGCTCGCGGCCTGGCTCGACCGCTACCTCGATCTGGTGAGCGAGAGCGCGCTGTACTTCGTCGCGGTGCTGGCGGTCGCCCTGTTCGGGGGCGTCCTGCCGGCGATCGCCGCCGCGCTGCTCGCCGGGCTGCTGCTCAATGTCCTGTTCACCGATCCCCGGTACAGCGTCACCATTCAGGAACCGAACAGTTTCCTGCCCGCGGTGCTGCTGCTGGTCGTCGCGGTCGCGGTGGCGGTGCTCGTCGATACCGCCGCCCGGCGGGCCGAACAGGCCGGTCAGGCGTCCCGGGAGGCCGAACTGCTGACCCTGTTCGCGGGTTCGGTGCTACGCGGCGCCGATCTGACCGCGCTGCTGGACCGCCTGCGCCGGACCTATGCCCAGCGGGCGGTGAGCCTGCGGCACCGCACCGACGGGGTGATCGCCACGGTCGGCACCGATCCACCCGAACGCGCCGATACCGCCGATACCGCGGTGGAGGTGAGCGACGGCGACTACTGGCTGCTCCTGGGCGGACCGACCCTGCGCGCCCGGGACCGGCGCGTTCTGGAGGCGGTCGCCAACCAGGCCGTAGGGCTGGTGCAGCGGCAGCAGCTCGCCGAGGAGGCCAATCAGGCGGCCGCGCTCGCGGAGGCGGATAGGCTACGGCGCGACCTGCTCTCCGCGGTGAGCCACGACCTGCGCACGCCGCTGGCCGCGGTCAAGGCCGCCGTGTCGAGCCTGCGCTCCGACGATGTCGAGTTCTCTCCCGAGGACCGTGCCGAACTCCTGGCCACGGTGGAGGAATCGGCGGATCAACTCACCTCGCTGGTCGGCAATCTCCTCGATTCGTCGCGGCTGGCCGCCGGGGTGGTGCGGCCGCGGATTCGGCCGGTCTACCTGGACGAGGTCGTGCACCGGGCGCTGGTCAGCGTGGGTGTCAGCCCGCGCGGGGCCCGGCGCAGTTCCCTGGACCGGGTGACGGTCCAGGTGGGCTCGATGGCGGTCCGGGCCGACGCCGACCTGCTGGAGCGCATCCTGGCCAATCTGGTCGACAACGCCCTCCGCTACGGCGCGGAGTCCGCGGTGAAAGTGGACGCCACCACGGCCGACGGGCGGGTGATCGTCCGGGTGGTCGACCACGGACCCGGTCTGCCGGGCATCGATACCGAGCGGGTGTTCGATCGGTTCCAGCAGCTGGGCGACCGGGACAACACCAGCGGTCTGGGGCTCGGGCTCTCCGTGGTGCGGGGTTTCGCGCTCGCCATGGGCGGCGTCGTCACCGCCACCGATACCCCCGGTGGTGGACTGACCGTCACCGTCGACCTGGCGGCCGCGCCCGGTACCGTCGACGAGACCATACCGGCGACGGAGGTGCGGTGATGAAGACTCCCCCGGAGCAGGATGCCGGACCGGAAGCGGACGCGACCGTTCTCGTGGTGGACGACGAACCGCAGATCCTGCGCGCCATGCGGATCAACCTGTCGGTGCGCGGATACGAGGTGGTCACCGCGTCCACCGGCGCGGGCGCGCTGCGCGCGGCCACCGAACGCCGGCCCGACGCGGTGGTCCTGGATCTGGGGCTGCCCGATATCGACGGTATCGAGGTGCTGGCCGGATTGCGTGGCTGGTCCCGGGTGCCGGTGATCGTGCTCTCCGCCCGCACCGATTCGGCCGACAAGGTGGACGCGCTCGACGCCGGCGCCGACGACTACATCACCAAACCGTTCGGCATGGACGAGTTCCTGGCCCGGTTGCGCGCCGCCCTGCGGCGGGCGGCGGCCTCGGCGGAAACCGACGAACCGGTGGTGGTGACCGATTCGTTCACCGTCGACCTGTCGGCGAAGAAGGTCGTGAAAGGCGGCGCCGAGGTGCATCTGACGCCCACCGAGTGGGGGGTGCTGGAGATGCTGGTGCGCAACCGCGGCAAATTGGTCGGCCGCACCGAGCTGTTGCGCGAGGTGTGGGGGCCGGCGTATCAGACCGAAACCCACTATCTCCGCGTCTATATGGCCCAGTTGCGGCGCAAACTCGAGGACGACCCGTCCCGTCCACGGCATCTGCTCACCGAACCGGGGATGGGGCACCGCTTCCGCCAGTAGCGCCGGCCTACCGCTCGGCGGGTCGCCACGTCGCCACGGCCCAGATCGCTACCGCGCACACCAGAATGATCACACCGGCCCAGGCGGGCGAATGCGGTAGCCACAGGAAATTGGCCACGATGGTCGCCGCCGCGATGACGACCGCCGCCGTCCGGGCCCACGCGGCGCCGACGATGAGCGAGATACCGACCGTCGCCAGCACGATGCAGTAGCTGAGGTGCACCCATCCCCAGATCGCCGGGGTCATCCGATAGGAGTAGTACGGCGGAGACGCCGGATACGGGTCGCTGCTCAGGGCCGCAACGCCTTCGGCCGCGCACAGCACAGAAATGACGACAAACAGCACCGCGAGCGATACCATGCCGGCCGCGGCCACCGATCGCCGACTGGGAACTGCGGTATGCGCCATCGCGCGACTCCTGTCTTCGCCGCTGTACCGGGTGGGGACCGCCCGGTCCGGCACGATCTGGTTCCCCCGCCACGCCGCGCTCACGGTGTGACGATCGGGAACTGCGGATCCGGAGCCTCCAGCAACTCGATGAACGTGTCGAGCAGGCTCCGGTCACCGGTGATCGTCACACCGTCGAATCCTCTTCCGCTCACCGCGTTCAGCAGCTGTTCCTTGGTGAGCGTCAGCGTGAGGTCCGCGGGTCCGACGGCGGGCGCGTCGGGTGTCGGGGCGCGATGGGTGAGCGCGCCGTGGGACAGGGTGATGCGGTGGACGGCGTCCTCGTCGGTCAGTTCCCAGTCCATGGTGAATCCGGCCGCGGCGGCGCGCGGGCCGTCGATCCGGACCGCGAGGGAGTCGATGATCATCTCCGGTGTCAGCGCGGTCATCATCTCGGGGCTCGCCGATTGGATCGGGGTCGGGGTCGGGCCCTTCCGCAGTTCCTGGGCGCCCGTCAGATAGAAGTTGCGCCAGGTGCCGTTCTCGGCGCCGTGGCCGAGCCGGTCGTACACCTGGGCCAGTGTCTCCTTGGCATCCTCGTGGCCGGGCTCGGCGAACACGGCGTGGTTGAGCAGGGTGGCCGCGAACCGCAGGTCACCGGCGTCGGCGTATTCCCGCCCCTTGGCGACGAGCGCCTCGATCCCGCCGTAGTCGGCGACATACCGCTGCGCCAGCGCGACCGGCGGATGCTCCCACAGATGCGCCGGATTACCGTCGTACCAGCCCATGTACCGCTGGTAGATCGCTTTGACGTTGTGGCTGGTGGAGCCGTAGTACCCGCGGTTCGCCCAGACCTTGTCGAGCGCGGGCGGGAATTCGAACCGTTCGGCGATCTCCGGCCCGGTGTAGCCCGCGTTGGTCAGGCGCAGTGTCTGATCGTGGAGGTAGGCGTACATATCGCGCTGGTTCGCCAGCCAGGTGGTCCAGTGCTCCCGGCCCCAGGTCGGCCAGTGGTGCGAGGCGAACGCCACATCGGCCTTGTCGCCGAACCGGGCAATGGCCTCGTCGAGATATTGTGCCCAGACCCGGGAATCGCGGACCACCGCGCCGCGCAGGGTCAGCACATTGTGCATATTGTGGGTCGCGTTCTCGGCCATACAGAGTGCGCGCCGATCGGGGAACAGGAAATTCATCTCGGCCGGGGCCTCGGTGCCCGGGGTCAGCTGGAACACCATCCGGACCCCGTCGATCTCCTCTTCCTGGCCGGTGTGCGTGATATCGACGGTGGGCGGGATCAGGGTGACGGTCCCGGTGGAGGTCGTCATCCCCAGTCCGGCCCCGATCTGACCGTCGGGCGCCTTCGGGAGCACCGCGCCATACATGAAGACGGCCCGGCGGTTCATGGCATTGCCGGCGTACACGTTCTCGCTCACCGCGTGTTCCAGGAATCCGGCAGGCGCCAGGATGGGCACCGGCGGATGACCGGCCGGCACCGCCGCCCGCGCGCCGGCGAAATGGTCCGCGTGCGAATGGGTGTAGATCATGCCGGTGACCGGCCGGTCACCGCGTTGCGCGCGGTACAGGGCCAGGCCCGCGGCCGCGGTCTCCTCCGACAGCAAGGGATCGATCACGATGACACCGTCGCGCCCTTCGACCAGCGTCATATTCGACAGGTCCAGATTACGGACCTGGTAGATGCCCTCGGTCACCTCGTACAGCCCCTGTTTGCTGCACAGCTGCCCCTGCCGCCACAGGCTCGGGTGCGCGGTGTCCGGGCAGTCGCCGTCGAAGAATTCGTAGGCGCCGATGTCGTAGACCACCGAGCCGTCCGCGGCCGTCACCACCGGCGGATCGAGTTCGGCCATGAACCCGCGCGTCGCGTTGCCGAAGTCGGCGGTGTCGTCGAAGTCCAGTTCCGTGGTCATCGTTACCTCGCGATCTGTCGGCCGGCTCTCGGTTTCCGGCGCGGCAGAGTTCCGCCGCCGCGGAGGTCCGGGCTCCAACGGCGGTGTCGGCGCACCGGAATACCCACGCTAGGCACCCGCGGCCACCCGCTGTATCACCTACGACGGGTGAACTGCCCGCTCGGCTCATATGCCGGGCCGCACGACCCGCGCGGCGGAGGCGGGAGTGGGCGAGGAGGCCCGGTGCTCGTCGCCGGTCCGGGGTCATCCCCGGCGGGTGATGCCCGCGGCCCGGCCGCGGCGGAGACTGCGCAGTGTCGCGACCGACTGTCCACCGGAGGATGTGATGACCGACCGCGAACCCAAGCCCTCGCGCCCGGTTGACAACCGGGCAGACACCCGAACTGCGCGGCCCGGCCCTAACGGGCCAGAAAATGCCAGCCCAGCCATGCCCATACAAGAACCGCCAGAACTCGCAGCGCCCGCGATCGCAGCAGCAGACGGAGCGTCTGCCCGAGCGGGGTGAGGCGGGTGGGTAGGCAGCGCGCAATGAGCTCCGCCGCCAGCCCGACGGCAGCGAGGGCGGCGAATCCGATAATGATCACCAACCGGTCGGTCATCGCAGCAGCCACCACCCGATGGCCAGCCACAGCAGCCAGCCGGCCCAGCGCCCCGGGCCTTGTTCCAGCGTGGTGTCGAGCAGTGTGGACAAGGTGGGATGGGAAGGGTCCGGCACGCGCCACGACGACTGCCGGGACAGTGCGAACAGCTCCCAGACCGATATCGCGAGGGCCAATGGGGACCACAGTAGTAAGCCGTTGCGTAGCCGCGGATCCGCGGGTAACGGCTCGTCGGGGCGTCGGAGGGCATGCACAAGCAGGAGAATCGACGGTGCCGCAACCAGTGCTGTCGCTGCCCAGCCGAACGGGCGGGTTTGGGCAGCGAGTGTGGCGAGGGCAAGACAGCTGACAACGGGCACGGCCCACCGAACGAACTGCCCGCGGGGCGCAGGGGTCGGCTCAGCCGTCACTTTTCGCAGTCTACGACCCGGGGTCGCCGTAGTAATGGTTCGGCGGTTACTACCGCGACCCCATGACGGGGGATCATCGTTGGTTCTTCATCTTCCTTGGTGAGGTCGGGCTCAGTCAGGAATGGCTCCGAGACTCATGTTGGCTATGGTCCCGGCGATGCCGCTTGCCCGATCCGAGGCGATGAACGCCACGACCTCGGCCATTTCCTGAAGGGTTGGCAGGCGCTTGCGGTGAGTTCGCTCCGCGACCATGTGCTGGAACTGCTCGCGGGTGACGCCATGCGCCTTGGCATGGATGCCGAAGACCTCTTCGATCGTGCCGCTGTCGGGCATGCCCTGCGTCCGGACGCCCGCCACGCGGACGCCGTGCGGCGCAAACTCGACCGAGAGGTCCCTGATCAGTGCCTCCTCGGCCGCCATGGCCACCGCCACGCCGCCCATAAGGGGATTGGCGATGCGCGAGGGAATCGAGGTCACCGTCATGATCACGCCCGAGCCTTTGGCCGTCATGTGCCGGCCGGCAAGGCGCGCGGTCAGGAAGTTGGCGCGCACGTGCTCGGTGATTGGCCGCATGAAGTCCTCGACCGCGAGATCGACGAGCGGAACGCCCTGCAGCGTGGTGTTGCGCAGCCCGACGGCGTTGAACGAGATGTCCACGCCGCCCGCCTTCTCGATCACCGCGTCGAGGTGTTCTGCCACAGCCGTCTCGTCGAGAGCGTCGACCTGCGTCGCCTCGGCCGCGCCGCCTCCGGCGGCGATCTCCTTGGCCACTGTCTCCACCTTCGAGGCGGTACGTCCGGCGAGAAAGACCCGGGCCCCCTCGCGCGCGAACGTACGGGCGACGGCGTGGCCGATGGCGCCGCCGGCTCCGTAGATGACGGCGTTCTTGTCCTCGAGCAGCAAATTCGTGCTCATTGATGTGGTCCGCCCTTTCCGTTACAGGTTCTGTGCCGCGGGAATCAGCGCCGCGTTCTCGCGTTCGAGCGCCTTGACCGTGCCGCCGTTCCAGCTGTCGGCGAACGCCTGCGAGAAGGGGTCGGGGAAGATTTCGTCGTGGCCCTTGTCCACTCCGTCGAATATGGCTTGGGCAACTGACGATGGTGACGCCTTCGGGATCGGGAGATCGCGCACCATATCGGTGTCCACGGGACCGGCCAGCACGGCATGGACGTGTACGCCCTGACCGGCGAGGGTGGCACGCAGGGACTGTGTCATGGAGAACGCGGCGGCCTTGGAGATCGAGTAACCAGGACTGACTGGCAACGCCGCCAACGCCGCCATCGACACCACGTTGACGATCGCGCCCCGCGACTCGATGAGCCGGGGCAGGAGGGCCTGTGTAACGCCGTACGGGCCGAAGAGGTTGACTGCGAGATACTGCTCCAGGGCGGCGCGATCAGCGAAGTCTTCGTAGCCTCCCAGGCCCGCATTGTTGACAAGGACATCGAGCGAAGCAACGGCCTCGCCGGCGGCGGCGATCTGTTCGGCGTCGGTCACGTCCAGGGCCAGGGGCGTGACGCGCTCGTCGGGGTGGGTCAGGGGCTGCCGTGTGCCTGCGTAGACCCGTGTGGCGCCCCTGCTCAAGGCTTCGTCGACCAAAGCCCGTCCGAGGCCTCGGTTGGCTCCGGTCACCAGAACCGTTTTGTCCGCGAGAGTCATGTCTTCTCCTATCAGGCGAATGTGAACCGTCGATGGTGCAGACACCCCGACCTCGAGAAAATGGGCGGGCATGGAGCGCCCAGTTTGCGGCCCGGGCAGTGTCACCACACAGAGAAGACCGACAGCGGCGAGCCTGACACCAGGTAGGGGTGATGACACGTGACCGCGAGCGACCTGATCGCGAGGGCGCGGGCCGGGGACGACGAGGCGTTCCGACAGCTGACCGAGCCGCACCGCCGGGAGCTGCACCGACACTGCTATCGGATGCTCGGCTCGTTCCAGGACGCCGAGGACGTGCTCCAGGACACGCTGCTCGCGGCGTGGCGCGGTCTCGACCGGTTCCAAGGGCGTTCCTCGATCCGTACCTGGCTGTATCGGATCGCCACCAATCAATGTCTCAACGCGCTTCGCTCGGCCGCCCGGCGCCCGGCAAAGGAGTGGGATGTGCCCGAGATCGAACCCCCGGAGCCGACCCGGCGTGGCGAGGTGGTGTGGCTGGAGCCGTATCCCGACGCGCTCCTCGCCCCTGCGATCGCTATGCCGCTCGGCCCGGAAGCCCGCTATGAGCAGGCCGAGTCCATCTCGTTGGCTTTCATCACCGCGCTGCAGATCCTCCCCGCGCGCCAGCGCGCCGTTCTGATCCTGCGCGAGGTGCTCGGATACCCGGCAGCCGAGGTCGCGGACATGCTCGACTCGACGGTCGAATCGGTCAACAGCGCCCTCAAACGAGCACGCGCCACGCTGCAACGGCGACTCCCGTCGAGTACGGACGCCGATTCGCTTCCCTCGCCCGCCTCACCCGCCGAACAGGCACTCGTAGCGAGGTTCGCCCGCGCCTACGAATCCGGTGATGTAGATGCCTTGGTCGCTCTACTCACCGACGACGTTCGCATCTCCATGCCGCCCATGCCCCTCGAATATGTCGGCCGCGACGCCGTCGCCGGCTTCTACGCCGCGCTCATGAGCGCCGACCGGACGTACCACATGGTGCCTACGCGGGCCAACAGCCAACCGGCATTCGGGGCCTATTTGCGCTCGGCAACCGACGGCATCCGACGCGGGACCGGACTTCTCGTCCTCACGCTTGCCGGCGACCGGATCAGTGCCGTGACCCGTTTCGACAACAGCGTATTCCCGTGGTTCGGGCTCCCCCGATCCCTTCCCCACCGCTGATTTCTGCCATCAGCCGCCTCCCACGAAAGCCGGATCAATAATGATGGCCACGCACGATCAGACACGCCTCGGAAACCGAAAACCGTAGGACGGTGGAATCCTGAAACGCGGAGCCGGGAAGCTATCTCATCGCTTGCTCGGTAGCTCCGCCTCCGCAGCGACGGCCGCGGAGGCGGTGCTGGTGGCTTCGGCGACGACGGCAGATACTCTCCGAGAACGGCGCTGCCACCACAGCAGCACTGCGGTCGAGGCGAACGGCACGGCGACGAAAGCCACCGCGGTGACGGTCAGGTCTGGATCGTGCAACTCCATCTGGGTCCAGGCTCCGCTGAAGAACTGGGCCGTCACCTGGAATGCCGTGTGGAAGCCCATACAGGACCAGAGGCTGCCGGACACCACGCGAAGCGCACCCAGCACAGTGGCGAACAGCGCGAACAGCACCGTGCGATCGACCGAGACCTGGCCGCCGTTCAGCGCGCCCCAGGCGGTGAACAACGCCGCCTGTCCCACGGCCGCCCAGACGGGCGCGAAACGGCCCGCCAGGACGGCGAAGAAGTATCCGCGGAACACCAGTTCCTCGGGTATCGCCTCGTAGAGCAGTACGAGCGTGGTGAGTCCGAGCAGCGTGACAGCGATCTCGGCCACCGGCGCCCGTGCGGTCAACTCGGCCCATCCTGCCCCTACCAGCACAGCGAGCGTGAGCAACGCCGGGACCGCCCAGCAGGCGGCACCGGATACGAACTGTTTCCCCCCGAGCCGCCACCCGGTGAGCCCCAGGTCGGACCAGCGGAGCCGAACGGGGAACCGCAGCATCAGCGCGATCAGGGGGATCACGAACAGCGTCGCCCCCACGGCCCGCACGATATGCGCGCCACGGGTGTACTCGGTACCGGTGACTGCGCCCACCCCGTCGATGAGCAGCATCCACCAACCGGTGACAGCCGCGAATACCAGGAGAATTCCAGCGGATACGGCGGCGCGGGTCGGACGGTCGGCGGTCGGCGTCTCCATATGCCGACCGTATAGTCGGCGTCCGCCAGTGCGCGTCCTCCGATGGGAGGACTCCGCGCCACCCCCGCTACCGCAAATAGTTTTGCCGCCGGCGCCGTCGGTGCCAGGTATCGAGCCGGTGACCGGGAAACGTCCGGCACCGTTCGAGACCAATGGCTGAGCCCGCCGGTCAGTCGATGCCTTCGATGATGCGGAAGTCGCGCTCGACGCCGTCGGGGAGGGCCACCAGCGCCTTCTGGTATGCCTCGCTCTCGTATGCCGCGACGGCCTGTTCAAAGCTGTCGAACTCGATCAGAACGACGCGCTGCGTGATTCCGGCCTCGTGGGCGACGACCCGACCGCCACGGGACGGGAGGAGGGACAGGGTGCGCCCGCCCCCAGCCTGGACAGCCGGACCGGCCAGCTTGTCGTAGGCAGTCAGCCTCTCAGGGGCGGAAATGGCGGGGTAGACACTGACCCAGTAGCCCTTGGCCATGGAAATCTCCTGTGTTCGGCCGGACACGTCCGACTTCGAATCGACACTCGGACCGATCGATCCCGGCGACCGGTACTGCGGTCAGTTGAATCGTCATATGCGCAGGTTAGGGCTTGATGTGCGGTCGAGGGAAAGACCGGTACGGGATAGGCTCAGAACGGATCGTTATCAATCGGCAGGGAGAGCACATGGCGCCGGATACGGTGAGCCTGCGGTACTTTCTGGTGCTGGCGCAGGAGTTGAACTTCACCCGCGCGGCCGCACGGATCGGTATCGCACAGCCCGCACTCAGTGCCCGGATGCGCCGATTGGAGGCGGAACTCGGTACGGCCCTGCTGGTCCGAAACACACGTAGCGTTGTACTGACCACGGCCGGTGCGGCTTTGGCGGAGTCCGCGCCGTCCGCGCTGGCGGCGCTGGACCGGGCATGGGACACCGCCCGGAGCGCGGGGGCCGGTGAACTGGGCACGCTGCGCATCGGATACAGCCTCAGCGCGGGGGCCGAGACGGCACCGGCCCTGGTGAACAGGCTGATTCGCGGCAACAGCGGACTCGAGCTCGGCGCGGTCCCGATGGCGACACCGGAGATCTCTCCCGCGGTCGCCGACGGCCGCATCGATGCCGGGATCACCCGCGGTGAACAGCCGGGCCGTGGCGTGCGCCGGTTCCTGCTGCGGAGTGAGCGCGTCGGGGTCCAGCTGGCGCAGCACCATCCGCTGGCCGAACACCCGGAGATCGAGATCGCCGACGCGGCCGCGTATCCGCTGCGACTCCCGGGCCGTGCGGCAAACCCCGTGATCCACGATCAGCTATCCGCACTGTTCCGCGACACTCGACCACACCCCCGATTCCACACGCCCGCAGTATCTTTCGACATGTCTCAGCGCGACCTGCGCGACGGGGTCACCCTCGCCCCGGCCGGAGAAACCGCGGCCACGGCACAACCGGCCGGTCTCACCTGGCGACCGCTGCGGGGCGCGCCCAGCCTGACGTTCCACCTGGTCCTCCCACGCGAGCAGTCGCCACTACACCGCCGCATCCGTGCCGTCGCCAAAACCCTGGCGCACGAGCTGCACTGGCTGCCGGACTGACGCGCGAGAGGTCAAGCGAGACGGACGTCTGCGGTGGCGAGGCCGAAGACCTTGCACCCGGCGGACTTCGCGGTGATGACGACGGCGGTCTTGCTGAATATCCGACACGACCTCGCTACACCGGCGGATCAGCATCCGATGATGGCCCCGGGTCCGGTCCGAGTCGTACACCGCGGCCGACTTCCCCGCCGACCAGATGCTCCCGTTCTTCGCCGACTGCGCCCGGCGCGCCGAGGAACTGCGGCAAGCGGGCGCCGAGGTGGTATTCGTCGCCGGCTGCGAGATCAGCGCCTTCTGCGGCGGCTTCATCCCGGGGGGATACCTATATGGCCACCACGATCGGGATCGGTGAGATCGCCACTCCCACCGCCAACGGAAGCAGATCACCCAGGACCACCACGCACCGGTCTCAGGTCTGCGGCTGCCAGGTCGCGATCGCCCAGATCACGACGATGTTCAGGGCGATGATCAGAACCGACCACCACGGGTAGTAGGGCAGCCACAGGAAATTCGCCAGGATCGAGAGCGCGGCGATACCGATCGCCAGGCCGCGACCCCAGGTCGTTCCCGTGAGGAGCCCGAGCGCGCTGATGATCAGCACGATCCCGAGGACGAGATGGATCCAACCCCAGGTCGTGATATCGAATTCGTAGGCGTAGTTCACGCCGACGACGAACAATTCGTCCTCGGCGACGGCGGCGATTCCTTCCAGTACCGACAGCGCGCCGACGGTCAGCAGCAGAATCGCCGCGGCGATCGAGGTACCGGCCGCGACGCCCTGCCGGACCGGGGACGGGCCGGAGGTGCTGGTCATCGGCTCCCGTGCAGTTGTCATCTCCACTCCTTCCGAGCGCAGGTGTGCGTCGACTCTCGCGTGGGCGCGCGGGGTTCACCTCACCCGTCGCGGGTGAAAACCGGGTTCAGGACGCCGGTCCGGCGGCCGGCGCCTCATCGTCCGGTTCGGTGTCGGGTGCCCGGTCACTGATGAGAACGTCCATCCAACGGGTCGACGGATCGATATCGAACAGCAGCGCCTTCGCCAGCAGCGTGAGCGGAATGGCCAGCAGCGCCCCGAGCGCGCCCAGCACCCAGGACCAGAACACCAGGGAGAGGAAGGTGACCGTGACACTCAGACCGACCGCGTCGCCCACGAACTTCGGCTGGATCACCGACTGCACCACCACGTTGAACACGCAGTAGAGCACGATCACCCACACCATCCGCGAGAAACCGCCGTCGAGCAGGGCCAGCAGCGCGGGCGGGATCAGCCCGATCACGAATCCGATGTTCGGGATGTAGTTGGTGATGAACGACAGCAGTCCCCACAGCACCGGGAACGGGACCGCGAGCAACCACAGCGCCACACCGTCGAGTACCGCCACGATGAGCCCGAACACCGTCGAGACGATCAGGTATTTGCGGGTACCGGCGGCGAAGGTGCCCAGCGCGTGCGAGATATCGGGCCGCATTCCGGCCACCACGGCCATCCGGCGTCCGATGGTCGTTCCGTCGAATGCCATGAACAGCAGCAGGGCCAGCACGAACAGCAGGTTGGAGAAAACCCCGGCGAGTTCGCGCAGCGCGCCCTCGAGCACCTCGACCAGTTTGCCGAAGTCGAAACCGCTCAATGCCTGCTGGATCCGGTCCTGGTCCACATCGAACCGTTCCAGCAGCGAGCGGAACTGATCGAACAGTGCGGAGAACTGGTCGGAATAGTCCGGGAGCGCGGTCGCCAGCTGGGCGGCCGACAACGCCAGCGCCGCGACCAGCCCCAGGAGCACCGAATACACCACCGCCAGGGCCGCGATCATCCCCATCCAGGCCGGTTTGCCGCGGCGCTGCAGCCGGGTCTGGATGGGCTGCGCCGCGATCGCGAACATCAATGCCAGGAACACCGGGCCGAGCACACCGGAGAACGCCTTCGCTCCGGTGACGGCCACCACCGTGGCCGCCGCGACGAGCAGCACGATCAGGCCGCGGGGGATCGCCCACTGCGCCGGGCGGGCACTCTCCGGTCCGTGCCCGGCGCCTTCCGGTCCGGGCCCCGCGGCCTCCGGTGCCGGCCCCGGCCCCTCGGGTCCCGAGCCTGCATCCTCCGGCCCCGGCCCGGCGCCCTTCGATACAGGATCGCCGGAGCCCGGAGCGGGTCCGGTCACGACATGGCCTTGGCCTTGAGCCGTTCGAATTCGCTCTCGGTGATCGTGCCCTCGGCCAGCAGCCGCTTCGCCTCGGCGATCTGGGCGGCCGGACTGGTACCGGCGGTCTGCTGGATGTACTTCTTCTGCGCCGCCTCGATCTGCTCGGCTTCCGCGGCCGAGCGCTCCGTCATGCCCCGGCCGCGCACGATCAGGTACACCAGGGAGGTCAGCAGCGGCAGCACGATCAGCAGCACCACCCAGATCGCCTTGACCCAGCCCGAGGTGTGCTTGTCCCGGAACAGATCGCCGATGATGTAGAAAAGCAGCAGCAGATAGGCGACGAACGCGAAACTCACCACGATCAGCCAGAGCACTTCCCAGAAGGACATCGTGCACCTCGTTCGCTGTCGGAGACAGAGTCCCCGCCAAGCACCGGGGACCTGTCCACGCTATGGCTGCCGCCGAGCCGCCCGGCTCACCCGATGCGGATGATTTCACCCGGATACGCCCTGGTAACAGGTTGGTTCACGACCGGCTGGAAGCCCTCGCGGCTCCGGTAGCCTTTGGCCGAGTGCGTGCTAGTGCTGTTTCGGACGACGTCTTCGGGAGGCACCGTGACCACTTCGCCAACACTGGATCTGACGGGTCGCCCGGTATCGCGGGCCCGGGCCCACTCGCCCATCCCGGTGCTGCCCTTCACCCCGGTGTCCCGGCCACGATTGCACTCGGCGCTGGACGCGGTGGCCGACGGCGGCAACGGCGGGGTCCTGCTGATCTGCGGCGCGGTGGGGATAGGCAAAACCGTGGCCGTCGCGGACTGGGCCGCACGCCGGCTGCCCCGCTCCCATCACGACACGCGGATCGCGTGGGTCACGATCCGCGAGCAGACCGGGCTGTGGGCCGAGCTGCGCGCCCGGCTGGGCAGTTCCGGGCCGGGCGCCGGACATCCCGCGGCGGGAGTCGGTGAGGCCGAGGCGGTGATCGCCGCACTCGCCGACGAGGACGCGCCCACCGTCCTGGTGATCGACGACGCCCACCTGATCACCGACCCGCTCGCGCTGGCCGGGCTCGAATACTTCCTGCAGTACGCGCCGCCGACAGTGACGACCGTGGTGTGCGCCCGGTTCGAGCCCCCGATCCGGTGGCATCTGCTGGAACTGCACTCCCGGCTGACCCGGTGGAGCGGCCCGGACCTGGCGTTGTCGCCGGAGGAGGCCGCCGGCCTGTGCGCCGAGCACGGTTGCGCGCTGGACCCGGAGTCGCTGGACGCGCTGATGTCGCTCACGCGGGGCTGGGCCGCGCTGGTCCGGATCGCGGCGATCTATCTCGCCGCCCACGACGGCGCGCACCGCGACGCCCTGACCGCGCTCGCCCGGCCGCCGCACGCGTTCACCGACCTGCTGGTGGGCGAACTCATCGACACCCTCTCCCCGGCGCTGCGCCAGTTCCTGACCTGCACCAGCATCGTGGAGGAGTTCACCGAGGAACTCGCCGACGCCATGGTGGGCGGCGGTTCCGCGCACTGCCTCTACGAACTGGACCGGATCAACTTCCCGATGACCTCGCTGACGCGGGGCGGCAAGGTCTGGCACACCTACCATCCGATGTTGCGCGCGTACTTCCTCGCCGAAGCGAACCGGCTCGGCACCGACCTGTGCTCGGATCTGCGGCTGCGCGCCGCGCGTCAGCTGATGTCGGCCGGGGAACTGCGCGCCGCGCTGCCCCATCTGCTCACGGTGGCCGATCACCGGCCGCTGGCCGGTTTCCTCGCCGAGCACGCGCTGGCCCTGGTGTTCGCGGGCGACGGTGCGGCACTGTTCGATTCGCTGGCCGATACCGCCCCCGATGTCCTGGCCGACCCGTATCTGCGGTTGCTGCAGGTCACCGATGCGCTGCTGCACGGGGACAGCGGTTCGGCACAGGCCTACCGCGACAGTGCCCGGCGGCTCGCCGACGACGACCCGCTCTCGCTGGCCGGACCGCACCGGCTCGAGGCGCTGACCACCGCGGTGGACGCCGAACTTGCGGTGGCGACGGGGAGCTCCACCGAAACCGGTGTGTTCCCCGACCGGATGCCGCCCGCCGACCGGCCCGATCTCGACGGCTACCTCGCGGTGACCACCGGCACGGCGCTGGCGTTGCGCGGCGAGCTGGCCCGCGGCGAGGAACGATTACGGATCGCGCTGAGCCGCACCAGGTCCCGCTGCCATCCCCGGCTCCGGCTCATCGCGGTGACCAGGCTCGCGGTCACCGCGGGCCTGGCCGGATCGATCACGACCATGCGCCAGCGCGCCGAACGGGCCTGCGCCATCGCCCGCGACCACGATCTGCTGGACCTGCCGGAAACCGTGCACGCCACCGCTCTGGAGGCCTACGGCGCCTATCTGCAGGGCACCGAACCGCAGCCCGGGCACATCCGGATTCTGTGCGCAGAGCACATCCGGCGCGACGGTACGCCGGGGCCGGTGGCCGGCTGGCTCCCGCATGTGGTGGGCAGTCTGCTGGACTGCCGGCGTTCGGCAGACCGGGGCGCCGCCGCGGAACGGCTGCGCCGCAGTATCGGCCGGCTGCTCGACGCCGACCCGCCGCCCGCGCTCAGCGGGGGCCTGGTCGGCGCCGCGGTATGGGCACTGCTGGAGGCGGGTGAAACCGCCACCGCGCAGCATCTCACCGAACGCGCCCGCACCGTGCTGGGCCGCACCCCCGATACCGTCCTGTCCGGCGCCGCCCTCACCGCCGCCTCCGGTAACCATCACGGTGTCGTGCTTCAGGTCGAACCGCTGCTGACGGCCACCCCGAACCTGCACCCGGTCACCCAGCTGACCGGCTGGCTGCTCTACGCCCGCGCCCACCACCAGCTGGGCAATGATTCCAAGACCCGCGAAGCCGTGGACAACGGCCTGTGCATCGCCGCCACCCACCGGATCACCCGTCCGTTCTTCGACGTTCCGGGCACCATCGAACTGCTCGACTACTACGCGGGCTGCTTCGGGCATCGCAGCGCGTTCGCCGATTCGGTGCGCGCCGGACATCAGGTCCGCCGGCGGGCCGACCATCCCGCGCTCACCGCGACGGAGCTGACGGTCCTGCGCCAGCTGCCCTCCGGCCGGACCACTCAGCACATCGCCGACGACCTCGGCGTTTCCATCAACACCGTGAAAACCCATATGCGCGGCATCTACGCGAAACTCGGCACCAGTTCCCGGATGGAAACCCTGCAGGAGGCGCGCCGCACCGGTCTGCTCTGACGCGGGCCGGGTTCACCCGGTGCGGACGATGCGCCACACCGCGCGACCGGCGCACACTCGAATCCGCGACGACGGCACCGCCGTCGGACCGGTCCGGAAGTCAGGAGACGGCGATGCGATATCAGTTCACCATCGACGGCGAACTCTCCGAACGCGCGCTGGCCGCCTTCCCGGAACTCGACGGCGACCGGGACCACGGCACCACGGTGCTGTCGGGCGCGGTCACCGATCCGACCGGGGTCCGCGCCATCCTGGCCCGGATCGACAATCTCGGACTCACCGTGCTCGAAATGCGCCGGCTTCCGGACTGAGGGGCCGGCCGACCGCCCTCTCGGCGCCCTTCGTCGTCGGCAGTGATTTCCCATCGCACCCGTAGGTGGCATACGCACTTTCAAGTGCCTACTCCCCGAAAGGAAGTAGCCCTCCGATAATCGTGCGGGGAGGCCGGCGGCGCCACCCCGCTACACGATGAAAGGGCACCACCGTGAACACACCCACCACCTCCCTCCCCGGCGGTACCTGGGCTCTGGGCGACTCCACCGTCACCCGATTCGGTTACGGCGCGATGCAACTCGCGGGGCCCGGGGTGATGGGACCGCCCGCCGACCACGACGAAGCCCTGGCCGTGCTGCGCGCGGCCGTCGACCTCCGCATCACCCATATCGACACCAGCGACGCCTACGGGCCGTACCTCACCAACGAGCTGATCCGCGAAGCACTGCACCCCTACCCGGAGTCGCTGTTCATCGCCACCAAGGTCGGCGCGAACCGGGACGCCCGGGGCGGCTGGCCCCCGGCCCGGCGACCCGAAGACCTACGCAAGCAGGTCCACCAGAACCTCCAGCGCCTCGGTGTCGAAGTACTCGACCTGGTCAACATGCGCATGGGCGACGCCGAAGGTCCCCGGCCCGGGTCGCTGGCCGAAGCATTCGGAACACTCGCCGATCTCCAGCAGCAGGGCCTGATCCGGCACCTCGGGGTCAGCAACGTCACCGAGGAACAGGTCGCCGAGGCGCGGGCCGTCGCTCCGATCGTCTGCGTGCAGAACATGTACAACCTCGCCCACCGGCACGACGACGACCTGATCGACCGCCTCGCCGCCGACGATATCGCCTACGTGCCGTTCTTCCCGCTCGGCGGCTTCACACCGCTACAGTCCGAAACGCTCTCGAGGGTCGCCACCCGGCGGGGCGCCACACCGATGTCGGTCGCGCTGGCCTGGTTGCTGCGGCGCTCACCGAACATCCTGCTCATTCCCGGCACATCGTCGACAGCGCATCTGCGCGAGAACGTCACCGGCGCGGGGCTCGTGCTCTCCGACGAAGACGTGGCCGAATTGGACACCATCGGCCGCTGAACAACGCGACTGGTCCCCGGTAACACCGACCCGCCGAATTACCGCAACTGGTCGCAACCACCGATACCGGCGCGGTGGGGGCGAATCGGCATCACGCGGCGGCGACGACCGACGGCGAACACGGACGCCGATCACAGCAACAGGAAACTGCGCCCGGGGTTGCCCGGTCGGGGCGGGTGCACTCGCCGCACGTCAGTACGGGGCGGCCCGCTCGGCCCAGCGCGGGGCGAGGTCACCGGCCGAACCGCGGGGGAACGAGATCCGCTGCGGGTCGCCGTCGGAGGTGAAACGTGTCTCGGGGTTCGCCGCGAGTTCGTCGAGCCAGTAGGCGGAGTCGAACGGTACCCGCCCGAGACCGGACCGGATCCGCGGGACCGCGGCGGGGTCGACCGTGCCGAACGGTGAGGGCGCGGGATTCGCACCGACCAGCATCACGGCCTCGAACCGGTAGCCGATACCGCCCCAGCTCCCGGCCAGCGCGAGAGCGGGATCGGCCGGGGACGAGCCCAGCGGCAAAGCCATGGTGCGCACCTCGGTGCCCGGGGCGGCGGCGCCGATCGTCCGCACGTTCTGCGCCAGTTCCCGCTGCACACCCGCGGCGTCCAGCGAGCCGAGGTCCTGGTGGGTCGCGGTGTGCGCGCCGATCTCGTAGCCGTGGCGGGCCAGCCACGGCAGGGCGCGCGGATCACCGCCGAAGGGATCGTCGGTGACGTAGAAGGTGGCGCGGGCGGGGAAATCCGGATGCCGGGCCGCGAATTCCTCCAGGACGGCCACCGCGCAGTCCGGAGCGGGTACACCGTCGGGGGTGAATCGCAGCTGGCTGGTGGTGGAGTCGTCGAAGGTGAGCACCACGGGGTGGGTTCCCGCCGGGATGTCCACTGTTCCCGCGGCGTACTGCGCGGCGGTGATCGGCCGGTACCCCTCCCGGTAGAGCCGGTCGAGCTCGGCGCGGAACTCGGCGGGCGTCTGGTCGTATTCGCCGCCCGGCTGTGGCGAGAGCTGGTGATACATCAGGATCGGGACCATGCCGAGTTCGTCGGCGCCGACGGCCGCCGGGTCCGGCGCGGGTGGGGTGGTCACCGCCGGCGGCGGCGGGGCCGCCGGGGTGGTCTGCGGCGGTTGCGCACCGGGTGAGCCCCCGCAGGCCGTGGCCGCCGCGCACACCGCCGCCGCCACGACCGCCCGTACAACTGCTCGGGGGAACCGCACCATCACCCGAATGTTACGTGCCGACAACGATTTACGTTCTGTCTCCGGGAAAGCGATTGAGCGGGGCGCCATCTGTCCATATTGACGGGACAGTGTTCGTGGGAGTTGATGCGTTGTGCTCATGCGGTTCCGGGCCGCCGATCGTAAACGGTTGGTGGTCTCGGCCTTCGGTGTTGTCCTGGCAGTCCTGCTGGTCGCGGTCGGCGTCGGAGCCGGTCGCTCGCCGGCACCCGCCCTGCCGCTGAGCGGCCTACCACCGGGTCCGGTCGGTGCCGCCACCCTGAAGGATCTGGTGCTGCGGGTGGATGCTGCCGGGTACGACCCGCAGGCGGTGGAACTCGCCATGGACGGCGAGACGGTCACCGGCCGGGTGGAGGGCGACACGGTGCTCTACCGCCCGGAGGGAGCGACCGACGGCGAGCACACCTTCACCGCGCGGATCCCGGCCGGTGGGGCGTTCGGGTGGTTGCGCCGCGAACCCGCCGCGTCGGCGACCTTCACCGTCGACACCACCGCCCCGGCACTGGAGGTGGCGCCACCGCCGGCCGTGGCCTCCTACCGCGACCCCGTCACGGTGCGGGGGCGGGCGCCCGACGCCGTGCGCGTCTCGATCGGCACCCGGCAGGTCACCCCCGGACCCGACGGCAGCTTCGAGACCGAGCTGCCGCATCATCCCTCCGGTGCCGCGGTGGTCGCCGTCGACGCGGCGGGTAACGAGACGACCCGGCCGCTGGCCGCGGGGATCGATCTGCCACGGATGCGCGCGGTGCACGTCACCGCCCATGCCTGGTCACACGACGGGATGCGCGAAGCGGTGCTGGACATGGCCCGGCAGGGCCGGATCGATACCGTCCAGCTCGATATCAAGGACGAGGACGGCGTCGTCGGCTACGACTCGCAGGTCCCGCTGGCACGCACCACCGGCGCCGCCACCCCGATCTACCGGGCCCGCGACGCGCTGCGGGAGCTGCACGATATGGGGGTGCAGGTGGTCGGCCGGATCGTGGCCTTCCGCGACCCCACCCTGGCCGGCTGGGCCTGGCGCAACCAGCGGCCCGACTGGGTGGTCCAGAACCCGGCCGGTCAACCCTATTCCAGCCACTACGGCGCCATCGCGTTCACCAATTTCGCCCATCCCGAGGTGCGCGCCTACAACATCGCGCTCGCCGTCGAGGCCGCCGATCTGGGCTTCGACGGAATCATGTACGACTACGTCCGCCGGCCCGACGGCAGCCTCTCGAGTATGAGATTCCCCGGGCTCACCGGACCGGCGACCCGCGCCGTCGCCGGATTCCTGGGGCAGGCCCGGGAACCGGTGCACATCGCCGGTGCCCATCTCAGCGCGGCGGTCTACGGTATCGCCGCCTCCCGGCCCGACCAGATCGCCCAGGACATTCCGCTCATCGCCGAACAGGTGGATTTCGTGGCGCCGATGATCTACCCCTCGCACTGGAACACCGGGGAGTACGGAGTCGCCGATCCGAACAACCAGCCCTACGACATAGTGGCGGCCGCGCTCCGCGACTTCCAAGCCGTGACCAAGGGCACGAACGCGAAGGTTATCCCGTGGCTACAGGACTTCAGCCTCGGGGCGGACTACGGAGACGCCCAGGTCAGAGCGCAGATCGATGCGACCTACCGGACCGGTATCGACAGCTTCTTCCTGTGGAGTCCGTCGGTGTCCTATCACGAGGGGGCACTGGACCCGAAGTGAGACCGTAACGCCGCGCACCCGGGCCGCGACTTCTCCGGTGACGCAATGGCCCGTCGGGGGGCCTGTCCGTCCATTTACCAGTAGTCGAATGGAGCTCGGGACATGGCTTTCCGAAGTGATCACCTGGTGCGCGCCCGCACCTACCTGACGCAGCACCGGCTCGCCGCGGCGATCGCGGCCCCCGCCACTCTCGGTGTGGTGGCGGCGGTGGCCGCGACCTACTCGGTGACCACACCGGCCCAGCAGGCCGAGACGCAGCTGAAGGCGTCGGTCACCGAATGCCACGATATGGTCACCATCTCGGTCGCCGGCCGCGGCGACACACCTGCCCAGGGCACCACGAAACTGCTGGTGGACGCCAACGGCAACCCGCTGCCCGCGGCGCTGTCCGGCGACCACAGCAGCGAATGGGTCGACCCGGTGGTCAACGCGCCCGCCGATGACGTGGACCCCGGCTCGTATGCCGCCGTCTACATCGCCTACCCCGCGAATATGGCCACCTACGAGGACGCCGTCACCACCGGTGTCGCCAACACCCAGCAGGTGATGCGGGAGATCGCCCAGGCCTGCCCGGATACCCGATTCGCGATCGTCGGGTACAGCGAGGGCGCCGATGTGGTCCGGCGGGTGGCGATGGAGATCGGTCACCAGGAGCAGCAGGACGGCGGCTACGCCATCGTCGACCCCGGCAAGGTCACCGGTGTGGTCATCCTCGCCGACTCCGGCCGCTCGGCGGGCGACGGGCCGTTCCCCGGCGCCCAGAACCCGCACGGCAACCCGGACAATTTCGATCAGCTCTACCAGAACGGCGGCACGCCGGTCCCCGGCCAGGGCGCGGTGGCCGGGACCGGTGGCGATTTCGGCGCGCTGAACGGCAAGATCGCCTCCTTCTGCTCCGACGGCGACCTCACCTGCGCGGCGCCGGACAATATCGCGCTGCTGCAACTGGTGGTCAATGTGGCGCGGCAGGTGAACGTCGACGCCCTCGAACGCGAGGGCCTCACGCCCGCCACCGGGCAGGATGTCGCGGTGGTCCTCAGCCGGGTCACGCTGCTGGCGCTGGCCGATATCCAGTCGCAGCCCAACTGGATGGCCAGTGACGAAACCTTCCTCGAGGTGCTGCTGCGGGTCTCGGATCCGGCCTACGAACCCGGTGCGCCGACCGCACCGGCGACCCCGGCCGATTCCATCTCGACCGATCAGATGTCCCCGCTGGCCTATCTGCCGCAGAAGGTCCTCAACGAGATCGTCGGCCTGATCGTCACGAACCAGAACACGATCCCGGTGATCCTGTCCGATCCCTACCAGCTCACGCTCGGCCCCAACGCCACCGGTCACCACTTCGACTACTGGCGCGATGCCGACCCGGGGAACGGCAAAACGCTGACCTCCGCCGAATACGCGGCGGCCTGGCTCACCCATCTGGCGAAGCAGGCGCAGGCCGGCGAACCGGTGGACACGAAGTCGGCCCCGACAGCCGAGGACCTCGACGACGCCTACCGGGCGGCAGCGGAGACCACCACCGATCCCACGACCAGCGCGGCGGTCACCGGCACCACGGCCGCGCCGACGACGAGCGGAACCGCCCCGGTGACCACGCAATCGGCGACCGGTACCCCGACCACCACCGGCCCGACCACCACCGCCCCCATTACCACGACCACCACCGCCCCCGCTACCACGACCACGACCACGACCACGACCACGACCGATCCCGCGACCACGGCGCCGTCGGCCACCGGGACCACCACCGAGGCACCCAGCACCACGCCGGAGGCGACGGAGACCGGCACCGTTGTGGCCACCCCCGAAGCGGCGACTCCGCCGGTGGCGACGACCCGTCCCACGCCCCCGCAGGTCGCGGTGAACAGCAGCTCGGAGGCATCCCCGTCGAGCACGACCCCGCAGGAGACCACCACCACGGCCGTACCGGCGCCTTGATTCGTCGGCGCACCGGCCGGGCCCCGGTGCGATGCCGTCCGGCACCGGACAGCCGGCCGTCACGCTGCGCTGACCCGGGCAGGGAAGCCGGGCCCTGGACGACGACCCATGGCCACACACGTTCCGGGCAGGGCCGCCGTTCGGTGGTCGAGATTTGCCGGCCGGTCCTCGACCGCAGTGCCCAGGCGGCCGAACGGGGAGCGGAGGGCTGGATACCTGTGTCCGGCCCACCGCTACTGCCGTGATGTGGCGTCATCGGCGAGGATGAAGCCCATGACGATTTCCGCGCACGACAAGGCGTACCTGCGCCGTTGTGTCGACCTCGCCCGCGAGGCGCTGGCCGCCGGGGACGAGCCGTTCGGGTCGCTCCTGGTCGCCGCCACCGGCGAGGTGCTGTTCGAGGATCGCAACCGCGTGGCCGGCGGTGACCACACCCGGCATCCGGAATTCGAGATCTGCCGCTGGGCGGCCACCCACCTCACCCCGGCCGACCGCGCGGCGGCCACGGTGTACACCTCGGGCGAACACTGCCCGATGTGTTCGGCCGCCCACGGCTGGGTCGGACTCGGCCGCATTGTGTTCGCCACCTCGAGCGGTCGGCTCGCCGAATGGTTGCGCGAGTGGGGCGCCCCGGCGGCACCGGTGGCCGCCCTGCCGATCGCGGAGGTGGCTCCCGGTGTGGTCGCCGAGGGTCCGGCCCCCGAGTTCGAGCCGGAGATGCGTGCTCTCTATCAGCGGTGTTTCGCCCCGGACGAGCCCGCCGCGCGGTGATCCGCCGTCCGGCTCAGCGGCGCGCGCCGCTGCGCAACCAGGCGATATGACGTCCCGAGATATCGGCCGTGGTGAGCAGATCGAACCCGGTCTCCCCCGCCAGCCCGGCGGCGTGATCGATACCCACCACCGCCCAGGGAAACCAGTCCCCGGCCTCGGTGCGGGTTTCCAGCCGGATCTGCCGGATACCGATACCGGTGCCGGGACCGGAGAATTCGACAACGGCCAGGCCGCCCGGACGGAGCAGGCCGGCGACACGGCGCAGGATGCGATGCGGGTCGCCGCCGATCCCGATGTTCCCGTCGGCCAGTAGCGCGTAGTGCCACCGGCCGTCGCCGGGCAGCGGGCCGAAGATATCGCGGGCCACGGCCGGGGCGCCCCGGTGGCGGGTGACCGCGACCGCGGTGGGCGAGATATCGACGCCGAGCGCGATGACACCGCGGTGGCACAGCGCCTCCACCAACCGTCCCGGCCCGCAGCCGAGATCGACCGTCGGTCCGTCACAACACCCGACCAGGGCCGAATCCACATACCGGTCGGCGGCGGTGATCCGGGCACCGCCGAGCCAGCGGCGGGTCGGCAGCCGGGTGCGCGCGCCGTCGGTGGAACGGATCCAGCAGTCGCGGCCGGTCAGGGCCGGATCGAACCGGCCGATCACCGGGCGGCCCGCGCCGCGCCGAGTGCCGCCACCTCCGCGGCGAACCGCCCGGAACAGCCGGCGGCGACCCGCAGGACGTCGGCGTAGTGGTCGACATCGGTGAAGGCGGGCAGTAACCCGACCCGATATCCGTGGGCGCACAGGACGCCCCGGGTGCGGTCGCCAGTAGCCGCCGTGGACATGGGCACCTCCGCGAGCAGCCGGGCGGCCCGCGGATCGGACAGCCCCAGCCCCCACCAGCCGCCGTCGGTGGCGGGGCCCAGCAGCGCGTCGGCCCCGGCGGCCAGGGTGCGGACCGCGTGGGTGAGCACTCGCGGGCCGAGCTGGGGCGTATCCATCCCGATCTGCAACACCGGCAGGCCCGCCCGCGCGGTGTCGGCGTGGGCGTTGGCCAGCCGCACCGCGAAACCCGGGCCACGCTGCGGAACCACCTCGAAATCGGCCAGGCTGCGCGCTATCTCGCCGCCGAACTCCGCGGCGTCGAGGTCGCCGGTGAACGCGACCACCCGGTGGGTGACCGGGCAGGCGCGCACCGCGTCGAGGGTGTCCAGCAGTGCGGCGGCCGCCAGCCGGGCCGCCTGCACCGGCGTCAGCGGCGGGGTCAGCCGGGTCTTGGCGTATCCGGCGACCGGTGCCTTGGCCACCACCAGCACTGCCACCGGCACGGGCGCACCACCGGGGCGGCCGTCGCCGTCCGGCACCGGCGCGGGCGGCCGGGCGGCCCGGTTCACCGCAGGACCGCCAGGAAATCACGGGTCGCCCGCAGTGATCCCCGCGCCGTCCCCGATATCTTCGACCGCCCACCGGCGCGCGCCCGGTAGCTGATATCGACCTCGCGCACGTCCCACTGCGCCGCGGCGGCGCGGACGAGCAGTTCCAGGGGATATCCGAAGCGATCGTGCAACCGGCCCAGTGATTCCAGCCGCTCCCGGCCCGCGACCCGCATGGCGCCTATATCGTGCACCGGCAGCCCGTAGCGGCGGCGCAGCCGACCGGCGACGACACGGTTGCCGAGCCGGGTGTGCCACGGCCAGACCCCGCCGCGCACCGGACGGCGGCGGCCCACCGCGAGATCGGCGCCGGCGCGGATCTCGGCCACCAGCCGGGGTAGCTCCCCGGGATCCATCGATCCGTCACCGTCGAGGACGGCGACCAGTTCGGTGCGGGCCGCGGCGATACCGGCCTGCACCGCGGCCCCGTAACCGGGGCGCGGTTCGGTGATCACCCGGGCGCCGTATCCGATCGCGACGGCGGCGGTGTCGTCGGTCGACCCGTTGTCGACGACGATCGGCTGATACCCGGCCGGAAGCGCCGCCAGCACCGCCGGCAACGCCTCGGCTTCGTTGCGGCACGGGATGACCACGGTGACACCGGCCGGTTCGCGATGCTCTGTCGGCATGGGTGCCACGCTAAGCCCACAGCGGCGGAAATCCGGTGACAAAACCATGACGTCGTCTCCGAATTTGCTGGTCAATACGCTGACCCCGGACCGGACCGGCCTAGGGTGACCTCTGTGCCGGAGCTGATCGACATCGCCGACCACCGCACCCGATTCCGGGGCGAGCTGCTCGGCGCCGTGAGCGCGGCGCTGTTGGTGGCAATCGCGTTCACCGTTCCGCAACTGGCCGGCGAATCGTGGCGCCGCAGTCTGTTCGCCGCCGCCGCGCCCATTTTCGGCCACTGGTCGCCGCATATCGGCTGGGGCACCCTCCCCGCACTGATGCTGTCGGCGGTGGTGGTCGCCCAGGGCCCGGCGCTGGCCGGCCGGCTCCCCTGGCGGCGGCTGCTCACCGTCGGTTATCTCACCGCGGTGGGGTGGGCGTTCGCACTCGCCCTGGTGGATGGGTGGCGGCGGGGTTTCACCGCGCGGCTCGCCGACGGCCACGAGTATCCGGCCGAGGTGCCCGGAGTGACCGATATCCCGGCGATGCTGGACTCGTTCGCCGGCCGGATCGTCGACGGACAACCGGACTCCTGGACCACGCACGTCTCCGGCCATCCGCCCGGCGCGCTGCTGTTCTTCGTCGTGCTCGACCGGATAGGCCTGGGTGGACCCACCTGGGCGGGGATCGTCTGTGTCCTGGCGGGATGCAGCGCGCCGATCGCGGTGGCGGTCGCGTTGCGCGCTCTGGGCGCCGAGGACCGCGCCCGCCGGGCACTGCCGTTCCTGGTGCTCGCGCCGGCGGCCATCTGGATCGCGGTATCCGCCGACGCCCTCTTCGCCGGGGTCACGGCGTGGGCGGTGGCGCTGCTCGCCGTCGCCGCGGGCACGCGATGCGCCCACTTCGCCGGGAGCGCACCGGCGCCCGGGATCGACCGGCCGCCCGTTCCGGGGCCCGCTCCCCTTACGGCCCGCCGGACCGCGATACCGGTCGCGTTCGCGGCCGGGGTGCTGTTCGGCTTCGGGATCTACCTGAACTACGGCCTGATCCTGATGGGCCTGCTCGCCGTCGCGGTGCTGCTCGGCGCCCGCACGGCGCGGCCGCTGCTGCCCGCCGTACTGGGCGCGCTGGTCGTGGTGACCGGTTTCACGGCCGCCGGATTCTGGTGGCTCGACGGCTATCACCTGGTGGTCGAACGCTACTACCAGGGGATCGCCACCACTCGCCCGTACGGGTACTGGTGGTGGGGCAATCTCGCCGCCACGGTCTGCGCGGTCGGGCTCGCGACGGCGGCGGCGCTCGCGCGGGCGCTGTCGCCCTCCCGGCTACGGACACTCGATCCGGCCGCACTGCTGGTCGCCGCCGCCGTCTGCGCTGTCGCCGCCGCCGACCTCAGCGGGTTGAGCAAGGCGGAGACCGAACGGATCTGGCTGCCGTTCGATATATGGCTGCTCGCGGCGACGGCGTTCCTGCCGCGCGAGCACGTCCGCCCCTGGCTCGCCGTCCAGGCCGCCGGGGCCCTGCTGCTGATCCATCTGCTGCTGACGAATTGGTGAGGCATCCATGTGCATACCCGTGCTCGATGACCTGCCGGAGACCATCGGCTCCACACTGGCCTGCGCACTACCCGTGGTGGCAGCGGGCGTCCTGGCGCTACGCGTGCTCCGCGATCGTTCGCTCACCGCGAGTACGGCGGTACTGGCGCTCCTCCCGACCCTGGCCGCGCTGGCCGGTATCACCGGGGCGAGCGGGCTGACGGTCACCGCCGAGTTCCGGCGCACCTCCATCGTATTGCTGCTGGTCGCCGCGGTCACCGTACCGGCCGCCGTGCTACTGGGCCGGGATTGGTCTCGGAAGAGAGCGCGGGAGAATCTGATTCGCGAACAAGCCCACGCGGCCGAACAGTCGCGGCGCGCCCTGCTGGCCTGGGTGAGCCACGATCTGCGGACCCCACTCGGCACGATCCGGGCCGTGGCCGAGGCCCTCGACCACGAGGCGGTCGCCGACCCGGCCGATATCGCCCGGTACGCCGAGCGGATCGGCCGGGAGATCCAGCGGCTGTCCCGGATGGCCGACGATCTGTTCGAGATATCGAAGAGCTCGTCGAGCGTCCCGCGCCGCGACCTCGAACCGCTGGACCTGCACGAACTCATCGACGAGATCTACCCCGCCCAGCGCGCCACCGCCGATCGCGCCGGAATCGGTTCCCCCGCGAGCCGGCCCGCCCCGCCACGGCCCGCCGCCGCCGACGACCCGCCCCCGGGAGGCAACCGGCGGGTCCGGCCGGAACCGTACGACGGCGTGGCACCGACCACCGGATGGAGTTGATCGCATGGACAAGAAGATTCAGGTGGCCCTCGGCATCGATGTCGATTCCTGCGCCGGCTGGCTCGGTTCCTACGGGGGCCAGGATTCGCCCAACGATATGCAGCGGGGCGTGTTCGCCGGCGAAGTCGGTGTGCCGCGCATGCTGCGGCTGTTCGAGCGACGCGGTCTCCGGACCACCTGGTTCTGGCCCGGGCATTCCCTCGAGACCTTTCCCGCGCAGGCACGCCGGTGTGTCGAGGCGGGACACGAGATCGGCGCCCACGGGTACAGCCACGAGAACCCGCGGGCGCTCACGCCCCAGCAGGAACGCGATGTCATGTCCAGATGTGTGGAGCTCATCGAACAACTCAGTGGCCGCCGGCCGCTGGGCTATGTCGCGCCGTGGTGGGAGATGAGCGAGCACACCGCGTCCATCCTCGCCGACTACGGGTTCTCCTACGACCATTCGCAGAACTACAACGATTTCGTTCCCTTCTACGCCCGCGTCGGTGACACCTGGACGCCCATCGACACCTCCGGTCCCGCCGCGGCCTGGATGAAACCGCTCGTGCACGGACACGAGATCGACCTGGTCGAGTTCTGCGGCAACTGGTACGTCGACGACCTGCCGCCGATGATGTTCATCAAGGCACATCCCAACTCGCACGGATTCGTCGCGCCGCGCGCGATCGAGCAGATGTGGAACGACCAGTTCGACTGGGTGTACCGGGAACTGGACTACGCCGTCATCCCGGTCACTCTGCATCCCGACGTTTCCGGGCGGCCGCAGGTACTGCTCGTGCTGGAACGCCTGCTGGACCGCTGGGCGGGCTTCGACGGCGTCGAGTTCGTCACGATGGCCGAGGCGGCGGCTGAATTCCGCGCGCGCTATCCATTCGAGCGCCCGGACCGGCCGGAATGTGTCGGCCGGTGAACGCGTCGGTCATGGGTCCGGTCGTCTGCAACCGGGCACCGGAGGTGGCGAGCTCGCGCACGAGATGTCGTTGGCCGGGGTCGCACCGCATGGTGTCAAAAGTGCTCGTGAAGGTAGGAATCGATCGCTTTGTGCGAGATGTTGCCACCGGTGACGACCGTGAGAACTTTCTTGCCACGGAGGTCGTAGTCGTCGAAAACTCCTCGTACCGTTCCGTCGTTGTGCAGAATTGCCATCGGTCCCACGGCGCCGGCTGCTTCCACCGGGTGACCCATGGCATCGGAGAGTAGGACCACCCCGCGTGCGATATCGGAATCCGAAACCGTGATGATGTCGTCGATCCCGGTCCTTATCTGGTCGAACAGGTGAGCGGGTACGGTCTCGACTTTCATGGCCTCGGCGATTGTGGTGGCTTCGGCGGTGCGCGGCGCACCCGCCTGTAGCGACCTCGCGAGGGTGGCCGAGTCGGCGGGGCAAGCGCCCAGTACCAGATATCGACGACCCGACAATTGCTCGAACTCGCGGACGACCTGCGCGCCGGTCATGATGGTTCCACCCCCGCCGGGCAACACGATTGCGTGGGCATCGGGGTGCTGAGTCAGCATTTCGTGCACAACGGTTCCCAAGGCGGCGACCGAATCCGGTGCGTCGACATCCAAGAGATGTGAATCGGTTTCGCGGACGAACTGTTTGGCATGATCGTAGGCTTCGTCCCAAGTCTCGCCGTGCCGCAGAACGGTCGCACCGTAGTGTTCGAGCTTGGTGACCTTGAGTTGAGAAGTGCCGCGTGGTACTACCACAGTCAACGGCGTCCCGGACTGCTGACAGGATCTGGCATAAGCAATGCCATGGTTACCGGAAGATGCGATAACACATCGCGTCCCCGGTGCCAGGCCCGCCACTTGATGACGCAGCAGACGTGCGGCCCGATCCTTGATCGAGCCCGTGTCCGGAGAAAAGTTTTCCAGCGCGAGGTGCAGATCCACCGGAGTCCGCCAGTCGAGATCCCTACTCAGACTGACTATTCGAGTCAGTGGAAGACCGGATTCGGCAACGAGTCTCAGCGCCTCCCAACGCTGACCGATCGTCGGGGCGAGCAATTGCACCGATGGTATCTTCTCGCGGGCAACGGCCTCGGTCTCCCGATGCGAGGCAGCAGCAACGCTCAGCGGATCGGCTGTCCCCCTTCTGATGCGGGACCCGAGGATACTCGCCGCTCCGGTCGCAGCTTCGCGCATTCGGGTGGCAGCCTCCAGAACCGCTCGAACTATGCCGTCGCTCATCGGCGCCATATCACGCCCCGTGAGCGAATGATACCTGCCACCCGGGGACAGCCGAACATACCACCGAAAACTCTGCTCGGAGGGCCGAACGGGGAGCAAGAATTCCGTTTCGTGGTCGAATAACACATTCTTTCGATACGTTGCGCGAGCTCGTTCAAATTCTGGTTCATCCTATTTCTTGGATAGTGGTATCCCGCTGATCGCTCCCCTGCGTGCCGACACATCGGTCACCGCGATCGACATTCCCCTCAGGAGTCCGAGCGGCGTGAAGGGGGCGAAAGATATAACGCCGATGCGGCAAAGATTCGCTACGTGTGCGGAGCGGGCACCCTCTATAAGAAAACTTTCCGGCCCTAGATCTTTCGGCCCTCACAAACAGTAATCGTCTGCTAATCGAGATGATCCGGCATCCGTATAGTCGTAGGGCATACCTATATGCCTACCTACTGCATAACCGATACCGTCCACTCTGCCCGTGAACGGAACCGGCCTGATCGGTTTCCTGCAACGCGAGAGGTGCCCCAGGCACCTCAGTTCGGAACAGCAGAACAACGCTATGTCTTGCGGCTTCTTCCGCCGGGACCGTGGGCGGCTTCGATGCGCACGTCGTCGATAATCTCCCGTGGGATATGTTCGATGATGTCCTCGCGCGACACGATCGCCAGTTTTCGAAGGATAGCGCTTACCTGAGCGTCAATGGTTCTGGTGGACTTCCCCCGGCGATCGGCGATGGCGGTATTGGTCCAACCGGCCGCGGCCAGAACGGCCACCTCACGTTCGGCCCGGCTCAGATCCCTCCAGTGGGAGAAGGGTTCGCGCTCAGCCGGCCGAGTGCTCGCGAAGGCTCCGACGGTCGAAGTAGTCTGCGCTGGCTGCTGTGTCTCCTCGCCCTCGAGACGCCGGCGCCTGCCGCGGGCTTCCGCCGCGGCGTATGCCGCAGGGCCCAACACTCTACGGGCGACCGCCACCGCGTTGGCGGACCTATCCGTCAACGGTCCCATCGCATCGCCGACAACACCGAAACCATCGGCCACGGTTGCCGCACCCCCCGCCAGCTGAGCGAGTTCGGCGGCAAGCGCTACCAGCCTGTTGTGCGCGGAGCCGTCGGCAGCGAGCTGATCGGTGATCAGGCGCGCCAGTATCCAGATACGAACCTGCACCGCCCACATCCCGGCCCACCGGTCACCGGCACTGAGCAGAAAGGCCGACGCGGTCCGCTCGAGCTTCAGGGCCTCGCCGGGGTCACCGAACCGAGTCAGCGCGATCGCTCTGATGAGCCCCGCCCAGGATTTCTCCCACGGTGTTGCGGGGGTGTCGACACGGTCGAAGTAGCGTCGGGTGATCTCCTGCGCTCGAGCGGCGGTTCCCAGCAGGCTTGCGGCAAGGGTGGCATGCAGTTCGCTCAGGGCTGCCGAGCCGTAGTTGTGCACGGCGAGAAATTTGTCCCGGGCACGCAAGAACACGTCGACGGCGCGGACATCGCGCTGGGCGAACAGCAGCTCATATCCCCATGCGTATTCGACAGCGGCGGGGAGTCCGATATCCGTCTCGGCGGTGTCCCTCCAGGCGGTCCTGATCTCCGCGTGATCGATACAGGCGGTGACGCAGTCCTCGAGTATCCGGACGGTGTCCTCCGACCTGCCCTGATTGAGGGCGAGCCCGGCGATGGCCGCCGAGCCTGCGACCTGAAGAGCGATGGGCTGGACCTCCAGTGCCCGAGTAGCGTCCAGGCTGCGTTGGGTCCAGCTGCGCATCTCTCGGATCGACCCGTCGACATAGTTCTGCATGGTGAACAGGCCGATACAGATTTCCAAGCCCAGGGTGGCTCGATCGGGGGTGGTGACGCCGGTCTCGAGCGCGATCAGGGTGTTCGCCCGGTCGGTTCGAATAGAGCCGAGCAGATGCTGTCCCTCCGATGCGGGCCAGTGCGCCGCCGCGTAACAGATTCGGTCCCGGTAGTAGCGTAGATGCCGGTCGGCCAGCATCCCGGGCTCGTCGATCCCGATGCGACTGCGTCGGTGTAGGCGGTCCTGGGCGTATACCCGTAGGGTTTCCACCAGGGCGTAGCGGACCGTGGTCGATGTTCGGTGTACCCATACGAGCGCGTGATCGACGAGTCGTTCGAGCAGATGCTCGATTTCGTCCGGGGTCAGGGTCACGTCTGTGGCATCGCTATCGACCGCGTCGTTGTCGTCGCTGCAGATAGTTCGGATTGCATCCAGATCCGCACCCACGTCCACAAGAGGATCGACGGCGTCATCGGGGTGCGTGTCGTAGCCCGCCGCAAAGACCGACAGGCGGTCGAACAACAGACGCTCTTTGTCGGTACACAACTCATAGGACCAGGTGATAACGTCGCCGACCCCTCGATGCCGAGAGTCGGCACCGGATCGGTAGCCGTGCGACCAGCGCAGGCGAGCATCGTCGATACGACCGGTGAGGCCGTGCAAGATCATCGTCGGCGGCCGATGGGTGAGGCGTGCGGCCGCCAACTGGATGTACAGCGGGTAGTTGTGTACACGGTGGCAGATGGTGGCGGCGGTATCGGCCTGATCCGGACCGGTAATGGGGTAGCCGGTGAGCTCGGCCCGCTGCCGGAACAGAGTCAACGCGTGCCGACGCGACAGAGGCGGAACCCTGACGAGGTGCTCGTCGACCCAACCGATCGGCTCACGGCTGGTGGCGAGTACGGCCAGCTCCGGGGCGCTCTCGAGCAGCCGGGTGATCACGCTTGCCACGGCGGTGAGCACATGCTCACAGTTGTCGAGCACCAACACGGTGCGCGGGATACGAGGGCCCGGTCCGGTACGGGTGAGGGCATCGAAGAGGGCAGTCCAGGTCGATCGCCCGGAAAAGTCCCCACCGATCACCGAATGAGCGATTTCCTCTTCCAGTGCGGCGATCTCGCACCCCCTGGGCAGACGAGCCAACCGCACCCAGAAAACACATAGGTGCCCAGGGCGCCGACATGGGCGGCCCCGGACGGCCTCGACAGCCAACCGGGTCTTTCCGATACCACCCGGACCCGTAAGGGTTACCAACCGAGCTGTTCCCCGTAGCAGCGTCCGCACCAGTTGCACCTCCCGCTCTCGACCTATGAATGCCGAATCGGGAGCGGGCGGGCGGCCGGGGGGTGGTACTTCCACGAGAGGTGAGAATAGCCCCGGCATATGAAGCCTGTCGCCTGCCGGAGGAGACCTCCTCACAACCACAATGATGCTCGGCCAGCTCCGCTACTGCCTCCAGAACCGGCAGGATTCGATCCCCTCGCGGCGCCATTATGCGCAGAGCCGGCCCCCACCCACCGTGGGCGCGCCCGGGTGCCGAAATCCTGCACGAACTCACCGAGCGTGCGGTCCGCACCCTGACCGATATCGTCGACGGCCTTCGGAGTCGACCCGTCATCATCGCCGGTCACGGCACGTTCATCGCGCGAGCGCTGATCGGGCTCGGATGCTCTGGCCCCAGCTGGGCTTTCCAGCAGGCGATGCCGATGCCTGCGGTCTACCGGCTCTGGTTCGGCCGCCCAACCGTTTACGCGGCCAGGCCTCTGACCCACAACAACGGAGCTGGAGACGGATGCAGCGCGCGCCTCGGCCTGGCGGACCGGACTCTCCCCGGCTCTGTCCACAAAAGGGTTTCCTTGGACTGTGCCGGTCTCACGCCTGGCTTTGATCGCGGACTTCGCGGCGATCATTTCCGGCTGGTAAAGCTGAACGATCACATGGGGACCGCGCTTGTCGATCCGCAAGATCATGAACAGACCGGCGACTTCGATGCGTAGCTCGGCCAGCGGCTCTGCCGTCTTTCCGCGGAGCAGCACCGGCAGTGCGACCGCCGGCCGGCGAGGCTGATTCAGCTGCGCCTGGGCGCGAGCCCGGTCGTCAGCCGATCGTGACGCCCGCCGCGGCCGGACGCAATGGGGCGGAGGCGAATTCCGCCAGCCCGGCGGCCGGGTCGATGCGCGCGGTGAAGCCGAGCACCTGCCGGGCGCGCGTGGGGTCGGCGACGATATGGCGCACATCTCCCGAGCGCACCGCACCGGTGACCACGGGCTCCGGCCCGCCGTGGGCGGCGGCCAGGGTCCGCGCGACGTCACCGATGGTGATCGGCTGTCCCGAACAGATGTTCAACGGCTCGACCCCCGGCAGCGCGGCCTCGACGGCGGCCACATTCGCCGCGGCGATATCGGTGACGTGCACGAAATCCCGCATCTGCCGGCCGTCCTCGAACACCTGCGGCGCCCGCCCCGCCGCGAGGGCCGACCGGAAGATCGCCGCGACGCCGGAATACGGTGTGTCCCTCGGCATTCCGGCGCCGTACGCATTGTGGTAGCGCAGTGCGGTGACCGTGCCGCCGGTGGCCGCGGCCCAGGCGGTCGCGTAGTGCTCCTGCGCCACCTTGCTCGCCGCGTACAGACTCCGGGGCCGCGCCGGCGTGTCCTCGGGAACCGGAGCCCAGGTGAGTGCTACGCCGTGCCGCCGGTGTTCGAACCGGCCGGCCGCGAGGTCTTCGGACCGGCGCCCCGCCACTTCCACAATCCCGTCCGGCCCCCGGTAGAGCCCCTCGCCGTACACCACCATCGAGGAAGCCAGGACGAGCCGGCCACACCCGGCACGGTCCATCGCGGCCAGCAGTACCGCGGTGCCGTAATCGTTGTGCCCGGCATAGGCGGGCGCGTCCTGGGCATCGACACCGGCGCCCACCACGGCGGCCTGATGACACACCACGTCGACGCCGGGTAACAGCAGGTCGAGCCCGGCGGCATCGCGGACATCCACCCGCCGCACCCCCTCCGGCGGCTGCGCCCCGGGGCCGTGCGCCGCGGGCAGCATCAGGTCGAGCGCCACCACGTCGTGGCCCCGGGCCCGCAACGCGGCGTGGATATGGGAACCGATGAATCCGGCCGCGCCGGTCAGCAGTACTCGCATACCCCGATCCTGCCTGTCCGAGGGCGCCGGACCGGGCAGCCGGACGCGGATGTCCCGGTTTCGTCGTTCCCGGCCGCGCGCCCGGCTCCGCCGATCCGCGACTCCGCTTGACCTGAACCTATATGGAGGTTTCAGACTGGTCGAGTTCACCGGTTGTCGAACCCGAGGAGTGACATCGTGCAGGCAGTACAGGCAAAGGAATTCGGCGGACCCGAGGTCCTCGAGCTGCGGGAGCTCCCGGTCCCCGAACCGGGAGCCGGTCAGGTCCTGATACGCGTCGCCGCGGCGGATGTGATGTTCCTCGATACCCGGCTGCGGTCGGGATGGGGCACCGACTACTTCGCCGTACAGCCGCCCTATGTACCCGGCGGCGCTGTCGGCGGTGTCGTCACGGCCGTGGGATCGGGCGTCGACCCCGCGCTGCCGGGCACCCGGGTGACCGCACGGACCGTGGCCAGCGGCGTCGGCGGCGGTCTGCCCATCGGCGGCTACGCCGAATACGCGCTCGCCGGCGCCGAGCAACTGAACCGGATACCGGACGGCGTGGGCATCGACCAGGCGACGGCGGTGGTCCACGACGGCCATACCGCGCTCGCGGCCTTCGAACGCGCCGGTATCCGGCCCGGGCAGCGGGTGCTGATCACGGCCGCGGCCGGCGGTCTCGGCACCTTGCTCACCCAGCTGGCCCACCGGGCGGGAGCGCAGGTGATCGCCGCCGCCCGCGGGGAAACGAAACTCGCGCTCACCCGGCGGCTGGGCGCCGAGATCGCGATCGATTACGCCGAGACCGGCTGGACCGACCGGGCCCTGGCCGCGACCGGCGGCCAGGGACCCGATGTGGTGTTCGACGGCGCGGGCGGCGACCTGGGCGATGCCGCGCTACGGATCGTGCCCGGCGGCGGTCTCTTCATCGGATACGGAGCCGCGGCCGGTGAATTCGCCGCCGCGGGAGCCGACAACGCCCGCGCGCGGGGTGTGGAGGTCCTGAGCCTGTACGACCTGAACATCGGCAACGACAGCCGGGCCCGCTACGCCACCCGGATCCTCGAACTGCTCGCCACCGAGCAGCTCGAGGTCGTCATCGGACAGACCTTCCCACTCGCCGACGCCGCCGCGGCCCACGCCGCCATCGAGAACCGCTCCGCGCTCGGCCGCACCATGCTGCGGGTCTGACGTCCCGCCGCCGGATACCCGGCGGCCGGCCCCGATTCAGCCGATGATCTCGGCGTATCGGCGCTCGAGCGCGAGGATCAGCGCCCGGTCCGGCTCGCCACCCGAGCCGGTATCGAGCGAATCCACCAGCGCGTCCAGGCAGACGTGGTATCCGGCGGCGGTACCCGATATCCCGTGCGGCCCCGGGGTACCGAACCAGACCGTGCACAGCAGCCGGGACCCGGCACCGTCGGGCACGATCTCGAACAGCAGATGCTCGTCGTCCCAGCGGAATTCGAAGAGACGCGGCGGTTCCCAGGTCAGGATGCGACCCGGCAGTACCGGGTCCTCCGGTGCGACTCCCGCTTCGGTCAGTTCTTCGCCCGCCCGCTCGACCGCCTCCGGCCAGAAGCGGAAACGCACCTCGGCACCCGGGCGGCGCTCACCGATGATGTCCGCGGGAAACCAGTGCCGCAGATGTTCGGATTCGGTGAGCGCCCGCCAGACCTTCTCCGGTGGATGCGCCAGGATGCGTTCGTAGCGGGTGCCCACGCGATCACCGTCGCGCAGGACTTCACCGAGACGCCGGGTCGCGTCGGTCATGTCACTCCTTTGGTTCGTCGGGTCCTTCGTCGTCGGGCACCGTGTCCAGATACCGCTCGAATTCGTCGAGGCGGTCGGCCCAGATCTCCCGGAACGGCGCCAGCCACAGATCGATCTCCCGCAGCCGGGCGGGCGCGAGACCGTAATGCCGGCGCGGACCGTCCACCCGGACGCGCACCAGCGCCGCCGCGTCGAGCATGCGCAGATGTTTCGACACATTGGGCTGGGCCGCACCGAGCGCACCCACCAGCTCACCGACGGTGCGCTCACCGTCGCGCAGCAGATCGAGAATCCGCCGCCGGGTGGGATCGGCCAGTACCTCGAAGACATCGCGTACCACCCGAGACATATTTCCCTAGAGGAATATTCCTGTCAAGGCATATTAGGCTCAGTGTTCTACGGGCCTCGCGGCGGCCTCACGTCGCACCGTCGCGGCCACCGTCCGGCCCACCCAGGCCGAGAATTCGCCGACCTGCGCCGCGGGCAGCTCCGCCGCCCGCGCCCGCGGCCGCTCGAAACTCCGCAGCGCCTCGCCCACGAGCGCACCGAACCCGTCCCCGGCCGCCACCGTCGCCCGGCCGGCTTCCCGTTTGGCCACCCAGCGGCCGGTGCGGCAGAAGTACACGGCCCGGCAGCCGTTGAGCACCCGATTGTCGGCGAGGTGCCCGGCACCGGACGTGTGCTCGTCGACGGACGCCGCCACCGCGGCAAGCAGATCGAGCCGGCGCGGCGCGGCGAGAACCTCGCGCACCGGCCGTCCGCACAGCGGCAGCCCACTCTGGTGGGCGACCGCGCGATCGATCACGTACCAGAACGCCGGTGCCCCCGCGGAATCGAAATCCGCGACGGCGGGCAGCAGCGGGCCGGTGTTCAGGTTCAGCAGATAGCCGGGTTCCGGCGACCCCGACACGGCGAAATCCGCGTCGTAGACCACCAGCTCCAGTCCGGCGGCGGGGCAATCGAACGCCGGGTGGGCCAATACTTCGGCGAGGTCGTGGACCAACCGCTCGGGCCCGCCGGGGGCCACGACCACCGTGATATCGATATCGCTGCGACCGTGCCGGTAATCCCCGAGCGCCAGGGACCCCACCGCGAACACACTGAGGAGCCGATCGGCGTAGACGGCGTGGGTCCGCCGGACCAGTTCGGTCAGATACGGCCGGACCTCGACCGGTACCGTCCGGGAAGGCACCGCCGAGCCGGGTTCGGTCACAGGTCGCGGGGGAAGCGTCCGGTTACGCGGCACACTCCTCGGCGTCGATCGGTCATACCGCCCAGGCTAACCGTCACCGTCGTGGCCGGCCCGATCCCGGGCCGGCTCGAGCCGCGATATCCGGTTGACCCACTGGCTCTAATGGATACGTGACAGATCTGGTCGGGGCCGTCTCGGAGGCGGGCACGAGGCGCGTGCGAGAACTACTGGAAGCCGGGGCGGACCCCGACGAGCCGGACGAATACGGAACCACTCCCCTGTACCGGGCGTCGGTACAGGGTGCCACCGAAGCGGTCCGCCTGCTGCTGGCACACGGCGCCGACCCGCAACGCTGCGGCGGGGGCGACGACGAAGGACTGCCGTTGTGCGCCGCCGCGTGCTGGAACCACACCGGCGTCGTCGCGGCGCTGCTGGCCGCCGGAGCCGACCCGGATACACCCGAGCCACCGCATCCACAACAGACCGGGCCGGGAACGCCACCGCTGCTGTGGGCCGTCCGCAACGGGCACCGCGAAACAGTGGAACTCTTGCTGGCAGCGGGAGCCGATCCCGAGATTCCGGGCACCCCGCTGACGATCGCCGCCCAGGGCGGACGCTACGGGATCGTGCGGTCACTGCTGGCCCACGGCGCGGATCCGGCTCGCGCGGACGCGCGGGGTCGCACTCCCCTGGCCATCGCGACCCGCCTCGCGTCCGCCGACCCGGTCGCACTGCTCGCGGAGCAGTGGGCCGGACCCGATCGGGAGTACAGCGTGCACCGCCGCCCCGCCGGTGACGGCACCGACGTGATCACATTGCATTACGGGGACCAGGGACAGGGCGGGGAGACATCGATACAGGACGGGCACGCGGCGATCGCCCGACTGCTCGGTGGCCTCGGCGACCGGAGCGAAACCATCGACCCGGGCTGATGTCCCCGGGCGCATCCTCCCCGGCCGAGGCGGTCCGGCACGGCCGGGCCGCCTCGGCCGGGGAGGATGCGGGAAGCTCCGGATTCCGCTGTCGTGGTGCGGGATCCGGAACACTTCCCGGGCCGGGTCTCGAGTATCGGCGCACAGCCACTACCTCTTTCTCGTCGAGCGGATCCACCGCGATGATCAGCCGCGGACCCGGGTCAGGAACGCGGTGATGTTCTCCCGGATCTGCTCGATCCGGAACTCGGGATCGAAATCGTCGCGGTAGGCACGGCCCATCGCGGGCGTTTTCTTCCGGCGGGCGTACAGCGAACACGCCAGATCGTCACACATATAGGTCCCGGTCGAGTTGCCGCGCCGACCGGCCTCGCCCGCCTTCCGTGCCGTCATCAGCACCACACCGCCGTTGGAGTGCGTGGTGGAGCAGATCGTGCACATCTGCGAACGCCGTGGTCCACCGGTTTCGTACCGCAGTGCGATACCGGCCGGGCCGTGCTCCTCGGGGATCACGAGATAGGCGCGCCCGGCTGCTCCGGGATCGGACCACCCCAGGAAGTCCAGGTCGTCCCAGGGACGGTCCGCCAGGTCGGTGGGTATCGCCAGACGTTTGGCGTCGCCCTTCGAGCAATTGACGAACGACGCTCTGATCTCGCGTTCGGTCAGGGGTTCCATGACACTGCATCTCCTTCGACAGTCGGGATGGACAAACCGCGACAATTTATCGGCAACCCGGCCGGCGGGCAATCTATTTTCCGGCGGTGGCGGATGCGCACCCGCCCGGAGCCCGGCGCCGCGCGGCGGGCCCGCGCGGCCGCGGGCGGCGCGGTGTCGGCCCGGGAACGTTTGGCCGGAAGTGCCGATCCGGACCCCGGGCGCCGTCCTACAGTGAGGTAGACCACAGCGGCGACAGGAGTTGGTATGAGTGCGCGACGCCCGGTGTCGATCCTGATCATCGGCGCCGGATTCGGTGGTATCGGCGTGGCGATCGAGCTGCGCCGGCACGGATTCGACGACATCACCATCCTCGAAAAGGCCGACGACCTCGGCGGCGTGTGGCGGGAGAACACCTACCCCGGCGCGGCCTGCGATGTGCCGTCTCCGCTGTACTCCTACTCCTTCGAGCAGAAGCCCGATTGGCCACAGCGGTACTCCGGTCAGGCCGCCATCCACGACTATCTGCGCGGCGTAACCCGCCGGCACGGCCTGCTGGAGCGGATCGAGTTCGGCGTCGCGGTCACCGGCGCGGTGTTCGACGAGCAGACCGGGAGCTGGACGGTGCAGACCGCCGACGGCGGCCGGCGGACCGCACAGGTGCTGATCTCCGCCGTGGGCCAGCTGTCGCGCCCGCAACTGCCCGCCATCCCGGGCGTCGGCAGTTTCGCCGGCCCCGCCTTCCATTCGGCCCTGTGGGATCACGAGGTCGACCTCACCGGGAAACGGGTGGCCTGCATCGGCACCGGCGCGAGTGCCATCCAGTACGTTCCACAGATCCAGCCCGTGGTCGAGCAGCTGACCCTGTTCCAGCGCACCGCGGCCTGGGTGCTGCCCAAGTTCGATACCGACTACTCCCCGATCCAGCACAAGCTCTTCGCCAAGATCCCCGGCATGCTGCTGGTGGAACGGCTCGGCTGGTGGCTCACCGCCGAGATCTCCTCGCTGGGTCTGGTGGAACTGCCGATCATCAGCCGTCTCGTCTCACGCATCGCCGCCCGGAACCTGACGGAGAACGTGGACGATCCCGATCTGCGGGCCGCACTCACCCCCGACTATCCGATCGCCTGTAAACGCGTCCTGTTCTCCAGCGACTACTATCCGGCGCTCACCCGGCCCAATGTGGAAGTGACCACCTCGGATATCACCGAGATCACCCCGCAGGGTGTGCGGACCGCCGACGGCACCCTGCACGAAGTCGATGTGATCATCTACGGCACCGGGTTCAAGGGCACCGAGTTCCTGTGGCCGATGCGTATCACCGGCCGCGACGGGCGCGAGCTGGCCGAGGTGTGGTCCGCGGGCGCGCACGCCTACTACGGGATCACGGTGCCCGAATTCCCGAACCTGTTCATGGTGTACGGACCCAATACGAATCTGGGCGTCGGATCGATCATCTACATGATCGAATCGCAGTCCCGCTACATCCGGCAGGCGGTCGAGCTGCTGGCCGGCACACCCGGCCATGTCCTCGAGGTCCGCGCCGACACCGAGCGCGCGTTCAACGACGCCCTGCAGAAACGCCTCGAACGCACGCCATGGAATTTCTGCTCGAGCTGGTACCGCAACGCGGCCGGCAAGATCACCAACAACTGGCCGGGTACGGTCACCCGGTACCGCCGCCGCGTCCGCAAACTCGACCCACGGGATTACACGCTGACACCCGCGGCATGACGCCGGGTGCGTCGGGCGATCATCCTCACATGTGCTCCTGATCTCTGGGCCGAGGGCGTCCGTCCTGCCAGGCTGACCTCCGGGATCGAGGAGGTGGCGACGGTGGCCGGAATACATCGCGGTTGGACGCCGGAGGTTTTCGAGGCGGCCGCCCGGACAGCCGGTTTCGAACTGGACGCGTCACAGTCCGCGGCGGCCGCCCGGCTGGTACAGCTCGGCCACGAGATAGTGCGCCGCCGTGGACTCTTCGGCTCGGCGCCGCGCGGCGTGTACGTCTGGGGGCCGGTGGGGCGCGGTAAGAGCTGGCTGACCGATACCTTCTACTCGGCGGTGCCCATCACCGGGAAACGGCGCATGCACTTCCACGAGTTCTTCCGCGAATTCCACACCCGCTACGCCACCCACCGCCACGAGAAACATGCCGGTGACCGCGCGGTCCGCGAACTACTCGGCGACTCCCGGCTGGTGTGTTTCGACGAATTCCACGTCCATGATCCCGGCGACGCCACCATCATGGCCCGAGTCGTGCAATCGCTGCTCGCCCAGCGGATCACACTGGTCGCCACCTCGAACTATCCGCCCACCGGTCTGCTGCCGAACCCGCTGTTCCATCATCTGATCGAACCGCTGGCCGCGACCCTGCAGAACTCACTGGATGTTGTCGAGGTCGCGGGTCCCCGCGACTACCGGCGGGCCCGCCGGCCGGGAACACCCGCCGCCGAGTTCGAACGCGGCGGATACCTCTGGCCCGGTACCGACGCCCAGCTGGCGCGAGCCGGCCTGGCGCCGCCGGCCCCGGCCGAACGGCAGCGCGTTCGGATCGGTGCGCGCGCGGTGACCGCCCGGGCGGTGCGCGGCGATGCGGTCTGGTTCGACTTCACCGATCTCTGCGACGGTCCGTACTCGACCATCGACTACCTGAGCCTGGCCGACCGGTTCCGGGACTGGACGCTGTCGGGTCTGCCCGCGCCGGCCACCACCGGCCGCGACGCCGCGCAACGTTTCGCCAATCTGGTGGACGTGCTGTGCGACCGGGACCGCCGCCTGTATCTCGTCGCCGCCGCGCCGCTCACCGAATGCCTGACCGGTGACCACCTGCCGCCCGATATCCGGCGCACAGCCAGCCGCCTGGCGCTACTACCGGAGATCGGCGCGCCGGTCGCCGTGGCCGATCAGTAGTCGGGGAAGAGCCAGAGGTTCTGTGCCGCGACCGCCCGCAGAAACGCGGCCAGCGACCGTACCCGGGCCAGCGCGTACCCGTCATCGCTGTCGTGGCCGAACAGCGGCACCGGCACCGCGCCGCTCTCCGCCCGGACAAGCCATTCGTCGAGTCGTTTCAGCAGGCCCCGCACCTCCTCGGGGTCGACCAGGTCGTACAGACCGACTCCGAATTCGTCGGACACCCACTCGTCGTACACCTGTCCCCGGAAACCGGTCGGGTCGCCGTCGGAGGGCCAGAACAGTCCACCGGTCGTGAACTCGCGCGGCAGCTCGCGGAAGGGTTCGAGTTCCGCCGGGCGCAGCCAGCCGAACTCGCCGCGTTCCTCCGGGGGCATCTCCTGTAACCGCTGGAAGGCCGCGTTGTCGATCACCCGGTCCTGGCTGGGCCGGACCGCGTACACATCGAGTCCCATGGGTCGAGCCTAAGGTGCCCGCCTCCGGCCCGCAGGTCACACGTACCGTGGTTCCGGGGTCCGGGCCAGGCACAGCGCCCAGTCGGAATACCAGGCGCCGGTGGTCCAGATCTTGGCGCCGTTGAGGATCAGTCGTCGCCGTCGCGGACGGCGGTCGTCACCGCACCCGCGACATCGGAACCGCCGCTGGGTTCGGAGAGGAACTGCATCCAGATCTCCTCACCCCGCAACATGGCCGGGATATGGCGGCGCTTCTGCTCCTCGGTACCGAAATCGAGCAGGACCGCCGCGCACGGCGACAGGGTCGGCACCTGGAAGCGGGACGGATCTCGTAGCCGGCCAGTTCGCCGGTGAACGCCCGCTGGTGTTCGGCGGTGAGTCCGCGGCCGCCGTATTCGACCGGGATCGCGATACCGACGAATCCGGCCTCGTAGAAAGCGCGCTGGAGTTGCCGGTCGTAGGCGACGGCCGCGAGTTCCTCCTCCCGCGCGACCTTGCGCAGCCCGGCGGTGGCTTCGGCGCGGTAGGGTCCGAGTTCGGCGCCGCGGCGCCAGTAATCGGCGGTGAACCCGTTGTCGTCGTCGCGGAGCCGGCGAAGCTGATCCACCGGTGCCCGGGTGGTCAGGAATTTCGCCGTGGTGGAACGGAAGAACTCCTGTTCAGGGGTTTGTCGAACAGCATGCGGTCCTCCGTGCGTTCTCGTATCGGCTGCGGTGCAGCGCGGCGAACGCCGCGACGACGGGCGGCCGAATCGGTGCCGCCACCGTCGGCGCTCCCACAAGTCGAATACCGTACGTCGGGCCGCCCCCGCAATAGCCTGCGCCGATGATGCAGGTAGGAGGCCCGGCCGTGCGGGCGCGGCCGAGGATGAAGACTGTCTGTGGCAAAGGGTTTCGCGTCCGGCGGTGCGACTACCGATATCGTGTCCACATCACCGGCGACAGGGAGGGGTGATCGGGATGCTCGTCATTACCGACAAGCTCAGATCGGGCGCGGAGAGACGGGTTGTCGGCTGGCTCCGGAAATGGGAGGGGGACTACCGGGTTCCCGGAGTCGCGATCACGAACTGCTTCATCTCCGGGCAGGAGGTGGACCTGGTCATCATCACCCCGTACACGACCGTGGTCGGGGAGGTCAAAGGTGTCGACCCGGAGGTCACCGGCAGCGTCCTGCAGTGCACCACCAACAGCCGCTGGCGGGTTCCGGGCTCCGCGGGCGACCCGGTCAGTGTGCGGGACAACGACACCACCCCCTACGACCAGGTTCGCGACGGGGTGTTCAAACTGAAGGCCGCCGCCGGGCAGGTGGGCGGCAGCGCGTTCGTCACCGGTCTCGTGGTGGTGCTACCGCCGCGCGGATCGACCATGCGGCTCGAGAAGAAGTCGGCACCGCCGCCGGGTTGCGATGTGCTGCTGTGCAACACCCAGAATCCGCTGCGCGCCTGGTTCCATCGCGCCCATCACCGCAGCGCCGTCGTCTGGACCGCGGAGCAGGCCTACGCGGTGATCGAAGCGCTCGAATACGGTGACCGCACCACCATCGCCGAACTGGCCGACGAAGGCTTCCCGCTGGATTCGGCCCTTCCCGCCATCGAACCGATTCCGCTTCCGCCTTCCGCACCGGACCCGGTACCGGCCCCGGCCCGTGCCGTCGCGCCGCCGCTGTCCGCGCCGGCCCGCGACGCGGTTCCGCCGCGCGCGGTCGAGGCAGACAGCCCGTCCGCGGCGGCCCCGGCCGACCCCGCTCCGTCGCCGGAACCACCGGCTGCCCCACCACCACCGCCGCCGCTCGAACCGCAACCGCAGCCCCGGCCGGCGACCGAACCGCTCCCGGAGCCGGCCTCCACCGCTGGGCGCCGGGCGCACTGGCAGACCGCGGCGGCATTCGCGGTGATCGCCGTTCTCGGCGGCGGGTTGTGGCTGGTGGCCCGCGGCGGGGGCGACGCTCCCGCACCCCGGGAAACCGGGAATCACCAACAGACCAGCTCCGTCGCGGAGGTACCCGCTGCCCCACCGCAGCCCGCGGCGGGGGTCCCGCAACCGCCGCCGCGCCCCGCGCCCCCGCCGGTCTGCTACCCGTTCCAGGCGAGGTGCTGACCCGGCGCACGAGCCCTGCCCCGGTCACCCTCGTTCGCCTGGGCTCCGAGCGCCTCGAGGCGCTGAACGAGCGAATTGTAGGCGGTGACGGCAGCGCTGCTCTCGGCCATCGACGCGTCGAACCGGGCGTTGCCGCCGTCGTTTTCGAAACTGTCGCGGCAGTCGGCGCCCGCCCGCGCGGTGGCGGCGAGTGTGGCCGCCCAGTCGGTTTGCGCACGCTCGTCGGGTATCGGGACAAATGCCGCCGCATCCTCGGCGACGCGAATCATCTCGGTGCAGACCGGCACGAAAACCGCACGCTCGAGCGGAACCGTCGGCAGACCCGCGGCCTCGCTCACGCGGAGCGCGTCGGTGACGGCGGCCTTCATCCGCCCGAAGGACGCGTGCAGAGCCGAGACCTTCGCATCGCCGCCGACGTGCCACCAGCTCTGCACGAATCGAGCGGTCGTCTCCTCCGTGCGGGCCGGCTCGTAGCCGACGGACCCGGCGACTTCCTCCACGTCGGCCCGGTTGTAGTAGTTCAGGCCGGTGTCGATGACCAGGGCGATTGCCACGGCACAGACGACGGCCACCAGCGCTCTGCGGCGCGACAGCGATCCGGGTTTCCGCGAGGTCACCGTGTCCGGCGGCGGGGTCGTGCGATGCCGTGCGGCGATCCGCCGGACACCGTCGGCGGCGAGCGCAGCGATCAATGCCGCCGCCGCGGCGAGGTGTATCCCGATGCCCAGGACGAACGGTACCTGGAGCAGCACCAGCAGGCGTGCCGCGTCCGGACGCCACGCGCAGGTGTAGGCCATGACCTGCATCGACTCCAGGCAGCCGTCGGTGGCGGCGAAGAAGAACAGGCCGAGCAACCCGAACAGACCGGCCCCGGCCGCCGCGGCCGGCGCCATCACCGACCGGTACCGGCCGGCGACCGCGGCGACCGCGCCGGCCGTCAGCACGGCAGCGGTACCCAGCCCGGCGGTCAACCACATCGGGTAGGCGTTGATGAACTCCGGAGTGAGCCCGCCGGCAGGGCGGCCCGGGTGCAGTCGGTACATCACCAGCGCTACGGCCCCGCCGGACAGCAGCCCGCCGAGGACGGCACCGACGACGGCAGGTCGCAGCGATACGGCGGCGAGGGATAACGCCCTTTCTCCGAGATCGCCGGCGCCCATTCGCTCGATCCAGGCCGGTGTCCGGGACGGCGGTCTGCGCACCAGCGCCAGCAACGGGAACAACCACAGACAGGTTGCGCCGATGAGGACCAGCGGCCGGTTGGCGAGATCCGCGATGAACCCGTACCAGAAGGGCAGACCGGGCAGTGACAACTCAGCGGAGTGAAACGGTCCGCGCAGGAACAGGAACGGCCCGCTCATCCAGTAGCCGTACCAGGTGCCGAAGACGACGAGGGCGGCACCGAGCCCGAGCAGCCGCACCGTGCGGATCGAGTGGCCCCGGCATCCTCGTATCCACAGTTCCGCGCAGTGGGTCAGCCACCAGGTGAACACCGCACCGGCGAGTACGAAGACGAGCAGGATCGCGGGGTCCTCGGGCAGCAGCCGGGGTCCGGCCGAGCGGAAGGACATCAGCTCGCCCACCGCCATCCCGGCGCCGAGCCAGATCCCGGCACGCCGGCCGGAAGGCACCGGGACGCCGGTGACGACAGCGTGCCCCACCGCTCGCCAGAGGGCGTAACCCGCGATGCCGACCACGAGCCCGGCGGTCGCCCAGGTGGACAGCAGGCCGCCGAGTCCCGTGTTCACCGCGACGCCGAAGCCGTCGGCCGCAAGGGGGACGGCCAGGTTCGCCACCTGCGCGGTGACCCCGGTGAGGAACATCATGAGTGCCGTGACACCGAACAGCGACCCGGAACCGTGCAGCGCTCCGAGCCGTTCCGGCCGGCCCGGATGAGTACGCCACAACCCGAGGAACCGGTCCCACCGAGGGTGTTTCGGCGCAGTCCCGTCGTCCTGCCAGGCGAATGCGTCCGCACCGGCCCGGTGGGCGGCCTCCAGGTCGGCATGGACCTCCCGGGTCCGCAGGATATCGGCCCGCACCAGGTAGGTCAGTGCCACCAGCACCGCCACCCGGAGGATGCCGCGCAGCGACACCTGCCATTCGGCCCACCACAGCTCCGGGTCCGCGGCCACCGAAATTCCCTGCCCGATCAGGTAGGGAACCAGCGCGCAGACGAGGAAGGCCCGCCACAGGGCAACCGTGGCGTAGGTGATGTCGACATCACGGTTACGAAGATGCGCGAGTTCGTGCAGGACCACATCCCGCAACACCTCGGGTGCGCTACCACTGCGGGCGACCAGCCCGCCGTCCAGGCATACCGTGTACCGGCCCAGCCGCCCGAAGACGACGGCGCCGACGGTCTCGGCCCGCGGGTCGATCACGAATTCCGGCGTCCGGCGCAGATCGGCCACCGCGACCAGTTCGCGCAGCCGGGCGGCCAATTCGTCGGGCCCGCTCGTGTCCACCGGCAGCAGCCGCCCCGGCCGGCACCGCCACACCGGCGATCCCAGGTAGATCACCGCCGCGACGAGCAATACCGCCACCGATCCGGCGATCATCCACTCCACCGGAGCGCGGGCGACACCATGGGAGTCCTCGCAGGACCGGATGAACTCGGCATGGGTGAGCGCCGCGGCGGGGATGTAGGAACTCTGCCACGGGTCGTAGCCGACGGCGAGCCGGCAGGGCCCGTACCAGCTCTGATCGTGGGAACGTAACTGCGAGGTGACCGCGGACAGCAACGACAGACTGTCCACCACGACGAACGCCAGCAACAGCGCGAACCGGATCGCGGTCCCCGCGGTGAAGGCTCTGGCCTGCACCGGTACCGCGTTCGTCCCGGTCTCGGCAGCCATGGCACCCCCCTTCCCGCACGAGCCGATCAGCTCGGCGTAGCGCTGCCCTCTTCCGAACCGTGTACCGCAGGTCCGGCCGGGCCGCCGGGCTCTGCCGGAGGTCCCTCCGGATCGACGGGTGCCGCGAGAGCGAGGCGGCCCGCCACGGCGTCGGCGACGATCGCGGCGCGGTCGGCGTCCATACCGCTGCGCAGCGCCGAATCCAGGACCTGGGCGCGGATTCCGGCGATCTGCTCGCGGTCCAGCGGGGGGATCTCCTGATCCACCGGGCCGCGGCGGAAGAGTCTGCGCAGGCCCGACCGGGCCGCCCGGCCGCCGCCGGTGATCGCGCGGTCGGTGAAGTGCGCGACCGCCTCGCTCACCACGATCCACACCACCGGGCTCGCCAGCACGACGATCTCGTCGATACCGAAGGCGAGCAGATCGCGGGTGTGCTTGCGGCGGGACAGCATTCGCACCGCCGCGCGGTCACCGAGCGGACGCAGGCGGTCCACCAGGGGGAGTTCTTCCGGGGCGACCTGCGCGATCACATCGCGGACCACGTCACCGACCCGACGCGGGGCCTCGGACGGGTCGGTGTTCACCGCATTCATCGATATGCCCTTCGACGCCTCGTCCGCCCCTGGGCGTACGCGTCGCGCAAACCCGCCCCCAGTGCCTTCTCCGGAGCTTGCCGCAAAAGAACGTCGGTCGTCAACAGAAGCGCTGCCGCGCATAACAGTTCGGCTTACCGATCGCCGGCGGTTCGACACGGTGACCGACCGCCCGCGCTGCGCTACCCTCCCCCGGCGTTTCCCGAACACCCCGCCGACGCGTGCGGACCAGTGGAGGTCTGTTCGGAGACGAGCCGGCCACCGATCCGGATCCGGCAGGTCACTTCCCCACCGTCGGCGTCGTTGACCGCGATCAACGAGACCATCGTGCCGAAACTGTCGATGAGCACATCCCGCCGCCACGGCAGTCCGGCCGTCGTTTCCCGGGCCATGCCGAGGTCGTGGCCGAGATAGGTGATCGAGACCTCGCCGGCCGTGCCCTCGACCTCGTAGCTCACCGCGACCTCGCGGTCGGCGTCCTCGCCGACCTCGTTCGCGGGCCCGGCCACCACCGCGACGCACCCTCCGACCAGACAGAGGATCATCACGACGAGCCCGGCGGCGACCCACGGCCATCGGGCCCGCCCATGCGGGGACCGGCGGCCGGCGGGCGCGGGCCCGGCGTCCGGGTCCTGCCGGTACGCCGGTGACGGGGATATCCCGGAGCGGCGCCGGTGCTCGCCGGGCGGTTCGATCAATGTGAACTCCTCGGGGCGGGGGGGACGGCCGGCGCACCACCAGGAGGTGAATCACATTTGGACAAATTGATGTTACATAGCTATTTGTACTGCTCAAAATCCCGTTCTCGGGCCGCTGAGGGCCCGCTCCCGCAGCCCGCTGCCGACCACCCCGAGGGACCCCGCGGGCATCGCGGGAAGAGCCGAGCGGAAGAGACCGTGGACCACGGGCGGCACCGGTGGGAAGCTCATAGATGACCGCATGCCGATTGCCGAGGACGGTGAGTCATGGGTGTCAGAGTGAACGGGGTGACGAGCCCGGAGAACATCCGGAACGTGGTGCTCGTCGGAAGTAGCGGATCGGGTAAGACCACTCTGGTGGAGGCGCTGGCGCTGGCCACCGGCGCGGTCAACCGGGCGGGCCGGGTCGAGGACGGGACCTCGCTGTCGGACTACGACGAGATCGAACAGCGAAAACACCGGTCCGTGCAGCTGTCGGTGGTGCCGGTCCGGTGGAACGGAAAGAAGATCAACCTCCTCGACACACCGGGCTACGCGGATTTCGTCGGCGAACTACGCGCCGGACTGCGGGCGGCCGACGCCGCACTGTTCGTGGTGTCGGCGGCCGACGGCGTGGAAGGCGTCGGCGGGGCGACCCGGGCGTTGTGGGAAGAATGTGCGAGCGTCGGAATGCCGCGGGCGATCGTGCTGACCCATCTGGACACCGCGCGCGCGGATTTCGAGGAGCTGCGCCGCACCTGCCAGGCGGTGCTCGGCGGCGAGTCGGCGGAGAACGTGCTGGCACTCCATCTGCCCGTGTACGGGCCGGCGGGCGCCGACGGGCACCGCCCGGCCACCGGCCTGATGGAACTTCTCGAACAGCGGGTGGCCGACTACTCGGGCGGCGAGCGGACCTGGGTCGATCCGGCGCCCGCCGATCGGGCCCTCGCCGAACAGGCCCGGGAGCGGCTCATCGAGGGCATCATCGCCGAGAGCGAGGACGAGACCCTCATGGATCGCTATCTGGACGGCGAGCCGATCGAGCTCGCCACCCTGGTCACCGACCTGGAGCGCGCGGTGGCACGGGGTAGCTTCCATCCGGTTCTGTTCGCGGCGCCGGCCGCTGCCGACGGGCGGCACGGCCTGGGCACCCTCGAACTGCTCGACCTGATCACCGCTGGGTTCCCCGGCCCGGCCGAGCACGCGGTACCGGCCCGGCGGCTCGCCGGCGGGGCCACAGCGATCACCCTGCGCTGTGATCCCGCGGCCGAGCTGGCCGCCGAGGTGGTCCGGACATCGTCGGACCCATACGTCGGCCGGGTCTCGCTGGTCCGCGTTTTCTCCGGCACGCTGCGCGCCGACGACACCGTCCACATCTGCGGGCACGGCTCGGGCGCCGAGCACGACGACGACGAACGGATCGGCGGACTCACTGCCCCGTTCGGCCGGGAACAGCGGCCGATGAGCGAGGCAGTGGCCGGTGATATCGCCTACGTGACCAAACTCGGCCACGCCCGGACCGGGGATACCCTCTCCGCTACCGGCGACCCGCTGCTCATCGATCCCTGGCCGATGCCGGAACCACTCCTGCCCACGGCCATCCGCGCCCACGGTAAGACCGACGAGGACAAACTCCCGCAGGGGCTGGCGCGGCTGGTCGCCGAAGATCCCGCCCTGCGGGTGGAGAACAACGAACGAACGCATCAGCTGGTGCTGTGGTCGTTGGGAGAAGCCCAACGCGATGTCGCACTGGAACGGTTGCGCAGCCGATTCGGCGTCGAGGTCGATGTGGAGGAGACCCGCGTCCCGTTGCGGGAAACATTCGCGGAGAAGGCCGGTGGGCGTGGGCGGCATGTGAAACAGTCCGGCGGGCACGGCCAGTACGCGGTCTGTGAGATCCAGGTGGAACCGCTCACCGAGGGATCCGGGATCGAATTCGTGGACAAGGTCATCGGCGGCGCGGTGCCGCGGCAGTTCATCACCTCGGTGGAGAAAGGCGTGCGCGCCCAGGCCGAACGCGGGGTGAGCAGCGATAATCCGCTGGTCGATGTACGGGTCACCCTGCTCGACGGTAAAGCGCATTCGGTCGACTCCTCCGACGCCGCCTTCCAGACCGCCGGAGCCCTGGCCCTGCGCGACGCGGCGGCGGGCAGCCGGATGGCGCTGCTCGAACCCATTGCGCTGGTGGAGGTCCGGGTTCCCGACGACCACCTGGGCACGGCCCTGACCGATCTGTCGGTGCGCCGCGCCCGGATACTGGGCACCGAACCGGCCGATCCGGGACGCACACTGATCCGCGCCCAGGTACCGGAATCCGAACTCGTCCGCTATGCCACCGAACTGCGCTCGCTCACCCACGGGGTCGCCCAGTTCACCCGCGAATATCTCCGGCACGACCCGATGCCCGCCCAGCTGGCGGAGAAGGTCCGCGAGGGGTCGCCACCGGCCCGCGCCTGACTACCCCGGCTCCGATGCGGCGCGCAACTGCTCGATCCGCTCCCGCAACTGTTCGAGGAACTGCGCCGGGTCCGCGAATCCTGCGGGATCGAGCGGGGTTCCGAAACGGACGGTCACCCGCCGGCGCCGGTCGAAGGCCGGACGGTCGCCGCGCAGCCGCCGCATCGGCATGACCTCGTCCGTGCCGACGGTCCCCACCGGCACGACCGGGACCCCGGTCGCCAGCGCCAATTTCGCCACGCCGGGCTTGTACGGTTCCACCTCGCCCGGCGCGACCAGCCGGCCCTCCGGGTAGATGAGCAGAACTCCCCCGTGGCGCAGGATCTGCTCACCCTGGGCCAGCGCGGACTGTCCGGACGCGCTGTCGCGGCGCACCACCGGGATCTGCCCCAGTCGCCGTACCAACCACCCCACGACCGGCCACGACCAGAGTTCGGCCATGGCGATCGCCACTGCCCGCCGGCGCAGCGCGCCCCACAGGAAGACCGCGTCCAGCATGGAGATGTGGTTACTCGCCACGATCACCGGACCGGTGCGGGGTACCAGTTCCCGCCCGATCACGGTGACGTGGACGAACTTCGACCACGCCAGTGCCCGCAGGACCCGCCGAACCAGTTTCGTGGTCACCCACGCCCGTTTACCGAGACCTCTGGGCCGCCCGGCTCGCTTCTCCATATCCACCCCGTCACTCGCTGCCGCCGCGTCCCGCGCGCCGGTACGGGGTCCATCATCGTCGCGTAGTGCGGGCCGGCGGAACCGGGAAACTACTCACCGCATCAGTCGAGCGACTCGATCTTGCGTTCGAGCACGAGGCGTTCGCCCGCATTGGCGCAGCGCGCCACCGCCCGCTCCAGTTCGGCGCGTGCCTCGGTGTTCCGGCCCAGCCGGATGAGCAGTTCGCCGCGCACGCTGGGCAGCAGATGGGTGTTCGCGAGTTCGCCCGCCGCCTCCAGGTCGTCCACGATCGGGAGGGCCGCCGCCGGCCCCCGCGCCATGGCGACCGCCACCGCGCGGTTCACCTCGACGACCGGCGAAGGCGCCAGGCGGCCCAGTGCTTCGTAGAGCAGGACGATCCGATCCCAATCGGTGTCCCCGACCGACAGCGCGACCGCGTGGCACTCGGCGATCGCGGCCTGCAACCCGTAGAAGCCCAGCCCGCGCCGGGCCCGTTCGGCGCGGGCCAGGGCGGCCCGCCCGCGGCGGATCGCCGACCGGTCCCAACGCCGGCGATCCTGGTCCTCCAGTAGCACCGGCTCCCCGCCCGGTCCGGTGCGCGCCGGGAAACGGGCCGCGGTCAGCTCCAGCAGCGCCAGCAGGCTGTGCGCCTCCGGCTCATCCGGGACCAACCGGCTCAGCACGCGGGCCAGCCGCTGGGCCTCGGCGGCCAGGTCGAACCGGATGAGATCGGTACCGGAACTGGCCGACGATCCTTCCGTGAAGATCACGTAGATCACCCGCAGCACCGAGACCAGGCGGGCCGCGCGGTCGGCGGCCGGCGGGATCTCGAACGGGACCCGCGCCGCGGCCAGGGTTTTCTTGGCCCGGGTGATCCGCGCCTGGACCGTGGCCGTCGGGACCAGGAAGGCGCGGGCGATCTCGTCGCTGGTCAGACCACCGATCACCCGGAGGGTGAGCGCCACCCGTGCCTCCGGGGAGAGCACCGGATGGCAGGCGACGAACATCAGGGCGAGCACATCGTCGTCGATGCGATCCGGATCCCACAGGATCTGCTCGCCCCACGCCGGGTCCGCCGGATCGCCGCCCGCGGCGACGCCGCCCTCACCCAGGTCCCGGGCGAGAGCGGCGTACCGATCGTCGAGGGCGGCGCGGCGCCGGAATCCGTCGACAGCGCGCCGGCGGCCGACGGTGAGGAGCCAGCCCGCGGGATTGCGGGGCACCCCGTCACGCGGCCAGGTCACCAGGGCCTCGGCCAGGGCTTCCTGGGCGAGGTCCTCGGCGAGGCCGAAATCACCGGTGTAGCGGGCGAGCGCGCCGACGATCCGCGCCGATTCGATCCGCCACACCGCGGCCACCGCGGCCCGGCCCTCGTGCACTGTCACGGCCGCCGGTCAGAGCTGGCCGGTGGCTTCACGCCAGGCCCGCTCCTTCTGGATCCAGATATTGTCCTGGGGAAATTCGTCGATGGTGGGGACCCGGCGGATCTCGGTCTTGAAACCCGCGCCCGTCATCGGCATCCGTTTGGCCCATTCCACGGCCTCTTCCTTGGACGCGACGTTCAGGATGTAGTACCCGTTGAACAGCTCCTTGGTCTCCCCGTACGGCCCGTCGGTCACCACCGGATCGGCCGACGAATAGTCGACGACGACCCCCTCGGCGGCGTCTTCGAGGCCTTCCGCGGCGAGCAGCACCCCGGCCCGGATCAGTTCGTCGTTGAACTTGCCGATCGTCTCCAGCATGTCGGTGAAGTCGATATCGCCCATCGCGGCGAAGGCTTCGTCGGTGGCGCGCATGATCAGCATGTATTTCACGGTCGGTCTCCTTGTCTCTGGGGCCCCTCCTGGACCCTCTCACCCATAGGTCGAACAGGGTGGTCGGGGAATCGACAACCCGCCGGATTTTTTTTAGCCGAAAGTCGCGACTCGGTTCCGTTTCGTCGTCGAACCGGTTCGAACGCGCCGGCCGGTGGCATACTTTTCGATCAGGACAAAGGAATCGAAGTGTGGCGTATGAGGGCGTCACCGGCGATCAGTTCTCGAGGTCCGGTGTGGCCCCTCCCATCCGAAGGGAGTTGTTATGACCACCGACCCCGCAGCACCGACGTCCGGAAGGCCCGGCACCACCGGGGCCCATGCGGTATCGACCGCCGATAATTCCACCAAACAGGCCGTCGCGACCGGCACCTCCATCGGGGCGGCAGTGCTGCTGCTCGTCGCCGGATTCATCACCCTGTTCCAGGGCATCTCGGCGGCCGCCGAAGACGACGTATTCGTCGCCGGGCCCAACTACGTCTACGAACTGGACCTGACCAGCTGGGGCTGGATCCATATCGTCTTCGGCGTCCTGTTGATCCTGGCCGGCCTGGCGCTGATGACCGGGGCGCTGTGGGCGCGGATCGTCGCGATCGGCCTGGCCGCTCTGTCCATCATCGTCAACTTCCTGTGGATCCCGTGGTATCCGCTGTGGTCGATCCTGATCATCGCCATCGATATCGTGATCATCTGGGCCATCGCCACCTGGCGGCCCGAACGGGTCTGACCCGAGACCGCCCGGACCGGCGCCACAGCGCGCCGGTCCGGGAACCGATCCGGCCCACGGTGCTGCTGTTCCCGCTGCTCGCGAAATGGGTACGCGGTCCGGTCACCGGGGCGGACACGCCGGCCCCACCGCGGCAGCGGTGAGCGGGTCGGCGGCGAGGTGGCGCCGCGGATCACGGTCTGAGCGGGCCGGCCGGCACCGGTCACCGCTCGCTGCCCGCCCGGTCGGCGGTGAGGAAATCGGCCATTGCCGCGGCGACGGCCTCGGGCCGGTCCAGCATGGACAGCACATAGGCGTCGGATATCTCGACCAGCCGGGCGCGGGGGATGAGTTCGGCGAGGCGGCGGCCGTGCTCGCGGGGCATGACCTTGCCGGCCGACGACCAGAGGATCAGGGCGTCGCCGGTGAACCGGCGCAGCGCCTCGGTGTTCGCGATCAGTTCGCGGGCGTGGAAACCGGACCGCGTATAGGCGAGCAGGTCCCGGCGGATGCGACGGTCCCGCAGGCCCGGCTCGGTCCAGCCGCGGACGAGTTCGTCCGGCAGCGGTTCACGAGCCATCCAGCCGAAGAGCGGCGGCAGGTTACGCAGCCGACGGATCCGCAGCTGCCGCAGGGCGAGGACGACGCCACCGGGCAGACGAGTCGCGACCATCGACGCCTTACCCGGCAGTCCGGGCGGGAAGTTGTCGAACGCTTCGCAGGGCAGCACGATCAGGCGGCCGACCCGTTCGTCCAGACCGTAGGCGGTGAGGAACAAGGCTCCGCCCCAGTCGCTGTGCACCAGGACCACCTCGTCGAGATCCAGTGCCGCGAGGAAGTCGGCGACGAGCCGGTTCAGCCCGCGCAGGCTCAGGTCGGTCCCCGGTTCGAGCGGAATCGGATGCGCGCCCAGGGGTAGGTCGGGCCGGATGTACCGGAAACCGGGTGGGAGCAGGTCCAGCACCGGGTCCCATACGGTGTGGTTCATCAGCAGCCCGTGCAGGAATACCACCGGCGGCCCCTCCCCCTGCTCCACATAGTGCACACGACCTGCGGGAATCTGTACCGTCGGCATCCGCTGACCCCTTTCGAGCGATCGCTCTAGAGTAATTGCTCTAGTCTGGAACCGTGACCGACAAGCTGTCAACCAGCACCCGTGACCGGTTGATCACCGCGACCGCCGAACTGCTGCGCACCCGCGGCTACAGCGCAACCGGCGTCAAGCAGATCACCGTGTCGGCGGGTGTGCCGATGGGCTCGCTCTACCATCACTTCCCCGGCGGTAAGCCCGAACTCGCCGCCGCCGCGCTGCGGGCGGCCGGCACCGCCTACGGCGAATTGATCCCGCTGCTGCTCACCCCCTACCCGGATCTGCGTGACGCCCTCCCGGCGGCTTTCGCCGCGGCGGCCGAGCAGATCGAGCAGACCGGGTGGATCAATATGTGCCCGGTGGGGACGGTCGCCGGGGAGATCGCCGACGCCGAGCCCGCGCTACGGGAGGTCCTCGCCGAGATCATCGACGACTGGATCACGCGCGGGACCGCGTATTTCACCGAGCGCGGACTACCGCCGGAGACCGCGCGCGAGCTGATCCTCGGTATCGTCACCGCACTCGAAGGGGCTTTCGTCCTGAGCCGCACCCTGCGGTCCACCGAACCGCTGCTGGCCGCGGGACGCGCCATGAGCGCGCGGCTCACCGAGCTGCTCTCGGCCCCGGAACGCGCCGCGGCCGTCGACCCGTAGCGTCCGTCTGATGCCGATAGGAGCGCACCGTCACCCACACGGCCTCGGCACTCGCCGGCGGGCAGCACCTCCACCACCGGGTACCCGCCTCGTCATCCTCGTTCGGACTGCCCGGCTCCGACGCCTTTCACCACGGCACGGTCCATGAATCCGAACAGGTAGCCCGCCACCCGCCGCATCTGGATCTCCTCCGCGCCCTCGGTGATGCGGTACCGGCGATGATGACGGTAGATGTGCTCGAACGGGGTGTAGCGCGAATACCCGAGTCCGCCGTGCACCTGCATGGCGCGGTCGGCGGCCTCACAGCACAGCCGGTTCGCCCAGTAGTTGCACATCGACACCTGCTCCGACACCGCGAACGTCCCGTAGGTGTCCATGGACCAGGCGGTCTTGTGCACCAGCGCCCGCAGCATCTCGCACTGGGTGTGCAGTTCCACCAGCTGGAACTGGATGGCCTGATTCGACGACAGCGGTGTGCCGAACGGTTTGCGCTCGTTGGCGTAGGCCACCGCGCGATCCACGCAGTACTGGGCGGCACCGAGGCTGGACGCGGCCTGCCGGATACGGTTCTCGTTGAAGAAATGCTGGACCACGGCCAGCCCGCGGCCCTCCCGCCCGAAGATCGCCGAATCCGGGACGCGCACGTCGGTGAGCGAGACGCGGGCGTGGTCGGTGGGCATATTGAAGGTCCACAGGTACTCCTCGACCCGGAATCCCGCGGTATCGGTGGGCACCAGGAACGCCGTGATCCCCCGGCCGTCGCCCGCGGCGCCGGAGGTGCGGGCGAAGATGAGGTCGGCGTCGGCGAGGTGCACGCCGGTGTTCCAGGTCTTGGTGCCGTTGATGACCCAGTCGTCGCCGTCGCGGACGGCGGTCGTCTCCATATGGGTGGCGTCGGAGCCGTGTTCGGGTTCGGTGATACCGAAGGCGAAGAACCGGGTGCCGGCGGCCAGACCGTCCACCCACTGCGCCTTCTGCTCCGCGGTGCCGTACTCCAGCATCAGCAGCAGGCCGACATTGTTCGCGACGATCGCGTGCTCGTTCTGCAGATCGCAGTGCAGGCCGAGACCGCGGCGGGCCAGATGTTCGCGGATGACGGCCATCCCGAGATTGGTGCCGTCGCGGCCGCCGAACTCCTTCGGGAAGGCGTAGCGGTAATGGCCGGCGGCGTCGGCCCGGCGGCGGGATTCGGCCAGCAGCGCCTCCCAGTCCTCGGTGGGCAGGCCGCCGCGCTCCCAATCGGTGCGGGCGTCCTCGCGGCGATGGTCGAAGAACCGGATGTTGTCGTCGGCCTGTTCGAGCGGCCGGATCTCGCGTTCGATGAACTCGTCGAGTTCGGTGAGATAGGCCGACAGATCGGCGGGCAACTCGAAATCCACGGTCTCTCCTATGCGTTCACGCGGGGACGGATCTGCATGAGCAGATCCCATTCGATTTCCGATACACGGCGCCCGCTGGCGGCCATGACGATGTCGCGGACGGTGCCGTCGAGGTGGGCGGCCGCCTGCTGGGCCAGCCCCACCCCCCAGTACAGCGTGCCCATGACCTTCCACCAGCGGAACCGGTCGAGATCGAAGGTCCCGCCCGCCTCCTCGTAGGCGCCGACGAAGGTCTCGCGGTCGGCGAAACCGCCGAACTCCCGCGCGTCCTCCCGGAAGCGCCACATCCGCAGCGCGGGCCAGGCGACGTCCCGCATGGGGTCGCCGAACCGCTGGGTTCCCTCCCAGTCCAGGACCGCGCGTAATCCGTCGGCGTCGACGATCAGGTTGCCGTTGCGCATATCGGTGTGGACGAGCGCGGGCGCCGGCGGCGGTCCGGGCAATCGTTTCTCCAGCCAGCGCAGGGCCAGGGAGAAGACGGGACGGTCGGCGAGCAGCGCGCGGGCGGCGGCCTCGACCTCGGCCAGGTGTCCGGCGGCCGGGTCGGCGCCGGCGGCCGGTACCGATTCCGGTGCGGCGGCGGGGTCGATCCCGTGCAACCGGGCCATGGCCGCGCCCCACTGGCGGGCGGTCCGCGCCGCGTTGCCGGACGCGGCGAGCGTTCGTAGCACCTTGCGCGGCACCGTTTCTCCGTCGATGTGCTCGGAGACGACGAACGGTTCGCCGACGTAGCGCGTATCGGAGCAGACCGCGACCACCGCGGGTACCGGTACGCCGTGCGCGCGGGCCAGTTCGCGGACCCCGGCCTCGCCGTCGACCGGCATCAATTCGACGGCCGGCGGCACGATGGTCGCCACCAGCCGCCGCGGCGTCCGCGCGACGGTGGCGGTGAAGGCGATATTGCGGCGGCGCGCGCCGGCGGAGAGGAACTGGAAATCGGTGATCGTGACCGGACCGCCGAGCGCGCCGGTCAGATAGTCGGTCAGTCCCTCGACCGGATCGGCGCTCATTCGCCCTCCCAGCTGTCGTAGCCGGGTTTGGCTATGGCGAGGTCGGCGCGAACCACCTCGGTGAGCGCCTGCCACAGCGCGTCGTCGTCGCCGACCGGGACCGCCGCGAGCAGTTCTTGTTCCCGGGCCGCCGCCGCGGGCCCGAGTTCGGCTTCGCGGCCGAGGATGCGGGCCAGATTCGCGCCGACCCGCGCGCGGTGCTGCAGGTCGGGCGGGAGGGCGGGCAGCAGCGTGTCCTCCAGCAGCTCGGCGAGTGATTCCAGCAGCTCGGCTGCGGTCGGGCGGTTCTGCACTACGGCTCCCCTCGGTCGGTTGCGGCTCGGCGGGACAGGGACAGCGCAGAGGCTTGACGAGCGACCACGACCCGACCTCCTTGTCGTCGCTACAGGCGAGCGGTGAGACAAACAGTAGAGGATGTTCTCATCGTCGCACCAGGAATCGGCCCGTGCGCGTACGGCGCCGGGGAGCGAGGTGGGTACGCGCGGCCTGTCCACTGCATTGTCCGCCGGTTGGCTCGTGTTCGGTGCCACCGCACACGAGGCGGCGGCACCGAACACCGGCGCCGAGGCGAGAACCGCCGGGCATCCACGGCGGGGCCGGGGATCAGGCGGCTGCGGCCAGGACTGCCACGGGTTCCCCTTCTTCCACCACTCGTCCGTCCCGCAGCAGCACGCAGTAATCGGCGTCCCGGGCCGCGGCCGGATCGTGCGTGGCGTGCACCACCGTGACGCCGGCGTCGGCGGCCTCCCGGATCGCCGCGCCGATCGCCGCGCGCGCGGCGGCGTCCAACCCGGTACCGGGTTCGTCCAGCAGCAGCAGCTCGGACTGCTGCGCCAGCGCGCGGGCGAGCAGTACCCGCTGCCGCTGCCCGCCGGACAGGGTGTCCAGGCGACGCCCGGCCAGATCGGTGATATCCATCCGGGTAAGGCAGTCCGCCACGATCGCCCGATCGGCCCGGGTGATCCGGCGCCACAGACCCCGGTGCGCCCAGCGCCCCATGGCGACTGTTTCACCGACCGTGATGGGCAGCGTGGCCGGGACCGCCTGCTGCTGGATGACCAGCGCCGGACGAGACCCACCGATCCCGGTGACCGTGCCGGCGGTCGGCGCGACGATACCGCCGAGGACGCCGAGCAGGGTGGATTTCCCGGAGCCGTTGGGGCCAAGCAGCGCGGTGACCTGCCCGCCCGGTACCACCGCCGTGACCTCGTGCAATACCGGGTTCCCCGGATAACCCGCGGACAACCCGGTGATCTCGATTCCCGCCGTGCGCATTCCGTGACTCCCGCCAACAGCTTGTAATGACAATCGTTATCAGTTTAATGTTTCTTTTCATGGATTGGCTGATCGCCCCGTTCGAAGTCACCTTCGTACAACGAGCTTTGTGGGGCGGACTGCTGGTCTCCTGTCTGTGCGCGCTGGCCGGAACCTGGGTTGTGGTGCGCGGCATGGCTTTCCTCGGTGAGGCCATGGCGCACGGCATGCTGCCCGGGGTCGCCGTCGCCGCCCTGCTCGGCGGCAACCTGCTGCTGGGCGCGGTGGTGAGCGCCTCCGCCATGGCGGCCGGGGTCTCGGTACTGAGCCGCAACCGCCGGCTGTCCACCGATACCGGAATCGGGCTGCTGTTCGTGGGCATGCTCGCGATCGGGGTGATCCTGATATCGCGTTCCAGGTCCTTCGCGGTGGATCTGACCGGATTCCTCTTCGGCGACGTGCTCGCGACCCGTCCCCGCGATCTCCTCTTCCTGCTGGTGGCCCTGGTCGTGGCCCTCGTACTCACGGTCCTCGGGCACCGGGCCTTCCTCGCCCTCGCCTTCGATCCGCGCACCGCGCACACCCTCGGACTGCACCCGCGGCGCGCGCAGATCGCGCTGCTCGCCCTGCTGACCCTGGCGATCGCCGCGTCGTTCCATGTCGTGGGAACCCTGCTGGTCTTCGGATTACTGGTCGCGCCCCCCGCGGCCGCCACCTACTGCACCCACCGGATCCCACGGATCATGCTGCTGGCAGCCGTTTTCGGAGCCGTGGCCACCGTCGCCGGCCTGGTCATCTCCTGGCACGCGGGTACCGCGGCGGGGGCGACCATCGCCGCGACGGCGGTGGCGATCTTCTTCGCCGCCGCGGCCGGGGCCCGGCTGCGTGCCGCGCTGCGCGGTGGGTCGCGCGGCGGAACGGGCACCGGCCGCGCCTCCGGCCTGTTCCGCGGCACGAGGAAGCGGGCCGGCCGGGCAGTCGGGGTGATCGCCGCCGCGCTCCTGCTCGTTCCCGTCGCGGCCTGCGGTGGCGAAACCGGCGAGACGCCGGCCGAACCAGTCCCCCACGGCTATGTCGCGGGCGCGGAGGAGAGCGCGAGCGCGCAACCGCGACTGGTACTCGCCGACCGGTCCTCGGGCGCGGTGCGCATCCTCGACCTCGTCACCGAGGAGGTCATCACGCGGGACCCGGTGCCGGGCCTCGCGCAGATCGCCGACGACGGCCGCTACGCCTACCTCGCGGCGAGCGGTGCGACCACGGTCCTGGACAGCGGCAGCTGGGTGGTCGATCACGGCGACCATGTGCACTACTACCGCGCCGCGCCGCGCCGGATCGGCGCACTGCCGGGATCCGTCCGGTCCGCGCACAGCGATACCGCCGTCGCCGCGGCGGTGCTGGACGACCGTTCGACCGCGCTCGCGGACCGGTCGGCACTCGACGAGGGCACTCTCACCCTCGGCCCGGTGCTCGATGGGCCCGCCCTCCCTTACGGTGGCCACCTCCTCGTCGCGGACGTCGGCCGAATCCAGGTGCGCGACCGGGAGAACGCGCCCGTGCAGACCCTGGAGCCGGGATGCGATCGGCCGGGCGGGCAGACGGTGACCCGCCGCGGCGCCGTGTTCTCCTGCGCGGACGGCGCGCTGGTGGTCACCGAGCGTGACGACCGGTTCACCGCGGCGAAGGTGCCGTACCCGGCGGGAACGACCGGCAGTACGGGGCAGTTCTTCCACCGGCGCGGCAGCGACGTCCTGGTGGCCGTACGGGATTCGCGGGTGCTGGTGCTCGATATCGCCCACCGCGCCTGGCTACCGATCGGCCCCGGACCCGTCGTCGCGGCGACCACGGCAGGGGCGGGCACCGATGTCCTGACCCTGGACGCCGGTGGGGTCCTGCACTCCTACGATCCGGAGACCGGGGCCGAGACCGCGCACCGGGCACTCCCCTCGGGGCCCGTGGACCCGGCGAAGCCACCGGTCCTGCTGGTCGACGCGGAACGGGCCTACGTCAACGATCCGGCCGGCCGGCGGATCCACGAGATCGACTACGCCGACGGACTGCGGATCGCCCGCACCTTCGATCTCGACATCACCCCCGACCTGATGGTGGAGACCGGACGATGAACACCGCACTCCGACTCTGTGTAGCACTGCTCGTCGCGATACTGCCCGCCGCCGGATGCGGCGTCACCAACTCCGGTGGCGGCGGAATCGTCGTCACCACCGATATTCTCGGCGATATCACCCGGACGGTGGTCGGTGACGCGGCAGCGGTCACGGTCCTGATGCCGCCGAATTCCGACCCGCACTCCTTCGCCCTCTCGGCCCAGGAGGCCGCCGTCCTCGACGACGCCGACCTCATCGTCGAGAACGGCCTGGGCCTGGAAGAAGGATTGGCCCGTCATGTGACGGCGGCCGCGGACGCCGGCGTCGCGACCCTGCCGGTGGGCGCCGAGATCGATCCCCTCCCTTATCGCGGCGGAGACGCCGCGGGGCAGCCCGACCCGCATTTCTGGACCGACCCGCAGCGGGTGCACCGCGCGGTCGAGGTGATCCGCGACCGGGTGATCGATACGGTTCCCGGGATCGACGCCGAGACCGTGCGCGCCAACGCGGACCGCTACCTCACCGAACTCGACCGATTGCAGCAGTGGATGTCGGACCGGTTCGCCGGTATCGCACCCGAGCGCCGCAAACTGGTCACCAATCATCACGTGTTCGGTTATCTCGCCGCCCGGTTCGACTTCGAGGTGGTGGGCGCCGTCATCCCCGGCGGGACCACCCTCGCCTCGCCGAGCGCCGCCGATCTCGCGGAGCTGGCCGCGGCCGTGCGCACCACCGGTGTACCGGCGATCTTCGTGGATTCCGCCCGGCCGGATCGGCTGGCCCGCGCCCTCGCCGAGCAGGCGGGTGTGCAGGTGCGAATCGTCGGCCTGCACTCGGAATCACTGACCGCGCCCGGTGCCGGCGCGGCCACCTACCTGGAAATGATGCGCGCCAACACGACCGCGATGGTCGAAGGTCTGGCCTCCGCGTAACCGGGAACGCTGCGATATCCCGCAGCCAGCAGAAAAGAATGAGGGAGCGTTATGCACATTCGGACCGGCCCGATCCGGGCCGCGGCCCTGACCGGCCTGCTCACGGCGGTCGTCGCCGCGAGCGGCTGTGGTACCGACACCACCGCGGAGACGGCGATCGCCGATCCGTTGGCCGTGACCTACGACGGTGGTATCCATCTCCTGGACGGCAACACCCTGGTGCGCGGCGGCGGAGTAGAACTCGCGGGATTCAACCGGATCAATCCGGCCGGCGACGACCGGCACATCATCGTGTCGACCTCCGCGGGCTTCCGGGTGTTCGACGCCGTGGGCGGACAGTTCACCGATATCGAGTTCCCCGGCCCGAAACCGGGACACGTGGTGCGACACGCCGGTCGCACGGTCCTGTTCGCCGACGGTACCGGCACCGTGACCTCGTTCGACCCGGCCGACCTCGCCGAGGGCGCCCCGCAGACCAGCGAATACCGCGCCGCCCAGGCCCATCACGGGGTGGCGGTGGAACTGGAGAGCGGCGAACTGGCCGTCACGCTCGGTACCGAGGAGGAGCGGGTCGGGCTGGCGATCCTGGATGCCGCCCGCTCGGAGATCACCCGCAGCGAGCAGTGCCCGGGAGTGCACGGCGAGGCCACCGCGGCCGGCGATACGCTGGTCGTCGGCTGCGAGAACGGGGTCCTGGTCTACCGCGACGGCAAACTCACCAAGATCACCAGCCCGGACTCCTACGGGCGGATCGGCAACCAGGCCGGTAGCGACGGGTCGCCGATCGTACTCGGTGACTACAAGAAGGACGAGCATGCGGAACTGGAACGCCCCGAACAGATCTCGCTGATCGATACCGAAGCCGGCACCATCCGCCTGGTCGATATCGGCACCAGCTACACCTTCCGGTCGCTGGCCCGCGGGCCCGAGGGTGAGGCGCTCGTCCTGGGCACCGACGGCGGGCTGCGGGTGATCGACCCGGTGACGGGCAAGGTCGTCAGGACGATCGATGTCCTCGACCCGTGGCAGGAACCCATCGACTGGCAGCAGCCCCGCCCGGCGCTGTTCGTCCGGGACGGCATCGCCTATGTGAGCGATACGGCGACCAAACAGATCCACCGGATCGATCTGGCCTCCGGCACGGTGACCGCCTCGGTGACCCTGGCGCAGACTCCCAACGAGATCAGCGGCGTCGTCGCCTCCTGATCGGGCCACGGCGGCCTGCCCGGCACGGCGTGAGGGGCCGGGCGGGCCGCCCTGTCGCGGGCACCCGAGATGGGGATCGCCTGCGGCAAGAGGATGTGGTCAGGAATGCCACGGATCCAGCCCTTCCGCGGGATCGATGTGATCCAGGTTGGCGACCCGCATGGCCGAACGCAGGAGCCGAGCGCGGTTGATCTCCGTGGGGTCGTCGTAGTATGCCTGCGCCACCACGAGATGGTCCGCCGAGAGCCGGCTGCCGATCGACCATCGGGTAGCGCGTCCCACGGTATTCCATTCGCGGGGCGAGATCGCGGCGCGCAGCGCGCGCCCGGAATCCCAGTTCCGCTCGACCCGGCGGATGAAATCCCGGTCCAGAACGGCCGTGGGGGCGGGTGTGTTGCTGTGCCGGGCGAATCCCTCCGCCGCCACCACCGCCTGCGCCGCGAACGCCCGCGCGCCCGGTTCTCCCGCACGGTTGTACGCCGCGTACGCGGCGGCCACGGTCTTCTGCAGGGGCAGGAATCCGTACGGTCCCTGCGATCTGGTCGCCTCCTGCACCGAGAACGCGACCAGCGCACCGGTGACCAGGTGATCGGGTGCGCCGATCGCCCGCAGCACCGGGGCCAGCTGGGAGTCCGGGATCCGGTTGTCGCGCATCATCTTCAGTGTCCGCGCCACCCCCATCTCACTGCCGGTGCCACCGAACCGCTCCGCTTCCCGCAGCGCCACCAGGCGCCAGTTGTGCCGGGCCAGATGACTCCACCGGAAGGATTCCTCCATGCTCGCGCTGGAGGAGATGGCCGCCCGCTGTACCGTTCTGAGTCCCCGCGCCAGCGGGTCGAACGGGCGTACGGTGCCGGCCGCCGCCCACGCCACGAGGGGCGAATTGTCGAGGGTGTTCAGGTCCTCGACTGCCCTGATGATTCCGGGCTGCGATCCACCGGATCGCCCGACCACAGCACCGGCCGGCCCGGGTGTGGCGTGACCTCCGAGGGCGGCGCCGATCCGCTCGGTCACCCGGACGGAGCCGCGGGAGAGGCCACGGCTGAGCCGCGACAGTTGCGAGATCGCCACGATCTCGACGAGCGCCGCGAGGACGAGCACCGGGATCACCTGCCCCGGTGCCCGGTGGAAGAGGTTCCCCAGGAAGAGCAGATAGACGCCGAGGAACACCGTGAACGCACACATCCGGACCGCCGCGAAACCGCAGGTGACGAGGTTGCGGACGAGAAAGGTCTGGGTGGGCCCGTAGACGTAGCCGCCGGCGGCGAACCCGAAGATCGCCAGGAACCCGTGGTAGATCGCGTCCAGCGCGCACCGGAGTACGAGCCCGGCCAGATAGGCGGCGAACACCAGCAGCACGGTGGCACAGACGAGCAGTAGCAGACCCGCGCCGAGCTGGCCCAGCGTAGGCCGCGCGATCCGTTCCGCGGCGGCGGGATCGCCGCACCCCGCGATACCGGATTGCAGGGCCTCGATATCTCCGGCGATGACGCCGGCGCTCCACACCGCATCGCACCGGTCGTCGAGCACATGCCCGAAATTCCAGACCTGCACCGGGTGCCGGGCGAAATCGTCGGACATACTCGCCGACAGCGTCTCGACGAGCCGATCGGGTTCGGTGCGCGCACCGTTCAGGCCCGCCACGATCGACATCCCCACATCACGCCCGCGGGTCGGCAACCCGTCCGCGGACAACAGCTCCGCCCCGGGACCGAACACCAGCAGCCCGCCCAGCACGGCGACCGCGACCATTGTCACGACTTGCCGGGCTGCTCTGCCCGGACTTCCGCGAATTATGAACCACGCCACTATAAATGCGCCGACAGTCGCCGCGGTGAGCGATATCACCGGATCGGCGAGTTGCCGGGAAAGCGCCTCGCCGACACCGTGCAGCGCCGTCGAAAACAGGTCCAGCCAACGAAAACTCAACGAATATCCGACGAACCATATCGCCGTCGTCACGATAACCATATAGCCGACGAATTCCAGGCCGATCAGCGTCCACAGGACGGTGGCGCCCGGGTTCGACAGTCCGCCGCGGTCGACCAGGAACGGGTAGTCGGCCAGGGCGACGCCATCCGAGTCCACCACCCCTGTCCAGGCAAGACCGTCCATACGGGAGAGCGCAGGGCCCGCCCGCCCGGGTTCGGCGGCCATCGCCACGGCTCCGACGCCACCCGGAAAAATCAGAATTACGTAAAGCAATGCAGCGCAATACTTCCCACGCCGCCACCATGCATTCGCCGCAGATGTCCGCCCGCGAAACGACGGAGATTTCGGACCCACTCGGGTCAACGCTCGAACAGAACTGACACGATATAAAAGCTCTTCTCCACTATCGACCCCCGTTTCGGCGTACCGAAGGATTATCCATTTCGATTCCGGGTCGGCAATAAATGAATTCTCCGTGGTGGAAATGATTGCCGGCGGGCGGGTGCGTACGCGCACAGCGGTGAGCGCCCGCGGGCCCGGTGCCGTGCGGCCCGGGCCGGCGCGAGCGCCGGGACCTAGGCTGGACGGGACAACCGAGTCGAGCGACCGGAGTGCAGATGTCCCGAGTGATCAGCAAAGGCGGCAACGTCGCCGTCGCGGGCGGCCCGTTGCGGATCACCGCGGCGCCGGCCGGTATCGACCTGACCGTGCTCTGTCTGCGCGCGGACGGCAAGGTCGGCGGCGACGACGATTTCGTCTTCTACAACCAGCCGGTCTCCCCGGATGGCGCCGTCCGGCTGGCCGGTGCCGCGATCGAGATCGACCTGCCGCGGGTCGCCGCGAGTACGGACCGGCTCGTGGTCGCCGCCTCGGTGGACACCGGATCCTTCGGCGGTATCGCCTTGAACGTCGCGATCGCCGAGCGCGACGGCGAGACCTACGATCTGCCCATCACCGGGCTCGGCACCGAGACGACCGTCGTTCTCGCCGAGGTGTACCGGCGGACCGGCGCCTGGAAGATCCGCAATGTGGGTCAGGGATACGCCAGCGGGCTGGCCGGTCTGGCCACCGATTTCGGTATCACCGTGGACGACGACGCACCGGCCCCGGCTCCCACGCAGGTCGCCGCACCGCCGCCGGTGGCGTCTCACACCGCTCCGGCATCCGGATACACACCGCCACCCGTTGCACCTCCGCCGTCCACACCCTCGGCACAGCCTCCGGTCCCGCCCGCGGCACAATTCGCCCCGCCGGCGCCGGGCCCCGCCCCGTATCCCCCACCCACGCCCCCGCCGGCACCCGGGGTGAACTTCTCCAAGGGCGCCGTCACTCTCACCAAGGGGGCGCCGCCGGTGCTCCTGGAGAAGGCGCCGCTGGTCCGGCTGCGGGTGGCCTGGGCCAGCGGGACCGACTACGAGGCCTACGCGCTGGTCGTCCTGGCCGACGGGAACATCGTGCACGTCGCGACGTTCCCGGCCGCCGGCATTCCGGCGAATCCCCGGTACGGCGATCTGGTGCGCCATCTCGGGGATCGCGGCCGCGGTGATATCCAGCGCGGCGGCGGGCACACGGAGGAGATCATCGAGGTACGGCTCGCTCCCGAGATCGTGGCGGTGATCCCGGTGGCGTATTCGGCGATCAACAACGGCACCGGATCGTTCCACAAGTACCGGGTGACCCTGTCGATCGAGAACGGCGCCGACAGTGTGTCCATTGCCGCCGATCAGGCCAAGAAATCCAGCTGGATCTTCACCTGTGTGCCGGGCATCGTCTACAACCGTCCGGAGGGTGTGCTGATCGAGCGGCTCGAACTCTACAGCCGGCGTTTCTCCGAGCACCGGCCCGCCGCCGTCCTGCAACCGGACGGGCGGGTGGAGGTACGGATGGACAAGGGCCCGGTCAACCAGTTCAAGGCGGACAGCACCTGAGCGTATCTTTACAACTATTGCAATCTTTTAAGAGCTAATAGGTTCACTGATAAACTCGCGCCATGGTGCATCTTCGCGACCGGCAGCGGTCCTCGTGACGGCCCCACGGCGGGGACGGGTCCCCCAGCATCGGGTGGCCCAGACCGTGGCGGCCGAACTCCGGACCCGCATCCTCAACGGCACCGACGACTACCGGTTGCCGACCCAGGATCAACTGGTCCAGGAGTTCGGTGTCTCCTATCCCTCGATCCGGGAGGCCATCCGCATCCTGGAAACCGAGGGCCTGGTCACCGTGCGGCGCGGAAACGTCGGCGGCGCGGAAGTCCACCGGCCCGACGAGACCTCGGCCGCCTACCATCTCGGGCTGGCCCTGCAGGGCGGCCGGGTGACGCTGCGGGATCTGGCCACCGGCCTGCAGATGCTCGAACCCATGTGCGCCGCGGAATGCGCGCGCCGCGAGGACCGGCTCGAGGTAGTGATTCCGGTGCTCACCGCGAATATCGAGAAATCCGCGGAAGTGATCGACGACGGGGTGGCCTTCACCCAGACCGCCCGCGAATTCCACGATCTCGTGGTGTCCTTCACCCCGAACGCGACGGTGCGCTACGTGGTGAGCAGTCTGGTCGCCCTGTGGTCGGCGCAGGAGGAGGCCTGGGCCGAAGCCCTGACCGGCCGGGGCGAGTATCCGTCGCCGGAGCAGGCCCGGGCCGCGGTACGCACCCACCAGAAGATCGTCGACGATATCGCCGCCGGGCAGGCGTCGGCGGCCGAGCACATGGCGTGCGCGCATCTGGCCGCCACCCAGGCACTGCTGCTGGAACGGTTCGACGACGGCATCGTCAACGCGTCGTCGACGCTGGCCCAGCAGGCGATCCGGTCCGGTTCGGGCCGGCGCTGACTACAGCCGCGCCGCGCTGGGGATCTCGTTCACCGGTCCGGTATCGAAGGCACGGATCATGGCGTCCTGCGTGAACGACGCGATCAGCGATTCGGCGCGGGTGCTGATCTGCCCCCGGATATGGGCTGTTCCCGCACCGACGAAGGTCGCTTCGTGGTGGTAGCGCAACCAGCCGTCCCAGCGCACCGGGTCGTGGAAGGTGATCCCGATACCCATGGGCGCGGTCGACAGGGTGTGATGGGCCTGCGCCGTACCGAGTCCCGGATGCGGCCGTAACGCGGTGGAGATTCCGAGATGGCCGGTGAAATGGGCGAGCATCGCGCGACGGAGGTCATCGGCGGCGGGCACCTCGTCGTAGCGCAGCCAGGCGTCGACCACGGGTGGACCCACCTCGTCCGGGTCGTTGATATCGGCACAGTCGATGATGCGCACCTCGCGGCCCGGCAGCGCCAGGCTCGCCTCCGGACCGGCGGTCTCGGGGCCGGCGACCTGTCCGGCGGGCGTATCCCAGCGGACCAGATCCGGTTGCGGAGCGTCCAGCAGGACGGTGCAGTGGGTCCGTATCTTCTCCCCCTGCCGCACGCCGATCGTGGCACTTGCGAAACTCCGGCCCGCCCTGACCGGGGTGACGGTGAACTCCAGCGGCACATCGGGGTCGGCCGCCGAGACGAACAGCGCATGCGCGGTGCGCACCGTCCGGCCGGGCAGGGCCCTGGCCGCGGCGACGATGCTCTGCCCGAGTATCTGACTGCCGTCCACCACCCTTCTGGTGCCGCCGTCGCTGTCGCCGACGAAGCACCCGGGGGCGGCGGGGTCGGCTCGCACATCGAAGATCTCGACCATCCGCGCCATCGAGGACTCCGAGCTCCGCTCGGGCAGCTCCGGCGCCGGTCGCCCGGTCATGATCGGACCCCGGTGTAACGACCCGCGCCGATCGTGACGGCGACGACGCTCTGGTCGAACGCGATGTATCCGGCCAGCTGCGCCACGGGCGGATGGGGCCGCGGATAGGTCCAGGCGATCCAGGGCCGATCGCTGCCGCGCAGGGTCCAATAGGACGCTTCACCTTTGAAAGGGCATACGGTGTGCAGATCGATGGGTTCCAGCTGCGCGGCGTCCACCGCGGCGGGCGGAAAGTACACGACCAGACCGTGATCCTGTTCGTCCACCAGCAAACAGGCGTCACTGGACGCCAGCCGCCGGGCACCGACGGTCGCGGTGAAGGAATTGGTGCGGGCCAGCAGGTCCACCCGGTAGTCGGGACGCTGCCGGTAGCCGGACGGTACTTCGCTCATTGCTGCTCCGAATCCTCGCTGTTCCGAATATCCCTGTCGCGAAACACGACCGGAGGAAGGCCATCGTGAATTCCGGATAGCGGGCCAGCGTGCCCAGCAGGTTGACTCCCGATCGAGTGTTCTCCGGTGCCGGACCGCCGTGGTGCACCCGGGACCGGAAGTCCGCGAAGAATTTCCGGAGTTCCGGCGGCCAGTCCCCGGGGTTCAGCGGGGGTTTCCGCTCCATCTCCATCTCCTTGTCGATTCGACGGTCACGTATCCACGCCGTTGGCGAACAGGTCCGCCACGCCGGTGAACGGGAGCGGCAGGGCCGGGACCGCGCCCGACCACTCGACGACATCGGTGCGCAGCGCGATCCGCCATTCGCCGTGACGCCGCTCGAGCCGGTCGAGGTACGTTCCGGGGAGTTCGTGTTCGCCGGGCGATACCGGCACCGGTGACACGGCCACCCGATCTTCGCCCATCTCGCCGACCACGACCTACGCCGGGGCCGCGTCGGGCGCGTACCCGAGAATACCTTTGACCTCGAGGTATTCCTCGAAACCGGCTTCGCCCCATTCGCGACCGTTACCGCTCTTCTTGTAGCCGCCGAAGGGAGCGGCGAAATCGAATCCGCCGTTGATGCCGATCGAGCCGGCCCGGAGTCTGCGGGCCACGGCACGGGCCTGATCCAGATCACGACCCGCGACGAAACCGGCCAGGCCGTACTCGGTGTCATTGGCGATGGCGACGGCGTCGTCGATATCGCGATAGCCGATGATCACCAGAACCGGACCGAAGATCTCCTCGCGGGCGACGGTCATCGTATTGGTCACCTCCGCGAACACCGTCGGTTTGACGAAGAAACCCTTTTCCAGGCCATCGGGCCGGCCGGGACCACCGGCGACGACGGTCGCCCCCTCCTCGATCCCCTTCTGGATCAGGGACTGGATCCGATCCCACTGGGAACCCGCGACCACCGGGCCGAGCGCGACCTCTCCGGTGGGATCACCGACGGTGATGCCCTCCGTGGCGGCCCGCGCGGCCGCCACGGCTTCTTCCATCCGGGCCGACGGGACCAGCATTCGCGACGGCGCGCTACACGTCTGGCCGGAGTTACCCATCAGGTTCGCCACGCCCTGGCCGACATTGGTGGCGAAATCCTCGTCGTCGAGGATGATGTTGGGGCCCTTGCCGCCGAGTTCCTGGGTGACCCGCTTCACGGTGGCGGCCGCATTACGGGCGATCTCTATCCCGGCCCGGGTCGACCCGGTGAAGGAGATCATATCGACCTCCGGATGCGACGACAGCGGGACGCCGACGCTCGGTCCGTCACCCTGCACCAGGTTGAACACCCCCGCCGGAACCCCGGCCGCGGCCAGCACTTCGGCGAAGATCTGCCCGGTGAACGGGGACCGTTCGGAAGGCTTGAGCACCATGGTGCAGCCGGTGGCCAGGGCCGGGAAAACCTTCACCGCGATCTGGTTCATCGGCCAGTTCCACGGGGTGATGAGGCCGCAGACACCGATGGGTTCCTTGACGAAAAGGGTCGCCCCCCGCTGCTCCTCGAAGCGGTAGTTCCGCAGTATCTCGGTCGCGGTCTCCAGATGGCCGGCGGCGAGATCGACCTGGAATCCGTTGGCCAGCCCCGCGGGAGCGCCCATCTCCTCGGTGAGTGCCGCCGCCAGGTCACCGGCGCGCTTCTGGTACTCCGCGCCGAGGGCACCGAACAGGTCCAGCCGCTCGGCGACAGTGCTCGCGGCCCACGCGGGGAACGCGGCGCGGGCCGCGGCGACGGCGGCGTCCACATCCGCGGCCGTGCCGAGCGCGACGGTCCCGCAGACTTCCTCGGTGGCGGGATTGATCACCTCGAAGGTCTGCTCGCCCGCGGGGTCGACCCAGCCGCCACCGATATAGAACTTCCGGTATTCGCGCATCACTGCATCCCTTCCGCGTACCAGGTGCGGAACTCGTCGTAGCTGGGCATTTCCTCGGAGTTGGCCTTCGGGTCCACGGCGACGTGGATGACGCCGGGCTTACCGCTGGCGAAGGCGCGTTTGATGGCGGGGGCGATATCGGCGTCGGATTCGACGTATTCGCCGTAGCAGCCGAAGCCCTCGGCGACCTTGTCCAACCGGGTGTCCTTGCTCCAGTGCACCGCGGTTTCGCGGGAGCCGTGCCCGAAGGTGCGCTTGTAGACACCCACCTCGAGACCCCACGCGTAGTCCACGGCGACCACGCAGACCAGTGGCAGGTTCAGCCGCGCCGCGGTTTCGAGTTCGGCGATCTGGAACTGGAACGAGGAGTCGCCGGTGATCATCAGCACCGGGCGTTTCCCGCCGTCGGCGACCGAGGCACCCACCGCGTACGGCAGACCGGTGCCGAGGTGCCCGAAATTCTGGTTCCAGATCACGTCGTGTGGTTTGCACTGGGTGTAGGTCCAGCCGAAGATGGTGGTGGCGCCGCCGTCGCGCACAAGGATGCCGTCCGCCGGGAAATCCTTGGTGGCCTCCACGACCAGCCGGGCGGGGTGCACCGGAGTGCCACCGGTGGGCGCGTTCTCGGCGAGTTCGGCGAGCCGGGAGGCATCCTGTTCGATCCACTGCGCGAGTTCGGGGGTCGGGGTGCGCGGGGTGTTCTTCAAGGCCTCGGTGAGTTGCGGGACAACCGCGCGCAGATCACCGACCAGCGGTACGTCGATCGGCCGGTTCACTCCGATGGCGGTGGGGTCCTGTTCGACGAGGATCCATTTCCGCGCGTCCTCCCCCGCGACCCAGTGCCGGCCGCGCCCGTAGTGCACGGGTTCGCCGAGTTCGGTGCCGATGGCCAGGCACAGATCGGATTTCACGACAGCGTCCACCGCCGAGGGTGAGAAGCCGTAGGGGAAGGTGCGGTCCTCGAGTCCGGCGATGAACGAGGTGCCGCCCGAGGTCTGGATGACCGGGCAGGCCAGCAGGTCGGCCAGCGCCTTCACCGAGGCGCCGGCCCGGGTGGTGTGCACACCGTGCCCGACCAGCAGGATCGGCTGCTTGGCCTGCCGAACGAGATCGGCGGCCGCGTCCACCTTGTCCTGCCCGGCGGTTTGATCCACCAGGCGGTACCGGTGCGGCGGTAGCGGCGCGGCGACGTCGAGTTCCGCCTGGATCACATGGGAGGGATATTCGATGTAGACCGGGCCCGGGGTTCCGGAAAGCGCCTTGCGCAGTCCTTCCCGGATCACCTCGTCGGTCTGGTCGGCGTACTCGATACTGGCGGCGTACTTGACCGAGGGCTCGAACAGCCCGGACTGTTTCACGAACTGGATCCGGCCGCGGCGTACCCGCTGTTCGGTGATCCGGGCGCGCTGCCCGCCCAGGAAGATCACCGGCGAATTCTCCACCTTGGCGCACATCATGGCGCCCGCGAGGTTGGCGACGCCGGGCCCGAGGGTGCCGATGCACAGGGCGGCTTTTCCGGTCATCCGGGAGACGGCCTCGGCCATGAACCCCGCCGATTCCTCATGGTGCGGGGACACCACGTTCCAGCCACGCTCGTCGGCGAGGTGGAACAGGTGCACGAAATTCGGGTCCGGGATGCCGAAGACGGTGTCGATACCTTCGGCTTCGAAGAGATCCAGAATCCGTTCGTAGACTTTGACCGCCATACTCACTTACCTCCCATGGCCATTGCGAAACTCCGGCCGATATGGTCGCTGTGGGCCGACGGAACGACCGGCAGCAACCATGAATCCTTGATGTCACGTATTTCGTCGATACGGGCCCCGACGTCCTCGATGGACCACTGCGGCCGATACACCCCGGGGGTCTCCGCGATATAGGCCCGCGCCACCCGGCCCGCCAGCGCCACGAGCATTTCGCCACTGATCGAACAGGATTCGTGCGCCAGCCAGCCCACCGCCGGCGCCACCAGTTCGGGTTCCATCGGCGGATACTTCGAGGTATCGATACCGTCGGCGAGCCGGGTGACCGCCGCCGGCACGATCACATTGGATTTCACCCCGAATTCGGCGCCCTCGAGCGCCACCACATTCGACAGCCCGATCACGCCCGCCTTGGCGACGGCGTAGTTGGCGACGTTCTGGTTACCGTAGAGACCACCGATCGAGGAGGTCAGTACGACTCGCCCGTACCCGGCCTCGCGCATCGCCGGAAAGGCGGCGCGTACGACGTGGAACGCACCGCGCAGATGCACGTCGAGGACGGAATCGAAATCCGCGTAGCTCATTTCGGTGAGCGGGGCATAGCGCACATTGCCCGCATTGTGGACGAGCACATCGATCCGGCCGTAGGTGTCGAGGGCGGTGTTCACGATCGCCCGGCCACCGTCCGGGGTGGCGACCGAATCGGTATTCGCGACCGCCTGCCCACCGGCGGCCGCGATTTCGTCGGCCACCGCACCGGCGACCCCGGTATCGCTGTCGCCACCCGGGATACCGCCGCCCACATCGTTCACCACGACCTGGGCGCCCCGAGCGGCCAGCAGCAGGGCGTAGGCCCGGCCGAGGCCGCGACCGGCGCCGGTCACCACCGCGACCCGTTCGTCGAACCGCATCTCGGACAACGCTTCTCCTAACGTTTCGCCGCGGCGTGTCATTCGCCGAGCGCCAAACCCTCCAGGCGGCCGGTTTCACGCCAGCTCTGCAGGATGTCCTCGAGGGCGTAGAAGCCCGGCCAGTACGGTTCGCCCAGATGCGAGCGGATGTTCCGCTCGCCCTCGTTGTTGTAGTAGCCGGGGGTGCATTCGCGCTGGAAGTTGCTGTTGTCCACCGCGGTCTCCCGGATGGTGGCGCACCAGCCGGCCACGGCCTCGGGAGTCGGTTCCACTGTCCGGGCGCCCCGGTTCAGCGCCTCGCCGATGATGTAGGCGGCGTGGGTCGCCTGCTGATCGAACATATCGGTGGTACTCGCGGTGATACCGCCCTGGATGAAGCCGGTGAAGAACAGATTCGGGAATCCGTTGCTGGTGAGGCCGTGCAGGGTGCGGTAGCCGTCCGCCCAGTGTTCGTAGAGGGAGAGCCCGTCGCGGCCGGCGAACGGATGGATACCGTAGCGGCGGTCGAGCTCGGTGGTGATCTCGAATCCGCTGGCGAAGACGATGCAGTCGACCTCGTGTTCCACCCCGGCGGCGATGATCCCTTTCGCGGTGATCCGTTCGACACCTTTGGTGGCCGACACATCGATCAGGGTCACATTGTCGCGGTTGTAGGTCGGCAGATATTCATCGTTGAAACAGGGACGCTTGCACAGGAACCGGTAATACGGTTTGAGCGCCGCGGCGGTCTCCGGATCCGTGACGATCTGGTCGACCCGCTGCCGGACCCGTTCCATCGCCCGGTAGTCCTGGTGCTCCCGGATTTCCATGAACTTCTCCGGCGTGACCTCCGCCCAGAGATTGTTCTCGTCGAGATAGGACTGCACATTGCGGCTGACCTCGGTCCAGCCGTCGCACACCAGATCCGGCTGCCCGGGAGCGAACGCTTCGAAGGCGGCGGTGTGGAAATTGCGGCGGCGCTGCAACTGCCAGCCCGGTTGCAGCGTTTTCACCCATTCCGGATCGGTGGGCACGTTGCCGCGCTCGTTGATATAGGACGGGGTGCGCTGGAAGACATACAGGTGCTCGGCCGAACGAGCGATATGCGGGATCACCTGGATCCCGCTGGCTCCGGTACCGATTACCGCGACTTTCTTGTCCTCGAGGCCGGTGAGGCCGCCCCGCATATCGCCGCCGGTGTAGGCGTAGTCCCAGCGGGCGGAATGGAATGTATGGCCGGTGAAATCGTTCAGCCCCGGGATGCCGGGCAGCTTGGGCTTGTTGAACGGTCCCTGCGCCATCACCACGAACCGGGCGCGGACATCGTCGTCGCGATTGGTACCGATCCGCCACCGCCGGCCGGACTCGTCCCATTCCAGGGACTTCACCATCGTGGAGAAGATGGCCTTCTCGTACAGCCCGAAGTGTTTGCCGATCCGCTGTGCGTGCTCGAAACATTCGTCGCCGTAGGCGTATTTCTGGGTCGGGATGTACCCGGTCTCTTCCAGCAGCGGCAGATAACAATAGGCATCGGAATCACATTGGATGCCCGGATACCGGTTCCAGTACCAGGCGCCACCGAAATCGCCGGCGAGTTCGATGATCCGGAAATCCTCCACCCCGGCCTGGGTCAGCCGCGCGCCCGCGGTGAGCCCGGCCCAGCCGCCGCCGAGGACCGCGACATCGATCTCCTCTGTCAGCGGATCCCGCGGCGTCACCGGGGTGTAGGGATCGCCTTCGAAGAAGTCGGTGAACCCGTCCTCGGTCACCACGTATTGCTTCTGCCCCTCGGGCCGCAGCCGCTTATCGCGTTCGGCCAGGTACTTGGCCCGCAGCGCGGCATGGTCGATCTCGGGGGTCTGCGTGGGTGCGCAGTTGTTCATTCGGATTCCTCGATGGGGTGGATCGGGCCGGCGGCGCCGGGGTCAGGTGAGGTCACGCGGTGCGCCGGTGCCCATGTACTTCGCGAGGTTGTGGTGCAGGTTCACGACACTGCGCTCGCGATACGGATTCGGCTTCGGGCCGGAGAAACCCAGGGTCTTCATGCCCTGCTGGACCGCGGCCATATTGTCGAAGTCCTGCGGGAGGACGGTGCGCCAACCCGGATCGTCCTGTGGGGTGTGCACCCATTCCGTCTCCGGTGCTTCGCCTTCGGGAAACAGCTCGTAGACCGCGGCCTCGAATATGCATTTATCGGGGTCGTAGCCGTAGGGGTGGGCGCTGTAGCAGAGCATATTGTTCACGGCGTGCCCGATCTGGAAGTTCGGGAAGATCTGCCACGCGGTACCCGCGGCCGCGACCTCGGCCGGGGTGACGGTCGGCCAGACGACACCGCGCAACTCGTCGGCGGCGCGGGCCGAGGCGAGCCAGTGCGCCATGACCTCCGGCGCCGGGGTGCCCTCGGGGAGTTCCTCGGTGAGCCGGCGCGCCGCTTCCACCATGGTCCAGGTGGTGTTGGTATTGGCGTTCTCCCAGGTGAAGTTCTGTAACTCGATGGTGGATTTACGGGCGTCGGGTCCGTGGCCGAGGCGGATCTTGCCCTGGCTCTCCTCCTGCCCCTTCGGCGCGTCGTAGCCGATATTGCTGTGTTTGCCCTGTGCCCGCGCCCAGCCCAGGAACATGCCGAAATTCATGAACTCCGGATGGGTGTAGGGCACGTGGTAGGTCTCCATGAAGGCCTCCAGCGCGACCTTCCAATTGCAGTCGAACACCAGCCAGCGCCGCCACCGGTAGCGCATGTTCTCCAGCCGGAACGGATCGAGCAGGGTGGCGGCCGGTTCCAGGTATTCCAGCAGCGTCTCCGACGGGTTCCGGTCCAGGTTGATCCAGATCCAGCCACCCCAGGTGTCGACGTGTACGCCGACCAGACCGTCGTTGCGTTCGGTGAGCCCGCACGGCCAGTCCTCGCGTTCGGGGACGAAGGTGTTGCGGCCCTCGAGGTCGTAGCGCCACCCGTGGAAACCGCAGACGAACTGCTTCTTGCGTCCCTTCGCGTTGCGCGCCCCCGCCGGGGTGTCCACCAGGCGGCGGCCGCGGTGCGCGCACACATTGTGGTAGGCGCGGATCGTGTCCTCGGCAGTGCGTACGACGATGATCGAATCGTCGAGGATCTCGTAGGTCAGGTAATCGCCGACCTTCGGAATCTCCTCGACCCGCCCCACCTGCTGCCACACCTTGCGCCACAGCTTGTCGCGTTCGGCCTTCACGTAGTCGGGACTGAGGTAGGCCTCCACTCCGATCGTCATCGGCGCGGACAGCGGTTCGGTGTTCGTGGCGATATCGTCGACGGTCTCGCTCATGCCTCCGCTTCGCTCCGGCACGAGCGAGGGCTCGGCTGTGTCCATTGATCGCTCGCTACGCTCGCTCATGGCGTTCTCCCACCCCGGGTCCGGGGACAGTCGGTGTCGGTGCAGTGCATATCGGTGGTCAGCTGGTGATCGCGGCGCGAAATCCCTCGTCCTTCAGGAACAGGGAGGTGTTGTCGGCGCCCAGATGGGTCCATTTCAGGTTCAGTCCGCCGTCCACCAGCAGCGTCTGGCCGGTGATGTAGGACGACAGCCGCGAGAGCAGGAACAGCACCGCGCCGGCCTGTTCCTCGGGCCGGCCGCGACGGCCCATGGCGATGGCCGTCCGGTCGCGTCCGGGGTCCTCGTCCACGTAGGTCCCCGAGGCCGGGGTCTCGGTGACGCCGGGCGCGATCGCGTTCACCCGGATATCGCTGAGCGCCAGTTCGACCGCCAGCGTCCGGGTCGCCGCCACCAGGGCGGCTTTCGCCGTGCCGTAGGCGATATGGAACGGGGCGGTGTTCAACCCGCTGATGGACGACAGTGAGACGATCGACCCCGGCCGGCCCTCTCCTTTGATCTCCGCGGCCACGGCCTGGCTCATGAAGAACATGGACTCGAGGTTCTGGTGGAACAGCGCCCGCCAGTCCTCCCGCGTCACCCGGGTGGCGGGCATCCAGGTGGCGGGCGCGGCGCCGCCGGCGATGTTCACCAGGCCGTAGAGCTCCCCCTCGGCCTGCCGGGCCGCGTCCAGGACGGTGGCGACTCCTTCGTCGGTGGCGGCGTCGGCCTGCACCGGAATCACCTTCAGGCCCTCCCCCGCCAGGGGTTCCACATGCTTCGCGAGATTCTCGGCGCCCCGGCTCACCCCCAGCACGGTGGCTCCGGCCCGGGCGATCAGCCTGGTCACCGCGGTCCCGATACCGCCGCCGCCCGCGCCGGACACGATCACCACGCGTCCGTCGAGCCCGAAGAAGTCGTTCGTCATGGATTCCTCACCCGTCCTTCCGGAACGCGAGCACACTGCCCTCGGCATCGGCGGCGATATAGACGGTGCCGTCGGCGGCGGCGGTGATACCGGCGAACGGACCCTGCGGCCCCGAGAACGGCGGCATACCGAGCAGCGGTTTCGGGGTCACTCCCGGCGGCGCGCCGACCGGCAGGTTCCAGGCCAGGACCTCACGCGCCTTCGTCTCCAGGTCGACGGAGACCAGATTCTTGGCCCCGGAGTCGACGACCAGCAGTTGCGAGCCGCGCACCAGAATGCCCTGGGGGGTGTCGAGGCCGTCGACGACAGTGTCCACCCCGGCCGGGGTGACCGAGACGACCCGGCCCGCACCCGATTCGGCCACCAGCAGGGTGCCGCCGGTGGTGAACGCGACACCGAGCGGTTTCCGCAGCCCCGACGCGAGCACATCGACGCCGCCCCCGCTGTTCACGCCCAGTACCCGCCCGGTGCCGAACTCGGTGGTCACGATGAGCCCGCCGGGACCGACCTCGACGCCGTAGAGCTGATCGAACGGAGTTTCCGCACCGGCCAGGAACTCGCACTCCCCGGTGCCCGGCCGCCAGCGGGCGATCTGCCCGCCCGCGGTGGCGACGACGAATTCCCCCGGCCCGGTGGCGGTTACTCCGCGCGTGAAGCCGGGGTAGCCCGGGCTGAACAGCATGCCCTGGGTTTCCAGTCCGTCCGCGCCGACGGCATAGAAGTAGGTGCCGTCGGCGACGAAGAGGGTGCCGTCGGGGCCTACCGTCAGATCCAGCGGCCAGTTCAGGCCGCCGGGCAGCGTGGTCCTGGTTTCCCCGCCGGCGAGGATCTCGGTGATCTCACCGGTGAAATTGGAGACGAACAGGCGCCCGTTCACCAGGGTGCAATTGTCCAGGCCGGGGTTCAGCTGGGCCAGCAGGGTTTTCTCCCCGTTGCGCGGGTTGATCCGCAGGACCTGACCCGACGCCACCTGGGTGGAGACGATGAAACCGTCCGGGTCGAACTTCACCGAGTCGGGTACCCCGAGATCGCCCGCGACGCGTTCGGGTGCACCGCCGTCGGGATGGATGCGCCAGATCTCGTTGGTGCCCATCACGGGGTAATAGAGCAACCCGTCGGGGCCGACCTCCATCGCATTGGGCTGTTCGATGTTCTCCAGCAGGATGCGCGGAGCGCCGCCGTCGAGCGGGAGTTCCATCAACCGGCCACCCGGCCGGCATTCGTTGACGAACAATCTGCCCTGATGGACGGTGATGCCGTTGGCACTGGGCAGATCTGCGCGCAGCAGCCGGGTGGTGCCATCGGTGTGCCGGGCGCTGACCCGGCCATCCATCACCTCGGTGGCGTAGAGGGTGCCGTCCGGATGGAAGGCGCAGTCGTCGGGCGCGACGATATCGCCGCCTTTGGCGCTGATGGTTTCGATTGCGCCGGTATCGATATCGAGCGCGCTGATCTGACTACCGGTGACCTGCGCGATATAGATCCGGCCGTCGGGACCGGTGCGCAGCCCGTTGGCTCCGAACAGCCGGCTCGGCGCCGTGACGCGACGCTGCTGCCATCCCGCCGCGAGCCCGATCGACTGGCCGCCCTGAAAGCGCGCCTCTTGCTGCAACATTCCGACTGACTCCCAACCGACCCGGCCGATAGCGCTGTTCCGCCTCGATGTCGAGGACTTGTAAGGAATCTAACGCCCCATCCAGGCAAGCGCAATAAGTATTGCAATCTTTATAAGGATAGACGCGGACAGTCGGAGGCAAGGTCGATCGACCCCTTCCGGCGCCTGGAATCCTGCGGTAGGCGCCTCACTACCCACTTGGGAGAATAGCATTCTCCGATAAGGAAATGAGCAGGTCCGGCAATATCGGCGAACGCCCGGCCGAACAGGTCGGGCCGGGCAGCGCGGCTCCGGCAACGCCCGTCCGGACGCCGTCGGCGGGCCGCCGCGTGCGCAGTCCCGAAAAGGAATCGCGCTGATTTCATGCCGTGAACACCGGCGCGCACCGGGATACGTTGCGTGCTCGGAGGGTTCGTTGCCGGACGGAAAGTGTGCGACTGAAGTGCGAAGAAACAAGCGCAGTGCGATCGTCGCGATCGGGATGGCCGCCATGGTGCTGCTCACCGGTTGCTCATCCGGGAACGACAACGGTCTGCCCGTCGACGGTGGCGAGTTCATCACCGGCCTGTACCTGGAACCGCGCGGGCTGGACCCGCACCGGCAGGTGTACTGGGAGACCTACCGCGTCTCGCGCAATATCTTCGAGCCCCTGGTCGGGGAGGATCTGACCACCGGCTCCGGTGTCCCCGCCCTGGTTCCGGTCCTCGCCACGAAATGGGACCACAGCGAGGACGGGCGCGTCTGGACGTTCCAGCTCCGTGACGGAGTGACCTTTCACGACGGCTCACCGTTCGACGCGGCCGCGTTGCACAAGAATGTCCGCCGGGTATGGGACCGCTCCTACCAGTTCTTCGACGAGGAGAGCGCCGGCCGGGTGAAGGTCTGGTTCGGCAACCTGCGCGCTGCCCGGCCCACCGGCGACCACTCCTACACCTTCGAATTCGACAAACCGTTCCTCGGCTTCCCGCGCATCCTCGCCCAGTCGATGTACACGCTCCCGGTCGGCAATCCGGCGGTCTGGGAGAAGTACGGCAACAACGAATTCGCCCGGCATCCCGAGGGCACCGGCCCCTACCGGTTCGCCTCGCGCGCGATCGGCGACCGGATCGTGCTGCAGCGCAACCCGGACTACTGGGGGCAGCGGCCCCGCCTGGACACGCTGACCTTCCGCGTCATTCCCAACAACCAGACGCGCGTGGCCTCGCTGCTCAACGGCGAGGTCGACCTCATCGGCTATGTGCCGCCCGACGATGTCGAGTCGCTGGAGAACGCCGGTTTCGACGTACCCGAGGGCACCGCCGCGGAACTGGTGTACTTCTCCTTCAATCGCCGCAATCCCGTCTTCGAGGACGACCGGGTACGCAAGGCGCTCATCCACGGGCTGGACCGGGAAGCGCTGGCGAAAGAGGTCTACAACGGCTACGCCTCACCGCAGTACTCGTTCCTGCCACCTGGTAACGAGGCCTACGATCCGGCGGTCCGCGATTTCCCCTACGATCCCGACCTCGCCCGGAAACTGCTCGCCGAAGCCGGTTACGACCCGGGCGAACTCAGGTTCAACCTCGTCATCGATGTGGCCAACGAGAACCTCGGACAGTGGCTGCAGGCCCATTTGAAGGGCATCGGAGTCGAAGTGGACATCGTGAGCCTGGACCGGGTCAACTATTCGGCGCGGGTGTACAACCCGCAGCCCGGCGACGGCCTCAGCATCGACGAGTTCGGCGAGACGAATGCCGAATGGCTGTACAACGGGTACAACGGCCTGAAGAACCGCGGTCTGGACCCGGCGAAGTACCCGGAGGTGACGGCGGCCATCGATACGGCCCTGCGTACCGCCGACCCGGATGCGCGGATCGGCCTGTGGCAGCAGGCGGAGGCGAAGCTGCGCGCCAACGCGCTGGTGATCCCGGCGGTAAATCTGAACCGGTACTACGCGACCGGGCCGAACGTCGAAGGCTTCGTCTACGCGTCCACGAACTGGTACGACCTCGCACCGGTCTGGTTGTCGGGTTCCCGATGAAGCAGGTGCGCCATATCGGGTTCCGCGTCCTCAACGTGGTCCCCCTCCTGGTTCTCGTCTCGATCCTGGCGTTCCTGCTGGGTGCGCTCACTCCGGGCGATCCGGTGGAGTCCCAGTTCGCCTCGCGCTACACCCCCGAACAACTCGACGAACTGCGCGCGATCTACGGTCTGGACCGGCCGCTGTGGGAGCAGTACTTCGTCTGGTTGCAGAATCTCGTCGCCGACGGCGGCGGACTGTCGCTGACGCTGGGCACGCCGGTGTTCGACATGCTGGTACCGCCGTTCCTCAATACGGTGATACTCACCGTGGCGGGAGCCTTCGTCTGCGTGGTATTCGGCACCCTGATCGGCGCGGTGGCCGGGATCTTCCACGGCACCTGGATCGACCGCTCGGTGATGCTGCTCGCCCAGATCGGCAGCAATCTTTCGGTGTACTGGTTCGGGCTCGTGCTGATCAGCGTGTTCTCGCTGCGGCTGGGCTGGCTCCCGGTCGGCGGTATGCAATCGCGGGGCGGCGGCGGGTTCGCCGATCTGCTCGAACATCTGGTGCTGCCCGCTGTCTCGGCCGCGCTGATCTCCATGCTGGTGCTGGCGCGTTTCGTCCGGATCGGGGTGATCCGCGAAGCGGCCACCGATTACGTGCGCACGTTCCGGTCCCAGGGTGTGCCGTTGCGCACCATCTACGGGCGCAATATCTTCCGCAATATCGCGCCCAGCATCGTCAATGTCACCGGGCTCGAGATCGGCACCCTGATCACCGGCGTGTTCTTCGTCGAGATCGTGTTCAACTGGCCCGGTATCGGCACCCAGCTGGTCAATGCCGTCAACGGCAAGGATTACCCGGTCATCCAGGGCGGCATCGTGCTGGTGGCGCTGTGCTATCTGCTGGTCGATCTGATCACCGACGTGATCGTGGACGCCCTCGATCCGCGACTACGGGGGGCATGATGGTTCTCGCCGTACCACGCGCCTCGGTCACCGGGCACACCTCGCCCCGCCGGCAGCACGCGCAGCTCGTCACGGCCGGTGTCCTCATCGGTGGCGTGGTACTCGTCTCCCTGTTCGCGCCCCTGCTCGCGCCCTACGATCCGCTGGCGACCGACCCGTCCGCCAAATTCCTGCCCCCGGGCAGCGACGGGCATCTCCTCGGCACCGACGATCTGGGCCGCGACCTGCTGAGCCGGCTGCTGTGGGGTGGCCGCACCTCCCTGCTGCTGGCCGTGATCTCGGTGGCCGGCGCCACCGCCGTCGGATCCGTCGCGGCGCTGCTGGCCGGCTTCGCCGGACCGCGGGTGAGCGGCGTGGTCATGCGGCTGGTGGACATGCTGTTCGCGTTCCCGGTGATCCTGGTCGCCGTCGCACTGGCCGCGGTGCTGAGCCCCGGGGCTCCCGTCGTGGTGGTGGCGATCGTGTTCTATGTCGTCCCCTATGTCACCCGAGTGGTCTTCACCGAGGTCAAACAACATACGAGGCGGGAATACGTGGAAGCCGCGACAGCCCTGGGCGCGACCCGCTGGTCGCTGATGGTGCGCGAGGTACTGCCCAATGTGACCGGTCAGATCGTCGTCTACGCCACCGGACTGGTCGCGACCATGGTGGTGTTCTCCGCGAGCCTGAGCGCGGTGGGGATCGGCGTCCAGCCGCCCACCCCCGACTGGGGACAGATGATCGCCTCCGGCGCCGAAGTGGTGCTCTCCGGGCATATGTACGTGGCGGTGATCCCCGGGCTCACCGTGGTGCTCGTGGCCCTGGCCTTCAACTGGCTCGGTGACGCCCTGCACGATCTGGCGAGCCCGCGCACCCGGGGAACCGGCCGATGACCGCGGTGTCCGCGCACAGCGCCCACGCGGCGGAGGTCCGGCCGGCGGCCGCCGCGGTCCTCGAGGTCGTCGACCTGAGCATCGCCTTCCCCGGCGACGAAGCCGACGCCCCGACCGTCTCCGGTATCTCCTTCGCCCTGGCCGCCGGCGAGGTCCTCGCCCTGGTCGGGGAATCGGGTTCGGGGAAGAGCCTCACCGCGGCCGCGATCATCGGCCTGCTGCCCCGGTCGGCCCGGATCACCGGCGGCGCGGTGCGGTTCCGGCACGGTTCGGACACCCCGGTCGATCTGACCGAGCTCCCCGAGCGCCGGCTCGCCGCCTACCGCGGTGCGGGTATCGGCATGGTGTTCCAGAACCCGCTGGGCGCACTGGATCCCGCACACCGGATCATCGCCCAGCTCGACGAAGTACTCGTCCGGCACCGGCCGGACACCCCGCGCGCCGCGCGGCGGGAGCTGGCGGCGCAGTGGCTCGCGAAGGTCGGATTCGACGCCCCGGACCGGGTGCTGGCCGCCTACCCGCACGAGCTCAGCGGTGGTATGCGCCAGCGGGTGGCACTGGCACTGGCCGCGCTGTCCGAACCCGTCGTCCTCATCGCCGACGAACCCACCACCGCGCTCGATACCGTGGTCCAGCGCCAGATCCTGGACCTGCTGCGCGATATCACCCGGGCCACGGGGTCCGCGCTCCTGCTGATCACCCACGACTTCGATGTGGTCGCGCATATGGCCGATACCGTGGCGGTGCTGTCCCGGGGCCGGATCGTCGAGCAGGGGCCCCGCGACGAGGTACTCACCACGCCCGAGCACCCCTACACCCGCGACCTGCTCGACGCCGTACCGCGGCTGGGCAAGCGGGCCGCGCTACCGCACTGGCACGGCGTGCGCCGACTGTCGTCCGCCGGATCCGTCCCGCAGCAGTCCGTACCGCCGGTCCGGGACGACACCGCCGCGGCGCTGCTCCGGCTCGAGGCGGTCACCAAACGATTCACCGTCGGAGGTATCGGTACCGGGCTGGACAAACGCGAACTCCTGGCGGTGGACGATATCTCGGTCGCGGTGCGGCCGGGCGAGATCTACGGCCTGATCGGTCCGTCCGGCTCCGGGAAGTCCACGCTCGGCCGCGTGATGGGCGGGCTGTTGCCCGCGACCGGTGGTTCGGTCGTCTTCGACGGCGCATCGCTGGCCGGCGCCCGGCCCGCGGCATTGCGTGCGCTGCGTTCCCGGTTGCAGTACGTCTTCCAGGACCCGGTCGGTTCCCTCAATCCCGGTATCCGGATCGGCGAGCAGATCGCCCGGCCGCTGCGGCGGTTCGGCCGGGCGCCGAACCGGAAGGCGACCGCCGACGCGGTGGCGCGGGCTCTCGAACTCGTCGGGCTGCCCGCCGGTTTCGCCGAGCGCTATCCGCACGCCCTCTCCGGCGGCCAGGCCCAGCGGGTCGGTATGGCGCGCGCACTGGCGCTGGAACCCGAGCTGCTCATCCTCGACGAGCCGACCTCCTCCCTCGATGTCTCCACCCAGGCCGAGATCATCGATCTGCTGCTGGAACTGCGGGAACGATTGAATCTCACCTGTGTGTTCATCGGGCACGATCTCGGTCTCGTCGAATGGGTGAGCGATCGTATCGGAGTGTTGTCGGACGGCCGGCTGGTCGACGAATTCGCCACCGAACACCTCTACGACAGCGCCCGCTCCCCCGCGACCCGGGCTCTGCTCGACGCCGATCTCGGCACCAGGAAGGTGCAGCGTTCATGACCTCTCCGGATCCGGGCCGTCCCGTCATCGCCACGGCGCTGACCACCGCCGAAGCCGCCGCGGTACTCGCCGACCCGGCGCTGCGCGGGCGGTGGACCCACCATCGGGCCGCGTTCACCGTGTTCGGTATCGACCGGCTTCCGGGCGCCCCGACCGAATCGGTGCCGGCCGCAGGCGATCTCGACCCCAGCGTCCTGGCCACGGCGCTGGCGGTGTACGGCGGCCCCGCGATCGTCGTCGCCGCGACCGCCCATATCGATCTCCCCTACAACCTCGCCCGCCGCACGCTGTCGCTGGACCACCTCACCCGGGGCCGGTCCGGCCTCCTGCTCGGCAGCCGCGACCCACGCGGACGCACCGGGAACGCCTGGAGTGGAGCGGGTCTCGCCGCGGCCGCCGAGCTCGGCCCGGCGACCACCGCCGATACCGCCCACGCGGTCCTCGGCCTGTGGCAGAGCTGGCCCCTCGACAGCATCGCCGGCGACAAGGAGTCCGGCATCCTGGTGCACTCCGAGCGCATCCGCCGCGTCGGGCACCGTGGCGTCACCAGAACCGCCGGGCCGCTGAGCATTCCCACGTCGCCGCAGGGCACCCCGGTGCTCGGGTGGTACGGGACCGGCCCCGATATCCGAGCGCACACCCCCGATATCACCGACCTCACCGTCCTGGGCGGGCTTCCCGATCGAGCGACCGTCGAGTCGGCGGCCGGACAGCCGGGGCGCGCACCCGTCCTGGCCGAGGCCTCCGTCCGGGACCTCGAGACGGCCGCCGAGCTGCTGCGGGCAGGCGCCCACGGGCTCCTGCTACGCACCACCGGTCCGGGCACCCCCGCCGAAACCGCCGCACGCCTGCTGGGTACCGACCTCGCGGTGCGGTTCCCCGGCGCGGTGGTCCCCGGCGACACGACACTGCGGGACACCCTCGGTCTACCGCCGCCCCGCGACCTGTTGTCCGACGCGACCGCGGCGTTTCCCGCCCCATCCCCGGGCGTGTACCGCTGACCACCGCGCCTCCGTTCCACCCGACATCGAAGGGATTCCCATGGCAGCCCCCACATCGGCCGATCTGAGGTCGCTGCTGGCCCACCCCGACGCCGACTACGACACCCTCGCCGCGACCTACCGTCCGCTCTTCGACCGGATCGCCGCGGGCAACCCGGCTCGCGAGCGGGCCCGGGAGTTCCCGTACGACGAGGTCCGGCTGCTCGTGGACGCGGGATTCTCCCGGCTGCGGATCCCGCGGGCGCACGGCGGTGACGGCGCGACACTACAGCAGGTGTTCCTGCTGCTGGCCGAACTCGGCTCCGCCGATCCCAACGTCGCCCATATCTTCCGCAACCATCTCGCCTTCGTCGAGGACCGGCTGAACTCGCCGGATCATCCCGCCACCGATATCTGGCTGGAGCGCTTCCGCCGGGGTGAGTTCGTCGGCGGCGGGTGGACCGAGGCCAACAACGCCAAGTTCGGCGATATCGGCACGCGGCTCACCACCTCCGCCGGGACCACCCGGCTCACCGGGGAGAAGTACTACGCGACCGGCAGCCTCTACGCGGACTGGCTCGACGTCATCGGCCGGGACGAGAACGATCGGCTGATCACCGCGCTCGTCGCGCGCGACCAGCCGGGCGTCACCCTGGTCGACGACTGGGAGGGTTTCGGACAGCAGACCACCGCGAGCGGTTCCGCGCGGTATCGGGACGCGGTGGTCGACGAACACGGAATCTTCCCGGCCGAGGAACGTTTCGCCTACCAGGGTCTCTTCTATCAGACCGCGCTCCTGTCGGTGCTGGTCGGTATCGCCCGGGCGGCGTTCCGCGACGGCGCCCGGGCGCTGGGTCGGCGCACCCGCAACTATCCGCTGGGCACCGACGAGGTCCCCGCGCAGGACGCCCTGCTCCAGCAGCGCATCGGCCTGCTCGCCACCCGCGTGTTCCAGGCCGAGGCCGCCCTGGAGAAACAGTCCGCGACCCTGGACACCGTCGCCCGGGCCCACCTCCGGGGCGACGAACAGGCAGAGCAGCAGGCGCTGGTCACCGCGACCGTGCGCACCCACGAGGCGCAATCGGTGGTGATCGAGGCCGCGCTGGAGGTCACCACCACCGTCTTCGACGCCCTGGGCGCCTCGGCGACCGCCGTTTCCGCGGGTCTGGACCGGCACTGGCGCAATGCCCGCACCCTGGCCTCGCACAACCCCCGGGTGTTCAAGGAACGGGTGCTCGGCGACTACTACGTCAACGGCACACCGCCGCCGGGCGGGTCCAACTCCTTCCTGCGCCCGCAGGGTCAGGGGGCGTGACGCGATGCCCGAACCACGCTCCGGCCATGTCCTGCTGGGTGTCAATGTGCTGGTCTACGGGTACATCCCGGCGGCCTGGCGGACGCCACTGTTCGGCGCCCGGGATTTCCTGGCCCCGGAATACTGGGAGCGGATCGGCCGGCTGGCCGAGCGGGCCCGGCTCGACGCGGTGTTCCTCGCCGACGCGCTGGGCCTCGGCGACCCGGCCTACGATGCCAATCCCATCCGGCTCGATCCGTTCGTCGTCTGGGGTCGCGTCGCCCGGGCCACCGAACGCGTCGGACTCATCGCCACCGCCTCCACCACCTTCAACGATCCGGTGGACCTCGCCGCCCGCATCCTGACCCTGGACCAGGTCTCCAACGGGCGCGCCGGCTGGAATCTGGTGACCACCCGCGACGACCGTTCGGCGGCGAACTTCGGACTCGACCGCGTGGTACCGCGGACCCAGCGGTACGAACGGGGTGCCGAATTCGCCGAACTGGCCCGCGCGCTGTGGTCGGCGGCCGGTACCGGGCAGCGGGTCACCCACCACGGCACCCACTTCCATTACGACGACGAATTCCGCGCACCCGCCTCACCGCAGGGTCTGCCCGTGCTCTTCCAGGCCGGCGGGTCGCCGGGCGGCCGGGATATCGCCTCCCGGTACGCCGACGGTGTCTTCACCGCCGAGATCACCCGGGAGACCGCCCGCGAGCACTATCGGACGGTGAAGGACGGCGCGGTGCGGGCCGGACGCGACCCCGGCGCGGTCGCCATCATGCCCGGTCTGCTGCTGACCCTCGGTTCCACCGAGGAAGAGGCGCGGCGACGGGTCGACGAGCTGTACGAGTCGAGCCCGAGCGTGTACGCGGCCGCCTGGCTGTCCCATGCCATCGGCGTCGATGTGAGCGCCCTGGACCCGGACGAGCCGTTCCCGGACGAGGTACTGCGCGGCCCGGCGGATCCGGAGCTGTTCACCGGCAGTATCGGCTTCCGCGAATCCATTCTCGAGCAGATCCGCCAGACCCGGCCCACCGTGCGGGAGTATCTGCGTCAGACGCGCTACTCCGGGTCCGGGCACGGCGGTTTCGTCGGCACCCCCGAGCAGCTGGCCGACCGGATCGAGCAGTGGTACCGCGAATACGCCTGCGACGGTTTCAATCTGCAGCCCGATGTGCTGCTCGACAGCCTGGAGGTGATCGCCGACGAGGTGATCCCGCTGCTGCGTGCCCGGGGGCTGTACCGCGACGAGTACGAATCGAGCACACTGCGCGGCCATTTCGCGTCGGCACGACCCGATCACGCGCCGGCGGTGACCGCGGCACGGCGCTGAGGGCCGCGTCCGCGGGTGTAGTGTCTCGGAGGTCCACCGCGTTCGTCTATTGCGATCTCGTGAGGGTGCCATGCCGCGGGAACTGGCGGCCCTGACGAAGGTCCGGTTCGTCGACTGTGTGCTCCGGCATGTCGATTTCGGCGGCGCGACACTGAACGAGGTCGATTTCGCGGGTTCGGAGATCTCGGCCCTAATGGTCCGCGACGCGCGGTTGACGAAAGTGGACTTCCGCGGGGCGCAGGCACTGCGCGTCGCCGAAGGGTTCACCGCCCTGCGCGGTGCGATCGTCACCCCGGACCAATTGCTCGACCTCGCCCCGGCGTTCGCCGCGTCCGTCGGACTGCTGGTGCAACCGGAGTAGAGCGGCGACCATCAGCGCGGCGCGCGGGTGACGGCACGGACCACGGTCGCGGCGATTTCCGCGTCGGTGAGACCGCTGTCCTGGATGAGCGCGTGCGAGAGCACGGTCCGGACCACGACCTCGGCCGCCAGGCGCGGCGGTAGCGCCAGGCGCCCGTCGTCGCGGCCGGCGATCAGCGGTTCGGCGACCGCGGCCACGGATTCGACCAGGTTCAGGTGCGCACCGCCGTGTGCGATGGCCACGGTGAGCAACCAGGCGGGTTCGTGTACCCGCAGATAGTTGAAGGCGCGGTGTTCCCGGAGGTAGCGCAGCGCGAACAACGTGGCGGCGCGGGCTGTCTCGCCGACGCCGGCATCGAGGTCGAGCTCGGTGAACGCGGCGGCGACCATTTTCGCCACCTCGTGCCGCCCGACCGCGGAGACGAGCCCGTCCTTGTCCCCGAATTCCCGGTAGGCGGTGGCCCGGGAGACACCGGCCCGGGCGGCGACCGCGGTGTGGGTGAGGCCGTCGAGACCGCTCTCGCCGATCAGCTCGACCGCGGCGTCCAGCAGCGCGTCCGATGACCGGGTCGAGAAACTCATGGCCCTTTCTACCCCGCGGTCGCACCGGCTTGCCACACCACCGGTACTGAGACTAATTTTGCAAAAAGTCTCAGTACCGCGGCTTGGCCCCGAGGTACCGAGACCGCTGGACAACGATGTCGGAGGCGAAAATGACCGGATATGCGGCAGCTCGACCGCCGGGGCGCGGGCGGGCCGTGGTGCTGGGCGCCAGTATGGGCGGCCTGCTGGCCGCCCGGGTGCTCAGTGAGAGCTTCGCCGAGGTCGTGGTGATCGAACGCGACGATCTGTCCGCCCCGGGAGACCGGCAGGGAGTCCCCCAGGGCAGACATGTCCACGCGCTGCTGGCCCGCGGGCGGCAGATCCTCGAGGAACTGTTCCCGGGGCTCACCGCGCAACTGCTCGCCGACGGCGCGGTCGAATGCCGCTCGCTGACCGAGATGCGGATGACCGTCGCCGGACATACGCTGCGGCAATCCGATTCCGGGTATTCGCTGCTGCAGGCCAGTCGACCGTTTCTCGAGTGGCGGGTACGGGAGCGTGTCCGCGCGTTGCCCGGTGTCCGGCTGATCGACAACACCGCCGCGGAGCACCTGCTCACCGACGCGACACGGGACCGGGTCACCGGTGTGCGGGTCACCGGCCGCGATATCCCGGCGGATCTGGTGGTGAGCAGTACCGGCCGCCACGGCCCTGTCGGTGATTGGCTGGCCGACCTGGGATACGAGCGCCCGGCGGAAGAGGGCGTGCGGATCGATATGAAGTACGCGAGCCGCTATCTGCGACTGCCCGCCGGCTCCGCGCCCGCGGACAAGGAGATCGTGATCGCGAACCAGAATCCGGCCCGGGGCCTGGCGCTGTTCGCGGTGGAGGACGAGCAGCACATCCTCACGCTGATCGGATACGGAAAAGACCATCCACCGACCGATCCGGACGGCTTCTGGCGCTTCGCGTCGTCGGTCGCGCCTGCCGACCTGCGGCCGGCGCTGCTCGACGCCGAACCCCTGACCGGGATCGCGACCTATCGATATCCCGCCAATCAACGCCGCCGCTACGAACGACTCGACCGGTTCCCGGCGGGACTGCTGATATTCGGAGACGCCGTCTGCAGCTTCAGTCCGGCCTTCGGCCAGGGTATGACGGTCTCGGCCCTGCAGGCGATGCGACTGCGCGCGGTACTCGCCGGCGGTGACCACGACCTGCCGCGGCGCTGGTTCCGGGCCGTGGCGGCCGCCATCGACGACGCCTGGGCGCTCACCGCCCTGTTCGATCTGGCCATGCCGCACGTGGATGCCGCCGGCCGGCCCGCGCTGCGCGCACTCGGCCCGGTGGCCGGCCTCGCCATGGCGGCCGGCGAGCGCGACGCGGCCATCGGCCGGCAGATCTCCCGTATCGCCGGCCTACTGGACCCGCCCACCGCGCTGCTGCGCCCGGATCTGCTGGCCCGGACCGCGCTCACCCTCGGCGGTATCGGTCTGCGGAACCTCCCCCGGCCGGGCGCGTCCCCGGCCGCGCTCGCGCTCGGTGGCCTCGGTCTGCGCGGCCTGTCCCGGCCGGGCGCGCGCCACGGCGCGCCGGGCCCGGCCGCTCGCTTCGATCCGCTGCCGCCCGGCCCGGCGCGCGGATTCCACCGGCTGACCGTGCGTTCGGTGGTTTACGACACTCCCGGCAGCGCGATCGTCGAGTTCGAGGTGCCCGCCCGGCTGCGGTCCCGGTTCGAGTTCGCCGCGGGCCAGCACGTGGTGATCCGCGGCAGCCACGACGGCGAGCCGATCCGTCGCAGCTATTCGCTGTGCGACGAGGCGGGGTCGGACCGGGTGCGGATCGCAGTGCGGCGCCACGAGCGCGGCGCGTTCAGTTCCCATGTGTTCGAGCGCCGGATCACCGGTACCGCGCTCTACGTCTCCGAGCCGGCCGGGACCTTCACCCCCGACCTGGATCCCACGGCCCGGCACCGGTACGCGGCCATCGCGGCGGGCAGCGGTATCACCCCGATCGTCTCGATCGTCGCCACCGTGCTCGCGGCCGAGCCGTACAGCACCGTCACCCTGCACTACGGCAGCCGCGACCATACGCACATCATGCTCGCCGCGCGGATACGGGAGCTGATGGACCGCGATCCCGGGCGCCTGCGCGTCGTCCACCACCTGTCCCGGCAGCGCGCCGGACTACGGCCGGACCCGCAGGGCCCGGGCCACCGGTACCGCCGGATCGACCCGATCGAGATCGCCCGCACCGATGCCGACCGATGGTTCCTCTGCGGGCCGAAAGCCCTGGTGGCCGCTACGGTCACGGCCCTGCGCGCCCGCGGCGTGGACCGGTCGCGGATCCGCACGGAGCTGTTCGAGACCCGGGCACCCCGGCCACCTCGGACGAGCGGGACGTCCAGCCGGGTCACCCTCACCGGATACGGTGAGCCGCTGGAATTCGCGATGCCGCGGGAGCATACGATCCTGGACGCGGCCCTCACCCGGCGCGAGGACCTGCCCTACTCCTGTCTCGGCGGCTCCTGCGGCACCTGCCTCGCCACGCTCGAGAGCGGAGAGGTCGAGATGGATACCGATCCGCTGTCGGCGCTGACCGCCGCCGACCGCACCGCCGGCCGGATCCTCCCGTGCCTGGCCCGGCCGGTCACCCCGGACGTGACCCTGCGCTTCGGCGGGTAACCGCGTCTGCCACGCGACCGGCGCGGATCGCCGGGGCCCCGACCGCACACCGGCGCATTCGCTCCCGGCGATCACCGAGATGGCCGCTGCCACGGCGCCGATCCGCGCACCCGGATACCGGGTGCGGAACTCACTGCGACATGGCGCCCAGCACCGCGGCCGTCGCGTCGGCGACCGCGGCATCGGCGCCCGCCGCCATCGGATACCCCGTGGTGGAGCGACTGAAGACGACCAGCACCAATGAGCTGCCGGTGGGGCTCCACACCACACCGGCGTCGTTTGCTGTGCCGTAGGCGCCACTGCCGGTCTTGTCGGCCGCCACCCAGCCGACCGGAAGACCCGCGCGCAGGCGCTGGCGTGAGGTGACGCTCGACCGCATCCAGCTGGTGAGCATGCGCCGATATTCGGTGCTCAGGCCGTCACCGAGGATCAGTTTCCGATAGCCGGCGGCGAGCGCGGACGCGGTACCGGTGTCGCGGGGATCACCGGCCCGCGCCTCGTTGAGCTCCGGCTCCCACCGATCCAACCGGGTCTGTGAGTCGTCGACCGAACGCGCGAACCGGGTGACGGCACCGGGCCCGCCGAGCCGGCGCAGCAGCAGATTCGCCGCCGTATTGTCGCTGCGCACCAGCGCGGCCCGGCTCAGCTCGTAATAGCTCATGAGCTCGCCGACGTGATCGCTGACGACCGGCGAGCTCATCACGATGTCCTGCCGGGTTATCGGCACCTTGTCGTTGAGATCCAGCTCCTTGCGCTCGGCGAGCCGCAGAATCGCGGCCACCGCGTACACCTTGAAGGTGGAGCACAGCGCGAATCGATCGTCGGCGTTCCACTCGAAAGTCCGCCCACCCCGGGTATCGACCGCGGCGATCCCGAAGAGCACATTGTATTTCGCCTGCAGCGTCATCAGCGTATTGCTCAGGTCCACGGTTTTCTGCTCGACCGTGGGGGGAGCGGCCGGTGTGCCGGTATCGGCACCCCCGCAGGCGACGGCGGACAGGGCGACCGCGGTCAGGACGAGGGCCAGTGATCGCCGACTCGCCGGGATTCGGTATGCGGATCGGTTCGGTTTCACCCCCGCAGCAGACACCGGCCGAACGGCCGCCGCCAATATCCGACACTCCCGCATACCAGTCGCATTTGATATGTATGCAGGTGGAGTCCGGTTTCATTGCTCGAAACGGCCCGGGAATCCGCAGTTCGGAAGCGGTTCTCCGGGTCGCTGGTTCAATATCGCTATGGACCTGATCCGACACCTCGGCTATTTCGTCGCGATCGCCGACGAAGGCCATTTCGGGCGGGCCGCCACCGTACTGGATATGACGCAGCCGCCGCTCTCCCAGGGCTTGCGGCGGCTGGAGAACCGGTTGGGCGTCGAGCTGGTGCACCGCACCCGGCAGGGAGCGGTGCTCACGGCGGCCGGCCGGCAACTGCTGCCCCGGGCCCGGTTGCTGGTCGACGACGCGGAAAGGCTGCTCGCCGAAGCACAGCGGATAGCCCGCACCCGCGGCACCGTGCACTGGGGCGCCACCTCCGCCCTGCCCGACCGGATCGTCACCGCCTGCGTCACCGCGCTGCGGACCGGAAATACCTCCGGCGAAGCGGTTTCCACCGATACGGGTACGACGGTGGATCTGGTGGCGGCCGTCCGGTCCGGGCTGTGCGATCTGGCGGTGATCGAGCATCCGGCGCTGGTGGACGGGGTGGAGGCCCGGTCGGTGGTGAAACTCCCGCGCTGGATCGTCGTCCCGGCCGATCACCGCAGCGCGGCCACCGAACGCCCCACCTTCCCCATGCTGGCCGATCTGACCCACGCCGCGTATCCCCGGGCCGCGAATCCCCCGGCCGCCGATACCGTCCGCGACCTCTTACGCGAACGCGGCCTGGACGCGCAGACGGTCACCGTCCACGACGACCGCGCGGTGCTCGCCGCCGTCGCCGCGGGCGCGAGTTTCGGACTGACCACCACACCGCCCTCCGATATCCCGGGCGTCTCCTGGCTGCGGATGGCCCCGCAGGCGGTGGCGTTGCGCTGCCGGGTGATCCACCGGGCCGGTGCGGAGGACCAGGCGAACGCCGTCGACCGGGTGCTCTACCGGGAGCGCCTGCGATGACCACGGCCGAGCGGATCCGGGCGGTGTTCGCCGATGCCGGATGCACCGGACGGCTGCACGCCCGCCGCTGCGACGGCAGCGACGCGGAGGTCTCCATCGGGGGGACCGAGCGGGTGGTCACCGCCTCCGTGTACAAGCTCCCCCTGCTGCTCGCGTACTGCCGCGCCGTGGACGCCGGTCGCCTGGACCCGCTGGCGCGGCTCACGCTCATTCCGTCGGAATGCACACCCGGCCCCACCGGGATCTCCGCCCTGCACGATCCGGTCACCATGAGCCGGCGCGATCTGGCGACCTCCATGATGACCGTCTCCGACAACGCGGCCGCGGATCTGCTGCTCGGCGAAATCGGGCTGGCCGCGATACACGAGTTGCTGGAATCGCTGGGATTGGAGCTGACCCGGCTGGTCGGCGGCACCGCCGATATCCAGCGCAGCCTGGTGCGCGATACCGACACCCACGGTACGGCCGAGGCGTTCACCGCCCTGGCCGACAACGACGAGGCCTGGACGGTCTCCGCCTACGACCCCGCGTATACGAGCGCGACCACGCCGGAGGAGATGACCCGGCTGCTGGGCGCGCTCTGGCGCGGGGAGGTGCTGTCGGGCGAACAAACCGATTTCGCCCGGGCGGTCATGCGCCGCCAGGTCTGGCCGCACCGGATCGCGGCCGGATTCCCACATCGCGGGGTGGCGGTGGCCGGGAAGACGGGCACGATCGGCATCATCCGCAACGAGGTCGCCGTGGTGGAGTTCCCGGGCGAACATCCGGTCGCGGTGGCCGTTTTCACCCGGGCCGCCCGCGCCGACCCCGCTCTCCCGGCCGTGGACGCCGCGATCGCCGAGGCCGCGCGGATCGCGGTGACCGAGTTGCGCCGGGCACTGCCCACGGTGTGAGCGAGCGGCGGATCGTGACCGGAATCCCTCACCCCCGACCGGGCCGGACAGTGAATCGGTCCGGGCGCAGGGCTTCCCGGAGCCGCCTGCGATGACCGTTCCCGCGGGTCATTCCCCGGTGACGAGCAGCTCCGCCCGATAGTCCCCGCCCGGAACCGGTCCGCTCGCCGTCGGCGCCGGCCGGAGCGCGACCAGTTCGATCCGGTACCGGCCCACGGTCACCCCGGTGGAGAATCGCTGATTCGTATGGAGTTCGTGCCGGGAACGCGGTGCGGCGACGGTCACTGCGGTGACCACCGTCGCGTCGCCTTCCCAGACACACGCGGTCCCGGCCGGGCACCGGCTGTCGGCGGGAACCTCCTCGAACGAGACCGTCAACCGGTCGTCGTCCAGCCGGGCGGTTCCACCCGGTGCCAGCGTGAACTCGGTACCGAGTTCAGGGGAAACCGGAGGCGGCTCGGCCGACGCACCGCATCCCGCCGCGGCCGCCAGGATCCCGGCCACGACTGCCCATCGGCCGATTCGCTTGGCACGCATGGCAGCCGATCATCGCACAACACCGGAACCCGGCGGCGGCATACCGGGAGCATTCGACAAGCGCTCCGGATCACTGCGGATATGTCGACGCAGCGGGAGCCGTTCCGACACCGTGCCCCTGCCTGCACATATGCGAGCGGCCCGGGCGGCAGTCTCGCCGTCCGGGCGCGTCCACGGCCGCGGAATCGGCTCGACTATTTCAGCATCGACCCGCAGTCCACGGGCAGCGTCACACCCGTGAGATAGCGGGCTTCGTCGGAGGACAGGTACAGCACCGCGTTGCTGATATCGATCGGGTCCACCCACGGCACCGGCAGGGTGTGGAACAGCTGGCAGATCGGCGCCATATCGTCGGCGGTCGGGTTCTCCAGATCCGGGCGGAACATCTTGAAGGTCTTCTCGTTCATGATCATCGCGGTGCTCACGTGCGTCGGGTGCACCGAGTTGACCCGGATATTGTGCTGTCCGAGTTCCACGGCGAAGGCCCGCATCAGGCCGACCACACCGTGTTTGGCGGAGACGTAGTGCCCGGTCTGCGGGTAGGCCTTGAGACCACCGACCGAGCTGGTGAGCACGATCGAACCGCCACGGCCACCTTCCAGGATGTGGGGGACGCCGGCCTTCACCGATTTCCACACACCGCTGAGGTTGACGTCGATCATGTCCTGCCAGACCTCTTCGTCGGTCTCGGCCAGCGTATCGCCGCCGCTGGCGATACCGGCGTTGGCGACGATGATGTCGAGCCGGCCCAGCGTGCCGACCGCCTCGGCGAGCGCGGCTTTCAGGGCGGCCGAATCCCGCACGTCGACCTCGGCGGTGACGACCCTGCGGCCGGTGGCCTTGACCAGCTCCTCGGTTTCGACGAGATCGTCCGGTGTGGCCAGCGGGATCTCGACGGTGTCGATCGGTTTACAGATATCGATGGCGATGATGTCGGCGCCCTCTTCGGCCAGCCGCACCGCGTGGCTGCGGCCCTGGCCGCGGGCCGCACCGGTGATGAAGGCGACCTTGCCCTCGACCCGTCCGGTCATGACTTCCTCTTTTCCTCGTTCCGGCCGCGGTGACCGGCCGGATTCTGGTGCCTGAGTGGCTCTTTCAGGACTTCGGGGTGTAAGTGATGTGCAGGTCGGTCAGGCCGCGCAGAATGAATGTCGGCTCGAAGTCGAAGGTCGGATTGTCGAGTGAACCGTGCTTCTCCGGGTCGATCCGGATGTCGAGCATCCGGTCCAGGATCCGTTCCAGCGAGACCCGGCCCTCGACGCGGGCCAGCGGACTGCCCGGGCAGGTGTGCACTCCCCGGCCGAAAGCCATGTGCTCTCGGAAATTCGGACGGTCGAGATCGAATTCGTGCGGATTGGTGAACCGCCGCGGGTCGCGATTGGCCGCGCCCGGGCAGACCATCACCAGCGAACCCGCTTCCAGCGCGACGTCGCCGATCTCCACCGGTTTCTTCGCCAGCCGGAAACCGCTCTTCACCGGCGCCTGCATCCGCAGCGTCTCCTCGATGAACACCGGGATACGGCTGCGGTCGGCGCGCAACGCGTCCTGCAGATCGGGGCGGGTGGCCATGAACTGCATGGCGCTGCCGAGCAGTTTCGCGGTGGTCTCCTGACCGGCGCCGAAGAGGAATGTCGCGGTGCGCACCACCTCGATCACCTCGGGTGTCGATCCGTCGGGATACTTCGCCTGGGCCAGCGAGGTCAGCACATCGTCGCGCGGGTTCGAGCGCCGGTCGGAGATGAGTTCACCGAACAGGTTGTCCAGCCATTCCAGCGGATTGACCGGCACGATTTCCTTGTCGATCGAACCCACCGTGGGCCCGCCGGCCAGGTTGATGCGCAGTTCATCGTGGTATTCCTCCGGCACCCCCAGCAGGTCGGCGATCACGAGCAGCGTGAAGACCTTGGCGTAGGCGGAGAGGAATTCGCATCTGCCGGCGTCGATGAATTCGTCGAGTTGTCTGTCGGCGAGTTTCCACATGAACTCCTCGTTCTCCTTCAGCCGGGAGGGAACGAGCAGTTTGTTGAGCAGCGAGCGGGCGGCGGTGTGGTCGGGCGGATCCATGGTGACCATGTGCTCGTGCATCGGCAGTTGTTCGCGGTGCGCGGCGATCTGGCCGGTGATGTCGTCGCCCTCGGGGGTGAAGGGCAGCGGCGGGAAGGGACCGCCGACGGCGATGCACGAGGAGAAGGTGTCGGAATCGCGGAGGACGTCGATGGCTTCCTCGTAGCCGGTGACCGCCCAGACACCGTAGTTGGGTTCCCGGGTCACCGGGCATTTGGCGCGCAGATGGTCGTAGTACGGATGCGGGTCGGGTACCAGCGCGGGATCGGTGAAGTAGTCGACCGTATCGAAATCGGTCACGGGAACCTCCTGATATCAACAGACTCTTGTCGCCAACCGTGGATCACCGGTTGATACGGCTCGGTTGCTCCGCGGCCCTCTCGGACTGTCGCCGCCGGAAGCCGTTCTTCGGCGCGCGCTGCTGCTCCGGATCGCCCACAGCCGCCTCCTCGCGCCGTCACACACTCCATCCGAGGCCGCGGCCGCACCCGGTACCGATCCGGGACAGCTGCTGAGCGAACGCTCAGATGTGATGCTGAGCACATGCTTAGCATGGGCGGAGGGAGCGCGTCAACAGTCGTCACCCGCGGGATACGATCGCCGGTGATCTCGCGACCGGCGTGGTAATACGGAAAGCTCAGAGGAGGCCTGCACATGTCATCACCCCGCCGGCTCGGCGCACCCGAGGCCAAGAACCGCGGCGTCCTGATGGACGCGGCGGAACAGCTGATGCTGGAACAGGGCTGGGCCGCGGTGACCTCGCGACGACTCGCCGAACACGCCGGTCTCAAACCCCAATTGGTGCACTACTACTTCCGGTCGATGGACGACCTGTTCCTGGCAGTGTTCCGGCGCCGCGCCGAACAGGGCCTGGAGACCCTCGCGCAGGTACTGAAATCCGACCGGCCGCTGCACGCGCTGTGGGAGTTCAGCACCGATACCACCGCCGCCCGGTTCACCATGGAATTCGTCGGCCTGGCCAATCACAAACCGGCGATCCGCGCCGAGGTGGTGCGCTATTCCGAGCAGTTCCGCGCGGCACAGACCGAGGCGCTGGCCCGGCTGCTCAACGGCTACGGCGTGGACACCGGCCGATTTCCCGCCGATGTGCTCTCGGTGCTGATGACGAGCGCGGCGCGGATGGTCGTGCTGGAACAGGCGCTGGGGATGACGGCGGGACACGCCGAAACCTTCGCCTTCGCCGAACGCGAGATCGGTTTCCTCGAGGACGGGACGTAGCCGACGGCGCATCCGGGCCTCATTTCCCGCGGTTCATCACCCGGCCGGCCGCCGCCCAGTGCGCGTCGGCCACCCAGAGTTCGGCGAAGGCCGCCACCGCCTCCTGCGGGCTCGCGCCATCGACGACTCGTTTGATCGCCCGCGCGGAGGGGTTGGCCAGGACCCGGGCCAGAGCGCGCCAGCCCGCGTCGAAGTCGGCGCGCGGCAGCACCCGGTCGACCAGGCCGAGGCGTTCGGCGGCGGCGGCGGACAGGATCTCACCCGAGCCCGCCAGTAGTAGCGCTCGGCTACGGCCGATCAGCCGCGACAATCGTTCCGCGCCGCCCCAGGCCGGCATGATCGCCAATGACACCTGGTTGAAACCGATCTTGATATCGTCCGCGGCGATCCGGATATCGGCCGCGACAGCGACTTCGGCGCCGCCCCCCAGCGCATGCCCGTTCAGCGCCGCGATCACCGGCCCCGGAAAGTGCTCGAGCTTATCGCAGACCTCCCGCATCCGGTTCGCCATGGCGGCCGCCTGCGCCACGGTGCGCAGCGCGGCCAGTTCCTTCAGATCTCCGCCGGAGACGAACGCCCGGTCCCCGGCCCCGGTGATCACCAGAGCCCGGGCGCCGGCCGCCCCGTCGATCGCTTTGCCGAGTTCGTCCATCGTGTCCAGGGCGATGGCGTTGCGCGCGTGCGGCCGGTTGATGGTGACGACGGCCAGACCGTCCGCCAGTTCGAGCTCGATCACGACTTGTTCTCCTCGACGGAAATATGATTCTCTTACTTAGAGAATCATATACTTTCCGGCTGGTTTCCGGCGATCGGATCGGGAGTTCGATATGCAGCATCCATGGCGGATGAGCGAGGATCCCGCGTGGTCACGCTCCGCAACCGCCTCCGGGCCCGAATCGCTCATCCGCAAAGTTCCCCCCGAACTGGCTCTTCGCTATCGCGAGGCGGGCTGGTGGACCGACGAGACACTCGGCGAGATCCTGGCCCGCGGCCTGGCGGCGGCACCCGGCGCGACCTTCCGGGTGCACTCCCGGATCCGGCCGTGGTCGGGAACCTTCGCCGAGGTCGAGCGGATCGCGCGACGCCTCGCCGCCGGACTGCGCCGCCGCGGCGTGGGTCCGGGAGACATCGTCGCGTTCCAGTTGCCGAACTGGATGGAGGCGGCGGCCACCTACTGGGCCTCGGCCCTGCTCGGCACCACCGTGGTACCGATCGCACACTTCTACGGACGCCGGGAACTCGGCTACATCCTGGGAGCGGTCTCGCCGAAGGTGTTCATCACCTGCGAACGTTTCGGTCACCACGAATTCGACCCCGGCCTGTGCGCCGCGGTGCCGGTGATGGGCGTGGTGGACCGGGATTTCGACGAGTTGCTCGAACCGGAACCGATGGACGGTGTACTGCGCGCCGACCCGGACGGTCCCGCATGTATCGCCTTCACCTCGGGCACCACCCGGGCACCGAAGGGCGTCGTACACAGCCACAACACCCTGGGCTACGAGGTGCGGCAGCTGGCCGGGATGTACCCGGCCGATCGCGGCGACCAGCTCACCTCGGCACCGGTCGGACATTTCATCGGCATGCTCAATGCCCTGCTCATCCCGGTCCTCGACGGGGCGCCCATCCACCTGCTCGACCTGTGGGATCCCGGCTGGGTGCTCGACCTGATGGCGAGCGAGAACATCTGCGTCGGCGGCGGCGTGAGCTACTTCGTCACCAGCCTGCTCGACCACCCCGGCTACCGGCCCGCCCATCTCGCGCAGTTGCGCTACGCCGGCCTCGGCGGCGCGGCTGTCCCGGCGGCGGTGAGCACCCGGCTCGAACAACTCGGAATCACCGTATTCCGCTCCTACGGCAGTACCGAGCATCCGTCGATCACTGGATCACTGGCCACCGCGCCCGCGGACAAACGCCTGTTCACCGACGGTAACGCGCTCCCGGGCGTGGAATTCCGGCTCGGCGACGACGGCGAGATCATCAGCCGCGGCCCCGATCTGTGCCTGGGCTACACCGATCCCGAACTCACCGCCCGCGCCTTCGACGCCGACGGCTGGTACCACACCGGCGATATCGGCACCGTGGACGCCGACGGCTACCTCACCATCACCGATCGCCTGTCCGACATCATCATTCGCGGCGGCGAGAACGTGAGCGCACTCGAGGTCGAGGAGGTGCTGCTCACCCTGCCGGGCGTGGCCGAGGGTGTCGCGGTCGCCGTGCCGGACCCGCGCCTGGGCGAACGCACCGCCGCGGTGGTGCGCTGCCTGCCCGGCCACGGGGCGCCCGATATCGAGGCATTGCGCGCGCATTTCGCCCGGGCGGGCCTGGCCAAGCAGAAGTGGCCCGAGGAATTGCATATCGTCGCCGACTTCCCGCGGACCCCCAGCGGAAAGATCCAGAAGTTCGTCATCCGGCGGGAGCTGACCGCAGCGCGCGACGAGGCCGTTGCGGCCGAACCATTATGAGAATACGATTCTCGTAAACAGCCAAGGAGGATTCCATGAGTAAAGTCGAGCTGCCGTACCAGCTCTTCGACGCGGACAACCATCTCTACGAGACCAAGGAAGCGCTCACCCGGCATCTCCCCAAGGAGTACGAGGGCGCCATCCAGTACGTCGAGATCAACGGCCGCACCAAGATCGCGGTCCTCGGCCAGATCAGCGAGTACATCCCCAACCCCACCTTCGAGGTCGTGGCACGCCCCGGCGCCATGGAGGAGTACTTCAAACACGGCAACCCCGAAGGCAAGAGCCGGCGCGAGATCTTCGGCAAGTCGATGAAGGCGATCGACGCCTTCCGCAATCCGGAAGCCCGGCTGAAGGTCATGGACGATCTGCAGCTGCAGCGCGCCCTGATGTTCCCGACCCTGGCCAGCCTGGTCGAGGAACGTATGCGCCACCATCCCGAACTCATCCACGCGGTGATCGAATCGCTGAACCGCTGGATGCTCGACGACTGGGGCCAGGACGGCAACTTCGTGCACTCCGGCCGGATCTTCACCGTCCCGGTGATCACCCTGCCGATCGTCGAACGCGCCATCGCCGAACTGAACTGGGCCGTCGTCGAACACGGCGCCAAGGCCATCCTGGTGCGGCCGGCACCGGTCCCCGGATTCAAGGGCATGCGCTCGTTCGCGCAGCCGGAATTCGATCCGTTCTGGAAGCGCGTCGTCGAACTCGACGTGCTGGTCACCATGCACTCCTCCGACAGCGGCTACTCCCGGTTCGATGCCGAATGGGACGGCAACAGCCTGGAGATGCTGCCGTTCCAGACCAACACCTTCGCGATGACCAACCAGTGGCGGCCGGTCACCGACGCCGTCGCCTCCTGGGTATGCCACGGCGCGCTGAACCGCTTCCCCGACCTGAAAATCGCGGTGATCGAGAACGGTTCGGCCTGGCTCGAGCCGCTGCTGCAGCAGCTGTCCGATGTCTACAAGAAGGCACCGGAGGGTTTCGGTTTCCGCGATCCGGTCGAGGCCATCAAACAGAGCCTCTACGTCAGCCCCTTCTGGGAAGAGGATCTGGAGCGGCTGTCGCAGGTCATGGGCGCCGACCATGTGCTGTTCGGGTCGGACTGGCCGCATCCGGAGGGCCTGGCCGAGCCGGCGCGCTATATCCACGAGATCAAGGACATGCCGCTCGAGAACCAGGCCAAGATCATGGGCGGCAACCTGGCGCGGCTGCTCGAGGTGTGAGCGGATCGGACGCGCTCCTACCCGAGGACACAGCATGACCTGGGAAACCATCCCCCAGTTGGCCCTGTCGGCGGCGGACCGTTTCGGCGATGCCGAAGCGGTCGTCGACGGGGAACTGCGGTGGAGTTACCGCGAACTGGTGGACCGGATCCGCCGGGCCGCGGGATCGTTCGCCGAATCCGGGATCGGCAAAGGCGACCGGGTGGCCGTCTGGGCGCCCAATTCGGCGGAATGGATCGTCGCCGCCCTGGGCCTGATGACCGCGGGCGGTGTCCTGGTGCCGGTCAACACCCGGTTCAAGGCCGAGGAAGCCGCCGATGTCATCCGCCGCAGCGGCGCCCGGGCGCTGCTGGTGCAGAAGGGCTTTCTCGGCGCGGACTATCCGGCACCACCGGGCGTGCCGGTCTACGACCTGAAGTCCGATTTCCTCACCGGCGGTGCACCTTTCGAACGCGAGGTCGCGGGTACCGATATCGCCGACATCATCTACACCTCGGGGACCACCGGGCGCCCCAAGGGCGTGATGATGAACCATCGGCAGACGCTGCGGTTGTACTCGGAATGGTGCGATCTGGCCGATTTGCGCCGCGGCGACCGCTATCTGATGGTCAATCCGTTCTTCCACACCTTCGGGTTGAAGGCGGGCATAGTGTCCTCGCTGGTCCGGGGCGCGACCATGCTGCCGGTGCCGGTCTTCGACGTGGACCGGGTGATCGAACTCGTGGAGGCCGAACGGATCACCATGCTGCCGGGACCGCCGACGCTGTACCACTCGCTGCTGGAGTACCGGGGTGCGCGCGATATCTCCTCGTTGCGCGCGGCGGTGACCGGGGCGGCCGATATCCCGGTCGACCTGATCCGCCGGATCCGGGAGGAACTGCCGTTCCGGTCGATCATGACCGGTTACGGCCTCACCGAAGCCGGTACGGCCACCGCCTCCCGGCCCGGAGACACCTTCGAGCAGATCGCGACCACCGCGGGTAGCGCCTGCGACGGAATCGAATTGCGCATCGCCGACGACGGCGAAGTGCTCATCCGCGGTTACAGCGTGATGCAGGGTTACCTCGACGACCCGGAGGCCACCGCCGCGGCCGTCGATGCCGACGGCTGGCTGCATACCGGTGATCTGGGCAGTCTGGACGACGGCGGCCGGCTGAAGGTGATCGGCCGGAAGAAGGATATGTACATCGTCGGCGGGTTCAACGCCTATCCCGCCGAGATCGAAGGGTTCCTGCTGGAACATCCGGCGGTCGCGCAGGCCGCGGTGATCGGTGTCCCGGACGAGCGAATGGGCCAGGTCGGGAAGGCGTTCGTGGTGGCGCGCGGACAACTCGGCGAAGCGGAGCTCATCGCCTGGGCCAAGGAACGCATGGCGGGATACAAGGTGCCGCGGTCGGTGGTCTTCCTCGACGAGCTACCGCTCAACGCCACCGGAAAGGTCGTGAAGGACCAATTGCGCTGAGAGCACCCGAGAACCCTCTCGGCGATCTCGACCGGGACAACGACCACGGTGTATCGTCGAACACAACCGAGAGTGGGATTCTCATCTAAGAGATTTTCGATCTCCTGTCCGGGCCCCGCCCGGCGTCGACCATGAACAGCGAGGAGTCCGGTGAATATCGACGACATGATTCTGGTGAGCATCGACGACCATGTGGTCGAGCCGCGCAATATGTTCGACAACCACGTGCCGAAGAAGTACGCCGAGTACGTTCCCAAGGTCGTCGTCGACGACACGGGCATCGATCGCTGGATCTACCGGGACCGGCCCACCGGTGTCACCGGGCTCAACGCGGTCGTCTCCTGGCCGGCCGAGGAATGGGGTTACGACCCCGCCGGATACGCCGAGATGCGGCCCGCCGTCTACGACATCCACGACCGGGTACGCGATATGGACGCCAACGGCGTCCTCGGCTCCATGTGCTTCCCCACCTTCACCGGTTTCAGTGCCGGGCATCTGAGCCGCGGCGGGATGGACGAGATCACCGTCGCGATGATCTCCGCCTACAACGACTGGCATATCGAGGAGTGGGCGGGCGCCTACCCGGGTCGCTTCATCCCGATCGCCATCCTGCCGCTGTGGGAGCCGCAACTGGCCGTCGACGAGATCAACCGCGTCGCCGCCAAGGGCTGTCATTCGGTGACCATGCCGGAGTTGCCGCATATCGACGGACTGCCCAGCTACCACGACATCGACTACTGGGCCCCGGTGTTCCAGGCGCTCACCGATAACGACACCGTGATGAACCTGCACATCGGACAGGGCTTCGGCGTCCTCAAGCTGGCCCCGGACGCGCCGATCGACAATCTCATGGTCCTCGCGCCCAGTATTTCGCTCATCGGCACCCAGGATCTGCTGTGGGGGCCGGCCTTCCGCAGTTTCCCGAAACTCAAGGTCGCCCTGTCCGAGGGCGGCGTGGGCTGGATCCCGTTCTTCCTGGACCGTTCCGACCGGCACTACACCAATCAGCGCTGGCTGCGCCGCGATTTCGGCGGCAAGATGCCCAGCGAGGTGTTCCGGGAGCACGTACTCGCCTGCTACGTCACGGACCCGACCTCACTGAAACTGCGGCACGAGATCGGCATCGACAATATCGCGTGGGAATGCGACTACCCGCATTCGGATTCGCTGTGGCCGGGCGCCCCGGAATTCGTGCTCGACGAGCTCCAGCGCGCGGGTGCCGACGATTCCGATATCGATAAGATCACCTGGCAGAACGCCTGCCGCTTCCTGAACTGGGACCCGTTCGCACACACCCCCCGGGAGCAGGCGACGGTCGGCGCCCTGCGCGCCAAGGCCACCGACGTGGACCTGTCGACCACGACCCGTGCCGAGTACGCGGAGCGCTTCGCGGCCAAGCACGCGAGCTGAGCCCCGGTCGGGGCCGGGCGTTCCCTCATGAGCCCGCCACGACCGCCGGTACACCGCCTCCCGGACTCCGCGGAGTCCGGGAGGCGGTCGGCGTTCACCCCGGACCTTCCGGACCGCCGTCCCCTGAGCCGTAGCGACGGCCCGGTCCGGTCACGCCCGCCGGCCGGCGATCACGCCGGGCTCGCGGGGATCCACGGTCGCGGATCGCCTTCCCCGGCCCCGCGGTAGCCGGCGCCGTCGTGGATGTGCAGGATCGCGTCGGCGGCGTCGATCGAGGCGCGGTCGAGCGGGAAGTAGCCGTGCCCCGGGCTGTGGTCGTCGCGGATGCGGGCGGTGGGGATCTCGGTGGGTGCGATCAGACCCCGGTCCGTGATACGGGTCTGCAGGAACCCCTCGTAGGTGCCGGGTTCGGGTTCGGGCAGGTCGAAGGTCTCGTCGCGACCCAGGCTGCCGAGGATCAGAGCGTAGTCCGTGCCCACCAGGGAGTGCACGACGGCGCCGGCGCTGTGCCAGTCGAGTTCCATGGGTCCCATGGTCATATGGCTCGGATTCCGTTGCAGATGCGCGTTCTGGGCGAAAACCAGCGTCGGGCCCCGGCCGGCCTCGAAGCGGCGGATATCGAGGAGGTTCTGCGCCATCAGCGCGTCCCGGGCAGCACACATGCGGGTCCAGCGAGCAGCCTGTTCGACGCGGCGGGCCGCCAGCTTGTGGTACCGCAGCAGACCGAGTCCGGCGGTGAGATACGTTTCGGCCCGGAACCATTCGGCACGTGAGGTCTTCTCCATCAGCTCCGGCGCCCGCAGGTAGAGCTCGGTGAGCATATCGTCGGCGTGCACACGGAGGGCGTCGGCCGCCGCGGTGGCACCGATCGACTCCGCCGGTTCCATGACCGCCTCCGTGCGGTGCCACCGTTCGTCCGCACCGAGCAGGCCGGCCAGATCGAGGTCGAGGCCCAGGTAGTCGCGGGCGTATTCGAGGTAGCGGCGCGGACTGAACGCACTCATCGTCTCCGCAGAGATATCGAAGCCGTGGAACGACAACCGCTCGGCGGCGGGCCGCCCCTCGTTGTATTCCCGCATCCAGGCGACCAGCTGCCGGTTCGCGGCGAGACCACCGAACCCGTGGGAGAAACCTTCGTCCATGGCCGTATCGAGGGTGCCCACACCCTGCTGGACATAGTCGTTCACGGTGAGGGCGGCCACCCGATCGGTCTCCAGGGCGATCGAGCGGTAGCCGCGGCCGGCCAGTTCGGCGAAGAGCTCGTTGCGGGTCCAGGCGAAGGCGGGTTCGAGATGGGTCGGCTCGCCGAATGCCAGCAGCTCAGGGGAGGCGGCGAGCAGGGTATCGATGTCGAAGTTCATTTCTTCGATCGTATCTTTGAAGGCTCGGTTGATACTTTCTGTACATCTATGCCTTGATTTGTTGGTAAAGTCTCAAAACCGATGATCACCCTGCGACCGGCCGACCTCGCGCGCGAGCACGGACTCTCGACCCAGGCGGTCCGCAACTACGAACGCGACGGATACCTCCCGGCGGCCGAACGCACGGCGAGCGGCTACCGGATCTACACCGAGGTCCACGCGGCGGCCCTGCGCGCTTTCCTTGCTCTGGTCGCGGCATACGGGCACGCGCTCGCCGGCCGGATCATGACCGAACTCCACACCGGCGACCTGGACAACGCCCTGAAACTCATCGACCGCGGCCACCAGCAACTGCTGCGCGACCGCGAAACCCTGGAGACGGTCCGCCGGGCCATCGCGCACCTGCCCACCGGGCCCGACCCCGCCCCCGGACGTTCCCGCACGAGCACCGACCGCACTGTGGGCGAACTGGCCCACCACCTTCGCATCACCCCGGCCACACTGCGCGCGTGGGAAGCCGCGGGCATCCTCACTCCCGAGCGCGACCCGGGCACCGGCTACCGGATCTACCGGGCGCCCGATATCCGGGACGCCGAACTGACCCACCTGCTCCGGCGCGGAGGCTACGGGCTGGACCATATCGCCCTCGTGGTCGAACAGGTCCGGACGGCCGGCGGCACCGACGCCTTGACGACCGCGCTGGCCGCCTGGCAGCGCCGGCTCACCGACCAGGGGCTGGCCATGCTGCGGGCAGCGGGCCGGCTCGGAGACTATGTGCGCCACCTCCCGCACGGAGACCGGGAGCGGCCGGGATGACCCCGGCTCGTCGCTCGCGGGGTGCGCGGCGATACCGCCGCGACACTCCGAAAAGGCGCGGTGACCGGCGGGACCTACCGCACAACTGCATCCGGCGGACCGAACGTGAATACTGCGAACACGTACACGAACAGCCGTCCCTTTCCCCGAGACGAGAGGAACAGCGAGAGTGCGACACATCGCGAACACCCTGGGCGTGGCCGCCACCGGTGCGGCGATCACACTGACCGTCCCGCTCACCGCATACGCGGACCCCGGCGACTTCGTCTACGTGTCACAGAAAGGCAGCCCGGCCGTACTGAGCGACCCCGTGCCCGACCGATGCCACAACACACCGGGCGCCGCCGGGGTGGTCGCCAACGACACGCGGTTGCGGGTAGCCGCGTTTCCCGGACCGAACTGCGAGGGAGCGCCCGCGGCCCCCGAACAGAAGTCGGCGTTCGAGAGCGTGGTGTTCAGCGACTGAGCCATGCCCGCGGCCCATCACCCCGAGCTGCCGGGAACCGGATTCCGTGGTCGGACCTGGAGTTCTGACCGGGTCAGAAGCCGCGCAAGCGGTCGGGCACCACGCGGAGGGGCACCGAGTACTCGGCGCGGAATTGATCACCGGTCATGGACAGCTCGGCCAGCCCCGCCTCGTACTTGTCCAGAAAGGCCGCGATCTCCTCCGCGTCGACGGCGGGCTCGAGCTGGGCCGCACCACCGAAGACCACCACTTCTCCCCCGCTCTCGGTGCTGTTGAAGTGCAGGGCCACCCGCGGGTTACGGGCGATATTGCGAAGCTTGGGACGGTCGGGCTGACTGAATATCAGGAAGCCGCTCCCGTCCCAGCGGAACCACACCGGGTTGGGCTGCGGGGTGCCGGTGGGGCCCACGGTGGTCAGCCAGACGATCTGCTCGCGGTCCAGCCGCTCGGCCACACGGGCACCGAAATCCGTTGCGGGGTCGATCAATTCGTGCGCGCGAGGTGTCGTCATGAGCAGCCTCCGGGGGGATGGGCGGGCGGGATGCGCCCGGAACAACATCCGGGCCCACGCGAGGATTCCCGCCCGAGAGCGCGGTTGCCCTGCGTTCCGGTAAGTATCCGGTAACTATTTTTATAGGTCACTTTTCCATTAAATCTGGGCTCGCCCGGCCGGGGCCGTGCAAAACTTCAGCGGTTCGTCCTTCCCGCTGAAAGAAGCCCTGATGAAAACCCTGTCCATCCTGGGCACCGCCGCCCTCGCCGCCGGCTCGTTCGGCCTGATGGCAGCCGCCCCGGCCGATGCCGCACCGGCCGGATGCCACGCCTCCTACGACCCCTGCGTGCCCATCACCAGTGATGTCGACTGCGCCGGCGGCAGCGGCAACGGGCCCGCGTACACCGGGCGAGTGCGGGTGATCGGACCCGACGAGTACGACCTGGATCGCGAAGGCAACGGAATCGGCTGCGAGAGTAGCTGAACGGACGCGCTATCGGTCAGGCCACCGCGCCGCTGGTCTTCAATTCGATGATCCGCTCCCAATCCCAGCCGAGTTCGAGCAGCACCTCCTCGGTCTGTGCCGCGAACTCCGGCCCGGGCCGCAACTCGGGAGCCGTGACATCGAATTGCACCGGACTGGAAACCAGTTCCAGCTCTCCGGCCGGGAGAATGTATTCGTTGGACCTGATCTGCTCATCCTGGCCCACCTGGTGCGAGTCCTGGACCGGGGCCCAGGGGCCCTTGAGTGTCGCGAACTTCTTCGTCCACTCGGCCAGCGTCCGTTGTGCGATGGCCTCGCGCAGGATCTCGACCCCGGCCGCGGTATTGGCGGCGATCTGCGCCGCGTCGGCGAAGCGGGGATCCTCGGCCAGCTCCGGGCGGTCGATGTGGTGGCACACATCGGCCCAGAACTTACCGGGCTGCAGCATGACGAACGAGAGATAGCGGTTGTCTGCCGTGCGGTAGAGGCCCGACAGCGGGTTCGCCATCGCGCCGTGGGTCCCGGGCGGGGGCGCCAGCATGGGTTCACCCTGATACGCCGACAGCGCGATCGTATGCCCCAGCGACCAGAGTCCGCTGCCCAGCAACGAGACATCCACGACCGACGGTTCCCCGGTGCGCTCCCGCTTCAGCAACGCCGCGGCGATCCCGCCGGCCAGGTTCGTCCCGGAGATGGTGTCGCCGAAAGCCGGACCGGGCGGCTGGATCATCCCGTCGGTGCCCTCCGGGGTGATGGTGGCGGCCACGCCGCCGCGACACCAGAAGGCGGTCATATCGTAGCCGCCGCGATCGGCCTCCTGGCCACGCGGACCCAGCGCGCTACCCCGGGCATAGACGATCTTCGGGTTCACCGCGCGGATATCGTCGACGTCGATCCCGAACTTCGTCCGCGCCGAGGGCAGGAAACTGGTGAGGAAAACATCCGCGCGCCGCGCCAGTTCGTGGATGACCTCGCGGCCCGCCGGGTTCGACATATCCACGCCGATACTGCGTTTCCCGCGGTTGGCGTGCTCGATATTAGGGTTCGGATCGCCCTCCACCTTGAACTTGCCGATCTGACGCAGCCCCCGCTGCGGATCGCCGGTGACCGCGTGCTCGACCTTGATCACGTTCGCGCCCCAGTCGGCGAGCACCGCGCCCGCCGAGGGGACGAACCCGTACATGGCGACCTCGAGGACCGTGATCCCTTCCAGCGGCTTACTGCTGTGTCCATCGGGCATGAGCGAGGGCCCACCGTGGTCACGCTCCGCTGCCGCCTCCGGGCCTGACTCGCTCATGCTGTGTCCATCGGGCATGAGCGAGGGCCCACCGTGGTCACGCTCCGCTGCCGCCTCCGGGCCTGACTCGCTCATGCTGTGTCCATCGGGCATGAGCGAGGGCCCTCCGTGGTCACGCTCCGCTGCCGCCTCCGGGCCTGACTCGCTCATGCCGAGACCACCTCGGCAAGGGTCTTGCGCTCCATGAACTCCTCCATGCCCACAACGCCCATCTCACGCCCGACACCGGACTGTTTGTAGCCGCCGAAGGGGGCGTCCGGATGGAAGTAGTTGCCGCCGTTGATGCTGAAGGTGCCGGTGCGGATCCGGCGGGCCACGGCCCGCGCCCGCTCCGCGTCGGCGCCGAAGACGCCGCCGGACAGGCCGTAGATCGAGTTGTTGGCGATCCGCACCGCGTCGTCGATATCGTCATAGGGGATCAGCGCGAGCACCGGGCCGAACACCTCCTCCTGCGCGATCTCGCTGTCGGGGTCGACATTCGCCAGCAGGGTCGGCTTGTAGAAATACCCCGGGTCCACCTTCTCGCCGCCGGCCACCAGGGTGGCTCCCGCGGCCACCGCCCGCTCCACCAGGCCGTGCACCTTGTCGCGCTGACGTTCACTGATCAGCGGGCCCATGTAGTTCTTCGGGTCGGCCGGGTCGCCGTAGGTGATGTTGGCGAGGTTGGCGGCGACCAGTTCGGCGACCTTGTCGTGGTCGGCGCGGGGTACCAGCAGCCGGGTCGTGATCGCACAGCCCTGGCCGGCATGCGAGCAGATGCTGAAGGCGGCGAACATGGCGCCCAGGTTGTAGTCGGCGTCGTCGAGCAGGATGGCCGCGGATTTTCCGCCGAGCTCGAGGAAGACCTTCTTGAGGGTGGCGCTGGCGGCGGCCATGATCTTGCGACCGACCGGGGTGGAGCCGGTGAAGGACACCACGTCGACGTCGGGGTGCGTGGTCATCCGTTCCCCGACGGCCACATCGGAACTCGCGAGAATGTTCACCACCCCGGCGGGGATATCGGTGTGGCTCGCGATGAGCTCGCCCAGTGCCAGCGTGATGAGCGGAGTGTCGGGAGCGCCCTTGAGCACCACCGTGCAGCCCGCGGCCAGCGCGGGCGCGAGTTTGGCGAACGCCAGCTGGTAGGGATAGTTGTAGGCGGCGATGGCGGCGACGACGCCCGCGCCCTCCTTCTCCACCCAGCGCTGATGCTGCGCACCACGGATCTCGACCGGGCCGAGGTCCTCGGTCCAGGTGTAGTCCTTCAGCACGCCCGCGTAGTACTTGACGATCTCGAACGGGGTTTCGAGCTGGTTGCCCTTGGTGAGGATGTAGCTCGCGCCGACTTCGGCGATCATCAGAGCGCGCAGGTCCTCCACATTGTCCTGCAACGCCTGGTAGAGCTGCTCCAGGCAGCGCGCGCGGAATTCGTGGTTCGTCGACCAGTCGGTGGTGTCGAACGCACGGCGGGCGGCGGCCACCGCGGCGTCGACTTCGGCGACCCCGGCCTCGGGCGCATGGCCGACCACTTCCCCGTTCGCGGGGTTGAGTGAGGCCAGGGTCGCCCCGGTCTCGACCAGCTGCCCGTCGATGAGCAACCGCTGGGTCGCAGTCACCGCCTCTTCCTGCGTTGACATCCCGCCTCCTCGCAAGATTATGAAAATTGCATTCTCGTCTGAGGAGAATAGTACATTTGGCACGGGTGGTCCGGCTGGCGATTCGGCGAGCCGGAGCAATCCGAAACATCCACGGGTCGACTGCCCCACACGGCTCCCGCCGATCTTGCGGACACGAACTGGACGAGAGTACGGTTCTCTATAATCGGAATGCATATTCTTGCGTCGGTGGGCGCGGGAGAGGAGAGGCAGGCGTGAAAACCGCAGTTGTCACCGGCGGCGCCTCGGGCATCGGACTGGCCATCGCGCAGCGGTTGCGCAGCGACGGATTCCATGTCGCCGCCTTGGACCGCAATGCCGCCGCGGAGGACGATTCCGCCTACCGGGCCGATGTGACCGATCCGGACAGCCTCGCCGAAGCGCTCGGGGTCGTCCGCGCGAAGCTCGGTCCGGTCACCGTTCTGGTGAACGCGGCCGGAGTCGACGGATTCAAACGGTTCCAGAACATCGACTTCGCGGAATGGCAGCGGGTTATCGAAGTGAACCTGCACGGCGTCTTCCACACCATCCAGGCGGTACTGCCGGATATGATCGAGGCCGGCTGGGGCCGCATCGTGAACATCTCCTCGTCGAGCGCACAGTCGGGCCAGCCGTTCATGTCCCACTACGTATCGTCGAAATCCGCGGTCAACGGACTCACCAAATCCCTTGCGCTGGAACTGGGTCCCTCGGGGATCACGGTGAACGCGGTCCCCCCGGGCTTCATCGACACCCCCATGCTGCGCCGCTCCGAGGAACGCCGGCTGCTCGGCGGCACCGTCGAGGACCATATCCAGCGCACCCCCGTGCGGCGCGTCGGTAAACCCGAGGACATCGCCGCCACCTGCGCTTTCCTGATCTCCGAGGAGGCCGGCTACATCACCGGCCAGATCATCGGCGTCAACGGCGGACGCAACACCTGACAGCCACAGGAATCCGCCCACCGCATCCGAAGGGAAGTGACAACCGTGAAGGTCCATGTCGATCAGGAACGCTGCCAGGGGCACACCCTGTGCTCGATGATCGCGCCGAAAGCGTTCGAACTCAGTGAAATCGACGGGCATTCCTCGCCGGTCGACGAAAATGTAGCCCACGACCAAGAGGACCGGGTGCGCGAAGCGGTGCACTCCTGCCCCGAGCGCGCCATCTCGCTCACCGAGTAGTACGAGGGGGCACCCGATGTCCGCCACCGAATCCACCGACCGCCGGCATCCCCGGCTCGATTTCGACCGCTACGGCCCCACCTACCGGGAATCGTTCCAGGCGATCACCGAGCATATGCACCGGCAGTGCCCGATCGCCTGGACCGACCGTCACGACGGTTACTGGGTGGCCGCGGGAAACCGGGAGGTCTTCGAACTCGCCCGGTGCCCCTACGTCTCCAACGACCGTGACGTCGACGGCGTGCGGCGCGGATATCAGGGCATCACCATCCCCTCCACCAACCAGGCCGCCATCCGCAACGGCATCCTGGAGATGGACGACCCCGAGCACCGTGAACTGCGGGCGGTGCTCAACCCGTATCTGTCGCCCGCCGCGGTGCAGCGGTGGATACCGTTCGTCGACGAACTGGTCCGCGCCGCGCTCGACGAGAAGATCGCCACGGGGCGCATCGATTTCGTCGACGACCTGGCCAATATCGTGCCCGCCGTCCTGACCCTGGCCATGCTGGGGGTACCGCTGCGCAACTGGGCGGTCTACAGCGAGCCCGCGCACGCGACGGTGTACACCCCGCCCGACTCGCCGGAGTTCGAGCGGGTACACCGGATGCACCAGGAGATGGGCCTGGACCTCTACACCAATCTCACCGAGATCCGGGCGAATCCCCGGCCCGGCCTGATCCACGCGCTCGCGACCGAGGCGACGCTCGGCGGGGACCCCTTGTCCGATATCGAGATCCTCGGCATGCTCGGCCTGTTGATCGGCGGAGGTTTCGACACCACCACCGCACTCACCGCGCATTCGCTGGAGTGGCTGTCGGAGCATCCGGACGAACGAGAAACCCTCAGTCGGGAACGGGACCACTTACTGGACTCGGCGACCGAGGAGTTCCTGCGCTACTTCACGCCGGCGCCCGGCGACGGCCGCACCGTGAACGCCGATGTCGAACTGGCCGGCGCGCGGTTCGCCGAAGGAGAACGACTGTGGTTGTCCTGGGCCATGGCAAACCGTGACCCGGCCGTGTTCGACCGGCCCGATACGGTCGTGCTGGACCGTAAAGGTAACCGGCATTTCAGTTTCGGTCTGGGCATCCACCGGTGTATCGGATCGAATGTGGCTCGCGCGGTCTACAAGCGGATGCTGGTCGCGGTACTCGATCGGCTACCGGACTTCCGGTGTCTCCCCGAGGAAGCCGTGCACTACGAAACCATCGCGGTGATCCAGGGTATGCGGCACCTGCCGGCCACATTCACCCCCGGCGAACCGCTCGGTCCCGGACTCACCGAGACACTCGAGAAACTGCAGACCGTCTGCGATGAACAGCGGCTCGCCGAGCCGGTGACCATCCGCAAGGACGCGGCGCAGATCTGACCCAACGCAGCGCAATGTAATCGACCCCGGGCGGAGGGCCGGGGTGGAGCGCCGGACGTGGTCGCCACCGGCGGCACCGGGCCCCGGCACCGACGCCACGAGGAGGCGATATGTCATCGACGACCGGCGACGAACCGGCACCCCGATCGGGGCGACCGCTACCGCTGCTGTCCCTGGACACCGAGTTCTTCTGGACGTCGGGCGCCGACGGGAACCTCCGCATCCAGGAGTGCCGGGCGTGTGCGGCACTGATCCATCCGCCGCAGCCGATCTGCCGCTACTGCCGGGGGCGCGAGCTGGCGCCCCGGATCGTATCGGGCACCGCGATCCTCGCGTCGTTCACCGTCAACCATCGCTTCGCGCTACCGGGTCTCCCCCCGCCGTACGTGGTGGCGACGGTGGCGCTGGACGACGATCCGCGGGTCCGGCTGACCACCAATATCGTCGACTGCGATCCCGGCGAACTCACCCTGGGTATGCGGCTGGAGGTGGTGTTCCGGCAGGACGACGATGTGTGGCTGCCGCTGTTCCGGCCCGCCGCGCAGCAGCCCGGCCCGGCGCCGCTGCCGGTGGACGATATACCCGCGGATCAGTTCGGGCGGCATGTGACGACGATGCGGCGCCGCGACAAGTTCGAGGACAGCGTCGCCCTCACCGGGATCGGGATGTCGCGGATCGGGCGGCGGCTCATGCGGCCGCCGCTGGAACTCACCGTCGACGCCTGCCAGCAGGCGATCGCCGACGCGGGCCTGAGCCTCGACGATATCGACGGACTGTCCTCGTATCCGGGCGGCGGTAATCTCGGCGGATTCGGAGAGGGCGGCGTCACCGCGCTGGAGTCCGCGCTCGGTATCCGGCCCACCTGGCACAACGGCGGGATAGAGACCTTCGGACCTGGCGGGTCGGTGATCGCGGCCATGCTCGCGGTGCACGCGGGTCTGGCCACCCATGTGCTGTGTTTCCGCACGGTCTGGGAGGCCACGTTCAACGAGTTGTTGAAGCGGGGCACGATCCCCGCGGCCGGCGGCGGCCGCACCGCGAGCTGGATGCATCCGTTCGGCTCCACCTCCGCCGCGCATACGCTGGCGCAGAAGGCGCAACGGCATTTCCACGACTACGGCACCACCCGCGAAACCCTCGGCTGGATAGCGCTGAACCAGCGCGCGAACGCCGCGCTGAACCCGAGCGCGGTATACCGGGACCCGCTGACGATGGACGACTATCTGAACGCGCGCCCGATCACCACACCGTTCGGCCTCTACGACTGCGATGTCCCGTGCGACGGCGCCGTCGCGGTGATCGTCTCGGCCCGGGAGGCCGCCGCCGATCTGCCCGTCCCCGCCATCCGGGTGGAGGCGGTGGGCACCCAGATCGTCGAACGGATCGAATGGGATCAGAGCACGCTCACCCACGAACCCCAGGTCCTCGGCCCCGCCGCCCATCTGTGGACCCGCACCGAGCTGCGGCCCGAGGATGTGGACGTCGCCGAGCTGTACGACGGGTTCACCATCAACTGCCTGTCCTGGATCGAAGCGCTCGGGTTCTGCAAGATCGGTGAGGCCAAGGATTTCCTGGACGGCGGGAGAAATATCGCCCGCGACGGCATGCTGCCGCTGAACACTCACGGCGGCCAGCTCTCGCACGGACGTACCCACGGGATGGGGCTGATGCACGAGGCGATCGTCCAATTGCGCGGGACCGCCGGGGCACGGCAGGTGCCCGATGCGACGGTGGCGGTGGTGTCCAGCGGGGGTCTCACCCCGGGCGGCGCGGTCCTGCTGCGGAGCGAATCCTGATGCCCCGGGGCGCGTGGTGACGCTGACCGGATCCGATCTGGCGCCGGCCGATTCCACCGGCCCGTTGCCTGTGGTCGCCGAAGTGCCCGGAGTCGACAGGATCCCGGTCTCCGGACTGCTGGCCGAGGTGCCCGACCCGCGGGCGGTCGTGGTCGCCCTGCACGGCGGTGCCGTGGACTCCCGATATTTCGACTGCCCCGGACATCCGGAGTACTCGCTGCTGCGCACCGGACAGCGGCTCGGCTACACCGTGCTCGCGCTGGACCGCCCCGGGTTCCGCAGTTCGGCTCCGCACGCCCGGCTCCTGGACCCGCCACAGCGCCGGGTGGACCTCGTCTACGGCGCCGTCGACGCACTCCTGGACGGCCTACCGCGCGGCGCGGGCGTCTTTCTGCTCGCGCATTCGGCGGGCTGCGAACTCGCGGTCCGGATGGCGGCCGCCGACCGCGGCGCCGATCTACTCGGACTGGAACTGGCCGGCACCGGGCGCCGGCACCAGCAGGCCGCCCACGACCTGCTCTGGGGCGCCGATCGGATGGCCGGCCGGCGGCCGCGCGGGGTGGGGCGGCTGATCTGGGAGCCGTCGCGGCTGTATCCCGACGACGTCCTGGGCGGCAGTACCGTCTCCGCGCAGGGCTCGCACCTGGAATCGCGGGCGCTGCACGACTGGGCCGCGCGGGAATTCCTCGGCCTGGCCCCCGATATCGGTGTCCCGGTGCGGTACAGCCTGGGTGAATACGAGCGGGTGTGGCGCAACGATCCCGCGGAGATGGTCGCGGTGGGCGGTCTGTTCACCCGGTCGCCACGGGTCGTGCTGAACCGGATGCCCAACACCGGTCACAACATCAGCCTCGGCCGGACCGCGCCGGCCTACCACCTCACCGTGCTGGCCTTCGCCGAGGAGTGCATCATCGCCCGCGGGACCGGAGAGTTCTCCGGCCCCGCCCTGCAATTCGACGGCGGCGCGGCCGCGCGGCCGGAAAGGTAGCCGAATGGACGTCACCGATATCGCACTGCTGCTGCTCCGCCTGGTCGTGGGCGGCACCATGATCGCCCACGGGATCAACCACTGGATCGGCGGCGGCAAGATCGCCGGCACCGCCGGCTGGTTCAGCGGCCTCGGGTTACGCCACGGCGTCCTGCAGGCCTGGTTCAGTGTGATCACCGAGATCGGGGCGGGGGCACTGCTGGTCGTCGGGCTGCTCACCCCGCTGGCCGCCGCGGCGGTGATCTCGGTGATGCTGGTCGCCGCCCTGCTGGCGCACCGGAAGAACGGCTTCTTCGTGTTCAAGGACGGCTATGAGTACGTCCTGGTCCTCGCGGTCGTCTCGCTGGCGCTCGGGATCCTCGGCCCCGGATGGCTGTCGGTGGACCACGCCGCCGGGATCGAGCTCACCGGCTGGGGCGGCGGCGCCGTCGCGCTGGGGGTCGGTGTCGCCGCCACCGCCGGTCTGCTGGCGGTGTTCTGGCGACCGGCCACCCCGAAACCGGATTCGGCGGATGCCGATTCCTGAGCTGCGCGAGAGAGGAACATCATGCGCGTCGGATTCATCGGACTGGGCAGTCAGGGCGGGCCCATGGCCCGCCGTATCGTCGAGGCCGGGTACCGGACCACCCTGTGGGCACGCCGCCCCGCCACCACCGAACCGTATGCCGATACCGCGGCGAAAGTCGCCGGCACTCCCGCGGAACTCGCCGCCGACAGCGATCTCGTGTGTCTCTGCGTGGTCGGCGACGCCGATGTGCGCGAAGTTCTCGAACGCGCGGACGGTGTCCTGGCGGGATTCGCCGCCTCCGCGGCCGGACGCGAAGCGGCCCCGGTGATCGCGATCCACAGCACGGTCCACCCCGACACCTGCCGGGAACTGGCCGAAATCGCCGCAACCCAGGGTGTTTCGCTCATCGACGCACCGGTCAGCGGTGGGGCTCCCGCCGTCGCGGCCGGGCGGCTGCTGGTGATGGCCGGGGGTGACGCGGACACCCTCGCGCGCTGCCGGCCGGTATTCGAGACCTACGCGAGCCCGATCGTGCATCTGGGCGGTGTCGGCGCCGGGCAGACCACCAAACTGCTCAACAATCTCCTGTTCACCGCGCATATGGCCACTGCGGTCAGCACCTTGGAGCTGGGCGCGCGGCTGGGCGTGAGCCCCGAGCGGCTCGGCGAGGTGATCGGCAACGGCAGCGGGAACAGTTTCGCGCTCGGCCGCATCCTGGCGGGTGGCGGAACTCTCGACCAGATCGCCGCACATGCCGGTGATCTGCTGCGCAAGGACGTCCGGCTGATCAGCGAACTGGCCGACGCCGCACAGATCGCCCCCGGTGTGGTACTCGATACCGCCGACGCCACGCTCGCCCTGATGGGCCGCCCACGCTGACCCCCCGGCACCACGCCCCTGCCGGCCCGGCCGGCACCGGCGCCGCCGAGTCGTCCGCGTGCTTGCGGCCCCATCGCGGCGCGGGAGGCACGGCAGGCCGGGACTTTTCGAACGAAGGAGAACCGAGTGCGTATCGGATTCATCGGCGCCGGCCGCATGGGAACCCCCATGATCCAGCGCCTGACGGCCGCCGGGCACAGTGTCCGCGCGCTCGGGCGCAATCCCGGCGCCCGAGCCGCGATCACCACGACCGGCGCCACCGCGCTCGGCTCGGCGATCGAGGCCGGACAGGACGCCGAGGCGGTGGTGGTCTGTGTTTTCACCGATCAGCAGGTCCGCGAAGTGTGCCTGGACAGCGGACTGCTCGAGACGATGCCGCCCGGCTCGGTCCTGATCCTGCACACCACCGGCAGCCCCGACACCGCGACGACGATCGCTGCCGCCCGAGCCGCTGCCGGGCGCCATGTGGTCGACGCCCCGGTGAGCGGAGGGCCGCACAGTATCGCCGACGGTTCGCTCACCGTCTTCCTGGGCGGCTCGGCCGCTGCGACCGCGCGGGCGCGCCCCGTACTGGCCGCGTACGCCGATCCGGTCTTGGCGGTCGGGCAACTCGGTAACGGGCAGCGCGTGAAACTCGTCAACAATGCGCTGTTCGCCGCCCAGATCGGCCTGGTCACCGAGGCTGTGCGGCTGGCTCAGGAATTGGGCCTCACCGAAGCCGAGGTCCTTTCCGCACTACCGCATGCCAGTAGTTCGGGGCGTGCGGTGCTGAGTGTGGCGACCAAAGGTTCGGTGGCGGCGTTCGCGGACTCGGTGGGCGATTTCCTGCGCAAGGATGTCGCCGTGGCCCGCGAACTCGCCGACCGGCTGGGCAGCGATCTCGGCCTGCTCGACCCCGCCATCCGCGCGGCGGTCGGCACCGGCTGACTGCGGCACCCCACCCGTGTCGAACAGTGGCCGCCGCTCCCCCGTTTCCTCCGCAGACACAGAGCGGCTGACGCCGCGGGCCGGTCCGGCGTCCTGCTACTCGCTTTTCGGCCACGCGGGCGAACGACCGAGCAGCCGGAGGATGCGGTCCAGCGGCGCATCCGGGTCGCCACCCGGCAGCGCATGGGCGAAGGGGGACCCGGGCTGCTCGCGTTCCGGGCCGTCGGGGACGGATTCGGCGATGCGCAGCACCGGCTCGGCCGTGGCGGCGTCCAGTTCATAGCCCACACCGAGGGATCGCGCGAGATCCCAGCCGTGCACGACGTAGTCGACCAGATGGAACCCGAGGGCCTGATGGCCCGGGACCGTGACGTCCGGCCCGAATTCCGGCATCGCGAAGGGGCGTTCCGTCGTGCCCGGCTCGGCGAAGGCGCGCAGGACCTCGGCCGCGGATTCGGTGTATTCGGCCGGGGTGTGCGTTCCTGGCGAGCGCACCTGCCAGTGGGCGAGGTCGGCGCCGTCACCACGTGCACTGGCGGCGAAGCCGCGATGCTGTGCGGCCATATGCGCCAGCAGGTCACCCACTGTCCAGCCCGCGCACGGGGTCGGCAGGGCGAGTCGGTCAGGGGTTACGAGTTCGGCGGTGGTCACCGTGGTGAGCACCGCCCGGCGGTCGAGTTCGACGAGGTCTGTGGTCATACGCGCAACAGTACGCAGGCGCTTACAATAGGTCAATGCTTATCATTTTCCAGTGGGTAGGTTCTACTCATGGGAACCACGGACCGTCCGGATCTGGCCGCGATGCTCGCGCCGCTGACCCGCACTCTCATCGCCCTGGAACGCCCGATTCTCGAAGCCCACGGGCTGACCATGTGGGCCTACACGGTTCTGATCACGCTGAGCCGGGGCGCCGCCCGCGGTCAGGGCGTACTCGCCCAGGAGATCGGCGCGGACAAGACCCGGATCATCGCGGTTCTCGACGACCTCCAGGACCGCGGCCTCATCGAACGCACCCCCGATCCCGCCGACCGCCGGGCCCGGCTGCTGGAGCTGACGCCGGAGGGCCACCGGATCGCGGCCGCGGTACAGGCGGAGATCCAGGCACGCGAGAACGAACAGGTATTGGAACAGCTGCCCGCCGCCGACCGCCGCGGTTTCCTCAACGCCCTGCGCATCCTGACCGCGCAACCCCGGGACCCGGCACCGGAGGGCAGCGACTGACAGCGACCCTCGGCTCTCCCCGGCCGGCTGCCGAAGGCCGATTGCCCGGTCGGCCAAAGGACCTGTCACGGTTGGCGGCCGGCAGCACCGAACCGGCTCGACTACGACCCGCCGGGCAGGCGCGCGGAGCCGTTCACCGCCCGTCTTCGCTCGCCCGCAACACCCACAGCGGGGCGTGATTCGCCCAGCCCTCCTCCGGCCAGTTGAACCACCCCGCGGACGCCCACGTACCTCCATCGGGGTGCAGGGTGGTGCCGGTGAGATAGGACGACAGGCGGGAAGCCAGGAACACCGCGCACTGCGAGATATCGGTGAGGTGCCCGGCCCGGCCCATGGGGATGGCCACTTTCACGCCTGCCGGATCGGTCATGGCGTTGTCACCGGTCCCGACACGCTCCAGATTCGGCGTAGGAACGAAATCGGGCGCGATGTTGTTGACCCGGATCCCGTCCGGGGCCACCTCCACGGCCAGCGTGCGGGCGAACTGCTCCACCGCCGCCTTCGCCGCGGCGTACACCGCGAAACCCGGTGCCGCGCGATGGGCTTCGATGGTCGTGATATTGATGATGCTGCCCCCGCGACCCCCCGCGCGCATCCGGGGTACGGCCAGATGGCAGGCGTGCAGGACATGGGTCAGATTGGTGCGCAACAGCGCGTCCCAGCCCTTCGGGCCGGTCTCGGTGAAGGGGGCGCGGAAGGTGCCGCCGACCACGTTCACCAGCGTGTCGAGCCGGCCCCATCGGGCGTCGGCGGCCTCGAACAGCGCCGCCAGGACCGCCGGGTCGCGGGCATCACCGTGGTGTACGACGGCCTCCTGCCCAGCCGGTGACTCCCGCAGCTCCGCGAGCGCCGCGGGATCGAGATCCAGTACCGCCGGACGCACGCCGTTGGCGGCCAGATCCGCGACGATCGCCCGGCCCAGACCGCCCGCCCCGCCGGTCACCACCGCCACACTGCCGGCGAGACCGCCGCGTTCCTCGAACCAGCCCATCCGATCCGCCTCCCTAGCCGATGTAGTGCGCGCCGAAGGACGACAGGAAATCGAAGGTGGCCGCCGGGTCGAGCGGGTCGTGCACACCGGCGCGGGTGGAGACGGTGATCCAGTCGACCCCGGCCCGCGCCAATTCGGCGAACGCTTCCCGGTGCGGCCCAGGATCGGCGCCGGGACCGGTGAGCCCGGTGTGGCTGTAGGAGTACACCAGGTCGATATGTCCGGTGCGGCCGTGGTCCGCGGCCGCCGCGCGCACGTCGGCGATCTTGCGGGCCAGGTCCGCGATGGTGCCCAGTTCCGGTGTCCGGGCGGTGGTGCTGAGTTCGGCGCCCCCGGACATCGGGATCCAGCCCTGGGCGGCCCGGGCCACCCGGCGCCGGCTCAGCGCCGAATTGCCTCCGATCCAGATGGGGATGGGCTGCTGGACCGGGGTCGGCCGGGCCTGCACCTCGCGGGCGCTGAAGTGTTTTCCGGTATAGCTGAACGGCTCGCCTTTCCAGTGCAGCGGCAGCACGTCCAGTGCTTCGTCGAACAGGGTGTTGCGCTCCTCGAAATCCACCCCGACCGCGTGGAATTCACCCTTCAGATATCCGGTGCCGATCCCCAGGACGGCCCGCCCGCCGGACAGTTTGTCCAGGGTGGCCGCCGCTTTGGCCAGCAGCATCGGATTCCGGTAGGGAGCCACCGACAGGTAGGTGATCAGGCGGATCCGTTCGGTCAGCGCCGCTGCGTACCCCAGTGACACGAAGGGGTCCAGGGTCTGATGGCCGCCGGCTCCCAGCCACCGGGCGCCCGGCGCCGGATGTTCGCTGAGCGAGAATCCGGCGAAACCGGCCCGCTCGGCCGCGCGCGCGACCTCTCCCAGCGGCCCCGCGTCGAGCACATCGCCCGCCACGCCGCCGGTTTCGGGATAGTGGAAGATAAACCGCATCGCTACCTCCGCGTCCTCGCTCCGACTCCGCTACCGCCCACGTTTGACCTCGTTGAACGGCACGTCCCGGTCGGCGGCGTACTCCCGCGGCATCCCGAGCACGCGTTCGCTGATCACATTGCGCGCGATCTCGGTGCTGCCGCCCGCCAGGCTCCAGGCGGCGCGGAACAGGAAGTCGGTGCCGATGCGCGCGGTGTCGACCGGGTCGCCGGGGGCGTGTGTCGCGGCGGCCGCCCCCGCGACCTTCACCGCCAGATCGGTTTGCAGCCAGGAGTTCTCGGCACTGAACAGGCGCGTGATGGAGCCGGCGGCCGGCGGCAGCTCCCCGGCGAGCACACTGCGGGTGATGTGGTCGATGAGCTGATCGCGCACCACCTGCATGGCCCGCGCCTCGCCGATATCCTCGCGGACCCGGATATCGTCGAGCTGACCGCTATCGCGGGCGATATCCAGGATCGGGGACTCTTCACCGCCGATATGCGGCCGGGCGCCACTGAGATAGGGCGAGGTCCCGCCGATGGCCGAACGCTCGTGGTACAGCAACCGGGACGCGGCCTCCCAGCCGTCGTCGACCCGGCCGATCACGGCCTCGTCGCCGAGCGCCACATCGTCGAAGAACTCCTGGCAGAACTCGGTGGATCCGGTGACCTGTTTGATCCGCTGCACGGTCACTCCCTCGGCCCCGATGGGCACCAGGAACATGGTGAGCCCGCGATGTTTGGGCACCTCCCAGTTGGTGCGGGCCAAACACAACCCGTAGTCCGCCGCGTAGGCGCCCGAACTCCAGATCTTGGAGCCGTTGAGGATCCAGCGGTCACCGTCCCGTTCGGCCCGGGTGGTGAGCCCGGCCAGATCCGACCCACCGCGCGGCTCGGACAGCAACTGCACCAGCACTTCGTCCCCGCGCAGCACGGCGGTCAGATGTTCCCGCTTCTGCTCCTCGGTACCCAGATCGAGCAGGGTGGCCGCGCAGATGGCCAGGGTCGGCACGTTCAGGATCACCGGCATCTCGTAGGCGTAGGACTCCTTGGTGAACGCCCGCTGATGCGCGGGCGTCAGGCCGAGGCCGCCGTACTCCTTCGGAAAGCAGATGCCCGCGAAACCGCCGTCGTGGAGCATTCGCTGCAGTTCCCGTGCCCGGTCCCACTCCTCTTTGCTGTCGGGCGGTCCCTGGTCCGGCAGCGCGGGGGGAAGGTTGGCGCGCAACCAGTTCCGGGCGCGTTCGCGGAACTCGGCTACGGGTTCGAGTTCGGTGGTCATAGCGGTACTGCCTTCCGGAGAGTTCCGCGGCGCTACGCGGCGGTGAGGAGGAGGTCGGTGATCCGGCGGCGATGCTCCTCGGGAGTGCCGTAGAGCGCACGGCCCAGTCCGATCCGCCGCAGATACAGATGCAGATCGTGTTCCCAGGTGACCCCGATGCCGCCGTGCAACTGCACACAGTCCTGACCGATCACCGGGGCTTTCGCGCCCACATAGGATTTCGCGACGCTCACCGCTTCCGCGGCGGACTCCGGATCGTCGTCACAGGCCGCCGCGGCCGCGGCGGCGGTCGCCCGGCACGCCTCGTACCAGGTCTTGTTGTCGGCCATCCGATGTTTGAGCGCCTGGTACGAGGCCAGCGGGCGGCCGAAGGTGAAGCGGTCGGTGAGCCAGACCAGGGTCGCCTCCATCGCCTTGCCGGTGGCGCCCACCGTCTCCGCCGCCGTCAGTACCGCGGCGGTATGCAATTGGGCGCGGACGGCGGCGGCCGCGGCGGCTCCGGTGTGCACCACGGACTCCGCGGGCACCGCGACTTCGGCGAATTCGATCCGGGCGGTGCGGCGGACCAGGTCCAGAGTCCAGGTCGGGGTGACGGTGACCCCCGGTGCGTCGGTGGGCACCAGCAGTTGTACCGGCCCGTCCGCGCTCTGTGCGGTCACCAGCAGGATATCGGCGCGGTCCCCGGCTTCGACGCGGTCCTTCACCCCGGTCAGCCGGTAGCCGGCGCCGTCGCGGACGGCGCGGGCCCATTCCCCGTCGGGGGGCGCTTCGCGATCGGCGAGCGCGTCGACGATATCGAGACCACGTCCGGGTTCGTAGACGGCCCAGGAGGCGATCGAGGTACCCGCCGCGATTCCCGTGACCGTATCGGCGAGAGCCGCGCGCGCGGTCGCCAGTCCGGCGAGGACCGCGTTGGTGGTGACGAACGGCCCCGGCGCGCAGGCTCGGCCGAGTTCGGTTGCGATCAAGGCCAATTCGGTCATCGGGCGCCCGGATACGCTGCCGCCGCCGTACTCCTCCGCGACCAGCATGGCGGTCCAGCCCAGTTCGGCGGCCGAGCGCCACCACCGATCGTCGAATCCGGTCCCGGCCTCGCCGAGCGCGCGTACCGTCGGCACCGGGACGGTCTCGGCCAGGAATTCCCGGGCTGTCTGCTGGAACAGCCGCTGGTCAGCGGTGAGATCAAGGGTCATGTTCGCCGGTCCTCCGGTTGACGCACGGCACACCGTGTGGAAATCTCATATTCACAGATGAGAGTTATATTCTCAAATGCGGAAGTCAACCGGCGGAGCTGCTCGTGGTGGTGGGTGCCGGCCGAGCGAAGGGAACCCGTCACGTGAAAAACTTCGAGGATCTGGACTTCTTCCTCGGGCAGGAGCTGGTCGCCGATCCCTACCCGTACTTCGACGCCCTGCGCGAACGGTGCCCGGTGACCCGCGAGAAGCACCACAACGTCATGATGGTGACCGGCTACGACGAGGCACTGGAGGTCCTCAACGACGCCGAGCGGTTCTCCTCCTGCATTTCGGTGACCGGGCCCTTCCCCGGTTTTCCCGTCCCCATCGACGAGAACTCCGACGCCGACGCCCTGATCGCCGAACACCGCGATTCACTGCCGTTCAGCGATCAGCTCCCGGCCCTGGACCCGCCGACCCATACCGCGCACCGCGGGCTGCTCATGCGGCTGATCACCCCCAAACGCCTCAAGGAGAACGAAGAGGCGATGTGGGATCTGGCCGACAAGGTGCTCGACGGGTACCTGGCGCCCGGAAAAGGGGAACTCATCCGGAATTTCGCGGGCCCCTTCACCCTCTACGTGATCGCGGACCTGCTCGGTGTGCCGCCGGAAGACCAGGAGGAGTTCCTCAACGCGTTGCAGCGCGATCCGCACCGCACCGGCACGGTCGGCAGCACCAGCTCCGATCACGCCATGGAGCACAACCCGATCGAATTCCTCTACGAGAAGTTCTCCACCTACATCGAGGACCGCCGCACGAATCCGCGCGGCGATGTGCTGACCAGTCTCGCGGAGGCCACCTTCCCCGACGGTAGCCGGCCAAAGGTGATCGACGTGGTCCGGGTCGCCGCCAACCTCTTCTCGGCCGGTCAGGAAACCACGGTGCGATTGCTGTCCTCAGGGCTGAAACTGATCGCCGAGGACCCGGAACTGCAGGCCTGGCTGCGCGGCGACCCCGAACGCATCAACAACTTCATCGAGGAGATGCTGCGGATGGAGAGCCCGGTGAAGGGCGATTTCCGGCTGGCGAAGACCACGACCACGGTCGGCGGTGTGGAGGTCCCGGCGGGTACGGTCCTCATGCTCGCCAACGGCGGCGCCAACCGCGACCCGCGGCGCTTCGAGAACCCGAGCGTTTTCGACGCCAAGCGGCCCAACGCCCGCTCCCACATCGCTTTCGGCCGCGGTATCCACACCTGCCCCGGCGCCCCGCTGGCCCGCACCGAGGCGAAGGTGGCGTTCAAACGCCTGCTCGAGCGCACCACCGATATCCGGATCGACGAGAGCGCCCACGGCCCGGCCGACGCGCGCAGATACCAGTATCTGCCCACCTTCATCCTGCGCGGGATCACCGCACTGCACCTGGAATTCGACCGGACGGAAGGGTAGGCCAGATGAAGGTCATCGTCGACGAGGACTCCTGCAAGGGGCACGGTATCTGCACCACCCTGTGCTCGGAAGTGTTCACGCTCAACGACTACGGCTACGCCGAGGCGGTCTCCGAGGACATCCCCGAAGAGCTGCACGAGGCGGTGCTGACCGCCAAGGACGCCTGCCCCGAGTGGGCGATCAAGATCGTCGACGAGACGGAGGGCCGGCCACCGGGCGCGACTTAGTCGGTATCGGAGGTCGCGCCCGGTCCGGCGGGCTGCGCGTTCCCAGTTGCGGATTGCGGCGTCTCCACGCGCCAGTACACGATCGAGCGCGGAGTCCTTCACCGGTCTCGTCACTCGCGCCGGCAGGCCGCCTTCGCCGACCAGCTGTCCGAGAATAGTGCTGCCGGTTTGGACGATGCCGAGCTCGCGCATCGTGGTCGAAGGTTTGGTGTCGATCACCGCGGGGGCCATTCCTTCCCAGTGATGGCGAGACGGAAGCGGAAACGGCCCCATTTGTCCTCGCGCTTCGGTCACCCCGATCTGAACCGGGCGAGCAGGGTGAAGTCGCGCGGTAGGGGGATCGGCCGCATAATGCCCCGCTAATGAGTTGCAGAGAAGACGACCGGCAACGCGGTCAACGCCCGGTGAAACGGGCCCGACCGCCACGCCAGTTCATGAGGTGGCACCGCGAGCCGCATCTCGGGGAGTGCGTCGATCAGCTGATCGACCGCGTCCTGAGCGATCAGGTAGCTCACCGACTTGGCGGGGCAGGCGTGCGGCCCGGCGCTCCACGCCAGATGTGATCGGTTACCGGTGCGGTCCCCACCACGGATCGCGGGATCGTTATTGCACCCGGCGAGGCTGATGAGCACCAGTTGATGGGCAGGTAACCAGGTGTTGTCGAGAAGAATCGGCTGCAGAGGATAGGTTGCGCAGACGTTCGCCAACGGCGGATCGTTGAACAGCACCTCGTCGATCGCATCACGGGTCGACAAGCTTCCCCCGAGCACATGCCCGCCGAACCGGCTATCGGTCAGCATCAGCAGCAGGGTGTTGGCGATCAGATTCTGCTGCGGTTCCAGGCCCGCGCCGTAGAAACTGATCAACTGAGCGAGCAACTCCTCATCGGTGAGGTCGTCCGGATGATGGGCAAGCCACGACGTGACATCGTTCGCGGGCTCCGCGCGCCGGATCGCGATCAGCTCTGCGAGAGCATCGCTCAATGTGCGCATACCGTCGTCGGCAGCGACGGTATCGAAGAGTGCGGCAGTACCGGCCGCTACCCGCTGCCCCAATTCCGCCGAGCACCCCACCATCTGGTTGAGGACCTGGAAGACGAGCGGAAACGCATACTGAGATACGAGATCGGCAGTACCGGCCGCAGCGATGGCTTCGATCAGCGGGACAGCGATTTCCTCCACCATGGAATGCAGCCCGTGCAGGTCGATCCCTTCGATGCTCGCGGTAAACGTCCGCCGATATCGAACATGGGCCGCACCGCTGTTGTGCAGCGCATCCGGACGCCATTCCAGCATCGGGCGGATGGGAGAGTCGGCGGGAATGCGCTGCTGCCAGCTCCGTGGATCGGAAGGAAAATGGTCGGGGTCATTGAGGATTTGCAGCGCCGTGTGGTAGCCGAGCACCAAGGTTGCCGGTACAGAGGGTGCCAGCTCCATCGGGGCCAGCGAACCGTACCGCTTGCGCAGATCTCGGTACCCGCTGTGCGGGTCGGCGGCGAACTTCCGGCTGCGCAAACAGACCTGAGGCGTGTCGGTGTTGGTAGGGGATCCTTGCTGGACGGGGTGAGAAGCGCGCGCGGTGTCCGGCGACGCCGATACCGGAGGCTGTCTGGTGGCCATCGTCGTTGTGTCTCCCGAGTGAAAGGTATGCCGTTGTAACGCGCATCACCGTAGACGGCACGCCTGGGCGAGTCCTACAGTCTGAGGCGACACATTCGGTATCACATCCGACACGAATACCTCTCTACTCGAACAAAATTCGCAACGCCGTCGGCTCACACCGGTACGAATGGTCGCGGGCTTATCTTTCTCCGATCGCTCGGCTGTGCGTCTGCGAGATGATCACGCAAACCACGGTCGACCCGCCTCCCGAAGAACGGGCGCTGGTCGAAAGACATGGTGGTGCCATGACCCAGGCGCGGCACGGGACGAATTTGCGCGTCTGGCTTCGCCTCGGCCGAATGAGTGGGGTCCTGGTCCGGCCGGACGGCATCGTACAACGCAGCGGAGCGCTGTCCGACCTGTGCGCGGCGGTACCTCACTTCGAACCGAGCATCCGACGCAAACACTGAGATTCTGAACTTATCTCGAAGTCGAAACCTCACGACAAGCCTATGTGACCGATATGCAGGTCACATGGCGGCATCGGCTACGCGACGGCATCTCTCAAAGGTCCGCCCGGACCGAGCCGACGGACTCGGATCACTGCCACAAGCGAGGGGGCGGCGGTGAGTGGTCCGAGATTCAGGTCACGGTAGCGGTGGGGGTCGACCTGAAGCCGGGCAACGGGATCGCGAAGCCGCTCCACCAGATCCGCGACCCGTCGCTCGAGAACCCAGCGGTAGGCGGGCAGATAGATCCGCCGCCGGGCGACTTGATAGGACAGCAACCGCTCGCCGTGCAACCCCGCACGATGGCCTCGAACCGGACCGTACCGACGCACGGTCCGCTTCAGCCCTTCATCGTGGCGCTGTCGAGCTTCGACGGATCCACATCACAGCCCTGGAATACCTCGAGCGCCTGCCATATTCCCTCGACCGACTGATCGGTTACCTCGCCGGAGTACGGAACCGGGATACCGCCGTGCGGAAAGAACGGACTCAGGCGCTCCCACGGTTGCGGGGCCCGGGAAAACGTTCCACAGACGATCGCGTTGGGAGAACAGGCCTTCCACTCGCCGGAAGTTCTCGAGGCGTCGCTCATTCATGAACTTGCGCATACCTGGCTGGGCATGATCTGCGAGATTTCGATCACCGACGATGGGAGCGGTGAATGGAACTTCACGTTGCCGTCGGGAACAGCGCATAAGTCGGTACGTTCTGTTCTCTTCGCGGCACATTTCGCCATATCCTGTGGACGCTATTTCGGAACAGATGGCCGTCTGGTCCAGTCGACATTGACCTACGGCGATTACGCTCGCGACTGTGTGGGCCTGTGCCGAAACGATCCCACGCCAACCCTGATGGGTCGGTATGTCTGGGAGGAACTGAACGAATACGTCGAAGCCGCCGCGATGGGCGGATAACGACGGTGGGCGCTGCACGGTAGTATTCGAGCTCTACAGTTTCGGAAGCGGCCGATATTTCCAACTCCCGGCTCCGAAGGAGTCAGGGTATGGGCGGTTCCGTCGGGCGGGCGGCTTGGCAGGATCTGATCGATCGCATGGTCGAACAGAAGCGGCGGCTGGTCGAGTTCGCGGACTACGAGCCGGAAAAGGAACGCTACAAATCTCATCGGCGCAACCCGCTGGGGCATGTCCTTCGCGATAATCACTTGCGCACCCTCCCACCTCTGACAACCGAAGGGATGCTCGACATGTTCAACTACAGCTATCTCTGGATCAGTCCCACCGGCCCCGAAACCCCCGAGCAGATAACGGACGAGTTCCTCGACACCGCTATCGCCGGGATGCGGACACACGCCGAATAGATGGAACTCGGTGAGAAGGCTGCCCTCGTCCGCCCCCGCATGGCGGAACTCGAACGCAACGGCTGGGCCCACGAGCTCGGCGAACCTGTCCGAGCCGAGGGCTTGCCGCCCGCGCTCGCGGACCTGTACCGGCACTTCAACGGCCTGAGCACCCGCATAGGCCTCATCGATGTCCGTGCGGCCGAAGACGTCCTGGCCGAACTCTCCGGGAAAGGGACGGGGGACCTCCATGAGCCCACCCCGAACCTGCTGCAGTTCGGCAATGTCTGCGCCAGCTTCGTACTGTGCGCCGACCTCGACTCCGGCGCGGTGCACCTGCTCGACGCCGACGCGTATATCGACGCCGTCGAGCAGGGCGAGACGCTCCCGGCCGACCCCATCGCGCCGAACCCTGTCGCCTTCGCCGACACGTTCCTTTTCGGCCCGCGCTACCGGGAGCTCATCGACCTCGCCGGCGGCTACCCAACGCCTGAGGACGAGGAAGAGGACGAATGGCGCCTCCTCATCGAAGAACTCGGCTTCATCTGAACAGCTACCGGACGCCTCGGCTCGCCAGCCGCTCCCGCAGGTCCAGCAAATACGGCGGGACTCCCAGGATGTCACGGATTTCCTCGAGGTCGCGCATTCGTCCTCCATCATTTTCGATCCGCCGCATCCCGGTCCATGTCGAGCGCCCACCACACAGCCTGCAACCAAACGAAATCGAATTCGGTGTTCTGCCGATCGGTGGTGAAGCCGTGCGCGCACGGCACCCCACGTAAGACACCCTCTCAGACCGTGAGCAGGACCTTGGTGGCGCGACGCTCGTCCATCGCGCGGTAGCCGTCCGCGGCCTGCTCCAACGGCAGGGTCAGATCGAAGACCTCTCCCGGGTCGATATCACCGCGGACGATGAGGTCGATCAGCTCGGGCAGGAAACGGCGCACCGGGGCCGGGCCGCCGTGCAGGTGGACGGTGGAGAAGAACAGCCGCATACCGTCGAGTTCGACACCGTGGGCCACCCCGACGTAGCCGACATGGCCACCGGGACGGGCAGCGCGAATCGCCTGCATCATCGATTCCTGGGTGCCGACCGCCTCGATCACCGAATGCGCGCCGAGCCCGCCGGTGAGTTCCTTGATCCGGGCCACCCCGGCCTTGCCACGTTCTTCGACGATCTCGTCGGCGCCGAACTCGAGGGCCAGCGCCTGACGGTCGGCGTGGCGGCTCATGGCGATCACCCGGTCGGCGCCGAGTTGTTTCGCGGCCAGGACGCCGTGCAGACCCACCGCGCCGTCGCCGACGACCACCACCGTCTTCCCGGGGCCCGCCTCGGCGGCGACGGCGGCGAACCAGCCGGTTCCCAGTACATCGGACGCCGCGAGCAGACTCGGATACAGCGCCGGATCCGGAGATCCCGGAACGGCGACCAGCGTTCCGTCGGCGAGCGGGATACGGGCACGTTCGGCCTGGGTGCCGATCGAGCCCATCGGGACGTTGTGCACGCAGCGGCTCTGGTATCCGGCCCGGCAGATCTCGCAGGTGTTGTCGGAGGCGAAGAACGACCCGACCACGAAATCGCCGACCGCGATACCGGCCACCTCCGGGCCGATCTCCTCCACGACGCCGATGTATTCGTGCCCCATCGGGGCCGGGCCCTCGACCGGTTCCACGCCGCGGTAGGGCCACAGGTCCGACCCGCAGATACAGGTGGCGGCGATGCGAATGACCGCGTCGGTGGGCTCGACGATCTCGGGGTCGGGCCGGTCCTCGACCCGGATGTCGCCGGGGGCGTACATGATGACTCCACGCATGTTCACCGTCTCCTGTTGTTTTCGCTCAGGTTTCGAATTTTCCGGAGCACGTCGCAGATATTCCGATACGCGGGATAGTGCGGCCGGGAGAGAAATTCGCGTCAGGCAAGCACCTCGACAACTTTTTCGGCGAGTGGCCCGGAGGAAGCCGGATTCTGGCCGGTGAACAGATTCCGGTCGACGACGGTGTACGGCTTCCAGATTTCGCCGCGTGTGAAATTTACACCGAGCTTCACCAGTTCGTCCTCGGCCGTCCACAACGCTTTCGCACGCAACCCGACCGCGTCTTCTTCGTCATTGGTGTACGCGGTCAGGCGGTACCCGGCGAAGGGCGATACACCGTGGCGTCTGGTCGCCAGGATCGCCACCGGTGCATGGCAGACGATGGCCAGCGGCTTGCCCGAGGCGAGGGCCGCGGTCAGCAGCCTGCCGGAGTCCGCGTCCCGCCACAGATCCTCCATGGGTCCGTGGCCACCGGGGTAGTAGACCGCGTCGTAGTCGGACAGGCGGGCGTGTGCCAGTTCGATCGGCCGGCGTAACTCTTCGGCCGAGCGCAGGGCCTCTTCCAGATCCCGGGCGATCTCTTCGCTGCCGGCCATCGAGGGCCGCAGACTCATCACGTCGACATGGGGCACCACCCCGCCGGGGGTGGCCACCACAACTCGATGACCGGCCCCGGTCAGTGCGCGATAGGGAGCGGCGAACTCTTCGGCCCAATACCCGGTGGGGTGGCGGGTGCCGTCGTCGAGTGTCCAATAACTCGCCCCGGTCACCACGAAAAGAATATCGGCCATAACAGCTTACTCCCCGATCGGTTGTAGAGCTGTGAGCGGGTGAAGTAGATTTCACGCAACCCGAATTCGCATCCACTATAAGGCGGCCCCGCGGGGACGGGCAACAGCCCCGATGCTCCCCCGCGCGGCAGCATAGGCGTGATGAATGGATCATCGATGAATGTGAGTGCAATTCGCACGAGAATCGACGGATGCCGATGCGGCCCGCTCTTCGCCCGAGGTCATTGTCCCGGGAGCCGCCGCACGCTTCTCGACCAGGCCGGCACGCCGGAGTCGGCGCGCGGCGGCCGGTACCTCCCGCGCCGACTCGTGATCACCGATGTATCGGCGCCCCGTCCGCCGCGGTGCCCGCTTCGCCGCGAACGCCGCGGGGCCTTCTTGCGTGTCCGCGCTGTGATAGGCCCGCGCCGAGGCGTGCCGGGCGGCCCGCAGCGCGCCGGGCCGACCTGAACGAGCGCCACATCGCAGCCGAGTTCGCCGAATTCGATCATGGCGGCGACCCGGCTCACAGGGCACGGCACGATCTCGAGCTCGCGGTTCCTGGTGAGACTGCGCAGCGCACCGATAGCGCCCATACTCGACAGCGCGAGAGAACGGCCGCTCGGCAGGTAAACTACTGAAATTTCGCCGCATCCACGCGACCGTATAGCCCGTCGAGCCGACGGTTCTCTCGCCAGGGGAACGTTCGTTCCCTGTTCACCGAACGAGATCCGTGCCTTGCCGATGGTTGGGCCGCGAGATTGTGCAGACATCACAACGCGCAGCCGAAAGTATGGTCTGACAGGCCGTTTCCCGCCCCCGGGCGGCTCGTTAACATCATGCACCGGAGCTGTTGGAAGCGACGGGGCAGGTGGTCCGTGACGTTCTCCGCGGCCCCATCGGATCATCCCTCCGCGGGTTCAATTCTTCACACCGTTTCCCCGAGGAGGCATGATGGGCTTCATCACCGGGAGTCTTCCGCCGATCGATCCCGCCGAATTCCCGCGGCAACCATTTCTGGAACGAATTCGGGCCGTCACCACCCATTGGGTCGAATACGGATTCGGCGCGCCCAAAATTGTGCACAGCATCTATATCGCCAAATTGCTCGTTCTGTACATCGGTGGCGGAGTGGCCCTCACGACTCTGACGTCGGGTTTCGGACCGCTGGATATCGGCAGCTGGTGGAACGCGCCCATCGTGTACCAGAAGTTGCTGCTGTGGACGGTACTGCTGGAGATGGCCGGGCTCGCCGGTTCATGGGGCCCGCTCGCCGGTCATTTCAAACCCATGACCGGCGGTATCCGCTATTGGCTGCGCCCCGGGACCATAAGGCTGCCGCCCTGGCCGGATCGAGTGCCCGGCACCGCAGGCGACACCCGGCGGGTGGTGGACGTGCTGCTCTATGCTGCGATCCTGCTCTGTCTGGTGTCGGCGGTCGCGCTGCCCGGTGTCCCTCCCCACACCGGCGATTCGGTGCTCGGGGCGGAAGGTGGCTGGGTACGACCGGAGCTGCTGTATCCGGTGATCGCCGGGTTGATCGTCCTCGGGCTGCGGGACAAAGTGGTGTTCATCGCGGCGCGCGGCGAACAGTATCTGCCGGCGATGATCTTCTTCGCCGTCCTACCGGGCATCGATATGATCGTCGCGCTCAAACTGCTGATCGTCAGCGTATGGGTGGGCGCGGGAGTGTCGAAGATCGGCCGCCATTTCGCGATGGTGGTGCCGCCCATGATCTCCAATACGCCGTGGCTGCCGTCCAGAGCTGTCAAACGGCTGTTCTACCGAAACTTCCCCGACGATCTGCGTCCGTCCGTAGTCGCGGGCACGGTCGCGCATGTGCTGGGTACCTTCGTGGAGATCGTTGTCCCGCTGATCCTGCTGTTCTCCCGTCACCCGATGATCACCCTGCTCGGCGTCGCGGCCATGGTGGCCTTCCACCTGTTCATCCTGTCCACATTCCCGCTCGCAGTCCCGTTGGAATGGAACATACTGTTCGGCTGGGCGGCGGTCGTCCTGTTCATCGGCTTCCCGAACCAGGACGGTTTCGGTATCACCGACATGTCGGCGCCGTGGTTGCCGTTACTCATCGCGGCTGGGCTCATATTCTTCCCGATTCTGGGGAACCTGCGGCCCGACCTCGTCTCCTTCCTGCCGTCGATGCGCCAGTACGCGGGCAACTGGGCGGCAGCCACCTGGGCATTCGCACCGGGTGCGGAGGCCGAGCTGGACAAACACATTCCGCGTCCCGCGCCGATCACCCGCACCCAACTGCTCGACAGCTATCCGCCCGAGGTCGCCGATGTGGTCATGCACCAGCCGCTGGGGTTCCGGGCACTGCACTCCCAGGGGCGTGCGCTGCTATCGCTGATGATCCGGCACCTCGGACCCGATATCGACCGGTACGCGCTGCGCGAAGCCGAGTTCAGCTGCAACAGTCTGGTGGCGTTCAATTTCGGGGACGGCCATCTGCACGACGAGCGACTCATCAGCGCCGTACAGCGCCGGTGCAATTTCGCTCCCGGCGAGTTCCTCGTCGCATGGATCGAATCGCAGCCCATCCACAAGAAGACGCAACGTTATAAAGTGATAGATGCCGCGCTGGGTGTCATCGAAACCGGCACCTACCTCGTCGCCGACGCTGTCGCCGAACAACCATGGTTGCCCAACGGCCCCATCCCGTTCGCCGTGGAGTGGTCCCACGAAACCACCCTGCCCCGGACTCCGGCCGAGCAGGCCGAACCCCAGGAGCCGTCGATGCCCGCACCCCTACCCACGGCCGAGGCATCGTCGTGACGACTGCGGTCGTGGTCGGCGGCGGGCCCAACGGGCTCGCCGCCGCCGTTCATCTGGCCGCACAGGGTATCGAGGTTCAACTGCTCGAAGCCGCCGACCGGGTCGGCGGCGGTCTGCGGTCCAGTACCGACCTCACCGTCCCCGGGCTGGTGCACGATCACTGCGCGGCCATCCACCCGATGGGCGCAGGCTCACCGTTCCTCAGCCGTCTCGGCCTGGACCGCTATGGTTTGCGCTGGCGGTGGCCGGAAATCGATTGCGCGCACCCACTCGATCACGGCCCTGCCGCACTGCTGTACCGTTCGCTCGCCGCCACCGCGGCGGGCCTCGGTGGCGACGAGACGCGGTGGCGCGGCCTGTTCGCGGGTCCGGTCGCCGATTTCGAGCAGATATCATCGGAACTGCTTCGGCCGATCGTGCATCTGCCTCGTCATCCGCTGCCACTGGCGAAGTTCGGGATGAAGGCAGTATTACCGGCCGCCGCTCTCGCGCGTTGGTTCCGTACCCCACGCGCCAGGGCGTTGTTCGGCGGTATCGCCGCGCACGCGTTCTCCCGGCTGGACCTTCCCGCGAGCAGCGCGGTCGGTCTGATGATCGCCGCAACCGGGCACCGGCACGGCTGGCCGGTGGCCGAGGGTGGCTCCCAGGCCATCGCCACGGCTCTGGAACGGGTGCTGCTCGACAACGGCGGAAAGGTCGAGACGGGGATGCGGGTCCGCTCCGTGGCCGACCTGCCGCCGGCTGATATCGTGCTCCTCGACCTGCCCCCGCGCGGAGTGCTCGACCTGTTCGGCGAACGGATTCCGGGACGGATCGCCCGTGCTCTGGGCGCCTACCGGCATGGTCCGGCCGCATTCAAAGTCGATTTCGCCATCGACGGTCCCGTACCGTGGCGCGATCCGGCCTGCCGCCGGGCCGGCACAGTGCATGTGGGCGGATCGTTCACCGAGATCGCCGCCGCGGAACGCCGGGTCGTCGCGGGGCAGCTACCCGAGAAACCGTTCGTGCTGGTCGGCCAGCAGTTCGTCGCCGACCCGACCCGTTCGGTGGGCGATATTCACCCGCTCTACGCCTACGCCCATGTACCGCACGGCTACACTGGTGACGCGACCGGGGCAGTAATCGCGCAGATCGAGCGGTTCGCCCCCGGCTTCCGGGAACAGATCGTGCACACGGTCTCGACTACGCCCGCGCACCTGGCCGAGCGCAACCCCAACAATATCGGCGGGGATATCGTCGGCGGCGCCAATACCGCCAGGCAGTTGCTCTTCCGGCCGCGGCTGTCCCCGGACCCCTATGCGCTCGGGGTACCCGGCGTCTTCCTGTGTTCCGCCGCCACCCCACCGGGCGCGGGCGCGCACGGTATGTGTGGCCGGCATGCCGCGGAGTCGGCACTGAAGTACTTGCGGACCTCACATCGCTCGTCGACCAGGAAGAACACCTACCGATGACCCTCTCGCGCATACCAGCAGAACAATGCAGACCGACACGGATACCGACGGCCGATGCCGAGGTCGTCGGCGTCATAGCCCAGGTCGCGCGCACGCTGAAATCACGCGAACACGAGATCAGCGCGGGCATGAGCGCTCTGATGGCGCACGAGATCGACCATCTCGACGACGACCCCGGGCTGGCCGAAATGCTCGAATCCAGTGTGCGCGGCAATGTCGCCACCGTGATCGACGTCCTGCTCAACGATATTCCCGTCGATCATCTGCAACCCACCACAGCCGCCGTCGAGTACGCCCTGCGACTGGCCCAGCGCGATGTGCCCGCCAACTCGCTGGTCCGGGCATACCACATGGGGCAGCACGAAATGCTCCGTATCTGTTACACCGAACTCGACCGCCGCGAACTACCCGCATCGCTGGCCCTGACCGCGGTCAAACGGCTGACCGAGATCATCTACAGCTACATCGATTGGATCACACGATACGTCTTCGACGCCTACGAGGCCGAGCGCACGCGGTGGATGAACGCCCGTGGCAGTGTACGTTCGTCCATCGTGCACAAGGCGCTCTCGGGCGATAGGCCCGATACCGCCGCATTCGAGCACGAGACCGGGTATCGGCTGAACCAGGCACATCTGGCGCTCATCCTGTGGCGGGAGGGGCCGGAACAGACCAGCACACTGAACCTGCTGGACAGCCAGGTGCGCGCGATCGGCCTGTCCCTGAATACCGACGGCCCGCCAATCGTCACGGCCATCGACCGCCGGACAGTGTGGGCCTGGCTGCCGTTCGGCAGGCGTTCCGCGGTCACCGATACAACCGAACTGCGTGCGGGAACCGGACTCTCCGAGGGCATTCGGCTGGCCGCCGGGTTACCGGGCCACGGACCGGGCGGATTCCGCCGCTCGCATCAGCAGGCCCGAGCCGCCTACTTCATCGCGACGGTGCCCGGCGCACTGAACTCGTATCCCGGGATCAGTTTCGGCGACCCCGGCGTCGCGGTGGTCTCTCTACTGGCCAAGGATCTGGAGGCGATCCGGGTGTGGGTGCGCGAGGTGCTCGGGGATCTCGCCGAGGACAGCGACCAGGCCGCCACCCTGCGCCATACGATGAGCACCTACTACGCGACCGGCGAGAGTCATGTGCAGACGGCCCAAGCCCTCACACTGCACCGCAATACGGTCAAGTACCGCATCACCAAGGCTGTCGAGACGACCCGCACCAGTGCGGGTCCGCACGACAAACTCGATATCGCACTGGCCCTGCAGGCGTGCCGTCTTCTCGGTGCGAGTGTGTTGCGCGGGGCATCCGAGGTCTCTTCCTGACCCACCAGGTCCACGGTCCGACCCACCGGATCCCACGGTGAAACCAGGGTGTCGGAATCCGCTGTGCGGTAGGCGATCAGGTTCTCGCCGACCACCGCACCCGAACCGTCCCGCAGCCTCGTGTGCCGAATGCGCAGGTGACCGGCCGGCACGGTAAAGACCTCGGCGAGAAAGGGGTGGGCGCCCGCGTCGACGTCGAACGACGGCAGCACATCGCCCACGAGCGTCGATCCCGCGATCTGCTGGAGAAGGGTGGTGGTCGACCCGTCTCCGTACACGAGCATTCTCACTGTCACCGATCACTCGGCGCGCAAGCGCACCGGTTCACTCCCCGTCCAGCGCGGCGCCCGCTTCTCCGCGAACGCGGCCGGACCCTCCTGGGCGTCGGCGCTGCGGTAGGCACGGGCACACGCGTGCCGTGCCGATTGCAGGGCGGCCGAACGACCCATTTCAGTTGCCACCATGACGGTTTCGCGGGCCGCTCGCACCGACAGCGGGGCACCCGCCAGTACGGTTGCGGCCAGGTCGAGCGCGGTGTCCAGCAGGTCGGCGGGCTCGGCCAGCCGGTTCACCAAACCGATTTCGTAGGCCCGTGCCGCGGTGATCGGGGTCCCGGTGAGCAGGATCTCCATCATGATGCGCTGCGGGATCATATGGATCAGCGGCGCGGCCCACGGCGAACTGCGCCCCACCTTCACCTCGGTCACCGCGAACCTGGCGGTGGTACTCGCGACACACAGATCGCAGGCCTGGGCGATCATCCAGCCGCCCGCGAACGCGGCACCGTTGACCGCGGCGATGGTGGGTTTGGACAGTTCGATCGTGTCGTACGGAACGGGGAACATATCCCGGGGCGGTTCGGCCATACCGGTTTCCACCATTTCCCGGAGGTCACCGCCCGCGCAGAACGCCTTCGCACCGGCGCCGGTGAGTATCGCGATCCGCAGCGCCGGATCCCGCTCGAACCGGTCCCAGGCGGCGAAGAGCCCCGCCCGGACCTCTGCGGACAGGCAGTTGCGGGTCTGCGGACGGTTGAGGGTGATGACCGCGATCCCGTCGTCGCGGGCGTCGAAGAGTACGGCGTCTTCCATCTAAAAACCTCGCTGCTCGATACGATGCGCGGTGCGCGCCAGGTCGTCCCGGAAATCGGGGTGGGCGATACCGATCAGGCGCCGGGCACGTTCGGTGAGGGTGCGCCCGGCCAGTTCGGCGGCGCCGTATTCGGTGACCACGATGTCGACCTCGCTGCGCGCAGTGGTGACCGGACCGGACAGCGCCGCGGCGATCCGGCTGACGGTGCCGTTCTTCGCAGTAGCGGGTAGCGCGATGATCGAGCGGCCGCCGGGTGAGCGCAGGCCGGCGCGGACGAAATCCACTTGGCCGCCGGTGCCGCCGATGTAGCTCTCGCCGGATTGTTCGGCGTTCACCTGACCGGTCAGGTCGACCTCGAGCGCCGAGTTGAGCGTCACCAGGTTCTCGACCTGTGCGAGTATGGCGGCGTCGTGGGTGTAGGACGTCGCACACATGTGCACGGCCGGATTGCGGTGCGCGAAATCGTAGAGCCGCCGGGTGCCGATGAGCGCACCGGTGATAGATACGCCCCGGTCGATCCGCTTCCGCGCGTTGGTGATCACCCCCGCTTCCACGAGGTCGACCAGCCCGTCGCCCATCATCCCCGAATGGACACCGAGGTCGCGGCGGTCGCCCAGCGATCGCAACACCGCGTCGGGAACGGCGCCGACTCCGGTTTGCAAGACCGCGCCGTCGCCGATGAAGTCCGTGATGTGCCCGGCGATGGCCTCGTCCACGGCCGCGATCGCCGCCGAGGGCACCTGTACCGGTGAGCGCGATACCGCGATGGCGCAGTCGATCTCGGAGGCGGCCAGCGATTCGCCGAATGTGTAGGGCACCTGATCGTTGATCTCGGCGATCACCACGCGGGCGCGCGAGACCGCGGCCCGGACGTAGTCGCTGATCAGCCCGAAACTGTGCCGGCCCGCACCGTCGGCCGGACTGACCTGGACCAACGCCACATCGCAGCCGAGTTCCCCGGTTTCGATCATCGACGCCACCCGGCCGATATGGCAGGGCACGATATCGAGTTCATGGCTTCTGGTCAGACTGCGCAGCGCGCCGATGGCGCCCATACTCGACAGGGTGAAAGACCGGCTGACGCCGGGCGCGAACTGTCCGGAGAAGCTGGTGGCGGTGAAGGCGGACAGTTTCCCGATCCCGGGCCCCTGTTCGATGAGCGCCTCGATGAGCGTGGTCGGTTCGCCGCAGGCTTGACCGATGACGATCCGATCTCCGGGACGCAGCCACTCGGCCAACTCGATCTCAGCGCCGGTCATGCCGAACCCCCGCCATTGCGATCCGCCGGACCAGGTTCCGGTTCGCGCGGCGGAGCTGCCTCTGCCAGCACTTCGCGGGTGTGCGCGCCGAGCCGGGGCGCGGGTCCGGCCACCCGGCCGGGGGTGCGGGAGAACCAGGTCGGTGGGCCGGGGAAACGCATCGGGCCGTCGGGGCTGTCGACGGTTTCGAAGAAGCCGGCCGCGTTCAGGTGCGGGTTGTCGAACAGATCGTCGAGTGTCTGCACTGGCGCCGCCGGGATGTCCAGGGAGTTCAGCAGTTCCAGCCACTCCGCGGTGGTGCGGGTGCGGAAGGTTTCGCGCAGGTGGGCGTAGACCGTGTCGATGCAGCGGGCGCGTTGGGCCAGCGTCGCGAATTCCGGGCCGTTCCATGCCGGGCGAACCGCGTCGACGAACGCGATCCACTGTTTGTCGTTGTAGACGAGCGCGGAGAGGTAGCCGTCCGCGGTGCGATAGGGGGTGCGTTCGGGGGTGACCACGCGCGGGTATGCAGCACTGCCGAGCGGTGGGTCGAAAAGTTTGCCGTTGGCGTGCTCGACCAGCATGAAGGCGGCCATGGTTTCGAACATCGCGACTTCCACCTCCTGTCCCTCCCCGGTCCGCTCGCGATGGAACAGGGCCATCGTGGTGGCGTAGAGGGCGGTCATTCCGGCGATCTTGTCGGCCATGATGGTGCCCACGTACCCCGGTGTGCCGGTGAGGAGTTCCTGTACGTGCGGGAGTCCGCATTCGGCCTGGATCGTGTCGTCGTAGGCGGTGCGATCGGCGTCGGGGCCGCGCCGGCCGTAGCCGTAGCAGTTGGTGTAGACGATCGCCGGATTGATCGCGGCGACCTGCTGGTAATCGAACCCGAGCGCGGCCACGGCCTTACCGCGCATGGAGTGGATGAACACATCGGCGCCGCTGATCAGTTCGCGCAGCGCGGTTTTGCCCGCCGGCTCGCGCAGATCGAGCACCACACTGCGTTTCCCGCGGTTGACGTTGACGAACACCCCGGCCATTCCCGGTTCCGGGCCCACCGAGATATGGCGAGTGTTGTCCCCGGCCGGCGGCTCCACCTTGATCACATCCGCGCCCATATCGGCCATGATCTGGGTGCAGTAGGGACCCATCACCATCGCCGTCAGATCGATCACCCGCACCCCGGCCAGCGGCCCTGTGTGCTGCATACGCCCTACCTTCACCGGGCCGGCCGAACGAATCGGCGGCTATCTGATGAATCTTTGTAAGGATAGTGATATCAAGTATGGGTGCCCAGTTTCAATGGCGAGAACGCCGGGCCCGGCAGCGGCGCCGGCGTGCCCGTGATTCCGGCGTCCGTCGCCGAGGTACTCGAACCCGCCCTCGCGGCGAACCCCGAAGCGGTCGCCGTCGAGGCGGCATCGGGTTCCTGGACCTACGGTGAGCTCGACGAACAAGCCCACGCGGCCGCCGGCGCACTGTGGTCGCTCGGCGTCCGCCCCGGTGACCGCGTCGCCGCCTGCCTGCCCAACGATCTGCCGATCGTGGCCGCCTTCCACGGCGCGCAGCGGATCGGGGCGATCTGGGCGGGTATCGGCGAAGCGCTCGCCCCGGCCGAACAGCGGTATCTGCACGATCTGATCGAGCCCCGCGTAGTACTGGCGGGCCCCCGCTGCACGCTCGATACCCCCACGCGGGTCGATCCGGCACGCTGGGCCGCCGCGCTGCGGGCCCCGGCGGCACCCGAGATCACGCACGATCCGGACGCACCGGCCGCGATCGCGTTCACGAGCGGCACATCGGGGCGTCCGAAAGCGGTCGTACACAGTCAGCGCAATCTGCTGCTGCCCGGGGCCGTACTGGTCGCCACCCGCGGGTGGGGCCCAGAATTACGCAAAGGAGACAGCTTTCCGCTGACCATCCTCAACCTCATGGTGCTGTCCACCCTGCTCACCGCCCAGGCCGGAGGGTGCGCGGTGATCATGGACCGCCGCGATGTCGCGGGGGTCGCGGAATGGATCGCCACCCGGAAAGTGACGGTCTGGAACGGCGCCCCGGCCCAGCTCTACGATCTGGCCGCCCGTGCGGAACTCGAACTGGGTTCACTCCAGGAGGTGTGGAGCGGCGGCAGCGACACCCCGGATACCCTCCGGGCAGCCTTCGCGCAGGCCCACGGCCCGGTACCACGGGTGACCTACGGCCTCACCGAGGCGCCGACCGTGGTCGCCATCGATCCGCCCGGCGCACAGTGGCGTCCGCGGGCCAGCGGCCGGGTACTGCCCCACTACGATGTCGCCGCCTACGACGACGACGGAAATCGGCTTCCTCCCGGCGAACTCGGCGAGTTGCGATTGACGGGCCGTACGGACGGGCCGTGGGCCGGACTGTGGCGGCCGATGCTCGGGTACTGGTCGGGCGGGGAAGTACAGCCCGCACCGGACGGGCCGATCGCGACCGGGGATATCGGGGCCGTCGACGCGGACGGCTGGCTCACGGTGCTCGACCGCAAGAAGATGGTCATCCTCCGCGGTGGCGCGAATATCTACCCGCTCGAGGTGGAGCGGGTACTGGCAGCCCATCCGGCCGTCGGTCGGACGGTGGTGTGCGGAGTGCCGCACGACCGGCTCGGCCAGCAGGTGGCCGCCGTGATCGAAACAAACGGACGGCCCGTGGATTTCGCGGAACTCGCCGAATTCTGCCGAAGCGAGCTCGCCGGGTACAAGGTTCCCGAGGTCTGGGCCGCGGTCGACGCGCTACCCCTCAACGCCATGGGCAAGGTGGTGCGCACCGAACTCGCCGGTCTGCTCGCGCGGCGGGATCCGGTGTGAGCGGCGACCGCGCCGCGGCCGTGCGCCCCTTCGAACTCGACGGCAGGGTGGCCGTCGTGACCGGCGGATCATCCGGTTTGGGGGCGGCGGCGAGCCGGGCCCTGGCCGGACTGGGCGCACGGGTCGCGGTGGTGGCGCGACGCCGGGACCGGCTGGAGTCCCTGGCGAATGAGATCGACGGCCTGGCCGTGGGGTGCGATCTGGGCGATCCCGAGCGGATCACCGAGATCGTCCCGGCGGTCACCGACGCGCTGGGCCCGCCGGAGATCCTGGTCAACGCAGCCGGTAACCGCTTCGGCACCGGGGGCGCGGAAGCGGAGTCGCTGACCGATATCCGGCGCACCCTGGAGCTGAATCTGCTGGCTCCACTGCTGCTCGCCCAGCAGGTTTTCCCCGCCATGCGCGCACTCGGCCGGGGTTCGATCGTGAACGTTTCCTCGATCAGCGGACGGGTGGGCATCCCCGGCATCCCGCAGGCCTCCTATGCCGCGAGCAAGGCCGGATTGTCCGGGCTCACCACCGAACTCGCCGTGCAGTGGGCCCGGCATTCGATCCGCGTGAACACTGTCGCGCCGGGCTTCTTCCGCAGCGAGATCACCGACAGCCTCTACGACAGCGATCGCGGCGCCGGCTATCTGCGCCGCAATATCCCGCTGCCCACCGAGGGCACCGCCGCCGACATCGTGGGCGCGATCGTCTGGCTGGCCGGGGATTCCGGCCGGTACGTGACCGGGCAGACCATCGTCGTCGACGGCGGGTGGACCGCACGCTGACCCCGGGGTGTTGACACCGATCCCCACTGCTGGAAATATAATTCTTGTTTTAGAGAATCAAATTCTCCCGCGATCCCGGCTCGGCGCCCTGTCCCTCGGCACGGTCGTTCGACAAGCTGAACGGCAGCCGAACGAATCGAGAAAGGAACACATCACCGATGTTCTCCGCAGTTCTCATCGACAAGGGTGAATCCGGCACGACAGCCGAACTCACCAGCGTGGACGAGGCCCGGTTGCCCGAGGGTGACGTCGAGATCGAGGTGGCCTGGTCCACGCTCAACTACAAAGACGCACTCGCGATCACCGGCGCCTCCCCCGTGGTGCGCAAATTCCCGATGATTCCGGGCATCGATCTGGCGGGCACCGTCACCGCCAGCAGCCACGCCCGCTGGTCTCCCGGCGACAAGGTGGTCCTCAATGGCTGGGGTGTCGGCGAAACCCACTGGGGCGGCCTCGCGCAGCGGGCCCGGCTCGACGGCGACTGGCTGATCCCGCTGCCCGCCGAGTTCACCGAACGGCAGGCCATGGCCATCGGCACAGCCGGTTACACCGCCGCCCTCTGCGTCGATGCCCTGCTGGCCCACGGACTCACCCCCGACAGCGGCGAAGTACTGGTGACCGGCGCGACCGGCGGCGTGGGCAGTGTGGCCATCGCACTGCTCACCAAGGCCGGCTTCGCGGTGGCCGCCGCGACCGGCAAGTCCGGCGAACACGCCTATCTGAAACAACTCGGCGCCACCACGGTCGTGGACCGCGCCGAATTCGCCGGCAAGGGCAAACCGCTACAGAAGGAACGCTGGGCCGGTGTCGTGGACACCGCCGGCAGCCATACCCTGGCCAATGCCTGCGCACAGACCCGCTACGGCGGCGCGGTGGCGGCCTGCGGCCTGGCCCAGGGTATGGATTTCCCGGCTTCGGTGGCCCCGTTCATCCTGCGCGGCGTCTCGCTGCTGGGTGTGGACAGTGTGCTGGCGCCGCTGCCGAAACGGCTCGACGCCTGGGCCCGGCTCGCCCGGGATCTGGATCCGGCCGTGCTCGATTCGATCGCCCGCGAGATCACCCTGGGTGAGACCGTCGCGGCGGCGAACGATCTCATCGCGGGCACCGTCCGCGGCCGGATAGTCGTCGATGTGAACCGCTGAGCAGGAGTTCTCGTGAGCAAGAAACCGGACACCACCGTCGAACTCGACCTCGGCGATGTCGACCACCGGGTCGGCAAACCGATCGGCGGCGGCCAGCTGTGGGATCCGTGCAGTACCTCCGATATCCGCCGCTGGGTGATGGCGATGGACTATCCGAACCCACTGCACTGGGATCAGGAGTTCGCCCGGGCGTCCCGGTACGGCGGGCTGGTCGCGCCGCAGTCGATCGCGGTGGCGCTGGACTACGGGCACGGCGCCGCACCGGCCTGCGTGGGCCGCATCCCCGACAGCCACCTCATCTTCGGCGGCGAGGAATGGTGGTTCTACGGCTGCCCGGTGCGGCCCGGTGACCAGCTGTTCCAGGAACGCCGTTTCCACGACTACAAGGTGGTCCAGACGAAATTCGCCGGGCCCACCATGTTCTCGCGCGGCGACACCGTCCACCGCAACCAGCACGGCGCCCTCGTCGCCAAGGAGCGTTCGACCGCGATCCGCTATCTCGCCGAGGAGGCGAACAAGCGCGGTATGTACGAGAACCAGCTCGGTGCGATCAAGAAGTGGACGGCCGCCGAACTGGCCGAGGTGGACGCGCTGCGCACCGAATGGCTGATGTCCAACCGGCTCGGCGTATCCCCGCATTTCGACGAGGTGAAGGTCGGCGACGCACTGCCCCGGCGGGTGATCGGCCCGCACAGTATCGCCAGCTTCACCACCGAGTACCGTGCCTTCCTGTTCAATATCTGGGGCACCTTCCGCTGGACCGCGCCCGCGGGTATCGAGGATCCCTGGGTGTACCAGGATCCGGGCTGGACCGAGGGCTTCGGCTTCGACGAAGAAGGCGCCAAGATCGACCCGCGACTGCGCGACGGGCTCTACGTCGGGCCCTCGCGCGGTCATATCGACGCCGAGAAAGCCGGTGACGTGGGTATGGCCCGGGCCTACGGCTACGGGGCGACCATGGGCGCGTGGTGCACCGATTACCTGGCCTACTGGGCCGGTAACGACGGGCTGGTCCGGCATACGAAAGCCGATTTCCGCCTGCCCGCGTTCGAGGGCGATGTCACCTACTTCGAGGGCGAGATCGTCGACAAGGACCCGGAATCGGGCTGGGGCGTACCGCTGGTCCGGGTGAAGCTGAAACTCACCAACCAGGACGGCGGTGTCCTGGTCGACTGCACCGCCGAAGTCGAACTGCCGCGGTAAGAGCGGATCCCGCGCCGCGCGCGATAGCACCGTCAGAGAGGACCACCGGCGATGAGCACCGGGCCCCAGCACACCCCCGACCCGGCGACGGCGATCGTCGCGGGACCGCCGCTGACCGAGGAGCCGGGGCTCGGGACGCTCACGCTCCCCGGATTCCTGCGCGAGGTCACCGAACAGTACGCGGCGCGAACCGCGCTCATATCCCCTGCCGACGGTATTGCGTGGACCTATGCCGACCTGTGGGAACGGGCCCGCGAGGTGGCCCGGGCCCTGCGCGCGTGCGGGGTCGGCAAGGACAGCCGGGTGGGCGTACTCATGACCAACCGTGCCGAATGGCTGTCCGCCGTCTTCGGCACCTCGCTGGCCGGCGGGGTGGCGGTCGCGCTCAGCACCTTCTCCACGGCGCCCGAACTGGATCATCTGCTCCGGGTTTCCGGAGTTTCGGTGCTCCTGTTCGAACGCGGCGTGGCCAAAACGGATTTCGGTGCCGTTCTCACCGAACTCGAACCGGGGCTCGCCACTGCCGCCCCCGGTGCGGTCTCCTCCCCGGCGTACCCCTTCCTGCGCCACCTCGCGGTGGTCGGCGACCCGATACCGGGTGCAGCGGTGGAGAGCTGGGACGCCTTCGTGGCCCGCGGCACCGAGACCGACCCGGCCCTGATCGAGGCCACCGCGGCAACAGTGCAACCCAGCGATACCGCGGTCCTCTTCTTCTCCTCCGGCACCACCAGCAAGCCGAAGGGTATCCGCAGCGCACATCGCGGTGTCACCCTGCAGATGTGGCGTTTCCGGCGGATGTTCGGTTTCGGCCCCGGCGACGAGGTGCGCTGCTGGACCGCGAACGGTTTCTTCTGGTCCGGCAATTTCGCCCAGGCACTGGGCGCTACGCTCGCCGCCGGCGGCACCCTGATCCTGCAATCGCTGTTCGACGCCGCCGCGACCCTCGAACTCATCCGGACGCACCGGGTGAACTTCCCGGTGGCCTGGCCGCACCAGCACGCCCAGCTCCAGGGCGCGCCCGGTTGGGAGACAGCGGATCTGAGCAGTCTGCGGTTCGTGGATCGCGACCTCCCGCTGGCCACCCACCCCACCGTCGACACCGACTGGACCGAACCCGGGCACGCCTACGGCAACACCGAAACCTTCACCATCACCACCTGTTTCCCGGCCTGCACGCCGGAGGAGACCATCGCCGGCAGCAGCGGGATACCGCTGCCGGGGGTGACGGTGAAGATCGCCGACCCGCTCACCGGCGCGGCGCTGCGCCGGGGCGAGCACGGTGAGATCTGCGTCAAGGGCCCGACTCTGATGCTGGGCTACCTCGGAACCCCGCTCGACGAGACGCTGGACGACGCCGGCTACTTCCACACCGGAGACAGTGGTTACCTCGACGAGCAGGGCCGCCTGTACTGGGAGGGCCGGCTCACCGACATCATCAAGACCGGTGGCGCGAATGTCTCCCCGCTCGAGGTCGACGAGGCCCTGGGACAGTTTCCGGGAGTCGAGATCGGCCGGACGGTCGGCGTCCCGCACGATACGCTCGGTGAGATGGTGGTCGCCTGTGTGGTCCCCCATACCGGCCGGACCCTGGACGCGGGCGCGATCCGGGACCATCTGCGCGCCCGGCTGGCCAGCTACAAGGTGCCGCGCGAGATCCTGTTCTTCACCCAGGAGGATCTCGCGCTGACCGGGAGCGCCAAGATCAAATCGAGCGATCTGCGCCGGCTGGCGGCCCAGCGGCTCGCCCCCGCGGAGTCACGGTAGCCGGAGGGCCCGGATAGCTGGTCGACGGCCTCCTCGACCCCGGTCACTCCCCCACGGGCCGCTCCCCGCGATAGCGATCGGCGAATTCGCGGCGGTGGTCGGCGGGAGTTCCGAACAGCGCACGGTCGAGCGTGGCACGTTTGAGATAGCGGTGGATACCGCTCTCCCAGGTGTAGCCGATACCGCCGTGCAACTGCACCGCCTTTCCGGCGATCCGGACCCCGGCTTCACCGGCACAGGCCTTTGCCGCCGACACGGCCCGGCGGGCGTGCGCGGTACCGTCCATCGGGACGGCCAGGGCGTCCGATACCAGCCGGCGCGCGACGGTGAGGTCCACGAGCATATCGGCGCAGGCGTGTTTGACCGCCTGGAATGAGCCGATCGGCCGGCCGAATTGCTCTCGGACGCGGACGTATTCGACCGTCGCGTCCAGCATGGCCGCGCCCACTCCCAGACTGTCGCAGGCCACCGCAAGCGCGGCACGGTCGTAGAGTGCGCGCGGTCCGCACACGATATCGGCGCGGAAGGGCCGGACCGCCTCCGGCGCGAGGACGACGCCCTGTGCCGCCACCCGTCCCAGCGACCGCGTTTCGTCCACCACCGGTCGCTCCTCGATGCGCACACCGGGCGCACCGGGCGCGACGACGGCCACCCACACGGCCCCGTCGGGAGCTCGAGCGGGAATCAACAGGGTGGTCGCCGCCGCGGCATCGGGCACGAAATCCGCACTTCCGGAGACTTCGAATCCCTCGATGGTTTGGACGATGCGGAAGGTGGGTACTATGCCTCCGGTGCCGGCACAAGCCGTTTCGCCGCCGGCCGCCGGCACCATATTTCCTCCCAGTACCGCGATGGGTATCGCGGTGCCGGCGACGGTTTCGCGCAGCACCGCGTCTCGGTGGGCGTTCGGCTCGAGCAGAGCCAGGGCGCCGATACCCACCGAGGCCACACTCGGATACGCGGTGCGCGCGACCGCCCGGCCCACTTCCTCCAGCAAAATGCCTACCTCGACGAGGCCGGCCCCGGCTCCCCCGTGCTCCTCCGCCACCTCCAGGCCCGGCCAGCCGGCCCGCACGAGCACCGGCCAGTCGATCCGGCCCGCGGCGCCACTCTTGCCGAGCAGTTCCCGGGCCACGGTGCGCAGTTCGTCATGGAATTCGGTGAATTCGCCGCTCATCACGCTCCCGCCGGTTCCCTGGGCAGGCCCAGACCCCGTTCCCCGATGATGGTGCGCTGGATCTCGCTGCTGCCGCCCGGCACCGTCCACTCCCACGAGCCGACGAAATCCAGTACCCAGGCACCGGATTCCCAACCGCCCGACATGGGCTTGCGCAGCACGGTCTGCCCCGGCAGACCACAGATCTCCGCCCCGAAATCGGTCATCCGCTGCAGAAGTTCGCTGTAGTACAGCTTGACCACGGAGGCGTCGGCCGGGCCGACGCTGCCCGCGTCGTGGCGTTCGACGAGGTCCCGGCACAGGGCACGCAACCCGGTCAGCTCGATTTCGAGCCGGGCCAGCCGATCGGCGATATATCCGTCGTCGACCGGGCGCCGCCCGAAGGCATCGGGTGTGCGACATTCCCGCACCAGCCACCCGAACCCGGCATTACCGAGCCGCTCCGCGAGTTCCAGCATGGTCAGGCCGCGTTCGGCGCCCAGCGTCTGCTGGGCCAGCTGCCAGCCCCGGTTCTCGGCGCCGATCAGATTCGCGGCCGGTATCCGCACCTCGTCCAGGAAGATCTCACAGAAATGCGATTCGCCGGTGGCCTGGCGGATCGGCCGCACCACGATCCCGGGCGTACGCATATCCATCAGGAAGTACGAGATTCCCCGGCGTTTGGGCGCGGCGGGGTCGGTACGCGCCAGCAGCAGGCACCAGTCGGCGTACTGGGCGCCGCTGGCCCACACTTTCTGCCCGGTCACCACATAGTCGTCGCCGTCGCGACGGGCGGTGGTGCGCAGCGCGGCCAGATCCGAGCCCGCGCCCGGTTCCGAGAATCCCTGCACCCACAGTTCCCCGTCGAGGATCGCGGGCAGATGACGCTGCCGCTGTTCGGCGGTACCGCCGGCCAGCAGGGTGGCCGCGGCATGGTGGATCGCCACGAACGCCAGCACCAGTCGGGGCGCGTCGTGCGCCGCGAGTTCCTGGTAGAGCACGATCTGCTCTGGAATCGGCATACCCCCGCCGAATTCGCGGGGCCAGTGCGGCACCGCGTACCCGGCGGCCCGCAACCGCTGGAACCAATCCCGCTGGAAGGCCACGAACTCCGCGTCGGTGGCACCGGTCTGGGTGGCCCGCCACTGCGCGGGGATATTCGCCCGGCACCACTGCCGCACGGTCTCCCGGAAGTCCGTGAGATCTCTGCCGGTCACGGTCACCTCCGCGTCATCGCCGGGCCCGCCCGCGCAGGGCCGCGAGCCGCGCCCGGTGCTCGGCCGACTGCATGGTCACCACCTCGGCGGCGAAACCGGCCTGCAGCGGACCCGCCAACGCCTGCGAAAGGTACATGTTCACCACCCGTTTGGTGCTGCTGAGCGCCTGCTGCGGCAGTCCGGCCAGCCGCTCGGCCAGCGCCCGGGCCGCGGCCGGCAGCTCCTCCGCCGGTACCGTCCGGCTGGCCAGCCCCAGCTCCACCGCGGTGGGCGCGTCGATCCGGTCGCCGGTGTACAGGTACTCGCGGGAACGCAGAATCGGGGTGAGCAGCGGCCAGAGCGCCGCGCCCCCGTCACCGGCCACCAGTCCCACGGCGATATGCGGATCGGCCAGGTGGGCGCGTTCGGAGATCAGGACGATATCGCACAGAATCGCGATACTCGCGCCCAGACCGACGGCCGGGCCGTTCACCGCGGCGATCACCGGCAACGGGAAGCGCAGCAACTCCTCGATGATCTCCGCGCCCTCCCGGATGCTCTCGTCCCGGGCCACCGGATCGTCCACGAACGAGGTGATCCAGTCGAGATCACCCCCCGCGCTGAACGCTCGACCGGCACCGGTGAGTATCACCACCCGGGCCTCGGTGTCGGCGGCAAGCTGCCGCCAGATCTGTGCCAGCCCTCGGTGCAGGTCGGCGTTCACGGCGTTGAGTTCCGCCGGCCGATCGATGGTGACGATGCGTACCGGGCCCGCTGCGGTAACGGTCAGTACATCGGGCAGGTCGTATCGCACAGTGCCTCACACTCCCGCCGGATCGGAGAACAAACCCGCCAGGCCGCGCCGGCCGACCCGGTCGGTCAGCAGTTGCTCGGTGGTCACCGCGCCGAACGGCAATCGGCGCAGCGGCAGGCTGTACCGGGACAGCCACGACAGGGTGGTCTCGTCGCAGAAGCCGACCGCGCCGTGCAACTGGTGCGCGGTCCGGAACACGATATCGGCGGCTTCCAGCGCCGCCAGCCGCAACGCCAGCGCGTCGTCGACCGCTTCCGGGCGACCGGTCTGGATACTCCACAGCGCGTACCTGGCCAGCAGGTCGACTCCCCGCCGCTCGACCTCGGCGTCGGTGAGCTGGAACTGAACTCCTTGGAACTGGGCCAGCGGCCGCCCGAACTGTTCGCGGATCGACACATGGGTGCGGGCGAGTTCCAGGGCGCGGTCCAGCATTCCCAGCAGCGTCCAGCACGGGAGGGTCAGCGCGAGCGCGAGATCCGCGCTGCCGTCGCCCTCGAGTGGCCGGATGTCGAGCGGGGCGACGAACGCCGAATCCCGGACCGGACCGTCGGGCACCGGTCGCGCGGTTCCTCGTGCACCGCCGGGCGTCACGGTCGCCCACCGCAGATCCAGCTCCGCCACCGGTCCCGCGGGCTCCGCACCCGCGACCACGATCAGACCGTCGTGGTCCGGGCCCGCCGGCCGCGCCAGCCGTTCGGCCACCGGGTAGGGAGTCGCCCAGTATCCGGCGCCACGACACAGCGCGGCCGCCGCCTCCAATTCGACGGGATCCCGTCGCGGGGCCAGTTCCCAGGCACCGAGGCCGGTGAGCACGGGCTCGACCACCCGCTGCCGGTCGCGCGGGTCCTGTTCGGCCCGCCGCACCAACTCGTCCCCGCCCGCCGCGCCCAGCGCGCGCACCACTTCGCGACCGAACTCGGCGGCCTCGGGCGCGAGTTCGATCCGCACCTCGTGGGCGGCGCCGGCCGGCCCGCTCGACGTACTCACACTGTCCTCCTCCGCCGACCGCGACAACACCTGCGGTTGTGCGCCCCCATCACGGATTCCGCCGCCCGCGCCGGGTGGCTCTCCGGCGCCGCGGGTTCCCCTCGGTCACGACCCGACCCGTCCGGGCTGTCGCCGCCGGCCCCGCACCGCGCCGGCCGCGGATTCCGTCGCCCGCTCCCGCCCCGACCCGGGAGCCGCCAGCAGTTCGCGGGCGAGCAGAATGCGCTGCACCTCGATACTTCCGGACGCGACGGTCGCGGCATTCGCATAGCGCCAGTGGTCGTGGACGGCCCGCCGGAACCGACGGCGCGTCTCCGAATCGCCCCGCACCGCCGCCGCGAGTTCCACCAGGACCTCCGCGCTCTCCTGGTCGAGACGGGTTACCGCGATCCGGTAGGCCGCGGCGTCGCCCGGCGCCACCGTGCCCGAACTCTGCAGCGACAGCACCTGGTAGGCGAGCAGCCGCGCGCGGCGGCACCGGGTGAGCATGCGCGCCCAACGCCCCCGCAGGGCTTCCGGGATCTCGTCCCAGCTCTCGCCGAGCACCTCGGGCGCGGCGTGCAGCAGCCGCTCGCAGCGGGCGTAGCGGGCGATGCCGACGCGTTCGAACGCCAGCACTTCCTGTACCACCGACCAGCCGTGGTCCACCTCGCCGAGCGCCTCGGCTTCGGTGGCCCGGACACCGTCGAAGAAGACTTCGTTGAGATGGTGCGGACCCAGCATGGAGGCGATCGGCCGGACCGTGATGCCCGGATCGGTCATCGGCAGCAGGAAAACGGTGAGTCCCTGCTGTTTGCGCCCGGCGTTCGAGGTGCGCGCGAGTAGGAAGCACCATTGGGCCATGGAGGCGTAGGAGGTCCAGATCTTCTGGCCGGAAATGGCCCACCCGTCGCCGTCGTGGCGGGCGGTGGTGCGCAGCGAGGCCAGGTCCGAGCCCGCCTCGGGTTCGCTGAAGCCCTGACACCAGACGACCTCGCCGCGCGCGATCGGGGGCAGGTGTTTGCGCTGCTGTTCCGGGGTGCCGTGCCGCATGATGGTCGGACCGACCCAGTTGACGCCCATGTACTGCCCACCGCGCGGTTCGTGGTGTGCCCACATCTCCTCGCGGACCACGGTCTGCTCCCAGGTCGACGCCCCGCGGCCGCCGAATTCCTCGGGCCAGGCCAGGCAGAGCAGACCGCGGTCGGCCAGGGTCGCGCAGAAACGCTGCGCGACGGCAAGGTCGGCGGGATCGTCGGTGAAGGCGCCCAGATAGTCGGCGGGGACCTCGTCGGTGATCAACCGGCGGAGCTCGCCGCGGAGCTTCGCGGCGGTCGCACCCATCGTGAAGTCCATGGGCGTACCCTACGGCAATCCTCATAAGGATTGCAATGTTTACTGGTTTGGTCTATCCGTTCCACGCGGCGCCGACCCGGCCTCATGGCGGCGAGCCGGACGGCCGGGTCGCCGCCGCGGCAGCAGCCAGACAGAAGTCCCCCAGCCGCGCGACCTCCGCGGCGGTGGGCTCGGTATCCGACCACAGGTACTCCGACAACTTCCCGATGGTCGCGTAGGCGACCAGCCCGGCCGCGAATTCCGGTTCGGCCACGCCGAGTTCGGCGAACGGCGCGTGGAGCAGTACCGCGAGCCGACGCGGCGCCGAGCCGGCCTGCCCGGTCACCAGATCCGCCCCCAACGCGCCGGTATGACACAGCACGGCCCGCGTATCGGCCGCGAGCGCCGGTTCGGCCTGCGCCAGGATGGCCGCCACCCAGCAGCGCACCCGGGCCCGCGGCTCCTCCTCCTTGGACATCCGGTGCGCGACATATTCCGCCAGCCGTTCCGCACCGTCGGCGAGTACCGCCGCCATCAGCGCGTCCTTGGACGGGAAGTGCCGGTAGAACGCATCGTTGGACAACCCCGCGGCGGCGACGATATCGGCCACTCGGGGACGCGCCCCGGCTCCACACCGCCGCACCTGGTCCAACGCGGCATCCAGCAGCCGGCGGATCTCACCGGCGTATTCGGCCTCCCGTTCGGCCACCGCCTTCCGGGCGATCCGGCCGACCAGATCCGACTCCGGAAGAATTGCATTCTTGTTCACAAGAAGTATATTCTCACTGCAGGAGAGGAGGCGCAAATGGCATGGGATTTCGAGACCGAACCCGACTTCCAGGCGAAGCTCGACTGGGCCGATGCGTTCGTACGCGACGAGGTCGAACCACTGGATCTCCTCTGGCCGCACGAGCAGTTCGTGCCCCTGGAGGGCGCCCGGCGAGCGGCGGTTGACCCGCTCAAAAAGCGGGTCCGCGACCAGGGGCTGTGGGCGACCCACCTCGGCCCGGACCTGGGCGGACAGGGTTACGGTCAGCTGAAACTGGCCCTGCTCAACGAGATCCTGGGCCGCAGTTCCTGGGCTCCCATCGTCTTCGGTTGCCAGGCGCCCGATACCGGCAATGCCGAGATCATCGCGCACTACGGCACCGCGGCCCAGAAGGAGCGGTACCTGCGACCGCTGCTCGACGGCGAACTCTTCTCCTGCTATTCGATGACCGAACCGCAGGCCGGCGCCGACCCCACCCTGTTCCGCACCCGCGCCGTACGCGACGGGGACGACTGGGTGATCAGCGGCTGGAAGTTCTTCTCCTCCAACGCCCGCACCGCCGCCTTCCTCATAGTGATGGCGGTGACGGACCCGGAGGTGAGCCCCTACCAGGGCATGTCGATGTTCCTGGTCCCCACCGACACCCCCGGTATCCGCATCGAACGCAATATCGGCCTGGCCGGCGAACCACTGAACGACGGCTCGCACGCACTGATCCACTACGACGATGTCCGCGTACCCGCCGAGGCCCTGCTCGGCGCGGCCGGGCAGGCGTTCGTGATCGCGCAGACCCGGCTCGGCGGGGGCCGTATCCATCACGCCATGCGCACCATCGGGCTCGCGCAGAAGGCCCTGGACATGATGTGCGAACGCGCGCTGAGCCGGGAAACCGCCGGCAGCCGGCTCGCCGACAAACAGTTCGTCCAAGGCTATATCGCCGATTCCTACGCCCAGCTGAAACAGTTCCGGCTGCTGGTGCTGTACACGGCCTGGGAAATCGACAAATACAACGACTACAAGAAAGTCCGCAAGGATATCGCCACGGTGAAGGTCGTGATGCCGACCGTGCTGCACGATATCGCCTGGCGGGCCATGCAGGTGCACGGTGCGCTGGGCACCACCAACGAGCTGCCCTTCTTCACCATGATCCACGGCGCCGGCGTGATGGGCCTGGCCGACGGCCCGACCGAGGTGCACAAGATGACCGTCGCCAAACAGGTCCTGCGCGACCACCGGCCCAGTGCCGATCAGTGGCCCACGGAATGGATACCGCGCAGGCTCGCGGCGGCTCGCGCCAAATACGCCGACTACCTGGAGAACGAAGTAGGCAACCAATGATCGATTTCGCGCCGCTGGCGCAGTGGATGGACGAGGCCGGGCTACCGGGCAAGGGCGAACCGCTGGAGACCCGATTCCTGTCGGGCGGCACGCAGAACGAGATCTACGAGATCACCCGCGGCGAGCACCGCAATGTGCTGCGGATACCACCGGCCGGGGCGCCGGCCGACCGCGACAACGGCATCCTGCGGGAGTGGCGGATCATCGAGGCGCTGGCCGGTACCGACGTTCCGCACACCGACGCCGTGGCGGTCTGCACCGACCCCTCGGTACTCGGCCGCACGTTCTACCTGATGGGATTTGTGGACGGCTGGTCACCGATGGATCATCGCCGGGTCTGGCCGGCCCCCTTCGACACCGACCTCACCGCCCGCGCCGGACTGGCCTATCGGCTCGCCGAAGGCATCGCGCTGCTGTCCAGGGTGGATTGGCGGGCCCGGGGGCTGCACGATCTGGGGCGGCCGGACGGATTCCACGAGCGTCAGGTCGCCCGGTGGACCGGCTTCTTCGAGCGGATCAAGGGCCGCGACCTCGAGGGGATGGACACCGCCACCCGCTGGCTACGCGAGCACCGCCCCCTGGACTACATACCCGGTCTGATGCACGGCGATTACCAGTTCGCCAATGTCATGTATCGCGAGGGCGGACCGGCCCGCCTGGCCGCCATCGTCGACTGGGAGATGGGTACCGTCGGCGATCCGAAGCTGGATCTGGCGTGGATGGTACAGAGCTGGCCGGAGGACACCTCGGCTCCCGAGGCCGCCGAATCGGGCTACGTGGATATGCGCGGGATGCCCTCCCGCGACCAGGTGGTGGCACATTACGCGCAGGTGTCGGGCCGGCAGGTCGACGATCTCGACTACTACCTGGTCCTGGCCAAATGGAAGCTCGCGATCGTACTGGAACAGGGCTTCCAGCGAGCGGGCGACGATGTGAAACTGCAATCCTTCGGCCCGATCGTGCCCGAACTCATGCGCTCGGCCGCCGAACTCACCGAGACAACGGAGTACGCGTCATGAACGAGTCGGGCCCGGAGGCGGCAGCGGAGCATACCCATGGAGGGCCTCGGTCATGACCGATCGACACAGCATGAGTGATGAAGAATTCCTGGTGGAGCACCGCGGTCCGGTCACCGTGCTCACCCTGAACCGCCCGCAGGCACGCAACGCGCTCAACGGCAACCTGATCGCCGGTATCGGCGCCACCGTCCTGGCCGCCGAACAGGATTCCGGCACCCGGGCCCTGGTCCTCACCGCCGCCGGGGACCGCGCATTCTGCTCGGGAATGGACCTGCGCGCGTTCTCCGGCGGTGCGGACGTCGGGTTCGGCGACACCCCGGAGAACCGGGCCTTCCAGCGCCTCACCCGCGGCGCCGTCGCGGTTCCCGTGGTCGGAGCTGCCAACGGCACCGCGGTCGGCGGCGGATTGGAACTGCTGCTCGGCTGTGATCTCATCATCGCCGCGGACACCGCGAAATTCGGCCTGCCCGAGGTGCAGCGCGGACTCTTCCCCGGTGGTGGGGGAACTTATCTCGCCGAGCGCGTTCCGCTCGGGATCGCATTGCAATTGACACTCACCGGCGAATTCTTCAGCGCCGCGCGTGGCTACGAGATCGGCCTGATCAATGCCGTGGTCCCGGCCGGCCACGTGCTCGACACAGCCCTCGATTTCGCGGACCGGATCGCCGCGAACGGACCGCTGGGGGTCGCCGCCTGCAAGGAACTGGTACGCCTGTCGGTCACCGACCCCGACAAGGCAGCGCAACGGCTGCGGCACTGGCAGGGTGTGGTCTTCGCCAGCGAGGACGCCAAGGAGGGCGCGACGGCGTTCATGGAGAAACGCGCCCCGGTGTGGCAGGGCAGATGACCGTGGTGCGGGCGGTGGTCTGCCCCGAGTACGGATCGCCGGAGGTATTGCGGATCGAACGGCGACCGCTCCCCCGGCCGGGTCCCGGGCAGGCGCGGATACGGGTGCGCGCGGCCGCGGCGAACTTTCCCGATGTTCTGCTGATCGCCGGTCGATACCAGATCACCGTGCCGCCGCCCTTCGTCCCGGGCAGCGAGTTCGCGGGCCACATCACCGAACTCGGCTCGGACTGCCCGGGATTCGCACTCGGCGACCGCGTGTCCGGAACCGGCCTGTACGGGGCGTTCGCCGAGGAGATCGTCGCCCCGGCCACGAATCTGGCGCCGATCCCGCCGGGCGTGGACGACCGGACCGCCGCCGCGTTCGGTGTCGCCTACCGCACCGCGTACCACGCGCTGCGGTCGGTGGCCCGGGTGGGCCCGGGTGACACCGCGGTCGTGCTCGGCGCCGGCGGCGGGGTCGGATTGGCGGCGGTACAGCTGGCCGGCGCCCTCGGCGTCGAGGTGGTGGCGATCGCGTCTTCGCCCGAAAAGCTCTCCGCCGCGGAGTCCTACGGGGCGAAGTACCTGATCGACCATCGTGAGTCCGATGTGCGGGCGGCCCTGCGCGCGGCGGTCCCCGAGGGCGCCGCCGCGGTACTGGATCCCGTCGGCGGTGACCTGTCCGAACCGGCGCTGCGCGCGCTGGGCCGCGGCGGCCGCTTCGTCACCATCGGCTACGCCTCTGGAACGGTTCCGCGCATACCACTGAACCTGGTACTGGTCAAAGGACTGCAGATCGTCGGCTTCCAGTTCCGCGATATCGACCCGGACGAGTTCGACCGCAACGAGCGGGAACTGGCAGGTCTGCTCGCCGACGGCCGGGTCGCACCGCATATCGGCGCCACCTTCCCGCTCGCGGATACCGCCCGGGCCCTCGAACGGGTCGCCGCGGGCCGGGCCGTCGGCAAGGTGGTCATCGATATGACCGCCTGATCGGCCCGGGCGCCGTGCCGGACAAAATGGCTCGCTCGAGGACCCCGGTTCGCTTTAGCGTTCCCGGGTCCGCCGATCACGCACTCTCCCGCACAGCGGTCGGTGAACCCTCTGCAGCCGAGAGAAAGCGACATCGTCCATGAGCAGCGACCCCCGAATTCGCACTACGGCCGGAACAGTCCGGGGAAGGTGGGAAGACGCCGTCGCGGTCTTCCGGGGCATCCCGTACGCCGAGCCGCCGTTCGGTGCGCTGCGTTTCATGGCGCCCGTCCGGGCGCGTCCATGGGACGGCACCCAGAACGCCTGGGAGTACGGTCCCCCGGTCCCCCAAGCCGGTATCGCGACGTCGATGTCCGGTGATCGAGCCCCCGACTGCCTGACGCTCAATGTCTGGACTCCCGATCCCGGTGCCGCCGGGCTGCCGGTGCTGGTGTGGATCCATGGCGGCGGCTATCAGGAGGGCACCTCGGCCAACCCGCACGCCGACGGGACGACGCCGGCCAGGTCAGGCGCGGTGGTGGTCAGCCTGAACTATCGCGTCGGGGTCGAGGGTTTCGCCCACATGATCGGAGCACCGGCCAACCGCGGAATCCTCGACCAGATCGCCGCCCTGCGGTGGGTTCAGGACAATATCGCCGCGTTCGGGGGGAATCCGGGCAACGTCACCGTCTTCGGTCAGTCCGCCGGCGCGGGATGCATCGCCGCGCTGCTGGGCATGCCGGCCGCGGCGGGGCTGTTCCGCCGCGCCATCCCGCAGAGCGTGCCGGGTACCTTCTTCGCCCCGGAGCTCGCGGCCGCGATCACCGCGGCGATCGCGGCCGAGGCCGGTGCCCGAGCGACCGTCGAAGAAATGGCCGCCATCGACCCGCGCATCCTGGTCGACGCCGAGAACACGATTTTGGAAAAGATGCCCGCGTTCGGCGAAACGTGGGGGCCGATGGCCTTGACGCCGTCACCGTTCTCACCTGTCGTCGATGGTGACATCCTGCCCGCGGCACCATGGCCGGCGCTCGCCGCCGGTGCCGCACGAGACATCGACCTGCTCGTGGGCCATACCCGAGACGAATACCGGCTGTTCAACACCCGGCTCGGCACCGAGATGACCGACGAGGAGGTGGACACCACCCTTGGGTGGCTCGCGCCCGGATCCGACGGCAGCCGCCGTTATCGCGGCGCGTATCCCGAGGCCACCCCCGCCGAGCTGTACGAACTCGTCCACGCCGACGCGCTGTTCCGGATGCCCACCCTGCATCTCGCCCAAGCGCAGCAGGCGGGGGGCGGCTCCGCCTGGCTCTATGAACTGTGCTGGAGTTTCAACCGCGAGCAGGGCGCCTCCCACAGCCTCGACTTCCTGCTCGTGTTCGGCACACTCGGTCCCGACGACATCCGCGCCCACCGGTCCGCGCATCCGGACGCCGCCGACCAGGTCACCGCCGTCTCCCGGCGGATGCGCACCGACTGGCTGGACTTCGCCACCCACGGAAACCCCGGCTGGCCCCGCTACCACCCGGCCGACCGCACCACCCGCGTCTACGACACCGCACCGACGACCCGGCCGTACCCCGAGGAGCGCTCACGCCGAATCTGGTCCGACCACCGATTCGGCACCTTGCCCCTACCGGATCCGCGTTCCTGAGCGTCCTCGACACGCTGCCGGCCGGTGTCCCGGCCACTGCTTCAGACGAGGGGGTTGGTCGAGAAGTCGACCTGACGCCGGGCGTTGGACAGCGTGGTCACCACGCAGGTGCCGACGGCCCCGGTGCGGTCGTACAGGGTGGCGGCGCCGATGGAGATCCCGGCCGAGGCGATGATGTTGTCGGCGCGCAGGCCGAGTTCGTAGCCGGTCGGGAGCCGCGAAAGGTTCACCGTCACATCGGCGTTGATGTAACCCGCGCCCTCGGTTCCCCAGTGACACAGGTGGTTGGTGGCGTCGCCCATGATCGCGGCGCGCTGGAACGGGGTGATCGGCTCGCCCGCGATCAGCGGCGGCAGGCTCTGCCAGGTGACCTTGCGGTCGGCGTTCTGATTCGCGCCGAAATCGGCGGTCCAGTCGCGGTCACCGCTTTTGAACAGCGGCGGGGAGCCCTCCGGGGACATACAGCCCTCGGCGGGAACAGGCAGCTTCTCGGCCGGACTCCATACCTGCCCCGGCGGTTCGGCGCCGGGAGTCAAGAACACGGCGCAGGCCCGGGCCCGGTCTCGGCCATCCTGTACCAGTGCGGTGTCGGCGACGGTGATCCGGGAGCCGCGGCGGACCACGGTGGTGCGCATATCGAACGGCGCGTTGAGCACCGGCCGATAGAGATCCACGGTGAGCCGGGCCGGAACGAAGTCGTCGGGGCAGTACCCCTCCAGCTCCCGGGCGAGCAGACCACACACTCCCGTTCCACTGAGGTTCGCCGGCGCCCACGGGCTGATCGCCAGCTTCTCCGCGACGAGCCGATCGCCTTGCCATTCGAAGAAGCTCACCATCTGTAGTCGGTCCCCCTTCGGAATCCTGCTCTGACGCACGGGAATGGAACACGTTACCGGCTCGGCACCGACCGGGCAGGCCGACCCGGTACCCGCAGCTTCTACCACGACACCTGCGGCTTTCGGACCACCGCCGCCGGTCTGGTGCGATTGAACTGACCTCGAGCAGGCTTCCGGGTGTGCTCACCGTTTGACCACCATCTCCAATCCCGCCCGGAACGGCAGAGTCTGGGCGAGCAGGCCGTTGGCGGGGTCCTCGATGAGGGCGAACGCATCGCGGTAGTCCTCCCGATGCCCCTCGGTGTTGTCGATCAGCACAACGCCGCCGGGCCGCAGTCTCGGTGCGATCATTTCGAGCGCCGGCCGCGCCAGCACCGGCCAGATATCGATCAACGCGAGATCGAGTGGCGCTTCCAGATCGGCCAGCGGCGCGCGGATATCCCCCACGCGTAGATCGATCACACTCTGCAAACCCGCGCGGCGGAAATGTTCCCGGGCGACCGCGGCTTTGGCGGGTTCGATCTCGGTGCCTACCACGGTGCCCGCGCCGCCGTCGCTTTCGGTCACCAGACGCACCGCCTGCGCCAGGTAGAGCGTCGACACACCATGGGATGTGCCGACCTCCACCACCCGGCGGGCTCGCATGGCCAGGCACAACCGGTGGCACAGCGACGACCGAGGTGGTTCACACAGTCGAGAGACTACTCACGGCAACGCGATAGGGCCCGAAGGCGGGCTGCCACTGCGGCGTGGGTTCGGGCGCGAGATCGCTCAATCGGCCGGTGGACGCCGACGCCGATCGAGTCGGTCGGCTTTGTCGCGCAGGTAGCGCTGTTCGGCTTGGTTGCCGGTCAGGTCGGCGGCGCGGCGGAAGAGCTCGGCCGCGGTGGTGCCGTCGCCGGTCTGCTGGAGGAGGTGCGCGCGTACAGCGTGTTCGCGTTGCCGGGTGAGGGGATTGCGGTCCAGGTGGTGGTGTCGATCGAGGTCGTCGAGCAGGGCGAGACCGCGGGCGGGCCCGTAGGCGTGGGCGACGGCCACGACGCGGGCGAGCCGGACGGGCGGGGTGGGAGTGAGGCGTTCGAGCCACAGGTAGAGCATCGCGATCTGCGGCCAGTCGGTCCGGCCCGGTTCGGCGGCGGCGTGCACCGCGGCGATGGCGGCCTGGAGTTGGTATGGGCCGGCCGGACCGCGGTTCCAGACACCATCGATGAGTGCGGTTCCCTCATCGATCAGTTCGCGGTCCCACCGAGTGGCGTCCTGTTCCGCGAGGGGTATCAGTTCGCCGGCGTCGGTGCGTGCCGCGCGGCGGGATTCGGTGAGCAGCATGAGTGCGAGCAGGCCGGTCACTTCCGCGTCGTCGGGGTCGGTGGCGTGCAGCATTCGGGTCAGACGGATGGCCTCGCCGGTGAGATCGACCCGGGTGAGATCGGCTCCGGCGGTGGCGGTGTAGCCCTCGTTGAAGATGAGGTAGAGCACGCGCAGGACTGCGGTCATCCGACTGTCGCGGTCGCTGTCGGTGGGTGGGGTGAAGCGGGCGCCGGCCTTGGCGAGTTGTTGTTTGGCGCGACTGATCCGGGTGCCCATGGTGGCCTCGGTCGTGCCGTAGGCGTGCGCGATCTCGGCGGTGGTCAGGCCGCCGACCGCTCGGAGGGTCAGTGCCACCTGCGAGGTGTGGCCGAGCGCGGGATGGCAGCACAGCAGGAGCAGGGTGAGGCTGTCGTCGAGGTCTATAATCTGCGCGTGCCGCGTGGTTTCGGTCATGGCCAGTTCCGCGGCGCCGGCTTCCAGTTCACGGCGGCGGCGAGCCCGGTCGGAGCGCAGTAGATCGATCATGCGCCGGTAGGCGATTCGAATGAGCCAGCTCCGCGGACGGTCGGGGACCCCATCGAGCGGCCACGCGCGCGCGGCGATCAGCAACGCTTCCTGCACGGCGTCCTCGGCGATATCGAAGCGTCCGAAGCGGCGGACCAGGGCGCCGAGGACCTGCGGCGCTTCCGCGCGCAGCAGGCCCTCGATCTCGGGGGTCATGCGGTGAAGTCTTCGCCCATGACCGGACGGATCTCGATCGGCTCGCCGAGTGCTTCGACGATACGGGCGGCGATCTCCACGGCTCGTTCGTGGTCGGCGACATCGATCACGGCGAAGCTGGCCAGGACCTCTTTCAGTTCGGCGAACGGGCCGTCGGTGGCCACCACACCGTCCGCGGTTTTGCGGACCGTGGTGCTGACGGCCGGATGGCCCAGGCCCTCGCTGGTGACCAGTTCACCGGCGGTGGTCAGTTCCTGTTCCAGTTGCCGGTAGGTGGCGAACGCCGCCAGCGCCTCCGCCGAGGGAGTGTCGGCGGTCGCGGCGTCCCACGCGGTGGCCGGGGTGTAGCCGAGCAGCAGGTATTTCACGGTACGTCCTTCCGATGCGGTCGGGTTGTCATCACGGTAACCGGGAGGAGTCGCGGCCCGCTCCGGCTGCGCAGCGCTGGGACAGCGCCAGCACGGTGGTCCAGGTGAAGGCGATCAGACCGTTGATGGCGATCTGGATGCTCATATAGCCGGGCGACATCGGTACCAGCAGAACGAGTCCGGCAGCGGCGCTCGCCACGGCGGGCAGCACGATCCGGCGGCGCGCACACCGCACGCTCAGCACCAGGGCCGCGATCGCGAGCGCGGTGAAGGCCACCGCGGCGGCGGCCGAGTGCGCAATGCCGTGCCAGGACATCTGCGCGACCGGCCCCTCCGGGGTGCCGGCCGGGAAACCCTTCTCCGGATCCATGGTGAACACCCCGGCCGCGATGAGTCCGATTCCGAAAACTCCCACCAGGATCGGTAGCGCCCGCCGCCCGAGTCCGTCCGCGAGAGTGCGGCGGAGGCCGGCGGCCAGGGCCAGCGCGCCCATCCCGGCGGCGATGAAGGTGATGATCTGAATCCAGCCGAGATCCCCGGTGGCGAGCTGGCTGATCGGGTGCCGGGTGATGTCGAAGCCCGCACGGGTGAGCATCTGCGCGATCGCCGAAGCGAAGAACACCGGACCGGCGGCGGCACCTACGAGCAGTAGGAACCCGGTTGCCGGAGCAGGCGCGTTTTCGGAGGGGGAGGCGGTCGGGGCGCTGGATGCGAGAGTCATCGGTGTTCCCT
>NZ_BDCU01000042.1 GCF_001618425.1 Nocardia fusca NBRC 14340
CTAGGCCGCGTTTCATAAGCCCGATGGTGTGGGATGGAACCCGTTGTCCGGGTTGAGAAGTTGGTGATGTGGCGAGGTCTCCGGTAGTTGGTTGAACGACCAAGCACAACCGGAAACCAACCGGAGACCTCTTGAACAGCGTAACGGCAACCTGCCGTGCGGATCTGACCGATGCCCAGTGGGCGAAACTGAAACCGCTACTACCTGCTGGTATGAAGCCGGGTCGGCCCCCGCGGTGGTCGAAACGCCGGTTGATCGACGGGATCCGGTGGCGGATCCGGACCGGCAGCCCGTGGCGTGATATTCCGACGGTGTATGGGCCGTGGCAGACGGTGTACGGGTTGTTCCGCCGCTGGCAGCGTGACGGCACGTGGGAATCGATACTGACCGCGCTGCAAGCCCACGCCGACGCGGGCGGTGAGGTCGAGTGGACGGTGAGCGTGGACTCCACGATCGCCCGTGCGCACCAGCATGCGGCGGGTGCCCGCCGCGACTTCGCCGGTCAGGTCGAGCCGGCGGGTGGTTTCGACGACGAACCCGCTGACCACGGTCTGGGACGGTCGCGGGGTGGGTTCACCACGAAGCTGCATCTGGCCGCCGACCAGGGCCAGCGGCCGTTGGCGCTGGTGATCACACCTGGTCAGTGGGCCGATTGCCCGCAGTTCACGACGGTGCTCGGCGAAATACGGGTGCCGCGACTCGGGGTCGGTGGCACCCGGTCGCGACCGGATCGGGTCCTGGCCGACAAAGCCTATTCCTCGGCGGCCAACCGTGCTTACCTGCGGCAACGCGGGATCAAGGCAACCATCCCGATCAAGGCGGACCAGGCCGCGCATCGCGTGGCCAAAGGAAACGCTGGCGGCCGGCCGCCAGCGTTCGACCCGAACCTCTACAAACTGCGGCACGCCGTGGAATGCACGATCAGCCGCCTCAAACAGCACCGCGCAGTCGCCACCCGCTATGACAAACTCGCTGTCCGTTACCTGGCCACGGTCCGCGTCGCCGCAATCAACCTGTGGTTATCCGGCCACGGCTTATGAAACGCGGCCTAGCAGCTTGCCGCCCGGGCCGAGCGCCACCTCGGACAAGAAAGAGACCTCGATCGGCGGGGCGTCCAGCGGCCGATTGCCTTCTATATCCCATAACCGAACCGAATCGTCGTAGCCTCCGCTGGCCAGGATCTTGCCGTCTGGACTGAACGATACCGCCACCACCGAATCATTGTGGCCGACGAGCGGGTCGCCGTTACGCTGTTCACCTCCTATTTCCCACTGATCCCACAGCTGAACCGAACCGTTGTCGCTGCCGGTGGCCAAGGTTTCGCCGTCGGGGCCGAGCGCCAGTGACAACACCGATTCGTTGTGACCTGTGAGCGGGGCGTCCATCGGCCGGCGTCCGGCCAGACTCCACAGCCGAACCGAACCGTCGCCGCTACCGGTGGCCAAGGTTTCGCCGTCCCGGCTGAACACCATCGAGTTCACCGCATTGCTGTGACCGACGAGTGGTTCGCCGAGCGGCCGGTCGCCTTCCATATCCCACAACCAGATCGAACCATCGCCGCTGCCGACAGCCAGGATTTTTCCGTCCGGACTGAATACGACCGACAAGCCCATATCGTATGGGAACCTGACACCGGGGAACGGCGCGTCCAGCGGCCGGTTGCCTTCTACATCCCACAACCGAACCGCACCGCTAGTGCTGCGGGCGCTCTCGTCGTAGACGGTGCTGCTGCCGCTGGCCAAAGTCTTGCCGTCCGGGCTGAGCGTTACCGACTCCGCGAAATGGTCGCGACCGGCGAGCAGGTCTTCCACGAGCCGGCGGCCGGCCACATTCCACAACCGAACCGAACCGTCGCTACCGCTGCTGGTCAGGGTTTCACCGTCCGGGCTGAACGTGAGCGCCAACACCGAAACCATTCCCGGGGAACTGGCCTGGACGACGAGTGGGGCTCCCATAGGTCGCTGACCTTCCACCTCCCACAGTTGCACCGAGCCATCGTCGGTGGTACTGCCGACGGCGAGGATCGTGCCGCCCGGACTGAAGGCCAGCGACCTCACCGCCCCAGCGTGACCGGCGAGCGGCTCACCTATCAACTGGCGATCGGCCACGTCCCATAGCCGAACCGAACCGTCCTCGTTGCCGACGGCGAGAGTGCTTCCGTCCGGACTGAACGCCACCGAATTCACCGAACTACTGTGGCCGGTCAGCGGGTTGCCGAGCGGCCGGTTACCGGCCACGTCCCACAACTGAACCGAGCCATCGAAGCTGCCGCCGGCAAGAGTGGCGCCGTCCGGACTGAGTGCCACCGACTGAACCGCGCCTTGGGTGGTGAATCGTGCCGTGGCCGGGTTGTGGAGGGCGGCGAGCAGGGCATAGCGCGCTTCGTCGGTCGGCTCGATTCTCCATGCTGCCAGTGCCGATATCCGAGAGCCGAACGGATCCGAGGTGGCGCGGCGTTCACTGTCGGCGATCAGCTCACGCGCGACCGCTCTGTCGCGTTGTTCGATGGTGTTCTGATTGGCGCGGAACACAACGAGTGTCGCGGCGGTCAAGGCGACGACCAGGAACATCAACACCCCAGTGACGGCTCGCCGCCGGCGGACGCGGCGGCGCTGGGCACGAGTACTGGCAGCGAGGAACTGTATCTCGGTGGCACCGAGGGATGGGTAGCGTGCCGGATCAGCAGCCGTTTGGGCAGCGGAGGAGGTCGCGGTGTGCAGGACGCTGCCGGAGTACAGGTGCGCGGGGTCGCGGCAGCTACTTGCCCATTCTGCCGCGGCGATGCGTAGCCGCGCGATCACGGCCCGGTGGTCACGCGTTTCGGCCAGCCAGGTATCGCGCAACAACGGCCACGTGGTCAACAGCACTTCATGACTGATCTCGACGGTCCGTGCACCGATCGTGAGCAGGCGCTCTTCGGTGAACGCCACCAGAACCGCGTCGACGTCGCCGCTGTCCACCCCATCCCAGGCCAAATCGTCGAGACCTACACGGTCGGCGGTGTCCACGCCGTCCGGGCCGCTGACGACCAGCCGGAGGAAAACACGCCGCGCAGCGCGTCGCTGGGGTGCGGTGAGCGAACCGTAGGCCCGCTGGGCGCTTTCGGCGACCGCGTCCCCGAGACCACCGGCGCGTTCATAATCGGCGACGGTCACCGTATCGCCGCGCCGTAGCCGCCAGGTCCGATCCAGCGCATACGACAGCAGCGGCAGTACCCCGGCCGCCGACACAGTCGCCGGCCCCGAATCAGCGGCGTGGCCACGTGTTTCTCGCAATAGTTGTTCGGCGAGGTCGTCGTCGATGCGTGACCCGGCCTGTTTGGCCGGTTCGGTGATGGCCATTCGTAGTTGTCGCTCGGTCATCGCGGTCACCAGGTAGTGGTGCTGGAACGCGTCGCTCAATAGCTCGTAGTCGCCGCAGCGGAACTCGACATCCGCGCGCACCACCAGCACCACCAGCGTCACGGTGTCGGCGCGCCGAGTGGTCGCGGCTGCGTGCAACGCGGTGATGAACGCGCGGCGTTGCGATTCGTCCGGGCATTGGGTGAACAACTGCTCGAACTGATCCACCACCAGCAACAACCCACATCGGCCACCGCCGGGCGGCGTCGGCACGGTCTGTGCGGCCTGGGCGGCGATCACCGCGAACCCTGCCGGGTCGTTGCGGAGTTCACGGCGAGTCGTCGCGGCGTCCAGTCTCGCCACCTGGGCTATGGACAACGCGAGTTCGTCGAGTGGATCGTGCCCCGCTGTGAGTACCAGGCACGGCCAAGAGTAGGCCTCCGGCGTATTCAGCAACCCCTGCCCGCGGATGCGCGGCAGCACTCCCGCCCGCAGCAGCGACGACTTTCCCGCACCTGACACCCCGGACACCAGCAGAATGCCGGGCTGTTGCACCCGTTGTGAGAGCCGTTGCAGGAGGTCGTCGATCGCGGTGTCGCGGCCGAAGAAAAACGGCGCGTCACGCTCGGAGAACCAGCCCAGCCCCCGATACGGCGACTCGACCTCGCCCGCGACGCCGATCAAAGGGGCCGGCGCCACCCCATCGGTCCACGTCCCGTGATAGCTGTAGATGACCTGCGTGTTGTGATCACCGATCTGCACACCCCGCGCCGCGCGAGCATCCACCACCCGACCGCGATCGGATCCCTCGCTGGCCTCGTCCTCGATGCTGTCGCCGTGCACAGCGGAGCCCCGGTCTCAGCCGAAGGTGTTGTGCTGGGTGTTGTGGTCACCGACCTGCACACCGCGGGCATGCCTCAGATCGATCTTGCTCCGTGCGTGCTCGACCCGCTCGGTAGGCAGTCGCGCCAACAAGGTTTCCGCGGCTGCCTGTAGTTGCTGATCGCGCGCCGCACGCTCACCGAGCGTGGTTTCCAGTTCACCGATATTGCTACCCGGTGCTGCCTCGTTCGCCTCGAGCACCGTGATGGTTCCGGAATCGGCGTCGCCACTGAGACGATCACGCAATGCCGTATACGCGTCCCGCACCGCCATGGACGCGGCTTCGGTGCCCCCGGCGGCTGCTCCCGCGATCAACGCGGTGGTAATGACCGTCAACGGGTCCATGACCGCTCCCTCCCGCATATGTTGCCGCACAAGGTAACACAGCTGGAATCCCTCCGGCCTGAACCAGAACCGGCGACAGCCATCCGCCACCAAGGCCAGCGAGAGAAGAGATTCGAAGAATCACGGCAATCGGCCAGATCAAGACCGATTGGAACAGCATTGACGGTGGGTGAGCACATCTAGTAACGGCGTCAGTCATCGGCTCGAAACGACGATCAGAAACCTGTTCTTGCACACCGAGGAGTTCGTTGAACGCGCAGCGCACCAGCTCGGATGCCTGCCACCGGGTGCACTCCCCGTCTGCCGAGCTCCGCCCTGCTCCGTCGCGTCGCCGGGCGGATATCGGGTCCGTCTCCAGGACTGAAACACCCGGAATCCAGTGTCCCGTCACACGGGGCCGAAATGGATCACCGCGGTCGACCAGCCCCTCATGGTAGGCCTCCCACACCCTCACCGGAGCCTGAGCAGACCCTCAGGTGCCCTCGCCGACTCGCCACCCGGACCTATGGCGCAACACGAGCCAAGGCGCAAATGCCAGTCATGTTCACCGGCTCGGTGCTACAGGATTCTGCGAACCCGTCCGTTTCCGTCCGACTTCATCTCCACCGCCCACCCAGGAGCATCCGGAGGCTGACCCGCGACGGCCAGCATCGGCGCCGGCACCCGGGCCGGGGTCGGGACCCAATGGTGTTGTCGACGGTCACGACGCCGCCCGCATCCGACTGCACCGATTCGTGAGTGCCCGCCATGCCTACCTCCGCTGGTCAAAGCTGGAATAAAGCCTGGTCAGAACGGACGATACGGCCGAAGCACGCGGGATCAGGGCCGGACACGCGCACAGCTCTCGGCCGGAGCTCCCCGATCGAAGTCGCATGCGCCGGCCCGGGGATGGCCGGAACTGGCCGATGTCGACTTGCTGCGCACTCTCGTCGAAACCGAGCGTCACCGGCGGCGACTGGGTGCCGCCATGGTTGCTGCAGTAGCCGAGGCCAAGCGCCGTAGTCTCGCTGCCGGCACCGGCTATCGGGACACGGCGGAGCTATTGAGTGATCTGCTGCGGATCAGTACCTCCGAGGCGCGTCGGCGAATCGAATGCGCCGCTCCGCGGAGGCCGCGATCACGACGAAATCGTCGAATTCGGGCGTCGCTAGCAGGCTGAGCTCGGCTTCGAAGCCGCCGGTCCGCTGTCCGCGTCGTTTCCGTCCGTAGTGTTCGGGCTCGATGCCGACCGTCTATGCCATTGCCGCGCCGGGGGCGGACTTACCGACCACGAAACGGTCCCGCCGCAAACTTGTGCGGCATGGACATAATCAGTCCACTGAATGTGCAGTGCGCACAATCTTTTCAGAAGAGGCAATGGACTGATTGTTCGCCACTGGCCGTTTCAGTAGGGTTTTCCGTACCGGGCTCCAAATGTTGCCAGGTATCAGTGCAGACGATGGAGTAACTGCGGAGACAGGTGTTCGAATACTTCTGTTGCGCGGGATCTTTGTGGGTGCTGTGGAACTCTGGATGGGCACCGGTGTCGTGGTGGCCCAGCTGTCGGTAAGGGGTGCGAGATGTCCCGGCACGGCGAGGAGATTGCGGGCGTGGTCGACAAGATCGCGCGGGGACTGCCGGCCTTCGCTCCGGCCGGCTGGCGGCGGCTCGAGGCGTGGTTTGCAATGACCGTCGTGTGTCAGTCTGCCGTGCTGCTGGCCGATACGAGTGCGGGGCCGGTGCGGTGTGCCGTGCCGGAGACGGTGTGGGATGCGGTGCGGCGGCACCGGGTGGTCTCGGCCGAATCCGGCGACGGGCCGTGGTGGCGGTTGCTGGTGCGACTGGACGGGGAGGATGTCGAGACTTTCCGTGACGACGGTGCGGAACCGTTCCCCGGGGAGCAGCTGTTCGCCCCGGAAGCCTATCTCGCCGATCTGGAACAGTACCCGCGGCAGCGGCTGCCGGTGTGGCTGGCGGCCTACCTTCGGCGCGGCGCCGGACCGGCCCGCACACCGGAGCGAGCGGCGGCGGCCGTGGAGACGGACCGCGGCGGCGGTGTGCGCGCGGCCACGGTGGACGGCGAATTGCCCGACCTCGGGGTGCTGTGGGCGCGGTGGGTGGTGTTGTCCGCTGCCTTCGTGGCGACCCGGCTGGAGCTGGGGCCTCGGGTGGGGCCGTCGGTCGGTGTGTTCGAGGGAGCGGGGCGCAGCGGTTCGACACTGACTCTGCTTCCCCACGATCGGGCAGTGCTCTCGGGTGGTGTGTGGGAGGCGCCGATGCTCGATGCTGTCTACAATGCCGGCGCCGACATGCCGAATCTCTTCGCCGGCGCACCGAGATGGGTGGCCGACCCGGTACTCAATCCACGGGCCGCGACCGGGCTGCTGACATTCTGTCATTGGTGGCATGACGGGCGCTGGCATCGCGGAGAATCCGACCCCGTCCCGCAGTGCGCACCGGCGATTCCGGCGGTGTGGACGGTGGAGGCGGTGGCGGGGATCATCGGCAGCGTGGTCGGCGCCGGGGCCGGTACTGCCGGTGCCGAGGAGCTGGTCCTCGCCGCGCAAGCCAAGTCGGTGACCCGGGCCGTTGTCGAGCGGGCCTTCGGATCCGCGGACCGGTTCGATCTCGACGGCGCCCTGTTCCAGTTCACCGTAGCGGGGCTGGAGGCTACCGGTGGAAATGGGAATCCCCGGACCGAGTCGGAAGTACCGGGGGCGGAGGATGCGCGGGACGCTCGTCGAGGGGCAGAAAGTTCCGGGCCGGGAAAGGAACGCGCCGTCGCCGAGGTCGCGGGCGCGGCGATCTCGGCGGAGACCGCGATCGATTCGGTGTGGCAGCACATTCGACGGCAGGGCCACGATACGACCGGCTATCCGCTGTCGACGCTGCGGGCCGAGCGGGTCGGGACAGTGTGGGTTGTGCGGTCACCGGCGCCGGACGGTGACATCGCCTTGAACCGTGCGGTGTTCTATGTCGCCCCGGATGCCGTGGTGGAGCGTTCGACCTCGTCGGTGCCGTGGGCGGTATTCGCGGCGCGGGTCGAGGAACGATTCCGGCGGCGCCGGGCCGGTCGGGCGAATTCGGGGGTGTAGCGGTATGGCCGGCGAAATCGAACTGGATCCGAATCAACTGCTGCGGCAGTCTGCCCGGCTGGCCGAACTCGGCGAGCAGGTCGGCCGCGCCTGTGCCGACCTGCGCGATTCACTGGACCTCGCCCACGGGTGCTGGGGTGACGACTATATGGGCGACGCGTTCGCGGAGGGCTTCACCCCCAATGCCGATCAGTTGCTGGCCGGTCAGCAGGCGATGGCGGACGGCTTGCGCGATACCGCCGCGGCGATCCGCAGTGCCGCTGACCGATTCGCGATCGACGATCGGGACGCCGGTCGGCGCATAACGCACACGCCCGGTCCCGGCGACGAGACGCGTTTCGCGTCGGCTCGTGTTACCGAGCGTTCCGTGCCCCGGACGGTGACCGAGCCCCAGACGGCTCCGGACCGCCGCGTGAAGGCGGAATCGGCGACCCCGTCGCGGACGGAGCCTGATATGGGTGCCGCGCCACCGGGGACAGCGCCGACCGGGGTGTCGAATTCCCCCGCCGCTCAGGTGCCTCCCCGCAGTGACAGGCCGTCGGCTTCCGCTGACCGGGCCCCCGCTACCCGGGCCCCGGCTCAGGCCCGCGGAACCGGCCCTGTGGATGCGCCGAGTCCTGGCAACCCATCCCGCTCGGTATCGGCTCCCACGGCGCCCGGTCTCCCGGTGCCGGGGAACCCGGCGCCGACCGGACCGAACCGAGTCGATACCGGACCCCGTGCGGAGTCTGCCCGTCCGACTCGGCTCGGTTCCGGAGGAAGCCCCTGGAGCGGACGTTCGCCGAATATGCCGGGCCGGCAGCCGCCGGTCGGGGCGAATCCGCAAAATGGTTCGCCCCCACCGGGATCCCAGCCGCCGCGCCGTAACGGCCGCCGTCCCGCACCTGAGCGACCTACGGAGAACCTCGATCGTTCGCCCGTGCCGGCTTGGCTGGGACAGATGCTCGCGCGGTCGCACGGTGTCGAGGTCGCCGGGTTCGACCTGCCGGACCTGGCGGAGCAGCCGATGCGGGAGTTCGCCGCGGCCGTCGACCGAGTGCTGACGGACTATCCGATGATCGTTGTCGATCGCGTCGCAGTGGCCGAGCTGGGCGACGAGGCGGAGCCGGTGCAGTGGCGGCAGGAACGGCGAATATCGGCGACGATCCGGTCGATAATCCTCGACCGCCGCGCGGCACGCACACCGGGCGTCCCGGCCGGCGGGGGACCGGATGACACGGCCCCCGCCGCGATGGATGATCCGGCAGCAGGATCCGGTGGTGCGGGGATCTACGCGGAAACCGTTCGTGCTCTCGGTCCGGCGCTGGACAGCGCCGGTGGCGGCGCCGCCGGGGCAGGTGCGCGGCGGGCGCTGGTGGCCGACTACATGACAGCAGTCGCGGGCCAGTACACGACGCTGGCCGAGCTGGTGCGCGGATTTCGCCAGTGGCGTGCCGAATTGGCCGGCGCGACGGATGATTCGGGCCGATTCGACGTGCAGCGGGCCGTGCGTGCCGGATTCGCCGAGGTCGTACTGCGGGGTGGTGCGGCGAGTGCGCCGGCCCGGACGCTGCATACGCTGCTGGTAGACGCCGCACACCAGCGGGACTAGGTGGCGCGGGTGGTCGATTCGGAATTACTGAATCCCGTGGTCGCGTTGCGGGATGCGTTCGAGGGGCTACCGGATTTCGTGCGGTTGCCGATCGAGATGGTGGTGTTCGGGGGGATGCTGCCGAATACGGATATCTCGCAGATGCGGTGGATGGCCGAGGAACTGCGCACCGATGCCGCCGCGCTGGGAGAACATGCCGATGCCGTGAAAAGCATTCTCGCGCAGGAGCATTCCATCGGCAGGTTCGGTGACGGGTTCCGCGACGCGTTGGAACAGCAGCAGGACGGCGCGGGCATGCTGCGTGAGCAGGCCGTGGCGCTGGCCGATCAGGCCGATGCGGCCGCCAATGAGGCGGAGAAACATCTGTGCGTGATGTTCGTCTTCGCGATCGATCTTGCGGTGCGCCTGGTCGGGATGCTGATGGCGGCGTCGGCGTCCGGTCCGGCGGGGGTGGTGGCGGCGGCGCCCGCGGCGCAGGCCGGCCTGCTGGCCGGGCGGGCGCGGGTCACGGCCATGCGGGCGGCGTGGAAACAGGCGTATGAGCGCATCGCGGCAAATACCGCGGCGCGGATGCCGAAGGTAGGGCCGGGGCGGTTCGCGGTGGTGGGGGCAGTCCAGGCGGCGGGGTTGACCGCCGGGGTGGATGCCGGTGTGCAGGGGCTACAGGTGGCGGCCGGGCATCGCGATCCGCTCCTGATGGGCGCGGACGGTACCAACCCGACCGGCATCGACCTGAGGTCGATCGGATTGGCCGGCTTTGCCGGTGTGGCCGGTGCGGCGGGCGGTATGCTCGCGGCCCGGTACGCGCCCACGATATTTCCTGCGGTGGGCTCCAGCCCGATGCTGGCGGGTCTGGTGCACGGCACCGCGGGTGCGGTGTCCGGTCTGGGTGCCACGGCGCTCGTCGCCGGCTGGCCGGAGCATTACACAGATTTACTGGGCGCCCTGGTCAACGGCGGATTCTCCGGTGCGGTGTTTGCCCGCGCCGGGATGCCGCGACCGGGGGTCGTTCCGCAGACCGTGGACGGCAGCGGCGGTTTTGTTCATCCGGACGCCGGTGCGGCCTGGAACGCGGGGCCTTCGGTGGCGCGCGGGATCTCCCCGGAAGCCCGGGCCGAGTGGGCACGCGCGGAAGCGGCGTGGAGCTCCGGGGATCGGACCGGGGCGACGGTGCCGGATCGGGCGGTCTCGGCAGACGGCACGTCCGGTGCGCCCACAGCGTCCTCGGCTGCCGTGACCACGCCCGCGGCCGCGGATTCGGTTCCGGGAGGCGAGCCGGGACATGCCGAGAGAACCGAGTCGGCCGGTCGTTCCGATCCGTCTGCGGTGGACCGTCCCGAGTCCGCGACTGCTGCGGCTCAGCCGGCGGAATCGGTTCCTGGTGTGGTGGAGCGCGCGGAGCCGGTGTCCGTCGTGGGGCGCGCGGAACCGGTAGCTGCCCCCAGCCCATCCGGTCATGAGGCTGTGGCCGACCCGATGTGGGCGTCGCCGGACGTGCGGGGAACCGGACCGGGGGCGGTCGCCGCACACCCGAATCCAGCGGCGGTGGCAGCTGGTCCGGAGTCCGTCGCCGGTCGGGTCGAAACATCGGGCGCCGCGGCAGGTGCAGATGCTGCCAGGGCTGGAGGACGTCCCGAGACCACCGGTGCTCCGGGCCGTCCCGAGACGGTGATGCCGGCAGGCCGGGGCGACACGCCGGCACCCGACGGTGCTCAGCGCAATCCTGCGGGGGGCCGGATGCCGGGGGAGGCGCTCCGCACAGTGTCGGCGGCCGGCGAAACCGCACCAGCACCGAAGGTCATGGACACCGCCGCGAACCGTCCGCACGCCTCGACTGCTGCTGCCTTGACAGGTGCCGCAAGCGATCGCCCGGTGCCGCGGGGCGCGGCCAGCGGTGCCGAGGCCGGCCGGAACGGGATGGGCACCGAGGCCGGCCGGGTTCGCTCGTCCGACGACGGACACACCACCAGCGCACAGGCAGGCACCGACGGCGCCGGAAGCGAGCCTGCTACGGCGGGTGGGGAGAACACCTCTGGTGAGCGGGTGGATCCGGCCGCCGATTCGGGCGAAACCACCGGTGAGCCGGGTATTTCCGGTGACCGCGCGGTCCCGGGTGAGTCGGACACTTCCGGTGACCGTGCACCCGCCGGGGATACCGAGTCGGCGGGGGCATCCGGCGATCGAGTCCCGGACGGGCCGACGTCGCGCGAGCGCGCCGAGGAGATCCTGGCCGATTTCCATGCCCGCTCGGCCGAGCACCTGCCGGCGAATCTGCGCTTGTCCAACCTGTCCGACGAGGCGGTGGCCGCGGGGCTTTTCCATGGGAGTGAGCGGGATTCGCTGAGCGCGGGGATGGAGATTATACGGCGCCAGACGGTGAGCGAGCAGATCCCCGGCGGCATGGTGCTGCGGCCTACGCAGCTCGAGGGTGTGCTAGAGCTGGCGGCCGGCCGGCCGGTGGAGATGCTGCCGGGACAGGGCAAGACGCTGATGTTCATGCTGCACTCGATGCGGCAGGCGGTCAGCGAGGGATCGGTGCTGCTGGTGACGACCGCCGACGGGTTGGCGCATCGTGAGTTCACCGAGTACCGGCGGGTGCTCGAGCCCTTCGGTATCGACGTGCTGCGTGCCGATCAGGAGTCCGGGTTCGGACACAAGCCCGGTCGCCCCGCGATCGTGGTGGCCACTGGTGAGACGGTCGGGCATCTGTGCAATTCCGGTCAGGAGGCGCCGCCGCGCAGCGTGGTGATCGATGAAATGGACGCCGTCGTCGACCGCGGCGAGAAGACGTTCATCCGTTCGGAGAGCCAGTCGGAGGCGGCCGCGCAGCCGACTGCCCAGGAGGTGTTCGATGCCCATGATTTTCTGGCCGGCGCGCTGGCGAAGGGGCAGTTGTCATATGAAGATTTCGGCCTGAAACGCCTCGTCGAAGAAGTCGATATCGAACTGCCCGACGGAACCTTCGAGATCGGGGCCGACTACTGGTACGACGGGCAGGCGAGTCTCACCTCTGGCGGGGTGGAGAAGGTGCAGGCGCTACCGGGCGGGCAGCGCTGGCTACAGGACATGGGGCGTTCGCGGCTGGAGATGGCTGCCGCCGCCGAGTTCACCACCCGCAACAAGACCCACTATGTGATGGATCAGGGCAAGATCGTCATCATCGATCAGGGCGAACACGGCCTGCAGCGCAATCCGAAGACCTCGAGTGAAACCCGGTGGAGCGCCGAGGAGGGCAAGGCCGGTCTCGCCCAGGCCGTGGAGGCCAAGGAAATCCGCGCCGCCGAGGCGATCGGGATGAGCGCCGAACAGCACGGGATCGTACTCCGCGCCGACACCGACTCCGCCACAAGTATCACCGCCGCCGAGATCTACGGCACCGATCGCTTCTTCGACCACGTCACGGGCGCCTCGGGCACCCTCGCCGACCTCGGTGGCGTCCTGAAAACCGTCTACAACCTCGACACACCGCATCGGGTCGACCCCTACAACCCCGTACGGCTGGTCGAGGGCGCCCCCGAGGTGCACGAGAACACCCGGGCCAAACTCCACGCTCTCGCCGAATCCGCCCACGTCATGTGGGACGGCGGCCACGGCCGGTTCCAGGAAATCCTGTGCCACCGTAACGATCTGGTGGAAAAGCAGGTGAACGCACTGGTGCGGGCCGGTGTGCCGCGCGAGGCGATCGAAGCCGTCGACGCCACCCGGATCGCGAAATGGGGTGCGGATTGGGAAACTCGGCTGCAGAACGTTTTCGACGCCGCCGGTGCGCAGGGCAAGATCCTGGTGATCAACCGGCAGGGCCAGCGCGGCGTCGATATCTCCCCCTCCGACGAGGTACTGGCCCAAGGCGGCATGCATGTCTGGATGACCGAGGTCCCCGAACAGTCCTACATCTACGAGCAGGGCAAGAACCGTACCGCACGCAACGGCGCACCCGGCAGCGCGCAAGCATTCATGTCCCCACAGGACGGGATCATCCGCAACGCCGTGCACCTGAGCGGGGTCCGCGAAACCGTGGTGTCCTACGAACAGGCCGTCGGTGCACACCGGGCGGACCCGACCCCCGAAACACACCACGCCGTCGTCGAGTCCGCGGACGCGCTGGCCTCGCTCGTACCCGGGCTGCAGGACCGCGCGCACCATCAGCAGACCGCGCAGTTCCTGCTCCGCTACGCCCCCATCTCCGAGCCCGAGGCGCTCCTCGCGGCCGTCACACCGTGGCATCCGGACAACGCCGGCCTCGCCGGGTCCGACACTCCCGCCGACCGCGTGCGGAGGCTGGCCGGCCTGCTCGGTGTTCCACCGCCCGCACTTACCGCCGGAGCCACGGACGAAACGACCCGTAACGCCGAAACTCGTACCGCCGAAGCGGCTGATCCGCTTCGCGAACTCCTGCGCCGCGCCGCTGTCCCACCCGCAGCGGTCGAAGCTCTGCACCAGTCCATCGACGCCACCGCACCCGGCCGAGCCGTACGGTACGCGCTGCTCACCGACGAACAGGCCCTCGACCACCTCATCTCGCGCCGTGCACCGCTCGCCGCCGCCCTCGGCTGGGATGCCGCGGAGGTCGAAGGCGCCGAGGGGCTGCGCCAGGTCGGCGATGCCGCAACCGCCGCCCAGCGCGAACTGGCCCGGGCGCTGACGGCGGCGGCCGATCCCGGGCCTGCCTCCGAGCGCGGCCCCGGCCCCTCCTCCGACGTGTCTCCCGCACTCGCCGAGGTCAGCACCACCATGGCCCGCGACATCCTGGGCGAAGCCCTCATGGGTGAGGTATCCGGCGGTGCGGCGAACCGGCAGTACGGCTCGGAAACCGAAGCGGCAACCGGCGGCGCCGACCGAACCGCTCCCCACGCGGACGTCGTCGAAGCGGCCGCGCACTATCTCGCCACCACCGCCCTGCTCGACCTGGTCACCGAGATCCACCGCCGCAGCCCCAACAATTGCGTCGACAACGGCGTCACCGGTATGCGCGTGCTCTTTCCCGACAAGGCCGACCACTTCACCATGCCACCGGGCGGACTCGCATTGCGGGGACGCAACTGGGCCACCACCCGCCAATCGTTCCGCAACGGCGCACCGCAGGAGTCGCGTTCACTCGACGACGCCGTCGCCTCGCTGAAACAACGCCCTGGAGGCGCCCAGGTCCTGGTCTACCGGTGGAAGAACTCCGAGGGCCGCAGCCCCGATGCCGACAACCACCTCGTTGTACTGGTCAACGACAGCACCGACCCCGCCCGGCCGAAACTGAAAGTGGTCGACCTCGCCGCATCGCCGGACGGCGACTACACCAGCGATTTCGGCCCCGAGCACCTCGCCAACCGCCGCGCCTTGCTCAACCGGGCCATCCCCTTGGCCACCTGGCAGCGTGAGCAAGAGCGCTACCTCGGCAGGCTGTCCGCTGCCGACCGCCGCTTCTGGACCATAGACTTCGACGCGGCCGGTGAACTCGCCAGCGACCCCGGCACCGCAGCGATGACCGAGCGGCCGGAAGTGCGTCCGGAAACGGAGCGGGCAGTCGAGGAAGCGCCGGCGCCCGTGCCCGAGGCCGGGCCACCCCGGCAACCTGGACCGCGCATCGACGCTCTGAACTCCCGCCGCGGCGCAGAGCCCGTCGGTGTCGGTGCCCGTCCATCCGAGGACGCTGTTGTAGCCCCTGCCGAGCCCGCGGCAACCGCGCGGCGACCGCAGTCCGCGGCCGAGATCGAGGCCGATGCCGGTCAGCCGAACTGGCGGGTGCGACGCCTGCGGGACGAGCTCGAGCTGACGCGGTACCTGACCGAACGCGATGAGACCGGATCCACCGGAGCAATCGGAAGCACACTGCCCGAGCCAGGTGGGCGCGACGCCGGGTCACCCGGGTGGATCGGGAGCAGACCCGCCGATTCCGGTGCTCGTCCGGAGGAGTCGTCGAGTAGTGAGGCGCGAAGGTCGGGCGTGACGGCCGAAAACTTCCCGCTGCCCGGAAGACTGGACCAGAAAACCCGCCCGCACACCGCCGAGGCCGCCGCGGACCTCGACCGGCTCGCCGAATTCGCCCAGGACCAGGCCGACTGGGCCAACACCGTGGTCGCAGATCTTCGTGGGCTCGACCGTCCTCCCGGCCCTGCCGATTGGGAGCAGGAGTTCTGGAAGATCACCGACCAGCGCACCATGACAACTGCTTCGGAGGCCGGGCCGGGCGCTTTGTCCGAAGCGATCGACCGGCCCCGCCGTACCAGACTCGGCGACATTCCCCGCTATGGTGAAGGCCCGATATGGATTCCGGGAAGACAGACGCCGGTGGGATTGCCGACTTGGGCCCGGGAAACCTTTGCCGCCGCTGGTGCACGGGCCCGGCGGCGATTCACCGCCGAGGGCGTCACCGGAGACATCCTCGAAACCCGCATTCGCCTCACCGACGGCACGACCGCCCTCGGACGAAGGCTCATCCGTGGCGAAACCGCCGAAAACCTCGCACAGGAAATCCGGCAGCGCCGCGCCGAACGGACGGGGAAACTCCCCTTCGCGGGACCGGCCTTGGCTCCTGGCCAGGTGTTCTCCGAAACGTCCTCTCAGGAAGAACGCACGCGAATCCTCGACGACGCATTCGCCCAGCTCGCCGCGCCCGGCGAATTCACCACAGCCACCTGGGCCGAGATCGCCTACAAACTGTTCCACGCACCACAGCGAAAATCCGGCTCCGACGCGGTCATCCGGTCCTTCATGGCCGCTGTCGGCGTCCACCACCTCGGCCGGGTCCCCGAATTCCCTCACGATATCGATCTACTCGCCATGGTTACGAGCCAGGACGAGTTCATCGCCCTCATCCTCGAACACGGCAACATCACCGGCGAGATAGGCAGCCCGAGCACCGGACCGGCCGGCGATGCCGTTGCGCCCGGCGGCACGATCGGGCGGAGACCGGGCGATGATGCCGCGGGTGGAGCGGATGCCGGACCTGGGTGGGTGGCGGTCGAGAGCCTGCGCCGCGATGTGTTCGCGGGGCATACCACGATTGCCGATATCGGTGTCGCTCTGCAAGCGGAGTTGCGGGCGTTGCCCGGCGGCGCGGACCACAGCGTGCGCGGGTTCGATTTGGCCGATGCGGATGTGGATATCGGCGAGTTGCGGGTGTATGCGCAGGCGGTGCTGGATATCTGCACAGTCTTCCCCGGGCATACGAAGCGCTCGATCGTGCTCGGTCGACACTATTTCCCGCGACACATCAGGACGTACGACTCTTCTTATCCCGCAGAGCGGCAGCGGCAGATCGTCCTGGATCTCCGGACCGGTCGATCGAGAGGCCAACCCGAGCCTTTCCCCATGGAGATCTCCCCGGTGGGCGAGCGCCGCGGTGATTCCGCGGAGCGCGCGAGGTATCGGTGGGCCGTGCGTGATCTGGTGCCCCATCTCGGTATTCCGGGTTGGGAGTACGCCGGCCAGTTGGTGCTGCCGACGCTGATGGAATTCTTCGAGCAGGACTTCGCGGCGGCTGCGCGGCCGGTCGAGAGACAGCGCGGTCCGCATTGGGACGCATTCTATGATTGGCAGGTCCTGCAGGGTCTCGGCAGGGGCGACTTGATGCACGCGCTCGGCCGGGAGTACACAGTGGCCGTCGGGGTGGCTGCGGCATTCGCCGAGGGCCGTGCCATGGCGTACAGCCCCGCTGGGCGGCTGTACGAACTACTGGCAGCTCAGGACGGGATCGAGAAGCGTCCGATCACCGGGGACGCACCGATCGGTGAGCTGCGGGAAGCGACGAATGCCGAGAAGCTCGGGGTGCCGCCGGATCTGGTGGATGAATTCTCCGTCATCGGCGCCGATGCGGACCTCGGTGATCCGGATACCGTCGCGCGGGTCAACCAGGCAGTGGGGGATACGTTACAGAGACTCCTGCGTGGCTTCCCGGGACACGAGAACATCAAAGTTTCCGGTTTCGATTCGCCGCGTCTCGACACCGACGTGGTGAAAGAAGTAGCCAGGGGAATGGGCTGGCTGATGCGGACGTATCCGAATACCGATATTCGCGAGGTCGGTTTCGGTGACCTCAGCTATGAGGACGCCCAAGCAGGTACCCTGCCGGGGTACGGTGCCGTTCGGTGCTACACCGAGTCGATCGTTTTCGACACCACATGGGCTGCGAGCGCTGGCGAAGTTCGCAAGGAGGCCCGGCGCACGGTCGCCACAGGTTTGCATCCCGAGAGTTTCCTGTTGCGGCCGGTTCTCGCCTATACCGCCCACGAATACATGCACGCTCTCGGCGTGGCGGGCAGCAACGACGGCGAAGTGGCCGCCCTCGAAGCCCTGGCCGATCTGTACCTCGCAGAGGAGCTCGGCGAACCGACGCCGGCCGGCTGGCTGGCCTGGCTGCGCACCACGATCCCCGCCTACGGCTTCGACGCGGCCGGTCGATTCATAGCCGAAGAATCGGTGGCCAACGGCGGGGCCGACGTAGCCGTCCGCCGCTATGTGCTCGGGCCGCACGCCGAGGTCCGAGCGTCGAGCCTGGTCCAGCACGATCTCCTCGTCGAGGCCGCGGCCCGCAACGCGCAGCACGGCCGGTGGGAGTCGATGCTGGACGCACACAGGTTCCGGCGCAACGAGTCCCTCCTGCAGCGCTATCGGGAAGCCGGCACAATGCTCGATGTCGCCGGTCAGGTGTTCGATGCCGCCAGGACACGGGTGCTCGGTGCGATGGATACCTCCGGTGGTTACGTGTATTCCGATCGGCCGGAACGGTCGCATCCCTCGGATGCAGGTAACGAGGACGGCTCCCGGTCCGAGGAGTCGCGGGGAAATATGGGCGACGGCCTCATCGGCAGGCGTCCCTCGGTCGTACCCCCCGCGCAGCGGTACGGGCCGGGGATCTCCGATGAATGGTCGGAGCTGATCGACGCGGGGACCTCGCGGCTGGGGCGCAACCGTGCGATCGGTGCCCGGTTGCAGTCGGTTCTGCGTGCTCTCCCCGGTCATGGCGATGTGGTTGTGAAGTTCGACGATGCCCGGTTGACACCGGAGGTGCTTGCGGAGTTCGCGCGGGCGTGGGTGACGCTGTTCAGCAGATACCCGGACGTGGATGTTCCGGTCATCGAGCCGTCTGTTCTGTGGGAAGGTGAGGCGGTGTCGGCGTTCGCCTCCGATGATCAGCGGCGTACGCGGGTGGCCGGTTCGTCGGCAGAACAGGAACCGCCGCAAGTGCTGGCGCTGTACGTGAATCGCCGGTTCTTCCTGAAACCGGACGTTTTCCGGTCGGAATCGGCCAGGGCCGGCACACCGGATGATCCGTACGACGACTACTTCCTGGAACACGTGCACCGAGCCGTGGCGGCGGGCGAGCTGCCGGCGATGGTGCCGGATCGGCCGGCCTACGCGGTCGCCGTGCTGGCATTCGCCGCAGCGCTGGATATTTCGCGTGGCCGGGCGGCCCATCCGGCCGTGGACGAGTTGTCGCGCGAGGCATTCGCCGGTACGGGTCGCCCACAGCACGGGCCGGAGTTCCGGCGGTGGCAGCTCGAGATGCTCCCGGACGCGGTCGAATGGTCCACGGGTGTGCTGGACAAGTCGAAGGCGCTGGCGCTCGGGCTACTGAGTACGGAGTTGCCTGGTCAGGAGGAAGAACTGCTGACGGGGTTGGCCGGACTGCTGGATGCGCACGACGGGTCGGCGCCGCGCAGCGTGGCCGCAACCGATACCCGTTCCGTGCCTTTGCCTGAACCCGGGAACGCGGCATTGATGCCCACCACGGTGATCGATGACGAGTGGGCGGCCCTGTCGACCGGGTACGACATCGCGACCCATCTGCGCAATGTGCTGTATGCCGAAACGGGACGGCATTTCGAGGTGACCGGGTTCGATTCGGAACTGGACCTGGACGTGTTGCGGGAATACGCGCGGACGGCTTTCGAGTTCCGTGACGATCTGGCGGCCTACAATGTCCCCGAAATTGCCATCATCGACACCGATAAGGCCAACGGCACTCGGTCATTGGGGTACGCCGAACTGGCCTACGACGAAGATGCGACACCGCGGCGATATGAATACGAGCGCCCCGGCGAGCGTGCGGTCCGGCTCGTCCACGCCCGGCGATTGGTACTGGATCGCAACTATGCCATGAACGCCGAGAATTTCTGGCGCGCCAAGACCATTGTGGCGGACAACGGCTATCACCCCGATAGTGGCCGGCATCGTCCCGTGCGAGCGGTAGTGTTGCATGAGTTAGGGCACGCAGCCGACTACGCGGGGCACGGGGTGGCTCGCACGCTGATCGCAAATGCCCTGCTGGGCCATTACATCGCCAAACGCCTTGGCCCGGCCACGGTAGCCGGCTACGAGAAGTGGCTGAAGAGCCGGCTCTGCGGATACAGCTTCCACGCCGACGGGCGGTTGAACACGGGTGAAGCGATTGCCTCAGCGTTCTCCGACGTCCGGTCGCAGGGCTACGACAACGTCGGGGACGCGGTGCGGATCATCTACGACTTGACAGTCAAGGCTGCCGATAATTCACCGGCCGGGCGGGCGCGTCGATCCCTCGACCGCCGGCGATTCGGTGCCGTGCGGTATCACCGCCGAGCCGACGGCACGATCACCCGGCGGACATCCCGGTCCTCTATACCTCTGGTCGACGGCACTGATCCGCACGGAAAAGGCGATACGATCCAGACTTCGGGAACCAGGGGCGATGGGTCGACCGGATTGATCGGGAACAGGACCTTCGAGCCCGACACCCACTCGGCGGGGTCGGCGCCAGGTGATGGCCCGCGGCCGACACCGTGGACGCTCAGGCGACCCGGTTCCAGTGATTCCCCGCGCGGAAACGACACCACAACGCCGGGTCGGCGACGCTGACCGGCCTGCTGGTACCGCGCATCGAAACACCTTTTGAAATGCGGAAACAGTGTGGCAGATGGTGTGCCCTCGGCAGGACACGCAAAACCATGGGCCGGGCATATCCGCGAGGTGGTGCGCCCGGCTCGACGGGTCAAGAGAAGGCGGTCACGATCGTCTCGCCGTACGCGGCGATCGAGTCGAGACACTGGGAGACGCCGGCCAGCGACGGCCGCACGACGAATCGGGTGGCCCCGGCCTCGGCGGCTGGGCCCCGGCGCGGTGATGCACGCGATCGCCGACCACGTCGTCGACACCTACCTGGAGGTGGCGATATCGGTGGAGCGCGACGCGGAGGCGATGGAGGAAGAGGTGTTCACCCCGCGCTCGCGGATGCGGGTGACCTGACCAGCTGGCTGATATCGGCGCTGCCCGCGGTGCGGCACCGCGGGCAGCGGTTCGGCGGTGTCGCGCTCCGTGGCCGCGCCTACCCACCCAGCCGCATCCTGGGCGCCTCTCGTTAGAGGAGGACCTTGGTGGTATACCCGCCGGAAACATCCAGCCCCCATTGACGCTGCGCTGAGGATGTTGGTGGCCTGGGCCGAGCGTCCCTGGCCTGACGCTCGCAGCTCTTACCGGATCGACCGGACATCATGCTGCGGTAGGTCCGGGTGGCGCGTGCGATCGGAGCCATCGCCGGTATTTCTGCCGGGTGTGCTCTTCGCGGAGATGGATTCCAGTGAGCGTATCGGCGATCGGCGATGAGTTCCCCGGCCCGGTGCCTGTGGTCGATCCGTGGGATCCCGTACGGGTCGATATGTTGCGGCACGATCCTAGCTATCGAGGATCATTGCCAGGACAGGCCGTCCTTGTCTGCCATTCGGGCTAAGTTCGATGGACCCGGACGTTCGTGGCTCCGTTGGAGTGGAACCACTCCTGCAGGTCGGGTCCGTCCAGCACTATCGGCGCGCTCTCGCCTATATCTACGGGGCCTATGACCAGGCCCTCGGCTTCCTCGACGTGAGCGCCGTGGATCCGTGCGCGGGACAGTCTGGTGCGTTCGAATGTGCAACCGCTGAAGTTCGCTCTGCGAAGGTCTGCCCCTGAAAACGTGACTCGCTGTAGCCGGGCTCCGTGGAAATTCGCGCCCGCCAATTCGGCGACCGAAAAGTCGGCGCGCTGCAGGTCCGCACCGCGGAAAACTGCCTGCTGGGCGTGGCAGCCGCGTCCTTGGACCTTGCGGAGGTCTGCGCGACTGAGGTCCGCCCGGCTGATGTCGGCGGCTGTCAGCCATGCTGTATACAGGTCGGATCCGACCAGTTTCACATCGGTCAGGATCGCTTCGCTGAGTTCCGCCCCGAGCAGATCCAGGCCGGACAGGTCCGCTCCGGTGAAATCGAGCCCGGATCCACTGAGCAGCGTCGATGGGCTGCTCTCGGTCGCGGGGTCGGCAGGCAGGGCTGAGAGATAGTCGGCCAGGGCTCGGTGAGCCATTGGGCTCACGGGCCAGTTGCGGACCTCCGCAACGGTGCGGCCGTTTGTGGTCGCCATTTCTACCAGAGCACCTTTCCTTGCCATTCGGGATGGCTTTCCACAAGCTGCCTGAGATGAGCTTTCCGGGACTCGGTCATGCCACTTTGGTCGACCATTACACCTTCTCCGTCCGCAAGCGAGTCCTCGATCATTTCGACAAACTCCTCGTCGGTTTGTGGATTGGGTATCGGCTTACCCGCGACATCGGCCGGCCGATAATCGGGAATGACATCCGGCGAGCTCTTGACATCCCAGTGCAGGCCCGTCTCCTTGTCGACGAACTCGCCGGTGTCCTCTCCGTTGGGACCTGGTTGTGCTCGCTCGAGCGGCCCGACTCTACCCGCATTCTCATTGGTCAAGCCAACCTCTGCCTCGCGCCTCGACTGTGGACTGACCTTCCCGTTCTTCGCCGGATCCTGCGCAAGTTCCTCCACACGTTTCGCATACTCGGGTGTACCTGGGGTGTTGCCCGGATTCGCGGGACCGGTCGCATCATCATCGGTGGCTATGTGGACGGCCATGGCGGCGATGGAGGCGAGGGCGGCGTTGATGCCGTTCGTGGTGAGGTCGGGGATGGCAGTGAAGGCGCCGGAGGCGGTTCCGGCGGCGACTACGGCGCCGAAGATGATGAGTAGGCGGCTGATCGACACGGCATTCTTGATGATGCCGGCGGCGGTGGCGACGATTTCGACGGTGACCGCAGCACCGCCGCCGGCTGCGGCGGGGGCGGCGAGTCCGGCGCTGAGGGCGGCGGCTACCGCGACGATGCCGACGGTGATGACGACCGCGACGGCGAGCTCCTGGGTGGCCTGGGCGACCGCGGCCTCGATGTCGTCGCGCATCTCCCGGAGGGCGTCACGATGATCGCCGACGGGGTGACGAGTGCTTTGGAAGCTTGGGCCAGCTGTTCGGCGGCCTGGGTCAAGGTGATGAGTTTGGCTTCGATCGCCGCGATGTTGGGGTCGGTGTTGCCGGTGAAGGTAGCGTTGACGCCTTTGATCCGGTCGGCGGCGCCGGTGATGGTGGTGTGCTCGGCGAATGTTTTCCAGGCGTCTGCGGCTTTGCCGAGTCTGGTGACATCGCCGTTGGGGATTCGGCCGACCTCCTTCAGTAGCCCGGCGACCGCGCCTTCGTCGAGGCCGGGACCGTTGTCGCCTTTGGCGTTGCCCGGTAGTTCCATGCCGGAGTCGTAGAGGGGTTCGGAGGCGGTGGGGCGTTCGGGTTCGGGGCCGCTGGCTGTGGCGCGGTTGGCATGCCACCAGTTGTAGCCGTTGGCAGCCAGGACATCACCGAACGCTGCAGGGCGTTGGCCAGGGTCGCGGCGAGGGTGACGATATCGGTGGCGTGCTTGTTGTAGGCGGTGGTCCAGGCTTCGGAGTCCTTGTGGTCGCCGGCCATGCCCCCGCACTCGTGCAGCAGAGTGCTGTGCAGGGGCCCCAATGCTAGGCAGAGGTCGCCGGCCAATAGGCGGCATTTGTCCGCGGCGGCGTAGTACACGCCGGAGTCGATGACCCAGGTCATGGGTTATGCACCGTCCAGCATCTTCCGGTTCACCTCGGCTGCGGTGGTGTATCGGGTGTGTGCGGTGCGGGCGGCGTCGCTGATATCGGCCAGGCCGGTGGCGAATTCGCGGGCCCCGGTCGACCACACGCGGTGGGCGTCGCGGTAGGCGTTGGCGGCAAGGGTTTCCCAGGCTCCGTCGAGGGTGGCGACCTTGTCGTCGATGAGGTCGAGTTGTTCGGTGAGGTAGCCGGCCAGACTCGACAGGCGGGAGACGAGGTTGTCGAGTCGTTCGATATCGACGGCGAATTCGGAGTTCATAGGTTCAAGCTCGGGAACTGCTGGGAGTCGCCACGCCACCCGTCGGCGAGCAACGCATCGACGTCTGTGCCTGCCGAATCCAGGCCGGACCGGAGATTCCGGGCGATATCGGCAACGAACTGTCCCACCGTCCGAACCTCTTCCGGTACAACAGTGACATCACCGGCAGGGTTTGGACTTCCCCCTGGATCGACCATGACTGCGAGATTATCAGGGAGCGCCTGACCCAGCTACCGGCTCGCGCGCACATCGATCCGCACCGAGCCTTTCAGCCACCCGGGACGAGCGGTAGCTCGGGTTTGCCCACTCGGACCGTTCGCATCCCGCGGAGTCGCAATCCTCCCGAGCTTCATTGCTCAACTTCACCGCGCGCGATGAGGTGATCGGATCTACTCGTAGGCGTTGCCAGACCGCCGGCCCAAGGCGGGACCGGCCGAAGAAAGTTCCGGTAGCTTTCCAAGCTTCATAGACGATGATTCCTGGATGTCGGCGAATACTCGACGAGGCGAGATTCAATGGAAGGAACCTCCTTCACGGGGCGGCTGACCCGGGGTCGGTTGTCGTGGCACCAGCAGTTCATGCCCGGACCGGAATTAGGTCGATATTCGCTTCACAGGAACAACAACGAAACCGTGTAGTCTGGCCGCATGCACACCGAACCCCGGTGCAGCTGCCGCGATTCCAGTGTTCTGATCCCCCTCCGGACACTCTCGTAATGTGCTGAACTGCGATTATGCAGTATCGCAATGTTTCACTCTTGATATTTTCGCAGGTCGGGGCATTGTGCGAGGGGCTCTTGTCCTCTCCGGACACATTTTCGCGGCATTTCTGCCCGAGGGCCGTGTCCATGCCTCGACCCGACCACGCACCTCGCGGGCCGCGAGCATGTCTCTGCCGCCAGTACGGTTCTGTCCGCTTCATCGCGGTCGGGAGCAACGTCCACGCACCGCGATCGGAGCACGTATCGGCCTTGCGAGGGCCAGGATGCGAAGTTCGCTGCAGCTCGCCGGTTCAGTCTGCGCCGTGGCAGCGATCGGGGCTGCCGCTGCTCAGATCAAATCGAGGTAGTCTCGCAGCGCCGCGTTGGGATTGTCGGGGCGATAGGCGATCCCGACGGTCAGATACTTCGGGGGCCCGTCGAGCTGACAGAGATGGACGCCGGGAACGCGAAAGGTGTTCGCGCGTCCAGCGGGCATGGGGGCGATCCCCACTCCCGCTCCCACCGCGTGCAGGACCTGTTCGTCGTCGGCTTCACTGCGTACCACGCGCGGTGCAGTGTCGGGCCACATCTGTTCGACGATGCAGTCGTACATGCCGGGTCCGTTGGAGCGCGGCCAGAACACGACCGGCTCGTCGACCAGTTGCTCCGGTCGAATCCGGTCCAGGGTCGTGAACGGGTGGTTCGCCGGAACGGCCAGCAGCAGTTGTTCGCGGTCCATCACCTCAACGGTCATATCGGGTTCGTCGACGGGAGGCCGCACAACGGCGATGTCCACCACGCCCTCCCGCACCAACTCCAGATTCCGTTTCGTGAAACCTCGATGTTCCTCGATCGCGACGTCGGGGAACCGCGTGCGGAACGCGTCGAGGGTGTTGGCGATGGCGCCGCCCGCCCAGGACCGGGTATGCGCGAATCGCAGTGTCGCGCTCCCGCTGGCGGCGGCCTGGATCCGCATCAGTGCCCGGTCCGCGGCAACGAGCAGGAATCGCGCCTCGCGAACGGCGACTACGCCCGCATCCGTGAGTCCGATCCGCGGGCCGTTCCGGTCGATCAACGTCACCCCTACCTCGCGTTCGAGCACTTTGATCTGCTGGCTCAGCGCGGACTGGGCGACGTGCAGTGCCGCGGCGGCCCGCGTGAAGCTGGAGTGCTCTGCCACCGCGACGAGATAGCGGGCGCGTTGGAGGTTCATCCAGCCATTATAAAGAAAAGTGATCGCCGATCGAGAATCTGTCTTGGACGCGACGATGAGGTCGGAGGAAGCTCTCGTTCGCGCACCGCTATCGCGGTGATGTGGCTGACAACGAGGACTTCCCATGGCATACGACACGAACACCGCAGTAGCGGCGAAGCCGCCCGCGGCGGCGCCACCACCGCGGACATCCCCCGTCGCCACCGGCCTTGCGCTGGTGGGTCTGCTGCTGTCGATCGTCGTCGGCGTGGTTGTCGACGGCGCCACCATGTGGGGGCTGCTGCCGATCGCCCTGTACGCGGTGCTGGCGCTGCTCGGTATGGACATCATGATCGCGACGGTCGTCGCGATCGCGTCGGCACTGCTGATCCTGATGCCGGCGCCGACCGCGGCGGCCGCTCTGCTCGGCGAATCGGTCGGCGACCAGATCACGATGATCGGCCTGATCATCATGTTGGGCGCCGGTCTCGCGGAGGTGTTGCGTGCCACCGGTGTGGCCACCCAGATCGTGCGCGCGGTGATGCGCGTCGCCGGGGACAGGAGCCGCACCGCGGTCGCCCTCGGCATGATGATGTCCTGCCTGATCCTGGTCGCCGCACTCGGCACGCTCGCCGGCGCCCTCGCCATCGCCGTGCCGCTCCTGCTGCCGATCGCGGCCAAGATGGGGTTCACGCGCAGCGCGACCGCATCGACCATCTTCATCGGCGGTTGTGCGGGTCTCGCGCTCGCTCCGTTCGCAGGCTCCAACGTCGCGATCATGGACGCCGCCGAGGTCGGGTACCTGCAGTTCGTGCTCTACGGAGCCGGGCCACTGGCGTTGCTGTCGCTGGTCCTGGGCCTGGTGATCGTGCCGTGGATGCAGCGTCGAACCGAGCACGAGGACGACTTCTACGACGAGTCGGAACTCGAGTCGGAGACCGAGGTGGCCAATCCGCATGTGTCCCGTGCGACGGCTGTGTTCGTCGTCGCACTGCTGGCGAGTGTCGTCTACGCGACCGTGACCTCGGCGGGCACCGCTTTCCCGCTGCTCGCCCTGCCGGTCCTGGCGATGGCTACCGGCCTGGCGGGTGGTTTGTCGCCGAGACAGATCGCCGATCGGGTTTATGCCGGTGCCGCGTCGCTGATCAGTATCTTCCTGCTGTTCTGGCTGCTCGCGGTGTTGTTCAACGCGGTGAATCTCATCGACCCGTTCACTGTCGTGCTCGAGTCCTACGGCAGCGGCTTGCAGAATCTGGGACCGTTCCCCTTCGCGGTCGCGATCGCACTGCTGGGATGGGTGGGGGTGCCCGGCGCCACCGCCGCGCAGGTGGTCCTGCTCGACAACCTGTTCGGGGAGCTGGCGAGCACCGTCGGTGTCGGCGTGGGCACCTGGGTGATCGTGCTGCTGTTCGCGTCGAAGGCGGACACGTACGGCCCGTTCCCGAACGCCAACCAGTTCGGTGCGCTCGGCCTCGCCCGGTCGACCAGCTTGAAGAACATGCTGATCACCGGGTGGTGCCTGCTGATACCGGCGACGGTCATGTACGTCGCGATCATGTACATCGAAACCCGTTAGGAGACAACATCTTGAGCTACGACATCGTCATCTCCGGAGGGTTGGTCGTCGATGGGACCGGTGCGGTAGCTCGCCGCGCCGACATGGCCGTCAGCGACGGTCGCATCGTGGAGATCGGTGACGGGCCGTACCGCGCGGACACGGCGATCGACGCTACCGGCGCGGTGGTCGCACCGGGATTCATCGACCTGCACTCGCACGCCGACTTCACCCTTCCCGGCCACCCGGCCGCCGAGACCCAGCTCGTCCAGGGAGTGACGACGCTGATCACCGGGAACTGCGGTCACTCTCCTTTCCCGAATCGGCATCGTGGCGCGCCGCCCGGCGCCGGAGTTTTCGGGAAGGCCGAACTCACCTGGGATTGGACCGATGCGCGGGAGTTCGGCGCGGTGGTCACGGCGTGCGCGCCGGCGGTGAACGTGGGCCTGCAAATCGGGCACAATGCCCTCCGGAACACCGTCATTGGCGAGGCCGACCGCCCTCCGACGACGGATGAGCTGGCTGCGATGTGCGATATCGTCCGGGACGCGGCCACTGCCCCCGGGGTGGTCGGGTTCTCGACGGGTTTGATCTACATTCCCGGACTGTTCGCGGAAACGGATGAGTTGCGCACCCTCGTCGGTGTCGCGGCCGAGGTCGGGCTATTGTACTCGACACACGTGCGCAACGAAGCATCCGAGTTGATCGCCGCGGTGACGGAAGCCATCGCCGTCGCGGAGTCCGCCGGTGCGCGCGTGGAGGTTTCGCATCTGAAGGCGATGGGTCCGGAGAACTGGGGGTCGGTCCGGACAGCACTCGACCTGATCGACTCCGCGCGGGAACGCGGTGTCGACGTCACCGCCGACGTGTACCCGTACACGGCGTCGAGCACGGATCTGTCGTCGCGCCTCGCGAAGTGGGCCGTCGACGGAGGCCGGGAGGCCCTGCTCGCGCGGCTCGCGGTACCGGAGCAGCGCCGGGAGATCGCAGCCGAGCTGCGGAGCCGGTTCGGCCGCGACATCGACCCGGACGGCGTGGTGATCGCCGACCTCCCGCCCGGCGACTTCCAGCAGTACGTGGGCATGTCGATCTCGGCGATCGGCGCCGAACGCGGCACCGATGCTGCCGAGGCGGCTCTCGACATCCTGGCCGCACACCATGGTTCGGCGCCCATCGTGAACCATGCGATGAAGGAAGCGGATGTGCGGGCGGTCCTGGAGCATCCGTGGGTGTCGGTGGCCAGTGACGGCTGGGTGCTCACCGCCACCGGCCCGGGGTGTCCGCACCCGCGTAGTTTCGGCACCTTCGCCCGCGTCCTGGGGCGGTACGTGCGGGAAGAGAAGGTATTGCCGCTCGAGGAGGCCGTCCGGAAGATGACGACACTGCCCGCGGCGCGAATCGACGTCGCCGACCGCGGAACGCTGGCTCCCGGCTACGCGGCCGACGTGGTGGTGTTCGATCCGGACGAGGTCGAGGACACGTCGACGTTCGAACATCCCTGGCAGTTGGCGCGCGGTGTGCGGTCGGTGCTGGTCAACGGTGTAGTCGCGGTGGCTGACGGCACGGTGACCGGCGCCCGCGCGGGACAACTTGTCCGTAGAAGGAAGTAGGAGAATGACGGTGGAAACCCGGTCGCTCACAGCTGAGTTGACCGAAATCGTGGGTGCGGCTCACGTATTGACCGAGCAGGAGCTGATCTCGGGTTTCGTCACGGACTGGACCCGGCGCTGGACCGGGTACACCGCCGCCGTCGTGCGGCCGGCGAACACCGGCGAGGTGGCCGCGGTACTCGCGGCGTGTCACCGTGCGGGGATGGCGGTCGTTCCGCAGGGCGGCAACACCGGCCTCGTCGGCGGTTCCGTCCCGATGCACGGCGAGATCGTGCTCAGCACGGTGCGGCTCAACCGGATCGACCGGGTCGATCCGGTGGGCCGGACGATCGACGCGGGCGCGGGTGTCACCGTCGCGGAGGCACAGCGCGCGGCCCGCCACCACGGTCTCGACTTCGGCATCGACCTGGCGTCGCGCGATTCGGCGACGATGGGCGGCATCGTCTCCACCAATGCCGGCGGCATCCGGATGATCAAGAACGGCAACACCAGAGCGCAGCTGCTCGGTGTCGAGGCCGTCCTCGCGGACGGCACCGTCTTCACCCGGTGGAAAGAACTCACCAAGGACAACGTCGGCTACGATCTGCCCGGCCTGCTCACCGGCGCCGAAGGCACCCTCGCGGTGATCACCCGCGTCCGGATGAAGCTGGTGGTCTCCCCGCGAGCCACCAAGGTCGCACTTGTCGGTGTGGAATCGGTGGGGGGCGCACTGGGGTTCCTGAACACTCTGCAGCGTTCCGGTCTGACCCTCGAGGCCGCCGAGCTGATGACGAGGTCGGGAATCGAACTGGTCCAGCAGCACAAATCGCTCCGGGCGCCGTTCGCGGAGGACACCCCGTTCGCCTTGCTGGTCGAGGTGTCGGGTCAGGCGGACGCACAGCAGTTGCTGCTCGACGCGCTGACCGCAGGCGAGTCGGTGATCGTCGACGCGTCGATCGAGGACGGCCCGGCGCACAGACTGTGGAACTACCGGGAGAGCCACACCGAGGCGGTCAGCGCGGTCTCGACGACGCCGCCGGTCAAACTCGATCTCGCCACGCCGCTGCGCGAGATCGAAAGCTTCCTCGCGGAACTGACGGTCCGGATGAGCGACGCTTTCCCCGGAGTGCGGGCGATCTGCTTCGGGCACATCGGTGACGGCAACATCCACGTGAATCTCCTCGACGTCGCGGACGATCAGCGTGAAGCCGTGACCGATATGGTGCTGCGCCTCGTCGCCCGGCACGACGGCAGTATCAGCGCCGAGCACGGGGTCGGACGTGCGAAGGCGCCGTGGATCGGACTCGGCCGCACCCCAGTGGACCTCCAGCTGATGCGTGCGATCCGATCCGCCCTCGACCCCGCCGGAATCCTCAATCCCGCAATCCTTCCCGCGAACCCACAGCTCTGACGAACGCGAAAGGTCTCTCGACCACATGACAGCCACCACCTGGACTGAACGGCTGCGTGAGCTCGGCATCGCCCTGCCGACCGTGCCCACACCGGCCGCCGCGTACCTGCCCGCGGTGCGCACCGGAAACCTCGTGTACACCTCCGGGCAGCTTCCCCTCGTCGACGGGGTCTGCTGCACCACCGTCGGCAAACTGGGGGAGACCGTCACCGTCGAGCAGGGGGCGGACGCCGCCCGGCTCTGCACGCTGAACGGTTTGGCCGCCGTCCACGCCCTCGTCGGCCTCGACACCGTCGTCCGTGTTGTCAAGGTGGTCGGATTCGTCTCCTCCGCGGCGGGGTTCATTCAGCAGCCGCAGGTGATCGATGGCTCGTCGAAGTTCCTCGGCGAGGTATTCGGCGAGGTGGGCAGGCATGCGCGGTCGGCCGTCGGCCTGGCCGAGCTGCCGCGTGGTTCCGCAGTGGAGGTCGAGTTCGTGTTCGAGGTGTGATCGCGGCCGCACTGCCCTCCGTTCCGATCGGCATCGGACGCGTCGCTGCTCCGACCGCCGCGGCGGTCGCCGCCCGATCCGCCCTCGCTACCTCCGCTGTGTAGTGGATTTGGATACCACTCCATCATCGGGCGGATCGGGCAATCGGCGGGAATGTTCTGCTCCCAAGCCCGCGGGTCGGAGGTGAAGCGATCCGGGTCGTTCAGGATCCGTAATGCAGTGTGGTAGCCGATGACCAGGGTCGCGGAAATTCCGGGAGCCAGCTCCACGGGGGCCAGGGAACCGAACCGGCGGAGCATATCGCGATGCGGGTCCGTCGCGTACTCGGCGGTGTAGAGGGGGAGTCGCCGTCCGGCGAAGTCCGGCGGCATGCCAGCTGATCGTGAAGTGCTTTCGATACTCAATGCTCACCAATCTCGTATTGCTGTACGCAGATCGTCTGCCACCTCGGAGTGAGGAGTCACACTATCGGGGATACGGCGGGTCACGCATGGTGGAGCATTGCCACGAGACGGAATCCGACCGCGAACGTCGACACACCGGCCGATCGCCGTGTCGAGCGGCGCCGAATGAGCTGCCGATGCGTACGACGCCGGCGTGCGCGGTGGCCGGTCGGCACCGTGCGCGGATTATGGGGGAGAATTCCGGCCGGACGGAGGTGCCTGGATCTCATCCCGGTCGGCCCGCCCGACAGTGCCGCGAGGGAGGCGATCTGGCGGCTCTACATCGGGTCTTGTGCCGAGAACGTGGATTTCGATGCGCTGGTCGCCGTCGGTGAGATGTTCACACCCGCTGATATCGAGTACGCCGCCCGCAAGGTTTCACGGCGTGCCTTCGAACACGAGATAACGCACCGCACCGGTGTCCCTGCCGGCACCGACGACTTTCTGGCCGCGATCACCGATACCCGCCCCACCCTGACCGAGCAGCCGCTGACCAGCTTCGACGAGGACATCGAGAACTACCTCCGGATCTGATCCGCGCTGTCGCCGGCGGGGGAGACTTGTGAGTCCGTGCCGCAACCGGAGCGCTGATAACGATCGTGGGGGGTGAGCGATCGCCGATCGGGTCACCGGGGGACAACGAGATCGCGCACTATTACAGGGTGGGCGTCGGAACGGACAAGTTTCCGCGCGGGTGGATGTGGCGCCGGGACAGGGAGGGTAGAACTCTAGAAGAGGAAAGCTCCGAGATCGTCCGAGATCGGCGGACGCAGCATTCCTCCGAGGAAGATCGCAGGTGCTTGCGCCGTTGATTCGGCTTCGTAGCTGTGAGTGCGGCTGGTGGCCGCGGGTCGCCGGCTGCCTACAAATCTCACTTGACTTCGACAACGCGGCTGCTCGACGCATTTCACGCATCCGTGAGATGTGCTGCGATTCTCGGGCACGGGGCGTCGGGGATCCTGAGCAACCGGCAATGGGTGACAGTAACCGGCGTGGACGGCGCCCCCGAGCGTATCCGGACCTATCACGCGGGCCCGATTGGCTCGGCCGGGAGCGGAACACGGACCCGCGAGCATGCCGAACCGCGGGGGACCACTTGGGATGGACCGAATGTGGCGCAGGCACTGTCGTCCGGGCACCGGCCGTTCGCGGCGTCGAGGACGCGATGATGGACCCCGGCCGCTCCGCCGAGGTGATTTCGATGCGAAGTCGAGCCGGACGACGGACAGCTCGTCCGAGAACAGGGCACAGTCGAGGAGTGCACGATGAATCAGCGAATGTTCCCGGTCGTCGACGAAGCGCTGTGGCAATGTTTCGGATCCGGCGCCGGACCCTTTTCGTGGATGCACCGGGACGCCGTCGAGGAGTTGCTCGCCGATGACGGCGGTTGGCGCCTGCGACACATCCGGCTCGCGGCGACTGAGTGGGGCAGCAGCGAATCCCCGGAACACCTGGCGGTCATCGCCGAACATGTACTGGTCACCCCCGATGGACTGCTCTATGCCGCCGAACTCGGCGAGCCGGTCCAGAAACGATCGACCCGCCGGGTGCCGCCGGGGATCCGGCGGCGGGCCCTCTACTACCTGGCGACGCCGCCCCGGTTGTTCGACACGATCGTCGGCCGCGTCGCCGCTTCACCGCTGACCGCGTCGATCGCGGCGGTGGACAGTCGGCTGGGCCACGATCTCGTATTTCCGCCGCCGCTCGATGCCGTACTGCGCCGGATGCTCGATACCGACCCGGTGATGCGTCTGGACCCCACCGGAAGGAGGTGACAACCATGAGTGACAAGACAGCCCGTGAGGAAGAGATCGAGAAGGAGGAGGAACATCGCGAAGAGGAGCGGCGCCGTCTCCGATAGTGTCCGTCCGATTGGTGCAGGACCGGGCATCGACGACCCGGTGCGTGCGGGACACCCGAACCTCGGCGCCCCGGGTTTCCGGATCGGTCGGTCGGATCGTCCGATTCCGCACGACGGTCAGCTCCGCGGGTCCCGCTGGAGTGGGCATGGCGGTTCGTATCCGGATCGGGCCGATCCCACATCGCGGTTTCCACTTGGCGACCCTCGCGGCGGGCATCTGCTCGAATCGTGTGGACAGTCGGCCGATGGCCGATGGCCGGTGGCCTGGCTACCTGTATCCCGGGTCTTGATAACGCCATCGAATGGTTTGATGGAGGCAGGCTCGGGGTGAGGTTTGTGATCCTTCCAGAGCGTCGGCTGCTGCGTCGGCTTCCAAGCGCCGGAGGATACCGACGAGCCGGCGCTTGTATGCGAGCAGCGCGAGAATTCCGGCCCCAGCCAGCGCAGGCTCCTCTGAAGGCAGTCCGCCGTTGTGGGATTCGGCGAGCGAAATACACGTGCGATATGGCGCCAGATAGATGGCTGCGGCCGGAAAAGTGCGCTGCACCGCGTTCTTCAGGTGGCTACCCGCCGGCCACTGCTCGCTCGAGCCCGGTGTGGGGGTGTCGAGCGTGCTGCTGCCCGGATCCGGGCAGGCGATACCGATTGTTGTTATCTCGTCGTCGCCCGCGATATCGAGCAGCAGGTTGCGGCACACGATCCACCCGTCGAGGGGCGGTATGGGCACGCGCACCACAAGTCCGGGGAGGTCGTTGTCGGTGATGCGGGCAACCGCAATCCCGTTGTCGCCGACTTTCAATGCGAGCGAGTTCATTCGTTCACCGAAGGGGCTGCGGGGAGTCTTCGCTGCTGGGTGCCGATGTGCTCGGTCGTGCGACGTCGCAGCGGCACAGAATCCCCAGGCGATTCGTGACCGTATTCGGAGATTGCCGCCGTTGCGGATTGCATTACACCTCCAGAATAATTACATGTTGTAACGTATCGTAGGAGTGTGATCTCCCGGCCGTCAACCGAATGTTGCGACGATCGGGCGTCCGCTGCAATCGGCGGCTACCGGCTTCAGTGCGCTCCGAGTGCCCTCGAGGATGGGGAACGATATCGCGCACGCGCTTGTGAGTGACCCGGTTCCTACTCGGTGACTGTTGTTGTCCGGCTGCGGCCTGCCCGCCGTTTTCGATCGGCGCTGTGATCTGTTCGATGACATCATCTCGCCCGGTCGGCGGCTCACGGTGGCGTATGAACGGGCCGTGGAGTGATCTCGGCCGATTGCCGGGCAATCCGGTTCGTCACCGATCGGTGAGTTTCGCCAGTAGGAAGTCCCGCGCGGAAGAGGATGCCTGGTCGAACCGGTCGCCGTACACCGAGAAGTGACCGCCGGGGACCAGCTCGAGCTGTTTGGGCTCCAGGGCGTCGGAGTAGCTCTGTAGTGCGATATCGCTGGGCGTGAGGGTGTCTCCTTCGGCGATTACCATCAGCAGCGGGGTCGGGGAGACGCGGCGCACGAAAGCCTCCGGTGCGTAGCCCTGGAATTTGTCCACGCTGGAGAGTGTCACCTCGTTGCGCCAGGTCGGCACCTGCGGACCGTTGGCCATCAGCCATTCGTAGACCTCGGCGCCCGGCATCGCGACCAGTTCGGTGGGGTCGTCGGAGGCGGCCTTGATCGTCTGGTGCGGTTCGCCCGCGGCGCGGGCCGACCGATCCGCGGCGATCGCCTGGTGCACGGTCGGCAGCATGATCGAGGGTACGAGGCGGCCGAAGGTCGCCCAGCCGTTGGTCAGTGGGACCTGAGAGACGACGGCGCGGACGCGGCGGTCGGTGGCCGCGACCACCAGGACGTGGGCGCCCGCGTAACTGGTGCCCCAGATACCGATCCGGTCGGTGTCGATTCCGTCGAGTGTCTGTGCGTAGGTGACCGCGTCGCGGTAGCCCTCGATCTGCGCGGCCGGATCCACCTCGAAACGCGGGGCGCCGTCGGAGGTGCCGAATCCGGGGTGGTCGTAGACCAGGCAGGCGAGGCCGGCGGCGCTGAATACTTCGGCGAACGGTGCGACCCATTCCTTCACGCCGGCGAATCCGTGCGTCATCACGACCAGGGGCACGGAGCCGACGTGCTGTTCCGGCCGATACAGCCACCCGCGCAGGGTGACTCCGCCGCTGAGGAACTCCACGTCTTCACGCATGGACCACGCCTTCCATTACGTACCGATCCGTAATGGAATATACCGCGCGGGTATTTGTGACGTCAACCATAGAGTTGTCAGTGCTCGGTCAGGCCCACTGCGTCGAGCGCGGAGCGCACTGTGTACTGAACGAACGTCTCGTCGATGGGCCCGAGTTCGGGTATCAGTGCGCGCATGAGCATCGGCCCGGTGATGAGGTCGCACAGCCATTCGGGGTCGACTTCGACAGTGATCTCGCCCCGGGCGACAGCGCGTTCGAGAATTGTTGCTGTGGAGCGGCGGCGCGGTCGGAGGAACTGTTCTTGGAACCGGTGTGCGACCTCCGGTGTGCGACCGAGTTCCTCCAGTAGTCCGGGCACGGCTCGGCGCAGTACCGGGTCGTTGAACAGCTCGCGTTGGTGTTGTTGGATTGCGAGGAGTTCGGCTTCGATGTCGCCCAGATCCTCGGCGCCGGGCTGTAGGCCGTACCGGTCGATCAGCATGGAGACGACGAGGTCGGCGCGGCAGCTGTACCGGCGATACAGTGCGGGTCTGCTGGTTCCCGCCGCATCGGCGACAGCTTGGAAGGTGAGCGCGCCGTAGCCGCGTTCGGCGATCAGTTGAGCCGCGGCTTCGAGTAGCGCCGTGTCCACTCGAGTGTCGCGGGGGCGGCCGGTGCGAGGCACGGCGGAGATATCCGGCATGTGTTCACCGTACCGAGAGTGCATCATCGGAGAGCTGGCGTAGCAGGAATCCATCGCCAGTGATCGCGGACTCTTGCTGAGCTCTCGAGTCCAGACTTTGTGGGTGTCATCGTGTTCGGGGTCGGATTATCCGGCAACAGGCCGAGTCCGGTGAGCGGCTCGAGTGCGCGTTCGGCGTCGGCGCGGGCACCGTTGAAGCAGATACCGATGCCGGCGGTGTGGGTCCCGTCGGGATCGCCTTGTAGTAGAAGTCGGTGACGAGTTCGTTCGGTGCGGTGGCAGTGAGTGCTGCGTTCAGCTGTTCCTTCGACGGACCGTGGCCTCGATAGTCCGGCCGACGGTCGGGGCGCGCTTCGTGCAGCGCGCAGTGCGGTCCGCGACCGATGTGGTGGGCCTGGTGTACCACCGATTCAGCTGTGGTTGACGTCACATCGCCGATGGGTTACCTTCCATTACAAGGCGACATGTAATTGAAGGCGGGGTCATGTGTGACGAGGTGGAATTCTTCAGCGGCAGAGTTGCGCTGCAGGGAGGGGCGAGTGCGCAATGAGCAGACGACCCAGCCCGGGGCGGCGAGGTGGCGGACGCACACGTCCCGTCGGCACGGCGACCGGGCTGACACTGCACGACCTGCAGATTGTCAGTCGCGTGCTCGGGTTCCGAAGTGCCGAGGATCTGGTCGGCAGCGAGCTGTGGCTCGGCACATCCGGCAATCGGCCATCTAAGGCAGGCACATCCATTTCGCCGACTCGACCTGAGCCGTTGCCATCGGCCATCGAGGGCTGTCCGGGCGGAGGCAAGGGTCCACATCATGATCACAACATCTGCCGGCACCCTATGACGCCGCTGCGGTGATTCCGATGCGGGCGATCATCTGTTCTACGCTGCCCACCTGTTCGGCGGGCCTTGCGCACTGCGTGTTACCGATGCGTAGATCGGTGTCGGCAATCGGTTCACCCGCAGCGTCTTCGTTGCCAAGCGTACAAACCCGGCGCTGTTCGAGTGCACCAGCGCGTAGGTCTCTCGTTCAATCGATCGATATGAGCTCCGCCATCCTTGTTCGAAAGAGCTAGAACAAGGTCATCCCCACTGAATTCAGCACCATTGGCGTCGAGTAGAACGGGACGACGCCAGCAGCCGTCGAAGCTCACATAACGAGTCGAGTTCGACTTGCCCGGCCTGCTCGCCGCGGGCGACGTCCGTAGCGGCTCCGTGAAGCGGGTCGCATCCGCTGTCGGCGAAGGCGCGATGGCGGTTCGCCAAATCCATGAATACTTCGACAGGAGCTGACGACATGCCAGTAATGGGTACCGTGAAATTCCAGCAATTCTTCCGGGCAGCGGCCAGCCTGCACGTCGACCGGAACGATCTGAAGCGCTATACGGATTTCGTCGACGACAAGATCTACGACCTGATACTCATCGGCAAGCGTCGGCAAAGGCAAATCTGAGGGACGTGATCGAACCGTGGGACCTGCCGATCACCAAGGGACTGCAGGAGGGCATCCACCGGTTCGAGAAACTGGACCAGGAGATCGAACTACAGTCCGTGCTCGATCAACTGACGGCCCGGCCGCCGTTGGACATGACCCTCTCCGAGGCGACCGAGCAGCGACTGCCGCTGATTGCCGGGGGCTTGAGCGTGGCGCTGGCGCACACATTCGTCACGATCGAGCCGGACCGAAAGAACCCCGGGACCGCCGAATGGAAGGTCGCCTTCGACATCTTCCATCTCCTGCTCTGACCACCCGCCCGCAGCCCGTCGAGCCAGTAGATCGCCGCTCGGCGCGACGCTGAGACCAGTTCCTCCGCACCTGACACGGCCGAGCGGTCGGTGTGGGGCACCGGCTGCTCGACAGGCCGGGGGAGTTCACACGCACAGCCTGCCACGACCAAGGCCGGCCGCGTCCGGTGCCGACTGGCGAAGGCCGCTGTGTCCGATGAACCGATGCCCTGGGCGCACCGACATGCGGCTTTCCTGCTAGAGCGTTGGGGCAGACCGGGAGCTACGCTTTGTTGATAACCAGGAGTTTTCGGTGGTTGAGCGCGTGGGCGTAGTGGTCGATTCCCCCTCCGGACACATATCTCCCTCTTTCTACCTGCTGTTATTTGGTGTGAGCATCAATTGATCGAACCATATGCGCAGGTCAGCGGTGTGGGGGTTCAAGTCGGGTTCAGCTGAGACAGTCCTGAGAACCAACTCGCGTATGTGTCCTTTCGCGGCGGCCAACCCACATCGCGGCGCTGCCGTTGCCGGAGGCCTGAATCCGTGCCCCGCATGGGACGAGGTGCGGGCGTCCTCGCCGACTGTGAGCTATTTCGTCGGGAGGCCGGGTGGGCGGCAGCATGTAGAGCGTGACCAGTGGGGGCGGGGCGACGAATCAACCGGTGGCATCGTCGGGATCGGGGAGTCGATGCCGGCGTGGAGCTTGCGAGCTGGATACTCGGCTCGGGCGCCGGCACCCGAACCGCCATATCGTCCGGCGTGCTGACCTGGTGTGCCAGATGCTCTGGCCGCCCCTCTGCGTGGCGCCCGCCCTTGCTGTTGGTCCGAAAGATGCTGAGCCACAATCATTGTCCCGCAGCCTGTCGGGTCGGGCCGATACCGTATAGGTGTCACCAGTAGCAGGGAGGGGTGATCCTGATGCTCGTCGTCGCCGATAAGCCCAAATCCGACTTCGTAGAACCGGGGGCACATCACCGACTCCGTAGAACCGGGGGCACATCATCCCGTTAGCTTCCTGGTGTCTGCGCAACGCCGATAGTGGGCGGTACCGCGCGGTCCCCTGAGCCACGGGCCGGCGCAGCCAGAGTGATCCCGCGCAGGCTTCCGTACGAAGTGGTTGTCGCTGGGCTGGCTCCTGCATTTGCCGCCGCAGTGGAAGCCGGTACTTCGCTGTCGGTAGCAGACTCGCCGACGCCAACCTCAACGGCCGCGCTCTCGGTATCCTTTGTCTCTTCGGAGGAGTCCTCACTGTCGCTGTCGTTGGAGCCGACTTCGTCCGAGTCCTCGCTCGATGCTTCTTCTTCGCCGCCGTCCGTAGTGCCGTCGGTGTCCTCGGTCTCTTCAGTTTCTTCGACAGGGAGTGCGCTGGGCTGGTTGTCTGCGGCATCGATGACGGCTGCGGTGGCGTTACCGGCGGCCGTAACGATCTCATCGACATTGCTTGCGAGGTCGCTTACAGCGGTGACCATGTCGGGGATACTGCCGGTGATCTGGCTTATCGCGGTCACCATGTTTGCGATATCGGCGGGCGTCCATGAACTGGGATCGCTTGCGGGCCCGGTCGAGGTGTCCTCGCTGGTCTCGTCCTCGGTCGAGGTGTCCTCGCTGGTGTTTACCGGTGCCGGGGTAGTCAATGCGAGGCTGGAGGAGGTGGAGGGGTCGACGCCTTCCGGTGGGGTGGTTGATTGGGGCGAGTCGAGGACGTGGCTCTGCTGGCCGACGGTGTAGGTGAGGTCGGTGTCGGTTGAGGGCGTTCCGCCGGGTGAGAGGAAATGTGTGGGTTCGATGCTGTCCAGCGCGGTGAGTAGTTGCTCGTAGGCTGCGGTCACCGCGGTGTGGGTATCCGAGCACAAGGTCGTGAATTGGGCGATCTTCGCGTCGATCTCGGCGACGAAGACCTGGTCGAGCCAGGTGCGGCAGGTCGTTTGCGGGTTCGCGCCGTCGACATAGTGGTCGGGGAGCTCGGTGCGCAGGCGGTCCTAGACGGACTGGCCGGTGTCGCCTTGGCCTTGGGCCAGGTCGACAATCCAGTCGATCTGCTCGGGTGTCTTGTTTGCTGCTGCTGTGGCGTCGAACTCGTTCTTGCTGGTGTCGGCTTTGTTCCGGACTGCAGCATCGATCTGTGCGATCGCGGTGGTGGCGGCGGTGTGCACGGCGCGCAATGCGTCTATGCCCGCGGTGAGCCTGGTTGTGGTGTCGGTGAAGAACTGCTGGGCGCTGGTGGCGGCGGGGGAGCCGTTCCAGTGGTTCGGGACCTCGCCGAAGCGGGCGGTTTGGGCGCTGGCTTGATCGCCGAGTCGTCCTTCGAGCTCTTCTCCTAACGTGGTAGCGATCCTGCTCAAGGCTTCCAAGTCCGCGCCGCGCTGCTGGTCATACAACGCAGCAGAGCGTAGTAGCCACCCCCTGCAGGTTCTTGGCCGGCCCATTCGCGATACCGCGGGAGAAAGACCTCGAAGTAGCGCAGCCCTTCAGCGCCAGAATCCAGGATCGTGTCGACGCTGTCGGCATTGGGAGGTCTCACTCGAACGCTCCTGCGACAGCGCCGAGGTTGGTCGCGGTCGACTGATCGACTCCGGCGCAGCTGTCTGCGCTGGCCTGAAGTGCTGAGCCGCAGTCGTGTACACAGTTGGCCCAGGAGAAGAGAAAGCGACCAAGATCGTGCAGGCCATGGCCCAGTCGCTCGCCCGTAGCCTGATATTCCCGACCTGTGTCGCTGGTCTCGAACCCCCGCAAATCGTCGGAGACACGTAGTGCTGCGTCGTTGACCGCTCCTGCTGACCGTTGTAGGGCCCCGGCGATGCCCTGCACCGCCGCTACATCCATCAGGACTTGAGTCAGTCCTCCCCTGTATAGTGGCGGCCTTACACCGCCTGTCCATCGACTTGCGAGCCGTTGATCGAAATCTGTTCTGTTACAAGCTTCGACACAGCAAGTTGTCGTTCGGTTCCATCATTTTGAGATTCTCCGTCCGGAGCTTATCCACCCGCCTGGGCGCAGAGATTCTCCGGTTGAGTGACCAGGGCAGAGCCTGAATGCCGATGATGTCCGGATGCGGCCCCCGAAATCAGTGTTCCGGGGGCCGCATTCGTTCGTGTCTCACATCTCGCGAGCTCGACGTCCGGGATCACAGTTCGTCAGCACGACAGAAAGGACACCTCCGTTCCGTCGCACTCCCGAATCGTGTGCCGCGCTTCAGCCGGTGGAGCCGGCACGCTCGCGCAGGTTGTCCACGGCAGTCCGCGCGGCCTGGCGAACATCCTCGTGAGGGTCTTCCAGCAGCGGCTCGATCGCGGGGATCGCTTCCGTCGAGTCGAGGTCGTCGAGCGCATCGACGGCGGTCTCACGCACGACGTAGTCGCTGTCGCGAAGGCCCTGCACCAGCGCCGGATACGCCAACTCCGGCTCGGCCCGAGCCAGATAGTCCAGCACGCTGGCCCGCACGAACGGCGACGGATGATCCCCCAAGCCGCGGATGCGTTCTCCCAGTTCTGTGACACCGAGTGAGCCGAGAAGCCTGATCGCGTCCCCAGCTATCACCGGTTCGGAATCACCTGCCAGCAGCTTGACCTTCTCGACGAACGCCGGTTCGCTGCCCTGGTGCATTGCCAAGACGGTGAGCGCTGCGCGTAGCTGCGGCACTCGACGACCGGCCAGCTCCTGGGTGAGCACCTCGACGCCCGGTTCACCCTGTTCGTACAGCTCTCGGGCGACTGCCTCGTAGTAGTCGTCGTACTCGTCACCGACCGACCACCGGGCAGCGAGCTCAGTCGTCGACAGACCCACGAGGCTTTCGCGCATCTCTTCGGCCGTCAACTCCTCCGACCATGGACTTTCACCCTCCGGCCCTTCCTCTGTGGTCACTTGATCCCACACTCCTTCTTGATGTCGTTGAGCGTCTTACCTTTGAACTCGCCCGGGAACTCCGACTGGATCTTTCCCGGGAGGTCGTTTGAGGTGATGGTGCCGTTGTTGATCTTTGCCTGCAGCTCGCTCTTCCGCTTCGGCGACAGTTTGATCTTGTACTTTTCGGCCAAGCGCACAACCTGGGTCAGCAGCTTGACAGCCTTGTCGCACGTCGCCTTCGACGGAGCAGCGAGCACCTGCGTGTCGACCGCCGTATAGCCCGGCGCCGCCGCGGCGACAGCACTCGACCCCGCCGATACCCCCATCAGCGCCATTCCGACCACGACAGCTGCGCTAACCAGTCCCTTACCGAACATTTCGCTTCTCCCGTTCTACAGCTCCGGACGAGCATCGAAACTCGATGCAGCCCTTCGGGCCATATCCCCTGTGGATTCGGCCCAGGCTCGAAAGGACCGGAGCTCTTCCCCTTCACCAGTATTCGATGCACCAGCCACGGATTCGGTTCCCCCCAAACATGATCCAGTTATGGTGACGCTTGTCGCACTTCAGGCGCCATCGGTGCCTGGCAGCGTTTCCGACACAGCGACCCGGCAACGAAGGTTTGACACCAGGCGAGATCGCGGCAGTGATGTAACCCCACCCGAGTCCTTATCGACCTGTTCACCGAGCACCGCAGCGAGCGACTTGCAGAAGCCAAAACTGGCGCCGCTGCGCGGCCTTGGGTGTCAGCCGCGACGGCCAAGCGCTCCAAACGGGGGCTGGAATTACCGGAACGGTTACGGGAAGTAGCTCGGACCCCCATATCCGCCGGACGGGCACCCCGGCTAGCGTACCGCTGATACCCGCGCTCGACAATCAGCTTTCACCGGACCTTCGGGAGTTCCTACAGACTCGGCAGGACGGAACGCTGGCAGTCACCCGTTCGATGATCGACCCCGTGCTGAGAGCTCGCCTCGCTCAGTTCTCCTCAGTATCAACGAGTGTCGCAAGCGAGCACTATGGCGACCATGAACTGCTTGGTTCGGTCTTTAGCGACGTTCCCGACGACACCGGGCACTGGGGTCTGAGGTATTTCGAGCACACGCTCGATCCTCTGCGATCCACACCGCCCGATTACGTCCTCGCGATCATGACGGGGGAATTCGATGAGGACGCTTTGGCGTCGAACATGCCTGGCAACGTTGCAGGCATCGTCGTGGTGCGGACGCCGCAAGACGAGTGAGCAGCAGAGAGTCGGCCGCCGACAGCGGCCACACCTACGGGAAGGAGCATCAACGCGGTGGCCGACGAGTTCCCGTCGATCCAGCAGCTCAAGGCTGGGTGACTTGCTTGGGCACCACCAGCGCACCCCGAGGCGACATGCCCAGGCCGCCGTCCGGTATTCCTGATCTGGAGAAACTGGGTCTGATGTGTCGGACGCTGCATGTTGGTATGTGGGGCGAGCAGGTGGATGGACACAGTCCGTTCGATGTTCTCGACCGCCCGGCCGATCACGGGAGAACGCGAGCAATGGACCAGAGGCGTGACACGTCCGCGGTCGCTGACTGCCGTCGCATGGCCGCTCCGCCCGGTCCAGAGACGGCGAAGTCGGTTTCGATCATCAACCGGCCAGCAAGAAGAGGCTGGTCGGTTCCTTTTTCGTCTACATAGGGCCCCGGATCGGGCACGACTCCTGCGGTCGTAGTGGGCGCCGCAAGGGTGCATGTACCGAACCGTGGCGACGGTGTGAAGACCAGCGTTGAGCTATCAGTCACCCCTGGCTGCTGAGCCGGGTGAATCCGATGGACAGCGAGTGTAGATTCCACGATCGCCCGCACCCATCAACATGCAGCCGGGGCCCGCCGTGACCCGGACCGGCAGGTCGAACCGGCGCGGCTCCGAGCCGGTCGAGGATCTCCCGGTGCAGTGCGTCGAAGCCTCCGGAATCAGCCCACACCATGAACCGGCGATGCGCGGTCGGCACGCTCACCCCGAACGAGGGCGGCAGGTGCTGCCACGCTCACCCGCTGGTCAACACGAACACCACTGCGGTGAACACTGCCCGCTCGCCAACCGGAACGGTCCCGCCGCCATGCCGCCTGGGCTGAACTCGGGTAGCAACGGTTTCACGATGTCCCACAACACATCCGGGACCAGTCTCTGGGCAGAAGCCTGTCGACCACGGGTCACATCATGCCGGACAACGAATTACACCCACGTAAGACACCCCGTTATGCGTTGGGCCGCATCACTCTGGACGGCAGACCTGGTGTTCACGACCGACGTTGCGGTCGGCGGGATCGCACGCCGACATGAAACCTCGGTTACCTGCTGACCATGCACACCGGTCCTGCGGTCTGAACGGATTCGACCGCACGGGTGCCCTGGTTTGCGGATGGCGCCTGTGCAATCGCTCGTCCCCGAGATATTCGCGCCCTCGGGAGGGTCACGCTGGTCAAGACGTCGGGCGGCCGTCCGTGATGTCGACCGCCGACGACTTCATCGCGGCCGTCAATTGTTTGGCCGCGTCCAGTAGTTCCACCCCGAGCAGTGTGCCGTCCGCCGCGAAATCCAGCGTTGCCACGGTCTCGCCGTCCTTGTTCTCGACCTGCAGCGTCGATGCGGCCCGGCGTGGCCCCGGCTCGCTGGATGCCATGGCGATATAGGCGGCGTTGGCCTGTCTGTCCCAGGTCAATTCCTTGACGTACGAGTGCTGCGGTTGCTCGGTCACTGGTCGATCCCCCTGGTCGGCCCCGGTCTTCGCGGTTCTTGTCACCGATAGGTTATCGAGGGCTGCTGCGCTTGTGCAACCAGTACGGACATGCTCTTTCGGCCCAGCCGGCTCGAGAGCCCGTTCTCGGTGGTGGAGTCGCGGATAGTGAGGTTGTGTCCGTACTTCCGGGCCACTGACACACCTCTGCCAAGTGGGTGCCAAGACTGTTGTCGAGCAATGTGTGCAGAGCACGATGCGTGCATGATTCAGAGGTCCGTCGAAGCGATCCGCAATGGATCGGGGCGCATGGAATACGCGCGAGGTGTACATACCTCGGCGTGGACAACTGGGAGGGAAAGAAATGAACTCGTTCACCCGCGCCGCTGCGAAACTGCTGGCGTTCTCCGCAATTCTCCTCTCCGCGGCGCCGGTCGCGGCCGCGGTTGCGGACAGTCCCGCGGTCCTCGGTGCGAACTCGACTTCCGTGGTGGCCACCGCGGCGACGGCGAGCACTCTGAGCGATACCGGATTCCAGGCAGTGCGGGGAAGGCCGAACTACATCGCCGGATACACCCAGCACGCGCTGGACCGGATGGCGGAGCGGCGGATCAGCAAGGATCAGGTCGAGTCGGTCATCGCCAGCCACAACAACGGCGTATGGCAGCCGGAGCACCGGACGTGGAAGGTGTGCTGGGGCGGCACCTGTGTGGCCATCAACGACGCGGCCGAGATCGTGACGGTCTTCTGATCGAAATGGACACAGCCGAACCTCGCGGCTGGTGGCGGCCCGCTCGGTGTCGGCCGACGGGGTGGATCGACCGGTCATTCCGTTGATCACTTTTGCACCGTTCGGTGATCCATATCGGGGACTACCGAATGCCGCCCAGGTGCCGTAAACGTCAGGAATCAGAACATGAACTTTGTCAATAGGTCGTTCGCTGCGGGCGCACTGATCGTCGCCCTGCTGCCTTTGGCTGGAGTCGCCGGCGCGCAGGTCCCGATGGCGATCCCGGCCACGCCGCCGGCGACTGTCGGGTTGGAATTCGGCCCCGTCGAGCCGCACTTCGAAACTGTCGGGGGAAAGCGCTTCTCCGACGGAGAGGATCGTGCTGCCGCACAGGCCCTGGGTTTCAACGAGGCATTCGTGGGCCGTAGCCACGGATGTATCATCTTCAAGCACAAGAAGAAAAACCTCTACATCACACAGGATGTGGACGGGCACAACGGCGGTCGGTGGAAGATAGCCGATGCGGCCGCCAAGCTCGGGAAGAAGGAAACCAGAATGGGTACCTACGACGAGCACCTCAACCGGGTCGGGGACTAGCGTTGGACGATGCGGGCAGCGGTACGTCGAATGCGGACCCGGTTGTGCAGTGGCAGATCCGCTTCGATCCCGGGTTGAGTGAAGAGCAGGTGGCGAGGATCGCCGAATTCGCTCTCGCGGAAGGGATCGTGGACTCGGAGGGTGCGGCTGCGGTACGGGTCGGACAGGATCCTCGCTACTGGTTCTCCGGTGTCCTGGACCGTGCCTCCGCTGCCCGTCATCGTGACGCCGTCCAGAAGGCGCTGGACGGTCGTCCTCTGGACGAACAGGATTCGAACCTGGTTCGCGGCTGCATCGAACGATTCGACGAGTGGCTGGTGAGCGTCGCATACGCGCGCAGCGAAATCTATGACAGCGATAGCGATTTCTTCGACTTCGATTGACAGGTGAGGAGCGGTGGGAATTGAGTTACCCCGTGTCGAATGGGTGGCAGCTAATATTCCCGGACGGCTTGATTGAATCGCAGGTCGTGCGTATCGCTGAATTCGCGGTGCGTGAGGGTATCGCGGCTTCCTCGGAAGGTGTGAATACCCGGCGCGATTTCCTCTATTCCTACGACCGAGCCACCGTCGAACTGTACCGCCACGTGTTGCAAAAGGTGCTCGACGGTAGAGAGCTGACATCTGCCGATCGCATGACGTTGACGGATTACGTGGACGAACTCGAGCGCTGGACACAGCCTTCCGACGGCAGTCCGAGCGTATCGGGCGACCCGGGCAAAGCGCCGGGCGCGGACTGACGGCGGTGGGCTCCCGATTCGGGTGGAGCCGGCGGCCGCTGCGCTACATCGCTCGGGATCACCGTCCCGATAGCGAACGAAAGGATCATCGGTGGTTCTACCGATGCGTAAAGGGACGAGCCACGAGGAATTCTCCGGAATTGTAGAGGAAAAGGCGTGGCCCCGTCGACCCGGGTAGTGTTCCGCTTCTGCTTCGTATATCTGGGCCTGTACTGCCTGTGCACTCAGGTGATCACGGTGTTCGGTGGGGTACTCACCGGTCCCACCTCGGATCTGAGCGGTGCCCGATTCCTGCGCCCGCTCGTCGATCGGGTGGCCGCCGACGTGTTCGGTGTCGCCGGTCCGCTCGTGCATGCCGCTACCGCCAGTAGCGACCGGCGCTCGGACTGGGTCCTGGTCTTCGTGCTCATGATGATCGCCACCGCGGTGACGGTGATCTGGTCGGTATCGGCACGAGGGCGGACGAGTCACCCCGCGCTGTTCACCTGGTTCCGGCTGCTTCTTCGATTCGCGCTGGCGGGTCAACTGTTGTTGTACGGGGTGGCCAAGATCGTTTTGGCGCAGATGCCGTCACCGCCGCTCAGCACATTGATGACACCGTTCGGTGAACTGACCCCGATGGGGGTGCTCTGGTCATCGGTCGGCGCCTCTCCCGCCTATGAAGTGGTGGTCGGCTGTACCGAGACGATCGGCGGAATCCTGCTGCTCGTACCCGCGACGGCCGCACTCGGAGCCCTCGTGAGCTCTGTGGCGCTGACCCAGGTCTTCGTGTTGAACATGACCTACGACGTACCGGTCAAGATCATGTCCTGTCACCTCCTGGCGATCGGCGTCTTCCTTCTGGCTCCCGATCTGCGTCGACTGGCTGATGTGCTGCTGTCGCTACGCGTTGTGGAACCGGTTCGCCGAGCGCCGATCTTCGGGAGTAGGCGCGCGAATGCCTGCGTCGTGGTCGCCCAGATCGCGCTGGCTCTCTGGATCGCGATTCCGATCGTCCAATCCGGTGTCGATTCTCGCGATACGCACGGCGATACCCGCGACAAACCCGCGCTTTACGGCATGTGGGAGGTGGAGAGTTTCTCCGCCGATGGTCGTATGGTTCCGTTGTCGGTCACCGAGGACAAGCTGTGGCGGCGGGTGTTCTTCGAGTACGCCGGTGAGATGAAATACCAGCGGATGGATGACGCGTTCGGCATCTATCTGGCCGCGGTGGATATGGATTCCCACACGATCGACCTGCGGCGGTACGGAAACAGCGGGCAGAGTTCGACACTCGCTTTCGGCCTCTTGGACGGTGACCGGCTCCGAATGTCCGGTGTACTGGAGGGACAGGAGGTAACCATCGCGCTACGGAAGTCCGACACGTCGGGTCTGCCCCTGAAAGGGCGCGGCTTCCACTGGGTGCAAGACTATCCATATAATCCGGACAGTCGCTGACCGGCGGTGGCCGGGGCCGGCGGTTCGCTCAGGCCCTCCGTATCCACTGCGGTGCGCCGGCACCGCGGTTGGCGCCCTTCTCGATGAAGACCATGTTGTGGTAAAAGTGCAGCCCTTTGATCTGTGCGTCGGTCTCGCTGTCGGTTCTGCTGTCCGTCTCGGCGTAATTCAAACCGTCGATCAGCGTTTTGACGAAGTCGATCGCCGTCGACGACCTCGTGTGATCACCGGAGTTCTCGGCGAAGCCGGGCCAATAGGATGTCTGCAGATCTTCGATCACATACCAGCCGCCGTCGCGGAGAGCCGGGAACAACGCCTGGAACGATGTGATGATATGGGAGCCCAGATGGCTCCCATCATCGATGACGATATCCAGCGGGCCCGTGGTCCGCACGATTTCGGCGAGGTCGGCAGGTACGGACTGGTCGCCGCGCAGTACGGTCATCCGCTGTCCGGACAGCGCTGTCTTGTCGACGATATCCACGCCGAACACTGTGGCCCGGCAGAAGTAGTCCCGCCACATGCGCAACGATTCGCCGCCGCGCCGGGGATCGGAGTAGCCGCCGACTCCGATCTCGAGCACAGTGAGCGGTCGGTCACGGATCGCTTCGAAATGGCCTTCGTAGTGCTGCGTGTACTGGTGCAGGCCCCATTTGTCCGAGCCGTGCGCGACGCACAGTTCACCCAGTCCGAGTGCGTATGGGCGGTCGATCGAGTCCAGGATCCTGCGAACCGTATCGAATAGCGGCAACGAGACGCCGAAGACGGCGTCGGTATCGCGCCAGTTGATCGAACGAGTCGCGGCGGCGGCGGTGCCGCGCGGTCCGAACAGGCTCGCGACCACCTCCGCCAGCCGGCCCGAGCCCCCGCCACACGCCGTCAGCAACACGACGCCGGCGCAGGCGAGGCCGATCGGCAGCGCGGTCGAATTTCTCGCGATCATCGTTCCTGAGATAGACCCGCGCTGTATCGGTTGGTATCGAATCTGTACTTCCAGGGCTTTGTACAGTTCCATCTTGTCCATCGGGTCGCCCGCATCGAGTCGGGCGCGGATATCGCCGTGTGAATCGATGATCCCGCTGAGTTCGCGCGCGGTGACCTGGACCGGCCTCGGTGTGGTGTCCAGCTCGACCTGAGCGGCAGCTCTCTCCGCCTGTGCCGCGTTCATCGCTGCGACCAGGCTGCTGGGGTCGATGCCGGCCTCGATCGCTCGGGTGTACCGCTCCAGCTTCTGGTTCGCATCCGCGAGCCGTGCCTTGATGATGCTGCGCCGGATATCGCTGTCGTCGGCGTTGTACGCTTCGAGCAGGAATTCCAGGGTCTGTGTCCGCTGATGCTTGCTGAACAGATCGGCAAGCCATCTGGTCAAGGGGTCGGCAAGAGTCAGTTCGCGCAGGTTCACGGTCTTGGGATGCTCGGCCAAGACGGGACTGCCGGGCGCGAGGGTTTTCGAGTGGCACCGGTAGTAAACACCGCTGCGGATGACACCGGCCTGCATTTCCCGGCCACAGATATCGCAGGTGATCAGCCCCCGCAGCAGGTAAGGGCGTGTCGTGATCCTGGACCGGGTGTTCCGTGCGCGATCACGATTGCTGGCTCCGGCCCGGCTGCGCCGGATCAAGTGGGCTTCGGTGAAGGTCTCGACCGACACGACGGGCGGGTGTGCGGGTTTCTTCGAGCGGATCACCCGATCGGCTGTCGTTCGGACGAATCGGATGGCGTAGCCGGCCGCGACGTCGTCGGGGTCGATCAGTTCCTCTTTCTTGGCCCAGCGGCCGAAGACCGCGTATCCGGTGTAGCGAGGGTTCTGCAGGATCGCGGCCACAGTGGAGGCCTGCCACCCGTCGCCGGAGCGGTGCCGGTCCTGGCCTGGGCGGTGCGCGCTGGGGCACGGAATGCCGTCGCGGTTTAGCCGCGTGGCGACCGCCTTGTCGCCCTGGCCCTCGATGTACTCCCGGAATACCCGCTGCACTACGGGTGCCGCCTCCACGTCCAAGGACAGAATGCGCAGACACAGACCATCGGCGGCGCGGTTCGGGTTCGGATGCGGCGGCCCATCGACGACGACATACCCATAAGGTGCGCGGCCGCCCTGATGCCGGCCCTCGTTCAGAACTTGGGCGTCCATGCTGGCGCGGGTGCGCTGCTGCACATGCTGGCGTTCGGACTCGCTGAGCCCACCGAGCATGGACATCATCATCGTGTGCGTGGCATTGCGAGCGTTGTACATCCCGCCGAGCTCGGGAACCCACACTTCGACGTCATAGGCGTGGACACGGGGCGCGATCAGGGAGAACTGGTTGCCGAACCAGCACCGGGTACCCTCCCCGACCACGATGGCCGACCAGCCACGGTCCGGCCGCTTCAGATCGGCCAGTAGCCGGGACGCCTCCGGCCGGCGGTCCCAAGGCACCGAACGGGACTGTCCGACATCGAAATACGTTTGTGGAGCGGTGATCATGAGATAACTGGAACTGCTGAGGGAGGGTCAGTGCTTCGAGCCCCCTTAGCTCCACCCAAAACAACTGGTCAGGTCCGGTTAATACCGGGCCTGATCTATTTCTATGTGAACCCCATGCTTGAACCGTCACGGGTTGGGGGCCGCTTCCGTCGTAGAGGAAGATGGTCACCATCATGTCGAAGCGTTACCCGCCCGAGGTTCGTGAGAAAGCCGTTCGCCTGGCTCTGGAACGGCTCGATGAGTACGGATCCGCCTATGCCGCTGCCCGTGTGATCGGGCCGCTGGTCGATGTTCATCACGAGACGTTGCGGTTGTGGATCAAGAAAGCTCTTGCCGCGGGTTCACGGCCAGGTGATTCGGTAGCGCCGGGTCTGTCCTCGGCTGAGCGCGACGAGTTGGCGCGGCTGCGGAAAGAGAATCGGGAACTCAAGCAAACCAACGAGATCCTGAAGCTGGCTTCGAGTTTTTTCGCGCGGGAACTCGACCCGCGACACCGCTGATCGTCGGGTTCATCGACGAATACCGCCAGGTCTATGGCGTCGAGTCGATCTGCCGCGCACTATCGGCGCACGGCGTGCAGATCGCGCCCAGGACCTACCGCAAGGCCCGCCACCGGCCGGCCTCCGACCGTGACATCACCGACGCGCAGGTCGAGAACGCCCTGCGGGATCTGCAGAACACACCCGAAGCGATGTACGGCCGCCGCAAAATGACCCGCTACCTGCGACGCCAGGGCTATGAGGTGGCATTCTGCACGGTCGACCGGTTGATGAGGGAGCTGAGTCTGAACGGGGTGGCCAGAGGCCGCAGGCATCGGACCACGATTCCCGGCAAGGACGGGATACGCGCTGGTGACAGACTCAACCGGGACTTCACCGCTGCCGCGCCGAACCAGGTGTGGGTCGCCGATTTCACCTATGTCTCGACCTGGACCGGATGGGCGGATGTGGCGTTCGTGTTCGACGCCTACTCCCGCGCGATCGTCGGCTGGACCGCGGCGAGTTCGAAGACGACCGCCCTGGTCACCAAGGCACTCAATATGGCTGTCTGGCGGCGCGACCACTACGGTCATCCGATCGAGCCCGGCCTCATATTCCACACAGACGCCGGGTCGCAAGGCGGATTCAACTGGTCGACGCAACACTTTGCTGTTGCAGCGATTGTAGGTGACGTTCCACCGCTTCGGTGGGAGTGCACCACTCGAGAACCTTCCGCGGTCGTGTGTTGAGGGTATGCGCGACGGCCGCGAGATCCTTCGCGGTCCACCGCGAGAGGTCGGTGACCTTCGGGAAGTACTGGCGCAGAAGTCCATTCGTGTTCTCGTTGGTTCCGCGCTGCCAAGGACTGCGCGGGTCGGCGAAGAAGACCGGGACACCGGTCCTCGATGCCAGCTCCGCATGGGCCGACAACTCCTTTCCCCGGTCCCAGGTCAGGGACTTCAGCATCGGCTCGGGGATCTTCCGCAGCGCCGCCGATAGCGCTTTGTTCATCGATGACGCCCCGTAACCGCTGCGCGCGGTACCGTTCTTGACCGGCGCCGTCTTTCCCCATCCGTCTTCACGAGGCAAGTGGACAAGGACTGTGAACCGGGTGGACCGGTCGACAAGGGTGCCGATCGCCGAGCGGTCGGTACCGATGATGAGATCGCCTTTCCAGTGGCCCGGATTCGCACGATCCTCGGCTTCGGCGGGCCGGTTACTGATCAGAACGTCGGCAGTGATGTGGGCCCAGGCGACGCGCTTCGAGCGGGCCCGTGGCATGCGCAGCGACCGGCCGGTGCGCAGAGTCAGGATCAGTTCCCGATCGAGGGCACCGCGCCCTTCGATATACAGTGCCTGGTAAATGGCCTCGTGGCTGATCCGCATCGACGTATCGTCGGGGAAGTCGATCTTCAGCCGCTGCGCGATCTGCTCCGGGCTCCACGCCTGAACCCATTGCCGGTCCGCACGGTGCGGCTTGTTGCGGCCGGTCCAGATTCCCGTCGGCGGCCCAACGGCGACCCTGCCCTTCGCATCGGTGACCCACCCCGCCAGGCGCTGCTGGACGTAGTCCCGGAGTTGCCTGTTTTCGGCGAGCTTCACCGTTTTCGGGCGCCTGGCGAACAGTTCGGCTTTCCACTGGGCAACCGAGGCGCGGTAGTCGAGCTTGCCGCCGCGGGTCGCGGCGTTACGCCGCAACTCACGGGAAATGGTCGACGGGCTGCGGCCCAGGACCTGCGCGATCTGCCGCACACCCTTGCCCTGCACCCGCAGCAGCGCGATCTCCTCACGCTCGGCGAACGACAAGTAGCGGCCGCCGGGCCGGCTCCACGAATACGGTGACATCCCGCCAGCATCGCGGAACCACCGACTTCCTTTGACAGGCGATACCCCAACTGCGACAACAGCTTCCGTCGGCAGCAGGCCCTCGGCGATCTTGCCCCAGAACAGGCGCTCCACCGACCGCGGCGTCCCTGGAGCCCCCAGCGACCGCATCGGCGCTCGCCCGGTGATCTCCCGCATCCAATCCGACGGCCTTCCCACAACACCCTCCATAACCTCGGGTGTTGCGTCCACCGGTTGAACCTGAGCAATACACCAGCTGAGCCTTCGGCCAGCGTATCCGCACTGCGGGCCTGTTCGGTTCGATGGGAACGATCGGGGACTGTTTCGACAACAGCATGGTCGAAGCTTCTTCGGCACAATGCAACTCGAACTACTCGACACAAAGCACTGGGTGACCCGGCAGGAATTGGCGAACGCGCTCTTCGACTACATCGAAGCGTTCTACAACCCGATCCGGCGGCACTCCAGAATCGGGATGCTCAGCCCCGTACAGTACGAACTGGCTCACACCGCCGCCGAACGAGCGGCGTAGCCACCACACCCAAACCGCCCGGGGAACCGGGGCAACCTCAGGGAACGCGGTGAACGCCAGCAGGTCCGCGCGTGCCGTGTCGAGGTGTTCAACGACTTTCGGGAGTTTCTCGCTGAAAGTGTCGAGCATCCGATCACATTGGGCGTGAACGGCTTCGGTGTCGGCCTGGTCGAACACCGAGTGCAGCAGAGTCCGGACCCACGGCCACGAACTTTCCGGGCAGATACTCGGCCCGCTCGGCACGTTCGCGGCGCTCGAGCAGCCAGTCCGGGAAATACGATCCCTGCCGCCGCATAACGGAACCGAAAACGTCACGCCACCGAGAATCGGCCGGTCGTCGTAGAGAAATCCACATTCCGGAACTCGAGGGCATCGGTCCGACGATCGCGCCGCGTTGTAAGGCATCCTGTACGTCGCTCGCATCATGCATGACGTTGTGCAGTGCTCCTACCGCGCCACTTCGGCCCGGGTCAGTCCTCCGACGCGGATCGCCGGGAAGGTACGGAGCCCCAGACGGGCTCACCGGTCTGCATACGCCGGTCGTGCTCGACGATGTAGTCGATGAACTCGTCCTGATCCACGGTCATAGCGAAGAAGTCTATATCGTGTGGATAGGTCGGCACGCGGCCGAGGTGATATGCACCGGCCTCGGCGAGAAGGGTTCGCGACACCGCATCATTCCCGCTCCGCATCTCCGGTGACAGAAACAGCTTGTAAGCGGCATCTGCCCAGGTCCGTATTGTGAACTCGCCGGGATTTGCGAGCTGTTCATATGCATCTTGCCGGATCTTTTCCCGATCCGCCTGCAGCGCTGGTACCGACATGACCCTATCGGCGGGGATCTCCGACGCCCACTGGGAAACATCTTTGCCCCGCGAGGCCTGATACTCCCGCTGCTGGACGTTGACCTCGGTTCCACGTTCCCCCCGGACCAGACGATTCGAATTCACTGTTGTTCCATCCGTCAACCGCACGGTGTTCTGCAGTTCGTCGATGTGGTCATTTCCGGGCCCGAATCGCGCATGGGCTCTTCGCCCGGCCTCCGCGCGGACGATGCTGGCAGGCGTCGCTTGCCCGGCGACCTCGCCGGTCCTGGGGTCCAACTCGTACTTTCCCGTCTCGGGGTCTCGCTTCGCTCCTTCGGGCGGGATGTTCAGACCCATATGAGTGATGAACCCGCCCTCGTCTGTCAGCGGAGTGAGCGCAGCTTGCGTGGACCCGGAATAGGACTCTGGCTGTTTTGCCCGCTCCACCGTGAGACGGCGGTGTTCGGCGGCCCAGTCGAGGGCGGTGGGCGGCCTGCCCAGGCGGTCCATCTTCTGCAGCCCGATATTCGCTGCAGTGGCTTGTAACTCGGCGAACTCTCGTCGGGTGGCCGTCGCTAGCGCGGATTTTTCGGTGAGGGGTGAGGCATGCTGTATCATCCGCCCCGGAGTAGGTAGGTCGACAGCCGACACCAGAGGGCTGCGAAGTGCTCCGGCTCCGCCGTGGTCCACAACCTGGTATTTGTCAACTGCGGCATCCACAGCTTTCGCGCCCATGCGATCACCGCGATATGCACTTTCGAAGCGTCTGGCTGCTCGGCCGAGGCAGGAAGTGAGATCGAGGGCAGCTTGTCGAATAATGTCCAGTGGTTGTTTCATCAGGAGCCAGAGAGACTTGGGCCACACGCGGTGCCGTTGATGATCGTGTCACCCGGTACATGAACGCTTTTGAAACCTGGTCGAGGGAGGTTGGCGCGGTGTAACTTTCGCGCCTGATGGGGGAGCTCGACCGGGATGAGCTGCACGACTTTCTCCTGACCCTTCGGGAGGCCACCGTTTGCCGGGATTGCGCCGCTGAGCAGGATGTTCGAACTGACGTGGAGCTCACCCATCGCACCATCTCCTCGGCACTCGTTCGCCGGCGGCGGGGCCTCAGTCTGCCCGACCGGCAAAGAAGTCGATATCGGTCATATTGCCGGTCTTGTTCTGCCTGGCCGAGACTGGCAATTTACGTGTTACCCGCAGCCGGCCGGCCCCAGATAATCGAGACGACACTGCGGGTTGGTGCCAGAGACGACTGAGAGTCGGAGGTGTCCGGCAACACCCCATACGGGAGGCACTCCACGAAGGGAGCGACCTGCTGTGGCGGGTGGTTCTCTCGGAATGACGGCGTGTCGACATCCGATGATCAGGTGATCTGCTGGGAGGGACTCCGATGAAAAGAACGACAACTGCTGCCGCGCGGGTCGCGGCCGGGCCGTGTCGATACTGGGTTTTGCCGTGGTGATCGGTTCCGGTACAGCCCGAGCCGCACCGCAGAACTGTACCGTCACGCTGGACCTTTTCGGTACCACAGCGGGCTGCCATGATGTCGACATGCCCGTCGGCACGGAATACGCGCTGATCGTCGAGTGCTTCGGCCTGCACGCCGTACCGAATGCGTTTCCGATCCTGGCTATCGGTCCGTACCAGGGGTCCTGGAGTGGCCCCTTCCCACCTTCCGGTCAGGGTGCGGCCACATGCCTGGGGCCCACCAGTATCGGACCCGCGACCAATGCCTACGTCACGATCTACCGTGACTGATCCTCGCGGCGTCGCCACGGCGGCCGTGCGTAACCGCTCCTGTTTACCCGTGCGACAGGTCCCGGCATGTAGTCCCAGCGGGCGGAGCATGGCGTGAACGGCGACTTGTGGCTCGATCCCGACGGACTCCGGGCCTATGGTTCGGAGCTCTGCGAAATCGGTGCGGAAGTTCATCGCATTGTGCAGCGGTTGACCGATGTCAGCGCTCAGGAGGGCGCGTGGTGGGGTGATGACGTGGCCGGTACGGCTTTCGCCGAGACGTACCAGCCCATGCAGGGGCAGGCGCTCGAAGCCTTCCGGGCCGTTGCCGAAGCCTTCGCCGGCTTCGGAGAGAAGGTGATCGGGGCCGCGAACACACTGGAGTCGACGGATGCAGCCGTGAGCGGGGACGTGCGAGCTGTCGGCGATTCCGCCCGACAGCTTTCCATCCGGTCCATAGTTGCGGACCCGTTGCCGCTCGCTGAGGGACAGCCGATGACCATGACCGGATTGGCTCCGGTGCAGTCTCGCGCCGACAGTCGGCGCGCAAACGCCCCGGAGGAAAAGCGGCTCGTCCGGACCCATATGCCTGCCTCGGCCGGTCCCCTTGCCGCGTCGATAGCGGGGACCGGGCCGGGATCCGACGTTGATACGACGCTTCCAGCGGAAGGGGCCGGATCGAAAGCCAGTGACGCCTCATCCATGGGACACGCTGGACCGCGCCCCACAGAACCGGCGCGCGGCGACTTCAAATCCGGCGTGCACGATTCTGGCCGACCCGCCGACCGGAAAGGAGCATCGGCCGCGGCGGAACGCGGAATACTCCCGGCACGGTCGAGTAGCGCCGGGGGCCGTGAACGGCGGCCGGCTGTCAGTGCACCTATGGAACGAAGACCGCCGGGCAAACTGCGGCAGGAGGGAAGCCCGGCGCCTCGTGCATCGGACGCGCCACCGTGGTCGCGGCCGGGCTCTCCCGGTCCGATCGCCGGTAAGCAGGCAGGCGAGCAGAAATCCGGCCAGTCCCCGCAGCGGGGCGATGGTGCCGACCGGTCTGCGCGCAAACAACTCCTCAGGGCTTCTTTCCAGAGCGTGAGCGATCTGGCGCGTCACGCGCGGCTGATCGAGTACAGGCACGGCTGTGCGGTGCACGGTTTCGATATCGCCACCGTGGGAATCGACGAGAAGACGATCGGTGAGTTTCTGACGGCAGTCGACGATGTGGTCACCAGGTTTCCGGAGATAAGCGTGCAGAGTATCGACCTGGCCGGTTCAGGTACGGAGGCCGTCATCCGCGTTACGCCTGCGACGGACGACAGCGATCCGACCGGACCACTGCGGTGGTCGGTGGTCCTCGGCGAAGAGCTGACTCGGGAGCCCGGTCGGCTCGCCGAGGTGATTCGGAAGGCGCACCGACCGGAATCGGTGGTGGCGCGGGCGGTGGACCGGCTGGTCTATGCGGCTACCATCGCGGAGTTCGGCCGGGCTGTTGAGACTTGTACTGCCGGGCGGGTACGAAGCCACGCCGAACGGACACTCATCGCGGAATATCTGCGCGGCACCGCATACCGGTCTCGGAACCTGGCGCAGGTGGTAGCGGGCTACAAGCGGTGGCGCGACCAGTTGAGCGGCGCCGGTTTCCGGCAGGGCCGGCTCGATCCGTCCATGGCACTCATCGAAAGCTTCACCGACGTCGCGGTAAACGGCTCAGCCGCGACCGAGCCGGCCCGCGTGCTGTGCCGGCTGCTGATCGAGGGCGCGGCGCGAGAGGGAGTGCTCTGGTCACGCCACAGGATTTGATGGCCGAGCTGCCCACGCCGGTGCAGGTCGTCGTCTTCGGGCAGGAGGTCCCGCGGATGGACGGTGCCGCCGGCCGTCGAGTGGGGGCGGCGTGGCAGCATGCGCAGACCGACCTGGACCGGATCCTGCAACGGATCGACACGCAGGTCGCGTCGGCCTCCTATGCCGTTCGCGGCGAAGCCGGCGACCAGATACTCAGCGCGGCAGCGACACTGCGTGCCAGTGTCGTAGAGATGCGACAGGTATCCGACCAGATGGCGCGGTACCACGACGCGACTACCGCCGACAGCGACAAAGAGGTGTACACAATGTATGCCTTCGGGCTGATGACGGTGTTCGAACTCATGATAGCCGGTGGCTGGCATCCGCTGCGGGCTGTGCAGGTGCTGACCAGAGCCCGGTCGAAACATGTGGCGAGGTTCGACGCATTCGTCGCTCGCCGTTCTGCCAAGGGAACCGACGCCCACGTCACACTGTCCCGTTTCCTCGCCGAACTGATCGCGGTATCGGCTTTGCTGGAAGGTGGGGTCGACGCCGGCATTCAAGTCGGGCAGATTGCCGGTATTTTGGATGGCAACCGTGCGGGGATGGACTGGAGTTCGGTCGGAATCTCGGCAGCCTCCGGCGCCGGTGGTGGCGTGGGGGGGGCTACTAGGAGTCTTTGCCGGACGGGCAGCCATCCGGAACGTCCCGTCCGACCTCGCCCGGACTATGGCCACAGCCACCGCGGCGGGAATCGGCGGTGTCGTCGGCGGTATGGGTGCGGTCATCGCTGTCACGGGTGAGTTCCACTGGGAGTGGTCCGAACTCATCAGTGGCGTAGCCATGGGCCTGCTCGCCGACAGCATGCATCGCCGCTCGACTTTCGACAGAACGCCCACGGTGTCGGCGCCGACGACTGTGTTGCGCCGATCACCTGTGACCGCCGGCTTTCGCGACACAGCGCCTTCTCCCCTCGAAACGCTCGGGTCGGCCGAGCCATCACCCGCAGACGTCCTCCCCGATCGCACGCGCAGCATTTTACCGTCATCCCTGCCGGTCACCGCTGATTCCGGTGATACGCCCGCAGAGCGCGCCGATGGCCAGGCAATCGACCCGCACGGCGACAGTGTCTTTCGAACAACCGAGCCGGCAGACACCGATAGCCACATCGCTGCCGGCGAATCTGCTGGAGCTCCACACTTTCCGGAGGACGCGCGCGGCCGGTCGAAGTCGGCGGATTCCTCCGGAACCGGTGAGCGCGGCAGCGGAGCCGCGCAACGAGAGTTCCTCGACGATGCGCCGGTCGCCGTCCAACGAGTCGATCATTTCGGCGATCGTTCCGACGGCGCCGAACCACCGGTGGGTCTGCGGACGGGCGACACCGGACAGCTGAACGCGGATTGCCACGAGGCAATTCGACGTGCCGAGCCGGGTCCCGTCGGTCGCGCGGGGCCCGAATTGCACTCGCCGGAACAAGCTTTCCGCCTTGGGGACGGTGGTGTGGTCGCGGCCGATAGCGAATACGATCGGATCGGCTATCGGCCGAGCGACGCAGAAACGGGCCCCGCGACTCCGGAACCCCCCGGCCGCTCGACGCCCGACCCACTCGAGGGGGTTGTGGCGTTCGGTGACCTCGGTCGGATGTTTCGTCGGCATGCTGTGGTCGTGGGCGACGCCGCTGTGGCGGCCGTGCTGAATAAGCCCCTTCCCGTCGGCGCTGTTGTCGAATTGTCGGTACCTGAATGGTTGTACGAGCGGATCGCGCAGCGGCCGGAGTGGGCCCCGGCGTCACTCGACCTCGACGAGGGGCAGCGATCGCTGGGTGGGCAGCCGGCCGACCGATGGCCGCGGCGCAGCGGGAGTCGCCCCATGCTCGGCCATGACGGGTTCCGGGTATCGGTGGGTTGGCCCGGGCTTGTTCCGGTCTGGGACCGTCACGATATGGAGGGTGACCGGCGACCTCCGGCATCGCCGGATACCTGGCGGGAGCCGGTATCGCACGAGAATCTACGGGACCGTGCGTGGTCGACGGAGCAGAATTCCCGGGTGGCCGGGCTCCCGGATGCGTATGCCTGGATCCAGGAACGGGACCTGACCGCTGATATCGTTGCCGCGCAACGGATCAGGGACGCCACATTGGATCCGGATGCAGCACCGCTGTCGCCGAGGGTACTGGCGCGGGAAATCGGCGAGGTGACCGACCTGCTTTCGGCAGTAGGAGCCGAGACAGGCTTCCCACTGACAAAAGGCGACTTTACCGACCCGGGGACCCGGCGTGCTATCGGTTTGATCGCTGAAGGCATGTACATCGTTCGAACCCTCTACGGTGATCCCGCAGTAGGTCGCGCGAACCAGCTGCACGGTTCGGTCGAATCCCGTGAATTCGGGGTCGCGGCCTTCTACCACGACGGCGATACCGCCGCCGGGCTGCGTGCCATCCTGGCCAATGGTTTGCTGCAAAATGGTCGGCTCGACGATGTTCTGCTCGCTGCCGCTGCGGCGATGTGGAGCGATGGAGTCTACGGGAACGGGCGACGCAGCGACAATCCGGACGGATTCGACGAGAAGCGTTCCGCAGAGCTGCTACGTCGGCGCGCCCTGGCGCACGGATTCGCTCCGGCGGCCGCGGACGAGGCGGCGAAGTCTGTGCGCGCCACCACCTTCAGGGAGGGCGTCGGAACGCAGGAGGTGCCCTTTAGTGATGATCTGTCCGGACAGCAGGCGGCTGCGGCGGCGGGTGAGCGGCCCGGGATCGGCCAGTGGGTCGCGGGGGAAGATCTGCAGACACTGTCCGAACCGGAAGCGGTGGTCGAAGCCATCCGATTGGCGGTCGAGGACTTGCTGTCGCGTCGGTTCAGCCAAACCCGGGTCCTGGGTCGGGTATTGGCGAAGCCGGGTATCCGCGTCAACTATATCGAGGAGGCTCTGCGTCTGGTCGGTGTCTACGGCGGTGTACGCCCCGACGGGCTCGGCAGCGACAGCCCCACCCTGCGGGAAGCGTTCGCGGCCCGGCTACGCGGAAACGCGGGATTCGTGGATCCGGATTCGGGCTATGGATACCGGTATCCGGACGGGTGGGCGCTGGGTAACCGTGATATGCGCCGCGATCACGCCGTACTGCTGCGGCGTATCGCGCACCGGATCGACACCGATCCCGGCTACTCCCCACTGGCCGCCTACCGAGAGGCATACGAACACGCCCAGCGGATGCGCGAGAAATACCAGTCTTTGAGAGCGCAGTATGTGATTCGTCCGGGGGTGCAACCGTGGGACCGGATCGAAATCAGCGAATACTTGCGCCGGCGGCTGCCCACCGGTGATCGGCCCGGCGTCGTGTGGGAGGCAACCGATGCCGTTTTGCGGGTGGCCGATCAGGTCGCTCTTGCCGCTTCCGAAGCCCGAGCCGGCCTCGATGCCGAATTGGACGCGGTGATCGTGTTGACTCTGCGCGAGGACGCGCACGGGCACCTGAGGTTGCGTGCCCAGTTGGACTATACCGTCGTCGGCCCGCCGCCCAGCCGCGCTGCGTTGCAGCAGGTCTTGGCGAGTGCGAACTGCCGCATCACGGTCGAGGAAGACCAGCCGACTTCGATGGCCGACCGCTATCCCCGCCAGCGGGTGCTACTCGACTTCGCCCACCCGGTCACCCAGGACGAGGCCGCTGCCGACACACGCGACCGTACCGGATTCGGCACCCAGCCGGATTCTGTGACGGTGCCGGTCAGCGAACCCGACAGCGAGACCCTCCCTCGCGGCGTATCGACCGTACTCGGCTCCGCACTCAACAGCCGACGCTATACAGACCGCCTTCTCTATCTACCACTACCTGCCGTTCCACCCGAACCGGGTCGGATCGACCTCTCCGGAGCCGGCCGGCCCCCCTCGGATGCTTCGCCCCCGATGCCCGGAAGCGCGGCCATGGACGGCCCGGCTGCGGATACCGCAATCGCAGCAGTGGGTGCCGCATCAACAACTCCCGACGGTCCTCCGTTGACCGTCCATATCTGTACCAAGGACAGACCGGACCGGCTGCAGGCGATTCTCGCTGATATCGCCTCGCTGACTTCCGTCGACGATACAGCCGTGTACGTCTATGACGACTCGGTGAACTGGATCAACCGCGCTCACAATCGCTCCGCGACGGAGACGATGAAGTTCCACACGGTGCACATCGACGAACGCCGACGCCGGGAACTACTGCGTGATCTGCCGTGGCCGGACCAGGACACGCGATCGTATGCCCGCTACGCGTTCAAAGAACTGGGAACACCAGGATGGGATCAGGCGGGAGTACGCGCACTGGCGCACTTCGTAGCGGCCTCCACCGCCGCACACCGAAGCAAGGTGCTCTTCCTCGACGACGATATACGACTGACCGATGGCGTTTTCGACGAGTCGGTACATACGGTGGACTCCGCAGCGATAGCCGGCCTGCTCGCAGCTTCGGCGCCGATCGGGCAGGTGGTGGGTGCCGAATATGCGGGTAGGGCTGATGTCTACGATGTGGAGCACGCCCAGCGCGCGGTGTCGGAGTCATCACCAGAATCCGGCCATGACGGCCGCTATGTGTCGATTCGGGCATACGCGGGCACCGAACGCGACGACTCACTGGCCGGAAATATTGCGGTCAGCGGCGCTTTCCTCCTGCTCGACGACCAGGGTGTGCGACGGGCTCCGATCCCGCGCTCCTACAACGAGGACGTCGCGTTCGTCGCGGCCCTGCAGGCACTGGGGTATCGGGTGGAGGTGGCCCCGTTCAAACCGCTGCATACCGGCGACGAAAAGGTGATCAAATGGCGAACCGCGCTATTACAGCAGCAAGGGCTCGTTACCCAAAGGTCTCTCGAACAGGCACTCGCCGAAGTCGGAATCGGCGACCTTCCGACACTGGTGAACCGAGCCGTCGGACACTGTGAACGCTACGCCGAGATTGCCGTCAAGGCATGGCAGGATCTATTCGCCGACCGAAATCGGCAATTCGGTGAAGTACACGCACACAATGCGCAACCGCTACTGGACGCCGAGAGACTCGCCCGCGACGCCGCCGCATCGATTACCGGCTACTTCCAGTCATGGTCCAGATGGCACCGGCTCATCGATGACCCGGCGGTGGCCGACCATATGCGTAGGCAGCTCGATTCCTGGTTCACTCTTCCGGCACAGTTCGATTCCGCCCTTTTCCGGCTTGATTCGGGACCACGGGCATAGCGCTCTACGCTATTGAGTCCCAGGCGGAGTCGGCCACTATGGCCGGGCTCTGCATCTCGACCACGCACCAGCCCGAGTCACAGATGCCGAAGGTCCGATAGCGAGGATGACCTGACCCCGCTGGTGCGGTCCGGGGGTTGTGAGAGTCTGATTTCCCACGTGGTGGGCGGAAAGGCTCGACATTCATGGCGACACGGAAACGGCATACCCCCGAGCAGGTCGTGCGGAAGCTGACCGAGGCCGATCGGCTCCTGGCCGACGGTAAAGATGTGGCCGAGGTGTGCCGGTTGCTGCAGGTCACCGAGGCGACCTATTACCGGTGGCGTAACCAGTTCGGCGGGTTGAAAGCTGATGACGCCAAACGGCTCAAAGACCTCGAGCGCGAGAACTCGACGCTGAAACGACTGCTCGCCGAAGCCGAGTTGGAGAAAGCAGCGTTGAAGGAGATCGCCAAGGGAAACTTCTAGTGGTAGGGGTGAGTGGGAAGGCGCTGAGGCCGGTGAACATGGCAGAGGTCCTTTCGTGCAGTGCGGTCGAGACGGCGACCGGACGCACCGGTCCGGCTGTATGCGGCCCATGCCAACCAGCATCGTCCGACGACCCTGTCTCTCGCTGAGACCCGAGTCTCGCTACACCCCACCGCGGCCGCCGCCATCGCCGCCGCACACCTGTCGGGAAACCCACCGCGGCACCGCAACCGTCCCCGCACCGCACCGATCCCAGAGCAGATACCGGCGCCGCCGGTGGTCGAACCCATCAACCTCGACCCCGGCTACTACGACCGAGGGGTCGCCGCCCGCTGACGCGACCGGCCGGCCCACGACGAACTCGACGACCTGCTCGACGCGTTAGAGGTCAAAATCCGGGAAACCACCACCGCGAGTGCGTCACTGCTCGACGACCCTCATGATCGCTACAGCAGACAAGCGCTGTCGCAGAAAGACATGATCGGCCAAGGGCTTCGCCCGTGAACAAGCGGGGTCACAAAACAGCACCTCCGAGGTTAAAACTCAAGCTAATTCAACGTCACGGTGGTGCGATAGCCGTCAATGAAATTGTTTCCGTTGTCGTAGGCCCGGAGAACTACATCGGCCGATCCGGGTTGCCACGCGAATGGAAACCGGTCCGAACTCTTCTGATAGAACCCCTGCTCCCATCGGCCACCCGAGCAACCCGTGACCCGGCTCAGATCATATCCGCTCTGACTGAGCACGATCTCGACACTGTCCACCCGGTCACCGCATGAGCCGTGCAGGAATGCAACCTCTGCCGTCGGCGGACCGATCTCGCCGGTCGGGTCCACGGTCACAACACTGTCTCTCGCGTCCGCCGGAGCGGCACCCAGCACCCCGCCCGTCACGATCGTGCCGGCCGTGAGCACGGCCAGAGCAACTGCGGTACGAACCATGGAATACTCCCTCGCTCGAACGGAACTGGAACGTGCACCTTGCGCGCTGCGCCGAGCGGCGCGCGGTCGAGCAAATAGTATTTCTCGACGCAAGTCAACGATGAACGTCCCCATGGCGAGTACTGCGCGCCGATCGACGGGAATTTCACGTCATGCTCGGCTGGAAATCCAGACCGGCCCGGTTTACCTTCTCCGGGCTAACTGGGCCGAGGCTCGGGGTAATGCTGTGACGGGCACCGAATCTATGACCGAACAGCGGAACGGCACGATCGACCACCGCGCGATATGCGACATTTCCGGATGTTCAGAGTCCGGCGGATTATCGCCGCCGGACCCCGACCATCAGGCCGATCCGAGAAGGGCTACTGCGGCTTTCCTTTGCCCTTTCCTTTGCCTTTGCCCTTGCCGCCCCCGCCGCCGGGGGCCGGGGCGTTGTCCCCTTTCTCCCCGTCCGGGGCGCTGGCCTGTTCCGTCGGCTGCTGGGCGAGTGCCACCTTCGGCGACGACGCGACCGCGGGCTCGGCGACCGGGGAATGGATATCGGCGGCATGGGCGGGTGCGGCCGATACCGCCGCCGCGACGAACACCCCGACAACTGCGCGCTGGATCATGGTGGTTCCTCTCTCACCCGGGAGGTGGCACGACCGATCAACCGAGTCAGCGTAAAGGCGGGCGCGGGACCGAGCACCTCACCCCAGGCCAGACGGCGATTCCGCCCGCAACCACCTCGTGGGTGACGACTGGGCTGGATATCGAGCTCATCCGTCTGCCCGGCGCTCACCCCACCTCAATGCTGCCGCACCAATGCAGGTGAGGTGTGCCCATGCAGCGGGAGTCGATCCGGACTTCGCCTGGCGGGCCCCGATCAGCCGGCTTGCTCCGGCCGGTCAGTGGGACCGCTGTTCACCCCAGAGCTGCTCACTTGTCAAGCAGTTGCCACTCGGTCATGAGCACGATCATTCCCCACAAGATCCACTGACCCGCCGCCTCGGGCGCCATCCGGCCATACCAGAACACCGCCATCCACTGCTGCGAGTCACCGACCACACCACCCGCGACCCGATATCGAAACCTCAGGGGTCAGAGCTCGTCGAAGATCAGACCGGTCGCGTCGGATAAGGGCAGCGCCGAGAACTTGGCCCGGCGAGCAGGATCCTGCCCGATCCTCCACCCGATAGCTGCCGCACGCGGCGCGATCCGGGCGCGGGTCATGACGGCCTCGCCTGGTCCCGCGGCCTGTCGCAGTCTGGAACGCCACCGACAGAACCGTCTGCCAATCCGCCGGCCACCCCGGGTGTGGGCCCTCGAAATCCGGCCATCGCTGCGCGACCGCCTCGTTCAGATTCGGAAGCTGCTCGGCGGCGGCCCACATAGGATCCGCAGCCAGAAACCGGACTCGGCCACATCTGCTGATCATCGCCGCCGCCGCGCACAGCGGACACGGTTCCAAGCGAACTCCACAGCGCCAGTCCGGTGTGATCGCCCGGCGCGAGCCGGGCGAGCGTGTTCACTTCCGCATGCGCCAACGCCGTTCCCGCCAACTGCCCAGACGGACCCTCAGAATCGTGAAACCTGCTCCGTCCAAGCGCGACCACTGCGCCCTCCGCATCGGTGATCACGGCACCGACCGGAGGATTGCCCGCCCGGAACGCTTCCCATCCCTGCTCCAGGGTCAGCCTCCACGGCAACTCCAACGCTGTCAGCTCCACCCGCGCGACCACACCACGATGCTGCCACCGAGGTACCCACGGTGGGGCTCAGCCGGGTCCCTGGGCGGTGAACCCGTCGAAGAATCGGCCACCGAAGATATTCAGCGCCTGGGTGATGGTCTCGACGATCGGCTCCGTGTTTCCCGGGGCCACCGAGCGAACACCGTGGGCCAATGCTTTCGCGTACTCCGTGCCGGCATCGTGGTCGAATGCGGCCAGCTCCCGGTGTAACCATTTGCCGGTCCCTGTCCAGTGGCCGTGTCCGGTGAGCAGCAGGTCGGCGGTGGCCCGCCACAGGTCGGTGGCGATCAGGAGTCGTTCGTCGTCGTCCGCGCAGCCCACGAGATCGTCAAGCCGGTCAGTGATCCCGTAGCGAGCCGACTGTAGTTCCGCCCCGGTAAGCGGGCCCGGGCCCGCGGCCAGTTGTGCCGCACACTCTTCCTGCAGATATTCTCCGCTGCCGTCGTTGTCGAGCAGAACCAGGGAGCTGCCGATCAGCCGCAGGGTCACCGGCCGCCGGGCCTTGCGGTCCTTTGCCAGGAAGTGCTGCATCGCTTCTTCGGCGTGCACGAACAACTCGACCGGCCACCCTTGATACCGCAGCGATTCGCGATACGGGGCCGGCTGGCAATCGAGGAGCACGCTGACGTCCAGATCCGATGTGGGCGTAACCATTCCGAGTACGGTGCTATACCCCCAGCCACGCCGCCCGCGCTCCAGGAAAGCGTTCCCAGACCAGACTCCGCGCGATATCGAACCCGTTGATGCTCATCCCCCTATCGGACCCCACTCCGCGCGGCGGCTTTGCTGGACATGCGTCGGTGGACCTCGGGGACCCCTACCGTTTGGGATGTTGCGACGTGCAGTCGAAGAGTCTGTCGAGGTAGTAATCGATGGCGGTCAGCGCGGCATCGGGATCGATGACGTCGAAGTCGAGGAGCGGGGTGAGGCCGGTCAGCGCAAGCAGGAGGTTTGTCTCGATGGCCGGTTCACGATCCGAGGGGATATGGCCATCGGTGATTGCCTGCCTGATCAGGCGTTCGGTCAGTGCTCTGCCGTCGTGTAGTCCGAGGCGGGCCTGTTCGTGTAGCTCTGGGTCGTGTAACGCCTCGAGGGTGTAGGCGGCGCTCATACGGCTGGTGGCGCGGGCGTCCGGGTGCAGGGGGAGCATCTCCATGAGCGTCACTCGCAGTACGTCGCGCGGGTGTGGAGGTGAGCCGAGGCGGTCGAGGCTTCGGGTGACGCGCCGTGAGGTCTGTTCGGAAGCGAACTCCATAGCGAATACGAGCATCGCTGTCCGGGAGCTGAAATAGTGCTGGACCTGTCCGAGTGAGGCGTCCGCCTCGCGGGCGATCTCACGCATCGTCGCTCGGGTCCAACCTTGTTGTTCCACTACTCGCCACAGGGCGCGCGCGATGGTTTGGCGACGTTCTCGATGATCGACCTGTTTGGGCACGCGAACCCCTTCCATCTGACTCCATACGCCTGACATAATACAGCTGACTTGAAAAAGGGAGTGGTGAGAATGACTGACCGGAGATCCCGGCCGAGGAAGGTTGAAGCACCCATTGAGGACCGTTGCCAGTCGAGTAGGGGGGTTTTCGCTGCACCGTATGCCCGGCTCCTGCTGGGGGAGCGCCGCCGATTCGAGTTGGGGAGCGCGCGATGAGCGCATTCGCCGCCCCTGAGCTGGAGGCAGCATATTTCGGGGCCTACGACGCGGTGATGGCACACTGGCCGGTACCGGTCGAGACGGCAGATCTTCCGGGTCGGTACGGAACGACACGGGTCACTTCCGCCGGCCCGTCCGCAGCACAGTCGCTGGTCCTGCTCCACGGATACAGTGGCACGTCCGGGATGTGGTATCCGGTCGTCGGTTCACTGGCCGAGGAGCATCGTGTGCGGGCTGTGGACATCATGGGCGAGCCGGGCCGCAGTCGACACACCGGCGCGGCCTTGACCAGTATGGACGATCTCGTGGACTGGCTGGCGGAAACGTTCGACCTTCTCGGGCTATCCGGGGCCGACCTGTGCGGCCAGTCCCTGGGCGGTCACCTCGCGCTCCGGTTCACGCTCGCCCATCCCGAACGGGTGCGACGGCTGGTCCTGCTCGATCCGCCCCTGGTCTTCGCCGGGCTCAGTCCCGAATTCGAGGAACTGGGCCGGAACCGCGACCTGCACCCGACATTCGAGGACGCCCGCGCGATGCTGGCACCGGGCACCCCCGGCAGCGGGCCGGCGCACCTGGAGGCCTACCTCGACCTGCTCGCCCACGGAGCCGCGCACTTCCCGGCCTCGCCGATCGTCTATCCCCACCTGCCGGATGGGCTGACGCGCCTGCCGGTCTCGACCCTCGTCGCACTGGCCGGGGCGAGCGAGGTGCACGATGCGGAGGCGGCTGCGGATGTCGCGCGGCGTGCCGGGGCCCACACGGTGATTCTCCCTGGTGCCGGACACGGCCTCCTGGCCGACATCGAACCCGTCCGCAGCCTCGTCCTCGAACACCTCCGGCGAACGGACTCGCCGGCCTGACGCCGCATCAGCGAATTTCGAGAAGACCCTTGCCGTGGACGTACTGTCGCGCTCATTCCGACCGGGTCGCCACGGCCGATGTTGTTTGAGCTGGTTGATACAGCGCTCGACAGTGTTGCGATCCCGGTAAATCACTGTGTCGAACGCCAGAGGCCACGATAGCCGTCGTTCGAGTTCTCGTCTTGTTTTCAGGACTCTGATGTTGCCCCGGTTTCATGGAGTCGGGATACTGGACTTCAGGCCACGGGTTGGATGGATGGTTGCATCATCTCGTACTCGATCGGGGTCCGCATGCCGAGCGCTGAGTGACGGCGGCGTCGGTTGTGGAAGATCTCGAGGTATTCGAAGATCGCGTTCGCCAGTTCCATCCGGGTTTTCCAGCGTTGCCGGTTGAGTAGCTCGGTTTGCATTCTGCCCCAGAATGATTCGATCACGGCGTTGTCGTAGCAGTCGCCGATTGACCCCATCGACGGCACCACCGGACTTGCGGGCTCGGTCGGTGAAGGCCCAAGAGGTGAATTGAACGCCGTGGTCGGAATGAATGATCGTGCCCGGCTCCGGCGACCGATTCGATATTGCCATCCCGAGGGCGTTGGCGACCAGTGCTGCGGTTTGGGTCGAGTCGATGGACCAGCCGACGACTCGCCGTGAGTGGGTGTCGAGCACGACCGCGCAGTAGACCTTTCCTTCTCGCGTGTAGTGCTCGGTGATGTCTGTGACCCACAACTGGTTCGGCCGTGACCGTGTGAATGCCCGGTTGACCAGGTCACCGGCGGTCGGGGTCTGATGCCTTGGCCGGGTCCGTTTGACCCCGGGCAGACCCTTGATCCCGGCGCGTGCCATCAGTAGTTCGAGCTGGTTGTATCCGACGCCGATACCGAGACCGAGGGTGAGTTCGGCGTGCACCCGCGGGGCGCCGTAGGTGCCGCGGGAGGCGGCATGCACCGCGCGAATCTGGTCGGTGAGCCAGGCATGGCGGATCGCTCGTTGCGAAGGCGGACGTGATCTCCAGTGGTAGAAACCGGACTCGGAGACGTCCAACAGCCGGCACGCGACCTGCACCGGCAATCCCTCGCTCGCGATCGTGGCTATGGCCGCGTAACGCCTTTTGGGCCGCTGGCCTGTTCTTTCAGCAGCTCACGAGCCCTTCTCAGGATGGCGACCTCGTGCTCGAGCTCGCGGATGCGGCACTTTGCTGCGATCAGTTCGGACTGCTCGGCGCTCGTTGCGCCCGGCATCTGGCCGGTGTCGATCAGTTCTTGTTTGCGCCAGACGTAGATCGTCTGGTCGCTGATGCCCAGGTCCGCGGCTACCTGCGCGACCGGTCGACCGGCAGCGACCAGGTCCAGGACCTTACGACGGAACTCTTCGGGATAACGCCTTGGCACGAACAAGTCTCCTTCGATGACTTCGTGACCAAGAGTCAAAAAAACCAACTCCGGAAAACCGGGGGAACATCACGGTGCCACTTTTATTCCTTCTGGTAGATGCTGAAATGAACTGCGCCAGTGGACCACCGCGGTCCGATACTCGGCGGGACCGTGCAGCCCTTCTCAGCGGTCCCGAAGGTCGCCGACTACATCGAACCGGGTTCGGCGGCACGGTAACAGCGGCCGAGTCGCGCTGCGTCCCGGCAGCCGCGTCAGGGTGTGCTGGAGGGTGTGCCCGGTGCGGACTTCTTCTTGAGCAGACCGATGCCGAAGCCCAGCACCGTGATCCCGAAGAAACAAAGCAGCAGGCCGCCGATCTGTGCCTCGGCGTCGGTGTCCGGACTGCGCGCGGAGTTCGAGGAACCGGCGATGACCGCTGCCGGATCGACAATCGCCTGGACCCCGGTGGCCAACAAGAGGATCGCACAGAGGATCAGGGCGATGCCGCCGGTGATGCGCCCGGCGGTACGGCGGGGCGGGACGGCGTCCTGGATGTGTTCGGAGGCGTCGGACGCTGACATCACCCCAAATTATCAGTAACCGACCAGGTTGGCGTCTTCGGCCGGACAGATGAGGGGCATCAGATGGTGGGTCTTCCGAAGTCGCTGATGCGTAGTGGCTGAACGCGCGCCCGGCGGCGATGTTCGTGACCTCGTAATCGCCCCGCCCACCCACGACGTACTGCTTGGAATAGTTGCCTTCGCGACCCACCTGTGAAGGACTCCATTCATCGGGACCCGGGTCGAGGTCGAGCACGAACTCTGTCGGAGATGCCGCGACGGCCATGCCATCGGAGAGCACCCGATACGGAAACCGCCGACTCTCCAGGAACCGATATTCGTGTACTTCGTGCACGGTCAGCTGGACGTGACACCACTCGGACCTCCGCCCGTCGCCGGGGCCGGGAGTCCTGGGTGCCGTCTCATCCATCGCCTGGATATCGACCCTCACCGTCGCGAGCTTTCCGGGTGCGGCCTGGATGGCAACTCCGAGGATGACGCTGTCGTAGAAGGTGACGAACCTGTCTAGGAACGCAGGCGCGTGTTCGCTTGTGATCTGCACGTAGTTGCCGTTTCTCGGAAGATCTGATCGCATCTACATGCTCACAGCAGCTGAGCGGTCGGTGCCTCACCGGGGGTTTCCGATCTCCGCACCCAGCTTCACCCGCGCATGGCCGGCGGCGAGCCGACAATATCGCTGCGTCGAAGACATTGTCCACGACGTAACACCGCTGATCTGGTGCACCGACTACAAGCCGAGCCCTGGGGAATGCATGTTCAAAGCCTGGAACGACGAGTTCTCCGCGCCCCTGCGGCGTGTCCTGGCGTGGTGGATCACCGTATCTGTCACTTGATCAGGACATCCGTCACCGAGAACGCGCGGTATGCAGCATGACAGTGCGATCGCGGTGTTTGCCGTTCCCCATTGACCACTCCGCCGCATCGCGGCACACGTCATCTCGAGCGTGATCCGAGTTGGCACCGTCGCGCTCGAGTATCCATACATCGAGGCTGCCGACCTTGATGGAAAACCTTTCACCGAAAGCGAGTTGAATCGATTCGGAAACGACGGCCGTGTGGAGATGTGGCGTTTTCCCCGGCGTGACGGGGACACCGCTCGCCGATGAGTTCGACAACGATGTTCCGTCTACCCACCTGAACCACGAGCCGAACGAAGAACGGATATCGCACATGTCGAACAGCCCGCAGAGCACCGGTCGAAGAGTCGCAGCCGAGGTCACTGTGTCGATGGATGGTTACAGCAGCACCGGACCCGACGACGACATGAGCTGGTGCATGGAACACATTCTGAGCGGGCAGAGCGAGCTCTACTACGAAGGCATCTGGCGCGGTGCCAGCACCGCCGTCCTGGGGCGCACCAATTGGGAAGGCTTCACCTCGGTGTGGCCAGGCTTGACCAAGGACCCGGCCAGCTCCGCCCGTACCCGCGAGCTCGGCCAGTGGCTCGCCACCGTCGAGAAGATCGTCTTCACCAAGACCTTGGAGCAGGCCGACCTGGACAAAACTGAATGGGTCAACGCGAGAATCGGCCGCGACCTCGAGGCGGAGGTGCGCGCGCTCAAAGAGGCCCCAGGTCGCGACATCCTGGTTCTCAACAGCGCCAGCATCATTCAAGGTCTGCTTGGAGCAGGTCTCGTCGATGACCTCTACCTGACCATCGTCCCCAAAATTCTGGGCGGCGGCCTGCGACTCCTCCCCGAGGACTACGCATCGAGCTGGCAACTTGCCACCGCTACCACCTTCCCCGACTCCAGCACCGTTTCCCTGCACTACTACCGGGCGTAACAACTGGAGCTGGATCGAAAGGTCGTCAGTCCTGCCAACCATGGTCGGCGTCGCAGTGAACGACGCTCCTTGATCATCTCGCTCATCGGCATGAGCGGACGTTCGGAGCCGGGGCAATTTGCCTCGGCGACCTCGAACGCACGGTCCGTGACAACAATGTTGAAAACCTGGTGACAGATTCGCTGATCGAAGCGACCTGCCTCACCAGCTCGGGCATCGCTGGTGGTGACAGATGTGGTGGCCGGCCACACCTGGACCCACCGACCCCGGTCCTGGTCGATCTGAACGTCGTCCTCGCACCCGAGCCGGGGTTCCGGGGTCGCCGTAGTACTGGCCGAAAATCGGGCGAATATCAGAGAACCGCAGCTAGGGGTGCCATCGGTCGCGATGCCAGAACATTCGCATCGGTCAGAACGACGCGGCTGTCCACGACTACGATCCCGGCGTTGAGCAGCCTGGCGGGGATCGAGGTCCCGGATTGTTTCTGCCGGCGGGTGAGTTCGCCGAGACCGTGGGCGATGGCGTTTCGCGCATCGGCGAGGCGCTCGATCGGGGTCCAGTCCACTGCGGGTTTGATTATGCTCAGCCACTTCTTGTACGCCTGCCGCTGGCTATCCCAGGTGTTGGAGGCGCTGATCAGGCTGTCGTCTACTGCTGCGGTGAGGACTTCGCTGGACAGTGATTCGAACGTCTGCTCGACCTCGCGAGCGAGCAGGTCGGCAGCGAACGCCTCGGTAGTCGACAGAGGACGCAACAGTGTGGCCTGGCGCTGCTCTTGGACACGATCGGCAGCCGCGTCCGGCCGGAGCCGCCCGGCCGGCTCCACAGGGAAGGCCGCCGCAGCGATCTGATGGTAGGCCAGAGTCCGGAACAGCAGCGCAACCGATGCTTCGGCTTCGGCCGAAGGCACAGACGGCGTGGATACGGTCACTGCTCGTCGTCGGCGGCGGTGATCAGGAGCCGGTCCAGCGCGTCGTCGGCCGTGGCGTGGGCCTTATCGGGGTCGAGGCCGATGAGTCCCACGAAGACCAGTCGCCGCCACTCGGGCCCGACCCGGGCGACCGCGGCGGTGACCACCTCGGAGTCGCCACGCCCGATCCGGCCCAGCGCCGCCGCCGGCGGTCGCCGCGACAGCCGGGGCGGCGGTCTTCACGCTGTCGTGCAGCCACTGCTCATAGGGTTGGCTCGTCTCCGCCGCGCCGCTGTGTGCTGCGACGTGGGCGAACCAGAGGGATTGCCATGTGCCCAAGATATTTTTGGACACGATGGGATTCAGGGTGGAGCGCACTTCGTGTTGTTGATCGGGTCCGACCTGCCCGAGTGCCGTCAGATACTGCGCAGCCTGGCGCGGGCGCGGCGGTCGATCGGGTCGGTTTCGAGTTCGTCGAGTCGGGTGAGCATCTTGGGGTTGACGTGCAGCATCGGGCAGCGGATGCAGGCTTCTCTGAACTAAATTGACCATGCCCATCCCGGCGTGGCCCGAATGCACGCTCATGCCGATGAGCGGCGATCTCAGGACCTCGAGGAGCCGCTGCCGGGCGGGCCGTCACTGATAAGGGAGGTCGATACCGCTCGCTCGCAGGTTTGCTTCGACCAGCGCGTTCAACCGGGCGATGGACGGCCCCTGGTCTTCTCGGTGGTGGTTGACCAGTCCATACCGGGCTGCGTCGGACTCGCTCTGGAGTTCGCTCGGCATTGCCAGCAGCGTGCGGTTGGCCAGCAGATTGGCGGTCAGCGCGGACGCCAGCTCCTCGATGCGCGGGTCGTCGGGATCCCAGGACATCGCCTCCCAGCCGCGCTTGGTGAGCTCGATCCATTCGGGGTCGTCGAGCCCGTGTTCGAGCCGGGTCAGGAAGCTGTCGAAGATTTCCGGGATCAGCGCTCGGGCAAGTACCAGTCCCTCTCGCTGACCGGCCACGTAATCGGGACTGAAGCCGAGCTCGGCAAGCCGGTCCAAGACCGTGCAGGCCCGGTCGGGTAGCAGGACCCGGTCGCCCTGGGCGAGCCGGCACAGCGTTTCGCGGCGTGCGATCAGGTCCTCGATCCGTTCAGCGAGCCGACGGTCGACGTCGCTCAGGGCAGTGGCGAACCGCTCGGGATCGGCATCCAGGAGGTCACCGATCTCGGCCAGCGGCACGCCTGCCCCGGCCAGGGTCCGGACCTGGACCAGACGCAGCAGGTCGGCCGACCGGTAACGGCGATAGCCGGAGCTATCGCGTTCCGGCTCGGCGACCACGCCGAGCCGGTGATAGTGCCGCACGGTCTTGATCGTGACGCCGACGAACTCCGCCGCGTGACCGATCGTGAGCCCCTGTGTCATCGACTCAACGCACCTCCAGATCGCGGGCGATCACCAGGGCCAGGATAGCCCGCGTTCCATTTCAGCACCCTTCATCGCCGAGAGGGGTTGACCTTGACCTTAGGTCAGGCTGCACGCTCATCGCATGGCCGCCTCGAAGGGGCGGGTAGCCACCGGGCGACTGTGCGAGACAAGGAGATTCAGCATGGGAACAGGCAAGGACGGCTTCTCCGAAGCAGGGCTGCGCAGGCTGCGTGAGGTGCTGGCACGCCACGTCCAGTCCGGAAAGATCCCGGGGCTGGTCGCCCTCGTCAGCCGCAACGGCCGGGCGCATGTCGAAACACTCGGGACGATGCGGCATGACGGCGGCGCGCCGATGCGCCGGGACACGCTCTTCCGGATGGCCTCTGTGTCCAAGCCGGTCACGATGGCCGCAGCGATGGTTCTGCTCGACGAATGCCGGATACGGCCGGACGACGTGGTCGATGAATGGTTGCCCGAACTGGCCGACCGGAAGGTGCTGAGACGGCCCGACGGCCCGCTGGAGGATACCGTGCCAGCCCACCGGCCGATCACCGTACGAGACCTGCTCACCTCGACGTTCGGGCTCGGAATGGATTTCGAATTGCTGGACTCTCCGATCCGGGCCGCGATATTCGAGGCGACCGACTACGGCGTGGCGTCCGGACCGGCGCCTGAGCCGGATGAGTGGATGCGCCGCCTGGGCGAGCTCCCGCTGTCATATCAGCCCGGACAGCGGTGGCAGTACGACCTCAGCCACGAGGTGCTCTGCGTGCTCGTCGCCAGGATCACCGGTCAGCCGTTCGGGACATTCCTGCGTGAACGCATCCTCGATCCGCTGGGCATGAAGGACACCGGCTACCACGTGCCCGCCGACCAAATCGACCGGCTACCACCGCTGTACGGGCCTGCCCCGCACACCGGAGAATTCCTGGTGTGGGACGAGTCCGCAGGCGGAAGGGTCAACCGGCCTCCGGTGTTCCAGGGGTGCGCACTGGTCTCCACCGTCGACGACTACCACGCCTTCTTCCGGATGCTGCTGAACAACGGCATGCACCAGGATCAGCGGATCCTGTCCCGGCCCGCCGTCGAGCTGATGACCACCAACTGCCTCACGCCCGAGCAGCAAACCGCCCGCGACACGATGTACCGGAACATCGCCCATCTGTCGGCCGGACTGGGGTTGCACGGAGGCTGGGGCTACGGAATGGCGGTGCGCACCTACCGCGGCGACTACGCGCCCATCGGCCAGTTCGGCTGGGACGGCGGCACCGGCACCACCGTCTATTCCGACCCGCAAAACCAGCTCACCGGAATCCTGCTCACCCAGGTCGGGATGTCCACCCCGGATCCGGCGCGGCTGTTCCACGACTTCTGGACCACGACCTACCAGGCAATCGACGGTCGATAACGTGGTGAGCCTGCGCACCCCCACGCCGACGCCCCGGCAAGGACGCACTGTGAGGCCGCGAGGCGCGCTGCCCGGATCGGCCACCTGGTCATGCCTGAAGGTCAACGGGCCGAGATGATCTCGGCCCGCCGAACGCACTGGTCTGCCGATGGCCGGTTACTCCTTGCGCCGCCCCTGAAATTCTGCGCGGTGATCCGGGGAGCATGCGGGCCTGGACGACTCAGTCGGCGAAAGTGGGGTCGAGTACGGGCGGGCCGGCCGGTGTGGCCGGTATTCGTGCGGCTATTGGGGGTGTGGCATTGGTGCGGTTGAGGTTCGGGTCAGTTTCGAAGAGCCGATCACTGTTTACCGCGCCCCTCTCCTCCATGGGTAGTTCCAGCAGGCGCTGGGATACCCAGCTCCTTTCGCGTCCTGGTCCTGATCGGAGTTCCGTCGTGCTCGAGACGCGGCTCATCGTGCGGCGAGTTGTAGACCGATGAAGAATTCGTCGCCGATATCGGTCCACCGTCCGTGTTCGGTCAGCGTGGCCAGCCCGAGGGCGAGCTCGGCGGTGAACTGTTCTTCCCGGCGCCGCACGAAAACTTGTTCCCGATCGGTGGCGGGAGCGTAGCGGCGCATCGCTTCCATGAGGCGGGCGGCGACCAGTGTCGCATGCAGTACCCGGGTCAGGGGGCGAGCCATGGGCCGGAACGGGGAAGCGGCTCGGTCGGATCCGTTGACGACCAGTTTGTCGGCCGCCATCCGGGCTATCAGCTCCAGGTGCGTGGCTTCGTGAACGGCGAGCTCGTAGAGGGCTACGGGCCGGATGAGGTCGGCACGCAGGAACACGGCGCCGTAGGTCTGGGTCAGGGTTGACGATGAGGACGCCCCGAGCCGGGACGTTCATCCAGCGGACTTCCCGGATCAGGGTTTCGGCGATACGGTCATCTCCGGCCAGCAGGCGGCCAGATGGGCGAGCGCGGCCCGCGTTCCGTCCAGGGTTGTCGGCCCGGGTGTCACGGATTTCGGCTCGACCGAGAGGTTGTCGTTGCGTCGCTGGTCGTCGACGAATTTGTCCAGGGCGTATTTGACCCTTCGCCCGCCTTCACCGGCAGTCCAGGAGGGCGCGCTGGTAGTGGGCTTCTCGGGGCTATCGGTGTGGTGATCGTGCCGGTCCGGCGCCGACGGGGGTGGCGCCGTCGGTCGAGCTCGTGGTGAATCAGGAGCCCGCTGGTCAATTCTGGTCCTGCTCGTCGGCGAGAGCTGTGCGCAGTGCCGGGCGCGCCCTGTCGAGAATGGCTTGTGCTGCTGCGGCTTCCAGGTGGAGGTCGGCGATGACGTCTGCCAGCGGCAGTCCGAAGGAGAAGTGGCGCATGACCACTTCTACAGCCAGTGCCAAGTCGGGTCCGTCGAATTCGGCCACGAGAGCTTCACGCACGGTCAGGCGTAAGGTCGCCTCGGCCAAATCGTCCGAGGAATCGGCCAGCTGAAACCCTCGACTCCCTTCGCGTGCGGGTGCGTCCACCGATAGTCCCGGCCCGCCTTGCAGTATTTGCAGCGCTTCCTGGACTCGGTGGGGATTCATCTCGAGTTCTGCCGCGATTTCTGGCACGTCGGGAGTACCGCCGGGGATACCGAGTCGCCGTGTGAGATACGAGTTCACCGTCACCACGGCACGTCGGGTCGTACTGTCGAGATTCGGATACTTGTCCTGGAAGAACGTGGCCAGGACTGTGCCGCGTGCTGTTACCGACGCGTGGCGATCGAACGATCCGAGCATAGGGTTGTGGGTTGCGACTGCTCGCCATATCGCGAGGTACACCTGTTGGGCGACGTCATCACGCTGTCCGGGGTCGGATCGTCGCGGGATGCTGCGGTCGATGAATTCCTTCAGTGTGTGCGATTGGCCCGAGTAACTGGTGTAGGGGTAGTTTTCGACGAGTTCCAGCTGGAGTCTGCGCTCGTCTGCGGAATCCGGCGCGGTGGCGATCAGCTCCCAGAACTTCTCCTCGAGGTCGGGGTCATCACGATGCGCGGCCCGGTCTCGGTAGAAGTATTCGAGGGCGGCACGGAACGTGTCGGTGGAGATACCGGTGGCGTCACGGATAGCCCGCAGATTCGCCAACGGTGGGTTTACCTGACCCGCTTCCCACCTGGCGATGGTTTCCCGGCTGACTTCGAGGTGCTCGGCGAATTCGGGCGGTGTCATGTCGTGGTGTTTGCGGATATCGGCGAGCCAGGTGCCGAGGGTGGGGTAGATGGTGGGGTCGTGGATGTGCGGTATGAGGGGTGGTAGTCGGTCGGGGAATCTGGCCGGGTCGTGATAGAAGTGCTGGTAGGCGGATTGCAGGGCGTTTTCCGGCACCAAGTTTTCGGCGAGCAGCGTGCGTAGCTGGTCGAGTGAGGGTTTGCGGCTGCCTGCTTCCCAGTAATCGATGGCTGTCCGTGTGAACCCGAAGAGCTGGGCGAATTCGGGCGGTGTCATGTCGTGGTGTTTGCGGATATCGGCGAGCCAGGTGCCGAGGGTGGGGTAGATGGTGGGGTCGTCGATGCAGGGTATGAGGGGTGGTAGTCCGTCGGGGAATTTCGCCGGGTCGTGGTAGAAGTGCTGGTAGGCGGGTTGCAGGAGGGTTTCCGTTACGACGTCTTTGTCGAGCAGGTTCCGCAGCTGGTCGAGTGAGGGTTTGCGGCTGCCTGCTTCCCAGTCATCGATGGTGGGCCGGCTGAGCCCGAGGCATTCGGCGAATTCGCGCGGTGTCATGTCGTGGTGTTTGCGGACGTCGGCGAGCCAGGTGCCGAGGGTGGGGTAGATGGTGGGGTTGTGGATCTGGGGTATGAGGGGTGGGAGTCCGTCGGGGAATTTCGCCGGGTCGTGGTAGAAGTGCTGGTAGGCGGATTGCAGGACGGTTTCCGCTACGACGTCTTTGTCGAGCATTGTTCGTGAGTGGTCGAGTGAAGGTTTGCTGCTGCCGATCTCCCACCTATCGATGGATGACGGGCTGACTTCGAGGATTTCGGCGAATTCGGCTCGGGTCATGTTGTGGTGTTTGCGGATATCGGCGAGCCAGGCGCCGAGGGTGGGGTAGATGGTGGGGTTGTGGATCTGGGGTATGAGCGGTGGGAGTCCGTCGGGGAACTTTGCCGGGTCGTGGTAGAAGTGCTGGTAGACGGATCGCAAGGCATCTTCTGCTACCAGGTCTTCGTCGAACATTGTTCGTAACTGCTCGATGGAAGGTTTGCGGCTGTCATTTTCCCATCTACTGATGGATGGCTTGTCGACTCCGAGACGCTCGGCGAATTCGAGTTGGGTCATGTTGTGGCTCTTACGAAGTGTGCGGAGCCAGTCGCCGAGTGAGGTTCCGTTGCCGCTGTTGCTCTGCGCGTCGTTGTTGTCGGATCGGTCATGGCCGTTATTGCGGTTACCGGCAACAGGTTCGGGTTCGGTGGTCGTCGTAGTAGGCCGGTCGGGGCCAGGGATGACATCGTCACCGTCGGCGGAATTGCCCGTCCCGGGGAGCGGCGTTGCGGGCAGGGGCGGTTCGGGGGTGTGCCAGGGGGTTACATCGGTGCGGGACCCGGTGGTCGCTGTTGTTTCGCCGCCGCCGGACGATGAGTTGTCCGGAGATGTGGCGCCTTCCTGTGGCGCTGGGTAGTGGCTGGTAGGGGCGCTGCCGGATCGAAAGTCTGGTTCGGCGAGAGCTGAGCGCAGCGCCGGGCGTGCTTTATCGAGAATGGCTTGGGCGGTGGTGATATCCAGGTCGAGGTCGGCGATGGCGTCGGCCAATGACCAACCGTAGGTGAAGTGGCGCATGACCAATTCTTCGGCCAGCGCCAGGCCGGGTCCCTCGAATTCCGTAGCGAGGGCTTCACGCACGGTCAGGCGCAAGGTCGCGTCGGCGATATCGTCCGAGGGATCGGCCGGCCATCCCGGACCCCCTTTGCCCGAGGGTGCGTCCACGGATAGTGCCGACCCCTGCTGCAGGATCTGCAGCGCCTCCTGCACACGGTCCGGGCTCAGCTTCAGTTCCGCCGCGATTTCGGGCACACCCGGAGTGCCGCCGGGGATACCGAGTTGCCGTGTGAGATACGCATTCACCCTCGACACGGCAAGCCGGCTCGTACCGTCGAGATCCGGATACTTGTCCTCGAAGTACGCCTCCAGTACTGCGCCGCGGGCCGTTGCCTGCGCGTGCCGAACGAACGGTCCGAGCATGGGGTTGTGGGTTACGACCGCTCGCCAGATCCTGAGATAAACTCGTTGGGCAATATCATTACGCTGTCCGATCTCGGTTTTCCCCAGGGTGTTGCGGTCGATGAATTCTTGCAGTGTGCATGATTCTCCCGAATAGGTGTACGGATAGTGTTCGACGATTTCCCGCTGGATTCTGCGCTCGTCCACGGAATTCGGCGCGGTGGCGATCAGCTCCCAGAACTTCTCCTGGATTTCGGGGGTATCGCGATCGGCGGCGGAGCGGTCCCGGTAGAAGTGCTCGACGGCGGTACGGAACGTGCCGGCGGGCACGCCGGTGGCATCACGAATAGTCCGCAGATTCTCCAACCAAGGGTTTCCCCGATCCGCTTCCCACCTGGCGATATTTTCCCGCCTGATCCCGAGGTGTTCGGCGAACTCGGTCTGGTTCATGCCTCGGTGTCTGCGGATGTCGGCCAGCCAGGTCCCGAGAGCGGGGTAGATGGTGGGGTTGTGGATCTGGGGTATGAGAGGTGGTAGCCCGTCTGGGAATTTTCTGGGGTCGTCGCAGAATTTCTGGTAGGCGGATTGCAGGGCACTTTCCGGCACGAGGTTTTTGTCGAGTAGCTTCCGTAGCTTCTCGAGCGAGGGGGCTTTTCTGGATGCTTCCCAATTCCTGATGGACGACTCCGGGACGCCGAGACGTTCGGCGAACTGCAGTTGGGTCATGTTGTGGCTCTTGCGAAGAGCACGGAGCCAGTCGCCGAATGTGGGTTCGTTGCCGTTGTCCTCCGCGTTGTGGTCGGTGTCGCTGTTGTCGGATCCGCCGCCGTCGTTGCTGCGATTGCCGGCACCGGGTTCAGCGGGCAGTCGAGCTCCGGCATCGACGTGAGCGCCGGGTTCGGTTGTGGTGGTTCTGCCGGAGACCGGGGTGAAATGGTCGCCGTCGGTGGAATTGCCGATCTCGGATCGCGGTGTTTCGTGCCGGGCTTTTCCGGGTGTGTGCCAGCGGGTGACGGTGGTGGGCGGCGCGGTAGCGCCGCGTGTGGTCACTACGGACGGGCCGGTGGTTGTGGTGGGTCGAGAGGGCTCGACGGCGTCGGCGGGTGCGGAGTGCGTCGGTTCCGGCCTCGGGTTGCCGGGGAGGAGGCGGCGGGTGTCGGGATGCCAGGGCGATGGGCCGTACTCCACCGGTCGAGGTCCGGGCCGGGTGGTTTGTTCCGCGGTATGTATCCACGGGATGCTCGGTTGCCTGTCGGATGGGCCGTCGGTCCAGGTGGGGGAGGGGGCGGCCGGGGTGCGTACTTCCGCATCGACGATATGGCCTGTGCCGACGGCGCTCGGTGCGGTGTCGGCGCTGACCGGGGTGTGGGCGCTTGTCGGGTCGGTGACGGTAGCCGGTGGGGTTGTCGTCGGCCCGGTGGATGCCGGGAAAGCGGTGCTCGTGTACGGGTCGCCGGGAGTGGGGGTGAGTGGGTACTGGGTGAGAGTCTGCGAGTGGTCGGCCCAGGAAACCCGCATGTCCTGGTCGGGGGGTGAGGTGATGAATGTATGGACGGTGGCATCGGTCCTAGTGGTGTGGACTGTCGTGGTGGGGTCGATGGTTACCGATCTACCGGTGCTCGAGACGAGATCGGCTCCGGGGGTGGGCACGATGGTGGACGCACGGCCGTGTCTCTGCGGTGGAAACGGCGTTGCCTCGGCCATGGTTTCGGGCGGGGATGACGCAACCGGGTGTGCCGCGGCGTGACCGTGCTCGGGATTCAGCGGTTGCCGGGCTCCCGGGGCATGGGGAGGAAGATCCGCCACTGCCCGGGCAGCCGACTCGCCGACCCCCGAGCGCCCGGCGGCGCCCACTGGGTCCACCGATGCGGCTACCGGCAGCAGACCGCGGACGGCAGCGAAAGAGGTATGTGCCGAGGTGGTTGCGGCGACACCAGGAAGGTCGGACATCCGCGGCCCGGCCGCGGTTCTGCCGGCGTGCACCGTGTGCGCGCCACCGGAAATCAACCCCTCCAGCACACCATTGACCACATTCATCCACATCTCGCTGCCCTGCGGCGCCGTCCACCGCCCCGCATACACGCTGGCCGCACCCGCCGCACCCACCGCGCCACCCACACCACCCGCCACACCCGACACCCCACCCGCGAACAACACCGCACCCGCGGTCCCCGCCCGGGTACCCGACCCGTGCAACCGTGCCATCACCGCATTCACCGGCCGCAGACAGAACACTCCCGCACCCGCCACACCACCCGCGACACCACCGGCTCCCGCGGTCACCACCGACTGCCAATCGATCTCTTCCCGCCGCCCCTGAACCTGCTGCCACACCTGCGCACCCCACGTGATCCCCCCACCGAGCCCTGCACCCAGCACCCCCGCACCCACCAACATCGCCGCCCGCGAACCCGCGAAACGCTCCCCCGACAACGTCAACAACTCCACCAACCGCATCAACGCCACCCGCCACCCCGCCCGCGCCGCCGCCCGATGCGCCGCCGCCGCCACCGGCGCACCCCCGGCCAGGAACATATCCGCCACCAATTCGGCCACCAGCACGAATGCCATACACCGCCACGTCACCTGACCCAGATCGATCCCCAACGCCCCCTCCGCGCACTGCTCGGCCACACTCTCGCAGAACTCCGCCTGCCGACGCTTGGCCACCACCAGCCCCGCCACCGACCGCTGCAACTCCGCACCCGCCGCACCACCGAACCGCCCCGGCACCGACGCCGCCACCGCATCCAGCCGATCCGCCTCCGCCGAACACGCCTGTTGCGCCGCGGACCACGCCGCCGCCCCCGCCCACATTTCGCCCGCGTTCCCCCGCGGATACGGCCCCATCACCTGCTCACACAGCATCAGAGGAAACCCCTCCGGGAAAGTGAGCACCTGATTCACCTCGACACGACCGCAGAGCCAAACCCCGGACCAAGGTTGGCACAACCGAGCCCGGCTACCCGGCCCTGAGAACTCCCTCACCTATCCCGCCCCTGCTGCGATCGCCGGGCCCGGGTAGCGAGCGTTCAAGGACTCGATCGCGTTGGTCGAGCAGATCACCCGCCGGATCTCGACGTCGTAGTCCAGGAACGGGATGAACTCTTCCCACGCGTTGTTCCAAAGCCGGATAATGGCCCCGTATTTCGAGCCCCACCGCTCGGTCGGCTCATCCAGTGCTGCTCGGGCGGCATCAGCGTTTACCGCGGTATAGATCGGTTTCACGTCCCGCTTCAACGCGTCCCAGTGCTGGCGGCCGGCCAGCCGGAAGGCGTTGCGGATCAAATGGATGATGCAGGTCTGGACCGTGGCCAGCGGCCACACGTTCCCCACCACCTCCGGCAGCACCCGAGAACCGGCCAACCCCCTGGCTCGGTGATGCCCAATGAGTTCGGGAAGAGGAGCTATGCAGCCGAGACCCTTGACCATCGGGGGACAAGACTGGCTCGTTCTGATCGACCCGGGCTGGCGTGGCGACACACCGCAGAGCACACCACCAGCGGAGGTGATGGTGGGCGGATGGACTGTGAACCCCGACCGAAAACTCGGCCCATTCGAGCCGAACCCCCGCTACCGCCCACTCCACAGCTCGACCCCGACCGACCCGATCGATGCGCTGGCGCGGCTCACCGCTGCAGGGGAAGACCACCGTGCCGACATCATCCGAATCCTCCGCGACACCGTCGTCCAGATCGGATGCGACCAAGACAACGAGCCAGTCGTCGTGTCGCCGGAAACCGGAGTGCCGTGCGTTCTCGTCGTGACTGCGGAGATCCACAAACAGGCGACCGTTTCACGTTGGTGGCCGATCGTGGGCAGTACGCTCGGCGACATCGTCCCTGCAGGGGTCGATGTTCTGTTCAACGCGGGAAGCGCCTATCGATTTCGCTTCACAAAAAGCGCGCTGTCCCAGAGCCATTGAACGAGGGACCACCCAGCCCGTCGCCAACACGCTCCGGACCCGGCCCACGGCCAGATCCGCGACTCTGTCTCTCGAGGGACGACAGCAAAATGTCGGTCGTGCGCGACAGGAAAGTGTCAGTTGGCTCTACTCACGATAGCCTGCGTGGTCTGCGAATACCACGGGATTTCCTGCGACCCTGAACGAAGTGTCAACTACTGACATCCCGTGTCGCCCGCTACTGACACAGCTGCCGCATACCCAGGTCAGGTCACTGACATTTTCGTGTCGTCTCTCACTCACCTGTCTCATTACCAAGGTTTTGAGAGCCCCTGCCGAGAGTTTCCGATGGACACCTCACCACAAGTGCAGGAAGCTCCGGACGTCGTCATACCCGTCAAGGGCCCGACCGTCCACGTCCGACGGGTCGGCCTCGGCACGCGCCGCCAGCGACTTCACGAGTGCGAGGGCGTCATCGCCGAGACGCCCGAAACGCCGAGCGGTGTGACCTAGGCACAGGCCGGCCAGCCCAAGCAACGGACTACCCGGCACAGCCCGTGTCCCCACCTGTATGCACCAGTGCTCGACGAACTCCATGTCGTCGTCGTTCAACGCGGTTCCGACCAGGACATCAGCAGCTTCCCCTTCGGCCGTACGGTCACGTAGAGCTCGCTCCAACGTCTCGACCACGACCTCGTGGGCCAGCGCGTCGGGGTTTTCGAAAGTCCGATGAGTATGCACCGCGTCAGAATAGGCGCGTGGGGACCTTCCGCTAGACGCCAACTGTTCATAAATCAATGTTTTCTTGAACGCCTAGCAGGTAATAATCGCTGTTCAACGATGTTAGCGCCGGCGATTATGTCGGTTTATAACCTTTTTATGGACATCGTCAGCTGTCTCGGGCGGGGCGGCCGGCGTCGATCCATTTCTGGTGGCGTTTGACGGCGCGGTCGTAGATGAAGGTGATCTCTTTTTCGGTGCGGCGGTTGAAGGCCAGGCCGATCATGTGTTGTGGGTCGTGGAAGGCGGTCCACATGGGGGAGTCGATGACCGAGAGCGGGGCGGGGCGTTCGGGTGGGTTGGGGGGCAGGGCAACCCAGGTGCCATCGATGGCGCGGCGGAAGGTTTCGCCGATGGCATAGACGAACCGCATCGCGATCTTGAGGTTGTCGGGGGAGAACATGTCGCGGTAGGTGGGGTAGCGCTGAAGGATTTGGTGTTCGGCGATGACGAGGCCCTCGCGGGTGTAGAGGTGGCCGTTGAGTTCTGGGACGTCGTAGTTGGTGAACTCGATGTCCATGGCCGCTTCCTGCATCCGCAGCCAGCCCTGGAAGCGTTCGTCGTGCTGGATCGCCTGGTATTCGGGGGTCTGTCTGATCGGGGTCTGCTTGTTGGCCGCCATCGGTTGCTTCCTCCCCGTGTCCGGGCTGTTGGTTCGCGTTATTTGTAGTGGTAGTTGACGGTGAACTGGTCTCCGTACTCGGCTTTGAGTCTGTCCAGTTCGGCTTGCTGGCTGGGCGAGACGGGTGCTTTGAGGTTGTAGGTGACCTTGTAGCCGAGGTCGAGTGCTTGTTCGTCCTTGACGAGCTGCTCGCCGTCGAGGCGGCCGCTCTTGTTCTCGACCAGTTCGTCGGGCACCCCGTTCTCGTCGTAGTGCACGAAATCGTATCGGCGCCCGTCCACGCCCTCGACGTGGCGTTGGGGGTGCCACCCGTCCTCGGTGGTGTAGCCGAGGATCTCGCCGACTTCTTGGTCCCATTCGGTGCCGTTGGACGTGTTCTCCATGAGCTGGTCGTACTTTTTGCTCCATTCCTCCATCGACAGGCAGCCGCTGGGGCGGGTGCCGCAGTCGGCGAGGTAGCGCTCCCAGGCCTCTTGCTTCCATTTCGGGAAGATGGGGCGGGTTTTGATCGCGCCGGTGTCGGGGTCGATCTCGAAGTTCGTCAGCGTTTTCGAGATCGTCTCTTCCATCAACGCCGAGATGTTGGCGGTGACGCGCAGGGTGGTCAGCGTGGTGCCGATGTTGCGGCTGGCGGTCTGCAGGGTCTCGATGAGCGTGCGGATCCGCCACCCGGTGGTGGTGACCCGGCCGGCGGTGACGCCCATCGACACCCAGTTCGAGCCGGTGGCGGTGACCACGGTGCCCGCGGCGCCGACCGCGAGGGTGACCGCCGCGGTCATGGTCAGCTCTTGGATCGCGGTGTTCATGTCGCGGCGCTGGGTGATGAGTTCCTGGCTGAACGTGGTCGCGGCACTGGCCAGGGTGGTGGCGTCTTCTTTGAGCATCCCGCCGGGGCCCAGGATGTTGGCGACGTATTCGTCGTAGAGCAGGTGCGCGTCGTGGGAGTCGCGGGCCCCGGGTTCGCGCCCGAACTTGCGGACCGCGTCGTTCTGTTCCCCGATGACGGTGGCCAGATCGCCGAGCAGGTCACCGACGATGTCGAGTTTGACGTCGTTGCCGTTGGGTAGGTCCTTGGCGATCGCGTCGGTCAGCCCGGGGATGTCGGTGATCAACGGCTCTGCGTTGGGGCCGATCGAGGTCGGCAGATTGCCCAGCAACACCCGCTGATCCACATACTGCGGGGGTGCGGTGGGCGGTGCCGGGAGCGCACCCTGGCGGCCGGCGGCGACCCATTCGGCGGCGATGAAGTTGACCCCGGCCGCATAGGCACGGTTGGCGATCGCCCCGAACGCATCGGCCAGCCGGCAGGCGTTGGGCAGGAACTGATTGAGTGCGGTGTCCCACTTCGCGCCCCACTCCTTGCCGACTTCCTCATCGCCGGCCATCCCCGAGCCCACCGACTCGATCTCCGGGGCGACCGCCTCGATCTTCTCCCGGATCAGTGCCGAGGCGGTATCGGCGGCGGCCGCGAACTCGAAATACGGGAACACCCCGTAGCTAGCCATCGCCATAACGCACCCCGCCCCTCACCACACACCCGCCACAGTTCAGCTGAACATTTTCGTGTTCGCTTCCAGCACCGCCTGATACGCCTCGCGCGCGGTCGTCAACCGTGCCCGCACCGCATCCAACGCCGCCACCGCTTCACCGGCGCGGCGCAGCCAATCGGTGTGGCCGGCCAGGTACGCGGCCGCGGTCGCGCCTTCCCACCGAGTCGGGGTGTCGTTCACCAGCGCCTCGATCGCGGTGAGCTGGTCGCGGCAGAACCCCACGAACCCGGACAGGCGCTGCTCGACGTTCTCGAGCATGTCCAGATCGACGTCATAGGAGGTGCCGGCCACCGGGTCACGGTCCTCACAGGTTCAGCGAGCTCGGCGCCTGACTGCCCAGCTCCTCGGAATTGTTGTCATCGACCCCGCCCAGCTCACCCACCACACTCGGGATATGGCCGACGATCTCGCGGGCATCGGTGAGCAACTGCTCGACCTGGTTGCGGACCTGCTGGAAGTGATCACGGAACCCGTCCGCCGCCACACCGGCCCACCCGCCGGAGATCAGTGCCTCGGCGTCGGTGACCACCGAACCCAGCCCGGACTCCAAAGCCTGATGGATCCCGTTCAACGAGTTCACCGCCGCCAGCACAGCACCAGCATCCAAAACAGTGTCATCGGCCGGCATCCCGTGTCCCCCTACCCAAAAACCAACCCGCCCATGGGCGGAGAAGAATCCGACCGTACCACGGTCGGATCAACCGCTCGAAGCAACGATTCTCCGGACGTCGCTCGGCGGAGCGACGGCTCTGGTTTCGTCTCACAACCAAGGTTTTGTGACGGCTTCCTCGCAGTGAATATTGGGTCCACCGGTACTCCGGGCCTCTGGGAGGGCGGCCGTTGGTTCGGGGCCGTGCTGCATTCGGTATCGGTCCGCGGGCGGCGGGTCTCTGGCAGGGTGTCCTTCCGTGGCCGATTTCGAGGATCCTGCGCTGATGTATTTGGTCGAGATCTCGCGCCCTGCAAGCGGTTACGGGGGCACGTGGTGGGCGACCAGTAATTACGGAACACCGGGCCAGGTCGTCGCGGCGTTGAGGGAGCTGGCCGACCGTGTGGCTCGTGACCATCGTGCGGCGGCGGCGACGCTGCGGTGTTGGTACAGCTATCTCGTGCAATGGTCCGACGGAATCATTCTGGACAGCTGCGACGGTGTCGGCCACCCCGATACCGCGGTCGCCGAACTGCGGCGGGTCGCGGCCGGCGTCGTCGCCGCGACCCGCCCGCGTTAGCAACCGTCGTTTCAGCGGCCCCGGCCGGGCTCAGCAGGCGGTACGCCTCGGTAAGTAGGCGCGCGGCCTGCTGTGGCAGGCCCGGCATCGAACAACTCGAGGACGGCGGACCGGAAGACACCGTCGCCGGAGCCGAAGCTGCATGCCACCTACGAGGCTTCCCGGGGCAAACCGCGCCCGACCGCGCTCGGATGGGTGGTCGGAGAGGCCACCCGTAGCCGTCGCCGCACCCGCAAAAGCACCGACGAGCACTGACCCGCACGATCCTCGCCGACCGAAGCGTCACAGCAGCGTCCAGCGCCACGGCGAGCCGCGAGCCGCCGGACTCCCGCGCGCGAAACACAGCCCGGGGGCAGGACACCACCAGGGTCGTCCGTAGTCAGCGCCGCTTGCGCCTACCGGACGAAGCTTTCGGCGGCGCAACCGCCGGGGTCTGAGCTGTAGGAATGTGCTTGTACCGCAGAACCATCGCCAACACGGCGAGGTAGGCGATGGCGGCTGCCGTATTCTCGTTCAATAAGCACCTATTTGTGAACAGGCGGTCGGCGAAGGGTATGCCCTTGGTCTTCGCGGCTCCGGTGTTGGCGGGGCGGCCGGTTTCACGGGCACGGCCGTCGAGGGGACCGCGGGAGTTTCAGGTTGATCGGTGGGGGTGTCCATGTTGGCGGCGGTCAACACGACCAGCAGGAAGATCACGCCGCCCAGGAGTGCCCCGAGGGCCCACAGGGTCGGCATGATCGAGGCACTGCGAGATCCGGGATAGTGCAGGGAGTGGCCGCTGCGCCGGCGCGGCGGGGGCCGGTCGGTGAAACGGATGGACGAACGCACATAGCTTCCACCCGGACGTCCCCTGCGAGCGTGCCCCCGCACAGTCTCGAACCCCATGAACGAAGTATGACCCGAAGGTCCGACACAACCAGCCCGATCCAGCTGACCGCGCTCGAGCGCATCGGTGAGACGGGCGATGTAGGCGTGAGGTGCTGGTGTTGTCCAGCATCTGGTCGATTCGCCGAGGGAGCTGTGTGCGCAGCGATCCGATTGCAGGCGTTGATCGCCGGATCGAGTCGCGAGCTGGGATGAACGAATAGAGCGACGAGAACCCTCAACCTGTTACCGCGCGGGAGAGGCGGACAAGTGGGGGATCATGCGAAACGGCCGGCTGGATCCCCGGCTGATCCAGCCGGCCGTTTCGGCGGATGGTCGACCCGCTGTCAGGCGAAAGCCGCGAACCCGTCGCCGATTTTCTTATCGGTTTCCAGCGCGCGGTGCAGCGCGTTCTCGACCGCGATGGCGAGCTGATCGAGCTTGTGGAGGGTGTCCTCGAGCTCGGTGTTCACCTTGCTGTGTGCCGCGATGAACCCGTCCTGCGCGCCCTGGCTCGCCATGGCGGCGAGGAAATTGTCCTTGGCGGTTCCGAGGGCATCGATCTCACCCTGGATCTTGCTGCCCTCGGTCTTCAGCGCGTCGAACAGCGCCTCCATCGTGGGCTTGTCGTACAGAATGTCGCTCATTGTCCCATTCCTTCTCGGTCGAGCAGATAGGTGAAAAGCCGCCGGGGCGGATCAGAGGCTGGTGTAGCCGCCGCCGGGGATGAAGGCGTCTTCGTCCATGCCCAGGATGGTCTGGGTGGCATCCTCGGTGGCCTTGGTCAGCTCGTCCAGCGTCTGGTTGAGCTTGTCGGACTCATCGCTCCACGCCTGCGAGGTGGTGACGAACGACGCGTTCGCGTCACCCTTCCAGCCCGCGCGAGCCGCATCGCCGGCCGAGTCGACGGCTCTGACCGAGAGCCGCAGATTCTCGATGGCCTGGTACATCTCGCCGGTCGCCTTCTTGACCAGTTCGTGGTCGAGATCAACACCCTGTGTTGCCATTATCAGGATCCTTTCGTGAGGTTGTATACATGCCGAGACCCAACGATCTCGAGCTGAGACAGTGGTCTAGGACATCCACCCTCCTCCCGGCAGCGAGTGTGCGAGGGCGGACACCGCCTCGGCGATCCGATGATCGGAACCCGAGGTGAAGGTCGACCAGACCTGCTGGTCCGGCGAGGTCCCGGGGCCGGCAACCAGCCGGCCGCGCTCGGTGTCGTACACCACGACCGCTCCTGCGGATCGATGGGTGACACCCTCGCCATGGGCGTAGCCGACGATTTCGGAATACGCGGTACAGGTGGACAGGGCAAGACCGAACTCGATCGCAGTACGTTCCTCGACACCCAGTTCATACAGCGCCTGGGTGTACTCACTGGAGTCGCCGGCGCCGTCGAGGCGCTCTCGGAGCGCCTCCGACGGCGCACTGAAACTCGTTGTCGCCGCAGGCGGGCAGGGCCCGAGCATGTCCAGCAGTGGGCGCGCCAAGGTCGCCCCCGTCCCATCGGCCCACGTAGTCCGCACGTCGAAGACGTCACCGACCCTGGTGGCCACCGCATGCCGATCGCCACGGCGGGCCAGGCACGCCCGCCGGACTCCCGCCCCGGTGTGGATCCGTGCCACCAGTTCACGGTCCGGCTGCGCCAGCACGTGCAGGGCCGCGGCCAGATCGGTGTCGACGTCGTCGTACCCGTCCACCAGGCCCGATCTGCGCAGCCCGGCCAGCGCCTCGTGCTGCGCGGCGGCCCAGGCGGTCGCCGAATCCTGCCGGGGCCCCACCGCGAGCACCAGCGGAAGAGTTTGCACATTCAGCAGGCCCGCAACGGCCAGCAGACCGTCATTGGTCAGTATCGTCATCGCGCCCCCTCGGCAAGGGCCGTGTCACGACGTCCCCGTTCCCGGGACCGGATGACAGGACGTCTCGGCGGCGCCCAGCACCGGTGGAGCCGCCTGGATGCCCGTGTCGATTTCCATCACCGCACCGGTTTCCTCGTCGATGACGCCGGCCCGGACGGCGCGATCGGCGCCGGCCAGGGCAGACGGCGGGGCCATCCCGGCGGGAACCATCCGTCCTGCCTCCGACGGCGCGGCCGCGGGTGAGGACTGCACCGGCACCGCCTCAGGTGCGGCAGCCACCAGCGGGGTGGATGCTCCGGTCCGATAGGGGGACAGGGGCCGGGGTACTCGGGGTATACCGAAACCCGCACCCATGGTTGCGGCCGGTACGGCACCGGATACCGGGGGTGCTGTACTACGCTCGGCTTCCCATGCCGTACTCGAGACGATTTCCGGTGGCTGCACATGCTGCCACGGCGCGGCCAACGACGCGGACGCCGATTCATAGCCGTGCATGACCCGGGCCGCGCTCGCCTTGGTGAGATCCTGCTCCGCGGCGGTATCGGCAACTGTCGCGACCAGCGGCGCGCCGAGCGCGGCCCCGACCTGTTCGAGACTGCGGGCCGCTGCTGTCAGGGCCGCGAGATCGTCCAGATGCGGCATTGCCAGACTGGCCACCTCGTACGCGACTGCCTGCCCACCGGCCAGCGAGGCGTTCCGGCCGGCGGCCGCGGCGGTGTCCGCCAGCCAGTGCCGCAGCGCCGCGAATCGGTCGATCGCGGGACCGCTCTCGGTCGATCGCCACGAATCCCGCATTCGGGCCATGATCTGGTCGTATTCGATCACTGCCGCGCCGAATACCGCGGCCAGCCGCGACCATGCGGCGCCGGCCTCGGCCATGGGCCGCACACCGGGACCGGTGGCCAGATCGTGCGCGAGTTTTTCCGCGGGGCGGGCCGCCCAGATCACACCCGTGAAACCGGGTATCGGTGGTTCGATCATCTTCTGCGCTCCGCCGCTAGACCGCTGTCCCGAAGCCGCCGGCATTGTCCTCGTCCATCCGGACCAGCTGATCGGTCTGCGAACGCAGGGCTGCGGCCAGTTTTCTGATCTCGTGGACACCGCGGGTGGTGGCATCGTCATAGGAGGTGGCCACTACTCGCAAGGTATCCGCCGCACTGACCGAAACCTCGTCCATACCGGCCGGTTCGACAGCCAATGCGGGCAGATTCACCCGAAGCGCATCCTCCAACCGTGCGGCCAGGGCGTCCAGTTCGGTACCGGCCCGCCGGACCTGAGGTGGATCGAATTCCATCCCGATCTCCTGTCAGAGGGTCAGTGGCTTGTCCGGCGAGTCGCCACTCACCGGTACGGACACACGCTCGGCCGTGCCGACAACCGGCAACGACGCTCCTTCCATAGGCCCGACGACCTCGTTGCCGTGCGCTGCGTTGACCAGATGGTCGCGCGTGCCGTCCGCTGTCGGGGCCTCCCCGCCCCTGGGCAGTCCGGCAGCGCCCAGACCTCCGCCCATCGGGATGGCTCCCCCGACGGCGCGGGTGGCGCTACTACTGGTCACGGAAGCCGTTGAGCTGCCGGGGGTTCCGGAGCCCGCACCAGGACTACCCGTAGCTCGTGCTCCCGGCCACGGTGCCAGCGGTTGCGCAGGCGTCCCCGCGATTCCACCGCTGCCTGCGAGAACGGCTCCGGGCAGGCCTGCACCACCGGGGCGGGCAATCGAATCCGCAGCGTCTCCGTCGGTGACCGGCTTCACCGGGTTCAGGGTTTCGTGTAGCCGGGCGGCGGATTGCGCTCCGGCGGACACCGCACCCACCACCGTCGGCACGATCTGCATCAGCTGCAAGACGATCTGCATCGGATCCACACCGACCGGCGCGTTCGTCACCGGTACTTTCTCGCCCGTCGCCATCATCTGCGCGCTTTCCACACTCAATTCGGTGCGGGTCTTCGCGGTTACCACGGTGGCTTCCGTCAGGGTTTCGGTGGTGGCCGCCAGCAGGAACAGCTGTCCGGCGCCGGTCATCAGGAACGGACCGGCGGCGGCGATGGAGGCCAGGTAGCGTGCCACGATCGCCGCCATCGTGGTGGCGCCGGTGAAGACAGATGCTGTCGCCGTCGCCGTGCCGGCTGCGGTCCCGGCGCTCTGACCTGCTATCGCCGCGCCGTCGCGTTGTGCTTCGGTGGACTTGTTCGCCGCCTCCGTCGCGGCCGTGCCCTGCCACAACGCCATCGCGGTCTGTGCCGCGGACGCGCCCACCTGTATCAGGGTCTGCAAGACGGAGGAGATCTGCGAAAACACCTGGGATGGATCAGGTTCCGTCCCGCCGGCGAACTGCCCGGTGCCGAAACTTCCGGCCAGATCGGTGATCGGCTTCGCGATCAGCGAGAGATCCAGGGCCGGGAGCGGCGGTAGTTCCGGTAGCGGAATCCGGTCGGGCAGCTGCGGCAGCGGCCCGAGACCCATATCCGCGAGAACAGCGTTGACGGGCCGGTCCAACGCGGGACCGGCCGCGCTCTTGCGTAGCAGTTCCAGCACGGTCTCGTCGATCGGTCCGCTCATACCGTTCTGCCGATCACGCCGAATGCGCTGGCCGAGGCCTCCTCGGTCGAATCGTAGGCCGCAGCGCCCTCATAGGAGGTCAACGCTGTCGCGGCATGTACGGCGGCCAGCTCGCCGACCGACCGGAGGTTGTTGGCCTGCGCATACGCGAATGCGGCCAGGAAGTCCTGACCGATCAGGCCGAACACCGGGATCGCTGCCGCGATGAGTGCGGCCTGGTTCACAGCTCCGGCCGTTGCCGTCTCCACTGCCAGAGCGGCCGAGGCATTGCCGAATTCACGCACGATATGGGAGTCCGCCACAAGATCAGTCATCTGAACGCCTAGGGGCCGAGGAATTTACATTCTCGTTGGTTAACGTATCCAGACCCGATAGCTACCGATAGCCGGGAACTTGCCTCTGATGGGAAGTCTCGCGCCGACGGGGACGGATTGTGACCTGGTCAGTGGCCGGAATCGTGCCCTGGCATCGACTCGGCGAGTTCGGTGTTGAAAGCATCGACCAGCTCGCCGCGCCGGATGATCGCGAGATGGGCGGCCCGCCGGGCGGTCGCCACCATCACCGACTCGAATTCGCTCGGCGATGATTTCGAGATAGCCGGTGCGAGAGCCAGATCGCACAGTGCGCCGTTGCCGTCGGCCTCGGCGGTCACGGTGCCGTCCGGTGAGGTTTCCCGCACCCGGATCCCGGCGAGCCGGTCCGCCAGGTCGTGCATCATGTTCAACTGGCGGTGCACCCGCGCCTCCAGCGCATCCATTGCCTCGCTCATATCCACCTCGGCCGGATCTGCGGTTCGAAATCTTGTTCCGATGCCGCGACAATTCGGCCGGCCCGATGCCGATTCGGAACGGAAGGCCCGTGCCCGTGGTCTCCACGGAGATCGACCCGCTTCTCGGCGCAGTTGTTGTCATGACACCTCGGTGACTCGCCGAAGGCGCACATCGTACGGCGGGCCGGGAGCGGCCCGGACCGATCCATCGCGCCCGGCGGGAACGGGGAACCCTATTCCCGGGTAAGTCCCGAGCCGGTTCCGCCATTGTCGATGATTCGTTCCCGCTTGTGGGAAATCCCCTTTCGGGGATGCTGAGAGTATTTGGCCCACCTGATGGGTGGTGACGCGGTCGGTAGGCAGGTCGAGCTGTGAGCGAGTGGGCAACGTGAGCGACAAGAATTCGGAACAGCCGGAGAGTGCGGAAGAGCAGGCGCCGGATATCGGATTCCGGCTCGCCTCGCCCGATGCGGGTGCCGAAGTCACCCCGCCCGGCGACACCACCCGTCCCGATGCCCGCGTCGAACCCGAGGTCAACGAACCCGCCGACCGTGCCGCTGCGCGCGAAATCGCCACGGCACTAGGCAATTCCGGACCGCCTGGCTGGCAAGAGTTGGACGCCGTGTTCGCGGTGACGACCACCGCGGTGTTCGCGGAGGTGCGGTATTCCGACGGCACACGTGCCCTGCGGGTCCAGCCCGCGCCGGAGGTACTGCAGCAGGTGCGCAGCCAGCGCGCCATGGTCGCCGAATCCGCCGATGGGCCCTGGTGGCGGTTGCTGGTGCGCGCGGATTCCGCAGGCGGACTCGATATCGATTACGACCTCGGTGACGAGCCGTTCCCGGAGGGGCAGCTTTTCGAGCCCGAGGCGTATCTGCTGGATCTCGACGAGTATCCGCGGGAATCGTTACCGGTCTGGCTGGCCGCCTATATCTCGCATGGTGACCGGCAGTCGCGGACCCCGCAGCAGGCGGCCCGGGCGGCCCGCGCCGACCGGGAAGCCGAAGTCTGGGCGGATGTGGCCGCCGGTGGTTTTCCGGCCTTTCCACAGATGTGGGCGCGCTGGGCGTGTCTGGCCGCGGGTTTCGTGGCGGCCCGATCGGAGTGGGGACCGCGGGTCATGCCCGCGATGGGCTGGTTCGAGAGTTCGCGCCGTGGCGGGTCGACGCTGTATTCGCTGCCCGGTGACCGGGCGGTGCTCTCCGGCGGGGTCTGGGACGCGCCGGCGCTGGACGCCACCTACAACGAAGACGCTCCGATGCCGGAATTCTTCGCCGGCGCACCCGACTGGGTGGCCGATCCGGTGTTGAATCCGCGTGCCGGGACCGGGTTGCTGTCGTTCGTCTACTGGTGGGAGGCCGGTCGCTGGTATCGCGGGGACTCCCCGGATGCCGAGGCCTGCGCCACCGCGGTGCCCGGGGTGTGGACTGCGGATACCGTGGCCGGGCTGCTGGCCGGGCTGGCGGCGACACCGCCCACGGCGCAGGGCCGGGCCGCGGCGGCCGAACTCGTCGCGGCGGCCGAACTCGGACTCGCCACACGTGACACCGTGACCGCCCTGTTCGACGAGGACACCTTCGATATCGACGGAGCGGTCTATCAGCTGAACACGGCCGGCGTGCTGACCTCGCTGCCGGTGGCGATGCCGGAGAGCGAAGCGGTGCACCGGGTGCGGACCTATATCGAGAGCCGGGGTCTGGATACCACCGGATATCCCCTGGACGAGCTGGTCGGGGAACGGATCAGCTGCGGATGGATGGTCTATGTGCCGGTTCCGCAGGGGGAGATGGCGATCGGGCGCGCGATTTTCTATGTTGCCGATGACGGGGTGCTGGAGCATTCCTCTTCGTCGGTGGCGCCGGCGGTGTTCGCGGGCGAGTTCGAACAGCGTTTCCACGCGCGACGCAAGGTTTCGGTGTGAGTGCACGGACGTGTGCCGTGGGCGGATGGTGAGGATCGGTGATGGCGAAGAGGATCGAAGTCGACCCGGCGTTGCTCGGGGATGCGGCGAAGCTGGTTGCCGAGATCGGCGATAACCTCGCGGCTGCGCGGGACAAGGCGAACAAGATTTTGGACAATACCGAAATAGCCTGCGGTAACGACCATTTCGGTGAAGAGTTCGCGGGTGGACCTCGGGGTTTCCGGAGTCAGGGGGAGGCGGCCGAGGACAAGACGGGCCGGATGTCGGAGATCGTTGCCGGGATCGCCGACGATATGGGGGTCGGGAGCGGTGCGGCACAGGCGCATATCGATACGGACGAAATGTCGAGTAGGCAGTTCGGATGGTAGCGGTGATATCCGGCGACTTTTCGGAGGAAGCGGCTGCGGCGTATGAGAGTTTGCAGCGGCAGATGGGGTTGATCGCCGAGGCGCAGCGGCAGCGGGTGAAGTTGACCGCGTCGGCGTCGGTGCGGGACGGCCGGGTGACGGCTACCGTCAATGCCGATGGGTTGCTGATCGAGACGGTGTTCGCCGACGATATCGATGAGTTGAGTTATGCGGAGATCGCGGCGGCGGTGACCGAGGCGACGCAGCAGGCGGCGGCCGAGGTTGCCCAGAAGAGTGCGGAATTGGTCGCTCCACTGCGGGAGGAGCGGGCGCGGCGGCCGAAGCTGTCGGAAATGATTCCCGGACTGGCCGATGTGGAGGCGATGATGCCGGTGGCGCCGCCGGTACCGACTGTTGTTCCGGACCCGGAGGATGCCGAGGTGGCGGCCGACCCGGTGCTCGAGTTCGAGAATGTGGAAGAGGTCGATCGGGCCGCGGGCCGTGGACGGAGTAATCCTCCGGTTTCCGGTTCCACGTGGTGATCTAGGTGGCTATTCCATTTCCTCCCGCGGATTTGGCGGGTCTGCTGGGCTGGGTGGGTGGTAGTGAGATCCCGGTGGGGAACGAGGATTTCGCCGAGGTCATGCGGGAGGGCTTCGACGAGCTGAAACGCCAGCTCCTCGACGAGGAGTTGGCGCGGATCGACGAAGCGATCGGCGCAGTGCAAGCGGCGTATCCGCACGGCGACGGCGGCGCGGCGATCCTCGGCGAACTGCGCAGTGTGCGGGACGACATCGAACGTACGGGAGAAGAGTTCGGTCGTCTGGCGGACAGTATTCATGAGTTCGGTGGCGAGATCGTTGCGGCGAAGCTGAACGGGTTTATCGGGCTGACGTGGTTGGCTGCGGAGCTCATCTGGGCGTTGACGTTGGGGCCGGCGGGTCCGTTGGCGCAGGCGACGGCGATTGCGGCGACCAGATATTTCTTCCGGATGATCGGTTTGCGGCTGGCGGCGTGGATTCGGGGGAAGTTGCCGGGTCTGCTGGTTGATCGGGGGTTGCGGACGGCATCGTCGCATTTTTTGTACGAGGCGATTCAGGAGGGGTTCGAGGAGTTCGCGCAGGGGACGGTGCAGGAGGTGGTGGTTCAGTCCTATTTGATCCACAACGGCTACCAGAGTGGCGTGGACTGGGGTGCGCTCGGTACGAATGCGGTGGTGTCCGCGGGGGCTGGTGTGGCGGCGGGTGTGGCGGGTCAGGGGTTGGTTCGGGGGGTTTCGCGGTTGCCGTTGGGGGCGGACCGGTGGGGTGGGTTGGCTCGTGGTGGGTTGGTGGGATCGGGGGCGGAGCTGGTGGGTGCGGCTGCCGCGTGGGGGATATCGGGGGGAATGACCGGAAACTGGTCGGTCGATCCTCGGTCGTTGACCGGTGCGCTCGCCGGCGCTGCGCCGAGCATGGCTTACGGGTGGCTGGGTGGTGGGGATTATTCAGGTAGGCCGATCACCCCTGACGACTATCGGCGGGTTCGGGTGGGGAATCCGGATCTGGGGGCGGCTCCGGGTGAAGAGGCCCGCCCGGAGGGGCGGCCGAGCGAGGCTTCGGCCCGTGCCGGCGATCCGGAGCGTAGTGGTGTTCCGGGAGGCGAGAACCGGTGGGCGCCGCCGGGCGGCGGCGAAGCGGGTCCGCTGGCCAGTTCGGAAGCCGGGGTGCGTGGATCGTCGTCCGCCGGCGAGGTGGGGACGCGGGTCGGCGCGGGTGCCGTCGGTGCTGATCCGAATGTTTTGGCGGGCCGCGCCCTTTCCGAGGCAGACGAGCAGTGGGCTGCCCGGGATGCCGATGCCGGTGCGCGGGATGGCGCCGACCTCGACGACTCCGGTTCGCGGATGAATGACTCAGCCTCGAGTACAAACGAATACAGCTCGCGGAAGGGCCAACCCGGTCTCGGTTCGGAGGCGGATGGCACCGGATTCGGTGTGGCGGCGGGGGACCGGTCTTCGGGAGCCGGCGAGCACGGTGAGCGGGCGTGGGGCGGCCGCGATGCGGAGACGGTGGATTCCGCGGCGGTGGGTTCCGAGCAAGGGGGCGGTGCGGATTCCGTGGCGGATTCCGGCGCCGGTGGAGCCGAGGGCGGTTCCGGCGTGCCGCCGGGTGTGACCGGTGCAGTACCGGTTGGCAACGGTCGTGAGCCTGTTGATGTGATTGCGGCGCTGACGAATACGCTCGCGCGGCGGCATCCGGGTGGTTTGATCGAGTCGCCCGGGCCGGTGGACGCGGCCGGTATGGATATGCGGGCGCTGGAGCAGGTGTTCGACGGGAATTTCGTCCGGGCGGGAATCGAGCGGGGAGCGACGCCGAAACAGGAATCGTGGCGGTTGCAGCGGCTGGCCCGCGGCGAGGAACGCCGGTTGACGGGTATCGGGCACAGTATGGCCCGGCATGCGAAAAAGCAGGCACGGCAGCGTGACAAAGCTGTGCGGGCCGAGGTCGAAGAGTTGCGCCGGGTGCGGGCCGGACTGGCGGCCGGGCGGGACCCCGGCCCGAATATCGAGGCGGAGCTGGCGGGTATTGCCCGTTCCCGGAGTCTCGATACGCAGGGCTTGTCCGACGCCGACCGCTGGACGGCCTACGCCGACATGCTGGGCGAACAGATCCGGGAGAAGCAGTCGGCCCGGCGGCAGGCTCGTGCGGCAGAACTGGCCGCGGGGGCTCGGTCGGCCGCAGAGTTCACAACGCGGGCGGCCCGGGAGAAGGCCCGGCTGGAGGATCTGGCCGACCAGCGCCGTGATATCGAGCAGGAGGAGTGGCGGGAAAGGTCGACGCCGGAGCACCTGCGGGAATTGCTGGAGGAGCTCGGTCCGGGTGGCACGTTGGTGGTGGTCGAGGAGTTCGGGAGTACTGATGCGAACGGAGTGAACGCGCGACCGTATGCGCTGTATCTCGAGGAGGATACGGTGATGGTCGCCGACGGGGTATCGCACGGGCCCGCACCGTTCGATTTCACCGCACGCACCGGTATCGAGCGGACGTTCGTCGCCGGTATCCGCGGAGACGGTGTCCCGACGCGCCCGGTTCCGGCCTCCGGTTCCGGCCGACCGGAGCGCGGGTCCGGTATGCCTGCTCCGAAGGGTTCGAATCCTGGTGCTGGGCAGGGGTATGTAGGCGCAGATACCGGGGATGACGCGACATCGGCGGCGGTCCGTCCAGGGCTGGTGGTAGACGGAACGGCCCGCCACCGGCTGGACCCACAGTTGCCGGAGGAGGTCGTCGCCGCTGCCGGCGTGGATGCGGCGATACAAGATGCGGCGGACCCGACCGTCGTGGTCGAAACCGGACCCGACGATGAGCCGGCGCGCAGGGTGGACGGTGACGACCCGGAACCAGCCACGGGCGCGCGGGCTGCTGCCGAGGCCGGGGCTCGGCAGGCGGAAGCCGGGCCGGACACCGGCCTCGCAGGCCTGACGGGTGCGGTCGGGACTCCGTTCGGCGCGGCGCCCGCGGTCGGTGTGGCGAAATCCCAGGTGGAGGCGTTGGAGCTGGTGCGTGCGGTGGCGCGGTCGGCACCGGAGGTATTCGATCGGGCACTGCGGGTACTGCAACCGAAACACCGGGCGGTGTTGCAGGAACTGAGCGGAGCGGGATCGGAGGCCCGCGGTGCTACGCCGGTCGCAGCAGCATCCCTGCCGGAGGTCCTCGCCGGGGAACCTGGCGGTACGACCTCGCAGCAGGTACTCGGTGCGGTCGGTGCGCTGGCGCACACCCTCGCCCGGGGCGTTCCCACACCGGAGGAACAGTGGCTGATCATCCGCGAATCGTGGTTGCGCGGTGACGGTACGTTCGATGCGGCGCTCGCCGCCGCCGTCGAGGAGTTGACGGGTAAGGGGATCGAGACCGATCCGGAGGCAATGCGTGAGCTGATGCGGCGGACCGCGGTGCGTCCCGTCGAGGGCATGGTGGCCGAATCCGCTCTGTCGCCGAGCGAACTCAGGAAGGCGCAGAACCCCTTCTACGAAGAGCGCAAGGCGATATCGCGGTGGCTCGTGTCCCATACGGAGGTCGGAACGGCGGCGGTTCTCGCCCATGTCCGCAAGGTCGTCGGCGCGGAAGCCGTTGATCGGTGGCTGGAGTCGCAGGATCCCGCAACGCGGAGCTTGGTGACGGAGAACCTGTCGGCCCGGCGAGCGGGCGACCTCGTAGGCGGCGATGCCGACGAAGCGAAACTCCGTCGCTACCGCGCGGTCCGGGAACTCATCGGGCTGACCGGAGCAGCCGAGCCCAGCCTCTCCGCGCCCCCCGAGGATTCACAGACCTTCGGATCCCGTGAACAACACCAAGAGCCTGCATCCGACGACACAACCAAGGCGAACGCCGCGGGCCGGAAGATCGTCCACGGCGAGCATGAAACCCCTTCCACTGGCCGAGCGGCGTCGGTCGAGGCCGCCGAATCGGGGGAGCAGAACCGGCGCTCGCTCGACGATGTTCCGGCGCAAGAGGCCGTGCCCTACGACGGCACGGCGGAGGTGCCCGCCGAGGGGGCGGACACCATCGTGGGTGGTCCGGATGCTTTGCGGGGGCGTTTTGCGGTGTTGCAATGGGAGCGGGTCAACCGGAGTAGAGCCGGCGACGATCTGGTCTCGGAGTTCGATGAGTCGGATGAGTTGCCGGGCCGGAGTGGCGTTGCCGTGCAGCGGTCGTTCAAGGCTGTGCTGCGCGAGTACGGGACGGGCGAGAACACCGAGTTCGACCTGGGAGAAATCCGGAACTTGGTGGCCGACGAAGAACATCCGGCGAAGTCCGCTGTAGTGGTGGTGCGCCGCGAGACCGAGGACGAGGACGGATACTGCGCGCACACCTTCGGGCTGGTTCTGGACGAGAACGGCCGTGTGATGGTCGACGATCCGGCCGATCCGCTGATCCATGGCCGGCGACTCGACGACCTGATCTCCTCGGGACTGATCGCCGGCCGGTTCGGCGATGTAAACGGTGTTTTCGCGATCCTGCACGACGGCGGGGGCAACGCCGTCGACGCGGAAGGCAACCCGGCGGAGGTAGGGGAGCCGGAACTCTCCGAGCAGATCGCGTGGCTGGGAGCAGACGGTGGGGATACTCGGCTCGGTGCTGTGGATGTCACGAGCGGTATGCGGGACCGGACACCGCTGGGCGAGATCGCCGTGTGGGCCGGGGAGAGGGGGGTAGATTTCCCGATATCACAATTCGACCGGGGATCCGACGACCTCGAGAGTGCCGTCGCTGCCGCCTTCGGGGCCGAGTTCGTCCGATACGGTGATGCGAGTGGCGGATTCCGTGACGCATACCGAGAGCTCGACGCGAAGCTCCGGCACCATAATGCGGCGGCGGTGGTGTTCGACCGGTCGCGCACCAGCGCGGATGACCAGGGAAAACTCCGTATCCATCTGGTGAGCAACGTGCGCGGCAGCTTTCTGGTCCAGGAGATCACGGGGGGCCGGAACCGGTCGGGGATGCTCCTGCAGGATGTCATCCCGGTCGACGCCTGGAAGTTCATCGATGTCCGGGCCTTGATCGTGCCGGAACCGGCAGGAGGCACGGAAACTTCTACGTCGCCCGTCGGGGCGGAGATGCCCGAAGACCAGAAGCGGACGGTGGAACTCTCAGCCGAGGACGCCTTCCTGGAGGCGTTGAGTGCTGACGAATCCGGTCGGGGTGTACTCGAACTGCTCGGTCTCCTCGACATCACGATCGTGCACGATCTACTGGATACGCCCGGTTATCGTGTCGAGGAGTTCGACGATCCGCGGGAGCCCTCGGGTTATCGGCAGCAGAAGCAGATCGTGCTGGATGCCGGCCTGGAGCTCCCGGAGCAGATTGCCGGTCTGTCCGGCTACTTGACCGATGCCCTCGCGGAGTCCGGTCTGGATGACGCTGCGGTCGAGGACTGGACCATGCGGCTGACGGGCGGCCCGCTCATGGAAGCGCTGCGCCGCGACGAGCCAGGCCGGAGAATACGCGATGTTCTCGACAGGCTCGATATCCGGATCGTGTACAGCGATTCGTGGCACACCGGTGTGGACTTCGATTACGTCCAGGATCCGCGCGACCCGACCGGCGAGCGGAGGCAGTGGAAGATCACGCTGGACGCGGATCTGGCGGTTCCCGATCAGATCGTCCAGCTCGCCTCCGGGGCGATCGCCGCTGTCGAGCGCTCCGGTGTGGCTGCCGCAGAGATGAATACGCTGACCGAGCCGTTACGGGACTTCCTCGAGACGATCTCACGAGATGTGGTGTCGCGCCTGGCCGCGCCGCTACCGGTAGGTGTGGCGTCATCCCGAGAGGCGTTCGAGGCCGAAGCCGCGCGGCTGTATCACGAGGCCGTCGAGAGCGGTTCTCCGGAGATCGCAGTGCCGGTCGAACCGACCGCGTGGCGGGAGGATGTCGATCCGCACTATCACCTGTGGGTTTCCGGCACCCAGGAAACGATTGCCGCGTTGCGCGCGCATTTGCCGAAATTCATTTGGGGTAGAGGGGAATTCGACCAACGCACCACCGCCTCCGGCGCCGCGACATTGGCGATACCGGTCGAGGATCACGTGGCGTTGGGGCAGACGCTGCGGGATATCACCCGGTTCCAGGCGGACCATCCGGCCGGGTTCACCCATGAGTTTCCGGTGGGCGCGCAGCCGGTGCCGGAATGCCCCGGGGTGGGGTTCTCGGCAATACCGGCGGTCGAGATCAGGCGCCGGTTGCGGGACCTCGAACTACTACTCCACCTGCCGGACGGCCGGAAGATGGTCGAACTGCTTCGGGCGAGGCCGTATATCGACGCCGACAATACACCGGTGGGTCGCGAGCGGCTGAGCGCGTACGAGCGCGAGCTGGTCCGGCAGGCGCGGCGTCTCGACCTGCCCGAAACCGGTGCGCCGGAAGTCGTGCAGGCGCTTCGCGTCCTGCGGGATGCGGATGAGAACGACTCGCTCGACCTCCACCGCCGCCTTCGGGAGGTGTATCACCGGATCCGTCCCGCCATCGTGGACGGTCCGCAGGCGATCGCTGCGATCACACGCGCGACACTGCGTCGATATCTTGCCGAAACAGATTCCACCGCAAGAAATTACGACGATTTCCTGGTGACGCTGCGAGATCAGCTGTGGTTCGCTGGTATCGACCCGGCGCGGCCTCATCTCGAACTGGGGGATGAGCCGTTCGGTGCCCATGAGGACGCGGTACCTCCGCACCGCGGCAGCACGCGCTCGGCCGACGAACAGGTCGCGGAGGTGATGGAGCGAGTCCGGGACCTCTACTCACGCGCAGATATGGAACTGCCGGTCGGGGAATCCGGGCCGGAGCGCAGCGATCGTGGGTCGGCAGCGGCATTCCGTGGCTCGCTGGATCGGTTCGGCACGTCAGAGCAGGGCTATCGCGACGCTTACACCGCACTCGGCCGGGAACTGCTGGATATCGGGCCCGGCTCGACGGCTGTGGTCGCCCAACAGTCCGACGTAGGTGAACGCAGCGTCTACCTGGTGCGAAATATCGCCGGCCGGTTGTGGGTCGAGGAACCCGAGGGCCGGATACGCGGCACCGCATACACCTTCGATGCCGCCGTTCGACCGACGGGCGAGGTGCGGGCCACGCTGCTGGACGACGCCGGTTGCGCGGTGGCTCCCGGCCATGCTCGAATCATCGCCGAAGCACTGGCTGATCCGGCCGGGCACCACGGCGCCATCGAGAGGGAAATCGAGCGGCTGCGAGCCGAATGCGATCGCCTGCTGGCGAGCCCGGTGCCCGGCGTTTCAGGGAATCTCACCGAGCACAGGATTCGGGAGCTCATCGATCGAGGTCCGCACGAACTGGTCGTTGCGGTCGAGAAGATCCGCCCCGACCTCCGGTACCCGTTCACGGGGGACCAGCGCCCACTCCACCTGCTCCGGATAGCCCGGCGGCTCGAGATCGCGCGACGGAGCGTTGACGAGTGGTCCGCGGCCGAGGCAACGCGGTCCGAGCCGCTCGAGATCCCGGCGATCGACACCTTGGATGTCACTCCCTCGCCGGAATCAGCGTGGCAGGAATCGGTTACGGCGGCGCAGCATGGCGTGCCGAGCTCCGGCCAGGACATCCGGCAGCTGCTCCAGTCGCGGTGGGAGGGCCTGAAATATTCCACCGACAGGGGTTCCGGCTACTGGCGTCGATTGACCCGACTCTTCAATGACGACGGAACATCTGTCATCGTCGCACTGGACCACGCGCTCACCGACGGTCCTGTCGTTCGGGACGCAAAGGAATTCAGTCCGCTCATCCGGGCCGTTCTCGAGAACGGTGCCAACGGCGTGTTCCTGCATCGCGGTAACGCGTCACGGTTCGCTCGGACAAGTGCGGACGGACTGGTCCTGCATGTGACCGGTGGACCCGTCATCGGCGAGGATGTCGACGGTGACGGACTGCTCCGCGCGGACCCGAATCACAAGCTGCTTCTCGGCTCCGCCGAAAGTATCGTCAGGGAGGCGCAGCGGCTCGACGTGGATGCGGTGAGTGTCCATGTGAATGTCGGATCGCCCGACAACGCGGAGCAGGAAGCCGAGGTCGCGGAGCTCGGGAGGGCTTTGTCCGAGGCCGATATCCCCCTGATCATCATGAGCTACCCACGCGGCCCGGGTATCTCGCCGGACAACCTCGACCATGTCCTCACGGCTGTCAGTCAGGCGGTGCTACTGGGCGCGGATATCGTGAAAACGAGCATCCCGAAGTGGCCTGACGGGGCGGTGGACACCGAGGACAGGCCCATCGGCGGAACGCCCGACCTCGCTGCGATGCGGGCGGTGGTCGCCTCTTCGCAGGTTCCGGTGGTGTTCGCGGGCGGATCGAACTGGACCATTCCGATGGAGCAGGTCGTCGCGGCCGTCCGGGAATCCGGCGCCGTCGGATTGGCCGTGGGCCGGATGGTATTCCGCAATCCCGACAACCTCTCTCCGGGCGCCGCGATGCGCCTCGTCGATGGTGCGCTACGCGGCGATGCGGTGCCGCGCATACCGGACAAGGGGTCGGATCCGTCGACCTGGGAATCATGGGCGGAGACGCGGTACGACGCGGCACGCGCGGACGATACCGATGTGGGGCGGATCGCCGCGTACCTCGCCGGGATCGCGGCGGATCCCGCGGCGCACGGACTCTCGCCCGAGGACGTCGCTCATCTCCTCGAAGTGTCCGATGTGGACACATTGGGTGCGGTCAAGAACCATTTGTACTTCAACAAGCACGATCTCATCGATGACCTGACCGGGGAGCGTGTTGTCGCGAGGTTCCGGGCGAATCACCTGATCGCCGAAACGTGGCGTGATCTCGCCCTCGGCTGTCCCCTGGACCGTGACACGGTGATGAGTCATGTGGAGTTGCTCAGGCACGAGGCGGCCGAACAGCGGTTCGAGGCACGGTGGTTCTCGGCATGGGGGGAGCTGCCTCCGTTCGAGATCATGCACGGGGAGGCGAACGGCGAAGCCGATTGGGAACACCAGCTGCAAAACTTGCTCCCCACGGCGAACACCGATCCCAGGTACTTGCCCGCGCAGTCCGGAGGCCAGCTGATCGAACCGGATCGCGGTGCGGGCGCCGGACCGGGTCGCATCACCCGCATCCGGGAGCTGGACGCGGAGATCCAGCAGCGTGCGGCCGAGATCCGGAGGCAGGGCACGCTGTCGTCCGGGTCCGACCTGGCGAACTGGGTCCTGCAGGTTCCCCAGTACCAGCTGCGTGAGCTCTGGCGTGACCGTAATGAGCTCACGGATAGCATTCTTGCTGAAGCTGCTCTGGCGCTCGATGATTCGGATGCCACGCGTGAACTCCGGGGCGAGCTGGGGGGAGCGCTCGACAAGACTCGGGATCGGGCCGAGGCCGCATACGATCGGTTGCGGGCGATCGCGACCGAGTACCAGGTCGATCCGGAGGTCGGCGATGTGGGTGATCTCCTGGCCGAAATCGGTAACCGGATGGCCATCACTGATCACAGCGATATCGACCACGGCGCGGATCGCAAGACCAAGGGTGGTTTGACCGATGTCGAGTACCTGGTCGAACGGCGTGCCGCCCGCTTCCGCGCCGCAGCGGATATGTATGAAGCCGCCATCGAATACCACTCGAGCCAGGAGCGTTTGGCGCGGGCCGGTGTGCGGCCGGCGGCCGTCGGTACGGCCGGGAGCGCGGAATTCCACAGCGGCCGGGTAGCCGACGTACGCCAGGCGGTCGAGGCTGTGGTGGCGGAGCGTCGTCGGCGGATCGTGGCCGATCTGCGGGACCTGACGGGTTACGCCGGGTTGGACCTGGATGCCGAGATCCGGGAACGGACCGAGGGGGATCCCGAGATGATGCGCGTGGCCGTGGCCGCGCTCGACGACCCCCGGTACCTCAATGGCCGCCTCACGACATGGATAGCGACCGAACGTCGCGATATCGCGCTCGCCGGTAACGACGCCGCCGTAGCCGCCGGTGCTCCACACCGGCGCAGGATCGACCGTGTCGAACGTGCGCTGCTGCGGTTGCGGCGCGGCGATCTCATCGCCCAGATCACCGCATTGAAACTGTCCGATCAGGATCACGCCGCCCGCACCCGCACGGCCGATTACAAAACGGAATGGTCGACGGCCTATCTCAACGCCCGTAAGGCCCTGCACGCCGCGAGCCTTCGTATGCACAAGATCGCCGGACTGGAGCCGATCGGCGAATCAGCCGGTTCGGCGGAGGATTTCCGGCAGAATCTGGAGCTCCAGGAGGCCAAACTGCGGGCCGAGGTGGGGGCCGATCTGAACGCAGGTACCGATACCGCGGGCAGCGTGGGCAGCGAGAGCGCGCTGACCGGAAGTCGCTCAACGCCCCGTGCGCTCTGGGCCCAGCTGGACGGCATCGACCGGACGCGCAAAAGCTTCGCTCGGGCGGAGCACGAATTGCATTGCGCTGAGGTAGAGCTGGCTCTGCTCGAGGCAGAACTGCCGGGGTCGGCCAATATCGTCCGGGATCCGGGGTTCTGGCCGGAGCTCGGCGGCACACCTCTGGATAAGGCCGTGCGGGCGGCGTGGGATGCGCACTACTCGGTGTACTCGAACGCCGAGCACCGGCAGCGGCGGGCGGCGCGTAGGCGATTCGCGGATATCGCCGCCGCGATTGCGGACGGGCCCGATCCGGAATTCGTACGCGATGTGGTCGTCGGGATACTGAACGAACACTCCGACGCGACCTGGGAACCGGGCATTCTGCACGCCGACGACGCCGATGAGCAGGATTCCTCCGAGCTGCGGCTGTCCATTTTCGGTGCGCTCCGCGACTTCCCGGTGGATGCCCGGGTGCAAGCGGAAGCCGATGCCGATTTCGAACGTATCAGGAACGATAGCCACGATATCGACGCCATTGCCCGCACGATCCGCGAGGCGCGTGATGAGCACGGCGACCCGGTCTTCCCGGAGGAGGGCGCGGACACCGCAGTGATCCTCGCCAACCTCGAGGGCATCAAGAGTCACGCCTTCGTGAACGAGTACCGGCGGCTGGATTCCGATACCGGGCTCCTGGAGGACACGCCCCGCCTGGCACAGGGACATCCGGAAATGGTCACCGTCTGGGACCGGCTCGTCCGGAACACCTATGAGACGGACGAATGGGGTATCGCTCTGACCCCTGCCGAGCAGACCGCGCAGCGGCGCTCCGATGTCGAATTCCTCCGCCACGAATTCTATGAAGCGCTGGGCATGCTCGCGGGTATGGACCTGGAAACCGCCCACCTCGAGGCCGATTTGCTGGCCCCCTGGCAGGAAACTCGCTTCGATGCCGAACGCGCCCGAGCTCGGGCGGCCATCCGCGAGACCCCCGATCCGGCCGCGACCCTTGTTTATCCAGGTGAACTCGATGACTACACCCCCCAGAACCATCCCGGGCCGCTCGAACTGTCCATGGCATTCGAGGCCGATCGAGTGGCCTCGGGCGCCGGCCCGGACGGCCGAGGCCGGGCGCGGACCGTCGCCGGTGGATGTGTGCGGCAGTCCGGCGCAGCGATCAACACCTGGTACGCCCCCTATCGTGAGGGCCGCCCGCCGGTCGTTCACAACCACCCCGAAAACCCGGCCGCCGCCCCGCTGCTGCCCGGGCACGATATCGACGATATCGTGCCGGTGCAGGTCATGTCTCAGTTGGCGCAGGGGCACAATGTTTTCCGCGGCCGCCGGAACGCGGGACTACAGGCCGTCGCCGACCTGCTGACCCGCCCGATCGAGGGAGACGATTCCGGTGCGGGCCGCGCCGGTCACGGCCGCGGGATGTGGGTCACCACAACACCCCGTAACAGCGACACCGCCCACGCGTTCTTCGTTGTCAACGAACACGGCACCCTCCGCCTCGTCGACCCGGCCTTCGACACCGATACCGAATTCGAGGCCACCACGTACGAGCCCAGTCCCTACCTCGTCCACGGCATAGAATTCGACTCCCAGGGCGACCCGGTCGCGCCCATCGTCTACGACTACGACACGCCACTCGAATCCCCACCGAAAGCCCGCGCACCCCGCCCGGGCCCGGATGTCAGCGGTGGTGCTCGCGACCCCGACCGCCTCGCACCCGATCTCCTACGCCGTGCCCGCGGCCTCGACTTCGTCGCTGCCGCGGGTGACGTGCATCGTGCGCTCGGACCCGGCATCCACAGGGAGGTACTGGCCGAACTGGGCGGGCTGCGCGAAAGCGGCTGGTGGCGTGGACCGGTGGAGAACGACTCCTGGGTTGCGCACGCCGTCACCGCGGTTGCCCTGGGCCGCGCTCAGCAAGCCTGGCGCGATACCCTCAGGGTGCCCGAGGATGATGAAGAGCTGGTCCGCAGCTATCTCGAAATCCTCGATCAGGCCAGGGCGGATGTGTTCGTCGGTCATATCGTCATCAGGCCGCAGCTCCTGGCTCATACCCATTCGCTGCCTCATCTGCACGAGGTAGTCGAAAGCGCACCGGCGCCGTTGCTTGTCCAGGTTGTCAATGCGCTCGGGCGCAGTGAGCCCGGAGCCCGGGGCGCGTATTTCCGCGCACTCACCTCGCCGTCTGGTGCGGCCACTGCGAAGAAGCGTGAGCTGGATGAGCGGAAGTCAGGAGTCTTCGGTGATTCGACGGTCGACCTGCTACTGAGCGTGCTGTCGGACGCGGATTCGGCAACCCTGCGCCACCCGGCGCGCCGCCTCGACGCCTACCCGAGCACCAGAGCCGGCCTCGCCCGGCTGCTCACGGCTCTCCGGGAGGCCGCGGGCTGGACCAGCATGGAGCAGTTCGCCAGGGCATCCGGGGTCTCGGCCACGACAATCACGAGGGCGGAGAATGAGGCGGGGGAGCTCATCGCCCCGGCGATCTTGACAAAGCTGTTCGACGCACTCGTGCTCCCGAACGTACTGCGCGATCAGATACTCGACAAATTCCAGTTGGGAGCCGCGGACGAACTCGGTGGCGCTCCGCCGATCGGGGGCGGCGAGCAGGGTACGGTATTGCTGAAAGCGGCGGTGCGACAGGATAATGTCCACCTCACCGACCATTTCGACCAACAGCTGCAACAGTTCGACGAAGCCCTCCGTGCGCGCGTGGCCTTGCATGTGGAATCGCCTGACGAGAGCGTTGTCGAGTCCCTGCGATCGGAGATTCGTGCCAGGGTCCTCGAGGCCCACGACCATATTCCTGTGCAGGATTGGCTCTTCGCCATCATCGATCTGCGACTCACGGGAGATCCCGGCGTATGGCTGAAGTTCTACTGTGAGACCGAGGGGGTGAGTCAGCAGAGACTCGCCACGGATGCGCAGGTTGATCGCACCTCGATATACTTCGCTGTGCGCGGTGCGCATCGAACTTCTCCGGATGCATGGTGGAAATTGTTGACGGGACTCGGTGTCCCGGGTTGGTATCGAGATCTCTTCGCGCAAAAGTTCCTCACCGGATTCGATTCGTTCAGCACAGACATCGAAAAGCATCGTTCCCTCGGTAGTTTTTTTGCCGTCCGTCGTATCATCAAGGGCCTGTCTCGGGATAGACTCGCGAATATCGCTGCCGTTTCCCCTTTGGCCGTGTCGAACGCGGAGAGCTTTCTGGCGCGACAACGGCTCAATGGCAGCATGTCCAGACTCGTTGGCGGCCTCGAAATATCCGGCGAGGATGCAAATATTGCCGCGCTCGCGTTTCTTCCGGGACGGCTCGATTCGTTCGGCACCGATCCTGCGGAGCATTCCAGATTCGGCAGCGTCGTCACTGCCTGTCGTCATCAACTGGGGCTGGGGGTGCGAGAGTTCGCGGCGCGTTTCGGTGTTTCGAAGAGTACCCTCGCGCAGATCGAGGCCGATCAGGTGGTTCCTGCTGCCTCATTCGTGCAGATGCTGTATTCCTATCCCGACCTTGATTCAACCGAAGACCAGCGCCTGGCCGCGGACGCGTTGCTTACGGGCGGATCGGCCGTTTCTCTGGTGCAAACCGCCGTACGCGTCGGCAATACAGTAGTGCTCGACCAGCAACTGCGGCGCTTCGAAAACGATCTCCGCCGCCGCCTCGAAAATGGCGGTATCGAGGCCGATCGCGCATGGGCGGCAATAAAATTTACGGCCCACACCCGAATTCTGGAAAAGTCGGACCGTATTCGGATGCGGCCATGGTTGGAAGATATCGCCGATTCGGTGCTGTCCGGGGAGATCGACAGCGGCTACGAACTGGTGACGCCGGAGGAGATGGACCTGCGCGATGAGTGGGCCGGCGCCTTGTATGAGGTGGTCCGCGCGGAGTTGGCCCGTGACGCACATGGTATGGCCGAGGCAATCGCATGCACCATTTCCGGAGCCGAGCGTGACTGGGGACGGGTAGGTTTCGATGTCGAATCCGAACTCGTACCGATACTGCACTACCTGTTCCTGGATGAGCACAGTCTGATCGATGAGGACACCGGCGAGGTCATCCGCCGGCGGTTCGATCCCGATTTCCAGGTCATGGAGGCGATCCTGCGTCTGGTTACGGGTGAGCGGGTCGCGGACGAGGTGCGTGCCAGGGATATCCGCTTCATTGAACATGAATTGCTGGAGCGGTCGTCAGGTGAGCGCCACCAACCCGTGAATTCGCGGTTCGACTGGGCCGGTGAGCTCCCCGCTGTCGGCTTCCCGGACGCCGACGGAGCGGACCCACCGCCGGTGGATCCCGAGGCTGTTCGCGAGACTCCCGATCCGGCCATGAGCGCGGACGGTCCCGGTGGAGTAGACGATCACACGCCGGAGGACCATTCGGGGCCGGCCGAGCGGTCCGTGGCACTCGAGGCCGAGCCAGGGCCCTCGGGTGACAGTCCGGAGAAAGACCTGGGAAAGGACGATACCGATGGCGCTGCTGGTGTTCTTTCGCAAGCTTCAGGACGATCCGACGGAGATCCGGTACGAATTCGGGAGGAAGCGGGATCAGCTGGATCAGCGGCTGACGATCGACAAGACGACCTGGGCGTTCCAGGATCAGAACGGCCGGACGCGGGGGACCGTGCACGATACGGCAGCCCGGATTCTGGGACAGGTGAGAACCGAGGGGACCTGGCCGGAGAACGGGGTCATTCAAGCGTAGCGCCCCTGCGGGACGCTGCTGAGGACAAAGGAGAGACCGATGGCACTGCTGGTGTATTACGGCCTGGTTCAGGACGGCCCGGAGGAGATCGAGTATCGGTTCGGGGGGACCGAGGCGATGGACCAGCGCTTGACCATCAACAAGCGGACGAAGCACTTCGCGGACCAGAACGGGGCCTCACACGGGATGGTCGCCTCGGCGGCGGCGCGGATCATGGGTCGGCACCGGATGCAAGGCGAGTGGCCGGAGAAGGGGATGATTCAGGCCTAGCCGCGGTCGCTGCAGAGGCGCTCGAGTCGTCCCTCACCCCCGATCTCCTACGCCGTGCCCGTAGTACCGGCAGCGAATTCGCCGTCGCCGCAGGCGAAATGCGCCGCGCGATCGGTCTCGGTATCCACGAAGAGATGCTGGCCGGACTCGGTCGGCTCCGCGACAGGCGCTGGTGGCACGGGCCGGTGGAAAACGATTCCTGGGTCGCGCACACCGTTACGGCGGCCGCCCTCGGTTACGCTCAGCAAGCCTGGCGCTATGCCCCCGGGGTTCCCGAGGAGGATGGGCAGCTGGTTCGCCGCTACCTCGAAATCCTTGATCGTGCCAAGGCGGATGCCTTCGTCGGTCACGCCGTCATCAGGCCGCAGCTGCTGGCTCATACCCGCTTGCTACCTCACCTGCACGGGATGGTCGAGCGCGTGCCGGCGCCGTTGCTGGCTCGGGTCGTCAAGGCGCTCGCGCGCAGTGGGCCCGGAGACCGGCGCGGGTATTTCCGTGCGCTTACCACACCGTCGGACGCGGCCACTCTCGAGAAGCGTCGGCTGGACGAGGGGCGGTCGGGACTTTTCGACAACTCGACCATCCACCTCCTGATGAGCGCACTGTCCGGCCCGGATTCGACAACCCTGCACACCCCGGCCCGCCGCCTCGACGACTACCCCGACATAGCGAGCCTGCTCCCCGACCTTCGATCGGCCGCCGGGTTCACCAGTGTTCATCAACTCGATATCGCCGCGGGTCTCACGAAAGACACGAACCGGAGAGTCGAGAAACTCGGTGGTAAGGCGACTCCGGAGAACTGGCGGAAAATTTTCGAGGTGCTCCACATTCCGCCGAGGTTGGCCGACGAGATAGTTCTTCGATTCCTTCCCGAACAGCTGAACGATTTTCGGTTGCTTGTTTCCGGCGCTGATATCAGTACACGCGGACGGATTCTCGAATTACTCGCACAAGGAACGTTCACCGCGCTCCAATTGGAGGAGTTGCTCGGGTTATCCAAAACAACGGTGTATCGAACACTGGCGGAATTGCGAGACAGCGGTGCCGTACAGGTGAACAACGATACCGCGGGGTCCTACGTCTATAGCCTGGCCCAGAATCGGCCCGAGAACGTGGCCGACGCACATCCGGCCGATCCAGAGCCTTCCCCGGACGGTATTCGGATGCGGCAATGGCTCGAGGGCCTTGCCGATTCGGTGGTCTCCGGTGAGATCGAGGCCGGCTACGAGCTGGTGGCACCGGCGGAGATAGACCGGCGGGATGAGTGGGCGAACACCCTGTGCGACGTAGTCCGTATGGAGTTGGAGCGTGACCCGCGCGGTATGGCCGAGGCGATCGGACGCACCTTGTGCAGGTCCGAACGTGAGGGTGGTCGGGTCGGTTTCGATGTCGAGTCCGAGCTTGTTCCGATTCTGCGTTATCTGTTCCTGGACGAGCACGATCTGATCGATCAGAACTCCGGCGCGATCACCCGCCGGCGTTTCGATGCCGATTTCCAGATCATGGAGGCGATCCTTCGCCTGATCACAGGCGAGCGCGTTTCGGACGAGGTGCGCGCCAGCGATATCCGCTTGGTCGAACATGAACTGCTGGAGCGGTCGAAGGGTGAGCGAGCTGATCACGAGTCTCGCCACAATGCTGCGAACGAGCGTTTCGATTGGGTCGGTGGGCTCCCCGCCGATGTGGCGGTACAACGGCTCGAAACCGACGAGGCACGCGGTTACCGACTGCGGTCCGGCGCCGGTGGAGCCTCGAAGTCGGACGGTGCCGAATCGGGTCGGCCCGGACATGAGGCTGCAGCGGCCGCCCGGCTACTGACTTCTACCGAGCGGAACATCCTCGAGCTTTTGGCCGACGGACCGAGGCGCGTCGAAGAGGTGGCGGCGCGGGCCGGAGTGTCGAAGAACGTAGCTCTGAAAGCGCTGCGAAGATTGGAGGCCCGGAACCTCGTCGAGTATGGGAAGGACGGGCCGTGGTCCACATACGGCCTGCCCGAGCCGGCGCCCGGAGCTCGCGTAACCGAGTCCCCCGGTCCAGGGACTCGCGGTACAGAGGTGGCAGCACACAATTCGCCCGGTGACTTCCTTATCGCACGTCTCAGCGACAAGGGATGGTCCGAGAAATACCTCGCCGACATGATCGACGATCCTGATATTTCGGAAACCATTGTCGTATCGGCGGAACGGAGCAGTGCGGGAATCACTCCTCGGCGCTGGCGGACAATACTGCTCGCGCTGGGTGTCTCGGAGTCGGATCGGAATCGTTTCGCGCGGAGATTCATCGATGGACTGGACTCCTTCAGCACGAAACCCGGCGCGCACCAGAGGCTGGGCAGCTACCTCCTCGCCTGCCGCCTGGACCGTGAACTCACCCAGAAACAGCTGGTGGACCTGACGGGCCTCCCTGCCACGGATATCCGAGCGGCACAGAACAGGCGGAGCTGGCAGCTGGAGGACTTCGAACCCTGGATTGTCGACCTGACTCGGGTGCTCGCTGAGCCCGAGGACATGGCCGAGGTCGCCGCAAGATTTTTCCGGATGCGACCGGACTTGTTCGAAACCGCTCTCCCGGCCGACACCGCAGCGGCCGATGATGCCTGGTCTCGGGCGCGGTCCGCAGATGTGGAGTGGACGCCGGAAACCGTGAACCTGGGTCCGGGCGATATCGGACACCTTGCGGAGGTGATCAGCGAGAAACCGTCCGATCCGTCGCTGTGGTACGCCTGGGCCGAAGAGCAGTACCGGCTGATTCGCCTCTGGATGGAGGGGAGCCCGGAGGCCGAAGTCCGAGAAATCGTCGCGAATCTCGCCACCGTGAAGCGTAAGGAGGGGCAGCCCCCGTTCACCCGTGCGGAGATCAAGCAGGTTCTGACCTACATATTTCTGGACCAGCACAGGTTCCGTGCAGCTGACGGAACCGCGTACTACGATAATTTCGACTGCGATTTCCAGATCGTCGAAGCCATTTACCGAATGGTCCTCGGTGATTGGAACTCCGACGAGGTGGATCCGGCCGTACTAAAGGCCAGCGACATACGGCTGATCGAGCACGAAATCGGCGAAATAGCGTTCGCCGAACAGTATCCGTACGAGTCATGGGAAGAGTGGCACAACCGCGCCGATTCGCGCTTGAAAAACGGGCATTCGGACTGGGAATACGGCCTGCTGACGGTGACAGGTCTGGTGCCGATGCGTGGCCAGCGCGAGGACTATGCGCACCGATTCGGCGCGATACGTTCGGGCGCGGGCCACAGCGACGAGCGACCGGAGAACGACGAGGACGGAGAGGACACGCCGCCGGATGGGCTGGAGGTGTCCGCCGGCGGACAGCCAGAGTCGGCTGACGATGTGGACGAACTGGTGCGGGCGGCACATCAGGGCGATCCGCTCGCCCTCGCGCGGTTGCGGACCCATTTCATCCCGGAGGTCTACGGAAAGTTCGAGCGCAAGTACCCCGGGGGTGATCCGTGGCTCGCTTACGTCCTCACCATCGATACGCTGCACAGCGCTCTCGATGCCGTTCTCGGGCGGGAGCTCGGTGCGGACCCGGAACGGGACTTCGACGTCGCCCGCTCCGAGGCCATCCGCTCCACTCCGGCGGCGGCCGCCCTGAAGGCGCGCCTGCTGCGCGACAGCGGCGCGGCGCTCGCGGGCCGGGCAGATCTCCGCGCGCGCATCGAGAGCACCCCGGCCCATATCGTCGCGCGGGCTGTCCACAGGATCACCGACCACAGCGATGTCGGCCTCGATGGCCCTCAACTCGACACGCTGCTCGAGCACATCCGAAGCTTCGGGCACACACACCGGAGCCTCCGCAACGATCGACGTACATACCCCGACTTGGGAACTCTCATCGCCGACCTGCGACGGGCCGCCGGTTTCACCAGCCAGACCCAAATGGATCAGGTGGGCGGTTTCCGCGCCGATGCGACCCACTCGCTCGAGACCACGAGTCGTGGCCCGATCGACGTTGTCGCCGGAATATTCGAGCGAGTGGCGCTGCCACATCCACTGTGGAATCCGATCGTGGCGGAATTGGCGGATGGACACCCGGATTCGTTCGACATCTCCGCCGCGGCACACACCACCTTCCACAGCTATCTCGCCGCCTGCCGCTGGGCGGCAAGGTTTCCCGGCGATAATTCGCGACCGATGTCCCGGCAGGAACTCGCGGAGCTGCTCGGCGTGTCCGTGGCTACCATCCGGAGGCTGGAAACCGGTAGTCGTGGACCCGCCATCGACCCGGAGTTTCGCAAAGCCCTGTACCGGGTTCTCGGTATAGCCGAAGCGGAGTGGGAAGCGGCGGAAAGACTGTTCGAATCCGGCCTGGATGTCGCGCCGGTGAACGAACGTACCGCCCAGGACACGAGGGCGGAGAGCCCCGATCGGCCGCTCACCGACATGCAGATGCGGATCGTCGCGGTCTTGGACGAGCAAGGGGAGTGTGCTGTCTCGGATTTGGCGCACCTGACCCGCGCGGCACACAAACGAGTTCTCAAAGCGATGCGAGGACTGCAGGATCTGCGGATCGTGGAGCCGGTGGAGGATGGGGCACAGGCCCGCTACCGCCTGCTGCCGGACGCGCGGAACACGACACCGGTGGTCGCCGGCGAGCGGGTGCAGCGGGCCGGCGGGCCCCTGACAGATCGGCAAGCGCGGATCGCCCTGCTCCTGGCCGATCGTCCGATGAGCGCCCTCGAACTCAGCTCCGCACTCGGCATTCCGTTGAAGGCTGTCCAATGGAACCTGAAGGTATTGGGCGATGAGGGGTTTGTCGAAGTAGCCTCGCAACACACCTCGCGAGGAAGGGCGTTCGTCTATCGCCTGGCCAGGGAACTTCCCACGGAAGTGGAGCAGCGCCGCCGGGATGCCGGCGATACGGAGAAGCCGGAAAGCCCGGCCGATACTTCCCCGGCTGCGGTGGAGCTCGACTCCGCTGATTCGGCCGGTGAAGCGGCGGAGTTCGAGTTGGTGTCGGCCGAGGTGGCCCACGACGGTTCCACGTACCGCATGCTGAAGTACAAGGTCCGTATGCCCGATGGGAACGTCTATCCACGCGATGTGCTGGATGTGCCCGCGACGGTGGCTGTACTTCCGGTCGACCGGCAGGGCCGCGTTGTGCTCAGCCGCCGGTTTCGTGCCGCGGTCGACGATGTGGTCCTCGAATTGCCCAGCGGTGTGTTCACCGCCGACGGTGATGTGCCGGTGATCGCTCGCCGGATCCTTGCCGAGTACGGACTGGAAACCGGCACGGAGTTGTCGCTGGTTACGGATGCGGTGCGCAGCGGCGGCAGTTCGAACGCCGTCACCCGCGTCCTGGTGGCCCGGGACGTCGACGATGTCGAGGGCGCCGAGCCGCCACCGGATATGCTGCGGATACCGCTGACGGAGGCCATCGCCCACCTCACGGGCGCGGCGCTCGTGGATACCGCAACAGCGGTGGGGGTCCTGGCCGCGTTGGGCGAGGCATCGGGTGAGATCCGATTGCGTCCGGCCACGGATCCGCCGCTGAACCCACTGCCCGCAGCATCGGGTATGCCGCCGGTCGACAGCACCCGCGTATTCGGTGCACAGCGGCTATGGCGTGGGGCCGAGGACACGGTGTGGTCCAGTCCGTACAACGAGGTGCGCCGGCTGGAACTGCACACACCGGACGAGGGCGTGGTGTCCCAGGATGTCATCACCCGCCATGCCACGGTCCTCGCGCTGCCATGGGACGAACGTACCGACGAGGTCGTCCTGGTCCGCCAGTATCGGGCACCACTCGGTCGCTGGATCTACCAGCTGCCCGCCGGCATGCTCGACAAAGCCGGTGAGGACCCGCTGACGGGTGCCCGGCGCGAACTGGCCGAAGGAGCGGGACTCGCTGCCCTCCACTGGAGCGAAATCCTCACTGCGGAGCCACTTCCCGGTGTCACCGACGAACACCACCGCATCTACCTGGCGCGGAACCTGTATGGGATCCCCCGCTTGGACGCGGGCGAATCCGACGAGATCGGGATGGGGCAGGTACGCATCCCGGTCGATGAAGCGCTCGCCATGGCAATGCGCGGCGAAATCGACGACGGCCCAGCAGTCATCAGCCTCCTGGCACTGGCCTCCGTCCGGGCCGGCCGGTTGGCGCCCCGGGTTGTCGTCGAGGGAGGGCAGCGGAGCGCGACCGAAGACAGCACCCGCGGCGGTCTCCCAGTTGATCCGCCACCGGCTCCGGACGACCGAGGCGGCGACTCGTTGCCTCGGCCTGGGGATCCGGATGGTGCGGGTGACGGAACAGCGGGCTATGTGCCGGAGTCCGTCCATCCGGGCGACCTGGATGCGGACTTCGGTGTTGCGGGTCCGGACAGGAGGCCGGGGCACTCCGGCGTCTGGCCTGTCGATCAGTCGGTGGTGGAGCAGCGGCCGACCGAGTCGGATTCCGGAGGATCGCCGGCTGATCCGCCGGTCGCGCAGTATCTGCCGGCGGCATCGGATTCCAGGGTGTCGTGGCCGCAACCCTGGGTGCCGGAGAGGGATCTGGACGAGGTCGGGATCGCCGCGATCGTCCCGGGGCTGGCGCAGAAACGGATCGACTGGCGCGCCGCGCGAGACAAGCTGAAATCCGAGCTGTTCGGCCGGTTGCCTACCGACAGTCCCGACCTCTTCCCTTGGAAGATCATCCACGATCTCAGCAGAGGCGGCGGCGACGCGCTGAACAATCCGGACTCGGAGTTCCGCAGGTACGTGGACGAGTACCACGAGCGGCTGCGGGGGGAGATCAACCGAGTTGTCGCCGACCTGCCCAGGTCGGGATCGACCACCGGGACCACTCCGGAATCCTCGTTGGAGTCGACCAGGACTCTGCAGGTGGTCGGTGATCTGTGGTTGATGCCGGACCGTCCGAAAGTGCTCACTTCGCTGCTGGTGGACTTCGCGAGACTGCACGGCATCGTTGCGCAGATACGCGAATTCGCGCAGTACAACGGCTGGATCGATGCGATCGATGCCATGGATTCGGCGATGTACCGCGAATCCGCCCATCCTGGCGCCGGCCCACTGAGCCTCAAGGAATTGCGTGCCCGCGCAGAGGAATTCGAAGCAAAGGCAGCGGAGACGGTTGCTGTCGCAAAGACAGTGCGGCAGACCGGACAGCGGCTGATGAACCTGGCATCGGATTCGGGCGTGCAGTTGAACGTAGGGGAAGCGCGGCGCCGTGATGTCCTGCCCGGCCCGGAGACGGTGGCGCGCTTGCGGCGGGAAGTCGAGGAACTCGAGCTACAGGCCAGGACGCGGCCATTCCCTGATCCGGAGGGGCGGCAGCCCGGCGTCGAGCGCCTGGGCCCACTGAACCGTCTGCTACGAACCATCGAAACATTCGAGGCGTGCAGCCTCGAGCTCGAGGAGCGACGTTTCGAACTGGACACGCTTGCCGTAGCTGGGAGTTCGGTCGAACCCTCGCTGTCGCAGGACTCCCCCCTGAAATGGGAGGCCGGAAGGTCCCTGGGGTGGCTCGCGGAAAGCCGGATCGCCATATCGGATCCGCTGACCTCGATCAAGTATTACGAACCGACCGACAATGTGCCGCCGGATGTCCGGCGGCAGCAGTGGCTCACCGGAATAGAGGCGCTGGATCGCGCCGTCCGGTATGCGTGGGCCGAGTTCGAGTTCGCGTCGCGGGCCGAGGGTGACGATCCGGGGCGAACTCGGGCGATCGAACGGATGTATTGGCAGTGGCGGGTCGAGCAGTTGGCGGCGCGGGCGAGTGTGCTGGTGGACCAGAGCGTCGCGCGCACGAACTTGTTCGGCGAGGTGCAGCGGCTCTACTGGAAACCCGGACCGCTCGTCGAGGGATCGGAATTCGACCGGGACACCAGGTTCGCATCAAGCTACCGAGATGAGCTGGATGATGCCATGAGGCGGCCGGTGTCGCCTGGCCGTCTGCTGTCACTGGTCGATGACATCCGTGAACAGTTGGTGCTGGAGCAGGTCGAGCGAGCCGACCGATTCGGCGACGATGTGGTGGCCGGGGTCCACGCCGCCGTTCCGGACGCCGAGGATCGGATCGCGCAGGTCCTGCTCGACATCGAGGAAGTGGCCGGCCGGCTGGAGTCGGTGATCGGTGACCTCGGTGTGGTCGAACGGCAACTGGACAGCCTTCTGGGAACCGATTCCGCCTGGCAGGTATTGGCCGGCCTCGTCCCGGATGCCGGCGAGGCGATCGCCCCGCATCGGCGTTCCGATACCGAGGACACGGCGTGGGAGCCGAATCGGTGCGGCGAGCGACTGCTGGCCGATATCGAGCGGGTGTTCGGCCGGGACGATCTCGGAGATCTGACGGGCGTCGGTGATCTGAGCGGTGTAATGGCCAGTCGGCTGGAGCAGGCACTCGCCGATGATCCGAACGGTGAGGTGCGTCGTGCGGTGCGGATCCACGGTCTCGCCGAGATCGAGACCGGCGTGCGCCGGCTGATGACCACCGGGCAGAAGCACGGCGGGGTGGTGGTGTTCGACCCCAAGGTGACCTCGGCCGCGGCGAGGGAGCAGGGACATACCTATCTGATCGAATGGTCGGTCGACGAACAGGGTGAACCGAGATTTCTCAGTCACGACGACCAGGCGCGTGCCGACGCGGAAACCGTATCCACAGACAATCAATCGGCGGCCGGTGGAGTCGATTTCGTACTTCCCGACGCTGGATTCGGCGGTCCGGTGTTCGTGACGTTTCTCGATGCGGAAGCGCGGGTCCAAGCGGTGCCGCAGCCGCCGGATCATTGGCGGGTGCGCTGGGACAGCGAGGATTTCCCGGTCGGCGCCGATGACGCCGTTCCGGAAAGTTCCGCACCGGGCGGTCTTCCACCGGATGTGTACGAAGCGGTCCGGGCGGTGCCGGGACCGAATGCAGGTCTCGACTCCGAGCTCGGTCCGGACGGACGGGACACGGTGTCACCCTTGTCGCTCGCCCGGCAGTACAGGGGCGCGCCGGCCGCGCTGTGGTCATGGGAGTTTCATCCGTTTGTTCGAGAGCCGGAATCACTGGGGCGAACCGGAAGTCACGGTGGCCGGACATTCGAACTCGACCTGAACCTCCTGCGGAACGCAGCCCTCGTCGCCGGGACGACTCCAGGACTTTCCCCGGGGGCCGCGAATGGCACGCAGACAGCGGAATTCGTGGCGAACCTGGACAAGATCGAGGCGCTCAAGGCTGTGGCGCAGGCGCAATTGGAATACTGGGGCGGTAGGCCGGGCCAAATGGCCGACGATGCCGGCCTGATGCGCCGTGTCATCGATTTGGAGAGGCTCGCCGCCAGGATATTCGAGGCGGAGGCGGCAGCCCATCGTGGGCACGGTTCGATGTATCGGGTGTCCTCGGCCCGTACCCACGAGGTGGATGAGCTTCGAGACGAACTCGCGAGCCGGGCCCGCGACACCGTGGAATGGGCCGCTGAACGCAGATATGTTTGGCAACTAGGAGATTTCGCGCCGAGCCGGGTGCTGGGGCCGGTAACGCTGCGGCTCGCTGATGAGTTCGCGCGGCAGTTAGCGGAATTCGCGCCCCCACCGGATATGCAGCCGGACGGGTGGGCGCACCGGAACGTGGCCGCACTCGCCGAGCGGCAGCAGCAACTCCGCAGGGATCGTGACCTCCGGGCCGCGCACCTCGGAGAGCTGATCGGCTATCCGCCGGAACTGCTGACCCCGGAGCATGTCGCGGTGCTTGCCGAACGGCTGAGTGGTCCGGCCGCGGCCGGGCATTCAGAAGCCGACCGGTTGCGTCTGCTGGACCGCGAACTGATCGCGGGTGAGGCGGCTCTGATCGGCACGGCACATGCCGAAGGACTCGCGCTGCTGCACGGCGCCACGGTATGGACCCGGGCTCAGCTGGCTGTGCTGGATGAGCAGTTCCGTGCCGTCCGGGACTTGGCACGCAACGCATGGGCAGTCGGTGACTACGACTTCACCCAGGAACCGACCGAGCTGACCCGCCTGCGGGAACTACGCGGGCGGCTGGACCGGAAATCTGGCCGTGACCTCGAGAAATTCGAACGATCCGCCATCTCGGGGCGGCTCGATCTGCTGATCGACTTCGCCGAGACCCGGCAGCTACTGGCCACCCGCGAAACCGCCTTGGTAGAGCTCGCCGGGCAGGTGGAAGACCTGGCAGCGCAGTACTTCGAGGTTCGCGACGCCCTTGCGGCCGTATCGGACATCGGGCACGGCGACGATGGACGGCCGGCCGAGATAGCAGTGGCCTTGGACAATGCGCTCGGCCTTGTGCTCGAGGCTGTGCGCACCGGCGAGTTGCCCCCGGCCGCGCAACCCGAGAACACCCTGCCCCCGGTATCACTACCGGGAGCTCGTGCGCCGCAGGGCCCGGTATCGACTGAACCGGACCGCGCCGCCGCAAAGCAGGCTCGGCTCGGCGACGACGATGGGGGCGCGCTGTCCGCCGATCCTGTCGCGCCGAATTCCGGTGTGCCCGGGTGGCGGGTACTACGGGTGCGCGAAGAGGTCGAGCTGGCGCGGGTGCTGTACCACGATCCGGAGGTCCGGCAGGCCGCGGTGGCGGTGCTGCAGCACCTGCGTGCGGTGCTGATCGACATGCATGCGCCGGACCGGACACCGGAGCAGATCGAGCGGGTCGAGGACGCGTTCTATGCGGTCGGGGGAACGAAGGGGCACGGGCAGGTGGCGCGGTCGGTGTCGCTGGACGAGCTGGCGGCGGCCGGCAATGTCCGGGAACTGATGTGCGCCCTGCAGAATGCGATGTGGTACAGCGGGCAGATCGATCCACCGGCGGGACCGACGCTCGACGACGGTGTGACCGAGCTGCTGAACCGGACGGATTGGACGGAGACGGCGGCCCGGCTGGGACTCGATGTCGAGGCGCTGGGTGCGCTGCGTGTGCAGATCGTCGGGGCAGATCCGCTGGGAACGGTGGAATTGCTCGATGTCTCCGAATCCGTGAAATCGGTGCGCGACGACAAGGATCTGCCACTTCTGGAGGAGCTCGCGCTCAGCAACGCGGACGAGCGCCCTCCCAGTGAGCGTTGGAAGAGACGCCGGGTATGGACGGTCCAGGATTGGCGTCTGCTGGGGATGCCGTTGTCGTCCAGGGAGTTCGCGGCGATCCCGGGTCCATTGATCGCGCTCGAAATATCCCGGCTGGAACCGGGCAACCTGGAGTTGCCGCGTACTGCCGACGGGCGGGTCGACGAGGACACGCTCGAGGATGCGCTCCGCGCCGAATTCGAGGCCAGAGGCAAAGATTTCCGTTTCGCGCTACCGCTCTACGAGTTCGACGAGCAGACCGGCAGCCGGGTGCGGGATGCGAACGGGAACGCGGTGGTGACCCTGGTGCGGGTCTACTGTGCGGATCGGGAGGTCACTCCGGAGGAGGCGCAGCGGCTGGATCCGGAAAGGTACGCCGTACCGCTTCCGGCGGACAGGGCGACTGTCGGCTCGCTCGCGGTGGGTATTGCCCGGGACGGGGAATGGTTCCGCTCGACCGCGGTCGAGCGTGGGTTCCCGGTGGTATCGGCGATTTCGGGGACGGCGGCTCGGTTCGCTTCGCATTTCCTGTGGTTGAAACCGCCGGGGGTTTCGGATACGGCTTACCTGGGTGCGGTACTGGCTTTCCTGATGCCGGAACATCATTCGCTGTACGAGCTGGTGCGGGCGATACAGAGGTTCGGTCTGGAGGTGGTGGACCCGGCGGTGTTCGAGGCGGCCGATCCGGTGGATGCGCTGTATCGGGCGGTATTCGACGCGTTCGGCCTTCCGATGCCGGAGGGCGGCGCACGGATCCGGCCGATCTCGGAGGATAGCGAAGCGGCGGCCGGTACCGTCGAGTCCGCCGCAGCCCGGAAGATCGATCACTGCGCCTGGGATCTGATCGGCAATATCACCGCGGTCTCCGGACGGGAAGATCTCGGCGATCTGGGGCCCGCCGGTCTGAGCGGCGTGCTGGTGAGCCGGGTGGAACCGGCGCTGGGACCCGGTCCGGACGGGGAACCGGCTCGGGCGGTGTGGATTCCGGAGCTCGCCGGGCTCGAACCGGTGCTGCGGGATATGGTGCGGTCCGGTCGGTCGCGCGGTCTGGTGTCGGTATTCGATCCCACACTGACCCCGACTGTCGGCGGTCCGATGGGGCATACATATCTGCTGGAGTGGCGGTCCGATGGTCCGGGCGGTATCCGTTTCACGCGATACGACGGGCCCGCGGCCGCCCCGGATCGGACGGCTACCGATGCTGGTGCCGAGGCGGTAACCGGCGTCGGACGAGATTTCGCACTGCCCGCCGAAGGACGCGGAGATCGAGTTCTGGTGGTGTTCCTCGACCACAACGGCCGGGTCGAAACACCACCGCAACAGCCCGAATCCTGGCGGCCCAGGGCGGATGCCGACGATTTCGCGGTCGGCGCCGACGACGCGGTGCCGTCGCGGCCCGGTGATCCCGAACCCGGTGATCCCTGGGCAGTGACGAGTTATGCACCGGCACCCCTGAACGCCGGCGAGCAGTCGCAGATAGCCGAGGTTCGGCGTCTGCTCGGCGGGACCGGACCGGTGTTGCCGCTGCGGCACACCCATGTACCGGGTCTGGCGCTGGTCGCCGAGGCCGAGCCCGGCCTGATCGCCGGGAGGGCCGGTATACCCGGCGACCTCCGCGACCGGGCGAATCGGGCGCTGCTGGACTGGGAACTGACTGCCGAGCCGGTCGCCGACCCGGAGCGGGCCGGTGGGCGGGCGCACGAGTTGCGGCGGCTGGACCGGGCGGCGGCGCGGCTGCCCGGTGATTCGGCGGTCCGGGTGTTCTCGCTGGACCTGCACGGAGATGGCACCGATCTGCTGGTGATCGGTGAGATCGAACGGGCGGACAAGATCGTCGTCGATGTGTCACCTGGTGCCGCGGATCCGTCCGCTTTCGCGGCGGCGTCGAGCCGTGCACTGAAGTACTACAGCAGGATGGCCGCCGATCCCGGCGACGGGCCGCCGCATGCCGTGGTGTTCTGGGCGGGCGCCGATATCGGTGTGCTGTACGAGCAACTGTCGGCGATTCTGGAGGCGCGGGCGGTCGACGCGCTCGACAACGGCGCCGGCGGCCCGGGAGTGCCGAGCGAACTGCGGTTCCTGGTCGACAGGTCCCGGCCACTGCCCGATGATTTTCCGAAACCCGCGCTGTTTCAACTCCTCACCGTCGGCCTGCACGAGCAGCTGCGGCTGGGTTTTCAACTGGGGTCGTACCTGGACACCAACCCGGAGCTGGGATCGTTGCGGCGTGCGGAATGGGATCGCCTACACGGTGAACTGCTCCCCGAAATCGCCCGACAGCTACAGGTTTCCGAGTCTGACCTCCGGGATCCGGTACGGGTGGACCAGCTGCGTCGCGATGCCGCGGACAACCCCGACGGCGTCTCACCCGACCAGCTGGATTTCTTCGCGTTGGACAACCTGCGCAATGCGGTGGCGGAGCTCGAGCGGTGGCGCACCAGGGCCGAACAGGTGATCACCCTGAGCCGGGCGCTCGCCACCGCCCAGGCGCACTACACCGCCGGGTTCGACACCCACACGGAACTCGAGATGCTCAGGGATCTGGCCGCGGAACTGGATAGGCAGGCCGGGGAGTGGTTCACCGCGAGCCGGGAACTCCATCGCCCACCGGATCCCGGGACGGTGGCCGGCCGGCCCATCCAGCCGGCGGTATTCGGTCTCGACCCCCATGCCCGGCGCCAGACCGGTGCCAGGCTGGCCGCCCTCGAGCGGGCGATCGAGCTGAACCGCGAAAAGTGGTCCATATATATCGAGCATGCGATCTCGGACGACGAACTGGCGGCCCGGGTCGCGGCGCGGGACGTGCGCGGGGATCTCGACGCCGGACGTCCGCACCGGTTCCGTGATCCGGCCGTGGCCTATCTCCAGGCAGTCGAGCTGCATAACCTGGCCGTCCGGGCCGAAGCTGCGGATCTGATGTTCGAACAGCGCACCGAACTGATGGACGCGAGCCTGGGCGCCGTCGAACGGATCATCGCGGCTCAGCCCGAGCCGCCGGGCCTGGGTGCGGCATTGCGGGAATTGCGGCAGCACTTCGCGACGCCGGGCGATTCGCTGCCACGTGCCCTCGACCACGCGGCATTCGAACGTGCCACCGAGGTACTGGAGACCGTCCGCCGGAACTGGGCCGAAGCCAAACAGCATTCCCACGATGCCTGGCAGGAATTGCGGGGATATCCCGACAACCCCGAACCCGGCCGGTTGCCCGATTTCGCCGACCTCCGCGCGGAGGATGCCCTGGACGATCTCGACGAAGAGCACGAGGCCCGGCTCGACGACGCCGCCGCGGCGGCCGATGTGCTCGCGGTCGCGCAACTGCTGCTCGATCGTCTGGACCAGAAGACGCGGGACCTCGAGCAGCTGGCCGAGGAACGCAATACCCTCGCAGGAACGGACCAGCGGACCGATCGACGGGATGAGATCGCCGCCCTGGATCGCGAAATCGCAGCCGGACTGGCCGAACTGATCCGCATCGCCGAACACCCGGCCTCCTCGGTCACCCAAGCCTCATCGGCCGCCCCGAGCTCCTCGGCCACCTCCGGTGTCGCTGCCACTCCGGGCGTCGCGGGCATCGCGGCCGAACCGGCCGATTCGGACGGTGTCGATGGCATTGCCGAACCGGAGAGCACCGGCGAATCCGCCTCGGCGCCAGAGTTACCCGACCCGCGTTCCGGTCAGGGCGTGGAACAACCCACGCCGGATACACCGTTGCGGACGGAAGCCCTCATCCCGGCCATCGGTGACGGCAGTGCGGTACCGAGTTCCTCGGCGAACGATGTTCCGAAGATATGCGCGGTCGATGCCACGGCGTTCATCGCCCTGCTGCTGGGCGTCGACTCACCATCGATACCCTCGGGATCCGCGACCACCGCCGCCGGTCGCCGGATCCGCGAAAACGGTACGAGCCCGGTCGAATTCGCCGCGAGCCTCGGGGCGAACTGGCGTCTCGGCGGTTTCGCCGACCTCGCGGAGATGCGCGCCCGCGCCGCCGGCGGTGCCGTGGTGGCGGGCGCGGTCGATACCGATACCGATACCGATGCCCATGTCTTCGTCCTGCACCGCGGAATCGACGGCGAGGTCTGGGTGCACACCCTCGACAAGGGCATCCGGACCGATATGCGGCTGGAGGAGTGGACGCCTGCCGAGGGCAGGCTGTACGGGATCGTCTTCGCGTCCGAAGATGGCGTGGACGGCACGCCGACCTACTCGCCGGAGCATCCGATCGCCGTGGGCGACTACCCGGTGGGGGTCGCGGGGTACGACTTCCCGCGGCATCGAATGGGCGGAGAATCCGGGGTTTCGGCCTCCGATCCTGCCGATCCCGCGGCCCGGCTGCGCGCCGCCCTCGCCGCGGCCGGCTTGAACGATGAGGTATCACCGGCCGCGCCGGTGCCCGCGTACCGGGATTCGGCCCCGGTCGGCCGAGACCGCCGGTTGCGCTGGCCGTTTTGGCGCACGGTAGATCCGGCTCGGGCCTATGCGGTTCCCCCGGCGCTGCCGTGGCTGAATCGGAATGTCTACCAGGTCCGCTATATGGGACCCGATGCCGGCGGTACTTTCCGCGACAACCCGGAGGATTCCGGCTACCTGCGCTCTCCGGTCGCCCCGGACGAGCGTTTCGACCGAATCGAAAGCTTGCACGCGTGGCTCGAGGCGGAAGATCTGATCCGGCCCGTCACCGAGGACCTGGCGCTCACGTCTGTCCGGCGGGATATCGCGTGGCGCCTCGACGAACTCGCGGAGCATGCCGAAGTGCTATATCTGCGGCACAGCGAATATCGTGCGCTGAGCGGCGCGGAGCCTCGATTGCGTGCAGAACAGGCCGGGGAACTGATCGAGTTGCGATCCGCATTCGCGACGCAGTTGGGCCGGATACTCGAGTTGGCCGAGGAATACGGTATCTCCCTCGGCAAACCGGTGACCCTCGGAACCGGCCTGGAGCGGCTCGCCCGCGAATCGGCCCAGCTCCGGCTGGAATCCGATGTTCCGGCCACGGATCGGATCATCGGTATCGGCCGGTTGCGATCCGCCATCGCCTGGGCCCGGGCACAGGTAGATCTCGCAGACCGGCGGTTCATCGAATACCGCGGCAATGCCGCTGAATTCGAATACCCGGAGCTGTCCGACGCGGATATCACCGACGTGGCGGCGCTCCGGAACAGCGTGGGTGTGCAGCCGCGCCGCGGCCCGGTCGATCGGCCCACCCTGCCGGAGAAGCTGCTCGAGTTCGCCGAGTACCGGGCATTGTGGTCGGCCCGCGAAGCCCAGCTGCTCGAGCTCGCCGGGGAACTCCATCTGCTTGCCGGGGAACACTTCCGGCTGTCCGGAGCACACCTCCCACCGGCCGGGGCAGAACACCGGACAACCGAGCTCGCCAGGATCGACAAGGCCCTGGCCGCCGGGTTCGGCAGCCGTATCGACAGTCTGCTCGCCACCACGGAAGCGGTCGGTGACCTCGTCGCATACCGTCCTCCCGACACGCACCTGGATATGGGCCGATCCGATCTCCTCTGCGTCTATCGGGCTCGCGACGCGGCTTATGCGGCGCTGCGGCTGGCGGTGCCGGAGGGATTGCCGGCTCCGGTGGCCAGGTATTCGGGGACCTACGGGTGGCGAGCGCCGGAGGTCGTGGGTGCCGATTGGGAGCCCGGTGGCTGGCCCGATCCGGGTGCGCTCTTCGAACGGGTGCGGACAACCGGTGATGCCGTGGTGGCTACGGTCGGATATCGGGGACTCTTCCGGGTCGGACGGGTGGGATCTCATGCGGTGGCTGTGTTTCGGGACGGTACCGAGGTGAAGGTCGTCGACAACGGCGCCGAGATGAGTTTCGGTCAGTGGGTGGCCGCCGGTGCGGACAAGTGGCGTTCCTCCCAGATCTTCGGGATGGTCGTCCATCCGGACGGAACTCCGGGAACGTCGCTGGTCGACGGGAAATCGCAGGCGGTTGTGGTCCTGGACTACTTCCCCGGAAGTATCGGTGGCGGCGAACCCGTACGGAGTGTGCCGGCGGTCGATGGCCCGGATCCGGCCGTTGCGGCGGTGGCGGATGAACTCCTGCGGAGGCCGTTGGAGACCGCGGAGGATGTGCGGTCCTGCCATGCCGATATCAACCGGCTTCGGCGGGAGCTCGTCCAGAGCGCGGAGAGCCGATCGAGCGCTGCCACCGAGCAGTTGCTTCGGAAGGTGATCGAGGCGGAGGACAGGATTGTGGCCGTACTGCGATCGAACCGGCGCGGCAACGTCGTCGCTACCGAGGCCGGCGACGGGCGGCCGGAGGCCGCGGGACGTCAAGCCCCGGACCGTGCCGGCACATCAGGGCGGGCTTCGATCGCAGTGCCGCGGGAACGGCGCCGGATTCTGTTGGTCTCCCGGTGGTGGGCCGGTGCGGGAGTCGGTGGCAGTGCCACCGTCAACCGGGAACTCGCCTGCGCGTTGGCGCGCAGCGGGCACGAGGTCTTCGTCCGGGCCGGGTCTCCGGTGGACGAATGGACGCCACCGAGTGGAGTGAGGTTGATCGGCCCTCGCTCCTACGATCCCGATCTGCCGCCCGAGGATCAGCTCGACGCGGACCTGGATCTCTTGCCGGAGGATATAGACACGATCATCTCGCACAAGAACAGCGGGGGGTGGGCCGCGCGATTCATACGCCACGTGCGATATCGAGATGCTCAGCTGATTCATTTCCTGCACTTCGACGACGCCACCTGCGAGGCCAATCGCGGCGAGCCCCGGAAAGGGGCGGCGATAAAATTCCTGGAGGGCGAGCTGTCTGCGGAAGCGGATGTCGTGGCGGGGGTGGGGCCGGTGCTGGCCGATCTCGCCGGGGAACTCGCGGCGAAATCCGGGCGGGCACCTGTGGTCCACGAACTCCTCCCCGGAATCGATGTGGTGGAGCAACTCGGGCAACCTCCGCTGGAGGGCCGCCCCAGAGTAGTGCTCATGGGCCGGTTGCATTCGGATCGTAAAGGTGTCCACGAGGCCGCACAGATCGCCCGGCTGGTCAGCGAGCGCGGCGGAGGTATCGACCTGACCTTGGTGGGAGCCCAGCCGGAAACACTCGAGCGTACCCAGCGGATGCTGTCCCATATCGCGGGCCAGGAGGTCGAAGTTGTGCCCTATACAACGGATCCGGAGCGAAAACTGGAAGTGCTCCGACGCGCACACTTGTTGATCATGCCTTCGCGCGCCGAGTCTTTCGGGCTGGTATCCAGCGAGGCGTTGGCCGCCGGGCTTCCGGTTCTGGCCCCCGACAGCAGCGGGTTCGGACGCTTTCTCCGCGACCACTTCTCGAATGAGATTTCCCGGCGAATGGTGGTTGCGCAGGATTACGCGGGGCCGATCCCCATCGAGACGTGGGCCGATCGGATCATCGAGGAAACAGCGGATATGCCGCGGCTGTGGCGAGCCGCCGCGCTGGCGCGAGCAGCGATGCAAGATGACAATTACACCTGGGATGCGGCAGCCGAGAAAATGATGAATGCGTTGCCTTCGAAAGGGAAGACCACCGGTGCCGGAGACCGTAACGGTGAGGCAGAGAAAGGGTGAGTGGTGTGACCGACGATTCGGAACTGCGATATCGGCGAGTGCGGGACGCGGCCGTAGTCGCGCTGGCCGCGGTGGGCGATACCGGCGATTATCCACCACCGGTCGCGCGTGCGCTGGCCCAGCTCCGGCAGGTCGTCGAACAGGATACCGGCCCGGCCGCCGATAGTGATCTCCCGGTGGTGGACCCCGCTCGGCATCTGGTTAGCAGATTCAACTACCGAGGAACACAGAAGTTTCCGGTGTCTCTGGATGACGAAGCCGACGAGTTGCGCCGGCAACTGGCCGCCGACCGGACCGTCGTGGGCGCCGACGGGAACTCCGGCAATGTCGTGCTCACCGAGTTGCGTGGCATGATCGTCGGCGGCCTGTTGCAGGAACTCGCGGCTCGGCTCGCCCCGGGGCCGGCTTTCGGGCCCGGCCCCCACGGCGAAGCGCTGGCCGCGCTGGTGACCGAATTGTCGGGGGAAATACTGGACCAGACCTTCGTCGGTAGACAGTGAGCCCCATGGCCCGATCACTGACGTTCGTCACGGATCGCGGCCACCACCTCGGCCGTCGCGTCGGAGATCGCGGCTGCCAGCCGGGCGCGGTCGGCCGGTGTGGCGACCAGTGGATCGCTCATCGGGATCAGATAGCGACCGTCCTCGCGCAGATCGCGCCAGTACAGACCGTGCCGGCAGATCCCTCGTGGCCCGAAGCGGGAAAAACCCTGGATCACGGTGATCTTGCCCTCCCCGGTCACCGGGATGCTCGAGAACTGTTCGGCCCGCTCTTCCTCGGAGTCCTCGAAGGTGCCGATGACCGCGGATCGGCGGTATGCGTAGTCCATGGTGGTGTCGGCGGCCGGTGAGCGCAGTATCGTCGGCTCCCGGGTGCCCGCCCCGGTATCCGGTAGTTCGGTGGCGACCAGCTCCGACAGTGCGAGCGGGTCGACCTCACTGATCACGTATCCACCACCGTGCCACACGGTTTCGCCGGGAAACTGTTTGATGAGGTACCCGGCGTTGCCGCGCCGCACGCCCAGCAGCCGGATCCGGCCCGCGGCATCGCCGGGTTCCCCGGTCCAGCCGTGCGCCACGATCCGGATATCGGGCCTGGCAATGATCTCCAGTACCTGCTCAACGGCGGGGTCCAGACCGGTCCGCAGTTGTTCCCCTACAGCCTGTTTCTCGGCCTGGAAATCCTCGTACAGCGGGGTCCGACTGGTGAATACGAACGGGTCGGGCAGCAGATCGGCCTGACTTCGCTCCCAAGCGACCAGGAATTCGAGGTCGGAGAGTTTCCAGGTGTGGGTCATTCCACTACGGATCTGGTGAAGGTGAGAGCCTCCCCCAATGCCTGGTCGAGGTGCTTCTTGGACCTGAGGTATTTGGCCCGGTCGTGTTCCTTGTCCTGCTGCCCCTGGTTTCCGGCACCCGGGCCGGGAGTGCCCGGTGCGCCGTTCATCGGTGTGCTCGACCCCAGCGCGCCGACCGCCCGCGCGCCGGCCGACATGCCCTCCAGACTGGCGCGGGGGAACAGCGCGGGGCTGCTCCGCAGCGGAGGCGCGGCCGGACTGGAACCGCCGGCTCCGGTGCCACCGGAAACCCCGCCGCCCGAGGGCAGACCACCGGACCGCAGCCCATTCGCCTGCGGCATCCCGGGGGTGGCGGGCATCCTCGGGATACTTCCCGGCTGCGAGGCCTGCTTCAGTGCCTCGTCCGCGGCTGATCCGGCGTTCTGCAGTCCCTGTTTCGCGAGGTCGGACAACTGCCCGGCGCGGTCCGTGGACGCGGCGGCTGTGCCGGGGGTACGGGGCGCGGCACCGGTGGGTGTCTGGGCGGCAGCGGATTCGACCGGAGGATAACCGCCTCGTGCACCTGGACCGGGTGCGGACCCGGCGGGCACGTCCAGCGCACCGCCCGATACCGGACCTCCCGGCGCGGACGGTGCGCTGCCGGCCGGAACTATGGTCCCCGAGCCGGCCGGGACGGTGGTCCCCGGGTTGCTCGGGACGGTGGTCGATCCACCGGGGACTGTCGCGTGTGGTGGGGTGTCACCCGGAGCGCGTGCGGTGGTGGGCAGTTCCCCGAATGCCGGGAGGTATTCCGAGCTGTTCTGCACGCCTACCACATAGTTGTTCTCCATGTTCTGGCGGTGGATGGCGAGTTGCCGGGCAGTCTCCGCCTCGGTCGCCGCACGTGTCGAAGATGCCCCGCCTGACAACCCGCCCGAGCCGTCATAGGGATTGTAATGAGCATAAGACTGCCCTGGATCGTAATAACGCTCCGGTGGATCCGGGGTACTGGGCATTCCCTTGGCAGTGTTCTTCAGCCAGCGGGAGGTGTAATCGAGATTCCCGCCGAACGATTCCATCCGGACGGTGAAATCCCGGGCCCGTGAGTGATAATCCTGCACTGCCGCTTTGGCCGCTGCCGCGCCCGCACCGTCCCACAGGCTCTCCGGCATTCTCGTCAGCCGATCGGCCAGCCCTTCGACGGCTTTGCCCAGTTCACCGGCCACCCATTTCCACATCTCGGCCTGGTGGTATACGGGCTTGACTGCCTTTTGGGTGGAGACGCCCAGCTCGTAGAGGTCGCGCCACAGCTGAACATACGGATTCTCCGTGCCGCCACCACCTTCCAGCGTCTCCTGCCGGAGTGACTCCGGCTTTCCTTGGTTGGATTCGTCGAAGTAGAGCATGCTGTCGTTCACGTTCGCGGGCCGGACCAATTCGCTTGCCTCGATGGGTGTTCCGGACTTCTGCCCGGCGTCGCCCGGGCCGGTGAGATCACGGGCCCCCACGGTGGTGATCTCGGTATTCGACCCTTTGCTGAAGGTGGCCGGTTCGCGGCCCTCGTTCGGCGGTTGCCGGAAGAATTTTCCGGGTGCGGCCGGTGGCCGGATATCGTCGAGCGCAGCACGCATGGCCTGCCGGGCCGGGCCGGGGAATTCGGCTGCTGCCAGGTCGTCGGAATCGAGGTAGTTGCGGCCGGCCTGTTTGAAGGTATCGAGCATTTCGCCGAGAACTGTCCGGAAACTGTCCATGACGCTGACGACGGTGTTGGTCGTGCCGTTGATCTGGTTCGCCAGATACCAGCCCGACGCGAGGTGGCTGAGTTCGCTCAGCCGGCCCATACTCGAGATCTTCTGCCGGAGCGCGCCCACCGTGCCCATGACATCGGCGCATTCCCGGGCGGCGGATTGCGCGGCGGCCGGATGGAAAACCAGGCGGCCCTTCGATGCCTGCGCGCCGACGTTCTTCCAGGGATCCTGGTGAGTCGCCCGGATGAGCGGACCGATCGTCAGATCCGGGACGCTGCTGTCGTCGGGTGTCCGCATCTCGGCTCCGCTCGTCGGCGCGGCGGTCGCGGTGGCGACCGGCTGCGTTCCTCTACTCCTATCGCCCGTCCATCCTGGCACGTCAGAGGCACGCGACCCGATGTCCGACTTCCCCTCGCTGGAGATGATCCGGCCGGTCTCGGGTGCTCGGTGGTCATACGGACACAGGCACGATGAGGTCGCGCGCTTCGTCGACCTTCCGGTGGTATTCGGCGACGTTGTTCAGCTTGATGTGTTCGTATCCCGTATTTCCTGAGGCATGGCCAGAATGGCCTCGACTCGATCGGCGGTCAGTGGTGTGGCGAGGGGGACTATTTCCGCGGTGAGCTGGGCGAATTCCTCGATCAGCGCCCGCTCGACGAAGCTGAGGAAAGACAGAGCGTACGTGACATTCTGGTAATCCACGAGGTCCGCCGCCAGGAAGCCCACACGATCCCGCAGTGCCTCGCTGATGCCGTCGATTTGCGTGAGAGCCCGGTGCAACTCGGCCGAGTCGCCGGTTTTCCCGGACTTCTTCGCCCGCGGTTTCGCGGTTGTATCGGCGTATGGTTCGAGCACATGCCTGCGCCCGACTGCGATCGCCCTGCGGTTCGCGGCAACCGCGACTCCGTTGAGTTCGATCGCTTTCTCGATCGATGTCAGCGGGATCGGCAGGGCACCGGCCTGCACCGCAATCCCTACGAGCACCATATCGGCCAGCTGATCGGACCCGAATTCGCGGCGTGCGATCTCGCGGGCGTCGGCGTAGACCGAATCGTCTGCGCGGCTGACTGCGTCGAGCGATTTCCGGATCGATGCCACCGAGGGAAAGCCGGTGCCCGGGTCGAGGATCATCGAGCCCGTGGGCACCTGGGCTGTCGAGATCACCGCGATCGTTCGCCGGCTCGACGCGGCTGTCGAATTCTTTTCGTCGGCCGCGACCAGCAGATCGCAGCCGAGGTACAGATCGCATTCACCGTCGGCGAGCTTGTTGGTGCCGGTGATCGGACCGGCCGAGAATTTCAGATCGGAGACGACCGCGCCACCCTTTTGCGCCAACCCCAGCTGATCGAGACCGCGGACATGCAGGCCCGCGAGCGCGCCGGCGGTGGCGAGAATCTGCGCCGCGGTGACCACTCCGGTTCCACCGACACCGGTGATCCGTACGTTGAATGCCTCGGGGCTCACCTTCGGCGCCGGTTCCGGCAGTTCCGGCAGACCCGGCTCGGCAGCTTTCCTTCGCGCGGATGTGCCGGGTTCGACAGCGACGAACGACGGGCAGTCGCCGTCGAGGCAGGAGTAGTCCTTGTTGCAGGACGCTTGATCGATACGAGTTTTTCGCCCGAACGCGGTCTCGACGGGCCGGACAGACATGCAATTCGACTTCTGTCCACAATCCCCGCAGCCCTCGCACAACCGTTCGTTGATGAAGGCCCGAGTTCGGGTTCCGGTAGTAATCGCGGGGAAAACAACGACAACGGCTTGACCAGGGAAGATGTCCTGTAGGGGTCCCGGTAGCTCTGCCAGCAGTGAACACCGGCCCGGCCGGGCTCGACGATCACTACAGTCCAGTCTCATGACGACGGTTACAACGCGCACGGTCGAGTACCCGGCCGACGGCCTAACGATGATCGGGCACCTCGCGCTCCCGGCCGGTGTCGACCGCCGGCCCGCGGTGCTGGTCGGACCAGAAGGCATGGGGCTCAGCGACGTCGAGCGCCGCCGGGCCGATTCTCTCGCCGAGCTGGGGTACGTAGCGCTGGCCTTCGACGTCCACGGCGGACGCTATTTGGGCGACCCCGAGGAGATGCTGGCCCGTTGCATGCCGCTGCTTGCCGACCCCGACCGGATGCGGGGCATCGGCCACGCGGCGCTCGACGTGTTGCGCGCCGAACCGCGGACCGACCCCGACCGGATTGCCGCCGTCGGCTACGGCACCGGGGGCGCAATCGTTCTGGAACTCGGGCGCGACGGCGTCGACCTGCGCGCGATCGGGACAGTCAACGCACTGACCACGGGCCGACCGGGCGAGGCGGCGCACATTCGCTGCCCGGTGTGGGCGGGGGTGGGGTCGGAAGACCCGATCATGCCGCCCGCCCAACGGGACGCGTTCACCGCCGAGATGCAGGCCGCGGGCGTCGACTGGCGCCTCGTGGTCTACGGCGGCGCCTTGCACGCCTTCCACCACCCGCCGGTCGACCATCCCGCGGTCCCCGGCGTCGGCTACCACCCACGGCACGCGCAGCGAGCCTGGCGCGACGTCGGCGACCTGCTTGCCGAGTGCCTGCCCGTAACGGAGTGACCTGGTCGGCAACCGCGATTCCGGGCCGCGAACCAGGCCGGTCGAGGGCCACCGGCGCGCTGAAGTCCGATTCGACCCGCTCATCAGTGGTCAGAAAACCTACGAATGTCGGTAATCTGACGACGGTGCGTTACGAATGCCACCGGACCCGGGTGCCCGGAAGCCTTCCCTGCCGGGTGATCGCAAAACTGCAGCCACTGACATGGCGTGTGATCGTGGGTGAGGGCGACGGACACCTCGATGGGGGTGTCGAGCGGGACTGCTTGGATGACGAACTGCCGTTCGGATTCCGCAGACCGAATGCGGTCTTCTTCGCCATCGGCCCCTACTGAGCCGGAGTCTTGCGAGCCGGTCCGAGGTCAGCGCGCACACCCCGGATCGCCGGAGTATCCGCCGAGGCAGATATGATAAGCAATTCGGCTCCGACCGGCGTACCCGACCATGTCCGCGACGCAGTTCGCGCCACCGGATGGACCTCTCCCCGGTCATGCGCTTCCGGTAGGCGTCCTCGGGGGTCTCCTTGGCCGCGCCATACTGCCACCACGCCAATTCACCTACCGATGCGGCGAGAGTCCGCACACCGCGCGTGTATACGTAGGGGCCGTGTGCGCTGGGTACTGTGTTGGTTCACAGTGGGTTTCGAGATCGAGCGGGATCACGTCATGGGCATGCGTCGGCGTCGGGTGGCGACGACGACCTGACACCCTCGCCACGACCGCCGTCCGCCCGGGCAATTCCTGACCCGCACCGGTCGATCCCGGCCAACCGGAGCGTCACAGACTGTGCCTGAACGAGCAGACAGCCCCGACCGTTCGGGCATGTTGTGTCGCCAGGGGCGATGAGGCACACCCTCACGCCGCTCGACCGGTCGCCCGCTCCGTGCCTCGGCACCGCGAGAGTGTGGTCTCTGCCGGCGCATACTTGTGCGGCGTGTACAAGAAAACTTCGATGAATGTGCAGTGCGAACAATCTTTCCCGCAGATGGGATGGACGAATTGTTCGCCACACACCGTTTCAGTAGGGTTTTCCGCACCGGGCTCCACATGTTGCCAGGTATCAGTGCAGACGATGGAGTAGGTGCGAAGGCAAGACGGTCGAATATTTCTGTTGCGCGGTATCGATATCGGTCGTACCCGCTGCTGCCGCAATTAGGCAACGAACCGATCTACGCGGACCTTCTCGGTGAGTCACGCGGACACTTGATATTCGACGCTTACCCGGTTGGTGTGTTCACGCCAAAGAAAGTCTGTCGGAACACTTCGGCGGGCTGACGAGAGGATTCCTTTGAAGAAGATTCTGACTTCCATCTGTCTGATTGCCTCCCTTGCCTTAACCGGCCTCATGGCTGCGGCTCCCGCTCAGGCGGTGGATGGTAATAAGGTCCACTACAGTCACCGGGACAGGGGCATCCCGAGTTCGGTCACGCTGAAGACCACCAAGACGAACGGGGTTACTGTTAGGCAGGAGTACGGGTCATACGTTTCTGAGGTCTTTCGGGTCTGCCCGCCGTCCCTCTCCTACAAGCTGGAGATCGTGCCCGTTACCGGTCCGAACTGGTACGGAGCAGCCGGTCAGTGCTACGTCCCCTCGCAGCCTTTTTTGTACGGGGCCATTCTTCGACAGCTTTGAAAGGTCGGTTCGGAATGGGCCACCTGCCTGCTCGGTGATCTGCCTCCGCAAGCTCATTCCGAACCGATCTCCAAGCTTCGATCCACCGATGAAGTTGCTGAGTGGGTCCGTCGAAATCGGTCGGCTGCATACCGGTAAGCGTACGAACCCAGTACGCGGCAGGTCGCGATGGTCGCTACCGTGCCGAACACCCGATGCTGCTGACTCAGTTCGGGTGCTGGTGGTCCTTGTGCGGGTGCCGGATGGAGTCGCCACCCTTCGTCTCGTGCAGCCGGCCGAACCGGCTGGCGAGCAGATGTGCCATGCTCTCGGCCGCACCCCGGCAGGCGTCGTCGATCGTCGCGGCGTTGTGGGTCACCGCGACCGGCTGCTGACCGGTGGGACGAGCCTGCAACACGCATCGCTTGTCGCCCGGTCCACCTTTGCCCGCGTGCTGATCACTGAGGTGGGCTTCGACGCTGACAATCTGGTCGCTGAAGCGCTCGAGCGTCGAAGCGATCTCCTCCTCGACGTGCCGGATCAGCTTGTCACCGCTGTCGATGTTGCTATCGGTGTTGATCTGAATTTGCATGTGCGATCCATTCCGGTAGGTGGCTACTGTACCCCCCGGGCAGAAGCGGATGGTGCTCAGTGTCGACTCCGCCGATATCCCCGATACTCACCGTAGCCCCCGATGATCACACAGCCGCCCGGGAGCCCGTAAAACGCACGTGCCGGGGCGCTCGGGTCGGCGAATCCTGCATCGGAACGCTCATCCGATCGGCAGGATTGTCATGACTGGAAAAGTATTCGAATCAATTGGGGCTCGGCTGAACGGAGTAGTCGAAAATCTACATATTGTGCGCAGTGCACATTGCGCGAACATTTCTTGTATTGATTGCACAACCTTCCCGAGAGTGGCACGGCTGGTTTCCGGGGTTTGCGGCACGATCAGGTCTCAGTGGTCCGCCCCGACAGGGGCGGGTCCTCTGTGACGGGCGGCCGGGGTGCGAGACCTTGTGCTCTGCCGGTGTGGTCTGTTGTCGGGTCGATGGTCATGTCGAGGTGAGTCGGTTGGTCGCTCTGCCGGAGGGCTTCCCCGTAGGGGTGTGTGAACCGGTACTGGGGCCGTTTCCGCGAGGAAACCCCGAAGCGTTACGGGCGGGAGGCGACGCCTGGGAACAGGCCGCACGGGAATGCCTTTCCGAAGCCGACGGCCTCGAGAACATGGCCTTGTCGGTGCCGGACTGTTTTTCCGGCGACACCGCGGTCGAAACCCAGAAGGTCCTGGCCGCAACAGGCGCGCAGAAACGCGATATGGCCGCCTACTGCGAAAGCAAGGCGGTCGAATGCCGCGAAACAGCCAACGCCATCGAGCTGGGCCAGTTCACGTGGATCGTGATGGGCTCGGCGCTGGTGGTGGAGTTACTGGCGGCCCTGGCCATGCCCACGGGCGGACTCGCCATCGCAGCCGGAGTTCGGGTGGCTGCGCGGAAGGGATGGCAACTGGCGTGGGCGCAGCTGATCGAATCGGTAGTGGCACTGTGTGTCCGGTTGTCGGCATCGCGTGCAGCGCTGATCAGCCAGAGCGTCTTGGCGGGTGCACTATTCGGCGGTGGCGTCACCTGGAGCGGACAGGTATGGCAGCAGCAACGAGGACATCGGGACCAGATCGACTGGGATTCGGTGACCGTGTCGAGCGCGGGCGGCGCGGCCGGCGGTCTGGGTGCGGGAGTGCTGTATACGCGGCCGATAGCCGAAGCGCTGGAACGGTTGCATGCGCGGGGAACACGGGGAGCGAATGTGCTGGCTATGCTGATGGCCGGCGGCGCGGCAGGGGTGGCCGGCGGGGTCACCGGCACCTTGGGAGGCGCGGCAGCCGCGAGCGCTTTGAGCGGGGACCCCACGATGCCCGACGGCTCGGAGTTCTATCTGGGTGCGCTCAGCGGCGCTTTGGAAGGTTTGCTCTCCGGCGGCGTTCACACCATCGGCCACTCGGCCAGCTCACCGGCCCGGCCGGACGGGCTGCCCGGCCGTGGTGGCCGGCTCCCGAGACCGGGCGACCTGTCCGCCCTTTTCACTCGACACACAGACACACGCCCCGCTGGTCCGTCCGGTCGTGGCGACCGGCCTGCTGTCACCGCGGCCGGCTCTGCGCACCCCTGGCCCGGTCCCGGCGACAGGCCACCGGCCACACCGATCGGATCGGTCGCACCCGTCGCGGAAACGGCCCTTATCGGGGCGGCGGAAACCGTCACCGCTCCCGCCGCGGCTACCGACGGTCCTGAGCCTGCCACTGCCCCAACCGAACCTCTCGCCCCCGGTGAAGGATCGGCGCCACCCCCCGCAGCGGGAACCGTCACCGCCCCCGAACTTGCCACTGCCCCAACCGAACCTCTCGCCCCCGGCGAAGGATCGGCGCCACCCCCCGCAGCGGGAACCGTCACCGCCCCCGAGCTCGCCACTGCCCCAACCGAACCTCTCGCCCCCGGCGGAAGATCGGCACCACCCCTCGCAGCCGGAACTGCCCCCGACGCCGCCACGACAACGATCGACCCTCACGCGTCCACCGGCAGAACACAAACAACCCCCGCAGCTGGCACGGCCACCGACGCCACCGCCACGACAGTCACCGATCCTCACTCGTCCACCGGCAGACCAGAAACGATTTCGAGTCCCGGGACCGCCGCCACGGGTGTCACCGCCGAATCCCTCGCCACCGCACATACCGGCGACGACGCATCCGTCACCACCACCGCCCCGGCAACCAGCAGTTCGGCCATCACCCCGCTGACCACGGACTTGCCCACACACCCACCCAGTACAACCACCCACATCCCGACCGCGGCCGACAACGCGGTAACCGCCACCGGCACAAGCCATACCGCACGCCTCGACATACCCGACCCGCCCATCGAAACCCCGGCGGCCCTGCCTGTCCCGAGTGGTTCGTTCCAACCGAACCTTCCGTGGTCCCGCACCAACGAATATTCCACCCCGCCACAGCTCCCCAAGGCCGAACGAACCCCCTCGCCCTGGCAATCGCTACCCAACGCACCACTGAAACCGGGAACTACCCCGCCCCCTACCAGCACCATCACACCTCCCCGGACAACCACAGCCACACTCACCGGCACCCCCCACATCACCCCGCCTCCCACCGGACGCCCCACCACTCCACCCGACATCACCACACCCGGCAACCCGCCACGCGCCGCCGTCAGTACCCCGGCCACCACACCGCCCCCCGTCGCCACTCCCTGGCACTCACCTGGACAGACCCCACCCCCGGCCACGCTCACCCGGCCCGGAGACCCTGCCGACAACGACCACACCGGCCCGACCCTCGTGACCCCGGATGGTGCACGGCTCCGGCCGGATACCGGGCGGAGTAGTGAATTGCTGGGAGTGCCCGGCAGTGACGACTGGACCCCATGGGATCCGCAGGGTGTTGCCGTCGAACTGCGCAGACAGTTGCTCGACACCACCGGCTCGGATATTCCGGTACTCGGTTTCGGCCCGGATTCGGTGGATCCGGAGAGCGCGCGAGAGTACGCCCGCGCCGTAATGGACAGTTTCGCCGAATCGCCACACGTGCCGTTGGACTCCATCGAGATCGGTCCGATCAACGACGCGAACCCCGAATGCGTTCCGGCCGAAGTGCAGTATCGTCCGGTGGAAGCGGCGGACGGCGCGCGACGGTTCACCCGGCATCTGGTTCTCAACGAGCTTTTCGCCGCGGATCCCACGAAAATCCGGCGTCTGGTAGACGAGAACGCCGAACTGCACCGTTTCTCGGACAGTGCTCGAAACCGTCCGCTGTACACGGTTATTTCCCATGAATTCGGACATCTGCTGGACCGTACCGGGGAGACCTCCGCCCGGAACCTGGCCACGAACGGGCTGCTGCAGCACTATATGGCCGAGCGGCTGGGACCCGATACGGTCGACGGTTTCAAAGCCTGGTTGCGGGCGAATCTCAGCGGCTACAGCCTCGACCCCGCCACCGGGCGGCTGAATCCCGCCGAAGCGCTGGCCGAAGCCTATGCCCAGGTGGTCGCTGTAGGCCGGGAGAACGTCGTTGCCCCGGTCCGGATCCTGAACGACCTGCTGGTCCGGTCCGCCGATCGAGAAACACTGCGGGGCCGGTTCGGGCGGTTCATCGATGAGGTGCGCTACCGATCGCCGCACTACCGAGTGGCCGGTGAGCACCTCGTTCGACAGTGGCTGCCGTCCGGAAAGGCGGCTGAGGTCGGAAACTCACTGAGTACGGGCGCCGATGCGGCGACGCAGGATGTGGACAGCGGAGGCTGGTCTGAACGTCTCGAGGGAATCGACCCTGCCGGTCAGGTCCGGGATCTGCTGGAACAGATCGAGACCGGCCGGAAAGTCCTGGAATTCCTCGACGCGAACCCGATGATCCGGACCCAATTCCCCCTCCGCGCTGAGGACGCCCCTCCGGGCGAGTTGGGTAGCTATGGAAAATATCACTCCGATGAATTGTCATTGGAGACGTACACCGACGGGAGGAGAATAGTCGACCAGGTTCTCACCGTGGTGCACGAAATTGCGCATGCGCAATACCACGTGCGTGGTATCACGAGTTTGACGCGCGACCGGCTGGAGACTATGTCCCGCGACGACTACGTGGCGGCCATGGTCGATGAGGAAGCCTATGCAGAAGCACAGGCCGTCCGGGCCGGTCTGGAATTGCGGGAACTGGGGTATCCAGTACCGAGAACGAAGATCGAAGAAGCATACGTCGCGGCCACCGAGGCTTATCTGCGCGACAGCCGGCGGACCGGATCGGAAACGGATGCCGACCAGATGCACGAGCAGGGCATCGCCGCAGTCCGTGCGCTGGGTCGCCTCGACGGCGCCAACAATGGGATCAACTGGTACCAAAAGTACTTCGGCGATATGTGGGACGAGGCGAATAGGGCCGCCGGCAGCGCGGTGACCGGCGACGAGAGTTCCGACCGCCATTGGTATCGGGCTACTGATCCGGATATCGCCGCCGAGTTGCACCGGAGCGCGCTGGAACGTCGCGATCTGGATCTGCAGATGAGCGAGATCTCGGGCCGGATTCGAGAAATAGCTGCCGAGCTCGGTCTCGACACCGGACTGAACGAGGCGAAGCTGCACGAGACTGTCGCATCAGAGCTGCGGCGACCTGCCGGGGCATCAGAGGATCCAGCCGAATATCGGCGGCGTCTACATCACCTGCGAGTTCTCGACGATCTGATATCCCGCTCGGCTTGGCAGCACTCTCTCTGGGCGCGTGCTGCGCTCCGCCTCGAGGCGCTTCTGGCGCGGGATGTGCTCAGCACGACCGTCCAGGCCAATGCGGCTCCCGGATCCGGGGCCCGGCTGCTCACCGACCAGGTAGCGTATCTGCCGGGTACGCCGGATCGTATCGTGGTGGCGGCCTTTGTGAATGGGCATATCGGAGCGTTGGAGGCTGCCGGCCGGGCCCCGGAGACGGCGGCGATCCTGGAGCGCGGCGATATCGAAACGGAGTATCGACGTCTCTGGTATTACCCCGATGGGGCTTTCGTGGTGGAATCCATCGGAAAACCTGATCCGCCCCGTGTCTGGTCTGCCGAGTCGCTCACCGAACCCGAGTCGCATGCGGACAAGCTCACGGCCGAGCGGGTTGCCGGACTTCGCCGGGAACTCGCCGATCCGAAAAAGACACAGGTGGGGCCTTGGGCCGACAACATTCTCCGGGATTGGGAAGTACGGATCGAATACGCCACCGATGCCGACAACCAGTACGACCCGGTCCGCAACACCCTGGTCCTGGATCCGGGCCTGTCCGACGGCCTGCAGCTGGCGGCAATGGTGCACGCCGCAATCCATATCGAAGCGGCCGGGAGCCGGGAAACCCCGGCGGGAAACCGGTTTCGGCTGCAGACCCCACGGTGGGATTACGTCCGCAGCATGCTCGCCGAAGAGGCCCGGGCTCATGCCCTGGAAATCATCGCGATCCGGGAGTTGCGCACCGCTGGCTTCGATATCACGGAAACCGCTCTGGAAAGGGCCTACACCACCGCGTTCGACACCGAACGAGCCCGGCTCGCAGAGCGCGATCCCAGTCGCTCACCGGCTGATCTGGACGCACTGGCCAATATCGCCGGGTTGCAGGCTATGCGCCCGGAGCTGGCGACTCATCGTTTGCCCTCCGGCCGCACTTATGCCGAATACTACGGCACAGCATGGGATCGCTCCCGTGGTGAACGTCCGATGGATCGAATCGTTGCCGATGCCCACGCTGCCGGTCGGGCGGTAACTGCCGACGGCGATGTGCTGCCGTCGCAAGTGTTGGAGAATTCCGGCACCAGAACCGTCGAGAAGGTCCGGTACGCGAATGGCCGCGAGCTCGTCGAGACGCGATTCACCGACCCCGAGCGCGGGCCGGCTGCGCTGCTCGCCTCGGTCGTCGGCCGGGCCTTCGGCCGCGCCGTCTCACCTGCAGTCTACGAGTCGCACACGCTCTATCAGCTGGTCCCGCTGGGTAAGCCGGCTGAAAGTATTTCCGCCGATGTCTACGAGTTGGTGGCACCGTACGCCGATACCGAGCGGGCACTAGTACTGGGATTGCTGGATATCGTGACCGGCAACGTGGGCCGTTCCGCGGCAGAGATCTATCTGAACCCGGAACGTCGGAGTGTTGCCGCCGTCGGGCATTACCGGGCCTTCGAGGACAGCGGCCCGGTACCCTCCCGAATCGGACCGTTCGCCGGCGATCTGCTGCGCCGCACCGACGACGGTACGGTCGAATACCGGGACGGGGCGTTACCGGTTTCACTGGTCGACGATTTCATCGAACGATTCGCCACCGCCCGCCCAGCTTTCGAACAATACGAGAAGCTCGACTGGTACGACCAGAGCATGGCGCGGCTGCAGCAAATCCGTTCCCACTCCAGGAATGATTCCCAGAGCGTCGCGGACCTGGATCGGGCCGGGCCCGTGGATTCAGCGGCAGTGGACAGCTATGTCAACCGATACGGAGCCGGCGACGACTACGGGATCCGGGCCACGGTCGATTCGGCCGGAGTGGTGCGGGCCGAAATCCGGACCGGGGAAAACACCCCCCGCGCCGTCGATATGTTCAGCGATATCCTGCGCAACCTCGGACATCTGGCCACCGAATTCCGGGTCGACTGGATCCCGGCCGATGATCTGCCGGGCTACGACGGCGACGGCATATCGACTTCGATGGTCACCGACGAAGGCAACGTGCATCCCGCTATCACCCAGCTCGCGGCCCGGCACGGATTCACCCGGATCGAATCCGTTCCGGCCGAGGCGGCCGGACAGCCCGCGGAAGGCCGTTCCACCGCAGCGCGTTTCCGGCGTCCGGAGGAGCCGGGAACAGTCGGGGCCGAGCCGATCGCAGGGCCGGAGCAAACGGTGGTGGCCGCGGACGCCTCGAATGCTCGGAGAACGGGCGATGAGCCGGCCGAACCGGCGAACCCGGCGGAAGAACGTGATGGGCAAGTTCCCGACCCTGTCCGGGATAATGAATTGGAACAGCAGGGCCCCGATTTTACGGGCAAGTCCCCGGCCGAGGTCGGGCTGTTACTGCGGGATCTGCTGGCCGATCGGGACCATCCCGTCGAGGTATTCGGGTTCGACAAGCTACCCCTGGATGCCGCCCCGGACGTACAGGACATCGCGCGAACCGTGGCGCGGTTGCTCGAACTGAACCCGCAGCTGGATGTGCGGCAGATCGGCTTCGGCCCGATGCGGAAATACCACGATGTGCAGGTGGCGGAAACCGATACCGGGCACCGCTACACCGAAGCGATCATCTTCGGAAGCAGCCAGTTCACCAGGCCGATCGGAGATACAGGTACCGGCAACTACTTTCACGAAAAAGTACGGAAGGATATCGATAACGAGATCATTCCGGAAATATTCGTCTTGCAGCCCGGCTCCGCGCTCGCCGCCCAGGCAATCGCCCATGCATTGGATCACGCGGGCGGATATCTGGCTCGTGAAGTGGTGCATGCCGAACTGACCCATTGCTACCGCGACAACCGGCCTCGCATGTATATGAGCCGCGAACGATGGGAGCTCGACGGACCGAATTATCGACGCTGGCTGAAGAAGGTATTACCGCCGACCAGTTTTGTGGACAGGTGGCACGATATCGTTCCCCGAAAGGCGCTGATAGACGGATTCACGGCGAACTGGGTCGCATCGAATTACGACGGCAACGCTCAGACATCGACGCAGGGAGCGGCGAACCGAACACTGGCCGGCCTGCTGACTGTCCAGGACGGAGTCGAGCCGCGGCTGCTCGACCCGGAGCATGCGGTAGCGGTTCCGTTGCCCGAACCGACCCCCGCGCAGCTACTCGGCGCGCTGGACGAATCCGGTGCGCCGATAGAGGATGTTTTCGCCGGAAAATCTCTGCGTGATATCTCGAAAATTCTGACGGAAGAACTCCTGAAGCTTGCCGGGAAACCCGTAGTCGTCTATGGGCTCGATAAAGATGTCGATCCAGATATTGCCCGTGAGTTTGCGCGTTTCATGGTGCACAGCTTCGAAACCGATGAGTTTGTCGATGTTCGCGGGGTGGGAAATGGGCCGTTCGAGATAAATTTCAACCGCAACCAATACGTTTCCGCCCGGACGTATCCTGGTTTCACGCCATTTGTCACCGAAGGCAACCCCACGCAGCCTGACAGGGACCGCCCGATCTACGTGGACCGTATCCAGTTCAACTCCGATGCCGCCGAGAAGGCAGAGTTCTTGCGCAGAGTTGTCGACAATGCCGTTGAATCGGGGTACCTCGCACCGGATGCCGGCAAGCGACCCGTGTGGTGGATAGCTGGGCACGAGTGGGGACATGTCCTCGACGCCGCCGGTACCGGCCTGTTCCGGAAGTACATCGGTGATGTGCTGCTGGGCCTGTTCATGCACAACCGGCCGGGGAACCCGACGATCTCCGACTACTGGATCTGGCTGAGTCCGAACGTGAGTGGCTACAGCAAGACGAACGAACAGGGCGTTCTGAGGATCAATCCGCACGAAATCGGAGCTGAAGCCGTACCGGAGGTGCGGTGGCGCGGCCGCGAGAACATCGGTGACCACGAGGTGATCGCGGTTGTCTACGATCTGCTGGTCGAGCTGGCGCGGGCGCAGCACAACGGTGGGGTGCCCAGCCGACGACTCATCGAACTCCTGGAACTGCGCGGGATTTACAGGCTCGAATCCACCGGGGAGATCATCGACGGTCTGAACCCGTTCGCTGCGATTCCCCGCGGCGAGGGCGAAGGCGCCATTGTCGAGTCCGGTGTTCCGATCGAGCCGGGTGAAACCGAAAGCCCGACAACTGGTTACCTGAACAGCCCGGAACGGGCGGCCGACGGGGACGAGAACTCTGCGAGCACCCCGGCCGGTCCCGATTCCGTTCCGCCCCAGGCGCCGCGACTCGGCCTGCCGGACCCGGCCCAGCCCGACGGGGTGCGGTCGGCGCAGGACGGGATCGAACCGCATACCGTGACCGAGACGGGGGAACCTGACGGGCAACTACCGGACAGCGCGCTGGGGCCGCTGGTCGACCTTCCGGACATGTCGCCGGCCGAGATCGGCGCGGAATTGCAGAAACTGCTGGCCCTCCGGAATCCTCCCGTCGAGGTATTCGGGTTCGACCAATTACCCGATGATGCCGCGCCGTCGGTGCGGGATATGGCGCGCTCCATGGCGCGACTGTTCGAACTGAGCCCGCAGCTGGACGTGCGCCGTATCGGTTTCGGACGGATAATGGATCGGCACCACGTGCGGGTGTCCGAAACCGATACCGGGCACCGGTTCACCGAAACCATAATTTTCGGAGTAGACCAGTTCACGAGGCCCTACTTCGACAAAGGCGGCGGGGACTACTTTCTGGCCGGGATCCGGGAAGATATCGACAAGGGTCTTCTTCCGATAACTTTTACCGAGCGGCCCGCTGACGCGCTCACTGCGCAGGCATTCGCCCACGCATTGGACCACCACGGCGGATATTTGGCGCGCGATCTCGTCCATGCCGAGTTGACCCGCCATTACCGCGACAACCGGCGCTTGCCGAACACCGTCGGTGAGCGGTGGAAGCTCAGCGGGCCAGGCTATCGGGCCTGGTTGACGGAGGTGCTACCGCGCACCAGTTTTCCGGACGAGTGGCACGATGTCCTTCCCGATAGGGCACTGATCGACGGGTTCGTATCGAACTGGGTCGAATACCGGGACCCGGACTCACGCTTCGACCCGGAACACGCAGCGGTGAGCCGAAAACTGGCCCAGCTGCTGACCGGCCAGGACGGGGTGGAGCCGCGGCCGCTCGACCCGGAACATGCGATGCCCTTGCAGTTGCCCGAACCGACCCCCGCACAGCTACTCGGCGCGGTGGATGAATCCGGTCTCCCTATCGAGGATGACTTCACCGGAAAATCTCTGCAGAAGATCGCGGATACACTGGCCGAAAAACTGGAGGCGATCACAGAAATACCCGCCTTCGTCTATGGGCCCGACATGTTTATCGGGAAACCTTGGGGGGAGGTCGCGGATTCGCTGGCTGAAAAACGCAAGCTTCAGGATGGAAGAAGCATCTTGGTCTTCGGGTTCCGGCCGAATATCGATCCCGAAGTTGCCCGTGAATGGGCGCGTTCGCTGGTACAGGACTTCGACTCCGAGGATCTGGGACAAGACGTTCGCGCGGTGGGCATCGGGTTTCACGGACAAATCCCCGAACCCGGCTTGTTTGCATGGACAACCTACGGTGTCACCCCGGCTGACTCGCAAAGCGATCCCACCGAAACCGATGACAGTCGACGGGTCTACGTGCAGAGTATCCAGCTCAACCCGCACCCGGCCGAGAAAGCGGAGTTCTTCCGCAGGGCAATCGACCGGGCGGTCGAATCGGGGCACTTCCGGCCGAGTGCTGGTTTTCGCCCGGTATGGGCGCTCGGTGGGCACGAATGGGGCCACGTCCTGGATGCCGCGGGGAACGCCACGTTCCGGACCCTGCTCGGTGATGTGCTGTTGGGCCACTATATGGCCGCCCGCGAGGGGGAACAGACAGTCCCGTTGGGCGAACCGACGATCACCGGCTATTGGTCCTGGTTGCGACAGAATTCGAGTGGATACGGCTTCCTCGGCAGACGGATCGATCCAGCCGAATTCGGTGCGGAAGCCAGAACCGAGGTGCGGTCCCTCGGCGGCCGTGCGAAAGTCGATAGTCGGGAGGCATTCGCCGTTTCCGAAGAACTGCTGGTCGAGCTGGCACGGTGGCAACACGACAACCAGGTACCGAGCCCGCGGCTCACCGAGCTCTTGGACCTCGGGCGGGTTTACCGTGTGGAGTCGAGCGGGGAGGTCATCGACGGACTGAACCCGTTCGCCGCGCTTCCCGAGGGCGAGAACGACGGGATGATTGTCGGGCCCACCACTCCGTTGCAAGCGGACGCCGCCGCGATCCATATATCGAACAGCCCGGAGACGCCCGTTCCTGGGCGGATTTCGGAACCGTCAGCCGGCTCCCGTGTCGACCCGGTCAGGGGCCCCGCAGACCACCAGTCGAATCAGCAGTTCCCGGAGGATCCCACCGATTCCGTGGTTCTCGGGGTCCCACCTGGCCACCAGTGGCCGTCGGCGGAGCACCCGGAAGACGTCGCGCGGATGCTGGAGGGATTCCTGTATCAAGAGCTGAATGATCCCCGCGGTGTCGAAGTGCCCGGGTGGGAGCTCGTCCCCGTCGAAGCCGTCGCGATCGTGCAGGAATATGCGCGCGCAATCGCCGATTTCGTGCACAGTGACCCGGACACTGTCCTGCGTGTGGTCGGATTCACGAAGGATGCTCCGGACGGAGTCGACCCCGAGCAGTGGCGAACCGCTTACGGAGTGACCCTCGGTGTGACGGAGCCGGAGAGCCGATATCGGTCCCACGTCGCCGTGTGGTTCAACGTGGCCGCGATTTCGGATCCCCGAACCTTCCGGTCGGAGGTTCGTGCGGATGTATCCAGTGGCTATCGGCAGAAGGGTGCATTCCGGCGCCCTGCATACGCGATCGCCCGGCACGAACTCGAGCATGTGCGCGAAGTACAGAATTTCGAGAGCGCCACCGATGTACTGCGTAACAACGTGCTCTACCACTACTTGCGAAACCATCTGGGCCCGGCGACACGTGACGCCCATGGGCAGTGGGTGGCCGCCAGTCTCCCGCGCGCCGGTCTGAACCACGACGGTAGCCAGATCGACGCGCGGGAGGCATTGGCCGAAAGCGGTGCAGAAGCGGCGACCGCGACCCCGGACGAGGTCGACGACCTCGTCCGGTTGCTGGCGGAACTCAATGACGCGCAGGACGGAAACACGCCGCGGGGCGTCGATCGGGATGTTCGTGGGCCGGTGGGCACCTATCGTCCAGGGTCTCGGTGGCAGCCCGGCGAAATCGATTTTCGCGCCTCTGAGGCCGCTGTTCCACATGGTGAAACCTTGGAACGATGGGCCGGGCTGAGCCTGGATGTGGTGGGTGAACGGGTTCAGCAAATGGGGCAAGTCGAGGTATTCGGGTTCGACACCGAGGGCCTGGATCCAGCGGTGGTTTCCGAAATCGCGCGCGGACTCACCGATACGCTCGAGCGGCTGCGGGAACTCGGCATCAGTCCGGATATTCGCCGGATCGGGTTCGGCGCGGTACCCGACGGCATGCTCTCGATCGCACATCCCGGCATCGATCCGGAGACCGGCCACCGGTACCTGGAATCGATAACCTTCAACGCCGAATCGGTCCGTGACTCCGCCGGATACCGGGAGGCAGTCGACCCGCAGTACGCGGGTTTCGGTACGCGCAGCGCGCATCGCACCAGCCCGTACGCGACAGGGGTGCAGGCGGTCGGCCAGGCCATGGTGCACGGTGTCAACCGGGCCGCCGCCGATAAGGTCGAACCGTTGCTGGAGCTGTTCTACCGGACCCGGCCCGAACCTTTGGGCGAGCAGAGCGGGATCGGAGTGCTCGGCTGGCTCGCGGAGAATTTCAGTGGTTATGCCTTCACACCCACCGCATTGTTCAACGGATCCCACGGGCTGGTCGACGCGTTCACCGAGGTGATGCTCGATGGACCGGGCCTGGTCGGTGAACCGGTCCGCCTGGCCTACGAGCTACTGCTCGCACCGGACGACGATCAGGTGATCCACCGGCTGCTCGGCTGGTCGCCGGAACCGGACCGGCCGCGGGAGACCGTTCCGGTGGATCCGGAGTACCTAGGAGGACCGGGGCCGGCTTCAGATGTCGAGGCGGAGGACGGGCTGCCCGGGGCGGGTGCGAAGGGCGCGGGAGTTTCGGCGGAATTGTCCCGCTACGGTTGGGATCCGGAGGATGATCCTCCCCGGGAGCCCGGTCCGCGGGCGACCTCTGTGCGACTACAGACCGAGCTGCGAGATCTCACCGGCAACCCGCGTTTCGAGATCGTCGGGTTCGAATCCTCCAGTATCGACGGTGGGCTGAATTCGGGTATGGTGCGGGAGTTCGCGCGGGCGCTGACCGGGATGTTCGGCTTGTTCCCCGCGGTGGATCTCCAGTTCGCCGGCTGGGCGACTTCCGCGCTCCCCGACGGACAATTCGCGACGGTGGTCATCGAGGCAGACCCAGCGACCGGGGAGGACCGGCGTGGTCTACTCTTCGATCCGCAACGATTCGGCCGAGTGACAGCCGAATCCGGGGACAGCGCACAAGGTTTCCTGGAGTACATCGCCGAAAAGGTCGGCAAGGGAGAGTATCCCGGCGTCGTATTCGACGACCCGGTGTTCGCGGCCGTGGTGCACGCGTTCGGCGAGGCGATCGATTACCCACACCAGCGGGCGACCGAAATAGCGCTCAATGCGAATCTGCGGCACAACTACGAAGCGACCGATCCGCAGCGCGGAGACCCGAATTACGAGGAGTGGCTGGACAAGATGTTGCCCGGCCACCGCCGGGGCCCCCTGGGGGTGCTTCCGGACAGTGCCATGGGCAGTGTGCTGACCGAAATCGCCATGCGCGGTGAACATTCCGGTGACCTCACGCGCACCCTCTTCGAAGTATTGCAGCCGGCCCATCGAGGCCGGCTACCGGCGCGGTGGAGTGACTGGCCGAACCCGGATGCCATTCGAGATCCGCGGCTGGATTGGGAACCTGGAGCCGAGTATTCGGATGCGGAATGGCTCGGCGTCCCGGCCGCCGACCAGTCGTTCGACGTGCCGACCGTGGAAGACGTCGGCGAGCTACTCCAGCGCAAACTGCGGGATCTCGGCACAAAGACGCAGATATACGGCTTCCACACCGAACTGAAGGACAAAGAATTCCGCGTCAGGGGTGAGCGGGAATCCGGACCGCTCATCGCGAATCTCGAGAAGGCGAAGGAGCTTGCGCGAGGGTTCCTCCAATTCGTCGAGGATTACCCGGAGTACGAGATCGGCCACTTCGGGATCAGCCCGGTGGGCGGGCGCGCGGATGCCACGACATGGGCCCCGAGAGACTTGAAGACCGGTGTGCGCTTTATCGAGACGGTCGAAGTCAGCCCGGAACTGGTGGCCGGATCCGCCCAGCGGACCACCGAATTGGCCCAGTACTCGAGCCTGGCCGGAATCCACTATCCGAGTAGGGCAGTCCGGCCGATACAGGCGCTGCTGTGGAGCCAGCTCGGGAACGCGGTGCTGGCCAGAGGTAATGATGTCGCGCGGGGGATAGCCGGGCCGGCGGTACGGCACTGGTATGAGCGGGTGGATGCCGCGCCGACCGAGGAGGGGTTCCGCCGATTCACCCACGCCCGGCTCGACCGGCTCAGCCACGCGCCCGAGAACAGCGCCATCGACGGATGCCGCAACGGTGAGCTCTATCCGGAGGGAGCGCTGCTGGAGGCCATCGAGGCGGTCGAGGTGCTGGGTGCGGCGAACGTGCCACCGCTGGTGAAGTTCCTGCACGACCTGGCGTTCCGGACAGTCGAGCGGCAGGGCGATCCGCCCGGTTCGGTACGCGATCACCTCCACCGGATCACCGACAGGATGCAGTTCGGCGTATCCCTGCGCACCGCAACGGTGCCCGCACTGCGGGTGCTGGGGCACGCCGGCAACGGCCTGGTACCGCCTCATGTACCGGACGAGGCGACCGCGATATCGGTGAGCGAGTTGGTGGGGGTCCCCGACGAGGGAATATGGTCGCTCCGGGGTACCGCCTCGGCGGTCGGGCTCGATCTCAGCGCCCATCTGTCGGCCCCGGTGCACGGTTTCGCCGATGATTCGGTGGATGTGCTAGTGGCGCAGGAGTTCGCGCGTTCGCTGGCCGAATCGTTCGACAGGTACCGGCCGCCCTGGGTGGCGATCGACGGCATCGTCATCGGGGACGTCCCCGACGGTGCAATTGCCCGTACCACGTTCCGGCTGGATCCGCTGACGGGTGCGGTACGCGGCGTGACGATCACCTTGAGCGCCGAGTATGCCGGTGACGCGCGAAAGCTGCGGTTCGCGGTGCTGGCGAAGGCGGGCCCGAAGCAGGGGGGTGCCGATCATTGGGCGCTGGAGCGCCGGCCGGTGTATTCGGTGGGGTTGCGCGAGTACGGCCGGGTTCTCTGGGCCGCGAGTGGGGGGCGCGGCGACCGTATTCTGGCAGAATCGATGTGGGTCGAAGCACGATCCGGTGATCCCGAGAGCGCGCACTGGAAGGTATACCCGGACAGTCCCGAACGGGCCGGGGACTTCACCGGATATGTCCGGATCGACGAGAATGCGGACCCTGACCGCCCCCCGGTGGACCTGGCCGAGGCTGCAGTGGACGGGTTGGTCGAATCGGCGCTGGGCAGCCGCGGTATCAGCGATATGCACTGGCTGGCATTCGACACCTTGGTCGGAGCAGTGGAAAGGGCCCGGTCGCTCGGGCCGCTCGGGCGGCTCGTGGACCGCGTGATGTTCGGATCCGGTGAAACCGAGTCCGCGCCCGGTGCCGCCCGAATGTCGGATTCCGCCCTGCTCGCGGCGTTGACAGAGCTCGAGTCCGCGGTGCGGGCAGTGGAGGGTGACGTCGCGGCGATGGTCGATGCGACGGAACCCGACGCGGCGGCGGGTGATCCGTTCTTCGGGCAGGAACCGCATCGGGTGCAGGAGATCCTCCCTCGGATACTGAGCGAGCACACCGATGCCGAGCCGCGGATATTCGGGCTGGAATCCGCGGATCTGGATCCCGCGCGCGTACAGGAATTCGCGCGAGCGCTGGCCGATACATTCCGGCGGCTCCCCGGAACCGACGTGGACGAGGTCGGTCTGGTGCGGAATTCCGCTCAGTTCCGGGAAAACACTCACGACGGTTTCACGGCATCGATTCGCTATCCGGACCCCCGTACCGGTGAACAACGCCATCGTCTGGTCTTCGCCGCCGAATTCTTCCGGCAACAGGCAGCCGCCGGAACCGATGGCCCGGATGGGTTTCTCCGTTTTGTGCGGGACAGGATTTCCGACGGCCGGTATCCAGAAATGGTCCAGGAACGGCCGGTGTACGGCGTGGTGGTACACGGGTTCGGCCGCGCAATCGGATACCGGGACTATGCGGCTGTTCGCCGCGACCTCGAGGCCATAGCGTGGGACCACTACAACACCCACCCCGAACTGTGGGAAACCGAATACGCGGACTGGCGGCGGCAGATCCTTCCCGGGCACACTCCCGCCGACCAGCAGATATCTCCGGAGAACGCCATGGGAGCCGCCCTCCTCGCGGTATCGCTGCGAGGTGAGGAGGGAGCCCCGGCGCCGTGGGCGGCGATCTACCGGCGGCTCGAATCGGATCATCGGGCGGCGCCACCGGGATCGGATGACTCGTCGCAGGACGGCCTCACCGGTACGAGGGATATCGACGAGCCGGCCGTGGACCGCCGAGAGGACGAAGCGGTTTCCGACCGGTTCGAAAGATCGGCGCCGGATGGCTCGGTGGAGCCGGGTTGGCGGCTGCTGCGCTTGCGGGATGAGGTCGAGCTGGCGCGTGTGCTGTATGACCGGCCGGCGAGTAAGCACGCCGCGCGCGCGATGCTCGACCGGCTACGTGAGGTTCTTACCGCGCTGCATCCCGGCGCGACCCCGGCGGAGATCGATAGCGCTTTCTTCGCGCCGGAGAACACGACGGCCGGCGGAATGGTGCCACGTTCGGTGTCACTGGACGAATTGCGCGAGGAGGGGAATCTGCGTGAATTGATGGCCGCCGTGTACAACGCCATGTTCCGCAGCGGGGAGCTTACCGAGAATCCCTCGACGACCACGCTGGACGACGGTGTGGCCGCGCTGCTGAACGAGGAGAACTGGGAGGAGAAAGCGACGCAGCTGGAGCTCGATATCGACGCATTGCGGCAAGTGCGTACGTGGATCGCCGGCGACGACCCACAGGCGACGATCGGGAAGAGGGACCTGCGTGATGTGCGAAACACTGTGCGCTATCCCGAGGATAGCGATATCGCGGACGAGCGAACCCTGAGCAGTGCCGACGAAAGAGTGCGCGACCCGCTGGAACAGATGCGGCGCGGACTCACCGTCCAGGACTGGGCGCTGCTGGGGATGCCTTTGTCACCGCGGGAATTGGCGGCGATTCCGGGTGATCTGGTCGCGCTGCGCAAAACCCGGCTCGACCCCGGGCGGGTGTTGCCACGTGATGACCGGGGGCGGGTCGATGCGGACGCACTGGAGTCCGAGCTCGCGGCGGAGGACGAGACATTCCGTTTCGCTGTCCCGCTGTACGAATACGACGACAACGGCCACCGGATACGGAACGAGGCGAACGAGGCGGTGGTATCCGGTGTACTGGTCTACCGCGAAGTGGGAACGGTCGACGCCGAAACTGCGTTGGGTCTCGATCCGGGCGAGTTCGCGGTTCCGCTGCCATGGGGGCCGGGTGTGTCGCGGGTAGATTTCGCCAAAGACGGTGCGTGGTTCCGTGAACTCGCGGTCGAGCGGAAGTTTCCGCTACTGGCCGGGCTATCGGGGACTGCCGCGCGGTTCGCTTCCCGGTTCCTCTGGATGCGGCCTCCGGGTATATCCGAGGTGGATGCGGCCGGGGCCATCCTGGCATTCCTTTCGCCGCAGCATCATTCGCTGTACGAGCAGGTGCGGGGGATGCGGATGTCGGGTCTGAAACTCGTAGACGACGCAGTGTTCCGCTCGCCCGACGGGTCGGCCGGGGAGCTGTACCGCGCTGTGCGCGAACGGTTCGATATACCCGCGCCGGAGGGTTCGGCGCGGGTCGCTCCACTCGCCACAGGCGGTATCGGTGAGAGGCCGGCCGTAGAAGGCGTCGATTCGGGGCCCGCCGCTGCGGTAAGGGATGAGGCGGCCCCAGGCAATGCGCAGCCTATAGCCGATCCGCTGGGTGTCAGGTCCGAAGACAGGTGGTCGGACGTCCCATTGGAAAAGATCTGGCGCCAGTTTCAGGCGATGCTCGCGGAGGCACTGCCGCCCGGCCGCACAGTCGAACTGTTCGGGTTCCCGGGGCAGCCCACCGCAACGGACGCGGCTACCACGCTGCCCGATCCGGTCACGCCCACGGTGCCGCTCGATGTGGTGGCGCTCCGCGAGTACGGCCGGGCACTGGAGCGCAGTTTCGGCAAGTTCCGGGATGTGGACGTGCGCCGGATCGGGTTCGCCGAATTGGCGCCGAACCAGATGGCCCAGACCGATACCGCATATGATTCGAAAACCGGCCGGATGTACATCGAATCGATCACGTTCAATACCCGGCACGCGTCGGATGCGCAGCGGTTACAGCAATACATCGCCGGGGAGGTCGAGAGCGGTCATTTCCCGGAAATCTTCCTCGCCCGGCCGATACAGGCGGTGGCTCTGCACGAATTCGGTCATGTGCTGGACGCGAAGGGCAACCGATCGGCGCGAAATCTGATCGGCCCGATGATGCTGCAGCGCTATACAACCGTATTCCGTGCGGAACAGCAGTGGTGGAATGCGCTGCCTGCCGACGGGAAAGCGGAATGGAGGCAGTGGTGGAAACGGATGCTGCCCGAACTGGAGTCGGAGCCGTCGGAGGTCGGCATGTACCTGAGCTGGCTGGCCGACAGGTTCCCGGGGCACAGTATTTCCCGCGCGGACGTGCTGCTGCCGGGCGAAGCACTGGCCGATTCGTACGCGGTGGCGGAACTGACCGAGCTGATGAACGTCGGCCGTGCGGAGCCGGTGGAGCTCAGCGCCGAAATACAACTGGCCCACGAACTGCTCGTGCGGCGCGCGAAACGGGGCACCGCGGCGGGACTGCTGGACAAGGTCGCGGACTGGTTGCGGTTCCAGCAACCGTACGGGGACGCGCAGCCGGTGCCGTACAACGGTTCGATCGCGCATATCTGGAACGCGGAGAATTCCGGCCCCGGTCGAGACGATATGGCCGGGCGATCTGATGCGGACGGACCAGCGAACGACGGCGCCGGCGAACGGCGGGAAAACGCGGATCCCGCGGCCGCGCCGAAATCACGGTGGAGTGATTGGCCGAACCAGGAGGCCATCAGGGATCCGCGACAGGAGTGGGAACCGGACAGCGAGCATTCCGATGCCGAATGGCTGGGTGCCCCGGACGAGGATATATGGTCGTTCCATACGATTCCGGAACACCTCGGTGCATTTTTGAAGCAGCGAATCGAGCGCAGTCTGGGCCAGGACCTCACAGTGCGTAACTTCCGTGGTCCCGTAGCGAACTTCGAATCCGCGCGAGAAGTAGCGCGGGCGCTGACAGATATGTCCGAGCTCTACCCGATTGCCGATCTCGGCGAGATCGGGATCTCGCCGTCCAGCGTGCGGAGAGATATTTATATGAGTGCTCCGCTCGCCAAATCGACCGGAATACCCGTTGCGGCGAGGATCGCGATCAACCTCCGAGTATTCGACAGCACGAGCCGAACGCTGGCCGAATCCGGTCGCTTCGCAGTCGACAACGGATTCGGTTACCCGAATGCCGCGCTCCGTCCCGTATACACCACGGTGGTGGAGGGATTCGCGCGGACGCTGATGGCACGAGGGAACGGCGATGCGGCGCGGGTGGCTCAGCAGGCGTTGTCCACGGTGTACGAGCGGAGCGAACGGCGGCATCTGCGCAAGCCGACCCGGGAAGGGTTCGTGCGATGGGCCCGCGAGCAATTGAACGATGACAGTTATGAGCTCGGTGGGGCGGCCGGATTGACGCTGCGGCCGGAAAACGCGCTGCCCGCGGCATTCGCGGCGGTAGAAGTGCTGGGCCGCAAGAATGTTCCTCCCGCGCTGCGGATACTGCATGATCTGGTGGTCCGCGCCGCTGAGCACCAGGCCCGCCCGCCCAGGCCGGTGCGCGATCACCTCGGCCGGTTCGCCGACCGACTCCGGTTCGGCGGACCGCTGCCCAGTGGTCGCATCCATGCCCTGCGGATGCTCGGCGAGCGCTACGGTTTCGAGGCGAAACACTTGCCGAACGAGGCGGATGCGACATCGGTCGCTCAGTTGCTGGGCGCCCCCGCCGACGATTGGTCGCGGCTGACGAGTGCCTCGGCAGTGGGTACCGAACTCAGCGCACGGCTATCGATTCCGGTGTACGGGTTCGACAACTCCGTGGATGTCGAGGTGGCGCGCGATATCGCGCGATCGATGGCGGATACGGTGGGTCGATTCCGTCCGGCAGGTTTCGACTACGTCGCCATCGGCCGCGTGCCGAAAGACGCCTTGGCACATACCGCCACATGGGTGCACTCGCTCACCGGTGCGGTGCATGCCACATCCATCACCTTCAATGCCGAACTCGCCGCCGATGCGAGGCGGTTCCGGGCCGAGGTGCTGGCGAAGGCAGGGCCGAAACAGGACGCTGCACAACATTGGGCGCTGGAATACCGGCCGGTGTATTCGGTGGGCCTGCGGGAGTATGCGCGAGCACTCGATTTCGCTGGTGGCGGCTACGCCCACAATGAGCTGTTGGAGATTCTCCGGGCCGGTGCGCATTCGGCGGACGGCATGTCCTGGGACTTCACCGGATACGTCGAAGTCGCCCCGTCCGAACCATTCACCGCGTCGGCGGTCGACCCGGTGGATGCGCTGGCGGATAGTTTCGTCGAGGTGGTCGCCGGTCCCGATCGGGCCGGTGAGCTGCACCAACAAGCATTCGACATGCTACTCGGTGCGGTGGAACGGGCCCAGCGGCGCGGGCCGCTCGGCCGCCTGGCCGACTGGGTACTGTTCGGCGCCCGCGCCTTCAGCCACCTTCCAGGCCGGGCCGGGAGCGTCGACGATGCCGAACCTCCGGGGAGCTGGGACGAGTTCGGGGAGATGATCGACGAGATCCTGGCCGGTGCGGCCCGCGACGATCCATTTTTCGGGGCGGATCCGCGGGCGGTCCAGGTGACATTGCAAGAGATGCTGCGCGACCGCACCGGGAACCACGAGTTGGAGGTATCCGGGCTGGCGCGCGACGATCTGAACCCGGAGCGAGTGCAGGAATTCGCGCGGGCGCTGGTAGAGATGTCCGAGCTGCTTTCGGCCATGGGTGTGGGCAAGGTCGAACTGGCGGAATCGGGCCGATTCGACGACTTCACCGAAGACGGTTTCAGTGCTTGGGTTCCGGATAACGGCGCCGGAGACGGTAGCTCCGAGCTGATGTTCAATGCCGTGCATTTCCGGGCGACCCGGCCCGACGGCAGTCCTGTCGATGCGGCGGAACTACTGGACTATCTGCAGGAGAAGATCGACGACGCGCAATATCCGGCAGCGGTACTGGAACGCCCGGTGTTCGCGGCGGTGACCCGCGGGGTCGGCCAAGCCGTCGAGTACCGGAACTACCGGGAGACCGAGGCAGAACTCAACGCAGCATTGCAGGCGTACTACGACACCAATCCCAACTGGTGGAAGATCGATTACGAGGATTGGCTGCAGCTGACCTTCCCCGGATACCGCACCCGCGAGTACGGCGTGAGCCCGGCGGAGGGTATGCGGAATGCGCTCGTCGAAGTGGCGCTCCGGGGGCCTGATCACGCTGCCGGTCCGATGCGCATGGTCTACGAACTGCTGAAATCCGGGCAGCGAATGCCGGCGCACACTCAGCCGGAACCCACTACGGAGCAGGCCGGTGTGCCGGACGACGACGGCCCGGAACGGCAGGACCCGGACCCGGCGGCACCTCTCCGGATACTGCCGGTGCCGCCGGCAACCCGGGATACTGTGCAACCTCCACAGCGCGATCCCCTCGGGACCGGTGGCGACTCTGGCGCAGGCGGACCTGAGGGGCCGGATCGAGTGCCCGGTGAAGTACAGCCCATTCTGGTCCGGCCCTTCGCCGGTGCAGGTATCCCGGCGCTTTTCGATCCGCAGACCGGCTCACTGCAGGTAGGGGACCGCGCGGGGCGGCAGCAGAGTGGTGTCTACGGTGACCTCGGCGATATACCGGTGGTGTTCTATCGCGAACCGGGCAAGGGGCTCGTACTGCGGATCGGCGAGCACCGCGTCGAATGCACCGACGCGGTGACCACCTGGTGGACCTCGGCGGGGCCGCGAACCAGCCGATTCGGCGTCGCGGTCGATGGAACTGTTCTGGCAGATGTGACCTATCGGGCGCTACCGCGAGATCTGGACCTGGGCGCCTATATCAATGCGGTTCTCGCCGACGACGACCGCCGCGGGACTGTGTTCGACTGAATCCGCGCGCCGGAGCGCGGTAGCAGCAGGTAATCGATTCGAGGAGGAATGATGCGGCTCAATCACCCGACCCGTGAAGAACTGATCCAGAACTTCGACGCCGAACTGGCCTCGGTGTGCAATGGGGGTGGGCTTCGTTCGGCGACCGGCCTGGACATGGAAACCGATGCGACATTATGGGCGATTGCCCGCGCGTACCCGAACGTCTCCGACGCGCTGGTGGCGGCAGCGAAGGAAGCCTTCGCCGGCCAGCTCGACGGTAGTAATGCCGGACGCCAACGGGAGGATTTGGCGCGTCGGATCGAGACGATGCGCCGTATCCGGGACGGCGAGTAACCGGCACACCCGCGTGGGCCGGGGAGTAGGAGCCCGGTCAGGTTCGTTGCTTCGCGGTGTCCACCAGCAATCGATGTAGCGCCGTGGCCGGTGTGCTTGCCCGGTCCGAGTGCAGCTCGACCTCGGTGAACGCTTCCACCAGCGCGGCGCCCGGGTCGAAGCGTGTGGTGGGCGAACATCCACTGAGCCGATCGCGCCAGTGCCGGTAACCGCTGACGATCCGGCCCAGCGGATCGCCGGCATGTTCGGGGCCGGCTATTCGCAGATATTCGGCGATCAGGGTGCGCTGGGCCAGCCGGTGTGCCGCGTGATCTCCGGCAGCGGACAAGGCGCGGCCGAGCTCACGAACCACCATCGCGTAGAGCGACCGGTCCATGGCGCCGGGAGCCGGCCGGCGGCCGCCGATCGCCCGTTCGATCGCCGCGGCACGCAGGCCGGGGTCGGTGGCCGCGGCCCGGTCGAGAACGATATGCGCTGCTCGGAGCTCCAGTTGATCAGCGTCGGAGATGGCCGCCCGCTCCAGGCGGGCAGGTAGCCCGTCCGCCGAGTCGGCGATCTCCAGGACACGCAGGTCGATGGTGCGGTGTTGTTCGAGTACCTGATCGACGGCGGCGGCTATCTCGCGTGCTGCGGGTTCGTCCAGCCCGGCGGTGTCGAATCCGCTGATCCGGAGTCCGTGCCGGGCGGCCAGCTCCTCGATGACGCGCATTGCGGCGGGGTCTGTGACGGTCGGCGGAGGCTGGACCGGCTCGTGGCGTGCCTTGGGCGACTTCGGTATAGCTGCGGCGGGCCGTTGCTCTTGCCTGCGGTCGTCTCGGCGGCCCGGTGGGTTGGTCCGGGGTGTGCCGCCCGGCTGATTCGGTGGGGTGTCCGCGGAGACACCGCGCTGCGGGGTCGGCGGAACGTCCCGAGGTGGGCCGCCCTGTTGGGGAGGTGCGGAGACGCGCGGGGTGGCGGCGGCCGGAGCACCGCGGCCTTCGGCGATCGGTTGAACGGTCGGCGCCGGCCCGGACCACGGAGAACGGGCTGTACCGCGGTCACCGGGTGCGGAGGGCGCGGCGCCGCGGCCGGTTTGCGCCGGTGGGGTTTCCGGGCGGGCGGGGTCATTCGCGGGCCGGGCGGGCGCCGACGGGCCGGTCGGGCTGTCACCCTCGTAGGGGTGGCCCGCTTCCGGCTGTGCGGGAGTACCGGTCGAGGGATCATTCGCCGCGCCCGCGGTCGGCGTTCCTGGTTCGGAAGTACTGGAACCCACCGGATCACCTGTCCCCGGCGCGGTTCCGGCCGGCACCGGTGCGCCCGGACCGGAATCGGGTACGCCGGCCAGTGCGGGAGTACGAGCAGCGGGGACCTCCCCGACAACCGGGATCCGGTCGGCCGACCGTAGTGCCCCCGACTCCGGGTGGGGGGACTGCAATCTCGCGGCATCGGCTCGCAAGCGCCGGCCGCCGTCGCTGTCCACTGTTTCGAACGCCGAAATCGACTGGTCGAGGATCGAACCCAGTTCGTGGAGGGCGCCGGCACTACTTTCCAATGCACTGACACCTTCCTCGGCGCCCGGCAGGTAGTACTCCGCGAACGCTTGACCCATCTCGTCATCGCCCCAGCTTGCGGCGGCTTCGGTCATTCCGGCGGCCGTGAGCGCGTCCTGTAGAGCGCGGGCTGTCCGGCCCGCGCTCTCCGCGATACTGCGCAGTTCATCGGTCAGGAGGCGCGCGGCGTCCGGATCGATATGAAACGACTCGCCCACATTCTCCTCCGCGCGGTTCACAGCTCACCCTCACGTCTCGAGCTGCCGGACAGCCTTGCTCGGCGACGACCAGGGAGCGCTTCGACCGGTATATTCTGCATGTCGCGGCGCGCCGATGCACCTTTTCGGCAACGATTTTCATCGATCGGCCGATCGTCGCTGCCGCTGATCGCCGCGCCACCGTCCGCACATCGGTCAGTCGGCACAGTCGGCTTCGACCGCCCCGGCGGTTTCGTGGCGGTGGGTGTTGAGGCCAACCCCACGGGTGACCCGTGTGTCGCTTGCCAGAGTGATGGGACCACTGGTTTGCCACGGGTATGGGACCGTGTTGTCTGGTCGCGGGCCGTGTGGGGATGGTGAGCCGGCACGCAAGCCTATTCTGCCAAGAGCGGAACGACGGAGGGTGCGTCGTTACCCAGCACGACCGGAGTACCGTATCGCTGGGGCGGCGTGCTTGCGTAGGGATTTCGAACGGCAGGACGATAATTCCCACGGGGCGCAGAGAATCCTCCGTCCGCTCCGGGGCTTGTGTGATGCGGGACGTGAGCCACAACCGGCATGGCCGGCTGAACAGGCGCTCATAACGGCATCTCGATACAGGGCTGTCCGTCCGAACGGCGATCGGACAGTCTCGATCACAGGAGACCGGTCAACTCGGCGGCTCCGTGTCGGAGGAACGCGATCAGGTCCGTGTTGTCCGCCGATACTCGGCCCGCGGCTCCCTGGACGCATAGTCCGCCGACCACCTCGGAGCCGGGTTCACGAACCGGAACTGCCACGGCCGCGCGGCCGATGCGGGACTCCTGGTTCTCGAAGGAGACCTCGGTGGCCAGTATGTGGGCGAGCTGGGATCGGAAAGCCAGTGGATCCACCACGGTGTGCGCGGTGACAGGTCGCAGGTCGAGGTGCTCCAGCAGGTCGGGGCGATAGGCGAGGAGCAGTTTGCCGACCGCGTGGGCGTGGGGATTGCGGCTGATCGTGGCTGGGGAGACGATTTCGTGGTCGGGGTCCGTGTCGACCATTCGTAGCGTGCCGCTGCGGAAGGAAGCCACGTAGAGGCCGTGCCGGGTTTCGGCGCGCAGGTCGTCCAGGATTTCTGCGACAGTCCGGGCGGGCTGGGTGGTTGCTGCCGCGTAGGCGAGTTCGGAGGTCCGGCGGCCGAGGGCGAAACCGGTGAGGTCGGGGGTGCGGACCAGGAAACCGTCGGCGACGAGGAGGTTGAGGATTCGGTAGGCCGTGGCCGGGGGGATCCGGGTGTAGGCGGAGATCTGTTTGGCCGAGACACCGGCGCCCAGGTGCGCCACCGCTTCGAGCATCGCCAGTGCGCGCTGTACCGCTTTGGGTTGCTGTCCCCCGAATTCGGTGCCCGCCGCGTCCTGGCGGGCGGGGTTTCGCTCGGCCACCATTGGTTACCGTCCGGTTGGGCTCAGCACGGGACGGCCGTGTTCGTCGGTGCTCAGCGAGGCGGCGCCGGGGAGCAGGTCGGCGGTTTCCACACTGTCGAAGACGCCGATCGCGTCGATACTGCCGGGCCGGTATCTGCGGAGCACGGCATACCAGAGAGGGCCGGAGATCCCCAGCGCGGCGCACCACGCCAGGTAGATCCATCCGCCCGAGCGGCCGGCATCCACGGCCGCGAACGCCAGGAGACCGCTTCCCGCGACCGCCGCGGCCAGGCCCGCCGCACGAGTCCCCGGAGTGTGCTCGCCGATACGGTGCAGAAAACGCAACGCCGCGAAGGCGACCAGGGTGTAGCCGAGCAGCAGCGTGATCTCGGTGACGGCGTCGAATGCTGGGGAACCGCCGTGGCCGGGAGTGTGCCACAGCGTGCCGAGGAACGAGATACCGACGAACAGCGCGACGCAGGCGTAGGGGGTGCGGAACCGGGGCTGCACCTTCTCGAACACGGCGGGGATGATGCGTTCCAGGCTCATCGAATACAGCAACCGCGACCCCGCCTGCGCGAAACCGAGGGTCGAGGCGATCCACGACGAACAGACGCCGATGTTCACCACGAGCACGAGCAGCGGGCTCGCACCCGAGGCGGTGCCGCCGAAGTACGCGTTGAGCAGGGTGCCCGCATGCCCTGTCATCCCGGCCCAGCCCGCGACGATGTAGAGCGTACCCACGAGCAGCGGCGTGCCGAGGACGGTTCGCGTCACCGTGCGCAACGGACGTTGCGCTTCGGGACCAAAGAACGCCGCGCTCTCGAAGCCCGCGAGGTTCAGTACGGTCTGCATCGACAGGAACACCAGGAGGCCGAACGGTAGGGAGGTCACCGTCAGGTCGAAGGCCGGCGGTTCGGGGGTCTGCAGGAGAAGGGCGAGAATCAACCCAACGGTGCACACCTCGATCAGCAGGATCAACCGGGTGGCGAACCGCACCCCGCGGATCGCGATCAGTGCGACGGCCACCGCGATGACCGCGCAGACGAGCGCGGCGGGAAACCGCGGGAGCCCGAACGATTCGCCCACCTGCGCGAGATCGGCGCCGGCGTTGGACAGTACCGAGATCGACACGCCGAGGTAGCCCACCAGCAAAGCCGCTCCCGCGGTCAGCGTCGCGCGCTTCCCGAGACCGTGGGCGACGAAGCTGTACAGCGAACCGGATGCCGCGAGCCGTACCGTGAACTGGCGGATGCACAGCGCGACCAGCGCCATCACCAGCACCGCGCCGATGACCGCTGCCAACCCGCGCACACCGTGCGATCCGGCCGCCGACATCCACAGCGCGGTGAACACCATGCAGGTGGCCGGCGCCATGGTCGACATCGATTGTCCGGCCAGGTCCAATGGTGTGAGTTGACTGCGGCCGAGGGCCCGCAGCGGCGAGTACACCGGTTCCACGGGTGGGTCGGCCACTGCGGCATGCCGGAGCGCGGCGTGCAGAGCGCTGGTGTTCATGGGCCACCTGAGGTGAGAAATCTACTTCGGGAACAGCAATCTACGAGGGCTGGATTGCATCGATGTTTCCCATGTGACAGGTAGGCGACCGCCGAGTGGGAATCGGTCGCGAAAATGGCCGCGCTATAGGCCTCCTGCTGTGACCGGCGCCACTTCTGCCGCGAGGTGATTGCCGCTGAGCAGGGCAAACCGCGGCGGTGCCGATTCCATTCGGTAAAGCGCGGCCGGTAATCCCGGGGAAGCGGTTCCGTCGCATCGGCTCCCCATACTTTGCTCACCGCCCGGGATGCCGGCGGTCGGGTAGAGGGAAGTGAGGGCGCCGATGTTGTGGGCAGCTCTGGCGGGTGCGGTGGGCACCGTCTTGGTGATCGCGGGGGTGCCGAAGGCGGGCGACCTCGCCCGGACGGAACGCAGTGTGCGGGGGTACCGGCTGCTGCCGGATCCACTGGTACCGGTTGTCGCCGCAGTATTGCCGTGGGTCGAGATCGTGCTCGGTGCCGCGCTGGTGCTCGGCCTCGTACCGCGCGCCACCGGTTCCGCCGCGGCGGCGTTGTTCGTCGTCTTCTTCCTCGCGCTCACGGTGAATCTGCTGCGTGGCCGCCGCGACCTGGATTGCGGATGTTTCGCGTTCGCCGCGAGCGAGGCGGAGATCGCGCAGATCGGATGGCGGCATGCGCTCCGGGCGGCTGGTCTGGCGGTAGCCGCGGTACTGGTCGCCGCGGCACCGGTGCCCACCGTTTTCGAACGCGCCGCAGGGGCTGGTATCGGCGTCTTCGCCGTCACGGTGGCGGCCGTCGGACTGTATGTGCGATCGGTGATGGCGTTCGGCCGCCGACCGGTCGACGACTACCTGACCCCGGCCGCCGTCCGGCTACGCGCCGTCTCGGCGTCCAGCCGCTACTGATCACTCGAAAAGGACAGATCCATGACCATTTTTCTTGTCACCATGGTCCTGCTACTCAGCGCGGCGGTCTGCGCCGAGCTGCTGATGATCCTCGGGCTCGCCCGCGAGATCGGCCGGGTGCAGGTGCGTCTCGGGCCGCTCGGCGCCCGGATGATGGACACCGGCCCGAAGGTGCAGCAGATCGGCCCCACCTTCCACGGCCTCACCGACCAGCTCGGCCGCAGCGTCAGCGTCGGCGGGCATCGCGAACGCCCGCAGCTGCTGCTGTTCACCGCGCCGAACTGTTCCACCTGCAAATCGCTGCTGCCCGGGATGAAAGCGATGGCCAAGGGTGAGGGCGATATCGATATCGTCCTGATCTCCGACGGCACCGAGCGCGAGCACGCCGATTTCCTCGCCGGCGCGGGGATCGGCGCCGAACTCAGCTACGTCGACGGGCGCGATGTCGGCATCGCCTACCAGGTGGGCACCACACCGTTCGGGGTGATGCTCGACGAGCACGGCAAGGTCCGAGCCAAAGGACTGTGCAATCACATGGCGCAGGTGGAGAGCCTGCTCAACGCCTTGGAGACGGATACGCCCTCGCTCCAGCACCTGCACGCCCGGGCCGCCGAACGCGGTGCCGCCTGATCGCCACCGGTCGCAACTCCGCCGCGGTCCGCGTACGGCCGGACGCAGGTGTAGCCCCTTCTTCGATTCCCGGAACGGAGTGCAGATGAACCAGAACAGTCATCCTCACGACCACGGAGGTACCGAACAGCGGTATCCGGTCGACGAGAACACGGTGGCCGAACAGGCCGAATGGATGGCCGGCCGCGGCGGCGGTTTCGTCAGCCGCGCGGGACGCCGGCTGTCCGAACGCACCTCACGGCGTTCGATGCTTTCCCGGATCGGCCGCTGGACGGTCGGGGCGTCCGGGGTCGCGGTGATCGGTGCGCTGCCCGTGTCGCGTGCGTCCGCCGCCCCCGACCCGGCGCCGGAACCGCAGGTACCTGAGTACGACGGCAGCAATCCCGCCGAATGCGACTACTGGCGCTGGTGCAATATGGACGGAACGTCCTGCGCCGCTTGTGAAGGCGGCGGCCTCACCACCTGCGCGCCGGGCTCGAAACCGGGCGCCGAATTCTGGGTCGGCTGTTGTACCAACCCGGCCGACGGCAAGACCTACCTCATCGCCTACTACGACTGCTGCGGCGCCCCGAGCTGCTCCAACGCCTTCTGCGGTGAGCCGGATATGCAGGCCACCATGTACAACCCGGTCAGCGGCAGCACCGATCAGGAGATCATCTGGTGCGTCTCCGATCAGTCGCAGGCCTACACCTGCACCATGGCGCCGATCATCGGCGCCGACTGCCAGGCCCGCCCCGCGGACCGGCCGAAGGTGGGGGCCGGATCATGACTTCGAACCGCCGCAGGGTCGCATTCGCCGCCGTACCGCTGGCCGCCCTGCTCACCGTCACCTCGTGCGGGTCGAACGACCCGGAATCGTCCACCGAGGTCACCTATCCCAGTGTCGAATTCGGCGACCCAGGGCCGGGGGTCGGCCTTGGTGAGCAGGACCAGGAGATCACCGGGCAGTTCCCCGAACCCTTGCACGTCGGGAAGATCAAGCCGATCGGCGCCGACCAGATCCTCGGCGTCGAAGGTGATTTCGGCAGTCTCGAGATGAAGGTCGACGCCATCGATCCGGCGACCGGGAAGATCACGGCCCGGGTCGTCGTGGGCCCGGGGATCTGGGACCCGGTCATCCACGGTTTCGTCGGGCAGACTCCGGACGATCCCGCGGTGCTGGCCGCCGAGGTCTGGCGGCCCCGCGGTTCCCGCGGCGACGCCGATTTCACCGTCAGCACCTACTCGGGCAACCTGCTCGAGCCCGCCGAGGTCGCACTTCCCGATGTGGCGCGGGTGCATTCGCGGCCGGGGTCCAATGCCGTCACCTCCGATGGCAAGTACTTCGTGACCTGGGACGACGGGCTCTACGGAATCCGGGTCGTCGATCTCGAATCCGGGCGAGAGAGCGGAGCCGTCCGCATTGTGGGCTGCGGGCCGTTCACCTGGATGGTCGGGCACGACCTCTACAGCGTCTGCGAGGAGACCCGCGAACTGCTGCATGTCGTGATCAACGACGCCGGTGTCCCGGAGGAGGCCGGCCGCGCGAAGGTGCTGCCCGAGGATTTCGTGAGCACCCGCAAGACCACCTTCGCCGCCGAGGCAAACAAGGCACTGCTGGTCAGCGAGAACGGCGATGTCTTCGTCTTCGATTTCACCGCCGGACTACCCACCGAACCGGTGAAACCGATCGGCAACGCCGGCGACCCGTCGGGCCGTTTCGCCGAGAACGTCATCAACGCCGACGGGACCCGGATCGCCATCGCCTACACCGACAGCATCGTGCACCCCGACTCCGCCCGCGGCGGATCGGTCGCCAAGGTGGTGGTGTACGACGCGGCGAACCTGAAACCGCTGCGCACCTACACACTCGCCGACGCCGGTATCACCGCCTACACGTCGATGGCCTACAGCGTGGACGGCACGAAGCTCTACGTCCTCGGGGATGCGCCGGAAGTCGACGGCGAGGCGCCGCAGCGGCTGGTCGGGTTCGATGTGGCCACCGGTAACCAGGTGAGCGCGGTGACGCTGGACGGCAATGTCGAACCGGTCGCCGGTCTGCTCACGCCCGAGGTGCTGAAATGACCTCCGCACTGCTGGGCCGGCGCCGGTTCCTGTCCCTCGCGGCGGCCGGCGCCGGCCTGGCGGGAATCGGCGCGCTCGGCGCCACGGGGTGTGGATCGTCGGCGGGCACCACCTTCGGGCCGACCCGGCTCGACTACATAAAACCCGGCGATCCCGAGATCGCGGCCGCTGAGGCCGCCCGTGCGTCGACCGGGAAAACCGCTTCATACGCTCTCGCCGCGGGTGCGGCGACTGTGGATCTCGGTGGGCGGCTGGTGAATACGTGGACATACGGGGCCGGGGCGGTCGCTCCGGAGTTGCGGCTCTCGGCCGGGGATACGCTCGCGGTGCGGGTCACCAACACGGTGCCGGCGGAGACCAGTATCCACTGGCACGGCATCCGGATCCGCAACGATATGGACGGGGTGCCGCCGGTCACCCAGAAACCCATCGCCGCGGGCGGCACCTTCGAGTACCGGTTCGTCGCGCCCGACCCGGGAACATACTGGTACCACTCGCATTCCGGGTTGCAGGCCGATCGCGGTCTCTTCGGCGCGCTGATCGTCGAGGACCCGGGCGATACGACGGGTGCCGATGCCGATGCCGTACTGGTTCTCGACGACTGGGTCGACGGGCTGGGCACCACCCCGGATGCGGTGATGGCCGCTCTCAACCCCGATCTGCACGGCGGTCATGCCGGTCACGGTGCCGCTGCCCCGGTGCAGGTGGGTGCCGGGGAGGCTGCGGTGGCGGCCTCGCTCACCGCGGCCGGGCACGGTGAATCGCCGGTGCTCGGCGGGATGGCCCAGCACATCGCCTATCCGCTGCATTTGATCAACGGCCGCCCTCCGAACGATCCCGCAGTGATTACGGCGGCCCCAGGTGCGCGATTGCGGTTGCGCATCATCAATGCCGGTGCGGAGACGCCCTACCGGTTCGCCGTCGCCGGACACCGGCTGACCGTGGTGGCGGTCGACGGGTTCGACGTGGTCCCGGCCGAGGCCGACACGATCCTGATCGGCATGGCCCAGCGCTACGACGTCCTGGTGACGGTCGCCTCCGGGGCGTGGCCGGTCGTGGCGGCGGTCGAAGGCCGCCCCGGCTACGCCTCGACCGTATTGCGCAGCTCGGACTCGGTTCCGCTCGCGGATCCCGATATCGGCGGCGTGATCCCGGAACTCCGCGGGCAACTGGTACCGGAAGGCGAACTGCGCCCCGCGCAGCACACGCGCCTACCGAACCGGCCACCCGACCGCGACTACGCGGTGGACCTGCTCCAGGCCGGCGACCGCTACGTCTGGGCGATGGCCGGCGCCGACGCGGGCGATCTGGTGATGAAACAGGGCGAGCGCGTCCGCATCACCATGCACAACCGGTCGACCATGTGGCACCCCATGCACACCCACGGGCATACATTCGCGATCCCCGATTACGGCGGTCTGCGCCGCGACACCGTCAACGTCCTGCCCGGCACCTCGCTGACGATCGAATTCGACGCCGACAACCCGGGGGAATGGATGTTCCACTGCCACAACGCCTATCACTTCGAAGCCGGAATGACGGCGAACCTGATGTACGTCCGATGAGAGGTATCGATGAAAAAGCTCCTGGTTCTGGCCGCCGCCGTATGCGCACTCTTTCCGCTGACGGCCTGCGGTGGTTCCGGTGGCGACAGCGCCCCCGTGACGGTGCAGGTGGCGAATATGAGCTACAGCCCCGCCTCGGTGACGATCGAGAAAGGCCAGACTGTCGAATGGATCTTCGACGACAACGGCCTTCCGCACGATGTGGTGGCCGACGACGGAGCGTTCGAGAGCGAACTGCTCACCGAAGGCAGTTTCAGCCACACCTTCACCGAAGCGGGCACCTTCACCTACCACTGCACCCCGCACCCGATGATGGTCGGCACCGTCGTGGTCGAGGGCTGAGTTTCCCGGCGGCCGTCCTGCTGCTGGTGTTCGCGGGCGCTTGTTCGGGTCCATCACAGCTCGACGCCGTCGTGCACATCAGCCAGATCCGATTCGAGCCGCAGGAGGTCCGGATCCCCGTCGGCGGCACCGTCGAATGGCGCTTCGACGACGGCCTCCTCCTGCACGACCTGCGCGCCGAGAGTGTCTTCGACAGCGGAATCCGCAGCGAGGACACCTTCCGGTTCACTTTCACCACACCCGGTGACGTGGCGTATCGCTGCTCCATCCACCCGACCATGTCCGGAACCGTGCACGTCGGCTGACGTGCGGCCACCCTCCAGGAGGTACACCATGACAACCCTGCTCGATCACGAAGCTCTGCCCGTCGATATGCCACAGATCCGGCCCGAACTCCAGCGATCGGTCGGACTCGGTTCCCGCATAGTCCTTCCCGCGGCCGCCGCCACGGCCGGTATCGCGACGGCATTCGTGGCCGCTCCTGGACAAGCCGCGGGCCTCACCGGCGCGGTCGTGGGCGCCGGCCTGATGACCGCCCTGGCCGCGAACTGGTCAACCTGCGGGATGTCCGTCGCGGGCGTGGTGGTCGCACCCAAACAACCGGGCCGCCGCGGCGCCTCCACACCGCTGCGACGCCTCGGCTGGCATGCCCTCGGCTCCGTGGCCACGGCGTCGATCACTGGCGCGCTGATCGGCGTGCTCGGCGGCTTCGCCCTCGGCCTCGTACCGCTCACACTGCTGATCGGTGCCTGGGCCGTCCTCGCCGCGGCCTACGGCCTGCACGAACTCGGGCTGCTCGCCCTGCCGACCCCGATGCGCCGCCGCCAGCTACCGCGGCACCTGCGACGCAGTATGGCGCCGTGGAAGGTATCGCTGCTGTTCGGCGCGATCATCGGGCCCGGCTTCCTCATCTACATCCGTTCGAGCGCGTACTATTTGCTGGTGCTGGGAGTCGCGGCCGTAGGGTCACCGACCCTCGGCGCGGCCCTGTTCGTGACGGTCGCCCTCGGCCGCTGCCTGCCGAGCGCCGCCGCCATCGCCTACACCCGACGCGGTGGCTCGATGCCCGGTTTCCTGTCACTGATGTGCCTGGTCGACCGCCGCGTGCAGGTGCTCACCGGTGCGGTGCTGGTAGGGCTCGGAGCTTTCGCCGCCGGGACGTTCTACTGAGATCTCCGGCTGTCGGAGCACAGCCGACCGGCTCGGCCGATGCCGATCGTCGTTCCGTCCGGGCGGCCGCACCCGATCTTACTGGGCGGTTGAACGCGGATCCCTCAGGGTGCGCACGTCTCGTTCAAGAACCGCGCCAGAGACCGGACTGCGGGCCTGTCCGGGCAAACCGGTGTCCACGGTGCAAATGTCCATGCGGTCCGGGCACTGGCCCGTAGATGCGAATCCCTGTTAACTTATTTCTCCAGTAGCACTTGGTGATGTTGTGCGGTATGGACTTTCGTTGTGTCGCTCGGTGAGGACCTGGCTGCGTGGGTGGCCGGGTTGGATGATCTGTTCGGGCTGGTTGCGGGGCGCTTCTATCGGGCGGAGCCGCGGTTGCGGGCGCGGATGTATGTGCGGGGACTGTTGGCGCCGTTGGCGGGGAAGAATGGCTGGACGCTTGCCGAAGCGGCCGGGGATCTGACGCCGGACGGGATGCAGCGGCCGCATCGGCGCAGGCCCTGGAGGTGGAAGCGCTGGCCGACCGTGCCCTGCAATGGCTGTCCACGCACTCCGGGTGGCTGCTGATTCTGGACAACGTCAACGACCCCGCCGATATCGCCGCAGTGCTGGCCCGGTCCGGCGCGGGCCGTGTCGTGATCACCAGTCGGCTTTCCTCCGGGTGGGCACCGGGCACATCGGTGGTGCGCCTGGATGTCCTGCAAGCGGACGAATCGCGGCGGCTGCTCACCGGCCTGATGACCGCGAACGGACCCCGCGATATCGACGGCGCGGCCGAATTGTGCGCCGTGCTGGGGCATCTGCCGCTGGCCATCGAGCAGGCCGGCGCGTACCTGGCGCAGAGCCCGCTCACCACACCGCGGGTTTATCTGCGGTTGCTCACCGACTATCCGGGCGACATGTACGGCCAGGCTGCGGTCGTAGCAGACCGCGAACGCACTATCGCCCGAATCTGGCGGGTGACCCTGAACCGCATCACCGAGACCCACCCCGCGGCCGCGGACCTGTTACGCGCATTGGCCTGGTACGGGCCCGACGCCATTCCCCTCGCGTTGTGTCAGCAGCCGGTCTCCCCACCTGTCCTCGATGCCGCGCTCGGTGTGCTCAACGCATACAGCATGATCCACTCGGATTCGGCCACCGCCACCGTGTCGGTCCACCGTCTAGTCCAAGGACTTGCCCGCACCCCTGATTCCTCGGACCCCCACCGCAGCCTCGAGGCGATCGAACACGCCTGCCAGTGTGCCGCCCTCACACTGCGTGACGCGCTACCCGATCGAGAAGACCTCGCCACCTGGCCGACATGGCGGACACTGCTGCCACATATCGAGGCCTTCGCCGCGCACATCGAAGGTGACACCACCACCACGGCGGCGATCCTCAACACCACTGCACTGTTCCTCGACAGCCAAGGCATGTCGTCGCGCGCTATCGCACACCATCGCCGCGTACTCGCCCACCGTGAACAGGAACTGGGCCCCGAGCACCTCGACACCTTGGTCTCCCGCAGCAACCTCGCAACCACCTGCCGCCGCGCCGGAGCACTGGCCTTACGGCCACAGGACCTGGACCTGGACCCGGTGCAATCGGTGATCCTGCTCCGAGAAAAAGGCGGCACGCAGCTGTGGCAACCCATCTCACCGACCCTCATGCAAGCCCTGTGCCGCCACACCGAACAACGCGGTGCCCTCGCGTCCGGTCCACTGCTGCGCGCGCGAAACGGCAACCCGATCACCCGCCGCCGCTACAACCACCTGTTCGAACGACTCGGCAAACACCTCCCGTGGGTGCTCACCCACGGCATCTCGATCCACTGGTTGCGGCACACCGCCACCACCTGGGTCGAGCGCCACTACGGCACCGCCGTCGCCCGGGAATTCGCCCGCCACAGCCAGACAGGTGGGGGCGTGACCGGCATCTACACCACCGCCACCATCAGCGAAGTGGCCACCGCCGTCGCGCACCTCACCGGGGAACCCCACCCACTGGCCACCGAGGTGTCCGATCATCGGGGTCCTTCACGGAGTCCGGCCCAGCGAGATTAGAAGATCTGCGATGGTCGCCGCCGAAATGTCTGGGTGCGAGTTCCGGCCTCAGCATGTCGGTGGCCACAACGCGGGGCATCCCCCGGCTCGGCGGGAGGGACGCCCCGAGTTGGCGAACGCCGTCGACATCCCCGTGGAGACCGCCCATCGTGTCGCCGCCGGGGGGTGTGAAGATCTGGTGTTCGTCGAGGTGCAGACCGGTACCTATTTCGGTGAAGATGACATCATCCGACTCGACGACGACTACGGCCGAGAGAACTGACTGGCTGGTAGAGCCCTCTCCGAGAAGGGTAGTCTCCGGGGCGACCCGGCGTGCCGGGGTGAGGTGAAGGAGTCTTCACGAGATGGCTGGCCGCCTGTTGTCCGTCGCGGAATGCGAACGCCTGTGGCAGGCATGGACTCCCGCCGAAGCCGCCGAACGGCTCTCGGGCACCCCGCCGTGTTGGTATGTCGCCGCCGGGTGGGCGCTGGACCTGTTCGTTGGCGGTCTCGGACGGGTACACTCCGATCTCGAAATCGGGGTGCCGCAGGAGCGGTTCGGTGAGATCCTGGAGGCGTTTCCCGGCTTCGAATGGGACGTCGTCGGCGACGGGTACGCCTGGCCGTTTCCCGAGGAAGCGGACAGTCAGCACCAGACATGGCTGCGTGAGCCGGCGACCGGGCTGTATCGGCATCGGGGCGGTTGCCGTACTGCATGTAGTTCTCCAGGGAGACGTGCGCGGTGGACATGGCGACGTGATCGACCGACACACGCTTGCCGTTCACGTCGGCGATGCCCTGTTGCATGACTGTGGCCCATACCCGGCGCGTGTGGAAAGGGGTGCACACGCCGATGAGCGAGGAGATATCGCGGCCGTGGTCGGCGAGCATCTGGACGGAGAAGGCAGCGTTCTGTCCCGTGTTGGCGGCTTTGGGTTCCTCGATGATCTGCCGGGGGTCGAGTTTCATCTTCTCCGCGGCCAGCCGGAATTTGGCTGCTTCGCCGTTGCTTCCGGAGAACACGACAGGGACATCGCCGAGCCCGCGGTCGCGGACCAGGTTCGCGATTACCGAGGCGCCGCCGATGTCTTTGCTACCGAAGAAGATGATTCCTCCGTAGTTCCGTGCTGGATCGATCTCCCATTTCGGGTCGCGGCGCAGGTAATCCCATAGTTTTCCCAGGTCCGACATCGCCCGGTCGGTATCCACACCGCGATCGTGGAGTTCCCGGAACCATGCGGTGTAGGCGTCTTCCCGGCGCCCGCCGTAGACCTGATCGTTGCCGATCAACGCGCGGGCGGACGTATCGATCGGTATCGCAGCGCCACGTTCCGCACGGACGAACATGCCGGCCGATGCCCGGGTGTTGCTGATCAATCCCCGCTCTTTGCCAACCGCGTCCGAGATACCGGTGGTCAAGGCGCGTACAACTCGACCGGCAGCGTCTCGAGCGATCCCCGCCGGGCCGTTCGCATCCGGCAGATCTGGGCCGCGCATCCATCCTCTTGAAACTCATGATCCGAAAGCGACGCGCAGGACCTTGTCCGCTGTCAGCCCGCTGAGGTTAGTCCCGACCCTTAGTTCTCTGCATCTGCTGGAACTCTCGGATCTGGGCACCTACCCCACACACATACGCCTCCATCGCGTGCGCCGTCTCGGGCCTCGTTTCCAGGCGGGGCACCGCCCTCGCGGAAATGTTCATAAATTGATTGTTTCTTGAACACTCGAGCCGAAACGGGCTCGGGCACGGGAATGCCCAGGTCGCCCGAAATCAGCGACTGTTCAAAAAACGTGTCGCAAAGTCTGGCTGTTCAATAACGTGAGAGCGCCCTTTTATGTACGATTGTCGGGTGACGGACACCAATGCGCTCGAACCGCTCTCCCTCGACGGTGATGCCCTGGACCCGATCGGCGGGGGAGGGGCACTGATCGGGTACGCCCGCGTCTCCACCCGGGACCAGAACCTCGACCGGCAAACTCGGGCACTGAAGGCGGCCGGGTGCAAGAAGGTGTTCGCCGACAAGAAATCAGGGAAGGACGCCGAGCGTGAACAGCTCTCGGCGTGCCTGGACTACATGCGCGCCGGCGACACTCTCGTGGTCGCGTCGCTGGATCGGCTCGGCCGCAGCCTGCAGGACCTGATCTCGATCGTGGCCGACCTGCGCCGCCGCGGTATCGGGTTCCGGTCCCTGCACGAAGCCCTCGACACCACCACCCCCGGCGGGCGGTTGGTGTTCCATGTCTTCGCTGCCCTGGCCGAGTTCATCCGCGAACTGATCGTCGACGGCACCCACGAAGGCCTCGCCGCCGCTCGGGCCCGCGGGCAGCGCCTCGGCCGGCCACCGGCCATGAGCGAGGAACAGGTCCGGCAGGCCCGCGCGCTGCTGACCCGGCCGGATGAGTCGGTGTCCTCGATCGCGCGGCTGCTGGGGATCTCGCGGACCACGCTGTACAAGTACGTTCCCGAACTCACTGATAAACGGAAGTTGATCCCATGACCATCCGTACGGGGAGGGTCATTCGTCGCGGGTTTCTCTCGGGTTGAAGGTGCGGCGTGCGTGGTCGGGGTAGCCCGGGGCGTCCGGGTCGTATTCGGTGCCGGCCAAGTCGTCGCTGAACTTGCCTCCGAATCCGGGGACGGGGCCGGGGGCGTCGCGGTTGCGGGTGCGTTCCCAGGCGTCGAATTGCGCGTTGTAGGCGGCCATCTCTTCCTCGGACATGACCTCTTCGCCTGCGGCGCGTATCTCGTCGGGGGTGCGGAAACTCTTTCCGGCTATCCATTTGGGCACGTGATCACTCTCTTTCTATTTCTCGACCATCCGGATCACGGTCCGGCCCGTGACCGGATCGACGAAACGTTCTGTCACCGTGAACGGGGTACCGGATCGGAAGAGGACTTCCATCTCCTCCGGAGACTTCGACAGCCCCGAGACGTCCTTGCCGGTCTTGCTGATGATCTGCATCTCCACGTTACTGACCTCCGGCCACAGCGAGTTCGCGCCCGCCGGGTTCTTGGACGTGGATGTGAACGCGGCTTCGGTCACCTCGGCGCCTTTCTGGTACTGAGCCAGTACTTCGGGAGGCAAGTTCGTGTGCCGGGTCAGCGGTCCCTCATAATTCGGCAGCTTGCCCAAGGCTTGGTTGAGCGCGTCTATTCGGGCCTGTTGGGCGGGGTCAGGACCAGCCTGAATCGCCCCGGCGAGTCCGGAGACTTACTGGTGTGACAGCTCAGCAGTGTGCTGGGCTGGTCGTCGACTGTAGTAGGCCGCCTCCATCTCGGCCGGTGGGATGTCACCGCAACGCTGGTAGAGGCGGCGGTGGTTGAACCAGTCGACCCATTCAGCGGTGGCGAACTCGACCTGGTCAGCGCTGCGCCAGGGTCCTCGTGGTTTGATCACCTCGGTCTTGTAGAGACCGTTGATCGTCTCGGCCAAGGCATTGTCGTAGCTGGATCCGACCGCCCCGACCGAGGGCTGTATGCCGGCTTCGGCCAGTCTTTCGGCCAACGCGATGGATGTGTACTGAGATCCCCTATCCGTGTGGTGGACCACGTCTTTCACGTCCCAGCCGGCGCGTTCGCGGGTCCAGATGGCGTGTTCGATAGCGTCCAGCACCAACGCCGTGGTCATCGACGTCGACGTGCGCCATCCGATGATCCGGCGGGCATAGGCATCGACCACGAACGCCACATACACCCATCCGGTCCACGTCGACACATAGGTGATGTCGGCGACCCACAGCAGATTCGGTGCCGCGGGTGCGAACCGGCGACTCACCAGGTCAGCAGGCCTCTCACAGAGCGGATCGGCGATGGTCGTGCGCTTGATCCGGCCACGCACCGCTCCCCGCAGACCGAGTTCACCCATCAAGCGTTCGACAGTGCACCGAGCCACCGCGATACCTTCCCGGTTCAGCGCCAGCCACACTTTCCGGGCCCCGTAGACAGCGAAGTTCTCGCGATGCACCCGCGTGATCTGGGTTTTCAGCTGCCGGTCACGGACCTGTCGACTACTCGGGTGCCGGTTGCGGTGCTCGTAATAGGTCGATGGGGCGATCCCGACACCGAGCTCGGTGAGCGCGGCGCAGATCGACTCGACACCCCATCGCAGGCCACCGGTTTCCCGCCGGCCCTGGTGCTCGCTGATGTATTCGACGATCAGCGTCCGGGCCGGTCCAGCTCGGCCGCGAAGAAAGCCGACGCAGACTTCAAGATCGCGTTGGCGCGTTTGAGCTCCGCGTTTTCCCGGCGCAGTCGTTTGACCTCCGCCGATTCCTCCGAGGTGACCCCCGCGCGATCCCCGGTCTCGACCTGGGCTTGGCGGACCCATTTACGCACCGTCTCGGTCGTCCCGATCCCGAGCAACTCGGCGACCGCACCGATCGCGGCCCATTCCGAGTCGTGCTGATCCCGGATCTCGGCGACCATCCGCACGGCTCGCTCACGCAGCTCTTGCGGGTACTTCTTCGAACTCACAGACTTCATCCTCGCTCAAGAGACGAAGCCTCCCGACATGCCGGGGCGATTCAGCCAGTGGGTTGCGTAACGCCTGGTTGATGTCTTTGAACCCCATGCCGGTGTAGCTGTTGATGGCGATGTGGTCGTCTTCGGTGAGCACGGCCTTCGTCGGTGCAGGTTTTTCGGTGCCGGCCTTCTTCGGTTTCAGCGCTGCCAGTTGCTTCAGCGTCGGCTGGTGGTTGGTGGCCTGGTGGGTCGTTTTGACTCCTTTGGCCAGCTTCATGGATTTGAACGCGGTGATCAGGTTGCGGATCGGGCCCGCGAACTTGCGCACCGCGTTGGTGGCGCGCGCCGCGGCCACCGCCGCCCCGAATCCTGCAGTGACTACCGACAGACCGACGCCGATCAGGACCTCGGTGCCGATATCCTTGGCCAGTTCGACAAGCTGGTCTTTCAGCTTGGTCCGCATGTCTTCCAGGCCGGCCCGGTGGTCCTCGGCAGCGGCCGCGATCTCGCCCATCATGCCGGCGATATCGGTTGCTGCAGCCGCCATCGCGCGCAAGTCTTCGTCGATGAAAACTGCTTCCGAGGTGGTCACGGTAGCGAACATGCCGGCGAGCTGATCCAATTCGGCAGCGAAACCGGCGACCGCGGGATCGGCAGCCATCTCCGACCAGATCCGGTGCGCATTACCGAGTTTTCCGGTGTCGCCGTCGGGGATGACGATCCCGATCTCGTCGAGCAGGTCTATCGCAGCCGATAAACCCTCGGTGACCAGCCCTTGCCCGGGCCCGCCGGCCGAAGGCAGTGGCGGCCGTTTCGACAGCGCGATTTCCTCGGGGTCGGGCGGCCGAACCGGCTCCGGCCAGGGAATGGTCATCGAAGCGTGATCGGCCTTCGCATGGTTATAGCCCATCTCAGTGACCAGGACCGCATATCCGCGGGCGGCCTCGGCCAGCAGCTCAGCGGTGTCGATCGCCTCGGCAGCGCGGGCATCGTAATCCGTGGCCCAAGTCTTGGCGTCGTCGTAGCTGCCGGTCATCTCCGCGCAGTCGGCCAGCGCCTGCCAGCGGGTATCGACCGCCTTACCTAACGCGACCGCGGCGCGGCCGAGTCTGGCGGCGACTTCGTAGTAGGTGTGTGTGTCGACGTCGATAACGTCGCTCACTGCCCGCCCTCCGGCGCGGGCCCGCGACCCAGCATGTAGACATTCGTCGCCACAGCGTTGGTGTAGTTGGTGTGCGCGGTTTTCGCCGCCTCCTGCATCCGCAGCAGACCGTCTTTCATGTCCTGCACACCGGCGACCCATTCGGTGTGGGCGGTGTCGTAGGCGGTGGCGGCATCACCGGACCAGCCCGCGCGCAGCGTCGCGTCGCGGCCGTCGATCTGCTGTAGGGAGTCCTCCACGAACCCGATCAGATTGCCCAACCGGGTGGCAGCCGCCTCCAGTTCGGTCAGGTCGACCGCATATCCTTCGTTGCTCAACGTTGATTCCCTCAGAGCCGTAGCGAACTGGGCGCAGTGGCTGCCGCGGTGGCAGCAACCGTGCCGGACAGATCCGTGTCCGTGCCCTCGAAGTCCAGCCCGTTCACCCCGAGCAACTCGGCCATGTCGCCGAGGGCTTCCAGCACTTCCAGTGCACCAGTTCGTGCTTCGTCCCAGCCGCCGGCGTAGGCGGTCGCGGCAGTAGAGCGCCATGTACCCAGTAGGTGCTCCATATTCGAGTCCACGTCTTTCACGGCGTTGATCAGCGTGGTCGCCATCGACGAGAAGAATTGGGCGGCATCAGCCATCGCGCCCGGGTCCACCGTGATCGGTTCCCCTGTCGTACTCACTCTTCGCCTCCACACTCGTCACGGCCCATACGGTCACCGATCCTCACAAATAAACCGACGCACCGCCCACCTGGCCGGTTCCACCACACATGAGAGACGACAGCAAAATGTCAGTCGGGCGCGACAGGAAAGTGTCAGTTGGCTCTGCCCCGCGATAGCCTGCGTGGATCAGCCGCCTGATGAGCAGTGACGCAGGTACTCGGCGTTGCAGACCTCCCGCAGCGCCTTCGTCCCGCCCGGCTGTGCGAACTTCGGCAGGGCGTATACGACTTCCGGGCCTTGTGGACCCAACATCGCTGGTGGCGGGCAGCCGGGAAGACCTCGACGAGTGCCTTCCACAGGCCCATCGCACCGTCCCGTCGCCGACGACCAGCTCAGGGTCTCGCATGCCGCGCCTGCGGCAGTCGCGTAGCAGATCGGCCCACGACCCGGCCGACTCGCGCAGCCCCTCGGCCAGGGCGATCAGCTCCTTGGTGCCGCCCAGGCGCACTCCA
>NZ_BDCU01000043.1 GCF_001618425.1 Nocardia fusca NBRC 14340
CACAGCACCTTCGCGAGTGGGCCCACCTCTCACCTTCACGAGCAGGCCCACCTCTCACCTTCGCGAGTGGGCCCACCCCTCACCTTCACGAGCAGGCCCACCCCTCACCTTCGCAAGCGAGCTCACATATCCACCTTCGCGATCCGGCCCCGGGTCATCACGCCCCAACTGCACGGCTCGACCCACACCGTTTACGGGCACCACGCCCCGCAATCCCGCGGGCCGCAAATCGGACACAACACTGCCGTCACACCCCTAGACTTCCCTCCGATGGACATCCTCAGCAGCCGCATCATCCTGCGTCCCCGGGACTACGCGACCACCCTGGCCTTCTATCGGGACTCCCTCGGCCTGGCGATCTATCGCGAATACCCGGGTGGAACGGTTTTCTTCGCCGGGCAGTCGCTCATCGAGGTGGCCGGGCACGGCGGTTCCGACGCCGATCCGCGCGGTTTCGCGGGCGCGATCTGGTTACAGGTGCGTGATGTCGCCGCGGTGGCGGTGGAGCTGACGCTCAACGGGGTGGCGATCGACCGGGCACCGGTGACCGAACCGTGGGGCCTGGTGGAGATGTGGGTGACCGACCCGGACGGGGTGCCGATCGTGCTGGTCGAGGTGCCGGAGGAGCACCCGATCCGACGGGACACCCGCTGACCCGGTGCGGGTCGGAGTTTTCTGCCGGGTTGCCAACCCCCGGTCCCCCGGGCGACGATACGATCGGATGGCCGCCCGATCACCGACGCCCGGTGCGACCGCTTTCGTACCGTCCGACGAGTGAATCGCAGTCCCATGCCTGGCCCAGCCCAATCCGATCAGCCGGCTCCGGCACCCTGTCCCGGCAGCTTCGGCCCCTGCTGTCCGCTGTCCGGCGGACATGAAACCATCGCTGCCGTGAGCGAGCGCAGCGAGCGAATCGCGGCCTTCCGGCAAGCCGGGGACAAGGCGCGGCCGTGACGAAAACCTTGCGTACTCTGCCCATACCCACCGGCAGTGGCGTCAGCGATGTGCTGCCGCACCTGCGGCAGGTGCTGGACGGTAGCGGTTCGGCGGCCTGGCTGCCGGTGCCCGCCAGCGATCGGCGCGAAGCCCGCCGGCTGGGTGACGCGCTCGCCCCGGGCGAGCCGATCGCCGACGATATCGCGCTGGTGGTCACCACCTCCGGTACGACGGGGGTCCCGAAGGGCGCCATGCTCACCGCGGCGGCGTTGCGGGCCAGCGGTGATGCCACTCATGAACGGCTCGGCGGCCCCGGTAGCTGGCTGCTCGCCCTGCCCACCCATCACATCGCCGGACTGCAGGTTCTGCTGCGGTCGTTGCTGGCCGGTACCGAGCCGACGGTGGTGGATGTCTCCGGCGGTTTCCTGCCCGAGGCGCTGGCCGGCGCGATCGCGGGTATGCGCGGGGAACGCCGGTACACCTCGCTGGTGCCGACACAGTTGATCAAGGTCCTGGAGACACCCACCGCGGCAGCCGCGCTGGCCGAGCTGGACGCGGTGCTGATCGGCGGCGCCGCGACCCCCTCCACGGTGTACGAGCGGGCCCGGGACGCCGGAATCAATGTCGTGCGCACCTACGGGATGAGTGAGACCTGCGGCGGCTGCGTCTACGACGGTGTCCCGCTGACCGGGGCCCGGGTGCGGATCGAGGACGGCCGCATCCTGCTCGGCGGCGAGATGCTCGCCGCGGGATACCGCAATATGCCCGATCATCCGGCGTTCGCGGAACCGGGCTGGTTCCGCACCGACGACGCGGGGGTTTTCCAGGACGGCGTACTGCGCGTCCTGGGCCGGTTGGACGAGGCGATCAGCACCGGCGGCCTGCTGGTGATCCCGCAGGTGGTGGAGGCGGTACTGGCCACCCATCCCGCCGTGTCGGAATGTGTGGTGCTCGGCCTGCCCGACGACAGGCTGGGTCAGCGGGTGGCGCTGGCGGTGGTCCCCGCGCCCGGATCCGCGCCCACTCTCGACGAGTTGCGCGAGCATGTGCTGGCCGAGCTGGATGTCGTGGCCGCGCCGCGCGAACTCACCCTCGTCGACGAGATCCCGCTGTTGGGGCCGGGGAAACCCGATCGCGGCGCGCTGCGCAGATTCCTGCTGGCCGAGTCGACCTCCTGAGCCGCGGTCCGCGGCGGATCCCGCCGCGGACCGGGTTCGATGGATCAGACCTCGTCGTCGTCGCCGTAGTCGCCTTCGTAATCGTCCCCCTGCGGGACCGGGATGGCTTGTTCGGCGATATCGATCGGATTCGCATGCCACTCGTCGGGGCGACCGCCGACCACCACCGGTTCGTCGGGTATCGGCAAATCGTCGGGCACCGACCGGGGATCGATATCGCCGTAGGGGGCCTCGTCCGGGTCTACCGGCGCGGCCTGTTCGACGCGGTCGGCCTCGGACATTGCTTCGAAGGTGCCCGGATCGATCGTCCGGGGCAGCTTGTCACGCTGGGCCATGATGGGCTCCTCTCCTCCGTATACGCCTCGCCGGGCGACTACCCGCCGAGAGGAAGATCAGTCCAACCTTGTCGAGAATGCCCCTGATGAGCCGATCGGGCAAGTAACGGTCTCGCGCGCCGGTGGATGGGCTGCGCCCGGCCCCGCGCATTAGGCTGCGGAGATGGCTACCGCAGCACAATGGATCGAGGGCGCCCGGCCCAGAACTCTGCCGAACGCGATCGCGCCCGTCGTGGCCGGTACCGGCGCCGCGGCCGCCATCGACGGTGCGCAGTGGTGGAAAGCACTCCTGGCGCTGGGTGTTTCTCTGGCGCTGATCGTCGGGGTCAACTACGCCAACGACTACTCCGACGGGATCCGCGGCACCGACGACGAACGCGTCGGCCCGTTGCGGCTGGTCGGCTCCGGGCTGGCCTCCCCCGCCGCGGTCCGGGGCGCCGCGGTCGCGAGCCTCGTGGTCGGCGCGGTACTCGGGCTGATCTTGGCCGTGCTGTCGGCTCCCTGGCTGCTGCTGGTCGGCGCGGTATGCCTGGCGGGCGCCTGGTTCTACACCGGCGGAAGCAAGCCCTACGGCTACAGCGGTTTCGGCGAGGTCGCCGTTTTCGTGTTCTTCGGCCTGGTGGCGGTGCTGGGTACGCAGTACGTCCAAGCGCTCCGGATCGACTGGGCCGGGGTGGCGCTCGCGGTTGGCGTCGGCGCGTTCTCCAGCGCGGTCCTGGTGGCCAACAACCTGCGCGATATCCCGACCGACAGCGAAACCGGTAAGACGACGCTGGCGGTGAAATTGGGCGACACCCGCACCCGCACGGTACATCTGGTTCTGCTGGTGGTCCCGTTCGTGCTGACCCTCGCACTGGCGGCCCGTACTCCCTGGGCCCTGGCCGGCCTGCTGGCCCTCCCCCTGGCCGTCCGCGCGAACGCGCCCGTCCGGGCGGACCGCGCCGGCCTGGAGCTGATCCCCGCCCTGCGCGATTCCGGCCTCGCCCTACTCGCCTGGTCCGTATTGTCCGCCGTCGCCCTCTGGCTCGGCACCTGACCTTCAGTCGTTGTCCGGGATCAGGATGCCGATGGCCCAGTTGACGATCGTGACGATGATTGCACCCAGGAACGCCGCCCAGAACCCGTCGATCCGCAGGCCGTAGTCGGTGGCTTCGGTGATCCAGGCCGTGAGCCACAACATAAGGGCGTTGATCACCAGCAGGAACAGGCCGAGGGTCAGGATGACCAGCGGTAGCGACAGTAGTTTCACCAGCGGTTTGACGAAGGAGTTCACCACGGTGAACACCGCCGCTACCGCGAGCAGAACCACGAGCTTCGCGCCGTTGCCCTGGTCGGGTGGAGAGACGAGTTCGATATCGCCGACCCATAGCGCGGCGAGCCAGATGGCGAAGGCGGTGCCGATCAACCGGAGCACAAGCTGCATACGGCCATGCTAAGCACATCGGGGCGCCGGGCGCCGGATACAGCGGATTCCGGCCCGACCGCCGGCGTGACCCGACGAGTCGGGGGACGCTGTGTGGCCGGGCCGGCTGCGCTCATGCCGCTTTGTCGAGGAGGGTGTTGATCTCGCCGCGCAGGCGGGCGATCTCGTCGGGGCCGCCGAGCAGTTCGGTGGCGACCGGGCCGGGTGTGCGCAGGATACCGAGCAGGACATGGCCTGATTCGATGGATTTGTCCTTGCGTGCCAAGGCTTCGCGCAGCGATAGTTCCAGTGCCTTCTTGGCGTCCCGGGTGAACGGGATGTGCCCGAGCCGTCCGCCGCGGCGCCGGCCGCGGGGTTCGTCCGCGGGGATCGCCCGGTCCAGCGCGTCGGCACCGAACCCGGCTTCCAGGCTTTCGCGTACCGCGTCCAGGTCGATGCCGATGGAACGCAGTGCCTCGGCGTCGCCGGGCCCCAGTGGATCGTCGGTTGTCGCGGCGCTCAGCGATTGCCGTGCGCCGTGCAGCGTGAATCCGTTCTGTTCCAGTAGCGAGCGCAGTTGCGGTTCGCCCTCTTCCAGTAGTCCGAGCAGGAGGTGCTCGACCCGGATCTCCGGGGACCCCAGTTCACGCGCCTGTTCCTGTGCCGCGACAACCGCGCTTCTGGCGTTCCTGCTGAATCGCTCGAACATCTATCGACCCCTGTCTCTCCGGTTGTGTTTCTGATGGACTGCCTGTTTGCTGACCTCGAGTGCGTCGGCGATGGCCTGCCAGGACCAGCCCTGGTCGCGGGCATTGCCCACCTGGATCGCTTCGAGCCGTTCGAGGAGTCTGCGCAGCGCCAGCACTGCCCGTAGACCCACCGCGGGGTCCGGGCTGCCCGCCGCCGCGGCCAGCGTGGTTGCTTCTGTCATATGTCAATTTTTATTGACACTCGCGCCTGATGTCAACAAAAATTGACGACAGGTGAACGCAATCGCGGCGCAAGAGCCGTGCAAGACGGGAAGAGGACCGTAGCCGCTATGACGAATCACGAATCCGCCACGTTCGCGATCGAGGCGAACGACCTGGTCAAGGTGTTCGGCACCCAGCGGGCCGTCGACGGGGTGAGCCTGGCCGTGCCGCAGGGCTCGGTCTACGGCGTACTGGGGCCGAACGGGGCGGGGAAGACCACGACCATTCGCATGCTGGCCACTCTGCTCTGCCCCGACGGTGGCAGCGCCCGGGTGTTCGGTCACGATGTCGTCGCCGAACCGGGCGCCGTGCGGTCGCTCATCGGCGTCACCGGCCAGTACGCCTCGGTCGACGAGGACCTGACCGCCACCGAGAACCTGATGGTCTTCTCCCGGCTGCTCGGACTGAGCCGAACTGCCGCCAGACGCCGGACCGCCGAGCTACTGGAGGAATTCGAACTCACCGACGCGGCGAACAAATCGCTGAAGAACTTCTCCGGCGGTATGCGCCGCCGGCTCGACCTGGCGGCCGGTCTCATCGCGACCCCGCCGCTGCTGTTCCTCGACGAGCCGACCACCGGCCTGGACCCGCGTACCCGGGCCCAGATGTGGGAGACCATCCGCAGGCTGGTGCGGGGCGGCACGACCGTCCTGCTCACCACCCAGTACCTGGACGAAGCCGACCAGCTGGCCGACCGGATCGCGGTGATCGATCACGGCCGGGTCATCGCCGACGGCACCGCCGACGAACTGAAGGCGTCCATCGGCGGGTCCTCGCTACAGCTGACCCTGGCCGACCGATCCCAGCTCGAAACCGCCCGCCGGATCATCGCCGACGTGCTGCACACCGAGGTCCAGACCACACCGGAGGCCGGCCGGCTCACCGCGGCGCTGCCCGACCCGAACGGCACCACCGATCTGCTGATCGGCCTGCGCGACCGCGCGGTCGCGGTGGAGGAGATCACGGTGACCAAACCAAGCCTCGACGAAGTGTTCCTCACCCTCACCGGCCACCCGGCCGAATCCGACACCGACACCGACACCGAACGGACCGCCGCATGACCACGACACTGACCGAACCCGCACGCGTGGTGGCGCCGCGGGTACCGGCGCCGGCCGCCCGCATCGGCCTGCGCAGAACCTTCGACAACACCATGACCATGGCCTACCGCGGCCTGCTCAAGATCAAGCACAATCCCGAGCAGCTCTTCGACGTGGTGATCCAGCCGGTGATCTTCACCCTGATGTTCACCTACATCTTCGGCGGGGCCATCTCCGGCGATGTGAAAAGCTATCTGCCGGTGATCATTCCGGGCATTCTCGTCCAGACCGTGGTGATGACCTCGGTGGTGACCGGCGTACAGCTCAAGGAGGATATCGAGAAGGGCGTCTTCGACCGCTTCAAATCCCTGCCCATCGCCCGGGTCGCCGCGCTGTCGGGTGCGCTGACCGCCGATATGGTCCGCTACGGCATCGCCTCGGCGCTGACCGTGGTGATGGGTTTCCTCATGGGTTACCGCCCGGAGCCGGCCGGTGTCGCGCTGGCGGTACTGCTGGTGGTGGCCTGCTCCTTCGCCACCAGTTGGATCTGGGCCTTCTTCGGTGTGATCGCCAACAAGGCCTCGGCGGTACAGGGCTACTCCATGCTCGTCATGTTCCCGCTGACCTTCGCCTCCCCGGCCTTCGTGCCCAAGGAGACGATGCCGGGCTGGCTCCAGGCGTTCATCGACGTCAACCCGGTCTCCCACCTGGTCTGGGCCTGCCGGGACCTGATGAACACCGGTCATATCGGAATGCACGTCGTCTGGTCCCTGGTCGGCGCCGCGGCGATCGTCGCGGTATTCGCGCCGCTGACCGTCCGGGCCTATATGCGCCGAGCCTGAGGGACGCGGCCGCCGGGCCCGCTCAATCGGCCGCGATCCGATCGAGCGGCCCCGGTGGCCCCGTCACGATCCCACCGACCAGCTCCAGGATCCGCGCGGCGGCCACAGTCCTGCGCAACCGGCGCGCGGTCGCGAGGGCCGCGTTCAGCCGCGGCGCACCGATCCGGTCCCGCCACAGCGCGCAGTGCCGCTCCCACCGGATGACCGAATAGTCCTGCCGGCCCGACACCACCTGCGCCAGCGCGATCAGCTCGACCGCGGCCTCGGTCCGCTCGTCCAGAGCCAGCAATCCCGATCCCAGCGCACAGGCCACCGCCCCGATCTGCGGCAGGTCCGGGACGGTGTCGAGCCGGTCCAGTGCCATGCCGGCGAGTTCGGGTACCAGCGCCGCGACCGTCTCGGTCCGACCGGCGAGCACATGCGCGGCGACGGTCGTCGCGCACATCAGCAGCGCCCCGGGCCCCGGGGTGAATTCACCTTCCTGCCAGGCCAGCAGGTCGAGCGCCCGCCGGAAATGGGCCAGTCCGGCCTCGATATCGCCTTCGGCGAGTTCGACCTCGGCCAGGCCCGCCGCGATCGTGGAAAGCCGATGGTTACGGCGGATGGTCGGGTCGTCGACCAGTTCCAGTCCCGCCCGGCCGAAATCGGACAGCCCCAGGGCGGCCGCGAGTTCCCGGCGCGCCCGCGCCGGATCTCCGATACCGGCCAGGCAGACCGCCAGGTACGACCGCACCTCGAGACTTTCGTCGTAGGCCCGGATCCGGAGCAGTAACTCGGCCGCTTCCTCGTAGTACCCGACCGATTCGCGGTAGTGCGCGGTCTGCCCGTTCAGCGCACCCAGATGCTGCACCACCATCGCCCGGTTCCACACCTGGGCCTCACCGGTGAGCGCCCGGGCGGCCTGCGCGTCGCGACGGGAGGCATGGATCCGGCCCATGTTCTCCCAGATGTTCGCCCGGGCCACCAGCGCGACGACCCTGATCCGTGCGTCGTCGGCACGCGCCCCGTCCGCGAGCAAGCGGGCCAGCCGCACCGCATCGGCGGGACAGGTCAGCAGCAGCCCGAGATAACGCAGGGTCCCGGTCATTCCGACGGCGTGCCGCAGCAGCGCGCGGACCCGGAACCGGACCACCGCCAACTCCCGGAGACTGCGTGACATGAAAGCCAGGTGCAGCGCGGTCATGGCATGGCCGAGCATGTGCAGATCCGCGTGGGTACCCGATGCGTGGTCCGGTGGCGGAAGCGCGAGCAGCCGCGGAATCCATCCCAGCAGTTCCAGGTGGGCCCCGTGCGCGACCCACCGCATGGCCAGCGCGGGGAAAACGGCGTAGACGGTGAATCGGTCCCGGCCCGCCTCGGCCCGCCGCAGCACCGCGACGAGGTTGTCCAGTTCCGCGACCATGAGCAGGGCCGGCCCGAGTTCGTCACCGGCGAGGTATCGCCGCGCGACCGCCACCGCGAATTCGCACGCCCAGCGCGCCATCCGCGACTCCACGAGTTCGACCTCGCCGCCGTTCTCGTGATCGGCCGCGACCAATTGCTGCTCACCGAATTCGCGGACCGTCTCCAGCATCCGGTAACGCACGCCCACCGCGTGCTCGGCAGCGGAGTCCGCGTCCTCGACAACGGTCAGCAGCGACTGCCCGACCAGTCCGTCGACGGCTGTCGCGATATCGCCGACCTCCGGACCACCGGCCACCACCTCCGCCGCGTCGAGCGTGAAACCCGCCGGGAAACGGCACATCCGGCGCAGCGCGATCTGCTGGGAGGGCTCGAGCAGGTTCCAGCTCCAAGCGATCACCGCGTGCAACGTGCGGTGCCGTTCCGGTGAGGTGCGGTCGCCGGTGCGCAACAGCGCGAAACGCTGGTCGAGCCGCCGCTCGATATCCTCCACGCTCATGGTCCGCACCCGGGCCGCGGCGAGTTCGATGGCCAGCGGCAACCCGTCCAGCGTGCGACAGAGCCGGGCCACGATGGCCGGATCCAGCCGGACCGACGGCCGTACCGCACGGGCCCGGGCCGCGAACAGGTCGGTCGCCGGCGACCCGGCCGGGTCGATCGCCAACGGCGCCAGCGGATATACCGTTTCGGCGGTGATCGCCAACGGCGATCTGCTGGTGGTGAGCACGGTCAGCTGTGGGCAGCTGCCCACCAGATCGGCGACCACCATGGCCGCACCGTCGATCAGATGTTCACAGTTGTCCAGTACCAGCAGCATCGGCCGCGCCGACAGCGCGTCGCGGAGCCGGCGTCTGCTGTCGGTGGGCGGACGCACCTGCGGCTTCGCGCGATCCCGGGCGGTCTCCCCGAGACCCACCGCCCCCGCTATCGCGGACTCGATATCCACCACCGCGTCCCGGCTCGTACCCTCCGGACGCACCGAGGCCAGTTCCACCAGTACCACCGGCCGATCGGCGGCCGACCGTGCGGCGAGTTCATTGGCCACCCGGGTCTTTCCGGCCCCGCCCGGCCCGAGCACGGTGGTCACCCGCGAAACTCTCAGCAAGCGGGCCAGTTCCGCGAGATCGTCGGCACGGCCGAGTAGCGCGTTCGGCGCGGCCCGCACACCGACCGCCGCGATCGGTGGTGGTGGCGGCGGGACCGGCGCGGACCGCCCCGGTTCCACCCGGGATACGAACCCACCGCGCAGGATCGCGGTGTTGAGTTCGGTGATCGCGGCCCCGGGGTCGGTACCGAGTTCGGTGGCCAGGGTCGTCCGCAGCGCGGCGAAAACGTCCAGTGCCTCGTTGTCGCGGCCCGCGGCGGCGAGCAGACGCATCAGGGTCCGGGCGCGGGCCTCGTCCGCGGGCCGCTGCCGGGCTTGCGCGCGGGCGATCTCGACGGCGCCGTCGAGATCGCCGCAGGCCTCCCGGGCCGACCGCTCGATATCGTCGAGTTCCCCGGCGTATTCCGCGGCCAGGTCGGCGAGTTCGGTGGCCGGTTCGCTCGGCGGCAGCTCGGCACCCGGCTCCCCGCACCACAGGCCGCGCGCCTGTTCCACGATGGCCAGCGCCCCGGCCGGATCACCCGCGGCCAACGCGGCACCGGCCCGGCGCGCCGACTGCCGCACGGCCGTGAGATCCACCTGTTCCGGCCCGAGCGCGAGCCGGTATCCGGCCGGGCCCGCCTCCAGCACTCCCTCGGGTAACCCGGCACGCAGCCGCGAGATCTGGGTGTGCAGCGCGTTCATCGGCGAGCGCGGCGGCGCACCGCCCCAGACATCTTCGATGAGTACGGCGGCGCTGCGGCTGCGACCCGGCCGCAGCGCCAGCGCGACCAGCAGCAATCGGGCCCGGGTCCCCGGCAGTGCCACCAGTTCGGCGTCGCGGCGCACCGCGATACGCCCCAGCAGCGTCACCACGAGTGTTTCGTCCGCGAAGACCGGGCTCACGGGATGACGGCCGTGCGAGCGGCCCGGGTCGAGTACCATACCGGCGTCATCGTATGCGCCGCGCCGCCCCGTCAGCGCGTCGTCACCACCGGGTCGTGTGGTCAGCCCCGCCACCGGCCGGTGGCCAGGAACTCGTCCAGCACCGCCGTGGGCTCGGACAGGTCCCAGCCCTGGCCCGCGACCCATTCATCGCTGTAATAGGTGCCCGCGTAGCGTTCGCCGCCGTCGCACAGCAGGGTGACCACGCTGCCGCTGCGCCCCGTGGCCAGCATCTGCGCGATCAACGCGCACGCACCCCAGAAGTTGGTTCCGGTGGAACCGCCCACCTTCCGGCCGAGCCCCCGGCCCGCGAACCGGGCCGCGGCGATCGAGGCGGCGTCGGGGACGTGGATCATCCGGTCCACCACCTCCGGCACGAACGACGGTTCCATCCGGGGGCGCCCGATCCCCTCGATCCGCGACGGCATCCCGGTCGTATAGTCGCGCAGCCCGGTTTCGTAGGCGCCGTAGAACGCGGAGTTGTCCGGATCCACCACGGCCAGCCGGGTCGGATACCGGCGGTAGCGCAGATACCGGCCGATGGTCGCGCTGGTACCGCCGGTGCCGGCGCCGACCACGATCCACTCCGGCACCGGGTGGGATTCCAGGGTCAGCTGGTCGAAGATGGACTCGGCGATATTGTTGTTCCCGCGCCAGTCCGTCGCGCGTTCGGCGTTGGTGAACTGGTCCAGGTAGTGGCCGCCGCATTCGGCGGCCAACCGGGCCGCCTCGGTGTACATATCGGGTGGGCGCCGGACATAGTGGCACCGCCCGCCCTGGGCTTCGATGAGCGCGATCTTCTGCGGTGAGGTGTTGGCCGGAACCACCGCCACGAAGTCGAGGCCGAGCAGTTGGGCGAAATACGCCTCGCTCACCGCGGTCGACCCGGAGGAGGCCTCGACGATCGTGGTTCCCTCGGTGATCCAGCCGTTGCACAGGGCGTAGAGGAACAGGGACCGGGCCAGCCGGTGCTTCAGGCTGCCGGTGATATGGGTGGATTCATCCTTCAGGTAGAGCTGCACATTCCAGCCGGCCGGCAGCGGATACCGCAGCAGATGGGTGTCGGCGCTGCGCTGGGCGTCGGCATCGATGAGGCGGACCGCCTCATCGGCCCAGTCGCGCGGGTTGCCGCGCGCGCAGGACTTCACGCCGGGCCGCCGGAACTACCCTTTTCCCCCCGCTCCGGATCTGTTTCCGGCGTGCGCTCGGCCGTGGTACCGGGCCCCTGCGCGGCGGGCTTCTCCGGTTCCGCGGCCTCGGGCTCCCCGCGCAGCCGGGCCCGCAGCTGCGCCTTGTCCCGGCGGCGGCGTTCGTCCACCGCCGCGATATCGGAGTTCACCTTCGCGCGCAGCCCCTTGAACAGGGTGAGCGAGAGCGGCAGCGCGATGACGATCGCGAAGAGGATCGCCACGACCAGCGGAATCTGCACCCCCACCACCGCGGTCACGGCCATGATGACGGCGGTGAGGATCGCGACCAGCACCAGCCGGGCCAGGGTGTAGAGCGCCAGATTGCGTGCCAGCCGACGGCCCGGCGACGTACCGGGCCGGGGGGTGTTCGGTTCCTCGGATAGGTTCGCGTCACTCACCTGACCAGCGTAAGCGACGCACCGAACCCCTCGTACCGCGTATCCGTTTTGTCCATTACCTCCGCTTTACCAACAGTAGGTGGTTCGAACACCCGGGGGTCGCGGTGCCACTATGTCGGAACCCGATGAGAAAACGTGACGAAACAGAAAGGTTTGCCATGACCGCGATCGCCATGGGGGCGCAGGAGAACCTGTTGACCCCGGGCCAGGTTGCCGCCCTGTTCCACGTAGACCCCAAGACCGTCACCCGCTGGGCGCATGCGGGGCGGCTCGGCTCGCTGCGCACCCCGGGTGGCCATCGCCGGTTCCGTGAATCGGAGGTTATGCGGTTGCTCGAATCGCTCACCACCGAGGCGACCGTACGCGGCTGAGACCGCGTCCACACGGACGGCACCACTACGCGGACAGCTCGGCCGCTCCCTTCGCGCGGCTGAGCTGGACCCGGTCGAGCGGACCGCCCGACGGGCACAGTGAGGCGAGGCCCGTCCGCAGTCCGCGCGGCACCGGCGCAGGCGTGGGTACGCCTGCCCCGCGGGTGCACTTACCCGGTGGCGGCTCGTGGAGTTAACCTCGTGGGAGGAGGTGAGCCACGTGATGTACCTGTTGGCACTCATCGCGATCGTTGCGATCGTGGTGCTGTGCTGGAAGGCATTCGGCCCCGGACACAGCACGCCCACTCCGGGACCGACCCGAAAGCGTGTTCTCGGCCCGGATGACGATCCCGAATTCCTCTGGCGTATCTCGCGTCAGCAGAAACATCGGGACGGCGATCCGGGGCCCGCCGAACACTGACCCCCGCGCCCCGACAACGTCCGGCCGTGGGCATTTTCCCGCGGCCCGGAAGGCAGGCTCAATCGCTGGTGCTGTCCAGTTGGGGCAGCCCTTCGACCGCCCTCAATTTATCCGCGACCACGGCCAAACGGTCGAGCGCCTCGGCCGGCAATCCGACTGCGGTGCGCACCAATCTGACCAGGGAGTCCGGCTCCAGACCGCAGATAAGCGTGTTGTTCGCGGCCACGGATGCGCAACAATCGGCATCACCGCTGTTATCCGAACTGAAATTCTCCGAATCCACTGCCGCTCTCCTCATTGCTCGCCGCGCTATGGAGGGGAAATGACCGGTCACGCCCGATAAATCGCAGGCCGGGCCCTGTACAGTTCAGCAAATAACCCGCCCGAACAATAGCAACCGAGCATTGCGGCGGAGTAACGATCATTACGGCCGGAGAAATAGCCGTCCGATCAGGTCAGGCCGGAGTAGCTGTGCAGGCCGGAAACGACCAGATTGATGATGAAGAGGTTGAACAGCATCGCCACGAAACCCGCCACATTGATCCACGCGGCTTTCGTGTCCCGCCAGCCCGAGGTGGCCCGCGCGTGCAGGTACGCGGCGTAGAGGACCCAGGCGATGAACGAGCAGGTCTCCTTCGGATCCCAGCCCCAGAACCGCCCCCAGGCGGCCTCGGCCCAGATCGCCCCGAGAATGACCCCGGCACCGAAGAGCGGGAACCCGATGATGGTGGTGCGGTAGGCCAGCCGGTCGAGCGTGCGGGCATCGGGCAGGCGACGTGCGATCGTGCCCAGGATGTTCGCGGATTCGGCGCCCTCGGGCTGACGTAGCCGGTACAGGAACAGCAGACTCGCCACGCCCGACACCAGGAACACCCCGCTGCCCAGGCTCACGATCGTGACGTGCAGTGGCAGCCAGAACGAGCGCAGTGCGGGAACGACCGGCGCCGCGTCGGTATACAGCACCGTGCCCGCGAGGAACATCAGGATCAGCATCGGCACGAGCAGGAACACCCACATCGCCCGGAAACGGGCGTCCCGCATGAGCACCAGGCCGACCACCGCGGCGGCCGCGGTCGCCATGGATACGAACTCGTACATATTGCCGAGGGGGAATCGCCCGGTGGCGAAACCGCGCAGCACTATCGAGCCCACGTGCAGGGCCACCGCCACGAACAGCACCGAGAAGGCCATGTTGCCGAGTCGCTCCGACAGCGGCCGGGCCGGCGTCTCGGCGATCCGGCCCGGGGTCGCGCTGCCCGCGGCGACCCCGCCGGCGGGAACCATCTCCCGCTCGCTCACCTGCCGGACCCGCGCCGAGGCGTACTGCACGATCAATAGCAGCAGTACCAGCGCGTACACGACGATCGACGTCTTGTAGGCGAGGTCGCTGTAGCCGGCGAGCGTATCGTCGATCGGCATCGTTACATCTCCCGTGTTCGTACCGCGGTGCTCGGTGGACAGCGCTGCTGCCCATGCGTGGTCGCCCACGCGGGTGCTCAGGGGCGGCGATCAGTCGCCGGACGCGTCCAGTAGCCGGTGCCGCAGGCGATCGAACTCCCCGCCCCAGCCGGCCTGATCGGTACGGGCCAATCCGCCCATCTCTACTACGACGCGTCGTTGCTCCACGGTACCCTCCGGGGTCACCCGCAACCAGACCCGCCTCCGCGAAACCAGCAGCGAGACCAGCAACCCGCCCATCATCACCAGTGCGCTGACCAGCACCCACTGCTGCGCAGGATCATGGGAGACCTGGAGATTCACGAACTCCTCGGCCCCGTCGAAACGCACCTCGGTGCCGCCCGGCAGCTTCGTGGTCTCGCCAGGCCGCAGATTCACCCGGGCCTCCTTGGTGAGCCGGCCCTGCGCGACCATCTCCTGATCGAGCGCGAAGATCGACTGTGGGCGGCCGGTGTCCAGCCCGGTATCGCCGCGATAGATATCGACCGCCACCGCCGGATCGGTCATCTCCGGGTACACCGAGGTGAGCAGCGACCCGTGGAAACCGGCGGTCGGCGCGAACAGTCCCTCGATCGCGATCTGGTTCTGCCGGCGCTCGGCTTCGGTGGCGAACATCCCGCCCGGCGGGTCGATCCGCAGCACCCCGCTGGAGAGGAAGGTCTGCATATCGTCGGGCTGCCACTGCACGGTCTCGGTGCGCTTCTCCCCGTTCGGGAAGGTCACGGTGAACGTCGGCGCGTAACCGTGCCCCTGCAGATAGACCCGGTCCCCGCCGACGCGCAGCGGATGGTTCACCCGGATGGTCGTATCCCGCCAGGTACCGGCGGCCAGGTCCGCACCCTCCTGATACGAGATATCGGAGGTGAACATCTCGGCCTGACCGTTGTCGAGATAGTCGGCCCGGAAGTTCTTCACCTTCACGCACATCGGGGTCATCCCGGTACCGTCGTTCACGTTCCCGGCCCGGAACGAGTCGAAAACCGCCGGCGAGGTGGTGCAGAAACCGGGCCCGTTGTTCGCGACGACGATCACATTGCCCTCGTAACCGAACAACTTCCCGACCGCGATGGCCACCAGCAGACCCACCAGGGCCAGGTGGAACACGAGATTGCCCAGTTCGCGGGTGTAGCCCTTCTCCGCCGACAGCGTGACCTCGCCGTCGCGCTCCCCCGGCCGGGTCTCGATACGCCAGCCGCGCAGCCGCGTCCGGGCCCGCTCGGCGATCTCGTCCGCGCTGCCGTCGAGCACCACTCGATGGTGGTGCGGCAGCCGGGCCAGATTGCGCGGCACCCGCACCGGCGGGGTCCGCAGCGCGCGGTAGTGGTCCACCGTGCGCGGCAGGATGCAGCCCACGAGGGAGATGAACAGGAGCACATAGACCGCGGTGAACCAGAAGCTGGAGAACACGTCGAAAAGCTCGAACCGGTCCATCCACTCACCGAGCACCGGCCGGTCGGCTATATAGGTCGCGACCTTCTGTTCGTTCAGGCTGCGTTGCGGCAGCAGGGCGCCCGGAATCGCGGCCAGGGCCAGCAGGAACAGCAGCACCAGCGCCGTCCGCATACTGGTGAGCCCGCGCCAGGCGTTGCGCACCAGCGCGCGGGCGCGGCCCAGCGGGGACTGCCGGGGCGGTTGGACCGGGGGCGCCTCGGGGAGCATCGTCACGGTCATATCGGCAGCGTCACCTCGGCGACGAAGCCGTCGCGGACCCAGCCGACGAACTGGTCCCAGGCTCCGGTGACCAACGCCGCCCCGACCGCGACCAGCAGGATTCCGCCGACGATCTGGATCCGGCGGGAATTACGCCGCAGCCACCCCACACCGCGCAGCGCGCTCGCCGACCCGAAGGCCAGGATCACGAACGGCAGGCCGAGGCCCAGGCAGTAGGCGACGATGAGGGCCACGCCGCGCACCGCGGTGGTGCCCTCGGTACCGGCGGCCACCGCCATCACGCCCGACAGCGTCGGACCCAGGCATGGGGTCCAGCCGAGCGCGAACACGGCGCCCAGCAGCGGGGCCCCGGCGATCCCGGCGAGCCGCCGGGGTTCCATCCGGGTATCGCGCTGCAATGCCGGGATCAGACCCAGGAACGCGAGGCCCATCACGATGGTGACCACGCCACCCAGGCGCTGCAAGAGTTCCCGGTTCACATTGAGTGTCTGGATGAGGCCGAACACGGTAGCGGTGGCCAGCACGAACACCACCGTGAAACCGGCGACGAACAGTCCCGCCGCACCCGCGACCCGCAGCCGCCCGGAATCGGGGGCGGACGCGGTCTCCGCGGCGGCGGGGGGGTCGGTGAGCACCGCCGTGGCGGTGCCACCGGCGGGCGCCGCACTCCGGTTGCGCCGGGCCTGGTCCACGGTCGCCGGCGGCGCCTGCGCACCGACCAGACCGGCCAAATAGGACAGATACCCCGGCACCAGCGGCACTACGCACGGCGAAGCGAACGACACCAGACCGGCCAGCAGGCAGGCGCCGAGGGCGAACAGCAACGGCCCGGTGGCCGCTGTCTGCTGAAACGATTCCCCCACTCCTGCCAACACCGTCAACGCGAACTACGCTCCGATTCGCCCTCGGAGTTGTTCACGCGCCGCTCGTCACCGCGGCCACCCGGCGCGGTCGATCCCCGGCCGCCGGACGGGCGCGAACTCGACACCCGCCGGTCGCTGCCGGGCTGCTGGGCCGCGGGCTGTAACTCCCACGAGCCGAGCGAGGACTTCACCAGTACCTCGGCCCGGACTCCGCGCGGTGGCCGGGTCGCCCCGTAGCGGCGTACGCCTCGGGATCGAAGACTTCTCATGATGCTCCCTCCGCGGCGATGCGCTGCACCACCGGTAACAGATCTTCTGTGAGTAGGGCGCGCAGGAAAACCGCCGCCACCCGGTGGTCCCGATCCAGCACCAGAGTTGTGGGAATGACACTGGTCGGGAAATTTCCACCGAGCGCCAGCAGCGTGCGCATCGACGGGTCGTAGATCGACGGATAACCGACGTGGTTATCGATGACGAAATCTCGTGCTTTGTCCTGCTGGAAATCACGGACATTGATCCCGAGGAAAGCGACCCCGAGATCTTTGGTCTGTTCGTAGACCTGTTCGAGCGCGGGGGCTTCACCGCGGCAGGGCCCGCACCACTGCCCCCACAGATTGATGACGACGACCTGGCCCGGGAAATCCTCCACGGAGACGTTCTCCCCGGTATCCGACATCAGTTCCGGGCCCGAGAGCTTGCCGATCGTGCCACGGTCGGACGGGGGATCGTAGAAGATATCGGTCTGCCCGCCCGGCGAGACGAATTCGAAGGTGCCGCCCGTGGCCACCGCGTCGGTACCGGTCGAACAGGCCGACGCGGTGAGGCACAGCAGTGCGGCGAGCGCCGGCAGCAGCCGGAACCCGAATGCCGCGGCACCCTTCCTCATGCGCCGTGCACCGTAGGATCCGAACCGCCCGCGGGCTCGGAGTAGACGATATCGACGAGTGTGTCGCCCCGGTACACCAGCGAGGTGAGCGAGGCCAGACCACACTGCCGGGTGCGCGGATCGTGCCAGAGGCGCTGGCCCTGCAGGAACCGGCGTAACGTCCACACCGGCAGCTGATGGGAGACCAGCACCGCCTCACGACCGGCCGACTCCACCCGGGCCTTGTTCACCGCGGCCAGCATGCGGTGCGCGATCTGCAGGTAGGGCTCACCCCAGGACGGAGTGAAGGGGTCACGGAGTTTCCACCAGTGCCGGGGTTTGCGCAGTGCGCCGTCCCCGACCGACACCCGCAGGCCCTCGAAGGTGTTGCCGGCCTCGATGAGGTTCTCGTCGGTGCGCACGATCAGCCCGTGCCGGCCCGCGATGGGTTCGGCGGTCTCCTGCGCGCGCTGCAGCGGCGACGCGATCACCAGGGCGATATCGTGATCGGCCAGTGCCCGCGCGACCGCGCCGGCCTGCGCCCGCCCGGTCACCGACAGACCGAAACCGGGCAGCCTGCCGTACAGGATCCCGCGCGGATTGTGCACTTCACCGTGCCGCAGCACGTGCACGATGGTTTCGACCGATTCGGCATCGGAGGCACCGGTCGACGGCGCGGCCGCGGCCACCTCACCCGGCGTGCCGAGATCGGTGCCGGTCTCCGCTGCGGGGACGGCGGGTCCGGTGGTGGATATCGGATCGTCCCGGTCTGCCGGGGCGGCGGATACGCGCTCGGGGTCGGGCTTGCTCACGCGCGATTTCCTTCGGGTGTGGCGCTCGCGGCCGCTTCGGCGGCGGCGGGCAGGGCTGCGGCGATTCGGTCGAACGCGGCGTCGTCGAGCGCGGCCGAGACGAACCAGGCCTCGAACGCGCTGGGCGGCGCGTACACCCCGCCGTCGAGCAGCGCGTGGAAGAAGCCCGGGTAGCGCCAGGTCGCGCTCGCCTTGGCGGCGGCGTAGTCGAGTACCGGTTCATCGGCGAAGAACACGCTGACCATATTGCCCGCGAACTGCACCCGGTGCGGGACCCCCGCGCCGGTGAGGGCATCGGTGAGCAGAATCCCGAGGCGTTCGCTGTTGCGGTCCAGCGCGGCGTACACCGCGTCGTCGGCGGCGCGCAGGGTCGCGAGCCCGGCCGCCACGGCCACCGGATTCCCCGACAGGGTGCCCGCTTGGTAGACCGGGCCCAGCGGGGCCAGCCGGTCCATCACCTCGGCCCGGCCGCCGAACGCGGCCGCGGGCAGCCCGCCGCTCATCACCTTGCCGAAGGTGTAGAGGTCGGCGGCCACCGGATCGAGTCCGTACCAGCCGGCCGCGCTCACCCGGAAACCGGTCATCACCTCGTCCATGATGAGCAGCGCCCCGTGATCGGAGGTGATCCGGCGCAGCCCGGCATTGAAATCGGGCAGCGGTGCCACCGCGCCCATGTTCCCGGCGGCGGCCTCGGTGATCACCGCGGCGATCTCGCCCGGGTTGGCCTCGAAAGCGGCGCGCACGGCGTCCAGATCGTTGTAGGGGACCACGATGGTGTCGGCGGCCTGCGCCCCGGTGACGCCCGGCGAGGTCGGCAGTGCGAATGTCGCGACCCCGGAACCGGCTTCGGCCAGCAGCGCGTCGACGTGGCCGTGATAACACCCGGCGAATTTGATGATCTTGGTGCGCCCGGTGTACCCGCGCGCCAGCCGGACCGCGCTCATGGTCGCCTCGGTCCCGGAATTCACCAGCCGCACCTTCTGCACCGGAGCGACCCGCTCGACGATGAGTTCGGCCAGTTCCACCTCGCCCGGTGTCGGCGCCCCGAAGGACAATCCCGACCCGGCGACCTCGCGGACCGCCTCGACCACCGCGGGATGGGCGTGCCCGAGGATCATCGGCCCCCAGGAGCACACCAGATCGACGTAATCGTTACCGTCGGCGTCGGTCAACCGGCAGCCCCGGGCGGATGTGATGAACCTCGGCGTGCCGCCCACCGAGCCGAAGGCACGCACCGGGGAATTGACACCACCGGGAACAACCGCTTCGGCTCGCTGGAAAAGCTGACTGGAGGCCGGCACCGCCGTACCGGCCACGCGCAGAGAACTCACGGCCTCCAGTTTGGCAGCCGCCTCCGGCGGCGTCGACGACAGGGTGCGCATACGTGACATACACCGCGACGGCGACACCGGCCAAGCCAAATACAGCCGGGTCAGGACCCGAGTGCGTAGTCTCTGTCTGCATCGGAACACACAGCGGATCACCGGCCGGGGAGGTCGTTTTGCGAATTGCCAGGAGTACTGCGGCACTTTCTCTGGTCTCGGTCGCCTTCGGAGCCCTGGCCACCGGCCTCGGCGCGGGTACGGCGGCAGCCGCCGAACCGGTCGTGGACCCCGACAACGCGCGCGCCGGATTCCGGCTGAACAACCCCGAAACCGCGGCGCTGGCCGCGGGCCCGATCCCGGCCCTGGTCGACCACGTGATCCCGCCCTCCCGGATCGGCGCCGGACTCGACAGTGACACCCGTCTCTACCGCGACGAGAACGGCGGCGTCCACGCCTCGCTGCGCCAGGTGATCCTGGAGTCGGCCGACAACGGTGGTTCGGTGCTGGTGTTCTTCCACGTCCCCGGCGCACCACACGGCCGGGTGTTCGATATCTACCAGCAGTGGCGCTGACCGGGCGGTTCAGACCCGCCGCGGCGCCCGGACCAGCCGGGTGACGGCATCGATGACGGCGGTACCCGCACCCGCCACCAGCAGCATCGCCAGGAACAACCACGGCCCCGCGTACCGGGTCGCGGTGTAGGCCGGCACATCTCCGGTCGCCGGGAAAACGGTGTTCTGGACGCCCAGGTTCCAGCAGAGCGCGGCCGACACCAGCGCGAGAACCGCCAGCGCGATATCGGCAGCCGGTAGGACGAGCGAACGGTTCACAGGTCTCCTCGGGTCGGCGGCTCGGACGCGATCACCCGATCGTGCCCGCACGCGACCCGATAATCAATCGTCGCGACCGGGAACCGGTGCGCGATCCTCCTCCACAGGGGGCACCCCCACCACCCGGGCCAATGCCGCCCGCAGCGCGCGATGGTCCTTGGCCCAGGTGCGCACCAGTTCACCATCGCTGCGGCGCAACCCGATCGCGGTACGCCGCCGCGGTACACCGGTCAGTTCGCCGAGCGCCCGGCCGCTCTCCCAGGGTTCGTCGGCATCCACCGGCAGCACCGCGGCAATGGACCGGACCGGTGTCGTCTCGGCACCGTTGCGCAGGAAGCCGTCGGTGAGTTCGACGCTGACATGGGTGCGGGCGGCGTACACCTGCAATACCGCGAACCCACTGATCAGTACGGCGCAGAAAATGAGCGCGAACCAGTGCGGTGTGACACCCGCCGCGATCTCCACGGCCAGCAGCAGCGCGCAGATCAGGGGGCCGTAGGCAACCGCCCGCCAGCGGGCTCCGGGCTCGGAGAAGTGGATCTCCCCGGCCTCCGGGGTGGTGTCCACTCGATCAGGCATGGGCGAACCGGCCGGAAACGAGGGCCACCCGGATCAGCCGATAACGCCGGGGATCAGCAGAACCGCGACGGTGAGGACCCCGAACAGGACCAGAAGAGTCAGTACGAGCATGTCCCGCCGAATACTCTGTGGCTGTTGGATCACCACTCGCATCATTGCCTCCGATCCCCGGACGGTCAGGTCTCCCGTCCTACTGACCGGGTACCCGAGGCCGCCGGTTGGCATGTCCTCTGTGACAGCCCTCACCATACATGGCGGAATACCGGGAACAAACTCCACGTTCGTTACTTGAATGGGCCGCCGGCCGGCTGTCGGTAACAATGCCCAGGTCAGCGAGCCGGGTTCCGGCTCTCAACGATTTCCGGGAGCCCCGGGCCCACGCGGCAGAAACCATTTCGCCGCTTCCGGGCGCTGACAGAGGAAGATCGCCCCGCCCGCCAGTACCGCCTGCACGATGGACGCCGCCCCGGACAGCACCGGCCCGGCCCCCTCCACCACACCGATGGAGAACAGCGCGATCACCCCGGAGATCACCAGCCAGACCCCGGCGAAGGTCAGCAGGGTCCGCGCCCACAGCTTTCCCTTGCCGAGCTGGTGCACGACCAGCACCGCCAGCGCGGCGACCGCCAGCCCGAGAATCACGCCCAGCACCGCCCCCACCGTGACCAGCAGGTCGACCATTGCCGGTGTGATCTGCGGATCCGCCGCTTGCATCCGCTCCCGGAACTCCGCGCTGAACCGCTCGCGATTGGTCAGGGTATCGGCCAGGGATACGAACAACCGCCCCACACCCAAACCGATCACGCCCCACCACAGTTGCCGCGCGGTGACAATATCCACCGGCGGAGTCATGACAGCCAGAGCGCCGCCTCCGTCGCCCAATAGGTGAGCACGATATCCGCGCCCGCGCGGCGGATACCGGTCAGCGATTCCAGCACGGCGCCGCGGCGATCGATCCAGCCGCGCTCGGCCGCCGCCGTGATCATCGAGTACTCCCCCGAAATCTGATACGCCGCAACGGGTACCGGTGAACGGTCGGCCACCTCGCGCAGAATGTCCAGATACGACATGGCCGGTTTCACCATGACGATATCGGCGCCCTGCTCCAGGTCCAGCTCCAGCTCCCGGATCGACTCCCGGCGGTTGGCCGCGTCCTGCTGATAGGTCCGGCGGTCGCCCTCCAGCGACGACGCCACCGCCTCCCGGAAGGGACCATAGAACGCCGACGCGTACTTGGCCGCGTAGGCGAGGATGGCGGTATCGGTCCGGCCCGCCTCGTCCAGTCCCGCGCGGATCGCGCCGACCTGACCGTCCATCATCCCGCTCGTACCCAGCAGATCGGCGCCCGCCTCGGCCTGCGCCAGCGCCATCTCCACGTACCGCCGCACCGTGGCGTCGTTGTCGACCGCGCCGGAGCCGTCCAGCACCCCGCAATGGCCGTGGTCGGTGAACTCGTCGAGGCAGGTATCGGCCATGACCACGGTGGCATCCCCCACCTCGGCGGCCAGCGCCCGCAACCCCCGGTTCAAGATTCCCTCCGGATCGGTCGCGCGGCTCCCCAGCGGATCCTTGTCCTCCGGCTTCGGCACCCCGAACAACATCAGCCCGCCCACACCGGCCGCAACGGCCTCGGTGGCGGCTTTGCGCAGGGAATCCAGCGAATGCTGGAACACCCCGGGCATGGAACCGATCTCCCGGGGCTCGGACAACCCATCCACCACGAACATCGGCAACACCAGATGCCGCGGCTCCAGACTGGTCTCGGCCACCAGCCGCCGCAACGCCGGCGTACGCCGCAGCCGCCGCGGACGCTCGATACCGCTCATGGTGTGAAGTCTAGGGGTGCCGGTCGGCGCCCGGGACCAGCGGCCCCGCTCCGCGACCGGCCCCGGCATCACCGGCTGCGGCGGCTCTTCTTACGCGGGGGCGGCAGAAGTCCCTCGGCCCGGAGACGGGCCGCGTGTTCGGCGAGCGCTTCCACCAGCGGGCCCACCTGTGCGACCTCCGGCTGCACATCGACGCGCAGGCCGAACTCCACCGCGGTCTCGGCGGTTTTCGGGCCGATGCAGGCCACGATTGTGCGAGCGTGCGGTTTACCGGCGATACCGACCAGATTGCGGACCGTGGAGCTCGAGGTGAACAGCACGGCGTCGAAGCCGCCGGTCTTGATCATCTCGCGGGTTTCCGCGGGCGGCGGCGAGGCCCGAACGGTGCGGTAGGCGGTGACATCGTCGATCTCCCAGCCGCGTTCGCGCAGTCCTTCGGCCAGGGTCTCGGTGGCGATATCCGCACGCGGCAACAGGACCCGGTTCACCGGATCGAATACGTCGTCGTAGGGCGGGAAGTCGGCGAGCAGGCCGAGCGAGGACTGTTCCCCGCTGGGCAGCAGTTCCGGGTTGATCCCGAAGGAACGCACCTTCTCGGCGGTGGCCTCGCCGACACAGGCGATCTTCACGCCCGAGAACGCACGGGCGTCGAGACCGAATTCGGCGAACTTCTCCCAGACCGCGCGGACGGCGTTGGTTGAGGTGAAGATCACCCACTGGTAGCGACCGTCCACCAGACCCTTGACCGCGCGTTCCATCTGGGCGGGGCTGCGCGGCGGTTCCACCGCGATGGTCGGCACTTCCTTGGGGATGGCGCCGTGGGTGACCAGCCGTTCGCTCATCTCGCCGGCCTGATCCTTGGTCCGCGGCACGAGCACGGTCCAGCCGTACAGCGCGCGCGACTCCCACCACGACATCTTCGACCGCTGCGCGACCGCCTTGCCGATGGTGACCACCAGCGGGCCGACCAGTTCGGAGGCGGCGCTGTTCAGGGTGGCCAGGGTGGCTTCGATGGTGCGCTGCTGGCGGGTGGTGCCGCGGACGGTGACCGCGACCGGGGTCTGCGGGGCCATGCCGTGTTCCACCAGGGCGCTCGCGGTTTCGGCCAGATGGCCGGAGGTGGCGTGCAACACCAGCGGTCCGGGCGCGGCGGCCAGGGCGGGCCAGTCCACTTCGCCACGCACATCGGCCTCGGTGTGACCGGAGCCCAGCGCGATACCGGCGTAGCTGGGCACCGCCGAGCCCGACGGCAGCCCGGGCAGCACCTCGAAGACGATATGCGAGCGGGTGACCGTGGTGACCTCGGCGATCACCGCGTCGGTGGTGAGCGGATCACCGGAGACCACCCGCACCACGTCGTGGCCGGCTTTGGCCTCGGCGATCAGCGTTTTGGCGACCTCGGCGGGCTCACCGAGGGCGGGCCGGACATCGACCGAGCGCTCCCCGTCGGGTTCCGGTTCGACCTCGGTGCCGATCAGGGCGAGCACCCCGGCGTCCACATCGGGATCGGTGAACGCGAGGGTGGCCCGGCACAGCACTTCGCGCGATCGGGTGGTCAGCAATGCCGGGTCCCCCGGGCCCGACCCGACGAACAGGATCCGCCCCGGATGCTTCTTGCTGGCTCGACTCATCGGTTGTTCTCCATTGGACTGGGTTCGGTGAAGTCCGTGGCGGTGCTCGTTCCCGCGGCAGCGGCGCTCGGTTCCGCTGCGGCGGTGCTCGTTCCCACCGGGGTGGTGTTGTCTCCGGCTCTCGCGAGATCCGGTTCCGCGGTGCCGGGTTCGGCGGCGAGTAGCTCCTGCGCACCCAACTCCAGCAGTTCGCGGGCCAGTGCGCGGCCGAGTTCGGCGGCCTCGGCCGGTGCACCCACCGCCGAGGCCCGTATCACATCGGAACCGTCGAACGCGGCGGCACAGCCGCGCAGCGAGAGTTCCTCGACGATGCGCCCGTCGTCGTCCAGAGATTCGACGATTTCGGCGATCGCTCCGACGGGCGCGGTGCAGCCCGCCTCGAGTTCGGCGAGCAGTGCTCGTTCCGCGGTGACGGCCGTTCTGGTGGCGGCGTCATCGAGGACGGCGAGCAGCTCGATCAAATCTGTATCGGCGGTGCGGCATTCGACGGCCAGCGCACCCTGTGCGGGGGCCGGCAGCATCTGCACGGGTTCCAGCGCTTCGGTGACGGCGTCCAGCCGGCCGATCCGGGCCAACCCGGCGCGGGCGACCACGACGGCGTCCAGTTCGCCTTCGGCGACCTGACGCAGCCGGGTGTCGAGGTTGCCGCGCAGCGGCCGGATCTCCAGGCCCAAGCCCAGTGCCAGCAGCTGCGCCACCCGGCGCGGCGCGGAGGTGCCGACCGTCGCGCCCGGCGGTAGCTCACCCAGCACCAGGCCGTCGCGGGCGACGAGCGCGTCGCGCGGGTCCTGGCGCGGCGGGACCGCGGCGAGCGCGAAACGGTCGTCGGCGGCGGTGGGTAGGTCCTTGTACGAGTGCACCGCGATATCGATGTTCCCGGCGGCGAGTTCGGCGCGCAGCGCGCTGGTGAACACGCCCACCCCGATCTCCTGGACCGGGTCGGCGGACAGATCGCCCGGTGTTTCCACGATCACCAGCTCCGCCGGCTGCCCGGCCGCGATCAGTGCGTCCCGCACATCACCGGCCTGGGTACGCGCGAGCAGACTGCCGCGGGTGCCGATCCGCCACGGGCGCCGGCCCACTCCGGGCCCCCCGGCGCCCGCGACCGCTGCCGCGTCCGAGCCCTGCAGGATGGTCATGTCGACTGCTCCTGTTCCTCGTCGTGGCCGCCGGGTGTGAAATCGTCGGCCAGGGCTACTTCGCCGTCCAGTCCCATCCAGCCGGCGCCGTTGTGTTCGGCTCGGCTGATCTCCATGGGCGCAGCGACCGCCTGGGCCGATCCGGGTGTCAGTTCGAACAGTTCGCGCAGCGCTTCGGCGTAGCTGTCGCCGCCGGGGGTGCTGGCCAGTTGTTTGACCCGCACCGTCGGCGCGTGCAGCAGTTTGTCCACCACCCGCCGCACGGTGCGGGCCACCTCGTCACGTTCGGGGTCGGCCAGCCGCGGCAGCCGCGAATCCAACCGCAGCAGTTCGGCCTCCACCACCTCGGCGGCGCGCTGGCGCAGCGCGGCGACGGTCGGCGTGACCTCGGCCATACGCTGTCCGGCCAGGTATTTGGCCAGTTCCTCGGCGACGATGGCGCGCGCGGCGGCGGTATCGCCGGCCGCGGCACCGGCGGCCGGGTCGTGCTGCAGAGTCTCGATATCGATCACCGTGACACCGGGCAGCCCCGCCACCGCGTGGTCCACATCCCGGGGTAGGCCCAGATCGCAGAACACCAGCGGGCGGCCCAGCCCGCGATCGGGGTCCGACAGCGCATTGTGCGCATCGGCCAGAGTGACCACCGCCCCCACCGCGCCGGTGCAGGTGACCACCACATCGGCCCCCGCCAGCGCGTCGGCGAGCCGGGACAGTTCATAGGCCTGCGCCGCCACGCCGTGCGACTCCGCGGTCGCGGCGAGCCGCTGCGCGCGTTCGATGGTGCGGTTGACCACGAGGATCCGCCCGATCCCGGCGCGGGCCAGATGCGCGACCGACAGACCGCCCATGGCGCCGGCGCCGATCACCGCCGCCGTACGACCGGCCAGCGGTCCGAGAACCGTGGTCGCCCGATCCAAGGCCACCGACACCACCGAGGCGCCGGCCCGGTCGATGCCGGTTTCCGAGTGCACCCGCTTACCGACGCGCAGCGCCTGCTGGGAGAGTTCGTGCAGTGTCCGGCCGACGGCCTGCTGGGCGTCGGCGGTGGTGTAGGCGCTGCGGATCTGGCTGAGTACCTGCTGCTCGCCGACCACCATCGAATCCAGGCCGCTGGCCACGGCGAAGAGATGCTCGGCGGCGGCCTCGCTGTAGCGCACGTAGGCGTGGCGGGTCAGTTCCGGCATCGGCAGCCCGGAATGGGCGGTCAGCAGCTCACCGACATCGGCCAGCCCGCCGTGGAACGCGTCGACCACTGCGTAGATCTCCACCCGGTTGCAGGTGGAGACGATCATGGCTTCGGAGATATGGCTGGAGGCCAGCATGCGGTCGATCAACTTGGGCCGATCGGCATCGGTGATCGCCACCTTCTCCAACATCGCCACGGGCGCGCTGCGATGTGAGATCCCGACGAGAAGAACGCTCATGGTGTGACCACCGATCCCTTGCTGGTTGGCTCCGTTGCCGTATGCGAGGTCGTCTGGGCGGCCTGCGCCGCACAGTGGGACAGCCCGGCGGAGCCCGGCGTCGAATGCGCGGGCATCCGGCGAGCGATCCGGCCGGAGCCGTTCAGCGGGTGAGCGGACGGCACGGCACTACCGGTTGCAACGCCGCCCGCGGTGGGATCGTTTGCCGCTCGGGGCGCGTTCTCCGCCACATCCGCGGTGTCCACGCCGTCGCCCGGGCCGGTGGCAGGCTCCTCCGGGTCGGCGTTGCGGACCCGCTCGAACGAGAGCATCTGCATCTCCACCGCCAGATCCACCCGGCGTAACTCGACGCCCGGCGGTGCGGTCAGCGGGCACAGCGCGAAACTCAGGATGGACTGCACCCCGGCGGCGACCAGTTCGTCGCATACCTGCTGGGCGGCGTCGTCGGGCACCGCGATCACCGCGATGGTCGGGCGCAGTACCGCGATACCGTCGGTGAGGCCGGCCGCGTCACGTACCCGCAGGCCCTCGACCTCGCGGCCGATCACCTCGGGGTCGTTGTCGAAGACCCCGACCACCGCGAAGCCGCGGCGCCGGAACCCGCGGTAGCCGACCAGCGCGCGGCCGAGATTGCCGGCGCCGACCAGGATCACCCGATGCCCACCGGACAGCCCGAGCACATCTTCGATCCGGGCCCGCAGCCGCGCCACGTCGTAGCCCACACCGCGAACCCCGTTGGGGCCCAGGAAGGACAGGTCCTTACGCAGCTTGGCGGAATTGACACCCGCCGCGACAGCCAGTTCCTCACTGGATACGATGGCCACACCGTCATCGGTCAGCAGGGCGAGCACCCGGAGATAGGTGGCCAGCCGCGCCACCGTAGCCTGGGGGATGCCCTTCTGCAGTGTGCGGGTGGTGACGTTGGGAGCATCGCCGGAGACGTCGCGCGTCTCATGGTGCTCTGTCACGTCCTGGCTCCTCGTCCGGGCCGAAGCGGCCCGGGTGCTCGGCGACCTCCGTTGCGGTCCATGCGCCGATGACGGGGTCGGATATGGGTTGATTCACCTGCTACCGGCGGCCGGATACTCGCCCCGGCCTGCGGTTCGCGTGCCACCACCGTAACTGCTTGTGAACCCATGCACAAAGTCGGTGAAATTCGCCTCATTTTGTGTCGCGACCCGACCTTGTACGATCCCCGGCCGGAATTCGGACACTGTCAACGATTCAGATCGGCCCGCAACCGGGTCGCGTCCACATCGAAATAACTGTGTTCCCGGCCGTCGAGCAGCACCACCGGCAGCCGGTCACCGTATTCGGCGCGCAGTCCGGGGTCGGTGCCGGCGACCGCATCCACATCCACGCTGCCGACCTCGATACCGAATTCCGCGCAGATCGCCCGCAGCTGTTCCAGGGCCCGCTCGCACAGACCGCAGCCGGCGCGGGTCAGCAGGGTCACCTCGTGCGTCGTCGAGTTCGTCATGACGCTATTCAACCCGCCGCGGACCGGACGCGGCGGGCTGTAGTGCGTCTCGGGGCAGCCGTCCGGTTACTGTGGACGTGATTCGCGCGAACAGGCGGAGGTACTGGTGCCGGAACGATCGAAGGTGGGGAAATCCGGGTTCATCGCGGGCCGGTTCGGGGAACTTCCGGTCCGATGGAATCTGGGCCCGCTCGGACAGGGCCTGTCCGAGCAGCTGGCGCGTATTTCGCGCAGCCCGTTCGGGCCCAGCGAAGAGGAGGTCCGCGCCAATGTCGCCGGTGAGGCCAGCGCGGATGCCGCACTGGCCCTGCAGGACGCCGAGCGGGCGGCCGTCGGCGCCCCGCCGGAGGTCCCGCGCGACCTCACCGCGGCGGCTTTTTTCGACGTGGACAACACCATGGTGCAGGGCGCCTCGATCGTGCATTTCGCCCGAGGCCTGGCCGCGCGCAAATACTTTCGCAGTGCCGACCTGGTCGATATCGCGTGGAAGCAGGTGAAGTTCCGGATCACCGGCAAAGAGAGCAGCACCGATATGGCCACCGGTAAAGAGAAGGCGCTGGAATTCATCGCCGGGCGGTCCACCGCCGAACTCGCGGCACTCGGCGAGGAAATCTACGACGAGATCATCGCCGACAAGATCTGGCCCGGCACCCGCGCGCTGGCACAGATGCACCTCGACGCCGGTCAGCAGGTGTGGCTGGTGACCGCCACCCCCGTCGAACTCGCGCAGGTGATCGCCAAACGCCTCGGCTTGACCGGAGCCCTGGGCACCGTGGCCGAAAGTGTCGATGGAAAATTCACCGGCCGTCTGGTCGGCGATATCCTGCACGGCCTCGGTAAGGCGCACGCCGTCCGGGCCCTGGCCATCCGCGAGGGCCTCAACCTCAAACGGTGCACCGCCTACTCCGACAGCCACAACGATGTGCCCATGCTGTCGCTCACCGGCACCGCGGTGGCGATCAACCCGGATTCCGATCTCCGCGAGGTCGCCAAGGCCCGCGGCTGGGAGATCCGCGATTTCCGCACCGGCCGAAAAGCCGCCAAGATCGGCGTACCCACCGCCCTCGCGCTGGGCGCCGCGGGCGGGGCGGTCGCCGCCGCGGTCACCCGCCGCAAGAGCGCACAGTGAAGGTGGATGGCCGACCAGGCCACCCACCGACTCACCCCATGAAGGCGTTGCGGCGTCTGACCAGCAGTTTGTAGAGGGTCTGCTGGATCGTTTCGCGGACCTGGTCGGTGACCTCGAACATGAGCATGGGGTCGTCGGCGTCCTCGGCCTGGTACTCGGTGGTGCTGATCGGGGTACCGAACTCGATGTACCACTTCGAGGGCAGCGGGACCGCGCCCAGCGGGCCCAGATGCGGGAACGTGGGGGTCACCGGGAAGTAGGGCAGGCCGAGGAGCCGGGCCAGCGGCTTGATATCGGCGATTTTCGGATAGATCTCTTCGGACCCCACGATCGAGCACGGGATGATCGGTACTCCGGCGCGGACCGCCGCGGCGACGAATCCGCCGCGCCCGAATCGCTGCAGTTTGTACCGGTCGGCGTACTTCTTGCCGACACCCTTGAAACCTTCGGGGAACACACCGGTGAGTTCGCCGGCGCTCAGCAGCCGTTCGGCGTCGGGGCGGCAGGCCAGGGTGTGGCCGGCTTTACGGGCCAGGGTGCCCAGCATGGGCATCTCGAACACCAGATCGGCGGCCAGCAGGCGCAGGGCACGCTGTTTGGCGTGGTGGTCGTGTACCGCGAGTTGCAGCATGAGCCCGTCGATGGGCACCGTGCCGGCGTGGTTGGCCACGATCAGGGCACCACCGACCTCGGGGACGTTCTCCATACCGCTGGTCTGCACCCGGAACCATTTGTCGGCCAGCGGGCGCAGGGCCGGCAGCAGTACCGATTCGAGTAGGTGCTCGTCGAAACCGAATTCGTCGACCTGGTAGTCGCCGGTGAGCCGGCGCCGGGCGAATTCGGCGGTACGCCCGATCTGCCTGCCGAGGGCGTCGCGCATCAGATCGGTGACCGAGCGCGGCGCGGTGGGTGTGGGCGGGGTGAGACGGTCGGTCAGCGAGGTCACCGACCGGTCGGCAGAACCGGTCCAGTTACGTGTCGCGGGCCGTGGCCGCGGCACGGTAGCGAGGTCCTGCAGTCTGATGACTTTGGCGACGTCATTCATGTATGTGCTCCCGTACCGGCCTTGATGAGGCCGAGCAGTTTGTTTTCTGCGGCGTCGATCCACGCTGGATCGACCACGGGCCGCGACGCTGCGCCCCCGATGAAGTCGTCGAACGCCTGTACCGTCGTCCAGCGCGGCTCGAAACCGAGTTCGCCGCGCATACGCGTCGTGTCCAGACCACAACCGAAGAGAAAGTAATCGAGCTGCTCGGAACTGAAGTCACGCATCACCGGACTCATCAGCGTCCGGCCGACGGTGCGGAACACCGACCAGGGTACCGGCACTGCGACCCGACCGGAACGCCGGACCGCCTGGGAAAGCGCGAGGGCGCCGTCACCGGCCACATTGAAGGTGCCGCCCGGACCGGACCGGACGGCGTGAACCAAGGCGGCGACCGCGTCTTCCTCGTGGAGGAACTGCATACGCGCGTCTCGGCCGAACACGGTCGGGGTGATCGGAGAACGCAGCAGTTGCCCCGCCCGGGCGCCCAGATTCGGTCCCACCATCGGCGCCAGGCGCAGGGTGAGCACGGTGATATCGGGGCGGCGCCGGGCCAGACCGCGGGCGAAGCCCTCGATCTCGATCATGTCCCGGGCGAACCAGCCCGAGGGTGGCCTGCGCGCGCTCATTTCCTCCGTGAACTGCGCTGGATCCTTGGCACTTCCCCCGTATACCCCGGAAGTGGAACGTGACACCACCCGGCGCACGGTCGGCGATTTCTGGCAGACGGCGAACAGCTGCATCGCCCCGAGAACGTTCATATCCTTCATCGCGGCCCGGCCGCCGCCCGAAGGCGGGTGTGACAGCACCGCGGTATGCACCACGGTATCGACCTGGTAACGCTCGATGACTTTGCGGATCAACGGGTTCCGGATATCGGCACGCACGAATTCGGCGCGCCCCATCCGGCGGCGCAGCGGCGGCGCGGGGGTGAGTACGTCGACCGCGACGACCCGCTCGATCCCGGGGTCGGAAACGAGCCGGCACACGACATTGCCGCCGAAGTACCGGCTGGCGCCGGTCACCAGTACGACCTTGGGCTTGTAGCTGCCGTTCGCTTCAGTGTCCATCTGCACCGGACCGTTCCACCTCGAGCATCGAGCCCCCGCTCAATAGTTCCGACTACCAGCCTAACGACCGGCGCAGTCACCACCGGCCTCTTAACGGGGACCTAACCCCGATTTCAGTTGATGGAAACGCGACGAAACCCGCTACCGAATGGTAGCGGGTTCCGCCGAGGACGTTGCGCGGTTGCGCTTACTTGCCGAGTTTGCGCCGCTGCACGCGGGTACGACGAAGCAGCTTGCGGTGCTTCTTCTTCGACATGCGCTTGCGGCGCTTCTTGATCACAGAACCCATAGGGCGTCCTCGCGTTCTCTCCTCGGCGCGTCTCGCGCTCGCTTACGTCAACTGTCCGGTCGTATGCCCGGTTGCTCGCGGCTGAATCTCAGCCCTGGAGGCGGCGGCCCCGCGCGGCCACGAAAGCAGGCAGCGCGCCGCCGATCCAACACAGCGAGCGTTGATGTTACCGGCCCGCTCCCGCGGGCCGGTAACCGCCTTCACCCGGCATCGAAATAGGACGTTTCCAGATAATCGTGCACCGCCTTGGCGTGCACCCGGAAAGATCTCCCGACACGAACCGCCGGTAGCTCTCCCGAGTGCACCAGCCGGTACACCGTCATCTTGGAAACTCTCATCAAATTCGCCACCTCGGCGACGGTGAGGAATTGCGTACCACCACCGAGTATTGATTGTCCTGGCGACGAACCACCGCCGCTGTTAGCGGACATCTTGTTCGAAGACATCATCGCACCACTGACCTCCGGCACGTCCGCGCCGCCGGCTTCCCCACCAGCGGAACAGACACGCACGTGCTCCTTGAAGCTTAGCGGGACCAGTGGGATTACTGCGACGGGAGTGAGAAATCAGGTTCATACGCTGGGGGTCAGGAGGTCATTCCGTGGTCGCGCCCTGTTCGGCGGAACGCTGTTTGGCCGCGTGCAGCGCCTCCAGGAACGCCGACCGCAGACCCGCGCGCTCGAGTTCGCGCACCGCCGCCGCGGTGGTCCCGGCCGGAGAGGTGACCGCCGCGCGCAGATCGACCGCGCTCTGCCCCGACTCCGCGAGCATGGCCGCCGAACCGAGCATCGTCTGGGTGACAAGCTGCGTCGAGACATCGCGGGTCAGGCCCAGCCCGACACCCGCCTCGACCATCGCCTCGACGACCAGGAAGAAATACGCCGGTCCGGAACCCGACACCGCGGTCACCGCGTCCATCTGCGATTCGGCGACCACGCACACCTGCCCCACCGAACTCAGCAGCTCGGTGACCAGCTCCAGCTGCTCGGCCTTGGCGTAGCGGCCGCCGGCCAGCACGCTCATCCCCTCGCCGACCAGCATGGGGGTGTTCGGCATGACCCGCACCACGGGGAATCCCGCGGGTAGTTTGGCCTCCAGCCGCGCCGTCGGCACCCCGGCCGCCAGCGAGACCAGGATCTGATCACGGTCGCCGCCCAGGTCGGCCTTACCGAGTTCGGTGAGCACGGCATCCACATCGCCCGGTTTCACCGCGACCACCAGCAGATCGGCACCCACCGCGGCATCGTCGACCGCGTCGGTCACGCGCACCCCGAACCGGTCCGCGAGCAGTTCGGCCCGGTCGGTGTGGGTTTCGACCACCACCAAGTCCTTGACGGCCCGTCCGGCCTCCAGCAGGCCGGCAATGAGGGCCTCCCCGATCCGGCCGCCACCGATCACCGCAATTCGTGTCATGGGCGCCATTGTTCTTGGCATGCTCTCGGCAGCGGGGCCCGGGGCCCCGTAATCACCTCTTCGGAGAGGGCAGCAGGGCCAACTGGCGACTCTGGGCGACCAGGGCACCCGTGGAGTCGACCACGATCTGGTCGGAATCGAATATCCCACCGCCGACCTCATGCGTGGTGGCGATGACGCGCAACCAGCCGGGCGCGGGGCGCCGCCGGAGATAGGTGGTCATCTGCACGGTCGGCGACCAGCCGAAATAGCCGAGATTGGTGGGGACCGGCGGGCACATATCGGCCGCCATCATCGCGATATAGGACGCGATCTCGGGATCGGCCTGATCGGCCGGTCGCGGGCGCAGCCACATCCGCAAGCGGGGTTCGCCGTGGGCGTTGTCGATGAACGGCGCCCACTCCCGGTCCAAGAAGGCGTCCATGCCCCGGGCCACGTGCACGATCCGGCCCATCGACGACCCCGGCTCATAGCCGATGGCGTCCGCGGTCGGTTCCACCGGCAGATCGGTGTGCTCCGGGGAGTACAGCGGCGGCCGCTCCGGACCGTCCAGATGACCGAAGGTGAACGCGGTACGGACCAGCGGCCGGCCGCGCTGCACCAGCGTCACGTCCACCAGGCAGATCTGGCGGCCCACCTTGCGGATCGTCACGTCGTAGAGCACCTCGCCCGGCTCCGGGGCGCCGAGGAAATCGGTGCTCCCCGACAGCGGGGCCATGGTCGCGCGCTCCGGCTCCACGGTGCGCAGCCAGCGACTCGCGGCCGCCGCCGAACCGGCGACCATGGTCCCGCCGTGCACCTTCGGGCCGATCGTCCAGATATCGTCGATGACGCCGCGATAGCGCCCGTCACCCGGTTCGTCGGCGGCGAGCTCGGTCAGGGAACACACCCGGCGGAACGGGGCGTCGGTGGACGCCGAACCCAGCTCGGCGTGCAGTTCCGTCTCCGTCGTCATCGGTACTCCTTCTCCTCGGCCCGGTAACCGTTCCGCGGGTGCATACTGCCGGTCAATCTTCGTACAGCAGACTCACCCGCGTACAGGCGGATCGGTAGGGGCGCGTGCGGTCGGCCGTCCGGAGACCGGCGATCATCGAGCACTCACAGCGCTGTGAACTGTGCTGCAGGTCCGTCCATAGATCGGTGACCATTGAGCACTGACAGTGATGTGAGCCTTTCCAGGTTGGTCGAGGCGCACGCCAGCATGCAACCTTCTGTTGCTCCGGATGGTCGGCCTCGGTGGT
>NZ_BDCU01000044.1 GCF_001618425.1 Nocardia fusca NBRC 14340
CCCCGACCCGCGCGCCGCAGGCGCGCAAACAAACACAGATCAACGGCTCTCGATCGGGCTGGGACCGGGGTGGGAGCTGAGCGCCGGATTCAGGTGGGTCCGCGCGAACGCGAGCGTGCGGTCCAGCATGTCCGCGCGGGCCGCGGTCGTGCGGGCGTCCTGGGTGTTGATCTCGGCCACGGCGTGGCCGGTGAACCCGTTGCGGACCAGCATGGCGCACACCGCCGCGCACGGCTGGGTTCCCGCGCCGGGAACCAGATGTTCGTCGTGGGCGGCGCCGCGGCCGTCGGCCAGATGCAGATGGCTCAGGCCCCGGCCCATTCGCGCGACCAGTGCCAGCGGGTCGGTGCCGGCGGTGGCGGTATGCGACAGGTCGAGGGTGTAGTGGCGGAATCCGATCTCGGTGGGATCGTAGCCGGGGCTGAACGCGGTGAGTGACAGACCGGGGCCGCCACGGCGTTCCAGACGTTGGATATCGCGGGCGCGGCGGGCGAAGAGCCGGTCGGCCCGCATGGGGAACATGTTCTCGACCGCGACGGCCACCGAACTGCCCTCTTCGAGTTCGCTCACCTGGTCGGCGAAGCCTTCGGAATAGCGGCGTTGCCAGCGGAACGGGGGATGCACCACCACGGTATCGGCGCCCAGGGCCTCGGCCGTGCGCACACTGCGTTCCAGTTTCGCCACCGGGTCGGCGCCCCAGACACGCTGCGAGATGAGCAGACAGGGCGCGTGCACCGCGAGTACCGGCACCGAGTATTTGCGCGCGTAACCGCGCACGGTGGTGATGCTCTGGCTGGCCGGTTCGGCCCAGACCATCAATTCGACACCGTCGTAACCCAGTTCGGCCGCATAGCGGAAGGCGGCCTCGGTGTTCTGCGGATAGACCGAAGCCGTCGACAGCCCCACCTTGATACCGCGGCGCTGCCCGTCGTCCCGTGGGCCGCCCGCGGGGGAATTGCGTGCCATTGCTGCCTCGCTCAGCCCGTACTGAGTAGAAATGCCAGCGGACCCAGTGTGACGAACACACCGACGACCACAGCGATCACGGTACTGAACATATCGTCGCCGCGCCGCAGGATCCGCACCAGCGCGACCAGACCCAGGATCACCACGACCGCCAGCGCGAGCGCGACGAGCGGCTGTCCCTCCCACAGCATCTCGAAACCCTTGAACGCCAGCATCCCGCCGATCGCCGCGCCCACACTCTGCGCGCCGAGCACGATCCATTGTTTTCGTGGATCCTCGGTGGTCTCGCGGTCCGTGCGCCGCGCTCCTGCCCCGAATTTCGCCTTGGTCGCGGCGAATTTGTCCCCGGCGGCACCGAATTTTCCGCTCAGCGCCGAACGAGCACGGCCCAGGCGGTTCTCACCGGCGGTGTCCTCGGGGTCGTCGTAATCGTCGGCGTCCGGATCGAAATCCGGTTCGAATTCACCTGTTTCGTATTGCTCGCCCGAGGTGGGGGAAAGCGGACGCATGGGACCGTGTACATCGGTGGCGAAGATATCCGTCTTCGCGAAGCCGGGGTCCGGGTCGAATCGGGGGTCGGAGCCGAAACCCTGATCGGGACCATAACCCGGATCGGGGGCGAAACCCGGATCGGTGCCGAAGCGCTGGCCGGGGCCGAAACCCTGGTCCGGGCCGGGCGGCGGGAGCATCGGCCCGGCCGACCGGCCGTTGCGGGCACCCGGGCCACCGAAGTCGGGCGCGTCGTGCGGCGGCGTCTCCAGCCCCTGCAGTCCGGCGCGCAACCGCATGCCCTGCTCGGCCGGCGACCATACGACGGTGGTCTGGTCCCCGTTCGGCTGGTCGGACGATTCCGGAAACGGAGCGGGCTCCGGCAGCGGCCGCGCCCCGCGACGGCGGCGCTCCAGCTTGGGCCGCGGATCGCCGGCCGGCGGTTCCGGCGCCGGCCACGCCTCGGTCGGCGGGGCGGCACCGGGCGGCCCCAGCCGAGGCGGGCCGTCGAAGCCCTGCCCCGGCCAGGGCGGGCCGGGGTCCGGCCCGCCGAAGTCCGGAGCGGGCGACCGGCCGAAATCACCGGGGCCGGGTGGAAGACCGTAATCCGCGGGAGCCTCCGGCTCGGCGGGCGCGACGGGCTCCGCCGCGGCCGCGGCTTCGGCGGCTTCCGCGGCGCGCCGGCGCGCGGCCCGCCCGCCGCCGGGCGTCGGCGGACCGGTCTCCCAGGACTGATTCGGCTGGGCCCCGACGCCCGGGTCGTCCGCGAAAGCGGCGAAATCGTCGTCCGGTTCCGCGCGGCGCCGGCGACCGCCACGGCGCGGGGCCTCCTCCGCGGACGGGAACTGCTCCCGGTCGCTCGCGTAGGGGGCCGGATCACCCAGCCGCGCGGGGGCGCCGTCCGCAGCGGGGCCCGGCGCATACGGCTCCAGCGGGTTGTAGACGGTGATCGGGCCCGACATCGGCGAGTTGTTCGGATCCGGAGCGGCATACGAAACCTGCTCGCCCCCATAACCCTGCGCATCGAAGCCGTTGCCGGCCGGATCGCCCACCTCGGCGGCGGAGTACTCCTCGTCGGCCTCGTCGGGAGCCGCATGGGCCGAGCCGTTGCGTTCGACGACCGGTATATCACCGGACAGGTCGTCGACCGAGAGCCCGCGCCCGCCGCGCCGTCGCCGGCCGCCGCCGGAGGCCGGCTGCGCGCCGTTGCGGGCCAGCAGTTCGGCTACCGACAGTTGATTGGAGTTCCTGCTCATGAAGGCACCGTTTCGATCGGGCCCGCCGACGTCGCAGCGCCGGGTGTCGAACCGTTTCCGGCGGCCGCGTTCGGCGTGTTCGTTGTCAGTGGTCCACCATCCATATCGGTATCCAGTTTGCGCAGGATCAGCCCTTCGCGCAGCGCCCACGGACAAATTTCCAGCGTATCCAGGGAAAGCGCGCGCATGGCGGCCTCGGCCACGAGCGCTCCCGCTACCAATTGCTGGGACCGGTCGGCGCTGACGCCTTCCAGTTCGGCACGATCGGCGGCGGTCATCCGGGAGATGAACGCGATCAGCTGGCGCAGGCTCGAACCGGTCAGTGTCCGGCGGACCCGGGGACCGGCGCCCGAAGGTGCCGCGCCGGTGAGCCGGGCCAGCGAACGGAAGGTTTTGGAGGTGCCCACCGCCAGATCGGGCTTACCCGCTTCGGCGAGCTGTTTGGCCGGATCCACCATCTCGGCGGCGAGCCAATCGCGGAGGATGCCGATGCGCCGTTTGCTCGGCGGATCCTCCGGTAACCATTTGCGGGTCAGCCGGCCGGCCCCCAGCTGCAGCGACAGCGCCACCTCCGGTTCCTCGTCCACGCCGCTGCTCACCTCGAGGGAGCCGCCGCCGATATCGAGGTTGATGATCCGGCCCGCGCTCCAGCCGTACCAGCGGCGTACCGCCAGGAAGGTCAGCCGGGCCTCGTCCACCCCGGCCAGCACCCGCAGGTCCACCCCGGTCTCCGCGCGCACCCGGCCCAGGACCTCCTCGGAGTTGGTGGCCTCGCGTACCGCGGAGGTCGCGAACGCCATCAGTTCCGCGCATCCCGACGTGGCGGCGAGATTCGCCAGATCGGCCACCGTATCGACCAGTTTCTGGGCACCGGCCGCGGTGATCCGGCCCCGGTCGTCCATGTTCTCCGACAGCCGCAACGACTCCTTCGTGGAGCTCATCGGCATGGGATGGCCACCCCGATGCGCGTCCACCACCAGCAGGTGAACGGTGTTGCTTCCGACATCGAGGACACCTAGACGCACACGGACACGTTACTTGGTGTACCTGAACACCAGGCGACCCGGTTGTGGTGTTAGCGTTGAGGGTTGTGACGTCAGACGCTGCCGCGAACGACTCCGTCCCCGCTCCGACCGATCTTCCGATGCCGAAGATGCGACCGAGCCGGGAAGTACCACTCGACTTCCCGCGCGAGTGGCTCGAGTTCGTCGACCCCGCCGACGACGAACATCTGATCGCGGCCGATCTCACCTGGCTGACCTCTCATTGGACCTGCGTGTTCGGCACCCCCGCCTGCCAGGGCATCCTGGCCGATATGCCGGACGCGGGGTGCTGCACACACGGCGCGTTCCTGTCCGACTCCGACGATCGCAAACGGCTGCGCCGGGCGGTGAAGATGCTGACCGCCGAGGACTGGCAGCTGATGGACGAGGCGCGCGACGAACACGGCAAGATCAGCCGCAAGACCTATCTGGAAACCGACGAGCTCGACGGTGAGCCCGCCGAGCGTACCCGCCGGGTCGACGGGGCCTGCATCTTCCAGAACCGGCCGGATTTCGCCGGCGGCCCGGGGTGCGCCCTGCATGTCATGGCCGGGCGCCGGGGCCTGGAACCACATACCGTGAAACCGGATGTGTGCTGGCAGCTACCCATCCGCCGAACCCAGGAATGGGTGGACCGGCCCGACGGTGTGCAGATCCTGCGGACCGTCATCACCGAGTACGACCGGCGCGGCTGGGGCCCGGGCGGGGTGGATCTGGACTGGTACTGTTCCGGGTCGCCCGATGCCCATATCGGGGAACGGCCGGTCTGGCAGACCTACCGCGCCGAACTGATCGAACTGATCGGCGAGCCCGCCTACCGAGAACTCGAACGGCAGTTGCAGAGCCGTCCGGGGTCCGGGGTCGGCGCGGAGCATCCCGCGACCACCCGGGCGCGGCGCAAGGCTCGGGCCAAGGAAAACGGCCGGGCGGTACGCCCCACTCGAATACTCGGACTCGACCTGCGATAACGGGAGCACAGCATGGCGCGGAGCCTCTGGGCGCGATGGCCGGCCGGTACGGCGGCGCTGATGATCATCGGCCTCGCCTGCGCGGCGGCGGCCGGCAGCGCAGGCGCCCGGCCCGCGGCCGACCCGCAGCAGTTCACCGAGCGGACCGCCGAGTTCGTCCCACTCGGTGATCCGAACGCGCTGGCGGCCCGGGACGCGGGCAGACATCTCGTACTCAGCCCGCACGGCACCCGGCGCAGTATCGTCTGCCGCGGCGACGGGGCAGCGGTGCCGTTCCACGACTGCGCCCAAGAGGACGGCCTGGGCTGGGCTCCGCTGCACCGTAGCGATACGCCGGTGGGCGAGGTCTGGATCTATTTCCCCTGAACCGCGCGGTCAGGCCTCGAGTTTGTATCCCAGCCCGCGCACGGTAACCAGGTGTTCGGGCCGGGCCGGATCGGCCTCGATCTTCGACCGCAGCCGTTTCACGTGCACATCGAGGGTTTTGGTGTCGCCGACATAGTCCGCGCCCCACACCCGGTCGATGAGCTGGCCGCGGGTCAGCACCCGGCCCGAATTGCGGAGCAGATATTCGAGCAGGTCGAATTCTTTCAGCGGCAGCGTCACCGGTTTGCCGTTCACCAGCACCGTGTGCCGGTCCACGTCCATCCGTACCGGACCCGCCTCCAGGACACCGTTCTCGCTGCCCGAGTCCAGTTCGTCACCGGCGCCGCGGCGCAGCACGGCCCGGATCCGGGCGATCAGCTCCCGCGCCGAGTAGGGCTTGGTGACGTAGTCGTCGGCCCCGAGTTCGAGCCCCACCACTTTGTCGATCTCGCTGTCGCGGGCGGTCACCATGATGACCGGCACCCCGCTGCGGGTACGCAGCTGTTTGCAGACGTCGGTGCCGCTCATCCCGGGCAGCATCAGGTCGAGCAGGACGATATCGGCACCGGAGCGATCGAATTCGGCGAGCGCCGAGGGACCGTCTCCCACGACCGTGACCTCGAAACCTTCCTTGCGCAGCAGGAAGGCGAGTGGATCGGCCAGCGACTCCTCGTCCTCGACGATCAACACACTGGTCATCTGCGTGCCTCCACACCGTTCGTTCGGCCCGGACCCGAGGGGCGCGGGCTGGTTTCTCTTTTGGTCAGCACGGGCGGACCGGCGGCGGCAGTGCCGTCGGCCTCCTGATGCGCGGGTATGCGCAGCGTGAATGTCGAGCCGGTGCCGAGTTTGCTCCACAGGGTGATCTCACCGTTGTGGTTGGCGGCCACGTGTTTCACGATAGCCAGGCCGAGTCCGGTACCGCCGGTCGCGCGGGAGCGCGCCTTGTCGGAACGGAAGAAGCGTTCGAAGACCCGCTCCTGATCGTCCTTGGCGATACCGATGCCGCGGTCGGTCACGGCCATCGCCACGTAGGAGCCGCGGACCGACCGGCTCACCGATACATGGGAGCCGCGCGGCGAGTAGGCGATGGCGTTCTCGACCAGATTCGAGAGCGCGGTGATCAGCAGCGTCTCGTCGCCGAGCACCTCGAGCCCGCTGGGCCGGTCGGTGCTGACCGTGATTCCGGCGGCCTCGGCCGCGGTCCGCGACCGGTCCACCGCCTGGTTGACCACCGTGTCGACGTCGACGACCTCGAGTTCGGGGAGTTTCTCGGCCCCTTGGAGCCGCGACAGCGCGATCAGTTCGGTGACCATCTTCCCGAGGCGGCTGGATTCGGCCAGCACGCGCTGACCGAAATGCCGGACCGCGTCGGGATCGTCCGCGGTCTCCAGCAGAGCCTCGGCCAGCAGACTCATCGCCCCCACGGGGGTCTTGAGCTCATGGCTCACATTGGCGACGAAATCGCGGCGGGTCGCCTCCATCCGGGCCTGCTCGGAATCGTCGTCGGCGAAGAGCACCGTGAAGCTGGTCTCCTCCGGGGACAGCGGCCGCGCGAGGCCGCGGACCGCGATCCGGCCCCGGCCGGGTGTCGGTTTATCGGCCGTGAGGTCGAACTCCGCCGTTTCACCGGTCGCCAGGACCTTCTCCACCGCCGCCCACGCCCGCTCGTCGAGCAGCCGGTTGCGCACCAGGCCGAGTTCTTCGGCGCGCGGATTGACCAGTACGACATCGCGGTACTCGTCCACCACGGCGATACCGCTTTCCGAGGCCAGCACGATCAGATCGAGAACCTGCGACATCGTGAGACCGGAGTCGGCTTGCCGGCGCTGTGCCTGCCGAGCGTTCATGTAGGGGATGACGAGTCCACCGACGGCCAGTCCGACAACAGCCGCCAGGACTGCCAGCAGTACGGCCTGGGGAACGCTCACATCAAGAATCGTACGGTCGACGACGCGTAAACAAACCCGGGGTCGGTGAAGTTTCGCGCAGGTCACGGGCGATTACGTCATCGTTCGCCGGGCGTTTACGCGTTGTTCGGCAGGGAACAGGTTTCGATCTTCCCGGGCGTGTTCCCGGCCCGGAAATGCCGACGAACCCCATTGCGTCTGGGACACAACGGGGTTCGTGTCGAAGGCGGGGCCGGCGGCCGCTCACCAACCGGGGTTACCACGCACCGGCAGGTTCACGAAGCTCGGCCGATTCGGGTCGAGCTGCACATGCTGCGGCTTCAGCCCGGTATCGAGGAGCATCGGCAGCGGCGGCACTCCCTTGGGCGCGTTGCCGGCGTAGACGTCCACCCGCAGCCGATGCCCGGGTTCCAGCTTCGCCTCGATCGCGGGCACCGCGATATCGAGTGTGGTCACCTCCCCGGGCACCGTGAGCCGCCGGTTCTCGATCGTGACGTACGGCCGGGGGTCGGTGTAATCGCCGTTGGCCGACCGGCTGCTCAGGGAATCGTCGATCTCCCGCAGCGAAGCCATCAGCTGGCCCGAGGACAACACCCGCGACTGCCCGTCGGGCGCCACATCGTTGACCGTCACCGACCAGTAGCCGTCGGCCGCGTCCTGCACCGTCTGCAGGTGCACGGCGATCGGCCCGGAGATCTCGACCGCTTCGGTCACCGGCGTACTGGTGAAGGTCAACCCGTTCGACTCCTGGATCCGGGAGTCCGCGCCACAGGCATTGATCACCGCGACCACCCCCGCGGTCGCCTGGCCGCTGTCGTTGGAGCACAGTCCGGTGAGTCCGGGCGCGACCGTCAACCGGGCGGAGCTGTCGGCGACCGCCCCCAGCGAACCGTCGTACACGCTGTGCCCGCCGGTACCGCTGGGCGCCGCCGAGAGATACATCCGCCGGTACTCGGCCGCCTGATCCGCCGGTGCGCTCACGCCGAAGCCGTCCCTGGTCACCCAGCCGGCGCCCTGCTGCCGCAGAGTGACCGGACCGTACTGATCGATACCGTTGTCGATGCCTTTCAGCCATTTGTCGAACCAGGCACGCTGCAGGACGTCCAGGCGCGGCGGCAACCCGGGTTTGCCCGATTCACTTCCCGAGTTGATGTGATAAGTGTCGCCCATGAGCAGCTGCTTCTGACCCGGCGGCACCGGCATGGCGTTGTAGATCTGGGACTCGGAATAGGTGAACAGGTCGTGCCAGCCCCCGGTCACGAAGGTGGGGACGTCGATCTGCGCCGGATCGCCCAGCCAGGCCTGCCGGTCGGGACTGTCGCCCCGGATCATCTCCTGCAGGCGCGGATCGAGATTCTCCACCCGCGGCGTGGTGTAGGCGTTGAGGAATACGTCCAGGTAGGTGAACGGCGAGGACAGCCGGTCCCGCAACCACTGCTGGTCGAAGGTGCCGTTCACCATCGATTGGACATCCGGTACCCATTTGGTCGCGTTGATCAGCGACATCCACAGCGGAATGAAGGCGAAGCCGAAACCGCCGCCGGGCATGAGCACATCCTGTGCCAGATCGCTGCCGGGCACGACGGGGAACAGGGCCTTCAGCGCGGCCGGATGTTTCTCGGCGGCCTGCAACTGGTTGATCCCGGAATACGACATGCCGGTCATGCCGACCTGTCCGTCCGACCACTGCTGTCGCGCGGCCCAGTCGATGACCTCCACCGTGTCGGCCTGTTCGCGCTGCCGCAACATATCCCAGACGCCCTGGGAGAACCCGGTCCCGCGGACGTCCACCACCACCTGGACGTAACCGCTCTTCACCAGCTGGCGATCGACGGCGAAATTGCGCATGGCCCCGCCGCCGAGCGCCTTGGTCAGATCGGTCAGCCCGGACAGCGGAGTGCCGGTCATATCGATATCGCGGGCCAACTGCGCCAGCGCATCGGACAGCCCGGGTACCGAGCCCGTATGGTCGACCAGATTGGACACCAGTTTCGTATAGGGCGTCATATTGACGAGTACGGGCATCCGAGTGTCGATCGGCCGGGAGGCCGCGTCGGCGGGGCGGTACACATTCGCCTTCAGGACTGTGCCGTCGCTCATGGTGATCGGCACATCCCAGGTGATGTTGATACCGGGATACTGCTGCGGTCCGTCGTGGGTGGCGGCCCACTGCGCCCCCGCCGCTCCCCCGTCGGGACCGGAGACCGCCGGCGCGGCACCGGCACTGCCGCCGAGCAGCGGCGCCAGTAGCACCGTGGCGGCCATGGCCACAGTGGCTCGTATCACAAACTTCATCGGTCGTGATCCATCTCTCGGACTGATCGGGCGTTCGAGAGCTTACACAGCATTACCGGCGGGTAATGAGAATCGACCGGGCCGGCAACAGGCCTTTCCCGACAATTCCGCGCCGGGTCGTGTTATGCCACAAAGACAATCGATGTTTTCGGGTTCCGGTCACAGCATCCGGCGATTCCCGGTAGCGCCGGCCCGCGTACGAAAAAGCGCCGCAACCCGATTCGGGTCGCGGCGCTGTCGATCGGACTACCTGCCGCCCTGGCTCGCGACGGCGGCCGCGCCGGCGGCGGCGGCTTCCGGATCCAGATATTCCCGGGGCCGCACCGGACGCAGGTCGTCGTCCAATTCGTAGCGCAGCGGAATACCGGTGGGAATATTCAGTTCGGCGATATCCTCGTCGGAGATTCCATCGAGATGTTTGACCAGGGCACGCAACGAATTACCGTGCGCCGCGACCAGCACGGTCTTTCCACCGCGCAGTTCTCGCGAAATGGTCGACTCCCAGTACGGGACCATCCGGTTCACCACATCGAGCAGGCATTCGGTGCGCGGTACCTCGATATCGGCATAGCGCGGATCGTCCGCCTGGCTGTACTCGTCGTCGAGTTCGATCGGCGGCGGCGGCGTGTCGTAGCTGCGCCGCCACAGCATGAACTGATCCTCGCCGTACTCGTCGCGGATCTGGGCCTTGTTCTTCCCCTGGAGCGCGCCGTAGTGGCGTTCGTTGAGGCGCCAGTCCCGCACCACCGGAATCCAGTGCCGTTCGGCGGCGTCCAGGGCGATGTTCGCGGTCGAGATCGCGCGGCGCAGCAGCGAGGTGTAGACGATATCGGGCAGGATGCCGTGCTCGGCCAGCAGTTCACCGGCCCGTTTACCCTCGGCGACACCCTTGTCGGTGAGATGCACGTCCACCCAGCCGGTGAACAGGTTCAGGGCATTCCATTCGCTCTCGCCGTGGCGCAGCAAAACGAGGGTGTTCGTCATGCGGGCCATCCTGCCATGGCCCGGTACCGGCTGTGCGTACCCCTCGGGGCCCGCCATCGGCCCACCACCTGCTAGGCGGACCCGGACAAACCGGCCGCGAGTACGGCGGCGCCGTGCAGCGTCGCACCCTCCGCGAGGCGGGACGGTTCCACCCGGAGGCCCCGGATGAAATCCAGCCCCGCGTGCCGGGCGGCCGCGGCGCGCAGCGGCGCCCACAGCAGTTCCCCCGACTCCGCGAAACCGCCACCGACCACGACCGTGTCCACATCGAGCAGCGCGGCCGCGGAGCCGATCGCCGTCCCCAGCGCGGTGCCGGCCCGCGCCAGCGCGGCCCGCGCGATCGCGTCGCCGGCCCGGGCGTCACGCGCGAGTTCCGCGCCGGTCTCGCCGGTCCAGCCCTGTTCCCGCGCCCACCGCGCCGACGACATTCCGCTCGCCACGGCTTCCAGGCAACCGGAACCGCCGCACGCGCACGGCACATCCCACCCGGGCACCACGAGATGACCGATATGCCCGGCATTGCCGGTGCGCCCGACCGATACCCGGCCGTCGACCAGGATGCCGCCGCCGATCCCCGACGATACGGTCATCGCCAGCCCGTTCCGCAGTCCGCGCAGGGCACCCGAATGCTGTTCCGCCAGAGCCAGACACGCACCGTCGAGGGCGAAACGCACCGTGGCGCCGGGAAACAGCCCCGCCACCGCCGCGACGACCGCGAACCCGTCGCGCCACTCGGGAATATTGAGTGCGCGCGTGATGCCGGCCGGGACGTCCACCGGGCCCGCCGATCCGATCCCGACCGCCGTCACCGCGGCACCGGCCGCGACCGCGCGGAGCAGTCCGGCGCACGCCTGCCACACCCCCTCGGCCGGCACCGGCACTCGCCGCACCGAATCGACGCGGCCCGCACGGTCCACCAGTCCGGCGGCGAATTTCGTCGCCCCGATATCCAGTGCCAGAACCGCCACCGTGCCTCCCGAAGATCCGATCCGCAGACAGTGATTGTCACTCATCCGCGACCGGGTTCGACGGTTCCGCGGCGACGGTGCGTACGCGGTCGGCGATCAGGAAGCCCAGGGACCGATACCGCTCACCTTGTCGATCCGGATCCGGGTGAGGAAGCCGGGCGGGGCGTCCGGTGGTGGGAAGGCCGCGCCGGGACCCAGTCGCGTTTTCGCGAGTTCGGTCAACAGCTCCGGGGCCCCGCCCTCGACAATGCGCGCCGTCCCGGTGACCGCGAGGAACGGCCGCATGCCCTCACCTTTCTCCGCCGCCAGGATGGTGACCGCCACCCGGGGATCACGGCGCACATTACGGACCTTGCGGTGTTCGCTCAGGTGCGCGGCGACCAGTTCGTCACCGTCCGGACCTTCTTGCAGCGCCACCCACACCACGCTGACCTGCGGACTTCCATCCGGATTCAGGGTGACCAGCGTCGCGTCGGCGCCGGCGCCGATGAACGCACGAGCGGAATCGTCGAGTCTCATGTGTTCTTCTACCGCGCACCCGGCCGGTTCATTCCCGGCTCAGGGCGCGACCAGCGGCTCCGCCGAATAAGCGCGGTGCAGCAACTTCGGCCTCATCGACCGGCGCCGACCACGGAATCAGTTGGAATCGGTGGAATCGACCAGATGCTCGAAGGCGCGTAGATTCTGCAGCGATTCGCCGCGGGAAACCCGCCACTTCCATTCCTTGCGAATGGATTCGGCGAAACCGAGCTCGAGCAGCGTATTGAAATCCCCGTCCACCGCCTCGAGGATCTGGCCGAAGACCCGGTCCAGTTCCTCGGCCGTGACCGCGTGTGAGGCCGCCCGGCCCACCAGATAGATATCGCCCAATTTGTCGATGGTGTACGCGACACCGTAGAGCCGCCGGTTGCGCCGCAGCAGGTACTTGTAGACGCCTTCGAAATTCTCGTCCGGCTTGCGGCATACGAACGATTCGAAACGCACCCCGTGCGCCCCGACCGTCAGCATCACATTCGTCTTCAGTTTCCGCTCACCCGGCAGTACGGCGACGAACACATCGTCACCGGGGTGGGTGTATTCGATCTCGCGGTCCCGCAGTGTTTCCTCGATGACCCGCGCGGTGGCCGATGTCTCGCTCATCTGCGCACTCCCGTCCGGCGCCGCCACAGCGCCCGCGATCTGGCCTGGCTCTCGCCGAGGATAGCGGGAGTGTGGCCGGGACCGGTCAGCGCGGCGGTGTAGCTGTCCAGCAGCTTCTCGGCCGTATTGGCCCAGGAGAAAGCCGCCGCGTGCGATACGGCCTGCGCACCCAGCGTCCGCAATCGCCCCGCGTCGTCGAGCAGGTACTCCAGGGCACCGGCCCAATCGGGGGTGCGGTGCCCGGCCACCAGCAACCCGCTGTGCTCGTGCCGGACCGCGGTGCCCAGCCCGCCGACCGCGGCCGCCAGTACCGGGGTCCCGCTCGCCTGCGCCTCCAGCGCGACGAGCCCGAAGGATTCGTTGTAGCTCGGCACCGCGACCAGGTCGGCGGCCCGATACACCTGCACCAGCCGGTCGGGCGGCTGCGGCGGTAGGAAGGTGACATGGTCGGCGATCCCGAGTTCGGCGGCCAGTTCGATGAGCGCGTCCGGGCGCTCCAGACCTGTGCCCGAAGGACCCCCGACGATCAGGGCGCGCAGCGGCCGGCCCGGCCGCCGCCGCAGCGCCTCGGCGACCGCCCGCACCAGCACATCAGGGGCCTTCAACGGCTGGATCCGGCCCACGAAGGCCACGATCTCCTCGTGCCCGGCCAAGCCGAGCTCGGCGCGGGCCGCCGCCCGATCGCCCGGACGGTAGCGCGTCAGATCCGCCCCGGGCGGCACGATATCTATCCGGTCGGGCAGCGCCCCGTACAGTTCCACCAGGTCACGCGCTTCCCGCCCGGTATTGGCGGTAAGCCTGTCGGCCTCGGCGATGACCTGTTTCTCCCCGATCTCCCGGGTGGCCGGTTCAGGGGAATCGCCCTCGGCGAGGGCGGCGTTCTTCACCGCGGCCAGCGTATGCGCGGTGTGTACGAGCGGGACCCGCCACCGGTCCCGGGCGAGCCAACCCACCTGCCCGGACAGCCAATAGTGCGAATGCACCAGGTCGTAATAGCCGGGTAGGTGCCGGGCTTCCTGCCGCAGCACCTCGGCGGTGAACGGGCACAGCTGGGTCGGCAGATCGTGTTTGTCCAGGCCTTCGAAGGGCCCGGCGACCACATTGCGCACCAGCACCCCCGGCGCGGCTTCCTGCACCGGCGGCAGATCGGAGGAGGTGGCCCGGGTGAAGATCTCGACCTCGGTCCCCCGCCGGGCCAGCTGCACAGCTGTCTGGAGGACGTAGACGTTCATCCCGCCCGCATCGCCCGTACCGGGCTGTGCCAGTGGTGAGGTGTGCACCGTCAGTACGGCGATACGGTTCGGCCGTCGGTCCGGGCGTTGACTCACGATGTCCATACTGCACGGTGCAACGCGGCAGCCCGGCCCGTCCTTCCCCGGTCGTGAAAGTGATCACACCTGGCGGGTTCGGACCTCTCCGCGAGCCGCGGCGTGCCGTGGCCGGAACGGGGAACCGAGCCGGACAGACCGGCAAAAGCGCCCGTCACGGACGATCAGGACTTCTCGGCGCAGTCCGCGGCGAACTTCCGGACCTCGTTCGAGAAGCGCGCCGGATCCTCGATGAACAGCCCGTGCTGCGCGCCCTCCCAGATGGAGGCCCGGCCCAACGGCGCGGTCTCGGCGATATAGCGGCCGTCGGCCACCGGCACCACCGGATCCGCCGAACCGTGCAGCACCAGCACGGGGACATCGAGGGCGCGCAGGGTCTCCGTATTGTCCACCGACCGGTAGAACAGGGCCTTGCGCACGAACGGCGGTGTCGCCAGGCTCGCGCCGAACAGCCGCTGCGCGTCCGGCCCCTTGTCCCCACCCGGCCCGGTGTTGGCGTTCCCGAACGCGGAGAAACCGCGCACCGCCCGGCCCGGGCTCTCCTCGAACACCCCGGGGATCGCCTGCTGCATAGACTCCCCGACCTCCGCGCCCGGCACCCCGCGACCGATATTGGCCATCGCTCCGGTGTAGACGACCCCCGCGACCGCACCGGTGCCGTACTCGGCGAGATAGTCGCTGATCACGATCCCGCCGTAGGACCACCCCAGCAGCAGCGCATCCGATTCGATCGACTCCGCGGCCAGGACCGCGGCGATATCGGCGGCCCAGTTCTTCGAATCGTCGTAACCCGAGACGGGGGCCTCCGAATACCCGTGCCCCCGCAGATCGACGGCCACGACCCGGAAATCGCCGGCGAGATCGTCGAACACCCGCCCCCAGCAGCGCAGATCCGCCGACCAGCCGTGCACCAGCACCAGCGGCTGTGCCTGCGCGGGCCCGGCTGTCCGATAGACGATGCCGGTCCCGTCCGCACTGCGCGCTTCCCGTATAGCCATGAGCGCATCATAGGATCGGGGCCATGAGCACTCGCACCGCTGTTGTCACCGGGGCCAGCTCGGGTATCGGCGAAGCCACCGCCCGGGAACTCGCGAAGCAGGGGTACCACGTGTACGTGGGTGCCCGCCGGGTCGACCGGCTGCGGGAGCTGGCCGACGAGATCGGCGGTACCGCGCTGGAACTCGATGTCACCTCCGACGAATCGGTCCGCGTCTTCACCGACGCGATCGAGACCGCGAACGTCCTGGTCAACAATGCCGGCGGCGCCAAGGGCCTGGCCACGGTCGCCGAAGCCGACCTCGACGACTGGCGCTGGATGTGGGAGACCAACGTCCTCGGCACCCTGCGGATGACCAAGGCGCTGCTGCCGAAGCTGATCGCCTCCGGTGACGGCCTCATCGTCACCATCACCTCGGTCGCCGCCTTCCACGCCTACGACAACGGTTCCGGCTACACCTCGGCCAAGCACGCCCAGGCCGTCCTGCACCGGACGCTGCGCGGTGAACTCCTCGGGCAGCCGGTCCGGCTCACCGAGATCGCCCCCGGCGCGGTGGAGACCGAATTCTCCCTGGTCCGCTTCGGCGGCGACACCGACCGCGCGGCCACGGTCTACCAGGGCATAGACCCGCTGGTCGCCCAGGACATCGCCGAGATCGTGGCCTTCGCCGCGAGTCGCCCCCCGCACGTGAACCTGGACCAGATCATCGTCAAACCCCGCGACCAGGCCGACCCGGGCCGCTTCGCCCGCCGCGCCTGACGCGCTCGGCAATCCGCGGTGCCGGCCATCGCGACGCCGCTACAGCTCCACCCCCACCGTGACCGGTTCCGGTACCAGAACGACCCCGAACCCCTCGGCCACCCCGTCGCGGACCGTGCGGGCGAGGGCGACGATATCGGCGGTCGTGGCGTCACCGCGGTTGGTCAATGCGAGGGTGTGTTTGGTGGACAGCCGCGCGGGCGCGTCCGGTCCCGGGAAGCCCTTGGCGAAGCCGGCGCGTTCGATCAGCCAGCCCGCGGAGAACTTCACCCCGCCCACTCCCGGATAGGTGGGCACCGGCACATCGCCGAGCCGGTCGCGGATGGCGGCCAGGACCCGGTCCACCTCGGCGTCGGGCACCACCGGGTTGGTGAAGAACGATCCGGCGCTCCAGGTGTCGTGGTCGGCGGGATCGAGGACCATCCCTTTGCCCGCCCGCAGCCCGAGCACGGTTTCGCGGACGGCGGCAGCGGGCCGGGTCTCCCCTTCCGCGGCGCCCAGTCGCTGCGCGAGTTCCCGGTAGCGCAGGGGCGCGCTCGTACCGTCGGGGTGCAGCGTGAACTCCACCGCCAGCACTACCGCCGCATCGCTGTGTTTCAACCGGCTGGTCCGGTAGCCGAAGGCCAGAGTGTCCGGGGTCACCCAGTCGATCTCCCCGGTGGCCCGGTCCAGTAACCGCACCCGGCGCAGCAACCGATCGACCTCGACGCCGTAGGCGCCTACATTTTGCACGGGAGTGGCCCCGGCCGATCCCGGAATCCCGGACAGGCACTCCAGCCCGCCGAACCCGGCCCGTACGCTCGCGGCGACCACACCGTCCCAGTTCGCGCCGGCTTCCGCCGTCACACTGCCGACCCCGAATTCGACTCCTTCGGTAGCGATACGGACCACTACCGACGCCACATCGTCGTCGGAGACCAGCAGGTTCGAACCGCCGGCGACCAGCAGCACCGGCACCTCGGCGGCGTCCAGCGCCCGCACGGTCGCCACCAGCGACTCGGTGGTGGCGCAGTCGGCGACCGTGGCCGGGCCGCCGACGCGCAGTGTGGTCAGCTCCGCCAGCGGTACCGCGGACCGCACGAGCGCGCCCGTTCCGGCCAGCATCTGCCGCAGTTCGTCCGCAGGGACAGCCCGAGAAGTTCGCACGACCAGACGGTAGCGTGTTCGGTCATGGCTACAGCGCTGGCGTATACGGCTCGCTACTCTCATCCGGTCGCGGCGGTGCGCGAAGCATTCTGCAGTGAGCAGTACTGGAAGGACCGGATCGCCGCGGTGGGCGGGCCCGACGCCCAGTTCGTCTCGCTGTCGGTCGAGGGTGAGCAGGTGCGGGTCGAGGTCGTCCAGTCCATCCCCGCAGACCTCCTGCCGCCGGCCATCACCGCTGTACGTCCCGGCGATCTGATCATCCCCCGCACCGAAGTGTGGACCGGTACCACCGGGAGTTTCGAAGCGCGGGTCGAGGGCGCTCCGGCGGAGGTCCGCGGTGCCATCACCGCCACCGACGAGCCCACCGGCGCGGTCGCCGAGATCTCCGGCACGATCGAAGTCAAGGTTCCGCTGTTCGGCCGCAAGATCGAGGAGGCCATCGGGGAACGGCTCACCCAGCTGCTCACCGAGGAGACCGAGTTCACCAATACCTGGATCGCCGGACAGCCGTAGCGGCCCGCAGTCCGCTTCCGCCGTTCCGCGCGAGCGGGGCAGCCCGGCCTCCCACGGAACCGGAGAATCCGGACGGTAACCTACCGCGCATGGCTCGCCGACTGGACTACTCCGCCCGCTATCCGCTGCACACCACCAAAGAGCTGTACGCGGCGCTGACCAACCGGGACTATTGGGAGGCCCGGATGGTCGAGATGCGGAAGTACTCGCCGAACGAGGTCATCAGTCTCGAGGCGAACGAGGACGGTATCGAGGTGGTGCTGCACCACATCCTGCCGCGCGAGACGCTGCCGGAGATCGCGCAGTCGGTGATGCGCAAGGATATGGTCATCACCCGCAAGGAGAGCTTCGGACCGTTCGGGCCCGAGGTCGAGGGCAGGTATTCGGCGTCCATCCCGGCCGGGCCCGGCAGCCTCACCGGCACCACCCGCCTGTTCCCCACCGACACCGGGTGCACCATGCGGATGTCCTCGGAGGCGAAGGTGTTCATTCCGATGGTCGGGCCACGGCTCGAACAGCTCATGCTGGTGAACCTGGTGGATCTGTTCCGCGCCGAGGCCGAAGTGACCCAGAAATGGCTGGACGAGCAAAAACCGGCCGGCTGAGTGGTTCCGCTCGGTACCGTCACCCGGGGTACGACCGCGACCAATCGGCTCCGCCGCAGTGACCGTCAGCTGATCGGCGATCCGCGGATCGCCGAGGTGCTGCGAGGGGCCGCCGATCCGCTGGTGGTGGATCTCGGTTACGGGGCGCAGCCGTGGACGACGCTGGAACTGGCCGCACGGTTGCGTACGGTTCGTCCTGATGTGCGGGTGGTCGGACTGGAGATCGATCCCGCCCGGGTCGTCCCCGCCCGCGACGGCGTCGTTTTCGCCAGAGGCGGGTTCGAACTGGCCGGCCTGCGGCCGGTCCTGGTCCGTGCCTTCAATGTGCTGCGCCAGTATCCGGAGTCCGCGGTCGCGCAAGCGTGGGAGACCGTGCTGGCCGGTCTGGCTCCGGGCGGTCTCCTGGTCGAGGGGACCTGTGACGAACTCGGCCGCCGGTGCGCCTGGGTGGTGCTGGACCGTTCGGGCCCGCGCACCCTGACCCTCGCGTGGGATCCGTTCACCGTCGAACGTCCCTCCGATCTCGCGGAACGTCTCCCCAAAGCGCTGATCCACCGCAATGTGCCCGGTGAACGGGTGCACACCCTGCTCGGCGCGGCCGACCGGGCGTGGGCGCACACGGCGCCGCTGGCCGTCTTCGGACCACGGGTGCGCTGGCGCGCGGCGGCGGACCTGCTGCGGGCGCAGGGTTTCCCGGTGCACGATTTCCGCCGCCGACTGCGCGACAATGTGCTGAGCGTTCCGTGGCCGGTGGCCGCGCCCGCCGGACAGGCGGAAGATAATTTGTGATCCATATCACAAACTGGAGCCTGAATCCACGCTGACGTCGCAACCTTCACCCACAGCCCATAACCGGTCCACAGAGCCGGCACAGAATCATCGTGAAGAATCTCAACCATGTCCACCAAGTCCCTGCCTGCACCGAAGGTCGGCCGCCGGACCGTCGTGATCGCCGTACTCACCGTGATCGTGCTCGTGGTGGCGGCGCTGATCGGCGGCGAGGCCTATGCGCGACACCGGATCGCGAGCTGTATCAGTTCGCAGTTCGAGAAAGAGATGGGATCGCAGATCGATGTCGGCTTCGGCGCGAAACCCCTCCTCATCACCTGGTTGGACGGGAAGGTCTCGCGGCTGGATGTCGACAGTAAAGGCGACGAATTCGGCCCCGCCGTCGATATGCAGGTCCATGCCCAATTCCACGATATCGAGATGGCCGAGGGGAGCAATAGCGGCAGCTCGGTCGGGAGTTCGAACGCCGACGTCAGCTGGAGCAACTCCGGGATCTCCCAGACGCTTCAGGGTCTGGTCAGCGATGTGCAGTCCGATCCCGACACCGGGCAACTCACCATGAAGGTGCTCGGCGGATTCGGGGCCATGCAGCTCACCCCGCGGATCCAGGACGGCAAAGTCGATATCGACGTGGCCCAGGCGCAGTTCCTCGGTATCGGAGTACCCGACGACCTGGCCCAGGGCGTGGTGGACCTGATGACCGAGAGCCTGCAGACCTACCCGATGGGCCTGCAGCCGACCGAACTGCGGGTCACCGCCGACGGTATCCAGGTGGACCTGCAGGGCGGCCCGACCGAACTGCCCGCCGCCGAAGGCAATGCGAGCTGCTGAGCGGCGCGGACCGTCACCCGGGGAACCCGTCGAGCACGGCCCGGGATCGGGAGAGCCCCAGCCGGGTGGCGCCCGCGGCGATCAACTCGGCGGCCGCTTCGGCGGTGCGGATACCCCCGCTCGCCTTGATTCCCAGCCGCCCACCGACGGTTTCGGCCATCAACCGCACCGCCCGGGTATCGGCGCCGCCGGCGGGATGAAAACCGGTGGAGGTCTTCACGAAATCGGCGCCCGCCTGTTCGGCCGTCCGGCACACCTCGACGATCGCCTCGTCGGACAGCGCGGCGGATTCGATGATCACCTTCAGCGCCGCGCGCTCCGAGATCGCCTCGCGCACCACGATGATATCGGCGAGTATCGCATCGAAATCGCCCGCGACCGCCGCGCCGATATCGATGACCATATCGACCTCGCCCGCCCCCTGATCCACCGCGAGCCGGGCCTCCGCCCCTTTCACCAGCGAATGATGTTTTCCGGAGGGAAATCCCGCAACGGTCGCCACCACCAGGCCAGGAGCCTGTATCGGCAGCACGGACGGCGAAACGCACACCGCGTACACGCCGAGTTCCCGGGCCTCGGCCACCGCGGCGGTAACATCCGCGCTCGTCGCCTCCGGGGCGAGCAGCGTGTGGTCGATCATTGCGGCCACCTCGGACCTGGTCAGCGACTTGGAATCGGCCATGGAACGAAAGTCTGGCACACCGCGGGCGAATTCCGTTGCGCGCCTCGGGCTCCTCGCGCACACTCGTATCGCCTTCCGACGAGAGGACGATGTTGCTGATCCGCCGCGAACGAGCCGTCGACGCCGACGCTGTAGCAGCCGTGCACCGTAGCGCTTTCGCCCCGCACTATGCGGCGGGTGGTCCCGCGGCCGGTACCGCTCTGGTCGAGGCGCCACCCGAGGTCGCGCTACTCGCCCGGCTGCGCACCGACCCGGGGTGGATCCCCACCCTGTCCATGGTCGCGATCGAGCGCGAGGCCGTGGTCGGGCATGTTTGCGTCACCCGGGCGACCGTGGGGCCGTTCCCTGTCCTGGCACTGGGCCCCCTCGGGGTCCGCCCCGACCTGCAGAGCCGCGGCGTGGGCTCGGCGCTGATGCACGCCGTGCTCGGCGCCGCCGACGCCTTGGACGAACCGCTCGTCGGCCTGCTCGGCAGCCTCGACTACTACCCCCGGTTCGGCTTCCAGCCGGCCGAGCGGCTGGGCCTGGCCCCCGACCGGCCCGAATGGGCGAGCCACTTCCAGATCCGGCCGTTGAGCGCCTACGACTCCCAGATAGTCGGCGAATTCCATTACGCCGAACCCTTCTACGAGCTGTAACCACGCCTGCCCGTCCCGGCCGGCCGGCCGCCGCGCGTTCCGGCCGGCCGCAACCGCGGAGTCGCGCTGTTCGGCCGATGGGCCCCCTGTCAGGATGACCTCATGGTTTCCGCAGCTGCCACCCCCGACGGCCGGCAATACGTACTCACCCTGGGCTGTCCCGACCGCCCCGGCATCATCGCCGCCATCACCTCGTTCATCGCCGAATTCGGGGGCTCCATCGTGGAGGCCGGCTACCACTCCGACCTGGAGACCGGCTGGTTCTTCACCAGACAGTCCATCAAGGCCTCGACCGTGCCGTTCGGAGTGGAAGAACTGCGCAGCCGATTCGAACGGGTCGCCGCCGATCTCGGCCCGGAGACCGAATGGCAGGTCCACGATTCGGGTGTGCGCCGCCGCGCGGTGCTGCTGGTGAGCAAGGAGGGGCACTGCCTGCACGACCTGCTCGGCCGCGCCACCTCGGGGGAACTTCCGGCCACCATCGAGGCCGTTATCGGCAATCATCTCGATCTCGCGGCGATCACCGAGGCGCACGGCATCCCGTTCCACCATGTGCCGTTCCCGAGGGATCCGTCCGAACGCGGACCGGCCTTCGAACGGGTCCGCGAACTGGTGGACTCGCATTCCCCCGACGCGGTCGTGCTGGCCCGGTTCATGCAGGTCCTCCCGGAGCGACTGTGCGAACACTGGGCGGGCCGAGCCATCAATATCCATCACAGTTTCCTGCCGTCGTTCGTCGGCGCCCGCCCGTACCACCAGGCATTCGTCCGCGGCGTCAAACTCATCGGGGCGACCTGCCACTACGTGACCGCCGAACTGGACGCGGGCCCGATCATCGAACAGGACGTCATTCGCGTCGATCATGCCGACAGCGTGACCGATATGGTTCGCGAGGGCCGCGATATCGAACGGGTCGTGCTGGCCCGCGGCCTGCGCTGGCATCTGGAGAGCCGGGTGCTGGTCCACGGACGCCGCACCGTCGTGTTCTCCTGAGGCGGCTCAGCCGGCGGCTTCGGCCGGTTCGCGCACCGAGGTCAGGACCTGATCGAGGATCGCGTTGAACCGGTCGATCGCCTCCACATTGCCCAGGTGTCCGGTGGGCAGCAGGACGAACTGGACGAGACTGCCGGTCTCCCGGAGCCACGCGGCGATCTGTTCGGCGTGCACCGCCGGGGTCATATCGTCCGCCGTGCCCGCCACCACCGTGGTCGGCACCACCAGGTGGCGGGCCGCGTCTCCGAGGTCCATCTCCGCGAGCAGCAGCCCGAACTCCGAGCGGATCCGCGACCGGCACGAGCGCACGATGTTCATCCCGAAATCGATCGCTTCCCGGTCTGCGGCCAGGCTCATGATCTGCCGGGCGAAGATCCACCGCACCAGGGCCACCGGTGGGAAGACGATGCGGGCACCGAGTCCGTTGCGACCGAGCCAGGCCGGCAGCGGCACCACCCGGTTCAGCAGCGGCAGCGGCCGGTTGAAGAACGGCACCACCGTGGTCTCGGCGACCAGTGAATGCGGTCCGGTATTGGCCAGCAGGACCGCCGCGGCCTGGTCGACCACCCGCTGCGGATACTTCCCGGCCCAGGCCTGCACGGTCATCGCGCCGAGGCTGTGCCCGACGAGCACCGCCCGCTGACCCGGCCGCAGCACCGCGTCGAGTACCGCGCAGAGATCGTCGGCGAGCAGATGACAGTCCAGCTGGTCCGGTTCGCCGAATTCGCTCTCGCCGTGCCCGCGCAGGTCGAAGGCGATCACCTTGTATCGCCCGGCGAATGCGTTGATCTGCGGGTTCCAGTATTCGAGGCAGCAGGTCCAGCCGTGGATCAGCACCACCGGCTGGGCGTCGTCCGGCCCGTACGCGTGCACGCGGAGACGGGCGCTGTCCTCGGCACGCACATCGATGACCCGGTGCTCGGCGCTCGGCGGATTCAACGCGGGATTATGGTATCCGCCGCGGGTGCGCAGGCCCGCACGGTGCACCTCGAACAGCCCCTCGACCTGTCGGGCGAGGGCGGTGAGGGCCTTCGGCATCGTTGCACGCATCAAGACACACTCCTTTGTGTTACCGATTGACACAGTAACGCCTGGAGGCGGCCCACGCCAGCATGCAAGCTGCGGTTCGACAGAATCTCGCCGGTCGACCGGGACCGATACGCGATTTCTCGGTACAGGTCATAGACACCGGCCGGAGAGCCGGAGCCTATGGGGTCCGGCGCGGACCCTGTCGTAAAGGCGAGGG
>NZ_BDCU01000045.1 GCF_001618425.1 Nocardia fusca NBRC 14340
GCCGGTCTTCGCCCGGGCTCGCCGTGCCCCGGTCCGCACACTCACCCCCCGAACATCACATGCGAGACCGTATAGATCGCCAACCCCGCCAGACTGCCGACCACCGTGCCGTTGATCCGGATGAACTGCAGATCACGCCCCACCTGGACCTCGATCTTCTTACTGGCCTCCTCCGCATCCCAGCGGGCGACCGTATCGCTGACGATGGTGGCGATCTCGTCGGCGTAGTTGGCGGCCAGGTAGCGGGCGCCGCGCTCGATCCAGCTGTCGACCTTGGCTCGGGTCTCGGTATCGTCGCGCAGGCGTTCGCCCAGCTGCCGGACGTTTTCGGCGACCTTGCGGCGCAGGGTGCTGTTCGGGTCGTCGGCGGATTCGAGGATCAGGCGTTTGGCCGCCCGCCAGGTCGCCTCGGCGAGGCCGGTGATCTCCTCCCGGCCCATGATCTCGGTTTTGATCCGCTCGGCCTTGGCGATCATCGTCTCGTCGTACTGCAGGTCGTGGGCGAAATCCTCCAGGAAGCGGTTGGCGGCCAGCCGGACCTCGTGATCGGGGGTGGAGCGCACCTTCCAGGTGAACTCGACCAGCTCCCGGTACACCTTCTCCGACAGCAGGACGTTCACGAATTTCGGCGCCCACTGCGGGGCCTCACCGTTGACGATCCGGTCGATCGTCTCCTGGCTGCCGAGCGCCCACTGGTGGGCACGTTCGGCGAGCAGATCCAGTAGCGGCAGCTGCCGGTTGTCGGCCAGCAGCTCGGCGAGGACACGGCCGATCGGCGGACCCCACAGCGGTTCGGCGATCCGTTTCACGATGGTGTTGTCGATGACCTGTTCGACATCCTCGTCGCGCAGCACCCCCACGACCGCGCGCAGAATCGTCGAACTCTCGTCGGCCACCCGGGCCGCGTTACCGGGCGCGGCCATCCAGCGCCCGATCCGCCACGGGATCTGCGCGGAGTTCACCTTCGCCGTGACCACATCGGGGGACAGGAAGTTGGTGCCCACGAAATTGCCGAGACTGGCCCCGAGCTGATCCTTCTTCCGGCGGATGATCGCGGTGTGCGGGATCGGCAGGCCCAGCGGATGCCGGAACAACGCCGTCACCGCGAACCAGTCGGCCAGCGCACCGACCATCCCCGCCTCGGACGCCGCCCGCACATACCCGACCCAGTCGCCGGCGCCGCCGCGCGACTCCAGCCACCGGCACACCAGGTAGATCACCGTGGCCACGGCCAGCAGGCCGGTGGCGACGGCCTTCATCCGCCACAGGTCACGTCGTTTGGCCGCGTCATCGGTGAGGGTCGCGAACACGCCCGGCGGTTCCGCCTGCCCGCCGGGGGCGGTCGTCCCGGGGGCGGAGTCGAGCACCGCACTACTACCGGTCGGTTTCTGCATACTCCCATTCTGCTGTGTTTGTTTGCGGCGCCTCCGGCGCCGCGGGTCGGGGCCTGTGACCCCGATTCTTCCCTCCTCCGCTCAGTCGCTGCGCTCCTTCGCTCTGTCGCTCCAGAACCGGGGGCGGGCCCCGACCACCGAGGCCGACCCTCCGGAATAGACAGAAGGTTGCATGCTTGCGTGCGCCTCGACCAGCCTGGGGAGGCTCACATCACTGTCAGTGCTCAATGGTCACCGATCTATGGACGGACCTGCAGCACGCGCTCAGTCGCTGCGCTCCTTCGCTCTGTCGCTCCAGAACCGGGGGCGGGCCCCGACCACTGAGGTAGACCATCCGGCATAGGCGAAAGGTGAATGTGGACGTACACCTCGACAAACCGGAGCTCAGCGCATTGTCGGTGCTCGTTCATCGGACACAGACCTCCGGAGGGCTGAGCGCGCGCGTGGGAGTGTGGGATCTGCCGCACAGACGCCAAACGAGGCACCTGGGCAGGGATGGGGCCTAGAGTGGAACGCACGTGAACCGTCCGACCGAGGAGCCCACGCTGTCCACCGAAGATCTGCTCGATATCGGGACATCCGCCGATCGATCGGCGCCGGTGCGTACCCCGCGGACCGACGGGCGCAAGCGGCGCTGGCGCCAGCACAAGATCGACCGGCGCGAGGAACTCGTCGACGGCACGCTGGCCGCGGTGCGCACCCGCGGCGGGAATGCCGGCATGGACGAGATCGCCGCCGAGATCGGTGTGTCCAAGACCGTCCTCTACCGCTATTTCTCCGATAAGAACGACCTGGTCAACGCCGCGATGCAGCGGTTCATCGAGATCACCCTGATGCCGCGCGTCTACGGCGCGATCAGCCTCGATGCCGACGAGTATCGGCTGGTGCGGTCGGCGCTGGCCGAATACGTGGGCGCGGTCGACGAGGATCCCGAGGTGTACCGGTTCATCATGGGCACCGGTTCGGGCGATCCGTCGTCGCTGGCCGATTTCGAGAGACTGTTCGCGGAGGTCGTCGCGGCCGCCATCACCGAGCGCGGCAGTGCCCGCGGTATCGAGACCGAAGGGGTGATGCTGTGGTCCTATGTGCTGGTCGGCGGCATCCAGCTCGCGACCCACTGGTGGACCACCCATAAGACACTTCCCCGGGAAGAGGTCATCGACTACCTCACGATGATGGTGTGGAGTGCCATCGAGGGAATGGCGCGAGCCGGTGGTTCGCGAACCAAGTTCGCCGAACAGGAGCATGTGCTGCCCCCGGTCTCCCCCGGCGACCAGGCCGTCTGAGTCGGCGGGCTCGCCTGGCTCGACAACCCGGCCGGGTTGGCTAGTCTGATTGCCGTGCGGTGACGAGGAACCGGCTGTGTTCCTCTGTTGTCGTAGGCGCGGCGTCGGCACCAACGGAGGTTCCTCGATGGCGAAACAAGTGCCGACATCCCGGCTGGCCCGCGGCACCAAACTGGGTGCGGTGGCAGCCGGATCGATGATGCGCAAACAACGCGCCCGGCTCTCGATGCGCGGCCGGTCCGAGGCGGTACGGGCCCGGATGGCCGAGGAGTCGATCCTCCGCAGTACCGAACAGTTGGTCATGGTGCTGGGCACCATGAAGGGCGTGGCCATGAAACTGGGCCAGATGATGTCGGTGCTCGACCTGGACCTGGTGCCGCCGGAGCATCGGGAACGGTTCCAGAAACGGCTCGCGGTACTGCGCAATGCCGCGCCCTCGGTGTCCTTCGAGGCCATGCGCGCGGTGATCGAAGAGGATTACGGGCAGCCCCTGGACGCGGTGTTCGCCGAATTCGAACCCGAGGCCATCGCGGCGGCCTCCATCGGACAGGTCTATCTCGCCCGGTTGCACAACGGCCGCCAGGTCGCGGTGAAGGTGCAGTACCCGGGCATCGATGCGGCGGTTCGGGCGGACCTGAAGAATCTGAACATGTTCCGGCGGGTGCTGCAGTCGGCGATGCCATGGGTCACCCCGGCGGTTCTCGACGAACTGCGGCTGAACATGGAAGCCGAACTCGACTATCACATCGAGGCCGAAACCCAGCGCGATATCGCGGAGCTCTACGCCGACCACCCGTTCGTCGTGGTCCCGCGGCCGGTCCTCGAGCACAGCACCAGACGGGTGCTGGTCACCGAGTATCTGGCCGGTACCGCGTTCGAGGACATCCGCCGGATGCCACGGGCCGAGCGTGACCGGGTCGGCGAGATCATCTACCGCTTCTATGTGGGATCGCTGTTCAACTTCAACGAGTTCTGCGGCGACCCGCACCCGGGTAATGTGCTGCTCGCCGCGGACGGCCGGGTCGGGTTCCTCGATTTCGGGCTGTTCAACCGGATGGATCCCGAACATGTCCGGTTCGAGGCGATCTGCCTGTGCGCGGCCGCCGAGGACCGCGGCGCGGATCTGCGTGAGCTGATGATCCAGCGGGGGGTCATCGATTCGGCGGACGAGATCGGGGTCGAGGAATGCCTGGAATATGTGCTCTCGGCGTCGGAATGGTGCCTGGTGGACCAGGAACTCACCATCACCCCGGAACTGGCCAGTGGCGCGTTTCTGCTGGCAGTGGACCCGCGGTCCAGTGAATTCTCCGGGATGAAACAACAGAATCTACCGCCGGAGCATCTGTTCTCCCGGCGGGCCGATTTCCTGACCTTCGGCATGCTGGGTCAGCTCGAGGCGACCGCCAATTGGCATCGCATCGCCCGGGAATGGTTGTACGGCGAAGAGCCGGTCACCGAACTCGGGCGGCTCCATCGACAGTGGCTGGCCGGACGCCGGCCGGCCAAACGCGGTAAGCGGCGTACGGGCTAGCGCCGCGGCACCGGACATATCCAAGGGGTTCTATCCATGACCGACACTCGCGAATTCGACCTGATCGTCTTCGGCGCCACCGGCTTCGTCGGCAAGCTCACCGCCGGGTACCTGCGGGGCGCGGCACCGGCCGGGGCGAGGATCGCGCTGGCCGGACGTTCGGCGGACAAACTCGCCGCGGTCCGCGACGAGATCGGAGCCGCGGACTGGGGTCTGGTGGTGGCCGATACCACCGATCAGGAGTCGATGGACGCGCTCGCCGCCCGCACGACCGCCGTCATCACCACGGTCGGCCCGTATCTGCGCTACGGGATGCCGATGGTCGCGGCCTGCGCGAAGGCCGGTACCCACTACGCGGATCTCACCGGCGAACCGCTGTTCATCCGCGACGCCATCGACAGCTACCACGACGAGGCCGCGCGCACGGGCGCCAAGATCGTGAACTCGTGCGGCTACGACTCGGTGCCTTCGGATCTGAGCGTCTATCAGCTCTATCGACGGTCCGTCGCGGACAATACCGGCGAGCTCGGCGACACCACCCTGGTCGCGACCCTGCGCGGCGGGGTCAGCGGCGGCACCATCGATTCGGGCCGGGCGATGATGGAGGCGGTCGCGGCGGACAGATCGAAGGGCGCGGTACTCAGCCACCCCTATTCGCTGAGCCCCGACAGATCCATGGACCCCGACGTGGGCCGCCAGTCCGATCTCACCCTGCAGCGGGGACGCGAGATCGACCCGAGTCTGGACGGCTGGGTCGGCACCTTCGTCATGGCCTCGCACAACACCAAGATCGTGCGCCGGAGCAACGGCCTGCTCGGCTGGGTGTACGGCAAGAATTTCCGCTACCGCGAGACCATGGGTGCCGGGAACTCGGCCCTGGCGCCGGTGATCGCGGCCGGTATCTCCGGCGGTATCGTCGCCGGGATGGCGGCCGGCGGTCTGCTGTCCCGGTTCGGCGCCGGTCGCGCGGTGCTCGACCGGGTGCTGCCCGCGCCGGGCACCGGACCGAGCGAGGCCACCCGGGAGAGCGGCTGGTTCCGCATGCGCACCTACACCCGCACATCTTCCGGCGCCCGGTATCGCGCCGATTTCGCCGGTCTCGGTGACCCCGGGTACAAGGCGACCGCGGTCATGCTCGGCGAGAGCGGTCTCGCACTGGCCTTCGACGACAAGCCCGAACTCGCCGGTGTGCTGACGCCCGCCGCGGCTATGGGCGACGCGCTGACCGCACGGCTGCGCGCGGCCGGGATGACGATCGATGTCGAGCCGCTGGGATGAACCTCGCTCGGCGCACCATGAACGCCCCGGCACTGGCGGCGGTCTACGAAAAGGTCTGGCGGCCCGCGGTGTTCTATCTGGCCACCGGCCGCACGACCGCCGCCGATCGCCGGTTCGCGGTGGAGTCGCTACACCTCGACAGGTCGCGGCGCGTCCTGGATATCGCTTGCGGGCCCGGTAATTTCACCCATTTCCTGAGCGAGCACGTACCGGCCGACGGGTATGTCACGGGGATCGACTATTCGCCGCCCATGCTGGCGCGCGCCCGCGCCGACAATGCCGGGCCCCGCGCCGGATACGTACGCGGCGATGCGCGCTCTCTGCCGTTCGCCGACGAGACCTTCGACGCGGTTTGCTGTTTCGGCGCGCTGTACCTCATCCCCGACCCGTTGGTCGCGGCTCGGGAGATGATCCGCGTGCTGGCGCCCGGCGGCCGGATCGCCGTCACCACCAGCCATCGCCCGGACAACCCGGTCGGCGAATTGACCCGGCTCACCGCGGGAGTGAGCGGACTGCGCATGTTCGGCGGCCGGACCTTCCCGGAGTTGTTCGCGACGGCCGGATTGGTCGATATCGACCAATCCGTACACCGCTTCTTCCAATACGTGACCGCTACCCGCCCGGGCGCGGCGGGGCGCGCGGCCGGCCGGCCGGCGACGTCCGGCCTCTGACGGATTCCGCGACAGAAGTGCTCGACCCGTTGCCACCCCTCGATACACTGCTGCCCGCGGCCCGCCACGCGTGCGCCAATTCACAGCCGAATCCCTATGACCGGCGGGTTTTCCCCGGCGTACGCGGCTACTCGTCGGTAGAGTCGGCTGGCGTACCCACGGGCCGGAAGGGGGATTCCAGATGTCGGTACCGGAGGTGGGGCAGAGCACGGCTCGGCAGCTCTACACCGCGGCCACGGCCGGGGGCGAGAACTCCTTCACCCTCGCCGAGGACGTCGCGCTGCGCTTGGCCGAGGCCTGCGACACCCTGGTCGCCGATCTCGAAGCAGCGCGGGCCGGCGGCCACCGCATCGCCGAAACCCCCGGCACCGCCGGTTTCCCCGATCTGCCCACCGGGCACGCCCTCGCCGCGGGGTTCCGCGGTAAGGCAGTGCAGTACCTGGAAACCCTCACCGCGCTCCAGGAGACGGCGCTCCGCTTCAAAGCCGCCTATCTCGCCGCCGGCGGCCGGCTCGCCGAGGCCGATCTCGCCAACCGCGCCGCTCTCGCCGTGGTGGCGGCACATCCCGGCCTCGGCCCCGACCGACACGACGAGGACGGCCATGGCTGAGCCCGCCGGCACCGACCCGCCCTACGCGCCCGAACGCGAATGTTTCGGCAGTTTCACCCATCAGGAGATCTGGGACCGGGTGCACGAGGTCCTCGATCCCGGTGCGCTCGCCGCCGCCGCGGCGGCGTGGCAGTCGAACGCGGACGCCGTGGCGGATGCCTTCGCCGTGTTCACCGACACCACCCGGCGCGAATTCGAGCGCTGGTCGGGACACTCGGCGAACGCGGCCCGGCAGGCGACACGGGAGTTCATCGCCGGCGGTGACGAAACCCATGAGGCGTGCCGCGCACTCCAGCGCCTGATGGAGGGCAATACCGAAGCGGCACAGACCTTGCGGTCGGCGCTGGCCCCGCCGCAACCCTATCGTCCGCTCGACGACCCGGCGGCCGAGGCCGTACACGGCGGCCGCCGCCGGATGGACCACGATATCGCCGCCGCCGCGGCCGCCGCCGATGCGCAGGACGCGATGACCACCATCTACAACCCCACCCTCCCGGCTTCCGGCGACCGGGTACCCCGGTTCCCCGGCACGGGCGGCGGGAGCCCGCGCCGGTGAAGTGGATCCTGACCCCGGACGAGTTCAGTTACGTCTGGGCCAATGAGACAAGCCTGGATCGCCGGCCCTACCCGGTGAATCTGGCCCCGGCCAGCGCCGTGCGCACCGAATCCGAACTGGATGCGCTGCGATTACCACAGCGGTTCGCCAGACAGGCCGACCCGGATCTGGCAGCCGCGCTCATGCTCTGCGCCCGCCCGGACGCCACCGCAGTCACGATTTCCGGAGAGCGCCCGGCGCTCATCCGCAACGGCGACCAGCCGAATGCCGAGCAGATCCTCGGCTTCGCCGCCGTTATCGATCATCACGCCGCCGTCCTGCACGCCACACCCACGAAGGTCACCGTTCACATGTGCCATGCCCGGGACCTCGGGGGCCGGCTGGTCCAGTTGATCGGTTCCGCCCGCCCCGGCGCCCACGGCCCGTTCCACCAGCCCCAGGACGCGGTACTCACCGACGCTCCCCTGTCCACCTGCGACGGCGACGGAGACGCCGCCCGCTTTCGTGCGGCGCTGCGCGAACCCGTCGACGCCCGCGGTTTCATCACCGTCACGGTGGCGCCGGAGGAGCCCATGTCTCCGCCCACAGTGCACCGCAGCTGGCTCGATATCCGTGACGACGGCCGCTATCTCCTCACCACCGCCGATGTACTGACCCTCGCACCGGTCAGCGATGCGGAGTTCGCCGACAACCTGCAGAGCCTGGCCCGCATCCGCGGCAGCACTCCCGGACTGTGATAGGCCTGTCCGATGTCCGAGCTATGGAAAACCCCCGCGAGCCGGGCCCTGCGCGCCGACGGCCTGCGTATCGCCGATATCGATACCTCTGCCCGGCCCGGGTTCCGCGGTGGCAAGAAGGACGGGGAAGCGCTGCTGACCGAACGCGGCAAGGTGCTGGCCGGTTTGCAGGAGAAGCTCTACGCCAACGGCCGCTCCGGTGACAATCGCAGCGTGCTGTTGGTCCTGCAGGGGATGGATACCGCCGGCAAGGGTGGAATCGTGCGCCATGTCATCGGCTCGGTGGACCCGCAGGGCGTCGATCATGCCGCGTTCGGCGTGCCGACCGAGGAGGAGAAGCGGCACCACTTCCTGTGGCGGATCCGCAAAGCCCTGCCGCGGGGCGGGCAACTCGGGGTGTTCGATCGCTCCCATTACGAAGATGTCCTGGTCGCCCGGGTCCATGAGCTCGTGCCCGAAGCGGTCTGGCAGCAGCGCTACACCGAGATCAACGATTTCGAACAGGAGCTGACCGAAGCGGGAACCGAACTGGTGAAGGTCGCGATGTTCGTTTCGCTCGACGAGCAGAAGAGAAGGCTGCGGGAGCGGCTGGAACGACCGGACAAATACTGGAAATTCAGCCCCGGCGATATCGACGAGCGCGCCTATTGGCCCGCCTACCAGCAGGCCTATCAGGATGTGCTGGATCGCACCTCCACCGATTACGCGCCCTGGTACGTGCTGCCCGCCGACGCGAAGTGGTTCTCCCGCCTGGCCGTCACCGAACTGCTGATCGAGGCGTTCCAGAAACTGGACCTGAGCTGGCCGCCGGCGAATTTCGACCCGGCTGCCGAACTGCGCCGGCTCGACACAGCCTGACCGGCGCGGACCGGTGAGTTATGGAAACTCTCAGCAAGCCGGACAATGATGGGCGGTGCGCCGGGCAGCCCGGCGCCCCCTGGCGAACCTACGAGTGGTCGGGGCAGGCGAGGTGAGGGAAAGGCGTGGTGAACGCACGGTGAGCAAAAACCCCGGGCGGCCGAATCCGCTGGTGGCGGGCGCGCGCGCGGACCGCAACCGCAAGATCGCGATACAGGTCGGCGTGGCCGCCGTACTGGTCGCGCTGGTCGCCGCGATCGGTATCGGCCTGGCCGTGCGCAACTCCGGTTCCGACGATGTGGGCGCCATCCCGGCGGCGGCAACCGATAACGGCGCAATCCGGGTGGGACAGCCCGACGCGAAGGCGACCGTGCGGATCGTCGCGGATATGCAGTGCCCGGTTTGTGCACAGTTCGAGACCGACCACGCCGAACTGCTGAGCGAATCGGTTACCGACGGCACCGCCGCGATCGAATACAACATCGTGGCTTACCTGGACAAGATGTCCAGCACCGAATACTCCACCCGGGCCGCGAACGCCTCCTACTGTGTCGCCGATACCGGCACCGGCCGATACCAGGATTGGCTGAAGCTGATGTTCCAGCAGCAGCCGCCCGAAGGCGGCGCCGGCCTGACCGACGAACAGCTCATCGCCATCGCGCAGCAGGCGGGCTATACCGACCCCGCCATCGCCGACTGCATCACCGACCGCAGATACGAGGGCTTCGTCGGCGCGAAATCCCAGGAATCGCTGGACGAGGGCATCGACGGCACTCCGACGGTTTTCGTCGACGGTGAAAAGGTCGACCTCGCGCTGAAGCAGGACCGGACGGGCTTCGACACCGCGCCGCTGACCGCCGCGATCCAGGCGGCTGCGGGCCGGTGACCCGGACATCGCCGCCTGCCGCCTGGACGCTGCTGCTGTGCGGTCTGGCCGGCTGGATCGCCGCATTCGTCCTGCTGGTCGAAGACTTCAAACTGCTCAGCGAGCCCGGCTACATCCCCTCGTGCAGCTTGAACCCGGTGCTGTCCTGCGGTTCGGTGATGGCCACCGATCAGGCGTCGGTCCTGGGCTTTCCGAACCCGATCATCGGGCTGGCCGGGTTCTCGGTGGTGGTGACGCTCGGCGTGCTCTCGGTCGCGGGGGTGGTGCTGCCCCGCTGGATCTGGATCGGTCTGTGGCTGGGGACGGCCGCCGGAACACTGTTCATCTGCTGGCTGATCTTCCAGAGCCTGTACCGCATCAATGCCCTGTGCCCCTACTGCATGGTGGTGTGGGCGATCATCACACCGCTGCTCGCCGTCCTCACCGAACAACTGTGGGGTAACGATCGGGGTGCGCTGCGGGTGGTCGCGGAATGGCGCTGGACCTTCGTCGCGGTCTTCTACGCCGTGGTGCTGGTGCTGGTGTTCCTGCGTTTCCAGGACTACTGGCTGTCGCTGTTCTGATCGGCGTCGCCGGCCTGCCCTAACCCGGCGTGCCGGCGACCAGCCGCACCGCCACGAACCGTTCGCTGCCGTCGGGTGCTCGCACGCCCAGCCGCACCGTTTCGGCCGGTTTGCGGGTGTCGATCGCCGCGCGCAGCGCGCGTGCACTCGTGACGGCGCGACCGTCCAGCGAGGTGATGATCTCTCCGGCCGTCAGGCCCGCCACCTGCGCGGGCAGCCCGTGGATCGCCATATCGATGCGGGCGCCCTGCGGTCGCGCGTCGGAGATCAGTACTCCTAGGGTGGCGGTGGGGCCGATGTGCACGGAGTCGGTGGGCGTACCGGACCGGATCTGCCGCACGATGCGCATCGCGGCGTCGATGGGCACCGCGTAACCGTTGGGTGGATCCTCGGCCGCGCCGGGTGGCGGGTCTCGATTGCCGGAGGCCGCCGCGATCACCCCGACGACCGCACCGCTGGAATCGGTCACCGCCCCACCGGACTGGCCCGCGCTGACCGCCGCCTCGATCTCCAGCATTCCGGTCAGTGCCTGCCGGGACAGGTCCTGCTGGTTCAGGGCCATGATCGTGCTGTCCAGATCGCTGATCTCCCCGGTGACCGCGGTGGCCGTGCCGCTGCCGCCGGCGTTACCGATGGCCAGGACCTCGTCCCGGACACGCAGCCCGGCCGAACTGCCGATCCGCGCGGTGGCCAGCCCACGCGCGCCCGCGAGGGAGAGCAGGGCGATATCGGCGTGGGCGTCGTAGCCGAGCACCTCGGCGGTGTACACGGCACCGTCGGAAACGCGGCTGACCCGCACCGTCTTCGCACCCTTCACGACATGGTGGCTGGTGAGCACCTGTCCTTCTCCGGTGAGGACTATGCCGGATCCGGCCGCCGCGGCGCCGAACGGACGGGCGGCGGCGGTGATGTTGACCAGTACCGGGGAGATACCGCGTGTCACCTCGCTCGCGTTCAGCGGGGTCCGCGGCGCGGGACGGACGGGTGTGGCGACGACACTGCGGCCGGGTTGCGCCAGGCCGGGTAGTTCGCCCCGGTAGCCGAACAGGGCCCCGAGGGCCAGCACCGCGGCGCAGAGGGTAACGAGCACGCGACCCCCGCCGGTGGGCCCGCGGGAGCCGGTGCTCTGCCACTGGTTGTCCAAGGAGCCTCCCGCTGCCGCAGCCGATCACGACCATTGTCGCCCGGATCAACGCGCGATAGTCGAGTTTCATCCCCTTGTCGCAAGTTATCCACAGGTATCCCCAGTTATCCACAGGCCGGCGCGGACTTGGGGAAACACCGGCCGGATACCTGTTGATTCGTTACCACCGGTACGCCGAGGTCACATCCGTGTCACATCCCCGCGGCGGCCTTTTTCACCGCCCGGCCGAAAACCGGCCCGGATGTCGGCGTCTGCCCGCACGGAACGGCCCACGGGCGCGATCGGGAATACGGCCGCTCGTTATCCGGCGGAAACCGAATCAATAGAATTCCGTATCCCGGGCCCCGACACCCGGAAATCCATCCACAGCCGCTCGGCCTTCATCCACACCGCGGAGCTCGGTTTTCCACAGCCTTCTCCACAGTGTGGATAATCGGCGCGCACGAGCCGGAATCTCTTTGTTCGACGGTGACCGATTGTTCGACGACGGCCGATCGAATCGACTTTGCGGACCCGGAATCCGCGGGAACACACCGGCGGAAACACTCAGATGGTCGCAGTATCGATGACGAACCGATACCGCACATCACTGGCCACCACGCGCTCGTACGCGCTGTCGATCTCGTCCGCGGAAATCAACTCGATTTCCGCCCCGATTCCGTGCTCGGCACAGAAATTCAACATCTCCTGCGTTTGCTCGATACCGCCGATCATCGAACCCGACAGCGAGCGCCGGCGGCCGGCCAGGACCCGGGCCTGAACCTGGAGCGGGGCCTCCGGCAGTCCCAGCACGACCAGCGTCCCGTCCAGCCGCAGCAGCTTCATGTAGTCGTTGATCGGCAGATCCGCGGATACGGTGTTGATGACGAGATCGAAGCTGCCGCGCAACTCCCGGAACACCTGGGCATCACTGGTGGCGTAGTAGTGGTGCGCACCGAAACGCTTTCCGTCGTCCTGTTTGCTCAGCGAATGGCTGAGGACCGTCACCTCGGCGCCCAGCGCGGCGGCGATTTTCACACCGATATGGCCGAGCCCGCCCATTCCGATGATCGCGACCTTTTTCCCGGGTCCCACACCCCATTGTCGTAAAGGCGAATACAGGGTGATTCCGGCGCACAACAGTGGCGCGGCCACCGACAGATCGATTCCCTCCGGGATGGCGACCACGAAGTTCTCGGTCACCACGATCCGGGTGGCGTATCCGCCCATGGTGTGCCCGCCCGGCTGCACCTCCTCCGGCACCCGGGAGTTGTAGGTCATCACCGCGCCACGGGTGCAGAACTGCTCCTCGCCCGCCAGGCACGACTCGCAGACTCCGCAGGAGTCCACCATGCAGCCGACACCCACCCGGTCGCCCACCCGGTGGCGGCTCACCGCCGACCCCACGGCAGCGACGGTCCCCGCGATCTCATGCCCCGGCACACACGGATAAGCCGCGCCGCCCCACTCGTTACGGGCGGTGTGGATATCGGAATGGCAGATCCCGGCATACGCGATATCGATCAGGACATCGCGGGGCCCGAGCTCCCGGCGTTCGATGGTGACCTTCTCGAACGCGGCGTCGGGCCCGGCCATCGCATAGGCGCCTACAGCAGTACTCATGCGTCCATGCCTACCGGCGCATACCGGATTTGCCAAGGTGGTGTGACTTTCGGCGCCCGGACGTGAAGGTAGGGTGCGGGCCTGCTCGTGAAGGTGCTGTGTTTTCGGCGCGCTGGCGCGCGCGGGGTTGAGGCCCCCTGGGTCTCGCCGTTTCGGCCTCGAGACTCGAGCTTCGCGCATGCGCTTCGAGGCCGAAACGGCGAGACGGGCCTCAACCCTTGGAGGTGTCTCGCAAAACTCGACGCATGGGGTTACGTCGGCATTCGGCGATCGGATCCGCATGTGGAGTTCGGGTCCGGACGCGGCAGAAGTAGGGTCGCCTGTTATCCATCCGCTGCCGGTGTCTCGGAGACCGCGCGAGTGGACATCAGGAGAGGCACGCGATCCCGTTCCCGGAAGCTGCGCAGAGTTCTGCTCTCACTCCGGGGCGGGACCGAGGTCCTGCTCGGCTTGCAGGCGGCGGCGGACTCGGCGGGCGGCGGCGACCATATTGCGGAGAGCGGGGTCGAGCTGCCAGTGGTGGCGGGTCTTGAGGCCGCCGTCCGGGTTGGCCCAGAGCCGATCCGGGCCGACCGCCGCGGCGGCCGCGGTGAGCAGTTCATCCAGTTCGTCGATATCCGGGATGCGGGCCGAACGGCTCTCGTACACGCCCGGGCCGACCCCGTTACTGAGCCCGTGGCCGGAGGCGTAGTCCTCCTCCAGCGCTTTCAGCACCCACTCGATGGACCGGGTGGCGACGATCGCGGTGACGTCGGCGTCGAGCTGTTCGATGGCCTGGACGATCTCGGTACGGCCCGAGTACGGGATATGGGTGTGGATCTGGGTACCGGGCGCCACACCGGAGGTCGCGAGCCGGAATGCCCCGATCGCCCAGCGCAGGTATTCGGCGCGGCCTTCGGGCCGGGCCGGCCACAGCTCCCGCAGCGCCGGTTCGTCGACCTGGATGATGCCGATACCGGCGCGTTCCAGATCCACGACTTCGTCGCGGATCGCCAGCGCCACCTGGTCGGCCGTCTCGTAGAGCGGCTGGTCCTGCCGGACGAACGAACGCGCCACCATGGTGACGGGCCCGGTGACCATGCCCTTCACCGGTTTGTCGGTCAGCGATTGGGCATAGGTGATCCACTCCACCGACATCGGAGCCGGCCGCGACACGTCGCCGTAGATGATCGGCGGACGCACACAGCGCGATCCGTACACCTGCACCCAGCCGAAATGCGTGGTAGCGAAACCGTCCAGCAATTCGGCGAAATACTGGATCATGTCGTTGCGCTCGTGCTCGCCGTGCACCAGCACATCGAGACCGATATCTTCCTGCAACGCGATGGTGGCGGCGATCTCCGCCTCGATCTTCTTACGGTATTCGTCGTAGGACAACCGGCCCTCACCCAGCTGGTGGCGGGCCTGCCGGGCTTCGACGCTCTGCGGATAGGACCCCAGCGTGGTGGCGGGCACCGGCGGCAGTTGCAATTTCTGCTCTTGCGCGGCCCGGCGCTCGGCATAGGGTGCGCGTTCCCGCATCTGCGGGGTAATGGCGTAGACCCGCTGGCGCACCGCGTGTTTCTGTTTGAAATGCACTTCGCCAGGACGTTTACGCCATTTGTCCGAGGGCCCCTCGGTGAGCGCTTTGGCCAGTGAGACGACCTCGCCGACTTTCTGCTTCGCGAAAGCGAGCCGATCGGCCACATTCCCGTCGATATCGTATTCGGCGAGAACGTCGTAGGGCACGTGCAGCAGCGTGGTTCCGGTGGAGACCACCAGGTCCGGGCACACCTTGGCGAGTTCGTTCAGATATTCCAGGGTGACGTAGCGGTCGGCCCGCCACACATTCGTGCCACTGATGACCCCCGCGTAGAGCCGTTTGCGGCGGATACCCGGGATCTGCGCCAGATCTTCGGGCCGGACCCGGTAGGACGCCAGATCGAGGCCGATCGCCTCCACCCCGGTACCGGCGAGAATGCGCAGCGCCTCACCGAAGTCGCCGTACTGTCCGGTGACCAGGATGCGCGGCCGCAGCGGCGCCTTGGACAGCCGGTCGTAGACGCGGGCGAAGGCGGCGAGTTCGGCGGCCGAGCGTTCGGCGGTGAAGCAGGGTTCGTCCAGCTGCACACAGGTGGCGCCGCGCCGCGCCAGGATCTCGAACAACTGCTCGTAGACCGGGAGCAGCCGGTCCAGCAGATCGATGGTGTCGAACCCGGCCGATTCACCGGGCACACTGCCCGCCTTGGACAGCAGCAGCAGCGACACCGGCCCCAGCACCACCGGCCGCTGCTCGATGCCCGCCGCCATCGCCCGGTCCCATTCGTCCAGCAGCGCCTCGGGGTGCAGGGAGAATTCCGTATCGGCATCGAGTTCCGGCTGCCGGTAGTGGTAGTTGGTACCGAAGAAACGCACCAACTCCAGCGGCGGTAGATCGGGCCGGCCGCGCGCCATCAGGAAATAGAAATCCAGCGGGTCGAGATCGGCGCGGTATTCCGCGAAACGGGACGGGAACGCGCCGAAGAGCAGCGCATTGTCGAGCACGTGGTCGTAGAAGGAGAAGGTGTTCCCCGGGACCTGGGTCAGCCCGGTGGCGGCGAGCTCGTTGAACTGCTGCTCCTGGATATCGCGCCCGACCGCGCGCAGCTCTTCCCGGGTGATCGCCCGCCGCCAGTACGCCTCGAGCGCGCGCTTGAGCTCCCGGTGCGGACCGATCCGCGGATACCCGAGCACACTCGAGCCGAACCCTTCACCGACGTTGACCATTGCCGACCTCCTTGTTTATTTGCCCCGCCTGCGGCGGGGCGGGTCGGGGCCCTGTGACCCCGATTCTTCCCTCCTCCGCTCAGTCGCTGCGCTCCTTCGCTCTGTCGCTCCAGAACCGGGGGCGGGCCCCGACCACCGAGGTAGACCATCCGGAGCAGACAGAAGGTTGCCTGCCGACGTGCGCCTCGACCAGCCTGGGGAGGCTCACGTCACTGTCAGTGCTCAATGGCGGCACACGCTCCAGAACCGGGGCAGGCCCCGACCATGGATGCCGCCTACCTGGGTAGACGATAGGTCCTGCGACCAGTGCACGAGAGCTACCCGAAGCGAAGGGTTACACATAATCCCGACGCAACCCGCATGCGTCGAGTCTGACGAGACACCTCCAAGGGTTGAGGCCCTTCTCGCCGTTTCGGCCTCGAAGCGCATGCGCGAAGCTCGAGTCTCGAGGCCGAAACGGCGAGACCAAGGAGGCCTCAACCCCGCGGCGCCGGAGGTGCCGCCAAAAAACACAGCACCTTCACGAACAAGCCCAGTTCTCACCTGCACGGGAAGCGCACCTCTCATCTCGGTGACCGCCGACTCTGCCTACGCTTTGTTGTACTGGTAAAAGCCCGCGCCGGACTTCTTGCCCAGCAGCCCCGCCTCGACCATGCGCATGAGCAGCGGCGGCGCCGAGTACAGCGGCTCCTTGAATTCGCCGTACATCGAATCGGCGATCGATTTCACCGTATCGAGGCCGACCAGGTCGGTGAGTGCGAGCGGGCCCATGGGGTGGGCGCAACCGAGCACCATCGCCTTGTCGACATCCTCCTTGGTGGCGAAACCGGATTCGACCATGCGAATGGCCGAGAGCAGGTACGGCACCAGCAGCGCGTTGACCACGAAGCCGGAGCGGTCCGAGGAACGCACGATCTCCTTGCCGAGAACCTCGGCCGCGAACTTCTCGGCCCGCTCGGTGACGGCGCCACTGGTCTTGAGCGTGGTCACCAGCTCGACCAGCGGCAGTACCGGCACCGGGTTGAAGAAGTGCATACCGACGACCCGCTCGGGGTTGTTGGTGGCCACCGCGATCTTCATGATCGGGATGGAGGAGGTGTTGGAGGCCAGTACCGCGCTGGGGTCGGTGACCACCTTGTCGAGTTCGGCGAAGATGGAGGTCTTGACCTTCTCGTCCTCCAGGACGGCCTCCACCACGAGCTGGCGGTCGGCGAAATCGCCGAGGTCGGAGGTGAACCGCAGCCGCCAGGCCGCCTGTTCCCGCTCGCGCTCGGTGATCTTGCCGCTGCTCACGCCCCGGTCCAGGGACCGCAGGATCCGCGACCGGCCGGCCGCGGCGAGATCCCGGGTCTGTTCGTACACGAGCACATCGACATGCGCGCGAGCGCACACCTCCGCGATACCCGCGCCCATCTGGCCGGCACCGATGACACCGACACGCTGAATCTTCTCGTTCACGTCCCACTCCTGTGTTCGTGGCGCCGCCTCGGCGGCGCGGGGCTGTGTTCATCGGCGCCGCCTCCGGCAGCGCGGGCTCGGAGCCCTCGTGACCTGTCCACAATGCCGACCAACCGGCAAGCGGGTGAGCGCGGGCGGCGGTCGGGTTCGGCGCTTGGCGTCTCGCCGGAGAGACCGAAGCCCCCTCGCCGGGCTGTTGCGAGGGGGCGGTACACCCCTACCGAGGTAGTGGGTCCGGGATATCCGCCGGAAGACGGAGTACCACGATCGGTCCCGGAGGACTCGGGCCCACCGGCCCGAGTCCGGCTCGGAGCAGACACCCCGAGCCGGGGCCGTACTTCCGGCCCCTTGTCGCGGACGGCCGACAGACCCGTTCCCCGCGCCGCTTCCGATAACAACCGGAATCCGGACCGCAGAACACCGATCCTCACCGCAACCACCACCTGGTGCCGAGTCTTACGAGGCCTGCAAAGGGTTGAGGCCCGTCTCGCCGTTTCGGCCTCGAAGTGCATGCGATGTGCGGTGAGCCGCCCATAGAGTGCGGTCATTGAGCACCTTCGGCCAAGGCTCGAGGCTGAAACGGCGAGACCCAGAGGCCTCAACCCCGCGGCGCCGAAGGCGCCGCAGACAACTCAGTGAAACTGTCCTTCTTCGGTGGAGCCCTTCAGCGCCGCCGTCGAGGTGTTGGGGTCGACGGTGGTGGCGATGGTGTCGAAGTAGCCGGCACCGACCTCACGCTGGTGCTTGATGGCGGTGAAGCCACGCTCGGCGGCGGCCTTGAACTCGCGCTCCTGCAGGTCGACGAAGGCGGTCATACCCTCGCGGGCGTAGCCGTAGGCCAGGTCGAACATGCCGTAGTTGAGCGAGTGGAAGCCGGCCAGGGTGATGAACTGGAACTTGAAGCCCATGGCGCCGAGTTCCCGCTGGAACTTCGCGATGGTGGCGTCGTCCAGGTGGGCCTTCCAGTTGAAGGACGGCGAGCAGTTGTAGGCCAGCAGCTGGTCCGGGAACTCGCTGCGGACGGCCTCGGCGAACTTGCGCGCGACCTCGAGGTCCGGCACGCCGGTCTCCATCCAGATGAGGTCGGCGTAGGGAGCGTAGGCCTTGGCGCGCGCGATGCAGGGCTCGATACCGTTCTTCACTCCGAAGAAACCTTCGGCGGTGCGGGTGCCGTCGAGGAATTCACGGTCGCGCTCGTCCACATCGGAGGTGATGAGGGTGGCGGCTTCGGCGTCGGTGCGGGCGATGATCACCGAGGGCACCTCGGCGACGTCGGCGGCCAGGCGCGCGGAGGTCAGGGTGCGGATGTGCTGCTGGGTGGGGATGAGCACCTTGCCACCGAGGTGGCCGCATTTCTTCTCCGAGGCCAGCTGGTCTTCCCAGTGCACACCGGCGGCACCGGCGGCGATCATGGCCTTCTGCAGTTCGTAGGCGTTCAGCGCGCCACCGAAGCCGGCTTCGGCGTCGGCGACGATCGGGGCCAGCCAGTTCTCGACGGCGGTATCGCCCTCGACCTTGGCGATCTCGTCGGCGCGCAGCAGCGCGTTGTTGATGCGGCGGACCACGGCGGGCACCGAGTTGGCCGGGTAGAGGCTCTGGTCGGGGTAGGTGTGACCGGACAGGTTCGCGTCACCGGCGACCTGCCAGCCCGACAGGTAGATGGCCTTGAGCCCGGCGCGGACCTGCTGCACCGCCATATTGCCGGTGAGGGCGCCCAGCGAGTTGATGTAGTCCTCGTTGTTCACCAGATCCCAGAGGATCTCCGAGCCACGCCGCGCGAGGGTGTGCTCTTCGACAACGGTGCCCTGCAGCTTGGAAACCTGCTCGGCGGTGTAGTTGCGGGTGACGCCCTTCCAGCGCGGGTTGGTGTCCCAATCCTTCTGGATTTCCTCGGCGGTCTTCGGGGTGCCGGTGGTCGACATCTTGCGACTCCACTTCCTTGGTCGGTCGGTCCGCCGTGTCCGCGTCGACGAAGCGTTTCCGCGTCGCACTGCTGGAACGACGATTTGCAGGCTTGCAATGCCCGGTGGGTGTACTTCCACACCATGGCACACCATCAAAATGCCGTCTACCTGTTGCTTCTGTGAATCTGAGCTAGGATCGGCCATAACTTTGCTAAGCCTGTGAAAGTTGCCAGCGCGTAACCATCGTCAAGTCTACTCACCAGTAGCTCTGACATGGGGTTTTAGCGTAACGCTTGTACTGTTAGCGGAGGCAGGTATCCGGGTTCGATCCCCTCCGCCGCGGCTCGACCTTGTGAGGACGTTCATAACTGAGGTCGGCCGACTTCAGATGTGACATGCATCCGAACGACGTCCACGGAGGACCGCGACAGATACGGTCGGCAGCCAGAAGACCCGGTTCGCGATGGCGCACCGGCCAGGGCGTCGAATTCCGACGCAACCCGAATGAGCCGAAGCCATGAGACACCTCGAGTGGAAGTAGCGCGTGGCCGCAAGGACTCGTCTCGACCGATCGGCGGTGGCGGGTCGGTTACGGCGGCAGGATTGTTACCGCCGCTTGCCATCTGTCCCCATCCGGCTGTAGATCGGTGAGGTCGAAATCCAGCCCGCGCCCGAGCAAGAGTTCCTTTTCTTCTGGTGTGGCGGAAAGATCGCCGACGTAGAAGGCCGGGGTGCCGGGCGGTACGGCGATCGTCGCATCGACATTCCGGCCCTCTACGTTCTTCAGGCCGTTGACCCCGCCGGGGTACATCGAGGTGCTGACGAAGTCACGAAACGTGCCACGGTAACCGGGAGTCACCTCGGTGATGCCGCGGTCGGGAAACAGCCTGCCGGCCTGGATGGTCTTGGTGACCTGGACCCACTCATGAGTCGCCTGTAAACCCACGATCGCGTCGAGGCCCGCTGCCCGCTCCCGGACGCCCGGCCACAGGGGGATGCCTTCCCGTAGCAGATCGTTGATCAGAGTGCTGTCACCTCGGGTGTACTCCCAGAGCAACTGCCGCTGAGCGGGGTCGAGGCGATCGGCGACAGCGCCCCATGTTCGCGTTCCGTACGCATGCGCCTCTTCCGCATCGCGGAAGATTCTCGGCGTCACGGCGGTAGCCCCGGGAAGGTGTGTGCCCGGGATTCCGAGAGTGTCCACTGCGGCGAGAACTGATCGTGTGGCCGATTCGTCGCTGCCGGGTAGCGCACGATGCGCGTATTGCAGTGGATCGCCGATGATCTCGCGGATCCGCCGGGCGTCAGTAATTCCGAACCGTTGCACGTCATCGGCGAGTTGGGCGGCAAACCGGCGCATTGCTGCTGCCATCTCGCTGTACACGCTGCTCCTGCTGTTCGCACCCGCCGCCTGATTTTCTCGCAGACCCGGTGGGTGACGTCGGTGCCAGTATTGCAGGTGGCTTTCTGATCGTCGCACCTGATCAGTCCTGGGAGTGAGCCCATCCGGAACACTTCTGGCGATAGCCGGACGGCAGAGGTGAGCACTCACCCCACCTGGATTTCGACCCCCGATGACAGATCCTGCCCATGATGGTAGGCCGGAAGAGTTGCTCGCCGCCGGTATGTCGCGCCGGCCCGGACGGGATGTAAGCGCTACTCGATCGGTGGTTACCCCAGGTCCCGAGGCTTCCAGACGGTGCATCTTCCCGCCGACGGGGAGAACAACCCGCTGGTGAACCACCAAAATTTCACAACATGCCCAGAAAGGGACAGTGTCGGCACACAACACTTGGCCAACCATTCATGTTCTCGCCCGACGAGATTTTCGCAGGCGTGCCAAATTCACAGAGAACAGCGCTAGGGTGTCCGTCACGTGCGCGGTCATCGGTGACGGGTGCCGATGGTGAGCGCCTGCCCTCCGTCGCACGGTGGGATCGGAGCTGTTGATGCGCGACATCGTCGACGACCTGCTGCAGGTGTGGCGTTCGGGCCGGACCGGCGGGCTGGCCACCATCGTGCGCACGGGTGGCCAGGTGGACATTCCGGTGGGTACGGCGATTCTGGTGGATCCCGACGGCATGATCTACGGATCCATGGCGGCCACCGGGATCGAGGACACCGTCTACGAATCCACCCTGCAGTCGGCCCGGACCGGGCAGCGCGCTCTGCACCGGCTCCCGGTACCCGGCGGTGAGGGCGCGGTGATAGATGTGTTCACCGAACCGTTCTCCCGCGGACATTTTCCGGAATTCCCGACCATCGCCACCGAAATAGCCGAGCATCGGCGGGTCACGCTTTTCACCGTGGTGTGGAATCCGGAACCGGGAATGATCGGGCAGCATCTGATCACCGATAAAAGACACGCGACGGAACTGGTCTCGCTACCGCAGTCCGATATTTTCGTCGCCTCGTTCGCCCCGCCCCCGCTGCTGGTGGTGTTCGGCGCCAATACCGTCGCCGCGGCGCTTTCGACGCAGGCGCGGCTGCTCGGCTACCGGGTCGCCATCTGCGATCCGCGCCCCACGTTCGCGGTGCCGGAATCCTTCCCCGGCGCCGAGGTGGTCTGCGATTGGCCGCACCGCTATCTGAACGTGCTGGTCTCCGAGGGGGAGATCGATTCCTCCACCGGTATCGTGCTGGCCTCCCACGATCCGCAGTTCGAGATCCCGCTGCTGACGGTCGCGCTCCGACTACCCGAGATCGGCTACATCGGCGCGGTCGGCTCGCTGATATCCAGTGCGCGCCGCCTCGACGACCTGCGCGCGAGCGGGTTCGACGAGACGCAGCTGGCCCGGCTGCACTCCCCCGCCGGAATGGATATCGGCGCGGCCACGGCCGCCGAAACGGCTTTGGCGGTGATCGCGGAGATGGTGGCCGCGCGGAACGGGCGGCTGGGGCGGATCACCGTGCCGTTTCCGGCGGAGGCGGCGATCTGAGCGCAGCGCGCCCTCGCCCCGGGCCCGGCAGAGGGCGACCGAAATCACCCTCGCAATCCCGCCCCTCGATCTTGTGCCGTGCCGACTCTCGTGGACAGTGGTTCTCGTGATCCTCACCGTGACAATGAATCCCGCTTACGATGTGACCTACCGCGTCGAGAATTTCACCCGCGGGCAGGCCCACCGGGTTCGCTCGGTGGAGCAGCGCCTCGGGGGTAAGGGCATCAACGTCACCAGAGTGCTCAACCAATTGGGCCGTTATGCCCGTGCCACCGGTTTCGCCGATCACGCCTTCGCCGCGGCCGCCGAGGCCGAGATGCCGGTGGATTTCGTGCACGCGCTGCCGTGGGTCCGGCGCACCGTGGTGATCAGCGAATCCGATACCGGCACCGCGACCGCGTTGCGCGAACCGGGAGCGCGGATATCGAACCCGCACGCCTCCGAACAACTCGAGGTCCGCGTATCCGGCATGCTGACGCATATCTCGGGCCTGGTGATCGCCGGATCCCTACCGGACGGGATCGATCCCGGACTACCCGCCCGCATCGCTCGAACCGCCCTGGACGCGGGGGTGCCCACGGTCTGTGACCTGCACGGACCGGCGCTTCGGATGGCCGCACGGGTGCCCGGGGTGGTCCTGCTGCCCGGCCTCGACGAATACGAATCGCTCACCCACTGCCGCCCCGAAACCCCGGAGGCGCTGGTCACCGCGACCCGGCCGCTGGTGGATCGCGGGGTGGGCGCGGTGATCATCACCCGGGGAGCACAGGGCATGGTCGCGGTGACCCCGGACGGGTCCTGGGAGGCCCGGCTGCCGGAGCCACTGACCGGTAACCCGACCGGCGCGGGCGATCCGGTGACCGCAGCCGTGATCGCGGCCCTGGCCACCACGCAGACCCCGGATTGGCCGGCGATCCTGGTCGACGCGGTCGCCACCTCGGCCGCCTCGGTGGTCATCCCGGTGGCCGGTGAGATCGATCGGCGGCTGCGCGGTCATCTGGCCCCGACCGTGCTGATCTCCGAACTGGAGTCACCGGACCGGGAATCGGCCTGACCGCAAGCCCCGCGCCACCACCTATTTCAGGACATACGGGGAAACCGAACTCCGGTGTTCGCTGATATCGAGGGTTTTACCGAGCGGGGGGAAGGCGCGCTGGGGGCAGTTGGCGCGATCGCAGACCCGGCAGCCCGCGCCGATGGGGGTGGCGTTGGCCTCCCGCAGATCGATACCGTCGGCGTACACCACCCGCGCCGCGTGCCGGATCTCGCAACCCAACCCGATCGCGAAGGTTTTGCTCGGCTGCCCATACCGGGTCGCGCGGCGTTCCACGGTGCGTGCCACCCACAGATATTTCCGGCCATCGGGCATCTGCGCGATCTGCGTCATGATCTTGCCGGGATAGGCGAAGGTCTCGTACACATTCCACAGCGGGCAGGTACCGCCGCTGGAGGAGAAGTGGAAACCGGTGGCGGACTGCCGTTTCGACATGTTCCCGGCCCGGTCCACCCGGACGAACGAGAAGGGCACCCCGCGCAGTTCCGGCCGCTGCAAGGTGGACAGGCGGTGGCAGATGGTCTCGTAGCTCTGCGCGAAGAACGCCGATAACCGTTCGATGTCGTAGCGGAAGCCTTCGGCGACCTCGTGGAAGTAGGTGTAGGGCAGCACGGTGGCGGCGGCGAAATAGTTCGCCAGTCCGAGCATCGCGAGTCTGCGTGCGTCCGGGCCGGAGAAATTCCCCTCGTCCACCAGCTTCTCCAGCAGTTGCCCGCATTCGAAATAGGCCAGTTCGGCGGCCAGTTTGAACAGGCGCTGGCCGCCGGACAGATGCGGCGCGATCTCGAGCAGCTGGTTCTCCGGGTCGTACCGGTGCAGTACGCCCTCACCGAGATCGATACGTTCCATGATCCGCACGCCGTAGCTGCGCAGCACCTTGGGGATCTCGCTGTGCGCGTCACCGTTGTGGAAGCGGATACGGTTGGCCAGTTCCTCGGCCGCGGTGTCGAGCTCGTGGATATAGTTCTGCCGCTGATAGAAGTAGTCGCGTACTTCCTCGTGCGGTTTGCTGATGGTGGCGCTGCCCGAGCCGTCGGCGAATCGGTCCTCGGTGGCCGCGGCCAGCTGGGCGCTGGTGTTGCGGTAGCGATTGTGCATATTGACCAGGGCCCGGGCCATGCTCGGATGGGCCGACACCATCTCCGCGATCTCGCGGGCGTCGGCTTCGATACCGAGTTCCTGGTCCATCACCACTTCCTGCAGTTCGGCGATGAGCCGGGTGTCGTCCTGCGGGGAGAAGAAGGTGGCCTCGACGCCGAAGACCTCACTGATCCGCAACAGAACCGGCACGGTGAGCGGCCGGACATCGTGCTCGATCTGGTTGAGATAGCTGGCCGATATTTCCAGCTGCTGGGCCAGCGCCACCTGGCTGAGCCCGCGTTCGGTCCGCAGTTGCCGCAACCGGGCGCCGACATAAGTCTTGGCCATATGTCCAGCTTAGGGGTCGTTCGCACGATGCGATAAACGGGTTAGCAAGAATTTCGCTTCCGGGATCGGACTCCGACACGCCCGGGACGATCCCGCCGCGGCCGGTCCACGATCGAATCCAGCGCGTTCGGGACCCTCACCGGTGGGACCCTCACCGGTCCCCGTCCGGCTGCGCGATCTCGGCCAACGGCGAGGCCAGCGGCCAGCCGCCGGCGGCCAGATGCGAGGCCACCCGCGCGATGTCCTCCGGACCCGCCTGCTCCCGGGCGTGCCGGCTGACCGCCTCCTCGACCTCGGCGTGGGTGATCTCCCGGTCCCCCCGGTCGCGCACCAGTTGCTCGGCGACCAGCACCACCTCGTACTCGGTCAGGTCCCGGTGCAGGACAGCGAACAACGCCACATAATCCGATTGGGGCACACCTTGCGGGTACCCGGCCCGCAGCCACGCGAGCACCCGTGCCAGCAATCCCGACCGCTCCGGCGGCAACTCGTTCCCGGTGGTCATCACGCCTGCCCGAACAGATGGATACCGAGCCGGTCGGCCAGGAACGCCTTCGCGACGAACAGCACCGCGGCGACCACCACCACCAGCACGGCGATCAGGCAGAGGTACGCACCGGCCAGGGCGACCGGGTTCCGCCGTACCGTTCCGTCGGGCCCGGCCGACGCCGCCGCCGACCACCACCGCACCCCGAGCGCGAACACCATGGGCAACCCGGCGCCCAGCACGAGCGCCGCCAGAGTCACCTCCCCCAGCGAACGCAGATTGGTCAACACGGTTTCCATTACGCCTCCTCGGATGTCGACCCCGCGACCCGTGGCTGCTGCGCGGGCGAGGTATCCCCCGGCCCGAGGCCGGTGCCGGGGGGAGCGTTGACATTGCCGCTGGACACCTTGTCCCGCAACGAGCGCCGATAGATCACGGTAGCCAGCGCGATGAGCAACGTGAACACCACCAGCACCCCGGCCAGGCCGCCGATGTAGTAGGCGAGCGTCCAGCAGATGGCGCCGACGATGCCGGCGGCGGGCAGGGTCAGCAGCCAGGCCACGACCATCCGCCCCATCACCCCCCAGCGCACCTCCGCCCCCTTGCCGAGGCCGGTACCGAGGATCGCGCCGGTGACCGTCTGGGTCGTCGAGAGCGGCAGCCCGAAATGCGCGGAGGTCAGGATGATCGCCGCCGACGCCGATTCGGCCGCCAGCCCCTGCGGTGAATCGATATCGACGAGTTTCTTGCCGAGGGTGCGAATGATCCGCCAGCCGCCGAGGTAGGTGCCGGCCGCGATCGCGAACGCGCACGCGGCCATCACCCACAGCGGCATGGCCGAGTCCGGGGAGAGCTCGCCGTAGGCGATCAGGGCCAGGAAGATGACGCCCATCGTCTTCTGCGCGTCGTTGGTGCCGTGCGCCAACGACACCAGCGACGCCGACCCGACCTGGCCCCACCGGAACCCGGTGGTCACCTTGTCCGGGTCGGAGCCGCGGGTGATCCGGTACACCGACCAGGTCCCGATGGCGGAGACCAGGCCGGCGACGACGGGCGCGAGCAGCGCCGGGATCACGATCTTGTTGATCACCCCGCCCTCCGCGGAGATCCACACCACCCCGCTCCAGCCCAGCGCCGCCAGGGTCGCGCCGATCAATCCGCCGAACAGTGCGTGCGAGGAACTCGACGGCAGACCGAACAACCAGGTGAGCAGGTTCCAGAGGATGCCGCCGACCAATCCGGCGTAGACGATGAGCAGCAGGTCGTGCCCGGATACCGCGCCGAGCCGCACGATCCCCTCGGCCACTGTCGCCGCGACCGCCACCGACAGGAACGCGCCCACCAGGTTCAGGACCGCGGACAAGGTGACCGCGACCCTGGGGCGGAGCGCCCCGGTAGCTATCGAGGTCGCCATCGCGTTGGCCGTGTCGTGGAAACCGTTGGTGAAGTCGAAAGCCAGCGCCGTGACAATGACGACCAAGAGAATGAGCAGCTCAACTGTCACGCCCTGCATTGTGCGTCATACCCCGGCCGCCCTCTTCCGGCGGGATCGGCCGGTCGCCGAAAGATAGCGGTCACCTGCGTGTATCGAACGGCACACCGGCTCGGGCGTGGGCGGGCTCCGGTTCCGGCCGCACCATCGCACCCGCCGTGTCCCCCACCCGCCGCGCGACGATGCCCAGGCAGGCGCAGACCACGATCGCCACGCCCATCGGCACGCCGGTGGCGGGCCCGCCGAGACCGACCAGCGGGGAAACCACCGCGCCCAGCGCGAACTGCAGCGCGCCCATGAGCGCCGAGGCGGAACCGGCGGCATGGCGCGCCCGGCCGATCGCCAATGCGCTGGCGGTACCCATGACCGTCGGGGTGGCGGCCACCATCACGAAGAGGACGGGCAGCACCAGCGCCGCGGGCGCACCGGTGGCCAGCAATACGAGCAAGACGGTCGCGGCGGTCAGGATCACCAGCTGCCCGATCCGCAGGATCGGCGCCGGGCCGAACCGGCCGACGAGCCGGGAGACCACCACGCCGGCCGCCACCATTCCGGCGGCATTGGTGGCGAACACGATCGTGTAGGCCCGGTTGGACATGCCGAGCACGTTCTCGATCACGAACGGCGAAGCCGAGATATAGGACATCATCGCGGCGAATCCGAGCGCGAAGGCGAAGATGTACCCGAGATAGCCGCGCTCGGAGCCGATACCGCGCAGCGTACGGAGGGTCCCCCCGGCACCGGCGCGGTGTCGCTGCGCCGGTGGCAGCGATTCCGGCACCACGATCAGCGCGCCCAGGAACATCAGCACGAAGATCCCGCTCAGCACCCAGAATTCCGCCCGCCAGCCGGCGCTCACCAGCACGCCACCGAGCAGCGGTGCCACCACCGGCGCGATTCCGCCGATGGCGGAGAACAGGGTGAAGAGCCGGGCGGTGGCCGCTCCTTCGGTGCGGTCGGCGCCGACCGCACGACCGATGACCAGACCGGCGGAGGCGGTCAGCCCCTGCACGAAACGCATGGCGACGAGCAGCCAGATGGTGGGCGCCAGCGCACAGATCACGGTGACGACGACGGTGATCGCGGTGGCCACGACGAGTGGCCTGCGCCTGCCGTACCGATCGGAGAGCGGCCCGATGAGCAACTGACCCGCGGCGAGCCCGACGAGAAACGCCGTCAGCGTGAGCTGCACACTCGCCGCGCTGGTGTCCAGATCGGCGGCGAGGTCGGTGAACGCCGGCAGATACATGTCCACCGCGAACGGCGCCGCCGCCGAGAGCAGTGCCAGCACCACCAGCAGCAGCCCGGATACCCCGGGGCGCGTTCGGATCGGTAGCACGATGCCTCCTCCCAGATACTTATTTATACATACATAATCTATCATGACCGGGTGAGCAGCTACCCCTCCGATCTTCGTGCGCTGGACCACGCGCTGCGCGAGGTCGCGCGGGCGGTTCGCAAGGCCACCCCACGTCTCACCGGCGCCGAACCGCTCACCGACACCCAGTTCGAAGCGCTGCGAATCATCGTGCACAAACCCGGCGCCGCGGCGGGCGAACTGGCCGCGCTGGCCGGTATGCAGCCGAGCAATATGAGTGTGACACTGCGCCAACTGGGCGAATACGGCCTCATCGACCGCGAACCCGACCCGGCGGACCGCCGCTGCAGCCGGATCATGCCCACCGAAAAGGCCATCGCGCACGCCCGCGAGATGGAAGCGGTACGTACCCGGCTCGTCCTCGACGCCCTGGACACCCTGACTCCGGACGATCAGCAGAGTCTGACCGCGGCCATCGGCGGCCTGCGCGCCCTGGCCGACGCGCTCACCGGCGCGACACCGACGCGGACCACCCGCCCGCGCACCGGCTGACCGCCGCTACCGCCCGCACACCGGTACTACCCACCCGGTTTCCGGGCGGGTAGTACCGGTCGGATCAGAACGCCTCTTCGGGCATGCTCATGATGTCGGTGTCGATCGCCGCGAGGATCTCCTTGGTCGCGGTGAGGGTGGGCAACACGTTCTTCGCGAAGAAACTCGCCACCCCGACCTTGCCCGTGTAGAACGGCCGATCGCGCTCGTCCGCCGTGGCCAATGCCGCCGTGGCGACCTCCGCCTGCACCAGCAGCCGCCAGCCGATCAGCAGATCGCCCACCGCCAGCAGGAACCGCACCGAGCCGAGACCCACCTTGTACAGCTCGGTGGGTTCGGACTGCGCGGCCACGACATAGCCGGTCAGCGACCCCGCCATCGCCTGGACATCCGCCAGCGCGGTGCGCAGCAGGGCCCGCTCGGTGTCCAGCCGGCCGGTGGGCGCATCCAGGAAAGCGGTGATCTGGCCGAAGATCTGCCCCGCCGCGGCGCCCTTGTCCCGGATGATCTTGCGGAAGAAGAAGTCCTGCGCCTGGATGGCGGTGGTGCCCTCGTACAGCGAGTCGATCTTCGCGTCACGGATGTACTGCTCGATCGGGTAGTCCTGGAGATAGCCCGAACCGCCCAGGGTCTGCAGCGATTCGGTCAGGTACTGATAGGCCCGCTCGGAGCCGACACCCTTGACGATGGGCAGCAGGAAATCGTCTATCCGGTGCGCCGTTTCGGCATCCACCCCGGAAACCAGTTGCGCCACATCGGCATCCTGGTGGATCGCGGTGTAGAGGTAGACCGCGCGCATACCCTCGGCATAGGCCTTCTGCATCGCGAGACTGCGCCGAACATCGGGATGCCGGGTGATCGGGACCCGGGGCGCGGTCTTGTCGGTCATCCGGGTCAGGTCGGCGCCCTGCACCCGCTCCTTCGCGTAGGCGAGCGCGTTCAGGTAGCCGGTGGACAGGGTCCCGCTGGATTTGACGCCGACCATCATGCGCGCGTTTTCGATGACCTTGAACATCTGGGCGATCCCGTTGTGGCTGTCGCCGACCAGCCAGCCCACGGCGGGCTTCGCGCCGCCGAAGGTGAGTTCACAGGTGGGCGAGGACTTCAGGCCCATCTTGTGTTCGACACCCGTCACGTACACGCCGTTGCGCTCGCCCAGTTCCAGGGTCTGCGGATCGAACAGGAATTTCGGCACGTAGAACAGGGACAGGCCCTTGGTGCCCGGCCCCGCGCCCTCGGGCCGCGCCAGCACCAGGTGGAAGACGTTTTCCGCGGTGTCGCCGACATCGGCGCCGGAGATGAAACGTTTGACGCCCTCGATATGCCAGGTGCCGTCGGGCTGTTCGACCGCTTTGGCCCGGCCCGCACCCACATCCGAACCCGCGTCGGGCTCGGTGAGCACCATGGTGCCCTGCCAGTGCCGATCGAAACCGGCGGCGGCCCAATGCTTCTGCTGGTCGGTGCCGATTCCGAACAGGACCTGCGCCATCACCGCACCCATATCGAAGAACACCGCGGCCGGGTTGGCGCAGGTGATCATCTCGCTCACCGCCCAGCACAGCGCGGCGGGAGCGGGCATCCCGCCCATCTCCTCGGGTTTACCGAGGCGGTTCCAGCCGGCGTCCCGGACGGCATGGACGGTCTTGGCCAACGGTTCCGGGACGGTGACCGAGTGGGTGTCCGGGACGAACTCCACCGGATCCCGGTCGGCGGCCGCGAAGGATTCCGCCACCGGTCCTTCGGCCAGGCGTTTCACCTCCGCCAGGATCTCTCGCGCGGTATCGGTGTCCAGGTCCCCGTACGCGCCGGCGTCGAGAATTTTGCCCAATTCGAACACCTCGAAGAGGTTGAATTCGATATCACGCAGATTCGCCTGGTAGTGACCCACGGCTGTCCTCCTGGTCGGTACGGTCGGCGGCCGGGCCGACCGCCTGGTTACAGGCTTTTTGACATCGTACGAACTGAAGGGTGCCGGACCAGGCGCCGGGTACGCAACCGTAGCCTCACGGGCCCGGCCCAAGTCCGCCGGCAGTGTCCGGGACGGCGCGTTATCGCCTCAACAACCCGGCTGCAACGGCCAGCACTCCACCGGGCCCGCGGGCGTGGGTACGGCCGGCGCGACGGTGGTGCTGGGGGCCGCCGGTTCGGCGGCGGGACCGTCGGCGAGCAGGGAACCGGCGATCGCGCCCAGCACTATCAATACGCCCAGCACCGCGACCCCCAGCACCGCCCAGCCGATGATGTCCTGGGTGGGGCCGGAATCCGGGCGGCGCCAGCCGGGCCGCTCGCGCGGTTTCCGCGGCGGCTCCGGCAGTTTGTCCTCGAAGCCGGCGGCGATCAATTCGGCGCGATCCGGCGCCCAGCCGGTGAGCGCCCGGGTGGCCGCGCAGACCCGGCCCAGCGTCCAGCGGGGCGACCCGGGGGCGAAATTCTCCAGGAAGATCCGCAGTTCGGTGGATTCGACCGCGTTCCCGACCACCACATCCAGTCCCGGCCGCAGAGTTTCCCGGCCCGGCCGCAGTACCACGCCCCGCATGGGGACCAGCACCACCGCCCCGCACAGCTGTCCGGGATCGTAGGTGGCGCGTTCGAAGGTCAGCTCGACCTCCCGCACCGCGCTCTCCAACTGCCGAATCGGATTCGCGCCGAATTCCAGTTCCAGATCCGCGGCGGCCGCGCCCACCTGCCACGGCCGGTCCTGGGAAACCGTGAGCACACCGCTCTGCCGCCTACGGAACCCGACCACCTCGATCACGAGAACACCCTGGGGTGTCCAGATCACCGCCCCGATCTGCCGGGTCCCGCGCTGGGTGCCGATCCGCAGGTCGACGATGGCAAGGCCGGTCGTCGGCAACTGCCGCAGGCACTCCACGAATTCCTTTTCGGCCGCGGATAGTTCCGCCCGATCGTCGACCTTCACCAGCATCGTGCTCTACCTCTGCCGCGTGTCGTTGCCCCTCATGCCACCACCGACCCCCATGTCGATCATGACCCGCCAGTCCCTTTCGTACCACTCATATGACCTGCGGCTCAGGCGAATCGGGAATCAGCGCCCCGGATCTCGGGGCGCCGCTACCCGGTACGGCACCCGTGCGGGTCTCAGACCCATTGCACGAGCTGGTAGATGATCCCGTTCCGATCGGTCGTCTGGAAGTAGCGTTCCCCCCATTCCTCGGTCTCGACGGGGGTGACGATCGGAGCGCCTCCCTTCTGCAGGCGCGCGTATTCGGTGTCGATATCGGCCACCACGAACACCACGAGCAGCCCGTCCCCGGCGGAGCCGGCGGCGCGTTCGGGTTTGAAGGTGGACAGGCCGGTGCGCAGGTAGATGAGGTTCATTCCCGCTTCCGGATGGGCGAGCGAGACGAAACCGTCGGCCGCCATCTGCTCGGTGAAGCCGAAATGGGTGGTGACGAACTCCGCCGATGCGGCCGGGTCGGCAACGTTCAGCGAGATGGCAGAACCGGTGATTCGCATATGACCTCCGTTTTCCAAAAACACCGTATGGTGTACGTAGTATTTGTACCCGATGGGATCGCCGACCGCAGCGTGATCCGCCGCACGCCGGAGACTTCCCGGAGCCGACCGGCGGCCCTCGGCGATACCGACCGGTCGCGCCCGGCAGAACCCGCCCCCTCCGGCTAATCTCGTGCCATGCCTGACGCCCGGCCCACCGCAACGCCCACGATCGCGCTGGTACTGGGAGGCGGTGGCCCGGTCGGCATCGCCTGGCTGAGCGGCCTGGCGATCGGTCTACGCGACGCCGGAATCGATCTGGCGCTGGCCGACCGCATCATCGGCACCTCCGCCGGGGCGGTCGTCGGCTCGGCTCTCGCCTCCGGGATCGATATCGCTACGCTGCTGACCCCACGACCGCGGAACGCCGAACCGGCCCGGCACGACTACGCACCGCTGCTGGAGATCGCTTCGCTGCTGCGCGCCGTCGACCAGGATCGCGACCTGGTACTCCAACGGGTCGGCGAGCTCGCACTGGGCGCCCGCACCGGCGACCCGGCGGTGCACATCGACCGCATCGGCTCACTCGTCGGTTTCGCCGAATGGCCCGAGCACGATCTGCGGATCGCCGCCATCGATATCGGGTCGGGGACCCTCACCGCCTGGACTCGGGACGGCGCCGCCACCCTCGTCGAGGCGCTCGCCTCGAGTACCGCGGTGCCCGGCGTATTCCCCCCGATCGAGATCGCCGGCCGGCACTACATCGACGGCGGGGTCCGCTCCACCGTCAATGCCGACCTCGCCGTGGGCCACGATGTGATCGTGATCCTGGAACCGCTGGCCCATGTGTATCCGCGCACCCGCGCCGACCGGGAACTCGGACCGGCCCGGGAGATCTCGATACGCCCGGACGATATCGCCGTCGCCGCGTTCGGCACCGACCTCTTCGCCGACACCGCCCTCCATCCGGCCTACGAATCCGGCGTCCGGCAGGCGGCGGCAGCAGCGGCCGAACTGAAGGAATTCTGGCCCGCCGCACCGACCGCCGGGCCGGTCGGGTCAGATCACGCGCGGACCGCGGGCGGCGCGTAGGCCGCTGCGCGCCTGACCGGCACGGGCCGGCACCGGTGGGATGAGTGCCGCGTCCACCCCGATCCGCTGCGCGAGGCGCCGAGGCCGGGCATGGCCCGGTCCATGCCGTGGCGCCCTGGTGAGAGCCGTTCCCGGTCGATCTTTCCGGCGAGCCGGATTTCCGCCCCGGGTGCGCGCAATCGTCCCGAAACTATTGCCGCACCCGCCTTTCCGGGCCATCTCGCCCGCCCGGCGCATCCGGCCTGGCGCCACCGGCAGCGCCGCGCTAATATAAGTTCAAGCTTATAAAGGGAGGAAGACATGGGTTTGCTCACCGATCCCGCCGCCATCGCAGGACTGGTCGCCCGGGAGGTCCGCACCGCCGAACGGCAGGGAGCGGTCACCCGGATCGCCGTGGCGCGGCGCACCTACGCCACCGATCCGGAGGATCTGTGGGAGGCACTCACCGATATCGAGCGGATTCCGCGCTGGTTCCTGCCGATCACCGGCGAGTTGGCCGTCGGCGGCAGGTATCAGCTCGAAGGAAATGCCGGCGGTGTGGTCGAAGAATGTGAACGACCGAAACGGTTCGCGGTGACCTGGGAGATGGGACCCATGGTTTCCTGGCTCGAAATCCGGCTCGAACCCGGCGCCGGCGGGACCACACTCGAATTGGTGCACGAAGCACCGGTCGATCCGGATATGTGGAAACAATTCGGCCCCGGCGCGGTGGGCGTCGGCTGGGATCTGGCACTCATGGGACTCGGCCTGCATCTGGAAACCGGCGCCGGAGTCGACCCGGCGATGGCGCTGGAATTCCCGGCCACCCCGGAAGGCCGGGATTTCGTCCGGGCCGCGGCGAGCGGCTGGGCGGAGGCGGCGATCGCCGACGGTGACGATCCGGCGCAGGCCCGGGCGGGCGCCGAGGCGACCACCGGCTTCTACACCGTCACCCCCGAGGAGGAGGAGCGATCCTGATGGGCCGGCCCGCCCCGGCGAATGTGTTCGAGGCACTCGGCGATCCGGTGCGCCGCGCGATACTGCAACTGGTGGCCGGCGGTGAACGGTCCGCCGGCGCCCTGGTCGAGGAGATCCGCGAGTACACCCCGATCTCACAACCCGCTGTCTCCCAGCATCTCAAGGTGTTGCGGGAAGCCGGCCTGGTCCGCGTGCGCTCGGAAACCAACCGCCGCTTCTACGCACTGGAACCCGACGGGCTGGCCGCCGCCCGGGAATGGCTCGCCGAACTGGTGGATCCGCTGGCCGGGTTCGCCCAACCCCTCGATGCCCTGGCGACCGAGGTCGCCCGCGGCAAACGCGAACGCCGTGGGAAGAGCACCGGAGCAGCAACGGATCGTACGGACCGCACCGCCTGACGGTCGCTTCGATTCCCCTTGCACCACTGCAGCGGTAGGCCAGGTATCGCCGGATCAGTCGAGCCGGGGTCGTGGTCGATCCGGCGAACAATCCGAGTGTCGAGGATGCCCGGCGTCCAGGATGATGGAGATGTGAATGCTCCCGCGCCCGGCCCGGTCTTCGATGTGATCGCCGTACTGAACGGCGCCGTGGACCTGCGCTCCTCTCAGCGCCGGAACCTGGCCTGAGCACGCCTCCGCGCGGGTGGAGTACCGCAAAACGGGCGGCAGTGTGCCCGTCATCTTCGAGCCGATCGTCCACCTGCTCAATGGCATCGAACTGCTCGAATCCCAAGGGTGGGAGCTGGTCGGTGTGGTCGAACGGAGCGTCGACAGCACGAACTCCAAGGAGTGCTGCCTGGTGGCATTCCTGCGCCGCCCCTGACGTGGACCGGTCCATCGCACGTGACACCGCTCGAGCTCGGCGGCGCACTCCCACGCCGGCGCCCGGCACCTGATATACACCTGGGATGCGAAAGTGGTTGGCGGGGTCGGTAATCGCCGTGGTGGCGGTACTGATCGTCGCGATCGGTGGCTATTTCCTGGTGAACTCGCGGACCTACCAGCTGGCCGGACGGCTGGTGGACCGGGTGGAGACCAGCGAGAAGGTGGTGGCCCTGACGCTGGACGACGGACCGTCCGAGCGCGCCCCCGAGGTGCTGGATCTGCTCGCCACCGCCGGTATCCCCGCCACCTTCTATCTCAACGGCCGCGATCTGGCCGCCCGCCCCGAGCTGGGCCGGGCGATCGTGGCGGCCGGTCACGAGATGGGCAACCACACCTACAATCATCGGCGGATGGTGCTGGTCTCGTCCGGGACGGTCGCCGACGAGGTGGAAGGTACCGATACCGAGATCCGGGCCGCCGGATACCAGGGCGACATCACCTTCCGCCCGCCCTACGGCAAGAAACTGTGGACCCTGCCCAACTACCTCGCCGATCACGACCGCACGACGGTCACCTGGGATGTCGAACCCGAGGACGGCAACACCACCACCGAGGACATCGTCGACGCCACCGTCGACCAGGTACGCCCGGGGTCGATCATTCTGTTGCACACCATGTACGCCTCCGGAGCGGCCTCCCGGGCCGCCATCGTCCCGATCGCCGCGAAACTGCACGCGCAGGGCTACCGGTTCGTCACGGTCTCCGAACTGCTCGACCACGGCGACTCCGCCCGCTCGTGACACACGCGGCGAGAAGCCGCCTGTTCGAGCGGCACACCGGCGGGTAGGTTCGGGAGCGGTGCCGCGCCACGGGAGCCCGGCGGGCACCGTGGCCGTACGACAGTTCCACCGGAGAGGACGATGTGATGGTTTCGCAGGAGCGACCACGGATAGCCCCCGGCCGCCTCCGCGAGCTGGGCCCGGTCAACTGGGCGGCCTGGCAGGTGCTCTCGCGGGCCTCGGGTACGGCCGACGCGCAGCTGTTCAGCACACTGGGCCGGGCCGGGCGGCTGTTCCGCGGCTGGCTGCATTTCTCCGGAACGCTGATGCCGGGCGGTCGGCTACGCCGGCACGACACCGAACTGGTCATCCTGCGTGTGGCCCATCTGCGCGACTGCGCGTACGAGACCGACCACCACATCCGCCTGGGCCGGCGGGCCGGGGTGACACCGGAGATCCTGGAGCGTATCCGGGCCGGAGCCGACGCGGAGGGCTGGACCGACAAACACCGGGCCCTGCTCACCGCGGTCGATCAACTGGTCCGCACCCGCGATATCGACGACGCCGCCTGGGAACACCTGTCCACCTATTACGACGATCGCCGCCTCATCGAAATCGTGCTGCTGGTCAATCAATACGAGGGACTGGCCGCCACCATCACCACCCTCCGTATCCGCCGCGACGATTTCTGATCGCCCGCGTGGCTAGCGGCCGCCGGTGAAGGCTGCTGCGGGAACGAATATCTCGTGTCCGGAATCGAGGCGAACCGTCACCCCTTCCGGGCTCCATCGCGCCGACTCGAGCTCCGGGTCGCGGTTGCCGAGGATCTCGAAGTACACCGGGTGGCCGTATCCCATACCGGGATCCCGGCCGACCACGATCACATCCGGCAGCCGCCGGTGCAGCAGCAGGCTCTCCCGGCGCAGCAGACCCGCGTAATAGGTGGCGCCGTCGTACTCGACGGCGACCGGCCGGGTTTCGGTGCGCAGCACCTCGGTGCGCACCATCCGGGTGTCGACGAAGACCGCGATCAGCAGAAACACGAACAGCAACAGGGCCGCGGCCACGCCGAGAACCAGGCGTATCCCGGATACCCGGGCTCGGGCGGGCGGCGGCGGGTCCGGGCTCACCGCCGGAATATATCCCGGAAGAATCCGCTGCGCACTCGCCGCTGCGAGCGGCCGTCCGGATCGACCGTTCGGCCACCGCCGGGCTGCGGCGCCGGAAAACGGCACCACCGAGGAAACGGTCCCGGGCAGCACGGCGCCTTCGAGACGGTCCACCCATATTCTCGAACGCAGCCGGAACCTGCCGGTTGCCGACGGGTCGACCGCGGTGCCGGGTGATCAACCCGGCCGTCTGCTGCGGGCCGTTCGCGAACAGTGGGACGCGGGAGCTCGCCGGGCACGGCGGCCGGCAACGAACCGACCCGGCACCGTGCGGGGCACGATGCCGGGTCGGGGGAACGAGAGGATCCGAGCGGGATCAGAAGTTGATCATGTGCCCGGCCAGGCCGTGGATGGCCTCCTGCAGCGCCTCGCTCAGCGTCGGGTGCGTATGCACATTGCGGGCCAGCTCGTTGACCGTGAGGTCCCACTTCTGGGCCAGGGTCAGTTCGGGCAGCAGTTCGGAGACATCGGGGCCGATCAGGTGGCCACCGATCAGTTCGCCGTAGGTGTTGTCCGAGATCAGCTTGACGAAACCGGTGGCGTCGCCGAGACCGTGCGCCTTGCCGTTGGCGGTGAACGGGAAGGTCGCGACCTTCACGTCGTAGCCCTCGTCGCGCGCCTGCTGCTCGGTGAGACCGAAGCTGGCGACCTGCGGCTGACAGAAGGTGGCGCGCGGCATCATCCGGTAGTCGCCCAGGGGCAGTGTCTCCGCGCCGCCGATGGTCTCTGCCGCGACCACGCCTTGGGCCTCCGCGACGTGCGCGAGCTGCAGTTTCGCGGTGACATCGCCGATGGCGTAGATATGCGGCACATTGGTGCGCATAGTGTCGTCGATGGCGATCGCGCCGCGGTCGGTGAGCGCCACACCGGTGTTCTCCAGGCCGTAGCCCTCGACCCGGGGCGCGAAGCCGACGGCCTGCAGCACCTTGTCGACGGTGACGGTCTCGACCGAACCGGACTTGTTGTCCTTGATCGCGACGGTGACCTTGGACCCGTCGTCGTCGATGGACTGCACGGCCGCACCGGTGGTGATGGTGATACCGAGCTTCTTGTACGCCTTGGTGATCTCCTTGGAGACATCGGCGTCCTCGTTGGGCAGCGCGCGGTCCAGGAACTCCACGATGCGCACGTCCACACCGTAGTTGCGCAGGACGTAGCCGAACTCCATACCGATGGCGCCGGCGCCGACGATCAGGATCGAACCAGGCAGGTCGCGGGTGAGGATCTGCTCCTCGTAGGTGACGACGTTCTTGCTCAGGGAGGTGCCCGGCAGCAGTTTGGTGTTGGTGCCGGTGGCGATGATGACGTTGTCGAAGGTGATCGACTCCGTGCCACCCTTGCTGAGCTCGACCGAGAGCGCATTCGGGCCGGTGAACGAACCCTTGCCGTCGTACTCGGTGATCTTGTTCTTCTTCATCAGGAAGTGGACGCCCTTGACCCGGCCGTCCGCGACCTTACGGCTGCGATCGAAGGCCGCTCCGAAATCGAAGGTCGCCTCCCCGCTGATACCGAAGGTTTTCGCTTCCTTGGTGAAGATATGGGCCAGCTCCGCATTGCGCAGCAGCGCCTTGGACGGGATGCAGCCCACGTTCAGGCACACGCCACCCCAGTATTTCTGCTCGACGATCGCTGTTCGCAGGCCGAGTTGAGCGGCGCGGATCGCGGCGACGTAACCGCCGGGACCAGCACCGAGAACGACGACATCGTAGTGGGAAGTCACGGTGTCGAGCCTAACTCTCCCGGCTGCGGCCGGGGCCACCCGCCCGCCTCCCGCCGCTGAGCACACCGGTGCCGCGCCGCCGGTGCCACCGGGCCCTGACGGGCCGCGACGCCTCGACCGGGGCCGCCGCGGACCCCCACCGGGCGGGCGCGGATGTGCGCATGGTCACCCGGACGGCGACGGTACAGCCGAGCAGCACCACCGCGACCCCTACCGCCACATATTCGACTCCGGTGAGCGCCCACCCGCCCGCGATCATCCCCGCCGGGACACCCGCGGCACCCAGGAACCCTTCCACCGAACTGAACACCCCGAGCTGCTCGGTCGGCAATTCCGCCTGGATCAGCGACTGCCAGACAATGCCGGTGACCGAAACCACGAAACCGGCGATCAGACAACCGGCGAACAGCAACACCGGCCCGCTCATCTCCCGGCCGTAACCGGCCAGCGCGACCAGCTCCAGGACTACAGCGGCGGCGAGGGCGGCGCAGGCCGTGCGCCAGCCGAACCGCGCGGCGCCGGCGATCACCGACAGCGACCCGGCCAGGGCCGCCAGGGCCATACCGGTCGCGAGCGCCGCCCACAGGCCACCGCCGCCGGTCGCGGTGACCGTCAGCGCCGGGCCGGCCACCGCGACCAGCCCGATCGCGAAGGACACCGCGAACCACAACCCGGCCGACCAACCGAGCCAGGGCGCGCGGCCCACGATCACGCGCATCGATGTCCACCCGGCGCGCACCGCCGGCCCACCCACGCCCCGCCACCCGCCCACACCCTGCGGTCCGGCCGGATCGCGGACGGACCCCGCCGCCCGCCGGGCGTAGACCAGTGCGAGCAGATTCGCGCCGAAGGTCAGCGAATCCAGCACCAGGATCCAGACGAACCCCACCGTCGCCGACAACGCCACGGCCGCTGCGGGACCGACGAGCACACTGATATCGGCAACCAGCGCGACCAGGGCGTTGGCCCGGCGCAATTCGGGTCCGGGCACCACCCGGGGCAACACCGTGGCAAGAGCGGGAGCGTAGAAAGCGGTGGCCGCGCCGTAGAGGGCGGCCGACACCGCCATGGCCGGCAGCGACTCCCGGCCCGTGCCCACCAGCACCAGCGCCAGTCCGGCCTGGGCGAGGATGCGTGCAAGATCGGACCCGATCATGATCGCGAACTGGTCGCGGCGGGCGGCGGTGATCCCGGCGACGGGTGTGCACACGAACCGCCCGGTCCACAGCGCGATCAGGATGACGGTCAGGGATCCGGCGGAACCGAACACCGCTATCGAATGAACGGCGAAGGCCACGGGCACGATTCCGTCTGTCGCACCCGAGCACGCGGCGCCCAGGAAGATTCCGCGAAAGGACCGGACCCGGAGCAGCCGCAGGTCGCGGAACAGAGAGCGGGAGGCGTCGGCAGCCATACTGCCGCCATCCTGCACCGACCGGCCGCGCGGGAAAACCGATTATCCGCCGGTCCGGTCCGTCAGCCCAGCAGGAAAGCGACCAGGAAACCGATCGAGGTCGCCATGCCGACCCACCAGCCACCCTCCCGGTATGCCTCCGGCATGAGCGAATCGGCGAGGACCGCGATAGTGGCGCCGCCCGCGAAGGCCTGGATCGCACTGATATGGGTCGGCTCGAGGTGGTCGGAGAGCAGGCTTCCGGCGACGGTGACCACGACGAGGACCGCGCCCGTGAGGAGCCACAGGCTGAACGCCCTACCGGGGGAGACATTCCGCTGCCGGTGCAGCAGTGCCGATCCGCCGATCGCCTCCGGTACGTTGCCCGCGGCGATGGCGACCAGCAGGACGAACCCGCCGCCCGACCCCAGCGATACCCCGAGGGCCGTGTTCTCCGGAACACCGTCGAGAACCGTTCCGAGCATGAGCGCCCAGCCCACCGCTCCCGTACCCTGCCGGCGTTCGAGGAGCCGGTTGGCGACCACGTACACGGCGGCGCCGAGAAACAGCGCGGCTCCGGCGGTGAATGCCCCTGCCTGCACGAAGGCGGGTTCGAACAGTTCGTTGGTCACCGCGGCGATCATGGTGCCCGCACCGAACGCCATCAGTGAGGCGAGCAATGGCTTGGGCAATGTGGTTCGCAAACCGATGGCCGCACCGACCAGCAATGGAATTGCCGTACCCAGCCCATACAGCAGTGCGGTTCCCATAAGGTGAACCCTATGTGTTGCCGGGTTATTGCAATGGTCATGCCGGGCCTGTGGAAATTATTCTAGAATTTCCCTCTAAAATCCGCTGGACCAGCGGGATCCGGGTATTGTCCGGTTTGGCAGTTTCACCGGCGACCCGGGTTGCGGACAGCCAACTTTCGGCAAACCCACACTGTGCTACCGGCATGCTACGAAAGGCCCGATCGATGACGTGAGGATCGGGCTTTTCGGTATTGTTCTGCGCGATGTCACAGGAAGCGAATTCGGGACGACGGTATGCCGGGCAGCCCGTAGAAGATCGGCAACGCGAGCGGCGCGCTCGTTTTCTCGAATCCGGCCTGACGGTTTTTGCGAGAGACGGGTATGCCAATAGCTCGGTAGGGGCCATTTGTAAAGACGCGGGGTTGTCCTCGCGCCAGTTCTACGAAGAGTTCACCGGCCGCGAATCGCTCCTCGTCGAACTCTTCGCTCTCATCGACCGGGAATCGCGGACCGCGGTGCTCGCCTCCCTCGACCAGAGCACCGACCAGAGCGCGCTGGAGCGGATCGACGGCGCCATCCGCGCCTATGTGCAATCCATCGGCACCGATATGCGGCGAGCTCGGGTCGTGCTCGTCGAAGTGGTCGGCGCCGGGGCCAAAGTCGAGAAGATGCGCGGGGAGTCGCGCCGGGCCTGGAGTTCGGTGCTCGCCAAGGCCGCCGAGGACGCCGCACTGCACGGTGAGATCCCGACCGGTGATTACGACCTGCGCATGCTCGCCATCATCGGCGCGGTCAACTATGTGGTGGACGAATGGAGCGGGGCCGAACCGCGCCAACCGCTCGACGAGGTGATCCGGGTGCTGAGCCGAATCATCGTGGGCGCGATCCGGGCCTGACCACGCCGCCGGTCGAGTGCGTCCGGCGGCTAGCCTTGACCCGGTGGAGACCGTTGCGATCCAGATGCCCGACGGCAGTACCGTCCCGGTGCGGCTGGTCCCGGCCACGGGATCGGACGGGCGTGCGGTCACCCCGGATACACCTCGCCCGGTGGTCGTACTGATACCCGGGCTCGGCGTTCCCGGCGAGTACTACCTCTATTTCGCTCGTGCGCTCGCCCGGCGCGGCATCGATGTCGCGGTGGGCGAACTGCGCGGCAACGGCGCCAGCTCACCGAAACCGAGCGCGGCCAGCACCTACGGATACCACGAACTCGCCGCGGTGGATTTCCCGGCGATCTTCGAGGTGGTACGCACCCGCTTCCCCGACCGCACCCCGTACGTACTGGGCCACAGTATGGGCGGGCAACTGTCGGCGCTGTACGCGGCGCGGGTCCGCGGCCGCCTCGCGGGACTGATCCTCGTCGCGTCCGGGACCCCGTACTACCGGGGATTTCGCGGCCTGCTCGCACCGGGCATGCTGGTCGGCACCGCTGCGGTCTCGCTGACCGCCGGGCTGGCCGGAGTGTGGCCGGGCGACAAACTCGGCCCCAATGGTTTCGGCCGCCAGTCGAAGGTGCTCGTCTCCGACTGGGCCCGGCTGGCCCGCACCGGCCGGTTCGACCCGGCCGGTGCGGATATCGACTACGAGGAACGTCTCTCCCGGCTGAAGCTGCCCGTACTCTCGATCACCCTGACCGGTGACGAACTGGCCCCGCCGACGTCGGCCGGGCATCTGCTGGACAAACTGCCGAACGCCGACAAGACGACCTGGCACGCGCCCCGGCCGCTGGGCCACAACGGCTGGATCTCCGAACCCGCCGACGTGGTCGACCGTATCGAGAAGTGGCTACACGATCGGTGATCGGCCGGATCACTTCCCGGTTCGGCGCTCGATGAGCATCTGGGTGAAGAACTCGTAGATCAGGGCCGCCTGGAACGCCGACTGCTTGTTGTCGGCGGCGCCGCCGTGCCCGCCCTCGATGTTCTCGTGGTACCAGACCCGGTGCCCCTGGTCCTCCAGCAGCGCCGCCATTTTGCGGGCATGCCCCGGATGCACGCGATCGTCGCGGGTGGAGGTGGTCAGCAGGATCGGTGGGTAGGTCGCGCCCGCACCGGTTTCCGCGGCGCGCTGGTAGGGGGAGTACCGACTGATATACGCCCATTCCTCCGGCACATCCGGGTCACCGTATTCCGCCACCCAGGACGCACCCGCCAGCAGCCGGTGGTACCGCCGCATATCCAGTAGCGGCACCTGGCAGACGATCGCCCCGAACAATTCCGGGTACCGGGTGAGCATCACGCCCATCAGCAGACCGCCGTTACTGCCGCCGACGGCACCGAGCCGGTCGGCGGTGGTTATTCCACGGGCCACCAGATCGCGGGCGATCGAGGAGAAATCCTCGTACACCTTGTACCGGTTCTCCTTCTGCACCGAGGTATGCCACTGCGGCCCGTATTCCCCGCCGCCGCGGATATTGGTCATCACATAGGTGCCGCCCTGTTCCAGCCATCCGATACCGGAAGCGCCGCCGTAGCCGGGAGTCCGGGACACCTCGAACCCGCCATAGCCCGACATCACCGTGGGCGCCGGCGTATCCCGGGTATCGCGGTGCCGGATCACGAAGTACGGGATCGACGTTCCGTCATCCGAGCGCGCGAAGAACTGTTCGGTCTCGATACCGGTCGCGTCGAAGAACGCGGGCTCCTGTTTCCATTCGGTCACCGGCGCACCGACCGACCCCGCGAGCAGTGTCGTGGGTGTGGTGAACCCACTGGTCATGAGCATGTAGTCGTCCCCGCCCTCGAGCGGGTCGAGATTCATGATGCCGGTGGTGGCCATGGCGGGGGTGTCGGCGAGCGGTTCCGTACGCCAGCCCTCGGCGCCGGGGGTGAGGACGTACAGCTTGGTCTGCACATCCTCGAGGGTCACCAGCAGCAGATGGTTCTCGGTCCAGCCGTAACCGTGCAGCGAGGTGTGCGCGTCCGGCTCGAACAGCACGTCGAAATCGCGCCCGCCGGCGCGGAAATCGGAGAAATTCGTGGCGACCAGGGCACCGGCGGGATAGGTGTTGCCCCCGACCTCCCACGGCGATTTCAACCGGACCAGCAGCCATTCCTTGTACCACGACTCGTCGGCGTCCGACGGTGTCTCCAGGTGGGTCCGGGAACCGTCGTCCTCCAGCAGGAAGACCTCTTCGTTGAAGAAATCGGTGGCCTGTGCGATGTAGTGCCGCTCGTAGCCGGGGGTCCGGTCGTAACCCGCCGAGACGGAGACATCGGTTACCGCGCCCTCGAAAACTGTTTCCGCGGCTTCGAGCGCGGTGCCCCGGCGCCAGCGTTTCGCGATCCGCGGATATCCGGATCCGGTGAGCGAGCCGGGGCCGAAATCGGTTCCCACATATACGGAATCGATATCGATCCAGCTGATCCGCGACTTCGCCTCCGGCAGGAAGTAGCCCCCGTCCTCCGGAGCGATGAATTCGCGTGTTTCCATATCGAATTCACGGACGACCTTGGCGTCGGCACCACCCCGCGACAGGCTGATCAGCGCCCGGCTCTGGGCCGGGCGCAACACTCCGGCACCGCCCCAGACCCAGTTCTCGTCCTCGGCAGCGGCGACCGCGTCCAGGTCGATCAGGACATCCCATTCGGGATCCGCTTTCACGTATTCGGCGAAGGTGGTGCGCCGCCACAGACCGCGCGGATGCGCCGCGTCGCGCCAGAAGTTGTACAGCCACTGCCCGCGCCGCCCGGGGAAGGCGATCTTGGCATCGGTATCCAGCATGTCCAGGATCCGGCGCTGCAGTACATCGAACCGGTCGGCCGCGGCGAACCGCTCCATGACGACCTCGTTGTGCGCCCGGGCGAAATCGAGTGCCCGCTCGCCGGTGACCTCTTCGAGCCAGAGGTAGGGATCGGCTTCGCTGTCCTGTACGCCACTCATCCGACCATTGTCACCCAGCCGGGCGGGCGGTACGGAACCGTGGCGGATCCGACGCGGCCGCACCCATGCGCACGGCCGTCGAGCAGGTCGGCGAAGGCCACCCCGGCGCCTCCCGGTCCGAGCTCACCCGGCCTCGGGTTCGGCCAGCTTCGTCCACTGATCGAGGCTGGTGGGGATGGCGGCGCCGGGCGGGTGGTCGGAGGATGCACCGGTCGGGAAGAGGGCCAGATCCTCCCGCCCGGACAGCCATGCGTAGGCACCGGGCTTGGTCTCCATAGCACCCAGATGACCTACCTCACCGCCGGGCACCGTATACACCTGAACTTGCTCCGGCCGTAGTTGTTCAGCGATTTTGTGCGCATGGGCGGAGGGTGTGAGTCCGTCTCCGCTCGCGGTCCATATCATCGTCGGACAGTTGATATCGCCGAGTTCGAAGCCCCAGGGTGTGCCCATGGAGGTCGTCAGATCCTTCTTCCAGGCCACCTCACCCTTTGCCAAGGCTTCGGTGTACATCGCGCACAGCTTTTCGGCGTTTCTGCCCACGGTTTCTCTATCGGCCGCGCCGAGCTCATCTCTCGGAATACCGATGATCGTTGTCGGATCGGTGGGAGAGGCCCGAAAATTCATGATCTTGGTATCACACGCGTCGATGAGTTGCCCCACCTTTGTATCCAGGCCCTTGGCCGATATATCCAACCCGGCTTGCTGGGTCATGCCCACGAAATAGTCATTTTTCATCAGGTCGGGCGGTGCGAGGGGGACGAGCAGCGCGAGCCTGGTGACCCGGTCGGGCAGGCCGGCCGCTACAGCCGCTGCGTGGGGAGTGCCGCCGGACCTACCGACGACAGCGAATTCACCGATTCCCAGATGGTCCGCGATCGCTCGGACATGCTCGGCGGAATCGGCAACTCTCGCTCCCGGCTGTAGATCGGATCCGCCGTAACCCGCGCGGTCGTAGGTGATCAGCCGGACGTCCAGGCGATCGAGTAGCTCGGGCGGAGCGGTGTCCACTCGGCTGCCCGGCGTTCCGTGGATCTGGATTATCGGTGTTCCGCCTTCCGGCCCCTCGGCACGGCACTGCAATCTGCTTCCGTTGGGGAGAATGACGACGAAATCACCAGGATGCCGATCCCCTCCCCGCATTTCTGGACCAGGCGGACCAGGCGGACCACCACCGGATCCGGAGCCGCCGGACATTTCGTTCCGGTGGCCGCGGCCACCGCTGACATTCGTGTCGCTGTGCATGGGCGACACGCTGCGCGACGCACCGAGTCCACCGGGGGTGAGCTTTCGAAATCGATCGGCGCCGCGGTACTCGGACACTGCGGACGGAAGAGCGTGCCCGACGGCCGCGGACGGAGTCGCGAATATCGTCGCGTAATCGCCCGTGGCTGCCCGCAATCTATTGCAAACAGCCGCACACAGATTCTGAAGGCTATCTCCGAGCACGAATTCGACCGCATCCAGCCATAACCCGGACTGCGGCGAATTTCGAGTCGAATAGCGAATCAGGGCGGACCGGTGTGGACCGGCCGATCTCAGCGCGGGAAGAACCGCTCCGGCCGACCGCTGACAACTTCCACGTCGACATCAACCCACACCTCTAGAACACTGGGAAAACCGGGGCCTCATCTAACCACGAGGATCGACGCCGGGCCCTGGACGAGGGTAGCCACCGTCGGACAGTCGATCGGTTGCGCCGGAAACGGCTGCCACTCCAGATGGTTAGGCTTTGCTAACCTAACCGGCATGGCGACGCGGACCAAATACGTCAAACCGGAGCAGCGGCGGATCTGCACCGCCGAAACCTTGGCCGCCGAGCGTATCGGCCACAGCTTCATCCGGGTCACGGTGGGCGGTCCCGATCTCGCCGATTTCGTGCCGATGGGCTACGACCAGTGGATCCGTCTCTTCCTGCCGCGGGAGCGGCAAACCGGTCTGCGCCTGCCCACCGCGGCACAGAACACCCTCTGGTACACGCAATGCCTGGCGATGAGCAGTGATACCCGGCCACTGATCCGCAACTACACCGTGCGCGGGTTTCGCCCCGCCGGCGCCGGATTCTTCGGCGAGCACGCCGAGATCGATGTGGACTTCGTCGCCCATGGGGATTCCGGCCCGGCCTCCGCATGGGCCGCCCAGGTGCGCCCGGGCATACCCATCGGCCTGCTCGACGAAGGCATCATGTATCAGGCTCCGCCGCATGCCAGCTGGTCACTGCTGGTCGGCGACGAGAGCGCCTTGCCGGCGATCGCGGGTGTGCTGCGATCGGCGCCGCGGGATCTGTGCGGGGCGGCGTATATCGAGGTCCCCCACCGGACGGATATCCAGGACCTGGGCGAGCCGACGGGCGTGCGGGTGCACTGGCTGCCCCGCGCCGACCCTCGCGTCCGGATCGGTAGGCCGGCCACCGAAGCGGTGCGCGCGGCGGCCCTCCCGGACGGGCCCGGCTACGCCTTCGTCGCCGGCGAGCAGCAACTCGTCGCCGGAGTGCGTCGCCACCTGGTGCGCGACCGCGGAGTGCCCAGATCCGACATCATGTTCAGCGGTTTCTGGCGCCTCGGCCAGGCCGCCTCGAATTGATCGCCAAGCCGGTCGGTCGCGCGATCGCGGGTGCCCGGATCCGCACGACGGGGCGGATATCGGTGAACACACCCGGCGGTCATCGCGATCGTCCCGAGCACCGCCCTCCCGACGGAGTCGTGGCAGCGGGTCTGCCCACGACTCCCCGGCAACCGGTGATCGGCGCCCGATCGATCAGGGGATCAGATCCTTGCGCGGATCGACACCGAAGTGTTCGGCGAGCGTGGTGATCGAGGCGTGCGCACCCTGCACACTCACCGAGAGGACGAACGGCTCGTCGTCGACGTGCACGATATCGCCGGTGAGGCGCTGCCACAGCGGATTGGCTTCGAAGGACGCCTGTTGATCCCGGCTGGAGTCCCCTTCGGCTCCCGGCGGGGTGTACGCCGACACCATGACGATTCCCGCGTCGGCCGCGAGGATCTGCTCCACCGACAGCGGGGTGAAGATGCTGTCGTTGTCGTCGGGTGCGCCGGCGGGGCGTGGGATACCCATATCCGCCATGATCTCGCCGATGAACGAACTGCTGGAGTAGAGCCGGGCGGTGTTCTCACCGGCGAATCGGACCAGCGAATAGGTGACGCCGGGATGCGCGGCCCGGATCTGTTCACCCACCGCGGCGGCGCGCTCCTCGTAGCCGGTCACCAACTCTTCGGCTCTGTCCTTCCGGCCCAGCGCCGCGCCGAGGAGTACGACGTTCTGCTTCCACGTGGGACCCGTGGTCTCCGAGAACACCGTCGGTGCGATCTTGGACAACTGATCGTAGAGCGGCTCGTGGCGCACTTTCGCCGAGATGATCAGGTCGGGTTCGAGTTCCAGGATCTGTTCCAGATTCGGCTCGGCTATCGTGCCGACGTTGACCGAATCGGCCACCACATCATCGATATCGCCCAGGTAGTCCGGGAAGGGATTGTCCCGGTCCTCGCGATACTGGACGTAACCGACGAGGGGGGCGTCGAGCAGCAGCGCGGCGTCGGAGAAGCTCGGATCCAGTGCGACAACGCGTTCCGGTGGCGCCTCGATGGTCGTGGTCCCCATGGCGTGCTCGATCGAGATCGGGGCGCCCCCCGCATCCACGGAAGCGCTCGAACCGGGGTCGCCCGAACCACACGCTGCGGCGAACAGCAGTCCGCCTACCAACAGGGGAGCCAGTGATCGCTGGGCTATCGACCGCGGGGACGTCACTCGCATGAGGTCACCTTTCGTTCAGGTGGGCTACCACGCGACATTCCGATAAGGATAGGCTGCCCAATGCGTTGCTGAACCTTAGCAAGGAGAACCGAGATGGCGACAGGTACCGGTGCGAGCGAACCGGTGACCGGCGATACCACCTCGGAGGTGCCGGGATCACCGGTCGGATCGCCGGTCTCGCCGCGCAGCGGGGCCGCGCCTCGTCCCGGCCGCTCACCGCTGGTCATGGTGGGCGTGCCGGTCGCCGCGGTGGTGGCGGCCGTACTGGTGAGCGTCTGTGTCGGCAGCAGCCCGTCGACGGTGCCGGAGGCATGGCATGCGATCTTCACCCCCACCGGCACCGATATGGACGTGACGATCCGTGAACTCCGCTGGCCGCGCACCCTCGTGGGCATCGCCGCGGGAGCGTGTCTGGGTGTAGCCGGAATCCTGACCCAGGGGCATACGCGCAACGCTGTCGCCGAGCCGGGCCTGCTCGGTATCAACCAGGGCGCGGCGCTCGCGATCGTCTCCGCCACGTTCCTGTTCGGCGCCCTGCCGGTGCATGCCCAGGCGGGTTTGGCCTTCGTGGGCGCCCTGATCGCCGGTGTGGTGGTGTTCGCGGTCGGTACCGCCGCCCGTAACGGGGCGACGCCGATCACGCTGGTGTTGTCCGGCGCGGCCGTCACCGCGCTGTGCGGCGGCCTGGTCACCGGACTGGTACTGCTCGACAGCGCGTCCTTGGACACGCTGCGGTTCTGGCAGGTGGGCTCACTCGCGGCGCGTCCGCACACGCTCGAGGCGATCTGGCCCTTCGCGGTCGCGGGGCTGGTGCTCGCCGTGCTCAATATCGGCGCGCTCAACACGCTCGCTCTCGGCGAGGATGCGGCGCGATCGCTCGGAACCTCGGTACCGATCGCGCGGTGTGCCGGCATCGTGGCGATCACGCTGCTGGCCGGCTCCGCGGTCACCATGGCCGGGCCGATCGCCTTCGCCGGGTTGCTGGTGCCCCATATCGCCCGGGCCCTCGTCGGTGCCGACTACCGTCGTTCGGTGCCCGCGGCGGCCGCGTTCGGCATATTCCTGGTCCTCGTCGCCGATACCGCCGGCCGGGTCATCGCCCGGCCGGGAGAATTGTCGGTCGGGGTCGTGCTCGCGGTCATCGGAGCCCCGTTCTTCGTACTCCTCGCTCGGCGCCGCCGGCTGGTGACCGTATGAGCGGCCCGGTCCCGGACCTGCTCGCGCCCACCCGCGTCGTGCGGTGGGGCCCGGTGTCGGTGCGCGTCACGCCCCGAGCGCTATGGGTCGGTGGGGCGTTGGCCCTGCTGGCCTTGGCGGCCACCGCGATCCATATCGCCAACGGCGGTTCCGCGCTACCGCTCGACGCGGTCGTCCGGGCGCTGCTGGGCGACGACTCGAATTCCCGGCTCCACCTCGCCGTGACGGAATTCCGGGCGCCGCGCGCCGTGGGGGCCGTCATAGCGGGCGGCTGTCTGGCCATGGCGGGGGCAATCACCCAGACCGTCGCACGCAACCCGCTCGCCAGCCCCGATGTCCTCGGCGTGACGGCCGGCGCCTCGCTCGGCGCGGTCTCCGTGCTGGTGCTGGCCGGTGGTGGCGCCGCCGGGCTCAGTGGGTTCGCCGCTCGGGTCGGGCTGCCGGTCGCCGCATTCGGCGGCGGGATCCTGGCCGGAATCCTGCTCTTCCTGCTGGCCTTTTCCGCGAGTCTCGACAGCTACCGCCTGGTGCTCGTCGGGATCGGCATCAACGGGCTCGCGGTGAGCCTGACGACCTGGATGCTGACCCTCGGTGATGTCAGCAACGCGGCCCAGGCGCTGACCTGGATGTCCGGTTCACTCAACGGCAAGGACTGGCCGCTGATCCAGCCGATGGCACTGCTGGCCCTGGTCCTGCTGGTGGGTGCGCTGCTGCTGGGGCGGCGGCTGATGCTGCTGACCATGGACGACGATATCGCGCTCGGACTGGGCATCCGGATCGGCCGCCTTCGCCTGTACGCCCTGTCCCTCGCGACGCTGCTGGCTTCCACCGGTGTCGTGGTCGCGGGTCCGCTCGTCTTCGTCGCTCTGGCGAGTCCCCAGATCGCACGGCTGCTCACCCGGTCGACCGTGCCACCGATCCTGGCTTCCGGATTGGTCGGCATCGTATTCGTCTCGATCGCCGACACCCTCGCCGCGAACGCGCTGCCGGTATCGCTGCCGGTCGGTGTGGCGACCGCGGTGCTGGGCGGGCCGTATCTCCTCTTTCTGGTCCTGCGGAACCAAAGGAAGCTGACGTGAGTCACCCGGAAACGAAGTCCGTACTACGCGCGGAGAATCTCGCCCTCGGCTACGACGGCGCCGCTGTCGTCACCGATCTGACCTTCGATGTTCCGACCGGATCGGTCACGTCGATCATCGGCCCCAACGGCTGCGGGAAGTCGACGTTGTTGCGCGGCCTCGGCCGGCTGATAGCTCCCCGGGCCGGTCGAGTCCTGCTCGACGGCAAGCCGATCGGCACACTGCCCACCCGGCAGGTCGCCCGGCGCGTCGGCATCCTGCCTCAGTCCCCCCTCGCGCCGCCCGGTCTCACGGTCGCCGATCTCGTCTCGCGCGGGCGCCATCCCAGGCAACGCTGGTACGAACAGTTCTCCGTCCTCGACGAGGCAACGCTGCGGCACGTCCTGAACAGCACCGGAATGCTCGACCTGGCCGGCGCCCGGCTCGAAGAACTCTCCGGTGGCCAACGGCAACGGGCGTGGATATCCATGACACTCGCCCAGGAAACCGACATCATGCTGCTGGACGAGCCGACGACCTATCTGGACCTGGCACATCAGGTGGAACTGCTGGAATTGATCGTGCGGATGAACCGCGAGCACAACCGGACCGTTCTCATGGTGCTGCACGACATCTCGCTGGCCGCCCGCTACAGCGACCATCTCGTCGCGATGAAGAACGGCGCCATCGTCACCCAGGGCACCCCCGAGCAGGTCGTACGCCCGGACGTGCTGCGCGATGTCTTCGGCCTCGCCGCGCAGGTGGTCACCGAGCCGACCGCGGGCCGCCCGCACGTCATCCCGCTCTGATCGGTGCGAGAACGCCGCGGCCGCCTGCAGCTGGTGGACCGGCCTGCGGGGGCCTATTTCTCGGCGCTGCCGGCGGCGAAAGCCGCCGGCACGTCCACTCGGGCGGTATCGAACAGTTCGGCACAGCGGGTGAGCAACCGGCACAGCGTTTCTCGTTCGGCATCGGTGAATCCGTCGCCGACGGTTCGCTCGACCGCGATCGCACGGGCGTCGGCCTCCCCCATCACCGTTTCCCCTCTTTCGGTGAGGCGCGTTTCCAGCATGTTCTTGTGCCACGGATGCTGGGTGCGTTCGATCAGGCCGCGGTCGACGAGGTTGGTCAGCACCGTGTTCATCGTCGGGGGTGTCACCCCGCACAACCGGGCCAGGGCCGCCGCCGAGATACCAGGATTCTCACTGAGGAACAACAGCGCCGCGTACTGCGCCTCAGTGACGCCGATGGGTTTGAGTGCGGCACTCTTGGCCGCGTTCCGCGCCTGTTCGGCACGTTTGACATACGAACCGATGCGCTCCTCGGCGGGCATGGACGTCATGCAGGCATGGTATCCATGCCGACCTTCATTAGAGTCTTGACTAATATTAGAACTCTAATCTAAGTTAGCCTACACATCACCTGGCTGAACATCTTGTGTACAGAAGGGCATGGGCCATGTCTCGTACCACCCGCCGTCGCTGGTCCGCCGCAGTTCTCGCGGCTGCCGCCGGCCTTGTTCTGGCGGGCTGTGGGCACCCGGCAGAACCCACCCCGGCGCCCCGTATCGACACCGCATTCGAACTCCCCGGCGACCGCGTCTATCCCGAAGGCATAGCCCTGGACGAGCGCACCGGCGATGCCTATGTCGGCTCCTACATCGATGGGACGATCTACCGGAACACCGTCGGCGCCACCCGGGCGGAAGTCTTCCTGCCCTCCGGAACCGACGGCCGCCGGACCGCCAACGGTTTACGGGTCGATCGAGCAGGTCGGCTGTGGGTTCTCGACTCGACCGCCGGAGTAGCCGTCTATGACATCGATTCGCGGCAGCTGCGCGCGCGATTCGATGTACCGGGAACGGGCGACCGTTTCGTCAACGACATCGCCTTGGGGCCCGACGGGACGGCTTATCTCACCGACAGCCGACGCGACCTCATCTACCGGGTCACCCCCGTCGACCTGGACCGAGCGCTGACCGGGGCCGGGCACGGGGAACTGAGCCCGGCCTTCGATCTGGCGTCCGTCCTGGAACCACACGGCCCCGACGCCTACACCCTCAACGGAATAGTCGCCGACCCCGCCGGCGCCTATCTGCTGACCGCCGACTCCACCGGAGGCGATCTCTACCGGGTCGCCCTCACCCCGGATTCCACGCCGATCCGCCGAGTGAATCTCGTCGGCGGCGAACTCCCCCTCGGCGACGGTCTGGATCTGGAGGGCACCACCCTGCGGGCGGCCCTCAACACCAACAATATCGTCAGCACCTGGATCCTGTCCGATAACGGTTACACCGCCACCCGGACAGCCGAACACCACGACGACTCTCTCGGCACTCCCACCACACTGGTCCACGACAGGGACCGCGTTCTCATGGTCGCCTCGCAATTCGACAGAGGCGGGCCGTTGGGCCCCGGCACACCCACCGCCCCGTTCCGTGTGCTCGCGGTAACAGGCCTCTGAGCGCCGACCGAACGAACACGCGGGGGCCGGACCGTCGGACGGCGGGGCGGCCCAGCGGGTAGTCCGCGGCGTCCGTGAACAGACCGAGGGCCGGTCCACCGTGACGGTGGACCGGCCCTTGATTCGAAAAGGATTGCCGGGTGGCGGGACTCAGAAGTCCATGCCGCCCATGCCGCCGGTCGGATCGGCCGGCGCGGCGGCCGCCTTCTCCGGCTTGTCGGCGACAACGGCCTCGGTGGTCAGGAACAGGGCCGCGATGGAGGCCGCGTTCTGCAGGGCCGAGCGGGTGACCTTGACCGGGTCGGCGACACCGGCGGCGAGCAGGTCCTCGTACTCGTTGGTCGCGGCGTTGAGGCCCTGACCGGCGGGCAGGTTGGAAACCTTCTCCGCGACCACGCCGGGCTCGAGGCCGGCGTTGAACGCGATCTGCTTCAGCGGAGCCGACAGCGCCACGCGAACGATGTTCGCGCCGGTCGCCTCGTCACCTTCGAGCTTCAGGTCGTCCAGAGCCGGGGCCGACTGCAGCAGGGCCACGCCACCACCGGCGACGATGCCCTCTTCGACGGCGGCCTTGGCGTTGCGCACGGCATCTTCGATGCGGTGCTTGCGCTCCTTGAGCTCGACCTCGGTCGCGGCACCGGCCTTGATGACCGCAACACCGCCGGCCAGCTTGGCCAGGCGCTCCTGCAGCTTCTCGCGGTCGTAGTCCGAATCCGAGTTCTCGATCTCGGTGCGGATCTGCGCCACGCGGCCCTGAATGGCCTCCGCGTCGCCCGCGCCCTCGACGATGGTGGTCTCGTCCTTGGTGACGACGACCTTGCGCGCCTGGCCGAGCAGCTCGATGCCGGCGGTCTCCAGGGAGAGGCCGACCTCTTCGCTGATGACCTCGCCACCGGTGAGGATGGCGATATCGGCGAGCTGGGCCTTGCGGCGGTCACCGAAGCCCGGGGCCTTGACGGCGACGGACTTGAAGGTGCCGCGGATCTTGTTCACGACCAGGGTCGACAGGGCCTCGCCCTCGACGTCCTCGGCGATGATCAGCAGCGGCTTGCCGGCCTGGATGACCTTCTCCAGCAGCGGCAGCAGGTCCTTGACGGTGGAGACCTTCGAGCCGACCAGCAGGATGTAGGGATCCTCGAGGACCGCTTCCTGACGCTCGGGGTCGGTGACGAAGTAGCCCGAGATGTAGCCCTTGTCGAAGCGCATACCCTCGGTGAGCTCCAGCGACAGACCGAAGGTCTGCGCCTCTTCGACGGTGATGACGCCTTCTTTGCCGACCTTGTCCATGGCCTCGGCGATCAGCTCACCGATGGACGAGTCGCCCGCGGAGATACCCGCGGTAGCCGCGATCTGCTCCTTGGTGTCGATCTCCTTGGCGGAGTCGAGCAGCCGGGCGGTGACGGCCTCGACGGCCTTCTCGATGCCGCGCTTCAGGCCCAGCGGGTTCGCGCCGGCCGCGACATTGCGCAGACCCTCACGCACGAGCGCCTGGGCGAGCACGGTGGCGGTGGTGGTGCCGTCGCCCGCGACATCGTCGGTCTTCTTGGCGACTTCCTTGACCAGCTCGGCGCCGATCTTCTCGTACGGGTCCTCCAGCTCGATCTCCTTGGCGATGGATACACCATCGTTGGTGATCGTGGGGGCGCCCCACTTCTTCTCGAGCACGACGTTGCGGCCCTTCGGCCCCAGCGTCACCTTGACCGCGTCGGCGAGGCTGTTGAGGCCCCGCTCGAGGCCGCGACGGGCCTCTTCGTCGTACGCAATTGTCTTGGCCATTGCGGTGAGATCCTCCAAGTAATGAGGCTGACACACAGGATGACCGCATTGTCGGGTCACCCTTTAGCTACGCTTGTGGCCAGGTTCGGTGCCCGCGACGGACGACCAGGGGTGTCGTGGTACCCGATCTCACCGTCCCGACCTTGGCACTCTCCGGTGGGGAGTGCCAAAGCCATTTTTAGCACTCGCCGGTGCCGAGTGCAAGGTCGTGTTCATTTGCCCCGCCTCCGGCGGGGCGGGCCGGGGCGGGCCCCGACCATTTGCGGGTGAACGATCCAGGGAGGTGGGCCGCGAGAACCAGGCGGTTCCCCGGCCACGTCGGATGCGACCCCGAATCGGGTCAGAGACTGTCGGTGACCCGCAGCGCAAGAGCCAGAAAAGCGTCCGCGCGCCGTTCCTCCGGGGTGCGCGGCTCCCCCTCGTCGATCGTGACGAATTCGGCATCGTGCAGCAGCAGTTCGGCCTCGACCCGCATGATGGCGCGAACGAACGGCGGCGCGACCTCCGGCGGTAGATCACCGTTGACCACATAGCTCCCGTCCGACAACGATTCGGTGGAGATGTAGGTCAATGCGCGCAGCAGATCGTCCCGATGCTCACCGGCCACCAGGTCGGAGTCCGTTTCATCCGCCATTGCTATAGATTACCGGGACACCGGCCCGGATCGGGCACATCAGAGCCCCCGCCTGCGGTAACACCAGCGCGGCGGCCGGGCGCCACCCGCACACGACTCGCCGTGGACCGGTTCGAATCGCGGTGATCGCGCGGCGCGGAGTCCCGGAGACTCCGCGGCCGGGCAACCTTACTTGTCCTTCTCCGCGACGATCTGCCGGAGCAACTCGATCAACCGGGTTTCGAGCGGTTCCTTGCGCAACCCGGTGTCGCTCAGGATCCCCGAACCGTTTTCCTGCTCCAGGACGGCAAGCAGGATGTGCTCGGTACCGATGTAGTTGTGCCCGAGCCGCAGTGCCTCGCGGAACGTCAGCTCCAGCGCTTTCTTCGCATCGGCGCCGAAGGGGATGAGCCCGCTCATCTTGCCGGCGGCGGTGGCGGCCTTGAGGGCCTCCGGCGCGGCCGTCGCGTCACCACCCACCGTGGTCAGTGCCGCGCTCGCGATATCGGCGAGGGTGACACCCTGTTCGACGATCAGCTGACCGGCCAGCCCATCCCCCTCACTGAGCAGTCCCAGGACCAGGTGCCCGATGGAGATCTCGGCACTGCCGGTGATATTCGCGGCCTCCTGGGCCGCGACCACGACCGTACGGGCGCGCGGGGTGAATTTGCCGAATCCGGCATTGGGGTCCATCTCGGCGGCGGGATCACCCGGCGGTTTGGGCACGAAGCGTTTCTGGGCGGCCTGTTTGCTCACGCCCATACTCGCGCCGATCTCGGTCCAGGAGGCGCCCGAACGGCGGGCCTGATCGACGAAATGACCGATCAGATGGTCGGCCAGCTCACCGAGATGACCCGCGGTGACCACCGCATCGGCGAGTTGTTCCAGGGCGTTGTCGGGCCGGGCCTTCTTGATGACCTCGATGAGGTCGTCCAGACGTACTGTTGTCATGCGTCAACTATAGGTTGACGCATGACCATCGTCAACCAGGAGTTGACGGCAGAACCCCTCAGTTCCGCCCACCAGGCCGGCGCAACCGCAACCGCGAATCGCCCCGCAGCGCCGGCCGCCGGATATCGGGGCGGCGCAGTACCGGCCGCCGGATCTCCGGGCGGCGCAGGACGGTCAACCGGCGGTCGGCCCGGCGTTGCGCGCGGCGCTCGGCCGGTTTGTACTGCCAGGTCTCGGGCCGGGCCGCGACCCAGCGCCGCGAGTACCACGCGAAGGGGATATGCCCGAGGTACAGCACGATCAGTACCAGCAACAGCACGATGGGGTAGGTGATGAGCGCCGCGCCGGCCAGCGCGACCAGCACCAGTAGGCCGGCGGCGGCCTGCGGGGCTACCGATACCGACTTGAGGGCCAGCGTGGGGATGGTGCTCACGCACAGCGCCGCGGTGAAGACCGTCCAGGCCGCGACCACGGGGAAACTCGTCCACCAGCCATCGCCGAACTGCACGTACACCGCGATCGGAGCCATGGCGATGAGCGCGCCGGCCGGAGCCGGGACCCCGACGAAGTACTCGCGCGCCCAATCGGGACGGGTGTCGTCGTCGAGCAGGGTGTTGAACCGGGCCAGCCGCAGCACGATGCTCACCGCGAAGAGCAGCGCGATGATCCAGCCCGAGCCGCTGCTCTCACCGTTGAACAGCACCACATAGAGCACCAGCGCCGGCGCCACCCCGAACGAGATGGCATCGGAGAGGGAGTCCAGCTCGGCGCCGATCTTGGTGGTCGCCGACAGCAACCGCGCCAGCCGGCCGTCGAGGGTATCCAGGACCGCGGCCGCGCCGATCATGGCGAGCGCGATCTTCAGCTCTCCCTCCAGGCCGAACCGCACCGCGGACAGTCCCGAGCACAGCGCCAGGATGGTGACGATACTGGGCAGCAGCCGGATCGATCGGCGCCGCCTGCCTTCGATGACCTGCTCCATCACGCGCCCGCCGACGGCAGCACCGCCAGTACCGTTTCCCCCCCGATCGTCCGCTGGCCGATATTCACCAGCAGTTCGGTCCCGGCCGGGAAGTAGGTGTCCACGCGGGACCCGAAACGGATCAGTCCGTAGGTGTCGCCGATGGTGACCCGGTCACCGGCGGCGGCGTCGCAGACGATGCGCCGGGCCAGCAGACCGGCGATCTGGACCACCACCACCTGCTGCCCGTCGGCGGTATCGATCAGCATGCTGCTGCGTTCGTTGACCTCGCTGGCATCGGCCAGATCGGCGGACTTGAACTGTCCGCGCCGGTAGCGCACATCGCGCACCACACCCGAGACCGGCGTGCGCTGGACGTGCACGTCCAAAACCGACAGGAAGATGCTCACGCGGGGCAGCGGCTGATCGCCGAGACCCAGCTCGGGCGGCGGCGCCGCCGTGTCGACCAGGGCGACCTCACCGTCGGCGGGGGCGACCACCACTCCGGCCCGATTCGGCGGGACCCGGTGGGGGTGCCGGAAGAAGGCGGCGCTCGCCCCGGCCGCCGCGAGCGCGGTCCGGCGGACCCAGCGCCGCCTGCGGCCCAGGACGGCGACCCCCAGCGGAACGGCCACGAAGGGCAATCCGGCCGGATGCATCGGCGGGATCGCACTGCGCACCAGATCGGCCAGATGGGCCGGACCGGTGGTTTCCGGGGTGCCCGGCGGCGTGGGACGGCGTGCCACAGATTCCTCTTTCGTACTCGGTTCGATCGGCGCGGACTCCAGGTGGCGACCGGTCACCGCGCACGGGCCGGCCGAACCTGTCGGCGCAAGCGTTCACACCTTACGCCGAACAGGCCGGTGGCACCGGGTGTCGAACCGAGGCCTACCTCCGGACGACCAACTTCACCAGGAACAAGAGGATGACGGCGCCGGCCAGGCAGGTGAAGAAGCTGAACCACCAGCCTCCACTGTTCACGTCGACACCGAATGCCGCGAGCAGGAAGCCGCCGATCAGGCCGCCGACGATACCTACCACAATGTTGAGAAGAATGCCCTGCTGGGCGTCGGTTTTCATGATCTTACTGGCGATCCAGCCGGCGATACCGCCGATGATGATCCAGCCGATGATGCCGAGTCCGAGCATGAGTTGTTCCTCGCTTGTTCTCCGGAAACCCGCCAGCGGCCGCGGGCGGGTATCGCCGCAATACCCGGAGTCGATCTCGATAACCCCGGCGAATATCGAATAAGCGATGCCGTCGTCCGCACTTGGGGATAATATGAGGGTGCCTCATGTCTCCGGATTGCCCGGTGACCGCGACCACACACGCGGCCGGCGGGTGAGGAATCCACATCCGAATCGGGTCCACCCTCGCGGCGACCCAGCCGCAGGTACATAGGAGAAGCACCATGGCTACTCAGATCGCCCAGACGACCGGAGCCCAGCACACCGCGATCCTGGGACTGGGCGTGTACCGCCCGGCGCGAGTCGTGACCAACGACGAAGTAGCCGGACCGATCGATTCCAGCGACGAGTGGATCCGGACCCGTTCGGGTATCCGCACCCGCCGCTTCGCCGACGACACCGAGACCATCCATTCGATGAGCGTGGCCGCCTGTCGCGGCGCCCTGGACTCGGCCGGTATCGCCGGCGACCAGGTCGACTGCGTGATCGTCGCCACCTCGACCCATCTGCTGCTGACTCCCGCCGCCGCGCCCCGGATCGCCACCGAACTCGGCACCGGCGGCGCCGCCGCCTTCGATATCTCGGCCGGCTGCGCCGGCTTCTGTCACGGCCTGGCCATGGCCTCGGACCTGGTCCGCGCGGGCACCGCCTCCCACGTGCTCGTCATCGGGGTGGAAAAACTCAGCGCCACCGTCAACCCGGCCGACCGCGGTACCGCGTTCCTGTTCGCCGACGGCGCGGGCGCGGTGGTGGTGGGCGCAGCCGAGGAACAGGGCATCGGGCCGACCGTCTGGGGTTCCGACGGCACCCAGCACCGGGTCATCCGCCAGGACAAGGACTGGGTCGAGTTCTTCGCCGAGATCGAGGAGAAGGGTACCGACGCCGTCCGTCCCTACCTGGCCATGGAGGGCACCGCGGTGTTCCGGTGGGCGGCGCACTCCTTGGAGAAGGTCTGCCGCGACGCCATCGACCGCGCCGGACTGTCCACCGACGACCTGGACGCCATGATCCCGCACCAGGCCAACGGCCGGATCATCGAGATCATGGCGCGGGTGCTGAAACTGCCGGAGAACTGCGCGCTGGCCAACGATATCGAGGAGGCCGGCAACACTTCGGCAGCCTCGATTCCGCTGGCGATGGAGGCCCTGCTGCGCACCGGGCAGTCCAAGCCCGGCGATACCGCGCTGCTCATCGCCTTCGGCGCCGGGCTCTCCTACGCGGCCCAGGTCGTGAACCTGCCGAACTTCAGTTCGCCTCGGCCGCTGTCCTGATCTTCGCCAGCGATTCGTTCATCCCGGCCACCAGGTTCTCCTCGAACGCCGCCTCCCCACCGAGCACCGCATCGATCAGGGTCCGCGATACCCAGGTGGTGCCGTTGGGGACGTCCCGGCGTTCGACGAGCCGGGTCCCGTTCTCGGTGGGCTCGAGCGTGTAGGTCCACACGGTCCGGTTCTGGCTCACACGAAAGGCCAGCGCACTGTTCTTTTCGTAGCGCAGGATGCGCGAGGTGGTCGGCCAGAACTTCCATCCGTCCCGGTTGAGATTGACCGTCAGCGTGCCCGCTCTCGGCTTGCCGATCGGGATCATCCGGACACACTGGGGGCTGAACTCCGGCATACGGCTCGGGTCGGCGAGTACCGCCCAGACCCGCTCCGGCGGGGCGGCGATATCGATGCTGGCTTCGAGGTTTTTCGGCAACGTTGCCTCCGGGTAGATGAAACTCCAAGTACCAGAAAGAGTAGCGATAGGCGACGGGTCGGTCACATTTTCCGCGCCGCGTATCGATATCACCGATCCGGCAGCAGAATCGATTGCGGGACCCCATCGGTTGCCGTACACGCCACCGCCAGCAAGACGCGTCGCCAGCAAATACACAGCTACCGTGAGGTGATGGGCCGTGAACTTTCGCTCGCTACTGCGCCGCCAGACCCCCGAGGGACTGCCGCAACTCCCGGCACTCGAACCCGATGACCCCTCCGGAACCGCCAGGATCGACGAACAGCTGGAACGTCTACTCACCCCCACCGAACTGGATATGGTCCTGCACCACCGGGTCTGAACCCCGGCGTCCGGAGCCCCGGCTGCGGCCGGGGCCGCCGTGCACCACCCGGTACGCTGCTGGTCGCGCCGGAGGCTCCGGCGTGGCTGACCACCGGGGAATGCGTTATGAAGCGAATCTCAACTGTTGTGCTCGCCGCTGCCGCCGCCGCGGCGCTGGCGCTTTCGGGTTGCTCTTCCGAAGATGAGCCGGCCGAAGCGTCGGGCCTGCGCAAGAACACCGCGACCGCGCAGACGGCGCCGCAGACGGAATCCGGCGACGGCACCACCGCCGAGGCCACCGCCCCCGGCGCGGAACAAACCCCCGCGCAGCCGCCGGAAACCACCGCGACCGAGGACGATTCCGCCGGCGACGCCCCCGCCTCGGACCGCCCCTCCGACACCACCTGCGGCCAGTTCGCACAGCTCGACGAACCGCAGCAGCAACAACTCATCGGCCAGATCCTCGCCGAGAACCCCGACAGCGCGTTCGTGGGCAACCCCAATGCCGCACTCGGCACCGCCAAACTGGTGTGCAACTCCCAGAAGCTGGCCGATCAGAAGGTCGCCGTGGTCGCGGGGATCGTCGTCAACGGATGAAAGAGGGTGCGGCCGGTCGCGGCCGCACACTTTCAGCTACCGATCGCCGAGATCTCGTCGTTGGCGTGGGTGAGGTGAGCGGTATCTCCGCCGGTATCGATCGTGATACCTCCGGGATACCGGCGGAATCGAGAGCGACGGTGGCGCTCATCGCCGGGTCGGCGTCGGCATCCAAAATTCGGCCCGCGGCAGGCGAGCGCGGCACGCGAACCGCGCGATACTCGACGCCGGTCACCGGGGGCCGCGCCCCGGCATTCCCGAAAGCGGCGCAGAATGGCACGGTGGCTGAGTTGGCGTTGACCGTCCGTCTGAATCCCTCCGCCGCCGACGCCCGGCGCGGGGTGGTCCGGCTGCATCCCGAGGCGCTCACCGCCCTCGGGTTACGCGAATGGGACGGTGTCTCACTCATCGGCGCCCGCCGTACCGCGGCCGTGGTGGGCCGGGCGCCCGCGGGAACTCCGGCCGGTACCGCGCTCCTCGACGATGTGACCCTGTCCAATGCCGGCCTGCGGGAGAACGCGGGCGTGGTGGTGGCGCCGGCCGTGGTGTACGGCGCCCGCCGCGTCACCGTGAGCGGGTCCCGGCAGGCCACGCAGTCGATTCCGGCGGCCACGCTGCGCCAGGCGCTGCTCGGCAAGGTGGTGACCGTGGGTGACACGGTATCCCTGCTGCCCCGGGAGCTGGGACCCGATATTCCGTCGTCGGTGGCGAGTCAGGCGTTGTCTCGGGCGTTCGGGATCGCCTGGACCTCGGAATTGCTCACCGTGGTCACCACCGATCCGCCCGGTGCGCCGGTGAGCGTGCAACCGAACACCGCGGTCGAGTGGACGGCGGGGGTCGCCACCGGTGCGGGGCCGGCTCCCGTCCGGGTGAACGAGTATTTCGGTTCGGCACAGGCGCCGGCGCCGAGCCACCTCGATACGGTGACGGGCCGCGACCTGCCCGGATCCGTTCCGGTCGGGACAGCGCCGCCTCCCGAACTGAAGGTGGAGGACCTGGCCGGGGTCCAACCGCAGGCGGCGAAGCTGACGGAATGGCTGAGCCTGGCACTGGACGAACCGGAATTGCTGAAGGCGCTGGGCGCGAACCCGCGGTTGGGTGTGCTCGTCACCGGACCGGCCGGGGTGGGTAAGACCACGCTGGCCAGAGCGGTCGTGGCACCCCGCCGGATCGTGGAACTGGACGGGCCGTCGGTGGGCGCGGCGGAGAGCGGGGCCCGGTTGCGCGCGGTCGCGGCCGCGGCCGCGGCCGTGGGGTCGGGCCGGGGCGGCATTCTGCTGATCACCGATATCGATGCGCTGCTACCCGAACCGGCCGAACCGGTCGCGACGCTGATCCTGGATCAGTTGCGTGCGGCGCTGGCCGAACCGTGCGTGGCGCTGTTGGCCACCACCGCGCATCCGGCGGCGATCGACCGGCGGTTACGGGCGCCCGATCTGTGCGACCGGGAAGTCGCGCTGACGCTGCCCACCGCCGGGATGCGTCGGGCGTTGCTCGAACAGCTGCTGCGCAAGGTGCCCACCGGCGAGCTGCGACTGGACGAGATCGCCTCGTCGGCCCCCGGCTTCGTGGTCGCCGATCTCGCCGCACTGTGCCGGGAGGCGGCCCTGCGGGCGGCCGCACGGGCGAGCCGGGACGGCACCGAACCACTCCTCGAGCAGGAGGACCTCCGCGGTGCCCTGGAGGTCATCCGGCCGCTGTCGCGTTCCGGGACCGACGAGTTGGCGCTCGGCGACCTCGGTCTCGACGATGTGGGCGATATGGCCGAAACCAAGCAGGCGCTGACCGAGTCGGTTCTCTGGCCGCTGCGGCACCCCGATTCGTTCGCGCGGCTCGGTATCGAGCCGCCCCGCGGGGTGCTGCTGTACGGCCCGCCGGGGTGCGGGAAGACCTTCCTGGTGCGGGCGCTGGCGGGTAGCGGCCAGCTGAGCGTCCACACCGTCAAGGGCGCGGAACTGATGGACAAATGGGTGGGTTCCTCCGAACGTGCGGTGCGCGAGCTGTTCCAGCGGGCCCGGGACTCGGCGCCCTCGCTGATCTTCCTGGACGAGGTGGACGCGCTGGCGCCGCGCCGCGGCCAGAGTTCCGATTCCGGAGTCGCCGACCGGGTGGTGGCGGCGCTGCTCACCGAGTTGGACGGAGTGGAACCGCTGCGCGATGTGGTGGTCGTGGGCGCCACCAACCGGCCGGAACTGATCGATCCGGCGCTGCTGCGACCGGGCCGGCTCGAACGGCTGGTGTTCGTGCCCCCACCGGACGCCGAGGCCCGGGCGGCGATTCTGCGTACCACCGGCCGCGCGGTCCCGCTGGCGGAGTCGGTGGATCTGGACCGGCTCGCGGCCGAGCTGGACGGTTTCTCCGCCGCGGACTGCGCGGCACTGCTGCGCGAGGCGGCGCTGGCGGCTATGCGCCGTGATGTGGATGCCGCGGATGTGACGGCCGCGGATGTCGACGCCGCCCGCCGTGCGGTGCGCCCCTCACTGGACGCCGAACAGCTGGAATCGCTGCGCCGGTACGCGGAGTCCCGCCGCTGACCCGTTCCCGTTCTGTCCGATATGCCTGACCTGGTGAAACAGTTGCCCCAGGGTAGCCGGATGCGGGCACGCATCTCTTAATCTGTACGATTGTCCCAGTTCGTGCTCGCTTATGATGAGCGCGCAATACCCCGCCGCCCCTATCCCGACGGAGGTAACGCTTGCTCGCCATTCTGCTCGCACATGCCCTGGCCGCGCTGATCGCGCCCTCCGCCGTGCGAGTACTGGGCCGCAACGCGTTCTATCCGCTGGCGCTGGTACCGCTCGGCTGCCTCGGCTGGGTGATCGCGCACTGGAACGACGAGATAAAGGTCCGGATACAGTGGGCTCCGACCATCGATCTGAGCCTGGACCTGCGCTTCGACTCCCTGGCCACCGTGATGAGCGCGCTCGTCCTGGGTATCGGCGCCCTGGTCCTGGCCTACTGCGCCCACTACTTCACCGACGACGAACCGAAGCTCGGCTCCTTCGCCGCCTGGCTGGTCGCCTTCTCCGGCGCCATGTTCGGCCTGGTCACCAGCGACAACATGCTGTTGCTGTTCACCTTCTGGGAAGTGACCACCGTACTGTCGTTCCTGCTGGTCGGCCACAACTCCGACAGCGTGCCGGGCCGTCGCGCGGCCCTGCAGGCCCTGCTGGTCACCGGCGCGGGCGGCCTGGCCATGCTCGCCGGCATCGTCATGCTCGGCGAGGCCTACGGCAGTTACCTGCTGTCGGATCTGCTGGCCGCGACCGACCGTCCCGGCGGCGTCGCGATACAGGTCGCGGTGGTCCTCGTCCTGGTGGGCGCGCTGAGCAAATCCGCCATCGTGCCGCTGCACTTCTGGCTACCCGGCGCCATGGCCGCACCCACCCCGGTCAGCGCCTATCTGCACGCCGCCGCCATGGTGAAAGCCGGTGTCTACCTGATCGCGCGCCTGGCACCCGCGTTCGCCGATGCCCCGGTCTGGCGGCCGCTCGTCCTCACCCTCGGCCTGGCGTCCATGCTGCTGGCCGGTTTGCGCGCAATGCAGGTCACCGACCTGAAACTGGTGCTGGCCTTCGGCACGGTGAGTCAGCTGGGTTTCCTGGTGACCATGGTGGGCCTGGGGACCCCGGATGCGGCGCTCGCCGGAATCGGCCTGGTGGTGGCACACGCGCTGTTCAAGGCCGCGCTCTTCCTGGTGGTCGGCATCATCGACCACGGGGCCGGTACCCGTGACCTGCGCGAACTCTGCGGGTTGGGCCGGCGCGCACCTGTCCTCTTCGGCGCCGCGTCGCTGGCCGCGCTGAGCATGGCGGGCATCCCACCGCTCTGGGGATTCGTGGCGAAGGAATCGGCGCTGGCCGCCGAACTCGACGCCGCGCCGCTCTCACCCACCGTGCGGCTGCTGCTCGCCGCCGGATTGGTGCTGGGGTCCATGCTCACCGTCGCCTACAGCGCACGCTTCATCTGGGGCGCTTTCGCCGACAAACCCGGGGTCCCGGTCCGGGGGTGGCACGCGCCGGGCATCGGATCGAGCGCGGCGCCGGTGCTGCTGGCCGTGGGCTCGCTGGGTGCCGGACTCGCCGCCCCCTGGATGGACGGTCTGCTGGCGCCCTACGCCGAAACCCTGCCCGGCACGCTGACCGGCCATCTCCAGCTCTGGCACGGCCTGACCTGGCCGTTGCTGCTGACCGTCGTGATCATCGCCGGTGGCCTCGCCCTGTTCGCGGCGCGGGACCGGTTCGGTGAATCGGCGACCCTGTTGGGCAACGCCGACCGCGGCTACGATGCCGCGCTGCGGGCGGCCGACCGGCTCTCGCTGCGTATGACCGGTGCCGTCCAGCGCGGTTCGCTGCCGCTCACCCAGGCGGTCATCCTCGGCACCCTGGTAATCGTGCCCGCGGTGGTACTGGCGGTCGGCACCCGGACCGGGGTCGAACTTCGCCTGTGGGACTCCCCGCTGCAAATGGTGATCGGCGCCATCATGATCGCCATGGCGCTGGCCGCGACAGTGCTGCGCAACCGGCTGGCCAGCGTGCTGGTGGTCGGGCTCACCGGCTACGGATGCGGCGTCATCTTCGCCCTGCACGGCGCGCCCGACCTGGCGTTGACACAGTTCCTCGTGGAGACGCTGACGCTGGTGGTGTTCGTCCTGGTCCTGCGGGCCTTCCCGGCCGAGATCGGACCGGAACAGCAGGCCGGCTTCCAGGTCGGCCGGGCGGCGATCGCCATCGCGGCCGGTATCGCCGTGCCGGTGCTGGCGGCGTTCGCCGCGGCGGCGCGCAACGCCCGGCCCATCTGGGAACGCATCCCGGACGCGGCCTACGAGTTCGGCGGCGGCAAGAACGCGGTCAATGTGCTGCTGGTCGATATCCGGGCCTGGGATACCCTCGGCGAGATATCGGTGCTGGTCGTGGCCGCCACCGGGGTGGCCTCGCTGGTGTTCCGCAGCCGGCGGTTCGGTCTGCCGCCGCGCGCCGCCGACGCACCCAACTACCGGCCCGGCAAGGTGGGCTGGCTGCCCGCCGGCCGGCTGGTCGACCGCCGCGACCGCTCGATGGTTCTGCAGATCACGACCCGCCTGGTGTTCCCCACCATCATGGTGCTGTCGGTCTACTTCTTCTTCTCCGGCCACAATGCGCCCGGCGGCGGTTTCGCCGGTGGTCTCATCGCGGGGCTGGCGCTGGTACTGCGTTATCTCGCGGGCGGCCAGTACGAACTGGGTGAGGCACTACCGGTGGAGGCCGGCCATCTGCTCGGCGCCGGACTGATTCTCGCCGCCGGTACCGCCGGCGCCTCACTGCTGCTGGGAGCGCCGCCGCTGAGCTCGGTCATCCTGGAGACGACCGTGCCGCTGCTCGGCCATGTCAAGCTGGTGACCTCGCTGTTCTTCGACCTCGGCGTCTATCTGATCGTGGTGGGTCTCGTACTGGACGTATTGCGTAGCCTCGGCGCGCGCCTCGACGACGAGTTGGTGCAGTCATGAGCGCGAATACGACCCTGCTGATCGTCATCGGCGTACTGGTGGCCTGCGGGGTGTACCTGCTGCTCGAACGCACCGTGACCAAGATGCTGCTCGGCATCCTGCTGTTCGGCAATGCGGTCAACCTGCTCGTTCTCACCATGGGCGGACCCGACGGGGCGGCCCCGATCCGGGGCACGGACGATATCGAACACAGCACCATGGCCGACCCGCTGGCCCAGGCGCTGGTGCTGACCGCCATCGTCATCACCATGGGTGTTTCGGCGTTCGTGCTGGCGCTGGCCTATCGCTCCTACATCCTGACCACGAGCGAAAAAGTCGAGAACGACCCGGAGGATGTCGGGATCGCCGCGCGCCGGCCGGAGGAACCCGAAGAATGAGCTTGTCCCCCGATCTGGTCCCCGCCTTCGCCCCGCTGCCGGTCCTCATCCCGTTGCTGGCCGCCGCCGCGACGCTGGTGGCCGGGCGTCGCGCCCGGGTCCAGCGGATCCTGGCCACGGTCGCGCTGAGCGCCGCGGTGGCCGTCTGCGCGGTGCTGCTGTATCTGGCCGACCGCGACGGGACGGTGGCCGTTCAGGTCGGCGGCTGGGAGACCCCCATCGGTATCACCATCGTGGTGGACCGGCTCTCCGCGACCATGCTGCTGGTCTCGGCGATCGTCCTGCTCGCGGTCGCCCTCTACGGTGCCGGCCAGAACATCAGCGACGCCCAGGTCCGCCAGCCGACCTCCATCTTCTGGCCCACCTATCTGGTCCTCAGTGCGGGTGTGGCGATGGCGTTCCTGGCAGGCGATCTGTTCAACCTGTTCGTCGGTTTCGAGATCCTGCTGGTCGCCTCGTTCGTCCTGCTCACCCTGGGCGCGACGGCCGAACGTATCCGCGCCGGGGTGTCGTACGTGATGGTCTCCATGGTGTCGTCGATGATCTTCCTGATCGGCACCGCTGTCACCTACGGCGCCACCGGGACCCTCAACTTCGCGCAACTGGCCCAGCGGATGGACGCCATCCCGGACGGCATCCGCCAGGCGGTGTACGCCGTGCTGCTGGTCGCCTTCGGTATCAAGGCCGCGGTGTTCCCCCTGTCGAACTGGCTGCCCGACTCCTATCCCACCGCGCCGGCGCCGGTCACCGCGGTGTTCGCCGGTCTGCTCACCAAGGTCGGTGTGTACGCGATCGTGCGCACCCAGACCCTGCTCTTCCCGGACGGCGGATTCGACAATCTGCTGATGATCAGCGGCCTGCTCACCATGCTGATCGGCATATTCGGTGCCATCGCGCAGAGCGATATCCGGCGACTGCTCTCGTTCACACTGGTCAGCCATATCGGATACATGATGTTCGGGGTGGGCATCGCCAGTGCCATCGGGCTGGCGGGCACGGTGTACTACATCGCGCACCACATTCTGGTGCAGACGGCGTTGTTCCTGGTGGCCGGACTGATCGAACGCCAGGCGGGCTCGACCTCGCTGCGGCGGGTGGGCGGGCTGGCCGCGGCCAGCCCGATACTGGCGGGGCTGTTCCTGATCCCGGCGCTCAACCTCGGCGGGATCCCGCCCTTCTCCGGTTTCATCGGCAAGGTGGCCCTACTCCAGGCCGGCGCGCAGGACGGCAGCGTGCTCGCCTGGGTGCTGGTTGCCGGGTCGGTGGTGACCAGTCTGCTGACCCTGTACGTCATGGCGCGGGTCTGGAGCAAGGCGTTCTGGCGTCCCCGGGAGCAGGCCCCCGAGGGGCATCTGGTGGCCGCCACTCTGCCGTCGCTGGTGGAGGACAACACCGACATGCTCTACGACGAGCGCATCGACCCGGGCCGGTTGCCGGTCATGATGGTGCTGCCGACCGCGGCGCTGGTCGCGGTCGGACTGGCGCTGACGGTGTGGGCGGGCCCGGTCCTGGGGATCGCCGACCGTGCCGCGACCGAATTGCAGGACCGTGGCGTCTATATCGGCGCGGTCCTGGGCGGGGGGCCGCGATGAAAAGACTGGTGAACCGCGACAATGTGCTGCGCATCGGCGTCCTGATCTGGCTGACCGCGGTATGGGTGGCACTCTGGGGCCAGGTCAGCGTCGCCAATGTGCTGGCGGGCGCCGGGGTCGGCGTGGTCATCATGGTGACCCTTCCGCTGCCCTGGATCCCGGTGCGCGGGCGATTGCGACTGCTACCGCTGGCGAAACTGGCCGCGGTCAGCGTGTACTACGGGCTCGAGTCCAGTTTCCAGCTGGCCTGGTTCGCCCTGCGCCCCGCGCCGCCGCCGGTCTCCGGCGTGCTCAAGGTCGGGTTCGCGTTCCGGTCGGATCTGGTCATGGTGCTGTGCACCAACTTGATCAATCTGATCCCGGGCACCATGGTGCTGGAGATCGATCGTGAACACTGTGCGGCCTACGTGCACGTTATCGATGTGAGCAGCGCGGAGGCGGTGGCGAAGTTCTATCACACCATCCGAGTGCTGGAGCGGTTGTTGATCGATGGCCTGGAACGTCGTGCCATCCCGCTCCCGCCGCCGACCGGTCAGGAGGTGACCACATGATCGTCGTGGCCGTGGTGGCCGCGGTCCTGCTGAGTACGGCCGCGTTGATCACCGCTTACCGCATACTCGCCGGCCCCGACACCCTCGACCGGGTGGTCGGTATCGACTCGATCATCGCGATGGCGATCTGCGGCCTCGCGGTGTGGGCGGCCTACAGTCGCGACACCAGCGTGGTGCCCGCCATCGTCGCGCTGTCGCTGGTCGGTTTCCTCGGTTCGGCCGCCGTCACCCGCTTCCGGGTCCGGGACGACCGATGAACACCGTATTCGACTGGATCTCCGGCATCCTGATCATTTTCGGCGCGGTACTGGCGCTGACCGCGGCTATCGGCATCGTCCGGTTCCCGGACACCCTGCTCCGTATGCACTCCGCGACCAAGCCGCAGGTCATCGGCCTTCTTTCGGTGCTGACAGGCACCTGTATCCGGGTCTACGACGACCCCAATGTGTGGATGCTGGTGCTCGTCGGCCTGTTCACGTTGCTCACCGCACCGGTGATCGCCCACCTGATCGGCCGCACCGCCTACCGGGAGCAGCTGCACCGCAAGGATCTGCTGGTGGTCAACGAACTCGAGGACGAACTGGATCGGCGGCAGCCGTGAACCCGTCGGCCGCCACCGCCGCCGTATCGAATGCCGCCGTATCGAGTGGGTCGGCCGTGGCGACCACCGCGTCCGCGGCGCGATCCGGCAGTGTCGCGACCTCGGCCGGGACCGGCCGCTCGCCGCGGCGGCGCCGGGCGAACCACGTGGCGTGGAAACCCGCCGCCATCGCCGCGAGCAGCGCCGAGACGATCGAACCCGCGACCACCGGATAGTCGGCCATATGCACCGCCAGATACCGGTAACCGACGAGCAGCGTGACCAGTATCACCGCCCCACCGGCCACCAGCCGGATCCGGAACCGGCCCCAGCCGCGTTCGGGTTCCCGCAGCGCCGATTCCACGGTCAGGCACAGCACCGCCCCGGCGACCAGGTCCACGCCGTAGTGGTAGCCGAAACCGAGGGTCGCGGCCAGCGTGCACAGCAGCCAGAACATTCCGCCCCAGCGCAACCAGGTCGGCGCGAGCGAACCGTCGGGGTTGCGGCGGGTGTGCAGGAAGAGCGCCAGCGCCCACGCGGTGTGCATCGAGGGCATGCAGTTGCGCGGGGAGAACGAGTCGAAGGCCATCGCCTCCGGGGCGCGGTCGAGCGGCGGCAGCACCTCGGGCCAGAAATTTCCGAGCTGGAAGCCGTTCCCGTCGACCCCGTAGGCGAACATCGGTCCGACCACCGGGAACAGTATGTATACCAGCGGTCCGACCAGGCCCAGCACCAGGAACGTCCGCACCAGATAGTGATTCGGCCACCGGCCGCCCGCCGCCACCGACCGCAACTGCCAGACCGCCACCACGATGGCCGCCGCCGGCAGTTCGATGTACACCCAGTGCAGTACCGCGTCGGGTATCGGCCCCAGGGTTTCCAGTACGCGGCCCATCACCCACGCCGGATCGCCGAGCGCGTGATCGGCCAGCATCACGTACTGGTCCAGTACCTGTGGCCGCAGGTCCACGGTGATGTGCAGCCAGACGTCACCGACCTTGGTCGCGAGGATCAGCAGCGCGCCCAGCGCGGCGGCGTGCAGCGCGTTGCGCCGTTCGACACCCGTCCAGCGCAACCAGGCCACCAGGGCCAACGCGGTGAGCACGAGCACCGGACCGTTGCCCACGGTGAACGATTCCCCCAGCAGCAGCCGCACCCCCGCGTACGCGAGATCGATCACCACGGCCGCCCCCACGGCGATCCACCGGCGCCGGACCGGGATACCGACCAGCGCGAGAACCAGGCCCGCCCAGGGCACGGTCATGGATTTGGGGGTACCGATATAGTCGCGGGCCAGGCTCGTCAGCGGCCCTTCGAAATCCCGCCACATCGCCACGCCCTGCAACACCAGCAGCAGTACCGGCACCGCGGCGACGGCGGCGACCCGAACCCCCCGGCGCGGCACAGCACTGTGCGCCGCTGCTCCAGCTCCCATATTCGGGTTTTCGACTAGCACCCGACCATCGTAAACGGCACGTGAACGGCAGGTCACCGGGCTGCTGAACAGCAGCGTACCGACCCGGGTCAGCTATCGAGTTCGCGGACCAGCGCGTCCACCACCGCGACCAGATCACCCTGCGCGGCCGCCGCGACCTGCCGCTGCCGCTGATAGTTGGCTCCGCGCCGCGGAATATCGGCCACCGCGGCAAGTTCGGCCACGCAATCCAGGCGCCGCGCGGTCGGCTCCAGCCGGTTCAGCAGATCGTCGAGATCCTCGGTGACCAGACGTTCACGGTTGTCGTCGCCCACGATCACGATGGCGTCCAATCCGTAACGCGCGGCCCGCCATTTGTTCTCCTGCACATGCCAGGGCGGCAGGGTGGGCAGCGACTCACCGCGTTCCACCCGCTCGTCCAGATGCACGATCAGGCAATGGATGAACGCCGCGAGGGCGGCCAGTTCCGCCCGGTTGGAGATACCGTCGCAGATCCGTACCTCGATGGTCCCCCATTTCGGGGCGGGCCGGATATCCCAGTGCATACCGCCGAGCTGTTCGAACACACCGGTTTTCATCTGGTCGTGCACATAGCGTTCGAACTCGCCCCAGTTCTCGAACTGGAACGGCAGTCCCGCCGTGGGCAACTGCTGGAACATCAAGGCGCGATTGCTCGCGTAACCGGTATCCGAGCCCGACCACATCGGCGAGGAGGCCGACAGCGCCAGCAGATGCGGATAGGACAGCAGCAGGGAGTTGAGAATGGGAAAAACCTTGTCCCGGTGCGACACCCCGACGTGCACGTGCACCCCCCAGATCAGCATCTGCCGACCCCACCACTGCGTGCGTTCGATCAGTTCGTCGTAGTGCTCGGACCGGGTGAGCTGCTGGGTGGACCACTGCGCGAACGGATGCGTCCCCGCACAGAACAGATCCACGCCGAGTTCGTCGGCGGCCCGGCGCACCGTATCCATGGTGCCGGACAGATCCGCCACAGCGGCACCGACGGTGTCGTGCACCCCGGTGACCAGTTCCACGGTGTTGCGGAGTAGCTCCTTGGTCACCTGCGGGGTGCCGTCGTGCGCCCGCAGCTCACCCACCGCGTCGAAAACCGCTGCCGCCGTATTGGACAGATCGCGGCTCGTCTTGTCGACGAGCGCGATCTCCCATTCGATCCCCACGGTCGGCCGAGGCGAACCGCGGAACGGCACCGGCTCGATCCGCGCCCCACCCATATCGGCCCCTCCGTCTTGCGTCTAACCGATGACGCCGCAGGCGACCCGGCCGCCCGCGTCACCGGTGCTCATCGTCTGCTGGTCCGGGCCGGTGCCGCCCTCGCGGCTGTAACGGTCCGGGATATTGGCGAAGTTGTCCGAAGCGGCGTGCACGATGATCGCCTTGCCCCGGATATCGCTCAAGGTGACGGTATCGGTGGTGGTCACCAGGTAGCCGTGGCCGTCCTTACGGACCTGCAGCGAGGTCAGGTCACCGCTGGCAGGGTGCCCGGTGGCACCGCCGACCTGCAGATGCCCGCCCGCGGACAGGAAGTCACCGGGCGCACCACCGGCGGGCGGGGCCGAATTCGCCTCGCATTTGCCGTCCTGGTGGATGTGCAGGCCATGGAAACCGGGGGTCAAACCGGTCGTGTCGACGGTGATCCGCAGATGGTTGCCCTCATCGGCGATATTCGCCGTCCCGACCTTCGCGCCGCTCGGCGACTTCAGTTCGACCTCGGTACCCGAGCCGGCCGGGGTCTCCTGCTCTTCCTCTTGCTCACCGTGCTCGCCCGCACCGGCCGGGGCCGGGGACGAGGTCCACACCGGCGGAGTCGTCCCCGGCACGTCACTGGATTCCTGACTGTTGGTGCAGGCAACGAGGCCGAAAGCCGCGACAGCCAGCACCGGGGTCACGCTCCGCCAGGACCGGCGACGAGAAGTGGACTGTGCCATCAGGGAACTCCTTTACGAGTACCGAGTTTAAGGGTAGAGCGTTTCGACAACGATCTTTCGACGCCCAAGATGATGCCACGCCGCCCCGGCCCGGCCCGGACGCCCCCGACCCCCGGAGACGCGTGTCACCGCCCGGTCACCACCACGACGACTCCCGAACCGTCGCCCAGACCCGGGATCATCGGCGCGGTCGTGGCGCCGATATCCGCGGCGACCGCGGCGGCGGTGGCCTCGTCGGCCGGCGCCGGACCGTAATACACGGTGGTGTTCTCGAGCGTGGTGGCCGCGTAGTTGCCGGTGGAGGTATTGGTCCAGCCACGCGCCGTGAGCTCGTTCGCGGTCGTGGATGCCAGACCCGCGACCATGCTGTTGTTGAGCACCCGGACCGGGGCCGATCGATCGACCCCGCCGGCCGCCGCCGTGGTGCTCGGCGCGGCGGCGGTGGTGGTACCGGATTCGACGGCCGCGGTGGTGGGCGCGGCCGCGATGGTAGTGGTGGTGCCGGCGCGCGGCGCGGCCAGCGCGGTCGTCGACGAGGCCGCCGAGCTCTCGGCGTTGTCCGGACTCTCCGAGTCCGCACTCGACAGCGACATCGCGCCCAGACCGGCGAAAACGATCGACAGGGCGATCAGAACCATTGCCGTCGCACGCAGCGGCGGTCCACCGGAGCCAGGGTTCGAATTGCTCACCCGCCCGAGCCTAGCGGTTGCTGTGTTCATTTGCCCCGCCTCCGGCGGGGCGGGTCGGGGCCCTGTAACCCCGATTCTTCCCTCCTCCGCTCAGTCGCTGCGCTCCATCGCTCCGTCAGTCCAGAATCGGGGGCGGGCCCCGACCACTGAGGTAGACCATCCGGAATAGACAGAAGGTGCACGCTGGCGTGCGCCTCGCCCGGCCCGGGAAGGCTCACATCACTGTCAGTGCTCAATGGTTACCGGTCTCTGGACTGCCGACTGCACGCGCTCGGTCGCTCGAGAAACCGGCTCGGGACCCGACCACGGATGGTCGGCCGTCCAGGGGACCGAACGAGGCGTACGGCAGCGATCCGGCTCCGCCGCGCCGAACGGCGGGCGTCCGGCTTCAGACCTGGAAGCCGAGCTTTCGCGCCGCCCGGGACTTCTGCCGGCTGGCACGTAGCCTGCGCAGGCGCTTCACCAGCATCGGGTCGGCGGCCAAGGCTTCGGGCCGGTCGATGAGGGTGTTGAGCACCTGGTAGTAACGGGTCGGCGACAGCGCGAACAGTTCGCGGATCGCCTCTTCCTTGGCGCCCGCGTACTTCCACCACTGTCGCTCGAAGGCCAGGATCTCGTGTTCGCGGCGACTCAGGCCGCTCTCGGGATCTCGAGCCCCTTCGGGATTCGTATTCGCTGTGTTGGCCGGAGGACCGCCCTGGATTGCGGAAAGATCCCGCGCTGCTGCGCCGTCCATCTTGCTCCTCGCCGAGTTACCACCGGACGTGATCGCCGTATCAGAGCACGATCAGGTCACCGTGTTACTGCCTTGCGATATTCAACCACGCCGCCCGGACGCGCGCTGGCGTCGACGTCCGGCGTGTCCGGTACGGTGGTACCACATATTCTGTGAGAACCCGTTCCACCTGCCCGGATCGGTAACGGCGGCCACGCAGAGCAGGCCCTTTTTCACCGACCGCGGCGGCCCCCAATAAGCTCATGTCATGTCAATCCTGCCCATCGTGATCGTCGGCGATCCCGTGCTGCACGGCCCCACCGCGCCGGTGACCGAATCGCCGGCGGAACTGGCCGGGCTGATCACGGATATGTACGAGACCCTGGACGCCGCCAACGGCGTCGGCCTGGCCGCCAACCAGGTCGGAGTGTCCAAGCGCCTCTTCGTCTACGACTGCCCGGACCGGGCCGAGGACGGCACGGTGGTGCGGCGCCGGGGAGCCGTGATCAACCCCGTACTGGAGACCTCGGCGATCCCGGAGACCATGCCGGATCCCGACGACGACGAAGAAGGCTGTCTGTCGGTACCCGGCGAGCAGTTCCCCACCGGCCGGGCCGATTGGGCCAGGGTGACCGGCACCGACGAGCACGGCGAACCGGTGACCGTCGAGGGCACCGACTTCTTCGCCCGCATGTTGCAGCACGAGGTCGGCCATCTCGACGGCCACCTCTATATCGATGTCCTGGTCGGACGCCACGCGCGGGCGGCGAAGAAGGCCGTCAAACGCAACGGCTGGGGCGTCCCCGGCCGCACCTGGCTACCCGGCAGCGACCCGGACCCCTTCGGACATGACGACTGATCCGCACGACCACGACGGCGACATCCCGATCACCCAGATCCCGCTCGGCGAACGGGTCGTGGTGCGATACCGGCTTCCCGAGGGCAGCACCCCGCCGCTCACCGATGTGATCGGTGAGGTGGTGGAAACGAATCCGCTGACCGTCCTGGCCGCCGACGGGCATCCGGTGATGATCCCGGCGGCCAGCGTGGTGGCGTTGAAATCGCTGTCCCCCCGGCCGATTCGCACCTCGGAGATCCGCGCGCTGGAGACCGCGGCGGCGTTCGGCTGGCCCGGCACCGAATCCGCCTGGATCGACGGCTGGCTGCTGCGCGCCGGACACGGTTACACCCGGCGCGCCAATTCCGCGGTGCCCATCGGTGATTCGAACGGGCCGGCCCGGATCACCCCGGATACCCTGCACCGCATCGGCGCCTGGTACGCCGCGCAGGGATTGCCGCTGCAATTGGCGCTTCCGGACCGGCTGGCCACCGTGCCGCCGGGCTGGAACAGCTGGGGCGAAACCCGTGTCCTGGGCATCGACCTGGAGAACTTCGTCCTCCCGCAGGGCCCGTCCATGGTGCGTATCGCGCCCGAACCCGATATCGCGTGGCTGGAGATCCACCGCTACCGCGGCGACGAACCGAGCGGCCACTCCGCCACGGTCCCGCTGCCGGAAGTACTCTCCGCCGTGCACGACGGGCAGCTGGGTTTCGCCTCGCTGGGCCTGCCCAATCCCATCGCCATCGCCCGCGGCGCGCTCACCTCCGCCTCCGACGGCCGCCGCTGGGTCGGCCTGACCTGTGTGGCGGTGGTGGCCGCCCATCGCCGGCACGGTCTGGCCGCACTCGTCTGCGGGGAACTGCTGCGCTGGGGTCGCGATCGTGGCGCGACACACGCGTACGTCCAGGTCGAGGCCGGTAATGTGGACGCCCTGGAGCTGTTCGGCGAGCTCGGGTTCGTCGATCACCACAGCTACCGCTACGCCGTCCCCGGCAGTGCCGGGGTGGCCGGACGGTAACGCCGGTACACCCCGAACTGTGGTTCACCCGACTCGCGAAAAGGTAATTTGTTGCGCCTGGCCACCTGGAATGTCAATTCGATCCGCTCCCGGCAGGACCGGGTGCTGGCCTGGCTGGATCGCCAGGACATCGATGTGCTGGCGATCCAGGAGACCAAATGCCGGGACGACCAGTTCCCCTTCGAGCGTTTCGCCGAGGCCGGTTACGAGGTCGCGCATGTGGGGTTGAACCAGTGGAACGGGGTGGCGATCGCGTCGCGGGTCGGTCTCGACGAGGTGGAGATCGGTTTTCCGGACCAGCCGGGATTCGACCGTGACGCCGCCGATACGCTCATCCCCTCGCCGACCGTCGAGGCGCGGGCCCTGGGCGCCACCTGCGACGGAGTCCGGGTGTGGAGTCTGTACGTACCCAACGGGCGCGCGCTGACCGATCCGCACTACGAGTACAAACTGGCCTGGCTGGCCGCGCTCCGGGACAACGCCGCCCGCTGGCTGGCCGCCGACCCGCAGGCGAAGACGGCTCTGACCGGGGACTGGAATATCGCGCCCACCGACGACGATGTGTGGTCACCGGAACTGTTCGCCGGCAGAACCCATGTCTCGCAACCGGAACGGGACGCGTTCACCGCGATCACCGATACCGGTTTCACCGATGTCATGCGGCCCTTCGCGCCCGGCCCCGGCGTGTACACCTACTGGGACTACACCCAGCTGCGCTTCCCGCGTAAGGAAGGGATGCGTATCGATTTCGTGCTGGCCTCACCGGCCCTGGCCGCGACGGTGGTCGACGCCGGGGTGGACCGGGAGGAGCGCAAGGGCAAAGGCGCCAGCGACCACGCTCCGGTGATCGCCGAATTCACCCTGTGAGGCCGTTACAGCCAGTCCGCGAGCGGATCGGTGGCGAGGAAGACACCGAGCGGCTCGGGAATTTCGATATCGGTGCCGAACGGCACGGTCACCTTGGTGCTGTAGCGCCCGTCCTCGGGCTCGCTGTACACGCTCACCTCCGCGGCCCCGCGGTCGATGAGGAAGTAGAGCGGGATACCCGTGGCGGCGTACAGGAACGGCTTGTCGAGCCGATCCCGCAATTCGGTGTGCTGGGCCCGGGAACTGATCTCGATGGTCATGAACACCGGCTGCGGGTCCGACCATTCACCTTCACCGGCGAAGGCCGACGCGGGGGCGAGGATGGCGTCGGGTCGCACGCGGCTGCCGCCGGTGCGCCCGGCCCGCAGGCCGCGATCGGCGAAAAGCCACAGTTCGGACCGGCGCGGCACCAGGAACCGCGCCAGCCACTGCACGATCCGGGTGTGGTTGGTATCCGGTCGCGCCTTGGCGGCCAGCAGGCCGTTCAGATATTCGAGCCGCAGCCCTTCGGAAATCCGCTGGGCCGCCGCGTCGAGTTCCTCGAACTCGTCGACGGTCATCAGCGATCCATGCGAGAGGGTCACGGATAAACCCTATCTCTCGCAGTCCGCAACAGCCGCACCGAACACTCTGGGCTTATCCGCCCCGCTTCCGGCGGGTCGTGGTCGGGCCCGGCCGGCACGGTAGGACGCCGGGAACCGGCGGAGTTCGCCGTCCGGGACCGAGACGGTTTGCGGGCGGGTATGGTCGGCGGCGGAAAATTTCACATACCAACGGGGGCTCGCACCAGCGGGCTGAGAGGACGGCTAGCTCCACGGAGCGCTCAGGGCTGTCGACCGTATGAACCTGACCGGGTAATGCCGGCGTAGGGAGGAAATATGACGACCACACCTGTCGATTCGGTAACCACCGGTCCGATCGAGGGCAGCGTCAAGCACTATCGGGATATCGACGGTCTACGCGTTCCGGTACGCCGGATCGAGCTGACCAACGGCGACCATTTCGACGTCTACGACACGTCCGGTCCGTACACCGACGACGCCGCGACCATCGACCTGGAGGCGGGCCTGCCCGCACTCCGGAACGAGTGGGACAAACCGGATGTGCCCGGCCCGCGTACCCAGCTCGCCTGGGCCCGGGCCGGGATCGTGACCCCGGAGATGCGCTTCGTCGCCGCTCGGGAGGGCGTGCCGGCGGAGCTGGTACGTGCGGAGGTCGCCGCCGGCCGCGCGGTGATCCCGGCCAATCACCGGCATCCGGAACTGGAGCCGACCGTCATCGGCAAGAAGTTCCTGGTGAAGATCAACGCCAATATCGGCAATTCGGCCGTCTCGTCCTCGATCGCCGAGGAGGTCGAGAAGATGGTGTGGGCCACCCGCTGGGGCGCCGACACCATCATGGATCTGTCCACCGGCAAGAACATCCACGAGACGCGCGAGTGGATTCTGCGCAATTCTCCGGTCCCGGTGGGCACGGTGCCGATCTATCAGGCACTGGAGAAATGCAACGGTGACCCGACCGCGCTCACCTGGGATATCTACCGCGACACCGTGATCGAGCAGTGCGAGCAAGGCGTCGACTATATGACCGTGCACGCCGGCGTACTGCTGCGCTATGTGCCGCTGACCGCGAAACGGGTCACCGGAATCGTCTCGCGCGGCGGTTCCATCATGGCCGCGTGGTGCCTGGCCCACCATCGGGAATCGTTCCTGTACACCCATTTCGAGGAGTTGTGCGAAATCCTGGCGCGCTACGACGTCACCTTCTCGCTGGGTGACGGTCTACGGCCCGGTTCGATCGCCGACGCCAACGACGAGGCCCAGTTCGCCGAACTCCGTACGCTGGGCGAACTGACCAAGATCGCGAAATCGCACGGCGTGCAGGTGATGATCGAGGGCCCCGGGCATGTGCCCATGCACAAGATCGTGGAGAACGTGCGGCTGGAAGAAGAGCTGTGCGAAGAAGCTCCCTTCTACACCCTCGGTCCGCTGGCCACCGATATCGCGCCCGCCTACGACCACATCACCTCGGCCATCGGCGCCGCGATCATCGCGCAGGCCGGGACCGCGATGCTGTGCTACGTCACACCGAAGGAACACCTCGGCCTGCCCGACCGTGACGATGTGAAGACCGGTGTCATCACCTACAAGATCGCCGCGCACGCGGCCGATCTGGCCAAAGGCCATCCGCACGCCCAGCGCCGTGATGACGAGTTGTCCAAGGCCCGGTTCGAATTCCGCTGGCGCGACCAGTTCGCACTGTCGCTGGATCCCGATACCGCGCGCGAATACCACGACGAGACGATGCCCGCGGAACCGGCGAAGACGGCGCATTTCTGTTCGATGTGCGGTCCGAAATTCTGCTCGATGCGCATCTCCGCGGACGTCCGCGCATACGCGGAGGAGCACAATCTGACGGATGTCGATGCCATCGAGGCCGGGATGGCGGAGAAGTCGGCCGAGTTCACCGAGGCCGGTAAACGGGTGTATCTGCCACTGACCACCTGAGGGATGAGCGCCCGGCCTCGACCACGTGGGGCCGGGCGCCCGGGCATTCGGCCCCGGCTCTCGGAGAGCGCGCACCCGGCGCGACTCGAGGGCCGGCCGCTTAATGAAAACCGTTATCGTTATCTATATGACTGCGATGAGCCCCCGCCCCCTGCCCGTGACCGTCCTGTCGGGCTTCCTCGGCGCCGGCAAGACCACCCTGCTCAACCACATACTCGCCAACCGGGAGGGGCGGCGCGTCGCGGTGATCGTGAACGATATGAGTGAGGTGAACATCGACGCGGCGCTGATCGCGGGGCAGGGCCATCTCGACCGGACCGAGGAGAAGCTCGTCGAGCTCACCAACGGCTGCATCTGCTGCACCCTGCGGGAGGACCTCATCGAGGCGGTGGGCCGGCTGGCCCGGGACGGGCGCTTCGATCAACTGGTCATCGAGTCCACCGGCATCTCCGAGCCCATGCCGGTGGCGGCGACCTTCGAATGGGAATTCGAGGACGGGTTCTCCCTGGGCGAGCTGGCTCGGCTCGACACCATGGTCACCGTGGTGGACGCCTCGACCTTCCTCACCGAGGTGACCCGCGGCGAGACCCTCGCCTCCCGGAATCTGGAGGCCGGCGCCGGAGACGAGCGCGGTATCGCCGAACTCCTCGCCGATCAGGTCGAATTCGCCGACGTCCTGCTGCTCAACAAAATCGATCTGGTGAGCCCGGCGGTGGCCGGCGCGGTGGAGGCGACGCTACGCCGGATGAATCCGCGCGCCGAACTGATCCGCACCAGCAAGGGGATCGTCGAACTGGCCGAAGTACTCGACACCGGACGCTACGACCCGGCCGTCGCCGCTACTGCCGAAGGCTGGGAGGCGGAACTGGCGGGCGGGCACACTCCCGAAACCGAGGAATACGGCATCAGCAGTCTCACCTACACCGCCGACCGCCCGTTCCACCCGCAACGCCTCGCCGACGTCCTGGCCGGGCTGCGCAGGCTGTTGCGCAGCAAGGGTTTCTGCTGGATCGCCAGCCGTCCCGAGATCGCCGCGGTCTGGTCGCAGGCCGGGCCGAACCTCACTTTCGAACCCGCGGCCCGGTGGTCGGCACTGGAGATCGCGGCCGGGCAGGAGATCGTATTCATCGGAGTGACGCTGGATCGACAGAGTTTGCGCGCCGCGCTCGACGCGGCCCTGCTCACCGACACCGAATACGCCGCCGGACCGCGCGCCTGGGTGCGCTACCCGGACCCCTTCCCCGCCTGGGACACGCTGCACGAGCACAGCTGAACCGGACCGTGCGCCCGGTCTCCCCGGTCGCCATCTCCCCGGTCCCACCCCTCCAGGCCGACGCCCCGGCGGGCTCCCTGTCGCGGCGCCGGAGGCATTCCGCGCCGAGCCTGCTCCAGCGGGCGATAGCCCGGTGCTCGGCTCGGAACGGACCGCGACAACAGCGGATCCGGTACTCGCCGAGCCCGCAGACCCCACCCACTTCCGGAGCCGATCAGTGGGAGATCCCGGGAGCCCGGTGCACATAGGTACGGTCGGTGATCTGGTCGAGCAGGAACTCCGCGATATCGGCGCGGGCGATCTTCAGGCCGAGCCCGGTCTCGTCGGCACCGAAACCACGTCGGTAGGTGCCGGTGCGGGGGCCGTCGGTGAAGGCGCTGGGCCGCACGATGGTCCACTCCAGGTCGCTGGCCCGGACATAGGACTCCTGCTGCTGGTGGTCGGCGTAGGCCGGGCGCAGCAGCAGGCCGAACATGATGTACTTCCAGAGGAAATTCAGATTGGGACGGCTGTCGCCGGCACCCAGCGTGGACTGGCAGATCAGCCGTTTCACGCCGGTGCGGTTCATCGCCTCGATGACCGTACGGGTGCCCTCCGCCCGCACCACGCCCTTGCGCCCGTTGCCCAGTGCGACCAGTACGGCGTCCTGGCCCTGGACGGCGCGCTCGACCGCACCCGGATCGAGCACATCCCCCTCCACGATGTGCAGGCGTTCGTGGGTGCGGGTGATCCGGCCGGCGTCACGGGTCAGCGCGGTGACCTCGTATCCGCGCGCCAGCGCCTGCTCGACGATGTGCCGTCCGACCGTGCCGGTCGCTCCGAAAACCGCGATTCGCATGATTGCTCCTGACTCGAAACCGTTGCCTTGTGGCTGGTTCCAGTACAGCAATCCAGAACGAGACGAACCATCGCTCGAACGCTCGCCTGCATAAGCGAGCGTCTACGGCTCCGGGTGGCGGCTCAGGTGCGCAGCAACCGGGCCGTCGCCTCGTCGGCGGGATAGAAGGCTTCGATATGGAGTTCGTCGATGGTGACGTCGGTGGCCGAGAGGGCCGAGGCGGTGATGCTGAAGAAGGAGAGCTCGGCGTCGCCCACCCGCAACTGCAACGGCACCACCACATCGGTGCGGGCCCGGGCGCCGCCGTCGTGGCACGGATAGGCGGTTACCTCGTCGAGCAACGCTTTCAGCCGGCTGTCGCCGGTGGCTTCCCACCGCCCGCGCACTTGGCCGAGCAGATGGTTGCGCCACTGACCGAGGTTGCGGATCCGGGGCGCGAGACCGCCGGGGTGCAGTGAGATCCGGATGGCATTGACGGGCGGTTCCAGCAGCTCGGGGGCACAACCGTCGAGCAGCGCGTCGGTGGCGGCATTGCGGTCGACCACGTCCCAGCACCGGTCCAGCACCAGGGCCGGATGCGGAAGGTGCGCGTCGAGCAGGATCCGGAAGGCGTCCATCACCGACCGCAGTTCCGGGGCGTCCACCTCGCGCTGGCCGTAACTCGGCGCGTAACCGGCCGCGAGGAGCAGTTCGTTGCGTTCGCGCAGCGGGACGTCCAGGTGCCCGGCCAGTCGTTCGACCATCTCGCGCGTGGGCCGGGACCGGCCGGTCTCCACGAAACTGAGGTGGCGGGTGGACACCTCGGCTTCCGACGCGAGCTGCAACTGACTCAACCGGCGCCGCTCCCGCCAGGACCGCAGCAGGCCGCCGACAGAGGGTTCGGAATCCGAGATCACCACATCCGAAATCGTAGTCGCCGCAGTAACGGATCCCATTACCTCCGAGGTAATCGTCGGGGCCGCCGATCCCGGTGATGCTTATGGCACCTGGTTCACACAACCCCGGAAGGACTC
>NZ_BDCU01000046.1 GCF_001618425.1 Nocardia fusca NBRC 14340
CAAATAAACACAGCTCTACCAGCGGGGCCCGCGCTGGACCTCGTCCACCTTCGGCCGCACATCGGCCAGGTAGATACCCGTCGCGATGATGGCGATGAACGCCAGTAGTCCCAGGCCGGGCCAGCTCACCAGCATCAGCAGGATCGCGACACCGAGGATGCCCAGCCAGATGGGCTTGGTCAGTTTGTCGACCGCGGTGAACGCGTCGGAGCGCTGGCGCACGGCGTGCACGAGCGCGAAAACAGTCGCGCTTGTCGCCAGCAGCCACAGCGCGACCATGATCAACCCGGTCAAGCCATACACCTTATCCACCTCACCATGATAAGAGCAGCGCCCCCGCGCACTGCACGTGCACGGGGGCGCTACACCCGAATTGCCAGGTCAGGGCTTCTTCGGCGCGGCCTTCTTGGCGGGGGCGGCCTTTTTCGCGGCCGGAACCTTCTTGGCCGCGGGGGCCTTCTTCACCGGCGGGGCGGGAGTGGGCTCGGGGGCCACCTCGGGCACGGGCTCGGGCGCGATTTCCGGCGCGACCTCGAACACCTCGGCGTCGAGCACCTCCGGCGCGGCGGGGGCAGTCGCCTCGGCGGCCGGCGCGGCAGTCGGCTCCGATTCGGTCCTGACGCGGCCGATCAGCCCGTTCACCCGGCCGATCACCTCCTCGGCCCGGACGCTGGCGTCCTTGTACAGGGTCTCCACCCGGCCGACCTGCTCCTCGACCAGATGGTTGGCGCGCAGCCGCTCGACGGTCTCCTCACCGCGAACCGCCAGATCCGCGTAGAGGTCGACCACCTGGCGGTAGTACTGCTCGGCGAGCTTGCGCAGCTCCTCCGCGGTGAACTTCTCGCGCAGCTCGGCCAAGTCCTCCGGCAGCTCCGAGGGCAGTTCGGACAACCGGGCACGGATCTGCTCGAACTGGGTCTGCACATCGGCAGGCAACCCGGCGAAGCGCTCACGGGCCTCTTCGACCCGGACCCGGCCGTTGACATCGGTCGCACGCTCACGCACCTGGGTCACCGCGTCCACAACCGCGGCGTAAACCGCGTCCGTGGCGCCGACGGTGGCGAACAGTGGTTTGGCAGTGGTGTACTTCTCGGTCATTTATCGCTCTCCTGGCGTGGAGCATCGGTTGTCGGTTGTGGAACAACACTGTCCCGGGGAATCGCTTCCTCCGGCCCGTTCTCCCGGCGGAACGATTCGTATATATCCAGGAGCACCTGTTTCTGCCGCTCGCTGATCGCGGAATCGGCGAGCACGGCGTCCCGGACGGGACTGTGCGGCCGCTGCTCGAGGTAGCCGGCGCGCACATACAACACCTCCGAAGAAACCCGCAGGGCCTTGGCGATCTGCGTCAGCACTTCGGCGGAGGGGTTACGCAACCCGCGCTCGATCTGGCTGAGATACGGGTTGCTCACCCCCGCCAGCTGGGCGAGCTGACGCAACGAAACCTGCGCGGCTTCCCGCTGCGCCCTGATAAATCCTCCGATGTCCTGCGCCGCGTTCACCACGCGGGCTGCCTTGTCACCGGCGCCGGCAGCCAGTGCCGGATCGTCGGTGCGCTGGGCGGAAATCTCGGGACGGTCGGCCATCACTCACCTTCTGGCGTTGTAGTTACAACGATAGATCGGGGTGCTAGCAATTGCAAGCACCATGTTAGCAGTGTTTATTTGCGGCGCCT
>NZ_BDCU01000047.1 GCF_001618425.1 Nocardia fusca NBRC 14340
TGGCCGGGACGAATTCCATTTCCTCGTTACCGCGGCGGCACAGCACCCGGTCCTCGACGAAATTGCCGTCGGCGTCGACCGCGGAGTTCGCCTGGGCCCGGACGTGCCGGTCCTCCTCGTCGGCGGTGAGGTACTTGACCTCATCGGTGACGCGGCCGTTCTCCACCTTGCGGTACGGGGTCTCGATGAACCCGAACGGGTTCACCCGCGCGTATACCGACAGCGAACCGATCAGGCCGATGTTCGGGCCTTCCGGGGTCTCGATCGGACACATACGGCCGTAGTGCGAGGGGTGCACGTCGCGGACCTCGAGGCCCGCGCGCTCACGGGACAGACCGCCGGGGCCCAGCGCCGAGAGGCGACGCTTGTGGGTCAGACCCGACAGCGGGTTGTTCTGGTCCATGAACTGCGAGAGCTGGGAGGTTCCGAAGAACTCCTTGATCGCGGCCACGACGGGACGGATGTTGATCAGGGTCTGCGGCGTGATGGCCTCGACGTCCTGGGTGGTCATCCGCTCGCGGACCACACGCTCCATCCGGGACAGGCCGACCCGGATCTGGTTCTGGATGAGCTCGCCGACGGTACGCAGGCGACGGTTGCCGAAGTGGTCGATATCGTCCACCTCGACCGGCACCTCGACGCCGCCGGGGGCGGTCATCGTGCGGTCACCGGCGTGCAGGCGCACCAGGTACTCGATGGTCGAGACGATGTCCTCGCGGGTCAGCACGGACCCGTCGATGGCCTCACCCGGGTGCAGGCCGAGCTTCTTGTTGATCTTGTAGCGACCGACGCGCGCGAGGTCGTAGCGCTTCTCCTTGAAGAACAGGTTCTCCAGCAGGGTCTGCGCGGACTCCTTGGTGGGCGGTTCGCCCGGGCGCAGCTTGCGGTAGATATCGAGCAGCGCCTCGTCCTGGCCGGCCGTGTTGTCCTTCTCCAGGGTGGACATCATAATCTCGGAGAACCCGAAACGCTCGGTGATCTCCTCGGTGGTCCAGCCGAGAGCCTTGAGCAGCACGGTCACCGGCTGACGCCGCTTGCGGTCGATACGCACACCGACGGTGTCGCGCTTGTCGACGTCGAATTCCAGCCACGCGCCACGGCTCGGGATGACCCGCACGCTGTGCAGGTCCTTCTCGGTGCTCTTGTCGACGGAGTGATCGAAGTAGACACCCGGCGAACGCACCAGCTGGGAGACCACGACACGCTCGGTGCCGTTGATGATGAAGGTGCCCTTGTCGGTCATCATCGGGAAATCACCCATGAAGACCGTCTGGCTCTTGATCTCGCCGGTGTTGTTGTTGATGAACTCCGCGGTGACGAACAGCGGCGCCGCGTAGGTCATGTCCTTGTCTTTGCACTCGTCGATCGAGGCCTTGACCTCTTCGAACCGAGGGTCGGAGAAGGACAGGGACATGGAGCCGGAGAAGTCCTCGATCGGCGAGAGCTCCTCGAGCACCTCCTCCAGCCCGCCGACCAGCCCGCCGTCGCCGCGAGCGGCAGCCCGCTCACGCCAATCCGGCGTGCCGACCAACCAGGCGAAAGATTCCGTTTGTAGATCGAGAAGTCCGGGCACCTCCAGCGGCTCCCGGATCTTCGCGAAAGACACCCGCAACGGAGCCCCGGGGATACCCCCGGAAACTCCCAGCTTCGTATTGGCGCTTGTCTGGGTGGAGACTGCCAAGATGCGTCCTTCCAGCACCTCACGCGCGTCGCGTGGTGGTCCGCGACCGTCGCTTGTCTGCTACATTTTGGGATTCTCGCTGGTCACGACCCGAACGAGACTCGAACAGCAAACAACGGAAGCAACACCGGAAGGGTGGGACTTTCGTAGTGCGATCAAGGAATGGACAGGAGGCAGCCAGCGCAACGTCCAAACCTACACCTACCTATACGGAGGTGTCAAAGTACCACCCCGGCGAAGCGTTGCGTGGCTGACGCGCCGGGCCGGTTCCGCTGGCTGCGTTCCGGTCCACGGGCGGTGCCTCCGACAACGAATTCGGCGCTGGCGGTCGTCCACTACCGACGGCGGCCGAAGCCGCCTCCAATAGCGTGACTGGTCCGGCGAAACTCGTCAAGTGTCCGTGCCGACCTGGCTTCCTGCGGATCGCCGGCCGCACTACAAGATCAGTAAGGCCCCACCGCATCTGCCCTGTTCCGGCCGGATACGGCGGCCGGAACGGCCCCGGAACCCGCATCCCGGACGCGAAGCAGCGCGCCGGGTACGAACCCGACGCGCTGCTTTCGGAATCAAGCTTTTTTACACCTTGGGGTACTGCGCGGTGTCGAAATCCGACCCGGGGAAATCGTTACCGCGATCACCGGCGCGCTGGCCCGAGTTGTAGGACATGACCATCGTCTCGTCGTTCTGATCGAGCGACTCGCGGATGGCCACCTGCGCGGCGTGCGGCAGGGTGTGCATGATCTCACGTACCCGGTTCTTGCGGCGCTCCACCGCCTGGCGCACCGGCATCCCCGGCTGGGCCTTCATCTGCGGGATGATGCCCTCGACCTCTTCGGCACCACCGTGGTGATGGCCGGCGTCCACCATCGCCTGCTCGCGCGCCATCTGGGCCTCGTCCTTCTCCTCGGACATACCGATGGGGCCGATCATGCGTCCGTTGAGGAACTGTTTGACCACCGGCTCCTCGCTGGTGAGCAGCACCTCGCGCGGGCCGAACATGACCAGCTGCCGACGGAACAGCATGCCGATGTTGTCCGGCACGGTCCGGGCCAGGTTGATGTTGTGGGTCACGATGAGGATCGTGGCGTCGATCTGGGCGTTGATATCGATGAGCAGCTGGCTCAGATACGAGGTACGCACCGGGTCCAGACCGGAGTCCGGCTCGTCGACCAAAATGATCTGGGGATCGAGCACGAGCGCCCGGGCCAGTCCGGCTCGTTTGCGCATACCACCGGAGATCTCGCCGGGCAGCTTGCCCTCGGCGCCGAGCAGACCGGTGAGCTCGAGCTTCTCCATGACGATCTTGCGGATCTCGGACTCGGATTTCTTCGTGTGCTCGCGCAGGGGGAACGCGACATTGTCGAAGAGGTTCATCGAGCCGAACAGCGCGCCATCCTGGAACAGCACGCCGAAGAGCTTCCGGATCTCGTAGAGCTCCTTGTTGGAACAGGTGGTGATATCGGTACCACCGATGAAGATGGAGCCGCGCTCCGGCCGGAGCAGGCCGATCAGCGACTTCAGGAATACGGACTTACCGGTACCCGACGGGCCCAGCAGCGCGCTGACCTCACCGGCAGGCAGGGTAATAGAAACGTCCTGCCAAATCCGCTGTGAACCGAACGACTTGGTTACACTCTCGGTCCTGACCTCGACGCCCACGCCAACCTCCACATTTCTCAGCGAGCTACCCGCTTTGCACCACAGACCCGGTAGCGGTGCGTCACGTCACAGCGAGTCCGGTCACTGTAACCCATGGCACCCCCATAGCACACCCGACCTGACCGAAGAGTAACCATGGTGGCCGAGTTCGATACCGCAGAACCGTCGTTAACCAGCGCACGAGAAAATCGGCCGTAATACGAAGAAAACGGGCGGTCCCCCGTGGGGGTACCGCCCGTTTCCGGCAGTGCCGGTCGGTACTACTTGACCGAGACCTTGGCGCCGGCGCCTTCCAGCTTCTCCTTGGCGGCCTCGGCGGCTTCCTTGGCCACCTTCTCCAGGATCGGCTTCGGCGCGCCCTCGACGAGGTCCTTGGCCTCCTTCAGGCCCAGGCCGGAGACGATCTCGCGGACCACCTTGATGACCTGGATCTTCTTGTCGCCGGCACCCTCGAGGATGACGTCGAACTCGTCCTGCTCCTCGACGGCCTCGGCGGCGGCCGGGGCGGCACCGGCGGCGGCGACGGCGACCGGAGCAGCAGCGGTGACCTCGAACTTCTCCTCGAACTTCTTCACGAAGTCGGAGAGCTCCAGCAGGGTCATGTTGCCGAAGGTTTCGAGCAGCTCATCAACGTTGGCCATTGATATTTCCTTTCGATAGTGAATGTCTGTGCGGGCGAGCCGGAGTCGACCGTTCCGCGAATGGGGGCGCGGGACCTACTCCGCGGCGGCGTCTCCGCCTTCGGCCTGCTTCTTCTCCTGCAGCGCAGCGGCCAGGCGGGCCACCTGCGAGGCGGGAGCGTTGAACAGACCGGCGGCCTTGGCCAGGTTGCCCTTCATGGCACCGGCCAGCTTGGCCAGCAGGACCTCGCGGGACTCCAGATCGGCGATCCGCTCGACCTCGGACACGGACAGCGGAGCGCCGTCCATGTAGCCGCCCTTGATGACAAGCGCCTTGTGATCCTTCGCGAAGGTCTTCAGCGCCTTGGCGGCATCGACCGGCTCACCGGAGATGAACGCGATCGCGGTGGGTCCGACGAACATATCGTCCAGACCCTCCACGCCGGCCTCGGCCGCAGCGCGCTTCACCAGGGTGTTCTTGGCGACGGAGTACGTGGCGTCGGCACCGAGCGCACGACGCAGTTCGGTGAGCGCACCGACGGACAGACCACGGTATTCCGTGACGACTGCGGCCGTCGAGCCCTTGAACTGCTCGGCGATCTCCGCGACCGCGGCAACCTTTTCGGGTTTCGCCATACTTCGCCTCCTCTCTGATGTCGGTATGGATATGCCCTACCGAATCAGGGGCCGGCAAAAGAACAAGCGCCCCGAACGCAGAGCGTTCCGGGGCGCGAAAGAAATATCCGCACGGCTGCGCGTGCGCATTCTCCAGCCTCGGCTCTCCCTGCGTGGGCCGCCGGCACTCTCGCCGGACCTTCGACCGATTCCATACGAAATCGGCGACCAACGGTCTTCGGTAGAACGGATTGGTGGTGTCGAACTGGTCGACAACCTGATCGAGCATAGCCGGACACTGCCTCATCTGGCAAAACGGTGGCGACAGCCGGGTTGACCGGAACGTACCGGTCCCTTCCTCAGCGAATATCGTCGCCGCGCCGCTCGGTGTCGGAGCCGCGCCGCCGCGTGACGAGCCGGCGCAGCGCTTCGGCCGCACCGGCTCGGAATTCCGGCGAGACGACGAGCCCGTCGCCCCCGATATCGGTGCGCGACAGGGGCAGGCGAACGCAGATCTCCTCGTCCACTTCGGCACCGACGTAGCCGAGCACAGTCGCCAGCGTCGCCGTGGCTCCGTCACCACGCCCGGGCGCCGCGACGGTGAGCCAGGCGGCCGGCATTCCGTAGAGGTCGCCCGTCCCCACGGTCCAGTCCAGCAGGTTCTTCAAGCTGCCCGGCAGTGTGCCCGCGTACTCCGGGGTGCAGAACAGCACCGCGTCCGCGGCCGCCAATTGCTCTCGTAACCCCAGCACCGCGGGAGGAGCGGGTTCGGGGGCCTCGGGGACGAACGCGGGCAGTTCGGCCAGTCCGCCGTACCGGCGCGCCTCGATCCCGCCCGGCGCCACCGCCTGCACTGTGCGCAGCGCGGCCGTATTGGTCGACCCCGCGCGCGTACTCCCGGAAATCAGCAAGACCACCGTCACGCATGCGGCAACCACCGGCCGCACGAAAATAGTCCTCCGGCGCCACGAGCCGTATCCGGAAGCGTTCCGATACGCGAAACGGCGGGAGCGTCGGATGACGCTCCCGCCGTTTCGCGGTTCTGTGTTCCGAGATAGCGCTTACGCGTCCTCTTCCAGGAGGTTGCGGGTGCGGTTCGGGTCCACCGGGATGCCCGGTCCGGTGTTCGTCGAGACCGTCACCTTCTTGACGTAGCGCCCCTTGGCGGTCGACGGCTTGGCCCGCAGGATCTCGTCCAGCGCGGCGCCGTAGTTCTCCACCAGCTTGCTGTCGTCGAACGACGCCTTACCGATGACGATGTGCAGGTTGGCCTGCTTGTCGACCCGGAAGTTGATCTTGCCGCCCTTGATGTCGTTGACCGCTTTGGTCACATCGGTGGTGACCGTGCCGGTCTTCGGGTTCGGCATCAGGCCGCGCGGGCCCAGGACACGCGCGATACGGCCGACCTTGGCCATCTGGTCGGGGGTGGCGATCGCGGCGTCGAAATCCAGCCAGCCGCCCTGGATCCGCTCGATCAGATCCTCGGCGCCCACGGCGTCGGCACCCGCGGCTTCCGCCTCGGCCGCCTTCTCGCCGGCCGCGAAAACGATGACGCGGGCGGTCTTACCGGTGCCGTGCGGCAGGTTCACGGTGCCGCGAACCATCTGGTCGGCCTTACGGGGATCGACGCCGAGGCGGATGGCGACCTCGACGGTCGCGTCCGTCTTGGTGGTGGAGGTCTCCTTGGCCAGCCGTGCCGCCGCCAGCGGCGAGTAGAGCTTGCTGCGGTCGACCTTCTCGGCGGCGGCGAGGTACGCCTTGCTTCGTTTTGCCATGTTTCTCTGTCCTTGTCGTGGTTCAGCTGTGGTTATCGGGCCTGGCCGGCCCTCCCACCCGGAGCGGGATCGCGATAGCGAGGCTGCGCTGCGCCTTTTGCGGCCGGGTCACATGGGACCACGGAGGCCGCAGCGAAGGCGACGGGCTCACACCTCAGCCTTCGACGGTGATACCCATCGAGCGCGCGGTGCCCGCGATGATCTTGGCCGCCTGATCGATATCGTTGGCGTTCAGATCTTCCTGCTTGGTCTTGGCGATCTCGCGCACCTGGTCCATGGTCACCGTGGCGACCTTGTTGCGATGCGGCTCGGGCGAACCCTTCTGCACACCGGCGGCCTTGAGCAGCAGCTTCGCGGCCGGCGGGGTCTTCAGCTTGAAGTCGAAGGACCGGTCCTCGTACACCGAGATCTCGACCGGGATGACGTTGCCACGCTGCGACTCGGTCGCGGCGTTGTACGCCTTGCAGAACTCCATGATGTTGACGCCGTGCTGACCGAGCGCCGGACCCACCGGCGGAGCCGGGTTCGCAGCGCCGGCCTGGATCTGAAGCTTGATGATCCCGGCGAGCTTCTTCTTCTTGGGGGGCATCTTTCTTTCCTAGGGTGTGGTGTTCCTTGCTCTCTGCAAGCTCCGACCCGGGGCCACGGCCCCGGGAAAACACAGGCGCCGCCTAGATCTTGGCGACCTTGGTGAATTCCAGCTCGACCGGGGTCTCGCGTCCGAAGATGGAGACGAGCACCTTGAGCTTCTGCTGTTCGGCGTTGACCTCGGAGATGGTGGCGGGCAGGGTCGCGAACGGACCGTCCATCACCGTCACCGATTCGCCGACCTCGAAATCGACCTCGATGGTGGGCTTGACCTTGGTCTCGCCGACGGTCTCGGCACCGGCCGCGGCGGCAGCCGGCGCGGCCGCCTTCTTCTGCTGTGAGGCCGGAACCAGGAATTTCACCACTTCGTTGATGGTCAGCGGCGAGGGGCGCGAGGTCGCGCCCACGAACCCGGTGACGCCCGGCGTATTGCGGACCGCACCCCAGGACTCGTCGTTCAGATCCATCCGGACCAGGATGTAGCCCGGCAGCACCTTGCGGTTGACGCTCTTGCGCTGGCCGTTCTTGATCTCGGTGACCTCTTCGGTGGGCACCTCCACCTGGAAGATGTAATCCTCCAGGTCCAGGTTCTGCACGCGGGTTTCGAGATTGGTCTTCACCTTGTTCTCGTAACCGGCGTAGGAGTGGATGACGTACCAGTCACCGGGAGCGCGCCGCAGAACGGCCTTCATCTGCTCGACCGGGTCCGGCTCCTCCGCGTCGGCGGTTGCGGGTGCGGCCTCGTCGGCAGCCTCGGGCTCGGCGTCGGACGCCGGCTCCTCGACGGATACGGCGGCCTCCTCGGCCGTCTGATCGTCGACCGGGAACTCGTCGGTGGTGTCGTTCTCCGGGGTGCTCACTGGGCACTCGCTTCCTGTGTCGTCACGTGCATCCTCTGCGTGCCGGGTTCGGGCGCGGCGTGGGACTTGCGTCCGGCCCGCGGCGCGGATCGGTTCACGGCGCCGGTGTCACCTGGCTAACCGAACAACCAGTCGACACCCTTGATGAACGCCAGATCCAACCCGCTGATGAACGCGACCATGAAGATCACGAACACCAGAACAACGGTCGTATAGGTGACCATCTGCTTCCGGTTGGGCCAGATAACCTTCCGCAGTTCCGCGATCACCTCACGCAGGAACTTGATCAAACGCACGAACGGATTGCGTGACCGTTCGCGTTCACCGCGACCGGACTTCGACTCGCCCTTGCGGGCGGGCCGATCCAAGGTCGCGAGCGAACCGGTATCGGACGCGGAGGGCGAGACGGATCGGCTACGCCGAGCGGAACGCTTTCCGCTCGGCCGCTGCACGGCGGCGGTGTCATCGCCGTCGTCGGCGCCATATCCGCCGCGGCGAGTGTCCCGCTCGTCGGTCACGTCGATCCTCTCTCGTCGCCGTTATCCAGGGCAGGGGCGACAGGACTTGAACCTGCAACCTGCGGTTTTGGAGACCGCTGCTCTGCCATTTGAGCTACGCCCCTTCGGCTGAACCGGACTGTCGTGGTCCAGCCACATGCGATATTCAGTTGTCGGCGCTGGTGTCACACAACACGCGCGCCGCCCCGGCAGGTGCCGGCCCCGTCGGCGGGGCCGGCACCTGCCGGTCGGTCCGAGCCTACTCAGCCGGTACGGCCACTGGTCGGAAACCCCGCCTGGAACCAGCCTTGCAGAGCAGCGCGCATCGGCTGGTGACCCCAGAATCCCGAGTGTACGGCACGGTCGGCGGCAGAAGCCAATCAGGGTCGCTCGACCAGGTCAGGACAACCGGACCGTCGCGGTGGCCCGGCCGAAAATCTTGCGGCCTCCGGATTTCGCCACGATGGCGATCACGGCGGTCCGCGTTTCCGGATCCATGGACTTGATCTTGCCGGTGAACTCCACCTCGGCCGGTTCGGTGGCGCTCACGAACACCGGGCTGGTGAATCGGACGTTGTACTCCGCGACCGCGCCGGGATCACCCAGCCAGGACGTGACGAAACCGCCACCCAGGCCCATGGAGAGCATGCCGTGCGCGACACAGGTGTCGAGATCCACCAGTTTGACGACCTCGTCACTCCAGTGGATGGGGTTCGCGTCGCCGGAGACACCGGCGTAGTTCACCAGGTCACCACGGGTCAGCTGGACGACTCGGGTGGGCAGTTCGTCACCGACGGACACCTCGTCGAACGACCGGGCGAACCGGGTCGGCACCACCGCGCCGACGGCCGGCGCCGGAACGACGTGCCGGGTGCGCGGGGTGTGATCGGGAACCGCCGCGTCCATCCCGTGCATGAGCACCTTGCGGACGGCCTCGTTGAGGTTCGGATCGATATCGCCGCCGCTGCGGCCGACCAGCGTCGTGTAGGTGGTGAGCACGAGCTCGTTGTGCTGGTCGGTGACGATGTTCTTGGTGACGATGATGTCGCCGCCGAACGCCTGCCGGAAGGAGTGCAGGTGCACATCGCAGATCAGCTGGTCGCCGACCACGATCGGGCGGTGGAATTCCAGGATCTGGTCGGTCTGCATGATCTGGCTCAGGTCGTAGCCGGTGACGACCGTCTCGAATAGTTTGCGCTGGGCCAGGATCCCGACGAGGGAGATGAAAGTGAGCGGGGCGACCAGGCCGTCGTAGCCGAACTCCAGGGCGACATCTTCGTCCCAGTGCGCCGGGTGGCCGTCCTGTACTGCGCGCGCGTATTCGCGCACCTTCTCGCGGCCGACCTCGTAGTAGTCGTCGACACGATAGTGGTGACCGACCATGGCGGCCGCATGGGCGGCGGGATCGAGATCCATATCCGTCGCAACCGCTTCGTCTGTACCGGTGTTGATTGTCACGGGAGGACTGTACCTATCTGACCCCGCAGCACGGAGTCTGCACGGCGGCTGGGCGTCGGCCCGTAGGTAGAAGTCGGCGTGACCGAAAGGGCCGAGCAGCCGCCTGATCATCACCACGACCGGCGATCGGCCGCGGTGTCGGTGGTTCGAGGACCAGGACGCCGCCGTCGAGAGGAATACGAACCCCGCAGCACCCCGGTCGCCGGACCGGGGCCCGGCGAGAACCTACCACCGTGATGCCGTGAACATCCGACACGCCGAAACCGCGCGGATGCTCGGGACCCGCTGCTACCGCAGCGGCGTCAGGCGAGGATCAGCGAGATTCGCGATGCGCCCGGTGCGTACCGCAGTTCGGGCAGAACTTCTTCAGCTCCAGCCGGTCCGGGTCGTTGCGCCGGTTCTTCTTGGTGATGTAGTTGCGATGCTTGCACTGCTCGCAGGCCAAGGTGATCTTTGGCCGGACATCGGTGGACTTCGCGGCCACGATATGCCTTCTTTCCGGTCAACCAGAGGGTCAATCAGTATGGGTAGCGATGGCCGGACTCGAACCGGCGACACAACGATTATGAGTCGTTTGCTCTACCGCCTGAGCTACACCGCCTTATACGCCATCTGCGACGGCGACGCCGCGGCTTGGAGTGCCGAGTCGGGACACCACCGGCAATCCGGCGAGCCCCCTAACGGAATCGAACCGTTGACCTTTTCCTTACCATGGAAACGCTCTGCCGACTGAGCTAAGGGGGCGCGACCTCTCGGCAGCGGGAACCGACGAAGTCCTACCCGTTGCCTCGAAGACTTGAACGAGAGTACACACTGACCACCGAGAGCACCAAACCGAGTGGTCAGAGCCTATTTTCTGGCGAACGGACCGGCCTTCGCCGGGGCCCCGGACGACCTCGGACGAAGAAAACCCCCGCCGGTGTTCACCGGCGGGGGTTTCCTGGTGGCAGGTGTAGGATTCGAACCTACGTAGGCTTTCACCGACAGATTTACAGTCTGCTCCCATTGGCCGCTCGGGCAACCTGCCTCGTACCGCACTCTCGATCTCTACGATCACTTTCCCAGTGCGCTCAGCAGGATACAACGAACCCGCACCCCGAATGCAAACCGGCTGGCCAGATGCCCAGAACTGCCCTCGATCACCACGGCCGCACAGCGTCGCCGCATCGACCGGGTAGCTTGCGTACCCAGGGTGATCCAACAGTGAACAGGAGCGCAGTGTGGCCGATTCATCATTCGACATCGTCAGCAAGGTCGAGCGGCAGGAGGTCGACAACGCCCTGCACCAGGCCGAGAAGGAACTGAACACTCGCTACGACTTCCGGGGCACCGGCGCGGGAATCGAATGGTCCGGCGAGGACAAAGTGGTACTCACCGCCGATTCCGAGGAGCGGGTGAAGGCCGCGCTCGAGGTGTTCAAGGAAAAACTCATCCGCCGCGATATCTCGCTCAAGGCCTTCGATGCCGGCGAACCGGTCGCTTCCGGCAAGACCTACAAGATCACCGGGACCCTGGTCCAGGGCATCGACTCCGAACATGCCAAGAAGATCTCCAAGAAAATCCGCGACGAAGGCCCCAAGGGCGTCAAAGCGCAGATCCAGGGCGAAGAATTACGCGTCACCAGCAAGAAACGCGACGACCTGCAAGCCGTTATCGCGCTGCTCAAAGGCGACGATTTCGGGATCGCCCTGCAATTCGTGAACTACCGGTAGCCGGCTGTATCGATCGAGCATGAGCGATCCCGGCGAGCGGTCGTCACACCGACGCGGAGACCGCAGCGTAGGCGAAGGTATCGCACTACCGCCTCCGGGGCCCGACTCGCTCATGCTGTGTCGATCGAGCATGAGCGAGGGCCCTCCGTGGTCACGCTTCGCTGCCACCTCCGGGCCCGACTCGCTCATGCGAACCGCCGACCCGAACCCTCAGCGACCGGCCATCTGCTCCAGTCGCGCGATCCGATCCGCCATCGGCGGATGCGTCGAGAACAACCGGGCCATCCGATCACCGGCACGGAACGGATTGGCGATCATCAGATGCGACTGCGCGGTCAGCCGGGGTTCGGGCGGCAACGGCGCCGCCTGCACCCCGAGCTCCAATTTGCGCAACGCCGACGCCAGCGCCAGCGGATCGCCGGTCAGCTCGGCACCCGACTCGTCGGCCTGATACTCCCGCGACCGCGACACCGCCAGTTTGATCAATCCCGCGGCGATCGGACCCAGCAGGGACACCAGCAATACACCGAAGATATTCGGCCCGGAACCACCTCTATTACCGCCGAACGCCGCCGCGAAATACGCGAAATTCGCCAGCCCGGAAATCACCGCGGCCATGGCCCCCGCAACCGAAGAGATCAAGATATCCCGGTTGTAGACATGAGACAGTTCGTGACCCAGCACGGCCCGTAACTCGCGCTCGTCCAGGATTTGCAGAATACCGCTGGTACAGCAGACCGCCGCATGCCGCGGATTACGCCCGGTGGCGAACGCGTTCGGGGCATTCGTGGGACTTATGTACAGCCGGGGCATGGGCTGCCGAGCGGTGGTCGCCAGCTCACGGACGATCCCGTAGATGGCCGGCGCCTCGATCTCGCTCACCGGCTGCGCCCGCATGGCCTTCAGCGCCAGCTTATCGCTGTTGAAATACGCGTAACCGTTCATCGCCACGGCGAGAAGAACCGCGACGACCAGAATGGTCGTGTTCCGGAACGCAGCCCCCGCCAGGACTATCAGCGCGGAGAGCCCGACCATGAGCCCGAACGTTTTCATCCCATTCGCAAACCCGTGCCCGTGCATAGCACTCCTGTATACGTGGCGCGCGACCGGACGCGCGAGTTTCGGCCAGAACCGCTACAGGACGACAACGACCTCAGGCACCCCGAAGTTCCTGCGCTGTGTTTATTTGCGGCGCCTTCGGCGCCGCGGGGTCGAGGCCCCGAAGGTCCCGCCGTTCAGGCCTCGAGACTCGCGCTTCGCGGCACTACGGGGCCCGCGCCGGACTCCATAGGCACGTCTGTATCCGGCCTGAACCAGCAAGCCCACCCCTCATCGTCACGAGCAGCCCACATCCCAAGCTTCACGGGCGTGTCCGCCCCGTTCCCACGCCAGGCGCCGAATACTCAGCCGACCCGTTCGATGGTGTACTGAACCAACTTGACCAGGGCGTCGTTGGCGGGCCCCGCGGGGAGGGCCTTCAGCTCCGCGTGGGCGATATCGGCGTATTCGCGCAGCTTTTCCTTGGCCCGGGTCATTCCTGGGGAACGGCCCAGCAACTCCAGGGCCTCGGCTACCTCGGCGTCCGACTCCAGGGGCTTCGCCAGGAGGTGGCGCAGACGGTCGCCGTCGGGGCCTTCGTCGCGCAGGGCGTACAGGACCGGGAGGGTGTGGACGCCCTCGCGCAGGTCGGTGCCGGGTGTTTTGCCGGACTGGGCCGACTCCGAGGAGATATCGATGATGTCGTCGGAGATCTGGAAGGCGGTGCCGACGGCGTCACCGAGGCGGGCGAGGCGTTCCACATGGTCGCTGTCGGCGCCGGAGAAGGTCCCACCGAAACGGCCGGAGGCCGCGATCAGCGAACCGGTTTTCTCCCAGACCACACGCAGATAGTGGGCCACGGGGTCGCTCTCTTCGCGGGCGCCCATGGTTTCGCGCATCTGACCGGTGACCAGTTCGGCGAAGGTTTCGGCGATGATGCGGACGGCGTCGGGGCCGAGGGTGGAGGTCAGCCGGGAGGCGTGCGCGAACAGGTAGTCCCCGGCGAGGATGGCCACACTGTTGCCCCAGCGGGAGTTCACACTCGTCGCGCCGCGGCGCATGGTGGCCTCGTCCATGACGTCGTCGTGGTAGAGCGTGGCCAGATGGACGAGCTCGACCACGGTGCCCGCGGTGACCAGGGCCGGATCTCCGGGGCGGGGGCCCAGCTGGCCGGTGAGAATGGTGAACAGCGGCCGGAATCGTTTACCGCCGGCCTTGGCCAGGTGCAGCGCGGCCTCCTGGAGGAAGGCCGCTCCGGAGGACAGCTCCTCGACCAGCAGTTTCTCTACTTCGTCGAGGCCGTTGCGTACGGTCTCGGCGAGCGCGGGGTCCCCGAGGTCCACCCCCGCCACCACCGTGCCGGCTTCGCTCACAGCAGATGTGCTCATACCTTCTCCCAAGGACGCGTCCGACCCCACGGTGATGAACCTAGCGTGTTCACGTCGGAACGCCCATGAACACCGTCACTGTATTGATCGAGCATGAACGAGGGCCCTACGTGGTCACGCTCCGCTACCGCCTCCGGGCCTGACTCGCTCATGCTGTGCACCGTACCGCCATCGACATCACCGGCGACGGCCTGTAACTATTGACCGCATGGGTGCACCCGAAGCCACACCTTCCGAAGCCGACCGGGACGCGCTGCCCGCACACGTCGAGGTGCTGGTGGTGGGCGCGGGTCCCGCGGGTTCGGCGGCCGCGGCGTGGGCGGCGCGCGCGGGTCGCGATGTGCTGCTGGTGGATTCCGCGACCTTCCCCCGGGACAAGACCTGCGGTGACGGCCTGACCCCGCGTGCCACCGCGGAACTCGAGCATCTCGGGCTGGGCGAATGGGTGCGGGCGCACACCGTCAACCACGGTCTCCGGATGACCGGTTTCGGCGCCGAGGCGCTGCTGCCCTGGCCGGGTGGTTCGTTCCCCACCTACGGCAGTGCGATTCCGCGCACCGAACTGGACGACAAACTGCGCGATACCGCGGTGAAATCCGGGGCTCGGATGCGCGACGGCGCGAAGGTCGTGGCGGTGGCGCGCGACAGCGACCGGGTGACCGGGGTGACCGTGCGGGTGGGGACGGCTTCGCACGAGATCGGCTGCCGCACCCTGATCGTGGCCGACGGGGTGCGGTCGCCGGTCGGCAAACTGCTCGGCCGCACCTGGCATCGCCGCTACGCCTACGGGGTGGCGGCGCGCGCCTATATCTCCTCCGGCCGCAGCGACGATCAGTGGATCACCTCGCATCTGGAGTTGCGCAATGCGGAAAACGAGCTGGTACCCGGCTACGGCTGGGTCTTCCCGCTGGCCAACGGCGAGGTGAATATCGGCGTCGGCTCGCTGGCCACCGAACGCAGGCCTTCGCATATCGCGTTGAAACCACTGCTCGAGCACTACACGGAGCTGCGCCGCGACGAATGGGAACTGAGCGGTTCGGTGCGCGCGGTCTCCTCGGCGCTGCTGCCGATGGGCGGCGCGGTCTCCGGGATCGCGGGCCGCAACTGGGCGCTGCTCGGTGATGCCGCCGGGTGTGTGAACCCGCTGAACGGCGAGGGAATCGACTACGGCCTGGAGGGCGGGCATATGCTCGCCGGTCTGCTGGACGAGCCCGACCTCACCCGGGTATGGCCGGACCTGCTGCGCGCGAAATACGGCCGCACCTATTCGGTGGCGCGGCGGATCGCCGGTCTGGCCACCCACCCGCGGATGGTCCCCATCGGCGGCCCACCGGTGATGCGTTCGAAATTCCTGCAGCGCACCGCGGTCCGGGTGATGGGCAATCTGGTCACCGACGAGGACGTGGACCTCACCGCCCGCGCGTGGCGCACCGCGGGCCGGGCGTCGATGCGGTTCGACGACCTCGCGCCCTTCTGTTAGGCCGTGGTGGTGCGGCCGGTACCGCGGGATCTGCTCCCGCATCTGCGGCGGGCCCGTGATCTCGTCGATCGCGAGTACGCCCGGCCGCTGGACCTCGACGGTATGGCCGCGGCCGCCGGGGTATCGAAATACCATTTCCTGCGGTGTTTCGCGGCCACCTACGGCAGGACACCCGCGGTGTACCTGGCCGAGCGCCGGATCGAGCGGGCGCAGGATCTGCTGCGTGCCACCAACACCACGGTGACCGAGGTCTGCCTGCTCGTCGGCTACAGCAGTCTGGGTTCGTTCTCCCGGAAATTCACCGAACTGGTGGGGGTTTCACCTTCGGCATACCAGGCGAAATTCGCCGACGGCGCGCCCCGCATCCCGGGCTGCTACATCTTCATGCACGGGTTGTCCGATCGCCGCCGCGATACCGCAATTTCGGAGAAGCCCGGCGGCCCGGTCCGCCCATAGTCTCGTGCCATGCCTCCGATCATTTCGAATATCTCCCTGGTCACCGTGTACGTGACCGATCAGACAGCGGCCAAGAACTGGTACATCGAAACCCTCGGCTTCGTGGAGACCGCCGATATCCAGATGGGGGACAACGGTTTCCGCTGGGTGACCATCGCCCACCCCGACCACCGGGAACTCGAGGTCACCCTGATGCTGCCCGGACCGCCCCTGGACGAGAATCTCGCCGACGCGATCAGCAGGTCGCTGGCAGGCGGCAGCCACGGCTCGTTGGGGCTGAACACTCAGGACTGTCGTAAGGCCTATGCGGAACTCACCGCTAAGGGTGTCGATTTCGTCCAACCCCCGTCGGAGCGGCCCTACGGTGTGGAAGCGGTGTGCCGCGACAATTCGGGGAACTGGCTGGTGCTGGTCGAGCCGAAAGAGTTCGATCCCACCGCGGCGATGGAACCTACCGGCGCCGAACTCTGAAACCGGCGGCCCGGCCCGCCGAACCGGAACTCCGGGGTATGTCCGGGGCCGCGCGTACCGCGCGGCCCCGGAGGACTGTCAGGCCTCGGCGCGATCTTCGAACCATTTGACGATGTACTTGCGTTCGCTCTCGGCGACCCGCCGCTGCAACTGCTCGGCGAGCGGTTCGATGGCCCCGCCGACCAACGGAACCTTGACCTTCACCGAACCGGAGATCACCACCTCCGAGCCCTCGGCGGTGGGGCGCAATTCGTAGGTGCCCTTCATCTCCGAGGAGATGCCCGAGGAGGTGCCCTCGAAAGTCCCCGCCGCAGTGGACCCGTCGAGAGCCTGCCAATTGTCGATACGGGTGACGACCAGTTCACTCTTGAGCACCTTGCGCACGATGCCGGGGATCTTGTCCTGCCGGATCGTTTCGCTCATCTGGATACGAGCGGTACCCGGGCCACCGGGGTGGGACAGGTCGAGAGTGGCCGTCGGGGCGCCGGTGAACCGGTCGCGCCACATTTCTTCTCCGGTGAGCGCGGCGTGCAGTTCGGACACCGGGATCGGATAGGACAGCGTGAAGCCGAATTTTCGGGCCATGAGCGCTCACCCTAGCCGACCCCGCTAGCCTGTTGCGGTGCCGGAAACCAGCCGCCGCGGACCGCGCGACCCCGGTTACCCGGGCGACGGTGTGCGCGACGGCTCAGCCGCCCCGGCCCGAACGATTCCGGAGGAGGCAGCGTGCCCGAGCAGGCAGAGATGGTCGCGCCGCCGGTCGCGGACCCGGAGCCCGGTATCGAACCGTTGCGCGCGCCGGACCCGGCCGCACGATCGGCCCGGGCCGAACGGTTGCGCAAGGTGTGCGTCGGCGTGGTGATCACCGCGGTATCGGTGAGCGTGCTGGTGGTACTGCTGTTCCTGGCGGCCTGGCGCAACGACTATCTGATCGAATCCGACAAGGGCGAAACCACCGGCGAGGTGCTGTCCGCAGGCCGGCTGCGCTCGGCGGTGATGTACGTAACCCCCGACGGCGTCACCCACAATCCGAAGGTCGGCGTGCTGTATCCGACCAACCTGACCGCGGGTGAGCGGATCAATGTCGAATACAGCCGCGCCGATCCCGACCTGGTCCGGGTCGCGGGCCGCGATGTGCGGGTCGCTGTCCTGCCGGCGCTGTCGGTACTGGCCGTGACCTGGGCTCTCACCCTGCCGGCGCTCTGGCTGCTGATGCGGGCGGCGACCGGTTCGATGAGTGTTCGCCCGATCTTCGATCCGGCGTCATATCGGCGACGCGTCCCGGGGGGCCGCGACCGCTCAGACTGAGCGAGTGCGCGTAGCCATCGTTGCGGAGTCGTTTCTCCCGAATATGAACGGCGTCGTGAACTCGGTGCTCCGAGTGTTGGATCATCTGCATCGGCACGGGCACGACGCTCTCGTCATCGCGCCCGATACGTTGCGCGGGCAGCCCCCCGCTCCTCGGCACCACGGCCGGTTCCCGGTCCACCGGGTCCCGGCGGTGATGGTGCCGAAGATCAGTTCGCTGCCGGTGGGCCTGCCGCAGCCGGGGATGGTCGGCGTACTGGACGATTTCGATCCCGATGTGGTGCATCTGGCCTCACCGTTCCTGCTCGGTGCGGGCGGGATGGCAGCGGCGCTGCGGCTGGACCTGCCCGCGGTGGCGGTGTACCAGACCGATGTGGCGGGTTTCGCGAAGAGCTACGGGCTGGGTTTGGCGGCCCGCGCCGCCTGGGGCTGGACCCGGCGCATCCACGAGGGCGCGGTCCGGACGCTGGCGCCGTCGAGTGCGGCGGTGGAGGATCTGGCCCGGCACGGGATCCCGCGGGTGCACACCTGGGGTCGCGGAGTCGATACGGTGCGGTTCACCCCGGCCGCGCGCAGCGAAGAGTTGCGTGGGCAGTGGCGCGGCGGTACCGGGAAACTGCTGGTCGGTTTCGTCGGCCGGCTGGCCCCGGAAAAGCACGTGGACCGGCTCTCGGTACTGGCCCACGATCCGTCGGTACAGCTGGTGATCGTGGGCGACGGTCCGGAGCGGCAGAAACTCGCCGGTCTGCTGCCGGGCGCGATCTTCACCGGCGAACTCGGCGGCCACGAGCTCGCCCGGGCCTACGCGAGCCTGGACGTGATGGTGCATCCGGGTGAGCACGAGACGTTCTGCCAGGGCGTGCAGGAAGCGCTGGCGTCCGGGGTCCCGGTGATCGGTCCCGACGCCGGCGGCCCGCGTGACCTGATCGCGTCCTGCCGCAACGGCTACCTGCTCCCGGTGCGGGATTTCACCGAACTGCTGCCCGGCACCGTCGCGGCGCTGCGTGATGCGCAGTTGCGCGAGCGGTTCGCCGGGGCGGCCCGCAAATCGGTGCTGCACCGCACGTGGCCTGCCGTCTGCACCGAACTCATGAACCATTACGCCGAGGTGATCGGCACCGGATACCGGTTGTCACGCTCGGCGTGACCGGACGCGGCAGACCGTATTAGGCGTACCTCCCCATTCGCTGCGGCCATGCGCGGATTGCGGATGGGCCTCGCCCGGCTGCGCCTATTAGGGTCGGGATGTGGTGAAAACACAATCGGTCCGGGCCTCGCTGGACAAACAACCGCACGAGGTCGCGTCGATGTTCGACGGGGTGGCGCGACGATACGACCTGACCAACACCGTGATCTCGGCCGGCCAGGACCGCTACTGGCGCTGGACGACCCGCAAGGCCATCGATCCGCGCCCCGGTGAGCAGGTGCTCGACCTGGCCGCCGGCACCGGGGTGTCCACCGTGGAGCTGGGCCGTTCCGGCGCGTGGTGCGTGGCCGCCGATTTCTCGCAGGGCATGCTGGCCGCCGGCCGGTTCCGGAAGGTGCCGATGGTCGCCGGAGACGCCATGGCGCTGCCTTTCGCCGACAATTCCTTCGACGCGGTGACCATCTCGTTCGGGCTGCGCAATGTGGCCGATACCGATCTGGCGCTGCGGGAGATGCTGCGGGTGACCAAACCCGGCGGCCGGTTGGTCATCTGCGAGTTCTCCACCCCGGTCATTCCGGGGTTCAAGACCCTGTACATGGAGTACCTGATGAAGGCGTTGCCGAAGGTGGCCCGGGCGGTGAGCAGTAATCCGGACGCCTACGTCTACCTGGCCGAATCCATCCGTGCCTGGCCGAACCAGCGGCAGCTGGGCCGCCGGGTCTCCGATGCCGGGTGGTCCGGGGTGAAATGGCGCAATCTGTCCGGCGGCGTGGTCGCACTGCACCGGGGATACAAGCTCGGCGGCTGAAACGCCCGGTATCGGCCGGGTTCATCTACCTCACAGCTGTGATTTTCGCCGGTGAAGTGGAATGTCACCCGGCGATAACATCGGGCAAACCCGAGGAAATCGGGCGCGGGGACGATCGAAGGCATGTCCGAGGCACACGGCAGGAGCGAGTCAGGCCCGGAGGCGGCAGCGGAGCGTGACCACGCAGGGCCCTCGCTCATGCCCGATCGACACGGCAGGAGCGAGTCAGGCCCGGAGGCGGTAGTGCGATACCTTCGCCTGCGCTCCGGCCTCCGCGTCAGCGTGTTGACCGATCGCCGTTCTCGCTCATGCCCGGTAGGTGCATCATGAGCGAGTCACACCCGGAGGCGGTAGCGAAGCGCGACCGGCGGCCGGGCACGACCAGGACGGCGTGCTCTTATTGCGGGGTCGGCTGCGGTATCGAGGTCACCACCGCGGCCGACGACACCGGCGCGCCGGTGATCGCCAAGGTCACCGGGGACAAACTGCATCCGTCGAATAGCGGGCGGTTGTGCACCAAGGGCGCCACCCACCTGGAGTTGATGCGGGCACCGGGCCGGATGTCGACCGCCTATCTGCGGCCCGAACGCGGCATCCAACCGCAGCCGGCCGGCGTGGACGAGGCGGTACGCGAGGCCGCTACGCGGTTGCGGCGGATCCTGGCGGAGCACGGTCCCGACGCCATCGCGCTCTACGTCTCCGGGCAGATGTCGCTGGAGGCGCAGTACCTGGCCACGAAACTCGCCAAAGGTCACCTGCGCACCATCCATATGGAGGCGAACTCCCGGCTGTGCATGGCCGGCGCGGGCACCGGTTACAAACAGTCGCTGGGCGCCGACGGCCCTCCGGGTTCCTATGATGATCTCGAGCACGCCGACCTGTTCTTCGTGATCGGCGCGAATATGGCCGACTGCCATCCCATCCTGTTTCTGCGCATGGCGGATCGGCTCAAAGCGGGCGCGAAACTGATCGTGGTGGATCCGCGGCGCACCGATACCGCCGCCCGCGCCGACCTGTTCCTGCAGATCGCCCCCGGGACGGATCTGGCCCTGCTCAACGGTCTGCTGTATCTGCTGGTCGAAGCCGGTGATATCGACACCGAATTCATCGCCGAGCACACCGAGGGCTGGGACGCCATGCCCGAGTTCCTCGCCGGCTACCCACCGGAGAAGGTGGCGGAGCTGACCGGTCTTGCCGAGGCGGATATCCGTACCGCCGCCCGCTGGATCGGGGAGGCCGGGGAATGGATGAGCCTGTGGACCATGGGGCTCAATCAGTCGACCCATGGGACCTGGAACACAAACGCGCTGTGCAATCTGCACCTGGCCATGGGCGCCATCTGCCGTCCGGGCAGCGGACCGTTCTCGCTCACCGGGCAGCCGAACGCCATGGGCGGACGTGAGATGGGCTACATGGGTCCCGGCCTGCCCGGCCAGCGGAGTCTGCTGAACCCCGCCGACCGCGCCTTCGTCGAGGCCGCCTGGGAACTGCCGCCGGGAACACTGCGCACCGAGGCGGGGCCCGGCACCATCGAGATGTTCCGCGAACTCGCCGCGGGCACCATCAAGGCGGCCTGGATCATCTGCACCAACCCGGTGGCGACCGTCGCCAATCGGAAGACGGTGATCGCCGGTCTGGAAGCGGCGGAACTGGTGATCGCGCAGGACGCCTACACCGAGACCGCCACCAACACCTACGCCGATATCCTGCTGCCGGCCACCCTGTGGGCCGAATCGGACGCGGTGATGGTGAACTCCGAACGCAATGTCACCCTGCTGGGGAGCGCGGTCGAACCGGCCGGTGACGCCCGGCCGGACTGGCAGCTGATCGCCCAGGTGGCCACGGCCATGGGATTCCCCGGCTTCGAGTACGCCTCGAGTGCCGAGGTGTTCGACGAACTGCGCCGTTTCGCCAACCCCGCCACCGGCTACGACCTGAGCGGGATGACTTACGACGCGCTGCGCGAGGGTCCGATGCAGTGGCCGTGCCCCGACCCCGAGCAACGCCGCAATCCGATTCGCTATCGGAACGACGGCGTGAGCGGGCCGCGCTACACCGATCCCGAAGGACACGCGCCCCGGTTGGCGTTCGCCACCCCGAGCCGGCGCGCCGTCTTCTGGCCGCGGCCGCATATGCTGCCCGACGAAATGCCCGACGACGATTACCCGTTCCTGCTCAATACGGGCCGGTTGCAGCATCAGTGGCATTCGATGACCAAGACCGGTCGCGTCGGCAAACTCACCAAGCTGAACGGCGAACCGTTCGTGGAAGTCCATCCCGACGACGCCCGTATCCTCGGGCTGGAGCCCGGGGACGAATTGGAGATCACCTCCCGGCGCGGGCGCGCGGTGCTGCCCGCCCGGATCAGCGACCGGGTGCGGCCGGGCGGCTGTTTCGCGCCTTTCCACTGGAACGACGAACAGGGCGAATACCTGACCATCAACGCGGTGACCAATGACGCGGTCGATTCCGATTCGCTGCAGCCGGAATTCAAGGCCTGCGCGGTCGCCTTGCGCCGGGTCGCGCCGATGCAACGGGCGGACAGACCGGAAACAGTGGTCAGCGCGCCGGAAACCACCGGTTCCGGTCCTCATCCCCTGGCCACGATGCTCGGCCTGGATACCGCGGCCACCCCGACGCTGAGCGAAACCGAACGCATCTATCTGGGTGGTTATCTCGCCGCGCTGCAGTCGCTGCCGGTCTCCGGGCAGCCGGTCCTGCCCGCGTCGGCGCCGCTGTCGGATCGGAGCCGGCTCTGGGTGGACGGGCTGCTGGCCGGTATGTATTCGCGCGGAGTCCCCGCGGACCCGGCGGTCGGTGATCCGGCCGCGACGCCGGGGCGGACCGTAACGGTGCTGTGGGCCTCCCAGACCGGCAATGCCGAGGATTTCGCCGCGACCGCCGCCGCGCGGCTCACCGAATCCGGGCTCCGGCCGCGGCTGCTCGATATGGACTCCTGCGAACTCGACGTGCTGACCGGTGATGTGCTGGTCGTCACCAGCACATTCGGTGACGGCGGCCCACCGGACAACGGGGCCGACTTCTGGACCCGGCTCGCGGAGAGCGCGGTCCGGCTCACCGGTATGCGGTACGCGGTGTTCGCGCTCGGCGACTCCTCCTACGACGATTTCTGCGGCCACGGTCGCAAACTCGACACCCTGTTCGCCGACCGCGGCGCGACCCGGCTGCTACCGCGCCAGGACTGTGAACCCGATTTCGACGAGCCGGGCGCGCACTGGCTGGACGCGGTGATCACCGCACTGTCCGAGCCGGGAGGACCCGATCCGGCCGCCGGCCCCAGCGGTGGCACTTCGCGCCGAACCGTCGGCGCGTCCTCCGGCGGTGCCACCGCGATCGGTGTCCTGGAACGGACCGCTCCCGCCCCGCTCCCGGTGCGCCGGGTGACGCCCACCGCGTTCACCCGCACCGCACCGGTCGCCGCGCCCCTCCTGGGCAACGAGGTACTGACCACCCCGGACGCCGCGAAGGAGGTCCGGCGGATCAGTTTCGACCTGACCGGGCTCGACGCCCGGTACGAGGTGGGCGATTCGCTCGGGGTCTGGCCGACCAACTGTCCGTCGCTGGTCGGGGAATGGCTGGCGGCGACCGGTCTGGACGGCAATCGCACCGTAGCGGCCGGCACCGGCGAGATATCGCTGGAGCAGGCCTTGCGCACCCGCTACGACATCACCCGGATCTCGCGCGATCTGCTGGAATTCGTCGCCGGACACAATCCGAGCAACCGGCTCGCCAAACTGCTGCGCCGCGACAACCGCAACGAACTCGCCTCCTATCTGTGGGACCGCCAATTGGTGGATGTGCTGCGGGACTTCCCGGTCCGTGCCGACCTGGTGGAATGGCTCGACGTGCTGAAAAAACTGCAGCCGCGCCAGTATTCGATCTCGTCGAGTCCGCTGACGAGCCCGGACCGGGTGGAGCTGACCGTGGGCATCGTGCGCTACGGCGACCCGGCGGCCGCGGGCTCGGCGGCGCGGCGCGGCGGGGTCTGCTCGACCTTCCTGGCCGACCGGGCCGCGGACGCCGCGGTACCGATATTTCTGCAGCGCGCACCACATTTCCGGCCGCCGCTGGACCCCACTGTGCCGATGATCATGGTCGGCCCGGGCACCGGTATCGCTCCGTTCCGCGGCTTCCTGCACGAACGGCGCGCGCTGGGGGCGACGGGACGCAATTGGTTGTTCTTCGGCGATCAGCACGCCGCGCAGAACTTCTACTACCGGGCCGAGTTGGAGGATATGTTCCGCACCGGTCACCTGTCGCGACTGGATCTGGCCTTCTCCCGCGATCAGCGGGAGCGGATCTATGTGCAGCACCGCATGATCGAACACGGCGCCGAACTGTGGTCGTGGCTGCGCGACGGCGCCCACTTCTATGTCTGCGGTGATGCCGCGCGGATGGCCGCGGATGTGGACGAGGCGCTGCTACGGATCGCCCGCATCCACGGCAAGCTCGACGAGGAGGGCGCCCTGGCCTTCAAGAAGCAGCTCACCGCCGAGAAACGTTATGTCCGGGACGTGTACTGACGACCCGGCTCACGCGGCGGGTGGATTGAGCCGGGCGAAGTCGGGCAGGCGGTAGTACGGGTAATAGGGGTAGGGCGGGGTGAGCGCGCTCGCCTTGTCCAGCCGGGCCAGCTGGTCGGCGGTGAGTTCCCAGCCGACGGCCCCGAGATTCTGACGCAACTGTTCCTCGTTGCGCGCACCGACGATGACGGTGCCGACGGTGGGCCGGGTGAGCAGCCAGTTCAGCGCGATCTGCGGTACCGATCGGCCGGTTTCGGCGGCGACTTCGTCCAGCGCGTCGACCACGTCGTAGAGATGTTCGGTATCCACCGGTGGCCCCGCCTCGGCGGTCTTGTGCAACCTGCTGCCCGCGGGCAGTGGTTGTCCGCGCCGGATCCTGCCGGTGAGCCGGCCCCAGCCGAGTGGGCTCCACACCACCGCGCCGACCCCTTCGGCCAGGCCCAGCGGCATGAGCTCCCATTCGTAATCCCGACCGGCCAGTGAGTAGTACACCTGATGGGCGATATAGCGGGTCAGCCCGTGGCGGTCGGCGGCCGCCAGCGATTTCATCAGCTGCCAGCCGGCGAAATTGGAGGCGCCCAGATAGCGGATCTTGCCCGCGCGGACCAGCTCGTCGAGTGCGTGCAGCACCTCTTCGACCGGGGTGTAGGCGTCGAAGGCGTGGAGCTGGAAGAGATCGATATGGTCCACACCGAGCCGGTTCAGCGATGCCTCCACCGCGGCGATCAGGCGCCCGCGGCCCGTGCCGGCGTCGAAGGGGCCCGGCCCGGTGGGCAGTCCGGCCTTCGTGGACAACAGCAGCCGATCGCGTCTGCCGCGGATGGCGGCGCCCAGCACCTCCTCGGACGCGCCGTCGGAATAGACATCGGCCGTATCGAACATGGTCACGCCCGCGTCGAGGCTGATATCCACGAGCCGACGAGCCTGGTCGACATCGGTATCGCCCCAGGCGCCGAACAGTTCGCCGCGGCCGCCGAAGGTCCCCGCGCCGAAGCTCAACGCGGGAACGACCAGACCCGAGGCACCCAACCGCCGGTATTCCATCTCGACTCCTAAAGGGTCTATGGTTTCGTTAACGAATTCGAAGCTACACCCATCGAGCGATAAATGAAACTGGAGTCCCGTTATGGATCCTGAGCTGGCCGCGCCCGGCTCGGTGCGGCCCGGCGGCCGTACCGCCCGCGTCCGCGCCGCGGTACTGCAGGTCGCCGGCGATCTGCTGGCCGAACACGGTTTCGCCCGGCTCGACCTCGCCGAGGTCGCCACGCGCGCCGAGGTCGGCAAAACGACTGTCTACCGCCGCTGGCGCACCCCGACCGGGCTCATCGCCGACCTCCTGGTGGATATGGCCGAACAGTCGCTACCGCGCGCCGATACCGGCTCCCTGCTCGGCGATCTGACCGCCAATGCCCGCCTGGTCGCGAAAACCCTCGCCGACCCCCGGCAGGGCCGCCTGTTCCGCGCCGTGATCGCCGCCGCGACCTGCGACGAGAGCACAGCGTCGGCGCTGCGCCGGTTCTATGACGTCCGGCTCACCGAATGGTCGCCCTGTATCACCGACGCCGTCGACCGTGGGGAGGTGCCGGCCGGAACCGACCCCCGCGCGGTCCTCACCGCCGTCTCCGGCCCGCTCTACTACCGGCTGCTGGCCAGCGGCGACCCCATCGACGACGAGGCCGCCCGGACGGCGGCCGAAACCGCGGCGAACGCGGCCGCGGCCGGGATCTTCGGCCGCACCGGTGCATGACCCGGCCGGAGGAGCCACCCCATCACCGGGCGCCTCGCACCGCCTTGGGAATCCAGAACGGATCGCGCCCGGTGAGCCCCAGCACCCGGTGCAGGGCAGGAGCGCCGGGTCCGACCGGCACCACCGGGCCGAAGAGTCCGGGTGTGCCTTCCGGCGGTGTGTCCTTCAGGAACTGCAGCAGCACCGCGAGATCGGTATCGGCCACCTCGACGTCGCGGCCGGTGGCCCGCGCGAGATCCCAGGAGTGGATGATCAATTCGTCCAGCGCCACGCGCGCGGTGACCGCCGCCGGCATGGTCACGCCACCTGCCTCCGTCTCACCCTCCCATGCCCCGGGCTCCTGCCATGCTTCGGCGAGAGCCTTCAACTGCGCGGGAATACGGGCGCGCCAATCCGGTGCCAGGGCAGCGCCGGAATCGAACTGCGGTGCCGCGGACGCGCCGACCGCCTCCTTGGTGGCGGCGGCACGAAACGCCTCCGCCAGCCCGCCGACATGTTCCAGGATCGCGCGGACCGGAAGGTCGGCGGGAGTCCGGACGTCGAGCTGCTCGTCGCCGATCGCGGCGACGATATCGGCGAGCGCGGCGGCCGCCTGCGACATATCGAATTCGGGTTGCATCGGAGCTCCTCGGGGTCGGTGGATCCACCTGTACCGACGAACCCGGCCGGTGGAATTCACCGGCCGCGCGGCAAAAGATACCGAGCGGCTACCGGCCGGGATCACACCCGACCGAGTTGTGGCCGAAACCGATTCGATACGGCCGCGCACGGCCGGAGCGAAGGCGGAGGTTACGCGGAGGCTCCGACACTCGCGCGGAGCGCCGCGTGCAGATCACGCAACCCGGCACGGCTGGTGACCACCTCCAGCACCCGGAACCCGATCGCCGGCCCGGTGAGCTCGATCGCCAGCTCCTCCAGCCCGACCTGCCGGTGCGGGATCCGGTAGGCCGCGCACAGCGCCGACAGATCCATCCCGTGCGGAGTGCCGAACACCCGCTCGAAAACACCGGCGTACTGGGGATCGCCCTGTTCGAGGAGTTCGAAGATCCCGCCCCCGTCATCGTTGGCGACCACGATGGTCAGATCGTCCGGGCGTGGTTCGCCGCGCCCGATCAGCAGGCCGGAGGCGTCGTGCAGGAAGGTGAGGTCCCCGATCAACGCGACAGTGCGACCCGAATGATGCAGTGCCGCGCCCACCGCCGAGGACACCGTGCCGTCGATACCGGCCACCCCCCGGTTGGACAGCACCCGGACGCCGGGTCGCGGCGTCGACACCATCGCGGCGTCGCGCACCGGATTCGACGCCCCCAACAGCAATTGATCGCCTTCGCGCAGCGCGTCCATCACTACCGCGGCCACATGCAGGCCGGTGGGTTTCAGGTTCCGGGACAGCTCCTCGCGTACCACCGAGTGGGCCCGCTGGTCCAGATCGCGGCAGCGGGCCAGCCACCGCGGATCGGGCGTGCCGGTCGTCACCGCGCGGGTACCGGTACCGACCACATTGCCCGAGACGTCGGGCCAACGCGGACCGGTCGTCAGCGCGTACACGGTGACCTCTGGATCGGCCAGCACGCGGGAGACCTGGCGGTGCAGGGTCGGCCGCCCGGTGATGATCGCCTGGCGGGGCTCCAGCAGCGGCAGGGCCAGCGGGTGCAGGGCCGGACCGTGCACCGGCGCGGTGGGTTCGGCGACCGTCGGCAACGCCGCCAGTTCGGTGTGCAGACCGGCACCGTGCCCCGAGATCACCACGGTATCGGGGCCGAGCTCGATATCGAGCGGGACATCGAGGGTGGCGTACTGCGTTGCCGTCCAGGGCCGCTCGATGCCGCGCCCGGCCGGGGCGTTCTCGCCCTCCAAGGAATCCGGCACCAGCGGTTCGCGCAGCGGAATATCGAAGTGCACCGGTCCGGCATTGCCCGAGCGGACTCCGCGCGCGGCCGCCAGCACGCGGCACACCGTGGAGCGCCAGACGCTGTTCTGCTTCGGATAATCGGCGGCCGACTCGGCTTCGGCGAGTCCCAGGCTGATGGTCGTGCGGACCTGGCTGCCGAACAGACCGAGCTGTTCGACGGTCTGGTTGGCGCCGGTGCCCAGCATCTCGTACGGACGGTTGGCACTGAGCACGATCAGCGGCACCCGCGCGTAATTGGCCTCCATCACAGCGGGCCCCAGATTGGCCACCGCGGTACCCGAGGTCATCACCACCGGAACCGGGGCGCCCGAGGCGATGGCCAGGCCGATCGCCAGGAATCCGGCGGTCCGCTCGTCGACCCGCATATGCAATCGGAGCCGGCCGGCGGCGTCGGCGGCCTGAAGGGCGAACGCCAGCGGGGCGTTACGCGAGCCGGGACACAACACGACCTCCCGAACCCCACCGCGTGCGAGTTCGTCGACGACCACCCGCGCCTGCGCTGTTGACGGATTCACGCCTCTAGATTGTCAGACCACGGCCGCCGCGTCGGCGTCGCCCTGCTCACACCAATGAGTCGTGGCCGTACCCGGCGTGGAAAGAACCCGGCGGCTCCGCGCCGCTCGGGGCGCGCGCCGGATATCGATACCCCCGAAAACTCCCCCGTCGGGGACCTCGTCGTCGAGGCCCCCCACGTGCCGCGCGCACGCGCGGTCGTATCACACGTCGGTCAGCCGGCGTGCTTCTGCACCAGGTCGCCGACCCGCGGCAGCGCCTCGATGACGTTCTTCTTGGCCGAGGAACGCATCGAGTTGTACACCTTCTGCAGGGCCGGGCGGCTGGAGCTCGCGGCACGCGCGTCGGTGACGGTCAGCAGGGACTCGGCGACCTCGTCACCCTTGGAGCTCAGCAGCTCACCGAAGGTGCCGGTGCCACCGGCCTGGAACTCATTCCAGTACGGCTGAAGCTGCTCGAGCAGCTTGGGCGCCAGCGATTCCAGGGCGTCGGGCACGATGGACGGGCTGATCTTCTTCACCGCCGCGTACCCACCCTTCACGGCCAGACCCGACGCACCACCCTTATCGGAGACCTCGGCGTCCAGGACCTGGACGGCGTCGGCGAGGAAGGCCGGGCGCGTGGCCTCGTCAAGCAGTGATTCAGACAGTGCTGCAACCAATTTAAGGATCCTCCGGATCAGTACTCGTATGGACGGGCAACGCAACTATACGCACCGCCCACAGGAGTACTTTCCGCCCCGCATGGGTAAGCAACAGACGGAGATGATGCCTCCGCAACAACGGAAGTGCTTCGGCGCCGCGTGATTCGACCCGGGCCGGCCCCGCCGCACCGGGTCCGACCAGCACCATCGGCCGGGCGACTCGTCACATCCGGGAAGCGAAAGCCCCGGTCCCGGCACGGATACCGCCGTGGCGATATCGCCGGGACGCCCCGATCACGGCTGCCAGGGCAGAAGTTGAACCATCAGTCCTTCACTGTCGGCAAGTACAGTGCCTTCCTCGTCGACGAGTTCGGCACTGATGAAGGTTTTGCGGCCCTCGATGCGCTCGACCCGGCCGCGCACCGTCAGCGGCGTATCGAGCGGAGTCACCTTGCGGTAGTTCACGTGCAGGAAGGCGGTCCGGCTGATCGGTCGCCCGGCGTAGTGCACGGTCATCCCGAACAGGTCGTCGAACAGCAGCGGAAGTACACCGCCGTGCGCGGCGGCGTTCCCGCCGAGATGGAATCGCCGGAACACGCCCTGCATCACGATGCCGTCGGGTCCGGCCGAGACCGTCCGCCAGGGCAGCAGGAGCAGACTGCCGCGCCCGGGGAGTTCCACGGCCCGGCCCGCCGGGCCCTGCTGCTCCGGAGCCCGGTACGGCCCGAGCAGATCGATCAGCGCGTTCACCTGGTCGCGGGCCGCCCCGTACACCTCGGCGGGGGCGTCCGCGGAGACGGCGAGGTCCTGGAGCGTGCGCATGGCCTCGACGAATTCGCCGAATTCCGGGCCTACCCGGGCCGGGGTGACCTTGGGGAACCCGCCGTGCCGCTCGTACCGATCCTCGTCGACAGCGCTGTCGTCGATCGTCGGTTGGGTCTGCTCGCTCATATACGCACCGTAACTGTGGGTTATACAGCGTCCAAACATTTCGGCTCAGATGTGGTGAACTCAACGGCCCGCCGACGACCCCATTGGGGCCTGGTGTAATCACCTCTATGACGTTCAATCCGACGCTGTGGCGCGAAGTGGCCGGGTTCGAGAACCTGACCGACATCACCTATCACCGCCACATCGAACAGGGCACCGTCCGGATCGCATTCGACCGCCCCGAAGTGCGCAACGCCTTCCGCCCGCACACGGTCGACGAACTCTTCAGCGTCCTCGAACACGCCCGGACGACCGCCGATGTCGGCGCCGTCCTGCTCACCGGCAACGGGCCCAGCCCCAAGGACGGCGGCTGGGCGTTCTGCTCCGGCGGCGACCAGCGCATCCGCGGCCGCAGCGGCTACCAGTACGCCAGCGGCGACACCGCCGACACCGTGGACAAGGCACGTGCCGGCCGGCTGCACATCCTGGAGGTCCAGCGGCTCATCCGGTTCATGCCCAAGATCGTGATCGCCCTGGTCAACGGCTGGGCCGCCGGCGGCGGCCACAGCCTGCACGTCGTCTGCGACCTCACCCTCGCCAGCCGCGAACACGCGCGCTTCAAACAGACCGATGCCGACGTCGGCAGCTTCGACGGCGGCTACGGCAGCGCCTACCTCGCCAAACTGGTCGGCCAGAAATTCGCCCGCGAGATCTTCTTCCTCGGCCGCACCTACACCGCCGAGGACATGCACGCCATGGGCGCGGTCAACGAAGTGGTCGACCACGCCGAACTGGAGAACGTCGCCCTGGAATGGACGGAAGCCATCAACGGCAAGTCGCCCCAGGCCCAGCGCATGCTCAAATACGCCTTCAACCTGGCCGACGACGGACTGGTCGGTCAGCAGTTGTTCGCCGGGGAGGCCACGCGACTGGCGTACATGACCGACGAGGCGGTCGAAGGCCGCGACTCCTTCCTGGAAAAGCGCGCTCCCGACTGGACCCCCTACCCCTGGTACTTCTGAATTTGC
>NZ_BDCU01000048.1 GCF_001618425.1 Nocardia fusca NBRC 14340
GTTCGGCGATCTCCTGCGGTTCCACCTTCACCGAGATGAAATCCCGGGGGGCACCGTCGGGATCGGTGACGTAGTAGTTGGTGCGCAGGGTGGCGCGGATCAGGCCGAGGATGGCCCGCAGAATGCGATCCGCGTCCAGGCTCACGACCTGATCGATCCGTTCGTGCAGGCGCTCTTCGAGCTCGGCGGCCTGTTCGGTGGAGTGGCTGTCCGGATCGAACCGGGCGGTGAACAACTGCGCGAACAGTTTCGCCGCATCGGGGTAGGTGTGCAGAACCCGGGCGATATTGACCTGGCTGTACGGGAAACCGGCCTGCTGCAGGTACTTCGCATAGGTCCGCAGCACGGCGACCGCCCGCCAGGACAGTCCGGCCCGCAGCACCAGTTCGTTCAGGCCGTCGGCTTCGGCCCGGCCGTACCAGAGCGCGTCGAAAGCGTCGGTGAACCGGTCGCGCACCCGGTCGGCGGCGACCTTGCCCTTGGGCGCCGCGAGCGTATCGGGCGCCACCTCCAGCAGTTCGGCGTCGAGGTCCTGGTCGAGTGCGCCGTCCAGCAGTTCGTGGCTCGCCAGCAGGCCGAAATCGTAGATCCAGCGTTCCTCGGCGTCGTGGCCGTCGCGTTCCCGCCTGATCCGGTACGGGCGTTCGTCGAGCACCTCGACCCCGAGGCTTTGCAGCACCGGAAGTACCTGGCTGAGCGAGATTCCGGAGCCGCCGATGTACAGGGTGAAGCGCCAGGAGCCGGCGGGGGCGCCGGCCACCCGGTACAGGTGCTGATCGATACTTCCCGGACGCAACCGCTCCAGGCGATCGATATCGGCCAGCGCGCGCCGGGCGCTGAAATCCTGTTTGTAGCCTTCGGGGAACGCTTCGCAGTAGCGACGCACGATCTGCGGATCGAGTACCGTCGACGCGTTCACGGCGTCGTTGAGATGGTCGTCCCAGGTGCGGCTCGCCTCGGCGAGCAGGTTCTGGATCCGCCGCCGTTCGTCCTCGGAGATCTCCTCGGCAGCGCCCACCGGTTCCGTGGTGTCGGCGCCCGGCATCCTGATGGTGAAGTAGACGCTGGCGAGTTCGCTTTCGCTCACCCGGGCGGAGTAGTCGATGGATGCGCCGCCGAGCTCCCGGACCAGGATGTCCTGCATTTCCAGGCGGACAGCGGTGGTGTAGCGGTCACGGGGCAGGTACACCATGGCGGCGACGAACCGGCCGTAGGGATCGACCCGCAGGAACAACCGCACCTGCCGCCGCAAACCGACATTGAGTACCGCGGTGGCCGTCCGGCGCAGGGTCGCGGCGTCGGAGGAGAACAGTTCGGTGCGCGGGAAGCCCTGCATCACTTCGAGCATGGCCTGGCCGGAGAAGGAGTCGAGGTCGAACCCGCTGTCCTTGATGGCGGCGCGCACCCGCTGCCCCACCACCGGTATGTCCAGGACGTTCTCGTGCAAAGCGGTGACCGTGAAGACACCGACGAACAGGTGCTCACCCCGGACCTCGCCCGCGCTGTCCAGATCGGCGACGCCGATGTAGTACGGGTACACCGCGCGCTGCATGGTCACCGGGATCAGTCCCTGGGTCATCCGCAGCAGCGGCCGGGCACCCGCGGTGATCGGGACCTGGAAACCCGTCGCGGTGCCCGGGTGCAGCACGCCCAGTTCGGAATCGGCGACCGGGGCCGGCAGTTCCGCACCCGGCTCGAGCCGGTAGCGCGCGTATCCGAGCATGGTGAAGTTGTCGTCGGCCAGCCACCGCAGCAGGCGCGCGCAGTCGGCGGGTTCGATATCGGCATCGGCCGCGGAATCACCGGCCTGTTCCAGCCGGGTCGCCAATTCGTCGACGATGGCGTGGATCGCCTCGGTATCGCTGCTCACCTGCCGCACATCGTTGATGACGTCCGGTACTGCGGCGGCGATCTCGTCGAGCAGCTGGGCGCTCGTCGCCGGGTGGAGTTGCAGGTGGATCCAGGATTCGCGACCGTCCCCGGTGCCGTTGCGCCGGAGGGCGGCCTCGTGCAGGCGAGCCGCGGTGAGGGTGCCGCCGGAATCGCGTTCCACCGTGAAGATGGGGTGGATGACTTCGCTGATGGTGCCGCCCATCCGGCCGAATAGTGCCGTCACCGAATCGACCAGCATGGGCATATCGTCGGTGACGATCTGTACCGCGGCGCCCAGCCCGGACCCGTCGTCGGGATGGTGGACCCGGACCAGGCCCTGACCCGGTTGCCGGGTCAGGGCCAGTGTCAGATGAGCACGGAAGGTCAGGGTCGGTGCGGTGATCTCACAATCGGCGTCGTCGGTCTCGACATGCCGGAAATAGCCGTCCTCCAAGGTGCCGAGATCGGCGCGTAGTGTGTCCGGCAGCTCGGCAGCCCATGCCTCGCTGGACAATTCGGACGAGACCGTCATTTCCCACTCCCTTGAATCCGGTATTTTTCTCGGACACACCGACACCGACCCCGAGGGTAGACCCGAAGCCGGGCAGCGGGAAAAGTCTCGCGGCGTTACCCGCGGGTCAGCTTGCGATGTGTCACTCGATGCGGCCGTGCGGCTTCCGGGCCGAGGCGCTCGATCTTGTTGGCCTCGTAGGCTTCGAAGTTGCCCTCGAACCAGAACCATTTGGCCTCGTTGTCGGCATCACCTTCCCAAGCGAGGATATGCGTACAGGTGCGGTCCAGGAACCACCTGTCGTGGGAAATGACCACGGCACAGCCCGGGAACTGCTCCAATGCGTTCTCCAGGGACCCCAGGGTCTCGACGTCGAGGTCGTTGGTGGGCTCGTCGAGCAGGATCAGGTTGCCACCCTGCTTCAGGGTGAGCGCCAGATTCAACCGGTTGCGTTCACCACCGGAGAGCACCCCGGCCGGCTTCTGCTGGTCCGGGCCCTTGAACCCGAAGGCACTGACATAGGCCCGCGAGGGCATCTCCTGCTGGCCCACCTCGATGTAGTCGAGCCCGTCCGAAACCACCTGCCATACGGTCTTGTTGGGGTCGATACCGGCGCGGGACTGGTCGACATAGCTCAGCTTGACGGTATCGCCGACCTTCACCGTGCCGCTATCCGGCTGCTCCAGACCCACGATGGTCTTGAAGAGCGTGGTCTTACCGACACCGTTGGGCCCGATGACGCCCACGATGCCGTTACGCGGCAGGGTGAACGACAGATCCTTGATCAGCTGCCGATCGCCGAAGCCCTTGTCCAGGTGCTCCACCTCGACCACCACACTGCCCAGTCGCGGACCTGCCGGAATCTGGAGCTCCTCGAAGTCCAGCTTCCGCATCTTCTCCGCCTCGGCGGCCATCTCCTCGTAGCGGCCCAGACGCGCCTTGTTCTTCGCCTGGCGCGCCTTGGCGCCCGACCGGACCCAGGCGAGTTCGTCCCTGAGCCGCTTCTGCAGCTTCTGATCCTTCTTGCCCTGGACCGCGAGCCGCTCGGCCTTCTTCTCCAGATAGGTGGAGTAGTTGCCCTCGTAGCCGATGGCCCGGCCACGGTCGAGCTCGAGAATCCAGCCGGCGACATTGTCCAGGAAGTACCGGTCGTGGGTGACCGCCAGGACCGCGCCCGGGTACTGCCCGAGGAACTGTTCGAGCCAGAGCACGCTCTCGGCATCGAGATGGTTGGTCGGCTCGTCGAGCAGCAGCAGGTCGGGTTTGCTGAGCAGCAGTTTGCACAGGGCCACCCGGCGGCGCTCACCACCGGAGAGGTTGGTCACCGGCTCGTCCGGCGGCGGGCAGCGCAGCGCGTCCATCGCCTGCTCCAGCTGGGAGTCCAGGTCCCAGGCATCGGCGTGGTCGAGGTCCTCCTGCAGCTTGCCCATTTCGTCCATGAGCTCGTCGGAGTAATCGGTGGCCATGAGCTCGGCGATCTCGTTGAACCGGTCGAGTTTGACCTTGATCTCGCCGAGCCCCTCCTCGACATTGCCGCGGACGGTCTTCTCCTCGTTCAGCGGCGGTTCCTGCTGCAGGATCCCGACCGTGGCGCCCGGCGCGATAAAGGCCTCGCCGTTGTTCGGCTGGTCCAATCCGGCCATGATCTTCAGCACGCTGGATTTACCGGCGCCGTTCGGACCGACAACGCCGATCTTGGCGCCGGGAAGGAAGTTCAAGGTGACATCGTCGAGCACGACCTTGTCGCCGTGCGCCTTACGAACCTTCTTCATTTGGTAGATGAACTCAGCCATAGCGATCACCCTATCCGTCAAACATCGGTGCGGTTTCACACGTCGGCGTTCACGGGCTCCTCGTCGCGCGCCGACTGCTCCACCATCGGATCTTTCAGTTCCCCCGCCGCCCCGGTTTCGGCAGTCGCAGCGCCGGGACCGGCGGATATATTCCCGGTCGTGGCCGGATGTCCGGTCCGTCGGCGCTCCACCCGGGCGGTGCAGCGGGTGAGGTCCGGCCCCAGGGTATGCGCTCGCATCTCCAGATCGCGACGCTGGGCGCCCTCCCGGGTGTGGTACTCATTCGATCGCAGCTGCCCCTGCACGATCACCGGATCACCCCGATGGATCGACGCGTCCACCCCGGCCACCAACCGCCGCCAGCAGCTCACCGTGAGAAAAAGCGTCCCGTTGTCCACCCATTCACCGGTTTCGCGATCCAGCCGCCGCGCGGTACTTGCCAACCGGAAGCTGAGCATCTGCTCGCCGCTGGGCAGTTCTCGTCGCACCGGCTCGGTCACCACCGTACCGACCACGGTCGCCACTGCTTCGTACATTTCCACCCCTCCGTTCGCCCGGTGCTTCCGGGGACGTACTCATGGTCACCGGCCCGACGGGGCCATGGGGGGCGCGAATCGAATCTGTGCACAACTTTCGCGCGACCGCGCACTTGTGGAAAGAGCGGGCCGCCGGATTCAGCGGCCCGCGGCCGTCATGGCGGCGGCGATATCCCGCCGCGAACGTACGCCGAGCTTGGCCAGAATGCTCGACACATGCGATTGGACAGTGCGTCGCGACAGGAACATCTGCGCCGCGATATCGGCGTTCGAGGAGCCGTCGGCCACCTGGACGGCCACGGATCGTTCGGTCTCGGTCAGCGACGCCCAGCCCGTTTTCGGGCGATTGCGTGGGCCCCGCACGCCCCGGCGGATTCCGTAACGCCGGATCCGGGCCACCGCACGGGCGGTATCCCACGAAGCGCCCAGCCGGGTGTACAGCCGGACGGCGGATTCGAGCGCCTCCCGCGCCTCGGCCCCGCGACCGCCCGCGGCCAGCACGATCGCCGCATCCTCGTAGGCCTGGGCTTCGTAGAGCGGCCAATCGCAGTGCGCGAACTCCCGCGCGGCGGCGAAGAGCGTGTCGGGGTCGCGATCGGCCAGCCCGCGGCACAGCTGCGCGATACCCGAGCGGGCGGCGGTCCACTGCTTGGCCACGAGTTCGTCGGCCGCCGTCCGCGCGCCGTGCAGCGCCTCCGTATCGCCGGCGTCGAAGGCCAGGCGGGCTATATCGGGAAGGATGTAGTGCAGGGTCGAGGCGCTCATACCCCCGTCGAGCTTCGCGTGGGTCTCGACGAGCAACCGCAGGGCCGGTTCCGGGTTGCCCCGGGTTTCGTGTACCAAGGCGGTGACCCACGGTTGCATGTACCCGTATCCGGCGGTACCCAAGCGGTCGTCCGCGACGAGCGCCTCTCCGGGTGGCAGCGCGCCCCGGTGTATCCCGATCAGCGCCATCACGCTGTGGGCGACCGGCGCGTAACCGAGCACATCGGCCGTCTCCAGGCACGCCCGGCACTCCGCGATCGCCTCGTCCCAGCGCCCGTTCAGCAGGAACAATCGCGCTTTGGCCATCAGGTTCGGGGCCAGGTAGACCCCGTGCATCCGGCGGTTGTGGCCGATGGCGGTCTGCAGGGCCTCCACGGCCGCGGCCGGGCGGTCGAGCTCGATCAGGCAGTGCGCGTACAACACGTACGGATCGATCTGGTCGGATCCGGCGCCGTCCTGCAACACCGTGAGCGACTCGGTACTGATCTCCAGCGCTTCGTCGAGATATCCCTGGGTGTAGCGCACGGCGCCGAGGGCCATCAGCCCGTACCCCGTGGCCAGGGAGTTGCCCGACTGCCGTCCCAGCGCGACCGCCTGCCACGCGGCCTGCTCGGCCTCGGCGAACCGTTCGAGGAAGAAATTGTCCAGCGCGCACAGGCCCAGGAAACGCGCCGCGTCGGCGTCGCCGAGATCCAGCGTGTTCAGCGCGGTCTCGGCCACTTCGACGGCCTCGGCCAACCGTCCCTGGGCATGACATACATGGGCCAGCAACCAGCGCAGACCCGGGTCGTCGGCATGCTCGGGCCGATGCCGCAACGCCACTCGCAACGTGGCCTCGGCCTGGTCGGTCCGGCCGTTCCACAGCAGCGCGCGGGTCCGCATCCGGATCAGAGCGGCGCGGGTCGCCGTGTCGAGGCCGGCCGTATCGACTATGCGGGTCAGCAGGCGCATCGCCAGTTCCGGGGCGCGCACGATCAGCGCGTCGGCTACCGAGAGCAGCCATTGCAGACTCGCCGGCTCGAGTTCCCGGCCGCCGATCGACAGGTAGTAGGCGACCCGTTCTATCGGTGCACCCGTGGTCTGCAGCACGCGCCCGGCCCGGCGCAGCAGATCCGAGCGTAGGGAGGCGGGTAATCGCTCCGCCAGCACGTGCCGGATCAGATCGTGGCGGAAGACGAGCTCGGAATCGACCATGGTGAGCAGTCCGGCGTCCGTTGCCTCGGTCACCGCGCTCCACACTTCCATGATGTGGCCGTCCAGCACCGCGGCGAGTTCCACGACATCGACCTTCGGGCCCAGTGCCGCGGCCATGGGCAACAGGTCGCGGGTCGGCCGCGACAGCGATTCGGCCCGGCGCCAGATCGCCTCGGCCAGGGAGCCGACCGGCTGCGGAGCAAAGCCGGTCGTGGGCTTCGCGTCGCCGGCGTCCAGCAGTGAGGCGGCCACCAGCTCCGTGATGTGCAGCGGATGCCCGTACGCTCCGGCGACCTGCCGCAGCAGCGCCGGCGGCGGCACCGCACCGACCATTTCCCGGACCATGGTTGTCGTCGCCGCGTCGGGCAGCGCGCCCAGCCGGATGGTGGAGGCGGCGCAGGTGGTCAATGTGGCGGTCAGCACCGCGAAGGCCGGGTCAGAGGTGAAGGGGCGGGCCGACAGCACCAGTACCAGCGGCAACCGATCGGCGAGCGTGCACAGCCGGTGCAGCACGGCCAGACTGGAGCGGTCGGCCCAGTGGACGTCGTCGAGCAGCAAGGCCACGGGTTGCTCCGCGCACCAGCCGCGGATCTGTTCGAGCAGGAGTTCGGCGAGGGCGAATTCGTGCGTGGCCGCGGCGTCTCCGGCCTGGTCCGCACCGTCGAGCAGGGTCCGGATCGGATCGGCATCGGCGGGTGGATCCCCGGTGACGAGCCAGCCGGCCAACGCCGCGAACGGGACATCCTGCTGGAGCTCTCTCGCGCGACTCGTCCGCACCTGCAACCCCAGCTCGGCGAACTGCCGGGCGGCGGCACCGAGCAGCGTGGTTTTGCCGATACCGGCTTCGCCTTCCACCAGGACCACGGCACCGCGCCCCGCGAGCGCGGTACGCCCGCACGAGACCAGAGCCGCGACCTCGGCGTCGCGACCGACGAACACTGTCGCGAGAGATTGCTGCACTCGCATCAGTCTAAGCACCCGGACCACGGCATGCATGGACCTACTACCGGCGGAGACTGTGATATCCCTCCACAGGACCGGCGGAGAGCGGACAACTCGGAGATAGGTGGCCGCCGCCGTACATTCGCGTACGGCCGCGCGACAACAGCAGATCCGGGCGTCGAAAACGTTCGGGCGCCGCCGGACTCGGCACTCCCGGCGTCTCGTCCCCGCCCATGATGACAACCGTCCGCCGAAAGATGGCTAGGCGCTGCGCCCGCGAGGTGGTCGAGCGGCGAACCGACGCCGATCAGCGTGTCAGAGCACCGGGAGTTCGGTGTTGGCACCGCACAGCACCACCACCGGCCGCTCGCCCTCCCGCGGTACATAGACACCACTGAGTATCGCCGCCAGGGCCACCGCGCCGGAGAGTTCGACGACGATCCGGAACTCCCGCCACAGATAGTCCCGGGCGTCGGTGATCGCGTCGTCGGTCACCAGCGCGGACCGCACACCGTAGCGCCGGGTCACATCGAGAGCGATCTCGCCGATCCGCGAGGCGCCCAGGGCATCGGCGGTGATACTGGACACCTCCACGTCGACCGGCTTGCCGGCGGCCAGCGCGGAATTCAGCGTCGGGATCCCCTCCGGTTCCACGCCCACGATCTCGCGGCGGCGCCCGCCGGCGGCGGCGATTCCGCCGATCAACCCACCGCCGCCGACCGCGACCAGGATCGGCGGCCGCCCACGGACCTGCTCCTCGATCTCCAGTTCGATCACGCCGGCCCCGGCGACCACCGCGGGCAGATCGTAGGCGTGCAACTGCAACGCCCCGCGTTCGGCGGTGATCTCGCAGGCGTGCTCGTAGGCCTCGGCATAGGTGGTTCCGTGCCAGCGCACCTCGGCGCCGTGCGACCACATGGCGGCGACCTTGGTGTGCGGCGCCGATTCCGGGACCACCACCGTGCAGGTCTTGCCCATCCCGGCCGCCGCCAGCGCCGCGGCGATCCCCGCGTTGCCGCCCGAGGCGATCACCACATGTTCGGGACACACTCGTTCCGACAGCAGCGCGTTGTAACTGCCGCGCACCTTGAAGGTGCCACCGTGCTGCAGATACTCGAGCTTCAGGGTGACCGGGACGGGACCGCCGGGCCCTGGTACGGCGGTGTGGAAGACCGGGGTCTTGCGAATGCGCCCGGTCAGTCGCCGACGCGCCGCCCGCACATCCGACCGGTAGATACGCCGGAGCGGTGGCACAGGTGTCAGCGGGATTCTCTGCTCGGTCATCTACCTACTTGCCCGATCTCGCTTGGCCAATTGGGCGAACATGGCATTGTGCGCGGCGAGTTCCGCGTCGTCGTCGCGTTCCGCGGCGCGGTCGGTGCGCCGGGCCAGCCGCGCGTCACTGCGCGACCACTGGATCAGCAGCGCCAGCATGACCACGACCAGCGGTACCTCACCGGTGGCCCACGCCAGACTGCCCCCGGTGCGCTGATCACCCAGCAGGTCGATAGGCCAGCCGAGGTCGAGGCTCCGATAGAACCAGCCGGCCAGCACCGTGCTCATTCCCATCAACACGACCCCGAAGAAGGCGTGGAAGGGCAGCGAACCGAACACCATGGCCAATCTGGTCAGGGGCTCCACCCGGCGTGGTTTCGGGTCTATCCCGATCACGACCCAGTAGAAGAGATAGCCACTGAGCAGGAAATGCAGGTTCATCAGCAGATGCGCGGTATGGGAATCGGCGTAGGCATCGAAGATCCCGCCCAGGTACAGCGCGTAGAAACCGGCCACGAACAGCACCGAGGCCACGATCGGCCGGGTGAGGAATCGGGAGACCGGGTTGTGTACGGCCGCCAGAATCCATTCCCGGGGGCCCGGGGCGCCGTCCCGACCCGCCGGCGGCAGGGCGCGCAACGCGAGCGTCACCACGCCACCGAGGGCCAGCAGGATCGGGGTCAGCATCGACAGCGCCATATGTGCGCCCATGTGCACGCTGAACATGGCGGGCGCGTACCGGCCGACCCCCGATGAGGTCGTGAACAGCAACACCGCGCAGCCGAGCAGCCAGGCGGCGGTCCGGCCGACCGGCCAGACGTCACCGCGCGCCCGCAACCGCCGGACGCCCAGCAGATAGAGCACCGCCAGCACGATGGCGAGCGTGCCGAAGATCAGGTCGAACCGCCAGTCGAAGAGCAGCCGCGCCACCGTGGGCGGGCCGTCCAGGTTGTAGCCGAGTTCGACCTCCATCGGGGTGGGCACGCTCGTCGGCGCCGGCGGCGGAGTCCGGCCCAGCCCCACCGCCAGGCCCATGGTCGCGGCGAAGACGAGCAGTTCCACACTCGCGAAACGGGCGAGTGCGCGCCGGTCGTCCTGGTCGGCGGCCAGCGCCGGAAGCGCCGCGCGCCGCTGGAACCAGCCGAAGACGCCGAGAATCACCAGTGCGGCGGCCTTGGCCAGCACCAACCGGCCGTAGGTGCTGGTGAACAGCTCGTCCCAGGGCACCCGCACCCACGAGTTGGCCAGGCCGCTGCCGGCCAGCACCACGAAGGACACCAGTGCCACCGCGGAGAAACGCCGGGCGGCCAGGGCCGTATGGGTGCCGTCCCGCAGCGCGTGGACCAGCAGCGCGCCGAGGCCGCCGACCCAGACCGCCGCGGCGATCAGATGCAGGATCAAACTGTTGGTGGCCACATCGTGGGCGCCACCGGACGCGGAATGCCCGGTCAGCGCCAGCGGCATCATCACCGCGACCGACGCGCCGAACAACACCGGCATCCAGCCCCAGCGCAGGGCCAGCCGGCAGCCGATCGCCAGCAGCAGAGCACCGATCGCGGTGAGCCGCCAGGTACCGGCGAGTTCGATCTCATCGGCGACCCCCCACAGATCCTGGGGTGCCAGGATCTCGGTAACCGGCCGGCCGGTGCTGTCGGAGACGGTCAGCGGTACCAGCAGCGCGGCGCTCACCGCCCAGGCCACCGCCAGGCCCGAGGCCCGCCGCACCGCGCGGTAACCCCCCGTGTCGAGCAGACCGCCACGCTGCGGCGGCACCAGGAAGGCCGCGAAGAGCAGCGACCCCACCGTGAAGGCTGCGAAGAGATCGGCCAACGCCCGGAGCGCGGGCAAACCGTAGGTCGTCAGCGGACCGGGATCGGGAATACCCAGCAGACTCAGCGCCTGGGCGGCCGACAACCCCACCACCAGCATCGATACCAACGCGGCGAGCGCCGCGGCGAACACGGTCAGCACCGCCGGCACGACCGCCGAGCCACTGGGCCGACCGGCCTTCGTAGCGGGTTCGGCGGCGGGAGCCTGGGCTGACGACATAGGTTCGAGAGTAGTTCGACGGGCACCGTTCAGCCCGCCGGGGCTGTTTCCGGGCAGCCCAAATCAGACGATCCGGTCGATCGCTACACTTTTCAGCTGGACAGCGCGGCCGTTGTCCGCCATGGTGGAACCACTGCCTCCGTAGCTCAGTTGGATAGAGCAAGGGCCTTCTAATCCCTAGGTCGCAGGTTCGATTCCTGCCGGGGGCGCTCCACCCACCCGACTGAGCTGTTCGAGCCAGTCGGAGTGGGTGTACCCCCTCCGACGAGCGCCAAACACACAATCCCGGTATGGCGAAACCTCCGCCGGCAGTGCTCCAGGCGTGGCTCCGCCTTCGCCACGGCCCTGCCGCGGGCTGCGGGCGGGCTACGCTCGGCAGCGCCCTCTAGGGTGTCGGGAATGGGTTTGCCTTCGCCTACCGCCGAGAGCCGCGCCGTAGTCACCGGCGCTTCGTCCGGAATCGGAACCGCACTGGCCGCCGAACTGGCCCGCCGGGGTCATTCGCTCATCCTGGTCGCGCGCCGCGGTGAGATCCTCGACGCCCTGGCCGACCGGCTGACCCGGGAGCACGGCATCACCGCCGAAGTCCGCGCCGTCGATCTCGCCGATCGGACGCAGCGGGCTCCGCTCGCCGAGGAACTCGCGGGCCGCGACATCTCGATCTTGTGCAACAACGCGGGTATCGCGACGTTCGGACCCCTGTCCACCCTCGATCCCGCCTACGAACGCGACCAGCTGGAGTTGAACGCCGTCGCCGTGCACGACCTGACCCTGGCGGTACTCCCCACGATGCTGGCACGTCGGGCCGGGGGGATCCTGGTGAGCGGTTCGGCGGCCGGGAACATGCCCATCCCCAACAACGCCACCTATGCGGCGAGCAAAGCCTTCGCCAACACCTTCGCCGAATCCCTGCGGGGGGAGCTGAAAGGTTCCGGGGTGCACATCACCCTGCTCGCCCCGGGCCCGGTGCGTACCGAGACCCCCGATCCCGCCGACGCCTCCCTGGTCGACCGGATGGTCCCGGATTTCCTGTGGGTGTCCTCGGAGTACACGGCCCGGATCTCGATCGACGCGCTGGCCCGCAACAAGATGCGGGTGGTACCCGGCCTGATCGGGAAGGGTATGAGCGCCGCCGGCAACTACGGGCCCAGAGCGGTCACCGCCCCGATCGCGGGCGCGTTCTACAAGAAGCTCGGCGGCTGACCGCGGCCCGTTCGGAGACTTCCCATACGGAGCGGGTGGCGATTGCGCTCGGCGGGTGGCGGCGCTGATTAGGGTGGTGCGGGTGTCGGACAAATTAGTGGTGTGGATGGATTGCGAGATGACCGGGCTCGACCTGGTCACCGACAAACTGATCGAGGTGGCCGCCCTGGTGACCGACAGCGATCTGAACGTTCTCGGTGACGGGGTGGATATCGTCATCCACGCCGACGACGAGGCACTCGCGTCGATGCCCGAGGTGGTCGCCGAGATGCACGCCCGGTCCGGTCTCACCGAAGAGGTAAGGCGCTCCACGGTCACCCTCGCCGAGGCAGAGCGGCAGGTACTCGACTATGTGAAGCAGTACGCGCCCACCGCCCGGATGGTGCCCCTGGCCGGTAACTCCATCGCCACCGATCGTGGTTTCATCGCCCGGGACATGCCCGAGCTGGACGCGCACCTGCACTATCGGATGATCGACGTCAGCTCGATCAAGGAACTGTGCCGTCGCTGGTACCCGCGGATCTATTTCGGCCAGCCCGAGAAGGGTCTGGCCCACCGCGCGCTCGCCGATATCCAGGAATCCATCCGGGAACTCGAGTACTACCGGCGCACCGCCTTCGTCCCCGCGCCGGGCCCTTCCACGGCAGAGATCTCCGCGATCGCCGCCGAGGTCAGCGCCGGTCCCGCGGGTGGAACCGGTGGCGGCACGCCCGGCCCGGCATAGCGCCCGGCGACCGGCACACCGATAACCGATTGGCTTGCGGAGGGGTGGACGCGCTACTATCTAGGCCGCCGGTGCAAACCGGCGATGGTGAGTGTAGTTCAGTTGGTAGAGCACCAGGTTGTGATCCTGGCTGTCGCGGGTTCGAGTCCCGTCACTCACCCTGGAAAGCCCGAGGGCCCACTGGGTCCTCGGGCTTTTTCATTCGGCAGGCAGCGGTCTCAGACCTCGGGCTTGCTCGTATCGACCGCGGGTGGGTCCGCCACCTCGTCGCGGGCGCCCTGATCCAAGCGGAAGGGCGGGTATTCGTCGCGTAGCAGCGAGCCGTAGACCTGCACCCGCAGGATCCACCGGTTGATCCCCATCACGAAATCGAACAGCCCCTGGGAATAGCGTGCCGCGAACAGCAGCCCGACCAGCGCGACGAAGGTCAGCACGCCGATCAGCGGGATTCCCGCGGCACTGGCCGTGGTGTCGGCGTCGTCGAAGTCGACCAGCCAGGCGGCACCGGTCATACCGCCGATGATCAGATAGTGCGGAATGGCGAGCAGCCACCATTTCACCAGGACCAGCCCGCGATGCAGCGTCGGTGGATAGTCGATGTCCAGATCCGCCGCGTAGTCGTCGTCGCGGGCCAGGGAGAACGGCGGATATCTGTCGGTGCCGGCCGGTGTCCAGGCGTAGAAACTGACACGCCACGACCACCGCATGACCCCGACGCTGTAGTCGAACAGGGCCCGAGGGTATCTGCCGGTGAACAGGATCGCGAAGAACGCGATCACGGTGACCACGGCATAACCGATGTGCAGGAAGAACAGGACTATGTAGTGCGGAATGGCGAGAAGCCATTTGACGATCCACATCCAGCGCGACAGCGCGGGGTCCAGATCGCCGCGAACTCGGACCGGGTAACCGGCGGGAGCAGGCATTGTGATCAACGCTCCTTCAAGGGTGCTGGCCCGGCCGACCCAACCGGCTCGGCCGCCCCTCAATTGTGAGCTATCACACACGTTTTCGTATTCATCCCGCCGTACCGACACGGCATCGAGATCAACCGGCCGCTCGACCGGCCTGCTCTTCGGTGCCCGGCGCGGCCTACCTGACCGGCGTCTTGTCGAATCCGTCCAGCGCGGCCAGGCGCGGCAGCGCGCCTGGATGCTGGTCGTTCAGCCAGCTGATCAGTTCCTCGCGGACGGCGCAGCGCAGCGACCACACCGCGTCCGAATCACGCCCGGTCATCGACGCCCGGACCTCGATACCGGTGGGTGTGCTGTCGGTGACCAGGAGGTTCCAGCTGCGGCCGTCCCAATCGGGATGCTCGCTCAGGTATTCGTAGAGATGTTCCCGAAGCTCTGCCACCGGGGTGCTGTGGTCCAGGTAGAGGAATACGGTGCCGGTCATCTGCGGGCCGCCACGCGACCAGTTCTCGTATGGCTTGCTGTTGAAGTACGAGACCGGCATGGTGAGCCGGCGGTCGTCCCAGATCCGGACGGTGAGGAAGGACAGGGTGATCTCCTCGACGGTGCCCATCTCGCCCTCGACCACGACCGTGTCGCCGATCTTCACCGAATCACCGAACGCGATCTGCAGGCCCGCCATGAGGTTGCTGAGCGTGGATTGAGCCGCCACACCCGCGATGATGCCGATGATGCCGGCGGAGGCGAGCAGCGAGGTGCCCAGCACGCGCAGCCCGGGGAACATGACCAGCATGGCGATCGCCGCCGTCGCGACCGCGAGCAGCGCGGTTGTGATCCGGCGGATCAGCGTGAACTGGGTGTTCAGCTGGCGTACCCGGCGAGGGTCGCGGGCCCGGCGAGAGTAGCTGTTCAGCAGCCCGTCGGCCACCGCGTCGACTATCCGGACCACCAGCCAGACCGCCGACATGGTGACCATGGAGGCCAGGACGCTGAGGATCACCGTGTCCTGGCGCAGATTCAGGTCGGCCAGCGGATAGGTGATCCGCAGTGCGGCGAAGCCGAGGAACAACTGCAGCGGTAATTGGATGCGCCGCAGCAAACCCGGAATGGCGGTCTTCGGATGCCGGGCCGACCAGTATCGGAGGCCACGGTCGATCGCCCAGCCGAGGGCGATCGTCACGGCAAGCGTGCCCCCGAATACGATCAACAGCCGTATCACGTTCTCCACTGCGCCCACTCCTTGTTACCCATCGCTCGTTCAGATCCCCCGAACAAGGCTACAGTTCGATAACGGCGGATCACCACCAGTCACGGGGATCTCACGGAGGGGCCGACATCTATTGCGGTGTATTCCCCTGCGAGTAAAGCCGGATCTCGCCGGCGTCGCCGAGGAACGCGTTGACCAGCATCACCTGATCGGCCCGGAGTTCGGCCGGGTCGGGCGCGGTGGTGGTGATGGAGATCTGCGGGATGGCCGCCCAGTTCACGACATAGCGTTCCGGCGGCCCGGCGTCGTCGGACAACCGTGCCAGCCGGAAGACCGAGACGGTTTTGCGTTCCATCAGGTCGCGCACCATCTCCGCGATCCGCTCGGGATCCTCCAGCGCGAAAAGGAAACCGAAGGTCAGCTCCGGGGAGGAGATATAGGCGGGCACGAGCCGAGGTTAGCCCATGGATAACCGCTCGGTGTGACTTGTCCCACCGAGCGGTTCGCGGATTCGATCAGTGGCGTGTGCCGGAGGGATCGGTCTCGGCATCGACGATATCGGCGTCCAGTACGACGCCGGTCTCCTCCCGCGCCGGCGCAGTACCGGCCACATCCCGGCTCTCCCCCGGCTCACGCAGGTCGTCGTCCCCGCGCTCACCGGCCGCGGCATCACGCCGGGCCGCGGCGGCGGCCTCGTTCATCTCGATGGCGTCGGTGATCCATTCCCCGATCTCCCGGGTCACCTCCGAGACCGTGCCGGTGATGATGCTCGCGATATTGCCGACCCGGCGCGCCCCCGACGTGGTGAGCTCCTGGATGAGATCCTTGTTGGCCTCGAATTTGCCGATCATCACACGCCCGCTTCGGTAGGACTCTGCTGACGCATCACGATAACACCGGAACTGGGCTGTTTCCGCAGCACAGCGGGCAGGAAGCGGGCGATCCGGGACTCCGTCAACCGCGGCGGCAGCGCCAGCTGGAAGATCTTGGCCCACACCGAACCGATCTGCTTTCCCAGCGGCCCGGTGTTGTAGGGAAGCCCGAACTTCTCGCACAGCGCCCGCACCTCCGGCGCGATCTCCGGATACCGGTTGGCCGGCAGATCCGGGAACAGGTGGTGCTCGATCTGGTGCGACAGATTGCCGGACATGATGTGGAACAGCGGGCTGCCGGAGATATTGGCCGAGCCGAGCATCTGCCGGACATACCATTCGCCGCGCGTCTCCTCGGCGGTCTCCTCCTCGGAGAACGTCTGCACACCGGACGGGAAGTGGCCGCAGAAGATGATCGAGTACGCCCACAGGTTGCGCACCAGGTTCGCCGTCGCGTTCCCGGCGAGCGTGGACAGGAACAGCGGACCGGTCAGCAACGGGAAGGCCACGTAGTCCTTGAGGACCTGCCGGCCCGATTTACGCAGCTGCCCCTTGATCAGCGGTTTGAGGTCGGACCAGCTGCGCTTGCCCTTGATGATGTTGTCCGCCTCGAGGTCGTGCAGCATCACGCCCCATTCGAAGAAGACCATCAGCAGGAACGCGTAGAGCGGATTGCCCAGGTAGTACGGGTTCCAGTCCTGCTCCTCGTCGATCCGCAGCACGCCGTAGCCGATATCACGGTCACGACCGTGGATGTTGGTGTAGGTGTGGTGCATGTAGTTGTGCGAATGCTTCCACTGATCCGCCGGGCAGACGGTATCCCATTCGAAGACCCGCGAGTTCAGGCCCGGCTCACGCATCCAGTCGTACTGGCCGTGCATGACGTTGTGGCCGATCTCCATATTGTCGAGGATCTTCGACACGCTGAGCGCGGCCACGCCGGCCAGCCAGAACGGGGGCAGGAAGCCCAGGTACATCAGGCCGCGCCCGGCGATCTCGAATCCGCGCTGCGCCTTGATGATGTCGTAGATGTACTGGCGGTCGCGTTCGCCCAGATCGGCGACGATCCGGTCGCGCAGCGCGTCGAGGGTGCGGCCGATCTCCTCGACCTGATCGGGCGAGAGGACCAGCGGTCCGTCCTTGGTCTCGGTGAGGATGGTCATCTGTTTCTCCCCTTCGTCTCAGATGTCATATTTCGATGTCCACGTCGCCGACGGCGGCCTGGACGCAGAGTTGGATCGGCTGGTCGGGATCGGATTCCAGCTCCCCGGTGCGCAGGTTGCGGGTGCAGCCGCTGCGCCGGACCGAGGTGCAGGAGAAGCAGATGCCCATCCGGCAGCCGAATTCCGGGCTGAGGCCGGCGCCCTCGGCCTGCTCCAGCAGGGACGACCCGGTGTTCTCCGCGGTGATGCCGCTGGCGGAGAAGGTCGTTGCCCCTGTCACGTCCGCGCTGTCCACCGGCGCGGTGGTGGCGACGAACTCTTCGGTGTGCAGGCGTTCACTCAGGTTCTCGGCCGCGTAGACCGCCCGCACCGAGTCCATGAGCGGCGGAGGCCCGCACAGATAGGTCTGCGCGTCGGCGAACCACGGCGCCACCCGCACGAGTTCGTCGTGATCGAAACCCCGGCCATCCCGTTCCGGGTAGTGCAGCTCGACCGCGATATTCGGATGGGCGGCAGCGATTTCGGCGAGTTCCGCGCGATGGGGTACCAGTTCCGCCGAGCGCGCGTAGTGCAGGAAGACCACCTCACCGGAGTATTTCTCGTCCACGAGGGTGCGCAGCATGGACAGCACCGGCGTGATCCCGCTGCCACCGCTGATCAGCAGTACCCGCTCGGGCCGCCGGTCCGGGAGATGGAAGACCCCGGAAGCCGGTTCCAGATCCACGATCATCCCGGGGCGCGCGTGTTCGTGCAGATACCGCGACACCAGCCCGTGCGGATGCACCCGGAGGGTCAGGTCGAGGCGGCGGCGGCGATCGTGCTGGGAGTTCACCGGCGAATAGCAGCGCAGGTGACGGACTCCGTCGATCACCACGCCCAGCTGCAGGAACTGTCCCGCGCGCAGCCCGTCCCACTGCCGGGTCGGGCGCAGACCCAGCGAGATCGTTCCCGGAACCGAGCGGTCCACGTCGACGATGCGGGCGCGCATATCGCGGACGGTCAGCATCGGGCGTACCAGTTCCAGGTACCGGTCCACCGGATGCGGAGTGGTCAGGGTCTGCACCAGATCGAGGAGGGCCACCATGGGAGTTCTCCGTCCCTGTCTGTCGGTCATGTCACGAGGTTGAACTTATTTCGGTGTACGCCTGTACACTCAACCAGTGTGCCGGATACCCCGCCGGAACTGTCAACCAGTAATCGGTGTGACGCGGACGACAAGAGGGAGATGGGTGAATGGTGAACGGCTGTATGCTCACTGAAATGACCGATCAGGGAGCGAGCCGCGTCGAGCGCAAAGAGCGCACCCGGCAGGCCCTGCTCGTCGGCACGCTGGCATTGGCCGCGGAACGCGGTTTCGGGGCGCTGAGCCTGCGCGAGATCGCCCGCTCGGCCGGTATCGTCCCCACCGCCTTCTATCGGCATTTCGACTCCGTGGACGACCTCGGCGCCACCCTGGTGGACGAGGGCGTCCAGGCGCTGCGACTGGCGCTGCGGCAGCTACGCCGCACCCCCGATGCCCGACTCTCGCAAACGGTGCGGTTCGTCTTCGGTGAAGTCGCCCACAAGCGGGAGCTGTACGGCTTCCTGATCCGGGAGCAACGCGGCGGCAGCCCGGCGCTGCGGTCGGCCATCGCGCTCGAACTACAACTGATCGTGCGCGAGCTGGTGGCGGACCTGTCCCGCGTCCCGGCCCTGGACGACTGGTCCCCGGGTGATCTGGAGGTCGCCGCCGACCTGCTGGTGTCCACTGTGATCGACGGGATCGCCGACTATGTGGGCGCCACCGCGCGCGCGGAACAACCGGTGATCGACCGCACCATCCAGCAGGTCAGGCTCATCGCCCTCGGTATGGGCGCCTGGAAACCCTGAGCACACCCGCCGGGCCGTGCGTCAGACGACAGGTGCCTGCGCCGGCTCTTTGCTTCCCGGAGCCTCCGGAGCCGGTACGAACAGCAGGGCGGCGAGCCCGGCGGCCAGCACCACCAGCAGACCGCCGATACCGGCCCGGTCCGCCCCGAAACCCCAGACGAACAGGCCGAACAGGGTGGGTGCCAGGAACGAGGCGGCCCGCCCGGTCGTAGTGTAAAGACCGAACAGCTGCCCCTCCCGCCCGGGCGGTGTCAGCCGGGTGAGGAACGATCGCGCCGATGCCTGCGCCGGGCCGACGAACAGGGTCAGTGCCAGGCCGAAGATCCAGAACATCACGGCGCCCGACACCAGCAGCAGCACCGCACCGCACACCACCGCGGACAGCAGAGATACCGCGATCACCCGTTTCGGCCCGACCGTATCGTCGAACCGGCCGGCCACGACCGCTCCGAGCGCCGCGACGACATTGGCCGCGATACCGAAGAGCAGCACATCGGACTCGCTGATCCCGTAGACCTGCACGGCCAGCACCGCGCCGAATGCGAAGACACCGGCCAGGCCGTCCCGGAAGATCGCGCTGGCCAGCAGGAACCAGATGACGGTGCGATCGAGCGCCCACAGTTCTTTCAGGTCGCGCCACAGCACCCGGTAGGAGCCGAGCAATCCCGCGCTCGCCGCTCCGGGATCGGCCCGGGTTCGCGGCACCTCCGGCACCGCGAACAGCACCGGCAGCGCGAACACGCCGAACCAGACGGCGGCGAGCAGGACGACCAGCCGGATGTTCAGCCCGTCCTCGGTGCTCACCCCGAGCAGCCCCCGTTCCGGACCGTCGCCGACAATGAACCCGAAATAGCAGATCAGCAGTAGGAAGATGCCCCCGAAGTAACCCATGGCCCAACCGAATCCGGACACCCGGCCCAGCGTCGCGGGGGTGGAAACCTGACGCAGCATCGCGTTGTAGGGCACGGTCGCGAGCTCGAGGAACACCGACCCCAGCGCGAGCAGCACCAGCCCGAGCCACAGGTAGGAGTACTGGTCCCGGACGAAGAACATCGCCGCCGTCAGCACCACGACGACGGCGGTCATGATCCCGAGCGAACGTTTGCGGTTCGCGGTCGCGTCGAAACGCTGACCGGTGACCGGCGCGGTCAGCGCGACGAGAAGTCCGGCCAGCCCCAGCGCCCACCCCAGCCAGGCACTGGCGGAGACATCACCCGGCAGATCCTCGCCGACACTGTCGGTGAGGTACACCGCGAAGACGAAGGTGGTGATCACGGCGTGGAACGCGGCCGATCCCCAGTCCCACAGCCCCCATGCGACCATCTGCCCGCGCCCCGCCCGCGCGTCCACCTCGCTCATACCGCGCACCCTAATGGATCCACGGCGCACCGGCGGGACTACCGCGGACGGTCCGTTGACCGGTCCGGAGCCACGGTCGAAATACGGCGAGATAGCGGGTTGATCACGTCTGGGTCCGTCGAATGTACGGGCGTGGAGCGCAAACCCTATAGTCGGAGAATGTCTTTCGACTCGAAGTGCGCCATCAGGGACTCGAACCCCGAACCCGCTGATTAAGAGTCAGCTGCTCTGCCAATTGAGCTAATGGCGCGTGCTCCGCTGTGCGGTGCGGGACAGACATTAACAGGCTCGGGCCGCAGAAGTGAAATCGATATCCCGTCGGGCGGGTGTGAGCCGGCCGACACCGTAACGACCGGCGCCCGGAACCCTATGTGTAGGTGGGCCGGCGACGCCGGAAGTGATCGTGGCGGTTGGGATCACCTCGGCGCGGCTGGCAGAATGATGTACGTGGTCTCGACCGATCCCGCTGCCGTGGGTCGAGGTGAGCAGGTGATCGGTCGGATCCGAAGCCATCGGCGTGTAGCGGGTGCGCCGAGACTTGAAACGGGGTTGATATGCATATTGGTGATCGGCGCAGGCCGGTCCGTCGGCTTTTCGGACCGCTGGCGCTCGTCGCGCTGGTCGTACTGGCGCTGACCGGTTGTTCCTCGTCGGAGGCGGCGGACGGAACCGTCGCCATCGACCGCAACCCCCTCACGGAGCTCATCAAGCCCAAGCTCGTCGCCCCTGTCAAAGACGGGGACATCGGCGTCTCGCCGGCCGAGGGCATGAAGTTCGAGATCACCGACGGCCTGTTCACCGAGGTCGCCCTGCTCAACCCCGACGATCAGCCGGTGGCCGGGCAGCTGGCAGCCGACGGCCGCAGCTGGTCCACCACCGAACCCCTCGGGTACAGCAAGACCTACCGCCTGCAGGCCCGCGCCAACGGTCTGGGTGGCGCGTCGACCGCCGGTATGAGTTTCACCACAACCGCGCCCGGCAATGTCACCAAGCCGTATCTGGTGCCCGGCGAGGGTGAAGTGGTCGGCATCGGCCAGCCGGTGGCGGTCCAGTTCGACGAGAACATCCCCGATCGCAAGGCCGCGCAGGACGCCATCACCATCAAGACCGATCCGCCGGTCGAGGGCGCCTTCTACTGGGTGAACAACCGTGAGGTCCGGTGGCGGCCCGAACATTTCTGGACCCCGGGCACCAAGGTGACGATCGATGTGAACGTCTACGGCAAGGACCTGGGCAACGGGCTCTACGGCCAAGACGACATCCACTCGAACTTCGTCATCGGCGACGCGGTGGTCTTCAAGGCCGACGACAACACGAAGATGGTCACCGTCGAGAAAAACGGCCAGATCATCCGCACCATGCCGACTTCGATGGGTAAGGACGACACACCCACCAACAACGGGGTGTACATCCTGGCGGACCGGCACGAACACATCGTCATGGACTCCTCCACCTACGGTGTCGCGGTGAACTCACCCGACGGGTACCGCACCGACGTGGACTGGGCCACCCGGATGTCCTACAGCGGGATCTTCTTCCACTCGGCGCCGTGGTCGCTGGGCGCGCAGGGCAATACCAACACCAGCCACGGGTGCCTCAATCTCAGCCCCGAGGATGCCCAGTGGGTCTACAACACCGCCAAACGCGGTGATATCGCCATCGTGACGAATACGGTCGGCCCGGTCCTGTCCGGAACGGACGGGCTGGGTGACTGGAACATTCCGTGGCCGGAATGGAAAGCGGGCAACGCCTCGATGTGATGCTCGTAGGTGATAAGCCGGTGCCGGGTCCCGCTGGGGCCCGGCACCTCGTTTTTCAGCGCGCGGTTTCGTAGATCCGCCGCACGATGTCCTCGATATCGGGCTCCTCGATCGAGAGGTCGCGTACCTCGGCCCGGGCCGATACCTCGGCCAGCAGCTGCGCGGCGGTGGTCGTCTCGGCGTCGAAGGCCAGCCGCTGCCGCATACCCTCCGCCTCGACCGAAATCAGTTCGGCACCCGCGAGGCCGTCGAGGGCCGGTGCGGGTGCGGCGAGGTCGACGACCAGCACCCGCTGCGCGCCCACCGTCGCCCCGAGTCCGGGCAACGAGCCGTTGTAGGCCAATCGCCCGTGATCCACCACCAGCACCCGGTCGCAGAGTCGCTCGATATCGCCCATATCGTGGGTGGTCAGCACCAGGGTGGTGCCGCGTTCGGCGCGTTCGGTCCGCAGGAATTCGCGCAGGCGCTGTTTGGAGAGCACATCCAACCCGATGGTGGGCTCGTCGAGGATGATCAACTCCGGGCAGTGCAGCAGCGCCGCGGCCACCTCGGCGCGCATCCGCTGCCCCAGCGACAACTGCCGGACCGGCGTGTCGAGCGTATCGGCCATTTCCAGCTGGTCGACCAGTTCCGCGGTGCGCGCCCGCCCGGCCGCGGGGTCGAGCCGGTGGATCGCGGCCAGGATCGTGAACGATTCCCGCAGCGGCAGATCCCACCACAGCTGGGAACGCTGCCCGAATACGACGCCGATCCGGCTCGCCAGTTCCCGGCGCTGCCGGATGGGTTCCAGACCGCAGGTGCGCACCGAGCCGGAGGTCGGCACCAGGATGCCGGTGAGCATTTTGATCGTGGTCGACTTCCCGGCGCCGTTGGCGCCGATATAGCCGACCGCCGCGCCGCGCTCGACCCGGAAGGTCATGGCGTCGACCGCCGTGACCACCTCGCGGCGCGAACGCAGCCCCTTCCCGGTCCGGCGGGTGAAACACCTGGTCAGCCTGTCGACCTCAATGATCGTATCGCCATTTGTACCGTCGTACCCCATCTCAGCCACCGCCGCTCTGATAGTGCTTCGTCCCGATTCGCCACATCACCCACGCCAGCACCCACACCCACGCCGCCGCGAGCGGCGCGCACCAGGCGAGCCAGGACGGCATCCCGGCGGGGCCGGGTAGATCCAGTAGTGCCAGCGTCGGGAGGTAGGCGGTGAACGCCACCGGTATCGCGACGCAGAACAGCAGTTTCAACGGTGCGGGGAAGATCGACGCGGGTTGCGTCGCCGCGAAAGATCCACCGTAGGTGAAGCTGTTGGTCATCTCCGCCCCGTCGATCAGAAAGAACTGGCAACCCGCGGCCACCACGAACAGACCGCCGAACAGGACGGTGCCGCTCACCACCGTCAGCGCGATCAGCGCCACGGACCCGACCGCCCAATCGATCTCGTTGCGTACCAGTCCGACGGTCAGCACCACCAGCGCGACCGTGGCCCGGGCCAGGCGGCGCAGGGAGAAATCGCTGGTGATCAATTGCAGCAGTACCGGCTGCGGGCGCAGATGGTAGATATCGAGCTGCCCGAGGCGGATGAGCTTCGGCAGTTTGTCCAGGTGGCCGAACACCAGCTGGGCCAGCGCGAAGGCCAGATTGCTCAGACCGAACAGCAGCAGCGCGGCGTCCAGGTCCAGCCCGCCCAGCACCTTCGCCTGATGGAATATCACCCATACCTCGGCGAATTCGGCCAGCCCGACCAGGGTCGCCCCCGCCATATCGCTGGCGAAGGACAACCGATAGGTGCGCTGCGCCCGGATCCGGGACCGCAGAACCGCAGCATAGGGAGTGAATCGGTCGCCGGCGGGAACCCGCCGGTTCTCCGGCGGACGCACGGCGGTCTCAACCACCCTGCACCTCCAGTTTCCGCCGCCCCGCGGCCAGCAGGACGCGGCCCAGCACGAGGACGACCAGCAGCCAGCAGACCTGCGTACCCACCAGCTGCGCCGCATCCCAGCCCGTGACCCGGCCGGACAGCACATCCACCGGTACCTGCAGCATCGACGGGAACGGCGTGCACTCGGCGATACGCCGTAGCCAGTCCGGGAAGACGTGCACCGGGACGAACAGCCCGGCGAGGAACGGTCCGCCGACCTGATACAGCGTCCGCAGCCCCCGGGTCTCCACCACCCAGAATCCGGCGGTGGTGAGCACGAACAGGGACAGGAACGAGATGGCCGCGGCAAGAACGACACTGAGGAGACCGAGCAGGTAGGACTCGGGCGTGCTGGGGAACACCAATCCGAAGGTGAGCGCACCGACCAGCAGGCTCGGTATCCCCCGGGGGAGCAGGGTGCACAACGCCCGGCCGAGATCGGCGGCGAGATTACCCAGTTGCACATCGACCGGCCGCAGGAAATCGATCGCGATATCACCGTTACGGACCCGTTCGGCCAGTTCCAGTTCGGCGGCCATGAACTGCAGCGCGCCGAGCAGCCCCTGGGAGATCCAGACGTAGGCACCGATACTGCCCGCATCGTATCCGCCGAACCCGCCGGTGGCTTCGATCGCGGCGACCATCACCGACGCGCGGACGAAGCCGAACACACAGTTGGTGAACAGCCCACCGAACATGGCCAGCTTGTACCGCCACTGCCGGCGGAACCCCGCCACCACGAGCCGCCAGTAAACACCGGCCGTACCCCGGAGATCGACCGCAGTGGCCGACACGGTCACCCCCCTGCTTTGCGCGGACACAAAGCCGCCAGCCTACCGCGCCGCTACAGGCCGGAAAAGCGATTATCGAGTGGCCCTCACAATCGCGCGGCCAGCCGGGTGCCCTGCTCGATGGCCCGTTTCGCGTCGAGTTCGGCGGCCAGTTCGGCGCCGCCGATCAGGTGTGTCGGCACCCCTGCGGCGATCAGTTCCGATTCGAGGTCACGCACCGATTCCTGTCCGGCGCAGACGATCACATTGTCGACCGGGATCACCCGAGCCCGCTCGCGCTTCGGACCGAAGCTGATGTGCAGCCCCGCGTCGTCGATCCGCTCGTAGTTCACCCCGCCGATCTGCTCGACCCCTTTGGCGTTCAGCGCCGCCCGATGGACCCAGCCGCTCGTTTTCCCGAGCCCTTTTCCGAAGGCCGTGTCCTTGCGCTGTAACAGCACGACCTCGCGGGCCGCGGGCGCCGGGCGGGCGGCGCGCAACTGGCCGCGTAATTGTTCGTCGTCGGTATCGACACCCCACTCCTCGCGCCACTCGTCCGGTTTCAGCGCCGGATGCCCGTCCACGACCAGGTATTCGCTCACGTCGAAACCGATTCCACCGGCGCCGATCACCGCGACCCGCTTGCCCACCGCTCTGCCGTCCCGTACCAGTTCCGCGTATGAGAGCACCATCGGATGGTCGATACCCGGGATATCGGGGATACGCGGCCGGACCCCTGTCGCCAGGACGACCTCGTCGTACCGCCGGTCGATCAGTTCGGCCGCGGTGACACGGGTGTTCAGATGCACCTGCACACCGGTGAGATCCAATTTGCGGGTGAAGTAGCGGATCGACTCGTCGAACTCCTCTTTGCCCGGAATCCGGCGCGCGATATCGAACTGCCCGCCGATCCGGTCGAGTGCCTCGAACAGGTCCACCCGGTGGCCGCGCTCGGCCAGATTCACCGCCGCCGAGAGCCCGGCCGGCCCGGCCCCGACCACCGCGATGCTCTTCACGCGCCGGGTGGGCAGCAGGATGAGTTCGGTTTCCCGGCCGGCCCGCGGGTTCAGCAGGCACGACACCGTACGGTGCTGGAAGGCGTGATCGAGGCATGCCTGGTTGCAGGCGATACAGGTATTGATCTCGTCGGTGCGGCCGGTGGCGGCCTTGTCGGCCCATTCCGGGTCGGCCAGCAGCGGTCTGGCCATGGAGATCAGCTGGGCGTCGCCGCGGGTCAGGATCTCCTCGGCGATCTCGGGCATATTGATGCGGTTCGAGGCGCATACCGGGATCCCCACGGCCGCGGTGATCTTCGCGGTGAACTCGACGAAGGCCGCGCGCGGTACCGAGGTCACGATCGTGGGCACTCGCGCCTCGTGCCAGCCGATATCCGTATTGAGAATATCGACGCCCGCACTCTCCAATTCCCGGGCGAGCGTAAGGATCTCATCGAAGGTCTGCCCGTTCTCCACCAATTCCGCCATCGATAAACGGAAGACGATCAGAAAATCGGCACCGACCGCCGCCCGGGTGCGCCGCACGATTTCCACCGCGAGCCGCCGGCGATTCTCGGCGGAACCACCCCAGCGATCGGTTCGTCTATTCGTGCGTGGCGCGAGGAATTGGTTGATGAAATAACCCTCCCCGCCCATTATTTCGACCCCGTCGTACCCCGCGAAACGTGCGAGTTCGGCGCACCGGGCGTAATCGTCGATGGTCCGCCGAATTCCACGGTCGGAAAGAGCGCGAGGGCGGAACGGATTGATCGGTGCCTTGATCGAGGAGGCGGACACGCTGCCGGGGACATAGGCGTAGCGCCCGGCGTGCAGGATCTGCAGCGCGATCCTGCCTCCGGCCTCGTGCACCGCGCGCGTGATCACCCGATGGCGGTAGGCCTCGGTCCGGTTGGTCAGTTTCGCGCCGAACGGCAGCAACCACCCGGTGCGATTGGGGGCGTAACCACCGGTGATGATGAGGCCGACCCCACCGCGGGCGCGTTCGGCGAAATAGGCGGCCAGCCGGTTCGTATCCCAGGCCCGGTCCTCCAGGCCGGTGTGCATGGACCCCATGACCACCCTGTTGCGCAGTGTGGTGTGCCCGACCTCGAGCGGGGTGAACAGCTGCGGATAACTCGGCGTCGAGTACATCGCGGGCCCTCTTTCCGATATCGGTCCGGCCCCGCGGCGACCCGGCCGCCGGGCCTCCATGACCTCATCACACCATTTCGCCGCGGCACCGTTCCACCCCCGGAAGCGCACCACTGTGGGAAAGCCGGTCATCCCCGGGGCCGGCGCACCCGGGCAGCACCCACGCGACCACCCCGTTTTCCCATCACGGAACCATCACGAACACCTGAATCCATCGTTACCGATCAGAAATTTTGTGTCCTGCGCCACAAGAGGTTTAGTACCATTTCCCCAGGTCGTCGCGGAGATGCAACGTGTTCATTTCCCACTTCAAGATCGCACTTAAGATTTTCTCAGGCTCCGTTTACCTGCTGTTCACCTACTGTGACCATTCTGAGATCCGGTCATAAACGACCTGAAGTTCGGCTAGTCCGCGATGTTGTGGACACAGGGTTGGAAACAACCGCGAAAACTCGCCGGCGCGACAACCACAAACGGTATCGCGATAGTCGAACTCGAGTCCACTCGACTTCACCACAGTGTGGAGTTCCTGCGGGCGCGGCGGACCGGGAAACCACCCGGTAACCGCGATCAAGCGCCATCCGGACCCGGACCGGCCTGCGTTCGGTGTCACACAAAAGAACCCGACAACAGCACAGTCATGTTTTTCCGGTCGCGGGCCACCTGCTCGCACCGAAGATCCGTGCTGCCCGAACCGGGCCGGATCCCGAGACCGAACAAGGAACCGAATCCGATCATGCCTTCCCACAGTTTCCCCAGCCTGCGCCGTCGTACCAAGCGCGAAGTCTTCGGCTTCGCCCTCGCCACGGCCGGCATCGTCGCCGTCACCGCCTCCTCCGCGGTCTCCATGGCCGACGACAGCTCCCCCAGCCGGGTTGCCATGGTCGCCGAGCAGGCGCCCGCCCCCGTGACCACCGAAGCGACCGCCATCGCCGCGCCCGCCGCCCAGGCCGAGATCATCCCGGCTCCGGCGCCCGCCCCCGAAGCGCTGGCCGCTCCGGCTCCGGCCCCCGCCCCCGAAGCGGCACCCGCGCCGGCGCCCGCCCCGGTCTACCCCAACAACCTGGACGGCTGGATCCACGAAGCCATGGACATCATGGCCGCGAACGGCATCCCCGGCAGCTTCGAGGGCATCAAGCGCAACATCCTGCGGGAATCCTCGGGTGATCCGGGCGCCATCAACCTGTGGGACTCCAATGCCGCCATGGGCATCCCCTCCAAGGGCCTGCTCCAGGTGATCGACCCCACCTTCGCCGCGTACCACGTGCCCGGCACCCCTTACGACGTGTGGAACCCGGTCTCCAACATCGCGGCGGCCTGCAACTACGCCGCCCACCGGTACGGCTCCATGGACAACGTCAACAGCGCGTACTGAGTTGTCTGTCCCCGTCTCCGGCGGGGCGGGCCGGGCCCGCGTGATCCCGGCCACGGATGTACACCCTCCGGAGCAGCGGTGAGGTGAACGGGTCCGGTACGGGCCCGGAGAAAATTCCATGATCGGCGGGGTGGCGCAACGGAGCGCCGGCCGCGGCGGATCCCCGGATGACGGGACCACGGTGAGGGTCCCGGACATTCGGCCCGGGACAACGTTGTCCCAGGCCACGGCCGCTACCCCCGCAGATCGTCCGCGCCGCGCAACGACGCACGGTCGCGGCGACCCGCCGAATCGGCGGGGAACCACAACGAAGTGGGTGCGCGATGCCGTCCGATCCGGGCGGCATCGCGCATTTCCGTCTCCGGCCCACAACCCCCGCGGCGGAGGCGAAACCGTTGTCCTGGTATCGGATTCCGCTAACCTTCTACACTTGTTCATGGCCGATTACGCGCATTCCCCGGCCGCGGAGGCCGGCCGGGCCGCCAAGGCGCGGCAGCTGGCCGGCTATCTGTGGGACCGGGACATCTCGGGTTCCGAACTGCTCGGCATATCCGCCGCGGTACGGCGCAAGCTCGCCCGGGCGGCGGGCGCCAATCCACCCGGTACCGAGGAGACCTGGCGTTCGGTGGCGCGTCTGCTGGACGAGAAAGCCGCCTGGGCGGCGCGGCACCCCGGCCATCCGGCGGCCGCGCGGCACCATACCGACGAGAAGCTGCTCTGGGTGAAGCCACCGATCACCCCCTGGTGACCACCGGCCCACTCCCCCGCAGAGCCGCGGCCGACGTGACCGTGCAGGTCACGTGGGCCGCGTGCCGGGCGAGCCGATGGGAGCAGTGCACCGGCGCCCGGGTCTCACCACCAGCCGGTGGCCGTCCCGATCTGCCGCTCCAACTCCGGAGCCAGGGTCCGGGCATAACTCGCGCTGAGATGGTGCTCGTCGTGGTAGACGAGCACATTGCCCTCGACCACCCGGCAGATCTCGGGTCCGCACACCGAATCGGTGAGATCCAGCAGCCGCATATTCGGGAACGCCGCGGCATGCACCAGCGCCGGGTTCACCGGTGCCAGCGCGGTCGCACGCTGCATACCGCAGGTGGCGCTGTCACCCCCGGCGGCCAGGCAGTCCACGGCGCTGTAGCGGACACCGGTCGGGCTGCGCAGCCACGGGGTGTCACGGATGGCGAGCACGTTCAGGTGGCGTTCGGCCAGCGCCGCCCACACATCCAGGTACTCGGCCGGGACCACATCGCCGCCGCTGGGCCAGATGGGCGCGGTGGCGGTGGTGAACACCCAATCCGGCGGGTCGGACGCGAGCAGATCGATCACCTGACGGGACCAATCGCGGCAATCGGAGATGTCCAGGCCGCGGTACTGGGCGTCGTCGCGGATGTTCAGCGAACAACCCATCTTCAGGTAGACGACGACCTTGATGTCGTGTACTTGGGCCAACGCGTCCATGGCGGGCATCCAGTGCTCGGCGTGGGAGTTACCGACCATGGCGATGGTGCGCGACCCGTTGGGATCACCGTAGGTACAGGTCACGATCTCTTTGTTGAACCAGTCGGAGATACAGCCGTCGCGGGTGGGGGCCGGCAGATCGTTGGACGCCTCCAGGATGGACGGACGCAGTTTCGCCACCGGAACCGCCGCCCCGGCGAACAGTGCCTCCGCACCCGGGTACTCGTTCACCGGTAGCGCTTCCACCGGTTCGGAGGGTGTGCGGGCCATCACCACCTGCCAGGAGATGCAGGAGCCGAGGACGAGCGCGCCCACCAGGCTCACCGCCACGGCCGGGATACGACGCTGCCAGACCGGGGTCACCGTGGTCCGCCCGGAACGCAACCGCAGCGGCTCCTCGACGAACTTGTTGGTCAGCACCGCCAGCACCAGCGACGCCGAGATGACCAGCAGGCCACCGCCCAGACCGGCATGCGGTTTTCCGGTCTGTACCAGGTAGTAGATGAGCAGCGGCCAATGCCACAGGTACAGCGAATAGGCGATCGAACCCAGTTCGACCATCGGGCGGGAGGCGAGCAGCCGGGAGACGACCGACCGCCAGCCGCTCTCGGTACGGACACCGGCGACGATCAGCGCCACCGCCGCGCCCACCGGGAACAGCGCGGCCGGCCCCGGGAACTGGCGGGCGCCGTCGAAGAGCACACCGCAGACGAGAACCGCCGTGAGTCCGGCGGCGGCGACGAGCGTCAGCAGGACGCGGGCGGCCCGGCCTCCGGCGATCCGCACCCAGGGCAGCACGGCGGCCAGCAGCGCCCCGGTCAGCAGCTCCCAGGCCCGGGCACCGCTGTCGTAGTAGGTCCATTCCTGCGACTTCGTCATCCATACGGCGGCATAGACGAAGGAGCCGGTACCGAGCACCAGCGCCAGCACCGCGATCGTCGGGCGCACCGCCGAGGCCCGGCCCAGCCGTACACACACCCAGCCGATCACCGCGAGCAGCACCGCGATGGCGAGGTAGAACTGACCCTGTACCGCCATCGACCACATATGCTGCAGCGGGCTGACCGCGGGGTCCGCGGCCAGATAGCTTTCGGCGGACTGCGCCAGATACCAGTTCTGGTAATAGAAGGCGGTGGCGATGGTTTGACCGGACATATTGCCCCAGGTCGAGTACGGCCGGTACAGCGCGGTCACGACCGCCACCAGGGCCAGCACCACCATCAGGGCGGGGAGCAGCCGGCGCGCGGTACGCACCGCCGTCTGCCGAAGTCCCACCGCACCGGTCCGTTCCACCTGGCGCAGCAGCATGCCGGTGTAGAAGAAGCCCGAGAGGACCAGGAAGATATCGACTCCGCCGGAGACCTTGCCGTACCACACATGGAACGCGACGACCAGGGCGATCGCTATCCCGCGCAGGCCGTCCAGATCCAGCCGGTAATCGGCGGGGCGAGCCGTGGCCGCGGAAGGTGGCGCGGACAGGCCACCGGTGACATCACTGTCCTTGATTCGCAACAACTGCTTTCTCCGACCTATCTCTTTCTCCGGCCGACCCGGGGGGAGTCGAGTAACAGCAGCGGAGTACGAGCCTCGGACATAGCAGAATCCCTATCACAATGTGTTGTCTACGGCGAAACGTCGGCGTACGGCGCGGAGAACTTCGCCACTGTGGTGCGATACGCCACAGCATCCGGGGAGTACCCAACCCGGTGTCCGTTTTCCCCTGTCTTATCCAGGCCATACGAGTTGACAATCGACCCGCCCCTCACAACAGTGGAAGCCGCGCGTTCTGGTAGAACGCAGATCCACTCCCCAGCAGACATAGAGGAATTCATGAACGTACGCCAGCTCTATGTCAGCGCCGCCGCCGCGGGGCTGACTCTTCTGGCCGCTCCCGCCGCGAGCGCCGCCGGCCCGATCGGACTGCCCTCCCTGGCAGGCACCGGTTCCTCCGCGGCCGACGCCGTGCTGGGCGCGACCGGTTCGGCCCAGCTGACGCAGACCGGTTCGGCCGGCGGGGCCTTCAAGAACTGTGACGAAGCACGCGCCGCGGGCCGGGCGCCGATCTTCCGCGGTGAGCCCGGTTTCGCCCCCCACCTGGATCCCGACGGCGACGGGTTCGCTTGCCCCACCGTCTGATCCACGGGTACTGCGCACGAACACCCGGTGACAGAAGCTTCTGTCACCGGGTGTTCTGTATTCCGGGCCGATACCCGGATCAGCGCAGGATCTTGAACAGCAGCGCACCGGCCAGCAGCGCGCCGACACCGATCAGGGTGTATTTCACCTTCGGCTCGTTCACCTTCGCCAACGCCAGCTGCTTGGTCCCCTCCGCGATCCGCTGCGGATCGGCCCGCACGGCGATCTCGTCGAGAGTGCTGGCCAACCGCTCCCGCGCGGCCTCGATCTCCTGCTCGATCCGCTCGGTATCCTTTGCCACCTTCACGCCTCCTGTAACTGGTCTGCCGCGCTCGTAGGCGGCCGATGTTCCACCCCTGGGCCGCTTGTCCGTCCACGGATCGGCCGGGGCCCGCGCTCGAGTGTATCCGCGGGCACAACACTCGCCGGTTGTTCATCCCCGCCCGCGATCCGCCCGGTGCGCGGTTTCCGGGCACGGCCGGGCGGCACACCGCGGGGCGGCGGATTACCCGTCGGATCGCCGCTGCGAGTACGCGGCCGGGAACCCGGCGGGTCGATTACGGTAGCGAGGGTGACCGACAACCAGCGACTCTCCCCCGGCGACCCGGCACCGGAATTCACCCTTCCCGATGCCGACGGCAACGAGGTATCGCTCGCCGATTACCGCGGCCGCAAGGTCGTGGTGTACTTCTACCCCGCCGCGAGCACCCCCGGCTGCACGAAACAGGCCTGCGACTTCCGGGACAGTCTCGGCGAACTGAACTCCGCCGGTCTCGAGGTGATCGGTATCTCCCCCGACAAACCGGCCAAGCTCGCCAAGTTCCGGGACGCCGAGAAGCTGAACTTCCCGCTGCTGTCCGACCCCGACCGCACGGTGCTCACCGCATGGGGCGCCTTCGGCGAGAAAACCATGTATGGCAAGAAGGTGACCGGCGTCATCCGCTCGACCTTCCTCGTCGACGCCGAGGGGAAGATCGAGGTGGCGCAGTACAACGTGCGCGCGACCGGGCACGTCGCCAAACTCCGCCGCGATCTCTCGGTCTGATCCGCGACCACCCGGGCCCGGCCCGGGTGGTCATTCGTAGGAGGCGATCAGCCGCTCGTAGCCGTCGAGCAGGAGTCCCAGTCCGGTATCGAAGAACAGTGTCGCCCACTGCTGATCGTCCTGCTCGAATGCCTGGGCCCGTACGGCCGCGGTGAGGGCGGGGAACCGGCCCGGGTCCAGCCGGTCGATGATCCCCCAATCACCCTCGGAGCCTTCTTCTTCCGCCTTGATCTCTTCGGCCAGCCGGGCCCGGCCGATGATGTACAGCGACAGATTCATCACCAGCTGTAGTTTCAGCGCCTCGGGGATCCGGGTCCCGCCCAGCGCGGCCAGGCCTGTCTCCAGCCAAGCCATATTGTTGGGTCCCAGCGGCGGCGCACTCATCCGCACGTTCAGCCAGCCGGTATGCCGGCTGATGACGCGGTACTCCGCCCGCGCCCACAGCTCCAGCGCCTCGCGCCATGGCGTACCCGACGGAATCTCCGGCGGCATGCCGACCACCCGGTCCAATGCGACCTCCAGCAGTGTCGCCTTGCTGTCCACATAGCGGTACAGCGACATCGCCGTGAAGCCGAGCCGCTCGGCCAGCTTGTTCATCGAGAGGGCTTCGAACCCTTCTTCGTCGGCGAGTTCGATGGCGGTGTCGACGATCTGTTCCAGGCTCAGTCCGCGCCTGGGACCGCGGGTGCCGACCGGCGCGAGCCCCCACATCAGTTCGACGGCCCTGGACAGCGGCGGGCTGTCCGGGCCCGCGGCCCACGGCCCGGTGTTCTTCTCGCGTGGTGTCTCCGATTCCGGGTGCGGCCCGTCCTCGCCAGCGCCGGCTCTCGCCATCGACTTCCTTCCGTTGCGGTCCGCGGCAGCGGGCACCGTCACCCGTGGGCCGGTGGCGGCGGCCTCGAGCACCTACTACACCACCCGGAGTACGCATCTTGCGCTCCGCCCTGAACTGTGTACTCTTTAAACAGAATATATGCCATATACAGTTTAGCTGGCATACAGTTTTGGAACGGAGTCCGCCAATGACCGCCCCACCCGCCATCTCCCTCGCCGGCCTCACCAAAACCTTCGGCGACCATCACGTCCTCGCCGGTATCGACCTCGATATCCCTCCCGGATCGGTGTTCTCCCTGCTCGGCCCCAACGGTGCCGGGAAGACCACGATGGTGCGCATCCTCGCCACCCTGTCCGCCCCGGACACCGGAACGATCCGGGTGGCCGGCCACGATGTGGTCCGCGAACCCGACCGCGTCCGCGCGGCCATCGGAGTCACCGGCCAGTACGCCGCGCTCGACAAGGTGCTCACCGGCGCCGAGAACCTGCATATGGTCGGCCACCTGCTGCACCTGGGCAGATCCGCCACCCGGCAGCGCACCGCCGAACTACTCGAGCGCTTCGACCTCACCGACGCCGCGAACCGTCCCGCGAACACCTACTCCGGCGGTATGGGCCGGCGCCTCGACCTGGCCATGAGCCTGATGGGACGCCCGGAGGTGGTCTTCCTGGACGAGCCCACCACCGGCCTCGACCCCCGCAGTCGCCGCGAGCTGTGGACGGTGATCCGGGAACTGGTGGACGACGGCGTCACCGTTTTCCTCACCACCCAGTACCTCGAGGAGGCCGACCGGCTCGCCGACCGGATCGCGGTCCTGCACGACGGCCGCATCGTCGCGGACGGCACCCCGGCCGAACTCAAACGGCTCACCCCCGGCGGGCATATCCTCTTCCGCTTCGCCGGCCCGGCGGACCTGACGGCCGCCGCCCGGGCCACCGGCCATGCCGAAATCGACCTCGCCGAACTGACCCTGCAGATCCCCTCGGACGGCTCGGTCGCCCACCTCAAACATCTGCTCGACCGGTTCACCGAACTCGACCTCACCGTCGAAGAGCTCGGCGTGCACACGCCCGACCTCGACGATGTGTTCTTCGCACTCACCAGCCGGCCCGCCGCACCGCTCCCGGCCGCCTCCTGACCTTCCCGATACCGCACAGAAAGCCACGCTCGTGACCACTCTCGCCCACTCCGCGCAGGACGCGGCCACCATGACCGCCCGCAATATGCGCCATACGCTGCGCAGTCCGGACTCACTGATCAGCACACTGGCGCTACCGATCATGATCCTGCTGATGTTCGTCTATGTGTTCGGCGGCGCCATGAACGTCGGCGACAGCACCTTCGTCGACTACGTGGTCCCCGGAATCATCCTGTTGTGCGCCAGTTTCGGCGCGTCCACCACCGCGGTCAGTGTTTCGGTCGATATCACCGAGGGCATCGTGGACCGGTTCTCCACCATGGCCATCAGCCGCTCCGCGTTCCTCACCGGCCACATCGCCGAGAGCCTGCTGCGCAATATGGCCGCCACCACGGTCGTGGTGGGCGTCGCACTGGCCATCGGTTTCCGGCCCACCACCGACCCACTGCGCTGGCTCGCCGCCGCCGGGGTGCTCGCCCTCGTGGTGCTGGCGCTGTCCTGGTGCTCGGCCTGCTTCGGGTTGATCGCCAGTAGCCCGGAGGCCGCCAACGGATTCACCATCTTCGCGATGTTCATCCCCTACATCAGCAGTGCGTTCGTGCCGCCGGAGACCATGCCGAGCGGGCTGCGCGGGTTCGCCGAACACCAGCCCGTCACACCGGTCATCGAAACCCTGCGGGGGCTCCTCGTCGGTACCCCGATCGGCAACAGCGCGGTACTCGCGCTCGTCTGGTGGGGCGCGATCGCGGCGGTGTCCTATATCGCGGCCCTGGTCCTATACCGCAGGCGCACCCGGAGTTGATCGTTCTTCCCGCCGATCCGCGCGGCGCAAGGCAAGTGTTGCGCGGCCCGGATCGGCGGTGTTGCGAGTGTGAGACATGACAGACCGGCCGTCACAGTTCCATACTCTGCACCATGGTGTTCCCGCTACCGCTAGCCTGGGACAGGTGAACGTACGGACGGAGGCCAGGGCCAAACGGCGTCCGGACCCTGCGCTGGAGCTCCAGGACGACCCGCAAGAGCTGATGCCACGCCGGCGTCCGACCCAGGAACGCAGCAAGCGGAAATTCGACGCACTACTGCAGGCCTCACGCGAACTGCTGGTGGAAGTGGGTTTCGAATCGTTCACCTGCGAAGAAGTCGCGGCCCGGGCCGAAGTCCCCATCGGCACGCTCTACCAGTTCTTCGCCAATAAATATGTGATCGTCTGCGAGCTGAACCGGCAGGACCTGGTGGCGGTATCGCAGGAGCTGGCCGACTTCCACGGCGAGATCCCGTCGCTGGACTGGCTGCGGCATATGAACCAGTTCGTCGACCATCTCGCCAACCTGTGGATGACCGACCCGTCCCGGCGCGAAGTGTGGCTGGCCATGCAGTCCACGCCGTCCACCCGGGCCACCGGCGCCATCCACGAGAAGGAATTCGCCGAGGTCGTCTCGCAGATGCTGCGCCCGCTCACCCCGCGTACGCCGCGGGCCCGGCGCACCATGATGGCCGAGGTACTGGTGCATGTGGTCTATTCGATGATGAACTTCTCGGTGCAGGACGAGCAGAGCCACGCCGACGCGGTCGCCGAACTCAAACGGCTCATGGTCGCCTATCTCCTGGTCGCGGAGAAGGAGTCCCGCACCGCCAGCCAGCGCTGAGCCCGCCGCCACTACGGATCGGCAACGGCCCGGAGCGATTCGCTCCGGGCCGTTGCCGATCCGTTCAGTTCTCCGGTGACCGACCCTCGATCAGGTCGGCCAGCTCACCCGGGTCCTCCAGCACCACCATCGCGGCCGCCGTGTCACCGTCGTGGGTGAGCGACAGGTGCACCCGCACCCGCGGCAGGAATTCCGCGGCCAGGCCGTGCAGTTTGATGCTCGGCCGGCCCCAGGCGTCGTTGACGACCTCGATCAACGGGTACGGGTTGTCCCCGATCTGCGGGCGGCGGGCGAAGCGCGACGATGCCCAGGCCTTGAGCACCGCCTCCTTCGCCGCCCACCGCGCCGCGTAACTACGGGCCGGATCGGTGGCCTTGCTCTGGCAGTAGCGCCGCTCACCGGCGGTGAAACTCTCCCTGAGCATGGTCGTTCCGGCACGGTCCAACTGTTCGGCGAACTCGGAGATGGTCACCAGGTCCAAGCCGATTCCGAGGATGGTCACAGTGGCGCAGCCTACGGTGTACCGGCGACGTCGGCACCGGAACCGCCACCGACGAACCGTCCGGTCTCGCAACCGGCTCCATCGACCTGGTAGACCCCGCCGGTACCGAGCCGCGCGTCCTCGGACAGCAGCACCTCGGCCTCGAGACCGCGGATCTTCGCCGCCGGGGTGCCGTCACCGCCGAGACGCCGGTCGGCCGGACGCTCGTAGAGCGCCGCCCCACCGCACATCGCCTCGACGATCCGCTGCCGGCCCGCCAGTAGGCGTTCCTGCGCCCGGCGCTGGTACTCCGCCCGCCGGGCCGGTTCGATCGCCTGGACGAACGCCTCCGGGTGTACGACCGCCAGCAGACCGGACACATGCCCGAAGCCGAGCGAGGTCACCAGACCCGCCTTGAGCGGGAACCGGTCACCGAAGCGCAGTGCCTCGCGCACCCAGACCAGATGCGGGTATTCCGCCATCTTGTCGTCGACGCAGTCCAGGCTCCGGTTCGGCGGCACCACACCGTTTTCCAGCACCTGGCACAGGCCGATCAGCTGGAACGCGGCCGCGCCACCCTTGGCGTGCCCGGTGAGGCTCTTCTGCGAGACCACGAACAACGGCGCCCCGTCGGACCGGCCGATGGCCGCCGCCAGCCGCTCGTGCAGTTCGGACTCGTTGGGATCGTTGGCCGCGGTGGAGGTGTCGTGCTTGGAGACCACCGCGATATCGTCCGGGCCGACACCGAGTTTGCGCAGTTCGGCGGCGAACCGGGATTCCCGGCCGCCCCGGCCCGCACCGAGGGCGCCCAGGCCGGGCGCCGGGATCGAGGTGTGCACACCGTCGGCGTAGGACTGGGCGTAGGCGACCACACCGAGGACCGGCAGGCCCAGTTCCAGCGCCACGTCACCGCGGGCCAGCAGCACGGTACCGCCACCCTGCGATTCCACGAACCCGCCGCGACGCCGGTCGTTGGCCCGGGAGAAGTAGCGGTCGCTGATGCCCTTGGCGCTCATGGCCGCCGAATCCGCGGTGGCCGACATATCGCCGAAGCCGACGATGCCCTCGATACCCAGATCGTCGAAGCCACCGGCCACGACCACCTCGGCCTTACCGAGCTTGATCTTGTCGACACCCTCCTCCACCGACACCGCGGCGGTGGCGCAGGCGGCGACCGGATGCACCATGGCGCCGTAGCTGCCGACGTAGGACTGCACGACATGCGCCAGGGCCACGTTGGGCAGCGCCTCCTGCAGGATGTCGTTGGGCCGCGGTTCGCCGAGCAGGTTGTCGACGTAGAGCGAACGCATCGACGACATACCGCCCATACCGGTGCCCTGGGTGTTGGCCACCAGGCTCGGGTGGACCCAGCTCATCAACTCCGACGGGCTGAACCCGGAACCGACGAACGCGTCGACGGTGCAGGCGATGTTCCACAGCGCCACCCGGTCGATCGAGGACGCCATATCCGCGGAGATACCCCAGACGGTGGGGTCCCAGCCGGTCGGGATCTGGCCGCCCACGGTCCGCGACAGGTTCGCCCGGCGCGGCACCCGGATCTCGGTGCCGGCCTTGCGGGTCACGGTCCAGTCGCCGGAATCGGCGACCGGGGTGATGACCGTGTGCTCGGGAGCGGCCGCGTAGAAGGCACGCGCCTCGGCTTCGCCGCCGACCGTGAACGACAGATCCTGGTCCAGGAACACCGAGGTCATCAGCGGGCTGCTGTTGTCGACCATGGCACCGTCGTCGGCATAGCGGCGGATACCGCATCGCTGCACCACCGCGTCGTGATACCGCTCGGCCAGTTCGTGTTCCGGCACGTAGTCCCCGGATTCGGTGTCGTACCAGCCCGGTTTGGGATCGTTCTCCCAGGTCACCATGCCGGTGGTCCAGGCCAGTTCCAGCACACCGCCGGCCGACAGCTCGTCGGAGACCTCCATCTCGAACCGGGTCCGCGCCGAACCGTACGGGCCGAGCTCACCGGCGCCGACGATGACGACCATATCGGTGAGATCGGCGGTCACCGCACCCCATTCGGGGACGGGCAGCGCGGAGGTCAGCGCCGGCGGTGCGGGCAACGCGGAGATCCGCGGCGCGTCCGAGGCCTGCTCCTCGTCGGCCTCCTCGGCGTCCGCGGCTTCCTGCGCCTGCTTGGCCAGCGCCGCCAGGTCCAGATCGGCATCGGCCAGTCCACCGGTCAGGTCGATCTGCTGCGGATCGGCCGCGGCGGCCGCGCGGGCCTGCTCGGTCGCCCACTTCAGCAGTTCGTCGGCGATCTCGTCGGTCGACCAGGTCTGCACCCCGGCCTGTTCGACGGCGTCCACCATCGGGTCGTTGTGGCCCATGAGTCCGGTGCCCCGGACCCAGCCGATCAGCGCGTGCACCAGGGTGACCCGGGCCGCCCACGTCTTCTCGGCCCGCCACCTGGCGACCACGGCGTCGAGCGCGGCCTTGGCCTCGCCGTAGGCGCCGTCACCACCGAAGAGGCCGCGGTTGGGCGAACCCGGCAGCACCACATGCAGTTTCGCGTCGACATCGTGGTCGGCGCCCAGCGTGGACAGCCCGCCGATGAGCCGCTCGACCGACCACAGCAGCACCCGCATCTCCATTTCGGCGCGGGCACCCGCGTCCGAGAGGTAGCCGGAGACCCGCGGCGCCGCGAACGGCAGCAACAGGGTGGGGGTCAGCGCGTCCTTGGTCTTGATCTTGGCGCCACCGGCATTGTCGACCTGCTCGGTACCGACCCACTCGATGAGGGCGTCGATATCGGTGTAGGAGGCCATATTCGCCGGGACCACCCACAGCGCCGCACCGTGGCGGGCGTTGGCGCGGTAGAGGTCACGGTAGAAGCCGAGCCGGTTGCCGTCCAGACGCGAGGTGGTGACCACCACGGTCGCCCCGCCACCGAGCAGCCGCCCGGCGAGCGCGGCGGCGATGGAGCCCTTGCTCGCGCCGGTGACCACCGCGACCTCGTCGGACCACACGCCGGCTTCGGTGGTGTTGCGCGCCGCCTCGGCGATCCGCTCGTAGTGACCGGCCAGCACCGAACGCGCCTCGCCTACGGCCCGCTGTCGCCACCAATCGGCCTGCGCGGCAACCGCTTCACCGGCACCGGTGAACCCGGCGACCGGCAGCTGCGCGGTCACGGAGTCCTCGCCCAGCCACAGCCGGGCCAGATCCTCACGCGCGGTGGCCCACCGGTCGTCGATGAGCACCGCCTTGCGGGCGTCGAACGCCGGGGCGACCAGCCGCGGCCAGTCCGAACCCAGTTCCGCCGACACCAGATCGACGAGTCCGTCGTCGGTGGCCTCCGCCGCGGAGGTCTGCTCACTCAGCCCGAGCTGCTCGAGCACCAGCCGGGCCGCCGAGGCCAGCACACCGTCCTTGCCGGTGATCTGCTCGGTGAACTCGCCCAGGGCCGCCGCATCCACGGTGCCGCCGCCGGAGCCGCCGGCCGCGGGCAGCGCGACGGCCACACCGCGCCGCGCCGCCACCGCCTGGACGGCGGCATCGATCGCGGCGTCCACGGACGCGCCGTCGGAGAGCGCCCCGGAGACCAGGCCGCCCAGGTCACCGCCGCGCACGCTGGTGCCCTCGCGGGTACCGAGGGAGACCTCGGCGGTGATGTGGCTGACCCAGCCCTCACCCAGTTCCCAGACCTTCTTCACGCGTTCGGCGATCGCGGCCGGCCGCTTACCGGACGGCCCGAACACCTTGCGCAGATGATCGTTGATCGCGTCGCCGAGCACCGAGCCGAACGGCTTGTAGGTGCGGGCGAGGCGTTCCACAGTCGCCGACAGCGCGCCCATATCGGCATCGGCGGCACCGTCGATCGCGCCCAGCGACAGTTCCGACCCGAGGTCGACCAGCAGCTGGTTACGGCGCGAGGACACCCCGTCGCAGAGGCCCTCGATCGTATCGACCGGGCCGATCTGGTCGATCCGGAGCTTGGTCCACAGCGCGATCAGCACGCGGGTGGCGTCGGCGGCGGTGAAAGCGATGTCGTCGGGCCGCGGACCGCCGGTCGCGGCCGGAGCCGCGGGGGCGGCAGGAGCGGCGGCCGGAGCGGCGGCCGGAGCGGCCGCGGCGGCGGGCGCCGCGGCGGCCTCCTCCACGGGCTCGTCCACCGGAGCCGGGTCGGTATCGGTGGAGTACACCACCGCCGCCTCGCGCTCGATATTGAGCACCTCCACCGTGGTGGTGGCGAAATCGGGCAGCTTCAGGGTCTGGCTCGCCAGGTTCGCCACGGTCGGGGTGGCGCCCAGGCCGACCTCCACGAAGCGTTCCACGCCCAGCTGACCGAACAGCAGGTCCTGGGTCTCGATCCAGCGCACCGGGCTGGCGAACTGCCAGGCCAGCAGTTCGATGAGCACCACGCGGCACAGTTCGCTCGGGCGCTGCGACCAGGAGTCGAAATCGGCGAGGACGGCGGCGAGCGGCTCCGAGGGCACCAGGTCGGCGATCTCGGCGACGAATTCCCGCTCCAACGAGAACGGCTTCGGCACGAGGTTCGGGATATAACGCCCGACCAGCACCTCCGGCTGCAGTTCCTCGGGCAGCAGCTGCTCGAGCTTGCCCCGGAATTCCGGCACACCCTTGCGCAGCACCGTGGAATGGAACGGCACATCGATACCGGGCACCAGGATGAAGGCGCGCTTACCGCCGAATTCCGCCCGGCGGCGCTCGATCTCGGCCTCCAGGGCGTCGAGACCGGCCACGGTACCCGCGATGGCGTACTGCGAACCGCGCAGGTTCAGGTTCACCACTTCGAGGAATTCCCCGACCTGCTCGCCGACACCGGAGACGAAGCCGATCACCTCGTCGTCGGGCAGTCCGATCTGCGAGGGACGGATGGCGGCCATCCGGTAATCGCTGCGCCCCTGCGCATCCCGCGGCACCAGCTCGTGCATGGCCGAACCACGCTGGAACACCACCTCGAGGACGGCCTCGAGCGGCAGCACACCGGCCACGGCGGCCAGGGCGTTGTACTCACCGACCGAATGCCCGGCCAGCAGCGCGCCCTCCACGAACGCACCGGCCTCGCGGAGTTCCGCGACCTGGGCGACACCGAGGGTCGCCATGGCGACCTGGGTGAACTGGGTCAGGTGCAGGACACCGTCCGGGTGCCGGTGCTCGACTCCGCGCGCCTTCAGATAGGTCGGGTTGTCCCGCACCACGGCCAGGATCGAGAAGCCCAGCGCCTCCCGGGTGTGCTTGTCGGCCCGGTCCCAGATGGCCTTGGCGGCCTTGGACCGCGACCGCGCGTCCAGGCCCATTCCCTTGCGCTGGATGCCCTGGCCCGGGAACGCGTAGACGGTCTTCGGCGCGGCGGTGCGTCCGGTCGCGGTCATCACCAGATCGCCGGCGGCGCGGCAGGAGACCTCGACGATCTCGTCGCCGCCGTCGACCGCGATCCGTTCCACCCGCACATCGATATCGGCGCCCGGCCGGACCATGCCCAGGAACCGGGTGGTCCACGCGGTCAGCGTGCGCGCCGGCACCGATGCCTGCGGGTCCACCGCCGATACCGCGTGCTGCGCGGCGGCCGACAGCCACATACCGTGCACGATCGGGCTGCCCAGGCCGGCGAGTTTCGCGGCGGCATCGCTGGTGTGGATGGGGTTGTGGTCACCGGAGACCGCGGCGAAGGCGGCCATGCTCCGCGGCGCCACCATGGTGACGTCCCGGCGCCGGCGGCGCGGGGTCTCGGTGGCGTCGGCGCTCACGGTGCCCGCGGCCCGCGGCGGATCGGTCAGTTCGCCCGCACCGGTGCGGCCGCGGATGGCGAAACGTTCGGTCAGACGGGCCAGCGGTACCACGTCCAGGCCCTGATCCCGCATCTCACCGACGGTGACCTCCACCTCGACCACCCGGCCGAGATCGGTGTCGACGACCGTCCCGGATTCGGCCCGCACCACGAGGATGCTGGTCTCGCCGGGAAGCTCGCGCAGCAGCTCGATCCGGTGGTCGAGATGCACCAGATCCAGCATGCCCTCGATCACGCTGGTACCGGCCGCGGTCCGCGCCGCGCCCAGCACCCCGAACACGGCCGGCCAGCAGGCACCCACCAGCACATCGGGCACCGTGCGGCCCAGCGTGCTCAGCTCCGCCGGCAGCCCGGCGCCGGTGACGCCGGCGTGATCGGCGACCAGATCCGGCGACCAGGCCAGATTCAGGTGCGCGACATTGCCCTTGACCTCCGGCAGTGCCTGTCCGGCGGCCACTCCGAGCAGCGCGGACATGGCCGCGTCGGCATCGGCTTCGGTCACCACCGGCGCGCCGCCGTTGTACACGGTCACCGGCACCGTGATGCGGATGCGCACCACATGTCCGGCGGACAGCGGGACGGTCAGCTCCACGTAGTTGTGTTCGGCCTCGGGGCCCTCGGTCTCGACCAGGGTGGCTCCGGTCGGCGGGTGCACCGCGCCTTTCTCGTCCACGGTCCACTCGTGCAGGTCGCCGAGCCGGTGCACCGGGTTGACGGTGGCCCGGCCGGACCAGTTCACGTCCGGCGCGGCCAGCACCACATCGATCGGTCCGCTGGTCACCGCGGCGACCCGGCGGGCGTCGACCGCGGTCGGCGCCAGGCCGTCGCGCACCAGCTTGTAGGCGGTATCCTGCTCGAACCGGTCCAGCAGTTCACCCACGGGTTCGTCGACCCGGGTGATCCCGGCGACCGCGACGGTGCCGGGGATCACGCAGACCTGATCGGCGGAGTACCGCGGATCATGGGCCTGCCACAGCGAATCCGAGCGCCACCAGCGCCGCACGTCCTGATCGACCACCGGGACGAAGTTGACCGGTTTACCCGGCGTCTTGCAGAGGGTGATGAAGAACGGCACATCCGCCGGATGCAGCAGGCTCTGCGCTGCGGTCGGGTAGTGCTCGCGCAGCGTGGCGAGCGCGGCGGCGGGGTCTTCCAGGTCCTCGTCGCGGAACAGGGAGTCGATCTCCCCGCGGTCGGCCGGGGCGAGCCGGGCCTCGGCGCGGCGCAACATTTCGGCGAACCGGTCGCGCCAGCTGATGTCCAGCCACACCGATCGGGTCGCCGCGGTGATCGCGTCACCGAGATCGGTGCCGCAGTCGAAGTCCTGGCGGCGCTCCTGCCCGATCGCCAGGTCCACGTAGCGTTCGAGCCAGGCGAGGTAGGTCATGGCCGCGATATCGCCGAAGTAGGGCTTGGCGGTCGCGTTCAGCGCCTCGATGATCTCGGTGCGGCGCTGCGCCACCGCCTCGGCGTCCCCGGCCACCTCGTCGAGCAGGCGACCGGTGCGCGAGGCGGCATTGTCGATCTCGTGGATATCGGCGCCGAGCTGGCTGCGGCCCGAGGCCATCCCGCCGCTCGCGGTGCCCGCGCCCACCCAATCCGGGGTGCCGGGGGTATCGACCAGCAGCTGTTTCACCTCGGGCGCGGTGGTGGCCTCCAGCGTCGCCATCGCCGCGGTACCCACCAGCACACCGTCCAGCGGCATGGCCGGGTAGCCGTGCGGCGCCGACCAGGCGCCGGTCAGGTATTCGGTGGCCCGCTCCGGGGTCCCGATGCCACCGCCGACACAAACCACGACGTTTCCGTGGGCACGCAGTTCGGCATAGGTTTCGAGGAGGAGATCGTCCAGGTCCTCCCAGGAGTGGTGCCCACCGGCCTTACCGCCCTCGATGTGCATGATCACCGGGTAGTCCGGCACGGCATCGGCGATCCGGAGCACCGCGCGGATCTGCGCAACCGTGCCAGGTTTGAAGGCGACGTGACTGATCCCCGCCTCGGTCAGTTCCTCGATCAGCGCGACGGCTTCCTCGAGCTCCGGGATACCGGCGGTCACAATCACACCGTCGAACGGAGCACCCGCCGCGCGGGACCGCTGAACCAGCCGTTTACCGCCCAGTTGCAGCTTCCACAGGTACGGATCCAGAAACAGCGAGTTGAACTGCACCTGCCGTCCCGGGTGCAGCAGTTCCTGCAGCTCCGCCACCCGGTCGGCGAAGATCTGCTCGGTCACCTGGCCGCCGCCGGCCAGTTCCGCCCAGTGCCCGGCGTTGGCCGCGGCCGCGACGATCTTCGCGTCCACCGTGGTCGGGGTCATACCCGCCAGCAGGATGGGCGAACGCCCGGTGAGCTTGGTGAACGCGGTCTCCACCACGATGCGCCCGTTCGGCAGTCGCACCGGGCGCGGCGCGAACGCGGTCCACGGCTGCGCGACCTCCGGCGTGGCACCCGGGGTCAGCAGGTTGCGCTGACCGGCCCGGGTGGCCGCGGCGATCATGCCGACACCGCTGCCCTTCAGCGAACCACCGCTGACACGGGAGAGCAGGTCGCCGGGGCCGAGGTCCAGAATCCATTCGGCGCCGGTGCCGACCACTTCGTCCACGGTCGCGACCCAGTCGACCGGCTCGACCAGGATGTCGCGGGCCAGCTCGCCGGCGAGTTCGGTATCGAGTCCGCACTGCCCGGCCCAGCCGGCGACCAGTTCGACGGTGTCGGCGAGGGCCGGATGGTGGAATGCGACGTCGACGTCGAGGTCCTCGAAGACCGGCGCGAAGACCGCACCGCCACGCTGTTTGGCCGACCGCTCACGGTCCTGTTCGGCGTGCAGTTGCGCGCAGCGCTGCTGCACCCGGCGCAGCTCATCGGGAGTACCGGACAGCACCACGCGGCGCCGGCCGTTGCGGATCGACAGCACCGCGGCCGCCATCGGGTCCACACCCGCGGAGACCTCGGCGAGCACTGCCCGCAGTTCGTCGGGGTCGACATTGGAGACGGCGACCATCGAGGACCGCTCCCCCACCGGCATCAGGCCGCGCCGCCGCGCGACCAGTCCGGCCGCCGCGCCGACCAGCTGGGCGATGGCGAGGATCTCCGCGTCCTGCTCCCCGGCGGCCCGCACCGCGGCGGCCGCCAGCAGGCCCTGCGAGTGGCCGACCACCGCGACCGGTGTGATCTCGGCCGGGTCCAGTCCCTGCAGCCGCAGTGCCCGCAGCGCGGCGAGCTGGGTCAGCAGTACACCCGGCATCGATACCGCGGCCGAACGCAGCACCCGCTCCGGCGGCGCGTCCGAGGTGTCGGTGTCATCGTCGGCGAGGTCGTCCTCCAGCATCCAGGCGACGGGGTCGAATCCCACCGGACGCACCACCAGCAACTGGTCCGCGACCGGACCCAGCAGCGCGGCCGCCTCGTTGACCAGTGCGGTGAGTTCGGGTTCCAGGGCGGCGTCACGGCCGATCTCGGCCAGTTCGCCCAGCCAGCTGGCGCCCTGCCCACCGAAGGCGAGCGCGTACGGGGTTCCTTCACGCAACCGGTCCAGCAACGGCGTGCGATTCGTCTCGGTCACGGTCCTGCCTGCGGCGGCGTCCACCCGGTGTCCGGCCCCGGACGCAGTGCTCTCGTTGATCGTCAAGACGCTTCGACTTTCTCTCGTGGCGACATGTCTTCGGAGACTTCCCCGGCTCCCAGTCCGCACGCGGGCGGTCCACGCCCATCGGCCTGCTCTCAGCGAGAATGGCACAAAATCATGAGGGAATCCTCACGTTTACCTGCCCGTGCGTCGGCTACCGAGGAGTATTCGTGCACCCATGTACCAGAATCGACGCAAACATGAACCTCCCTCATGTTTGAACCCGCTGGTGAGGGCCGGTCCTTACCCCCGCGAAACGTGAGCACTCCTCATATTGCCGGTTACCGAATCGTTATAATCCCTGGTGGGGTTACCGGCGAGTACAAAACACCCACCCACGTCTTCGCGATCCGCCGACGGACCGGTAGAGTTTGGACGGTCGTACCACCAAGCGCGAGTGGCGAAATTGGCAGACGCGCCAGATTTAGGTTCTGGTGTCCACGGACGTGGGGGTTCAAGTCCCCCCTCGCGCACAGATTCACGTCAGATTTGCCGCATTTGCGTGCCGTGTGTTCGAGCGCACTCGAACACACGGAGGTGACCTGGGAAATGCACACCCACCTGCAAGAACTCCTGGCAGATCTGCCAGGATCGACCATCCCCAACCCTGCCGGGCCCTGCACGGGGCACGATTGGGGTCGACGGTGATCCCCCCACTGATTCCCCCGCAGGCGCCACTGGAACAGCTGATTCGCGGCCCACTACCGAAGGCGCCGGGACCAGCCCGATCCCCAACGACGTCCTGTACGGCATATCAACGCTCGGCGAGGCCGGCAGAGTCCTGGACCGATACGTGATGACCGCACTCGACTGGCTGCCGGGAACACGCCTGGAGATACAGCCACTGGATGACCTCCTGGTCGTAGGCAAGGCCGCCGACGGGCCGGTCCAAGTCACCGCTGACCGCTATTTCCGCATCCCGTTCCGGCAACGACGCCGAGTCGGCCTCCTCATCGGCCAGCGTGTCCCGCCGGCCGGACGCCGCAGTCGCGAACAACTCCTGATTCATCCGCCATCCACGACGGGCAGGGTCCTGGCCGCCCAACTTGCCCTGCTGGACCGGTGACCCATGGTTGTTCCGAATACGGTTGCCGCTACGAGCGACACAATTGCCGCCGCGCGCCTGCTGCTCACTCAGATGGGCCTTTCACCTGCAGACCTAGTGACTCCCGCCATATCCGTGCCGACGTTCGCCGAGATGGGTGATCCCCATCAGGCCAATCATCGAACATACATTCGGAGCATAGACCGTCCAGCCCGCCTCCTGACAGCCTGCGTTCCGCCACGCCGGCCGGGCCGGCCAGCTGAATTTTGGGCCGGTCGCGCCGGATGCCGCTTTGGCGAAATGTTCGGTATCCGATTGATTTATGGACACGGCATGCGTGGGTCGACAGTTGAATACGTGACCTCATCAGTCCTACGCCCTGGTTGCTACCGGAACCCGGGGGTTGCCGTTGTTCTGGTCCGATGTCCACCCCGACGGCCGGTTCCGGCTCGACCCGAGCACCCGCCCGGATCTCACCCGGGATCGGGCTGCGAGCCGAGGGAACCCTGGTTCTATTTTCCCGTTGCCTCGCAGCAGTTCCAATAGCGCCCGGTGCGCGTTGATATGCCGACGACGCCCCGGATCTCGCGGCGCTCATCCGGGGCGCGGCCGGTGAACTGCTGCGTATGGTCACCGTCTCCGAGGCACCGAGTTATGCCGGGCCGATGGCGCTGTACGCGGCCGATCCCGGTGGCGAGGACGATGCCGAGCGGGTCGCCGCCCAGCTGTCGGGCTGGCGCGCCGCCGGTGCGCGGATCACCTCGCGCCGATTGCCCTACTCCCATTTCGGGATCGTTTCCGAGGACGGCTGGTCGGAGGTCGCCGCGCTGCTGGATACCGAAGCGGCGCTGCGGACCTGACCGTACGTCCCGGTCCCCGAGGCTTCGTCGTCGCGCCGCGGTGGGATTGAGGAGCACTGCATCGGTCTCCGACGGCGGTGCCGCTTCCTCTGATGTTGTGGCGTATTTCCGGCTATCGAATCATCTTATTTATGACTGCCGATATTTGAATCGGCGCGCCCCAACGCTCTCAGTAGCAAATATTTGGCATCATTCATTCATGGTCATTCCCAGTGTGTTGCCGGAGCCTCCGAGCGAGGGAACTCTGTTCGAGACCGGGTGGCCGGTCCGTGTTGCCGACACTGCTCCTGACCAGCGCCTGCGGCTCGATGGTGTCGCCCGCTACCTGCAGGACATCGGGTTCGAGCATCTTGCTGCCGTCGAGGACGGCGAAGCCCATCTCGGGTGGGTGGTTCGCCGGACGGTGATCGACGTGCTCAAACCCATCGAAATCGGTGAACAGCTCACCCTGCGCCGCTGGTGTTCGGCCTTGTCCAACCGCTGGTGCAACATGCGCGTCCAGGTGTGTGGAAGCCGAGGCGGATTGATAGAGACCGAGGCCTTCCTGATCCATTTCGGTACCGAATCCGGCGTTCCGGCCCGAATGAGCGAACGTTTCATGGCCCCGATGCTGGCCATGACGACCGAGCACCGTCTGCGCTGGAAGGCCGCGCTCACCGACCCGATGCCGCCCGCTGACGAGCCCGGCGTCCAGAGTCGTCCGTTCCCTCTCCGGGTCGCTGACATAGACCTGCTCCACCATGTGAACAATGCGGTGTATCTGAGTGCTGTCGAGGAGGTTCTCGCCGGTCACGCCGAATTGCAATCCGGCTCGTACCGTACTGTCATCGAGTACACGAAGCCGGTGCGCTCCGGTGACGACCTCTGGCTCGTCTCCCGCCGGACGGGCTTGTCGCTCGATCTCTGGTTCGCCGTCGGTACGGAGTCCCGCGTGGTCGCCCGCGTCACCCCGCGCTAGCTACTTGCCCCTGAAAGTCGCCGCGTGTCGGTTCCGTGTGGGGCGGTGCGGTGGAGAGGGATGACCTTGACTCCCTTGGCTTGGAAGGGATCAGGGCGTGTCGGGGTCCCGACAGTAATCGCGCGGAAAACAACGAAGTTGCCTGGACCAGCGGTGATGACGGGCTGTCGGTGTCCGATGCGACGATATCGGTCGGTGGCCGGTTCCCTACCCGAGACAGCGACCGGTGTGGAGGGAGTCGGGGGTTGAGGAGCATCCGGGAGAAAAGTCACGCTAAGCAGACAGGCTGAATCCTTTTGTTGGCTGGTGATCTCGGGTGTCATCGTGAGGTGTTCCTTTCTTTCGGGTTCCACGGCGCCCGGTCTGTGCCGGCGGTTCTCTGGCTCGAAGGCACCGCCGCCGCCAAAGCCCGCGGCGCCTACACCGGCCGTGCACCTACCCTGAGCACGGAACAGATCGCCCAGCTGTGCGAGCGGGCCGCGGCCGGGGAATCGAAATCGGTGCTGGCCGCCGAATTCGGCGTCACCCGCCAGACCATCTACAACTACCTGCGCGCTCCCGCGGCGCGGTGACCTCTCGCTGGAACGTGGCCCTGCGGTGGCACCGTTGATCCACCTTCCGAGGCGCTTCCGAGACCGGTCGACGAGTTGCCGGTAGAAGCCGTTATCCAGTGGTTTCAGCTCTCCCAGAAAACTTTTCCGAAGCGCGGGAACCGATCCCGTCGAGGTGCCGTCAAAGCCAGTAACAAAGCAGGAGTCGAGGCGTAGACGCTCGAGGACTGGGGGTTCGCCGGGTCGGCGAAACGGCGGCGCACGGCCGCTACCACGGGAGGCTCAGATGTTGATGGATGTTGCGGCGGTGCAGGGCATCGCCGGAGACCTGCACGGTTCCGCGGGAACAGTCAACGACGCCGCTCTGCGTATTGCGGACGCGGTGCGCGGATTCGAGACAACCGCCGCGGGCCGCACCTATCAGTCGGCCGGCGAACGCCTGACCACCGGGTTGGAAGGGCTGCGTCGTGTCTTGTTCTGCTGGGCCAATTGCGTTCACGACTGCGGGTCGGCCCTGCAGGCCAGTGCGGGCAGCTGCACCGGAGTCGATCAGTCGACCGCGGTCAACCTCGGTGCGGTGGCGGGGGCGTTCGAATGAGAACCACAGTCCCCGACAGCGTCGATGCCATCCTGGACACCGGTGCCGTGGGTCTGCAGTACTTCGAGGTCTTCCTTCCGCGCTATCGCGAATGGACCGGTCACGACCCCGCAGGTGGTGACCACTTCGCCTTGGCCGCGCAGTACGACCAGCAGCGCGGCACAGACCTGGAATCCCTGCGTGGCATCGCTACGATCCTGGCCGAAGAACTGGAAGGCCGGCTCGGTGACCAGGCCGCCACCCAGTCCGCACGATTCGGGGACCTGCCCAACCACTGGAGCGGCTCCCCTGCCGCTGACAACGCCCGCCAGTTCCTCGCCGACGCCGGACTCAGGATCGGCACCAACGTCGACACCCTGCATGCGGTGAACACTGCCGCCGGCACCGCGGTCACCCAGATCGAAAACGCGGTACGCCACAAAGCCGACACGGCGAAGACCGAGTTCAACGCCGAGACCGCAGCAGGCAAGACCCCGCAGCAAGTCGACTGGATCATCGACATCGCTCGCGGCCAGGGCGATACCAGCGACACAGTGCAGGACCGGCTGCGTACCGAGCTCCCCGGCTACCACATGGAGGGCGCGGATCCGGAAGCGACGTGCCGCAGCTGGCTTGACGAGGTCTTCGTCAGCGAGATCGACGCCAAGACCGCCCGGTTCACGACCTTGTGCTCCGATACCCACACCACAGTGACCAGCGCCTACGACCAGCTGCTCACCGCGATCGAAGCCATCGAGCCCACCGCGTTCGTGTCACCTGGCGGTGCACCGTCGGCCGACACGGCTCTCACCGCCGGCCAGCCCGCCTACGTGACCGCGGCAGGTTTGCCCCAAGCGGTCACCGCCGACGACAACGAAGACCCGGCTGCCGGACAGAATCCCGCCCGGACATCCTCGGAAAACACCGAAGATCCGGGTACACCGTCCAGCCTCGCTCTCACCACCACCCCGGCGGCGGCCGAGATCAGTGACACCGCGGGCCTCGGCGCCGCTACGAATACCGGCGTCCCCGCCGTGACCGAGGACCCGACGAACACCGACTCTCCCCGGACTGCTGGAGACGAGGACGGCGTGGGCCTGGCAGGCTCGGAGATCGGAGACGACTCGTATCCGGGCCTGGATGGCGCGGACCTGGGCTTGGATGACTCGGCGGCCACTCCACCAGCGGCGACCGGCACTCCGGGCGTGTGGACACCCGCCGATATCACCGGCATGGTGACCGCGATCGGCACCATCACCGGCTCGATCCCCGACATGATCACCGCGGTAGGCAGTCTCGCCGGCAACCTCGACGAGATCATCACCGCGACCGGCGAAGCGACCGCGGCCATCATCGATGCTGCCGACAACCAGCCCAGCGCTCCTGACCTCGGCACCGACGACACCGACCTGCTCGAAGAGGAAAACGACACCACTCCGGACTCGCCGGCCCCCGACACCGGCGACGACCCCTCCGACAGCGTGGACACCGGCAAGGATGACGACGATACGACGCTGGAGGAATACCTGAACTCCCAGGCCAGCAACTCCATCGGCCCCGAAAACGCTTCCGAGGAATCAACGGACACCGACACCACGGCCACCGTTGCCCCGAACACCGGCACACCGGTCCCGGATCCGACACACCCCACCGTGGCGGCCACCCCCACCGCCACGGATACCACCTCCTATGGAAGCCTGCGGGGGCTTATCACCACCCCGGCCACCCGGCCCGCGAAAGATGACCACCCCCCGCAGCCGACTCCGGCCGCAGCGCACAGCACGGGAAACCATCCTTAAGCCCCCGCCCTCCACCTCGAATCCGGAAAACGACGGACCTGAAAAATCGTAGGTTCGTCGCGCCTTGAACCTCCCACCGGTCCGCCACAGTGGATCAGCGATCTGATTACTCATGCGACCGGACACTCCGAAAAGAAAGGTCGATATCCGCAAGAAAATGAGAAAGCGGGCGAAGAGCGCCAACTCCTCACCCGCCGGGGAAGCTGTGTCACCAGCTTCTTTATGCAGTTCACAACCAAAGGGAAAAGGAAAACCATGAAGGCAATCCATAAGCCGATCGCTGCAGTATGCATTGTACTGGCCGCAGCCGCCGGTGCAGCCGCGAGCACAGGAGTCGCCGTCGCGGCCCCACAAGCTGCCACCCAGTTCCAGGCAGCGAACCGGCCTATGCACACCAACGTCCCCGCTGCCCTGCTCAGTGCCGCCGTCGTCTCCTGCGCGCAGGGAGCACTGGCCAGCGTCGGCGTCGATGTCCTGCGGGACATCGCCAACGGCGGCGACCAACCCGACTACGTCGTCAACGCCGTCGTCGGCTGCTTCGGCGGCGCCGGTGTAGGACTGGTCTGGAAAGCACTGCCGGGCCCGCTGAAGAAGCAGGCAATCGCCATGGTCGTCGCAGCGGTCATCAAGTACACCCCGCTCGAGTGAGATAAGATCAAATGAATTGTGCGGGGAGGTTACCCAACCTCCCCGCACAATTATTCAGCAATCGAAAAGAACGGGGGCAGATGTGCGTCCACTGATAATGGCGCTCATATTCGCAATAATCTTCCTTGCCTGCTGCTACGTAGCCGCGAAAGGCTACCGCGGGCTGGCCACGAGCAGATCCGAAGGCTACGGAGAAGACCTCCCCGACCACATGCTCACCGACCCCGACCGCCGCAAGAAGGTCAACAAGATGGTAGCCCTGTGGGCCAGCGCAGCAGCCGTGCTCTGCCTGCCGCCCATCGGCTACCTCACCTACATCCTCGCCGACCCCGAACGGCAACTGCCCACACCAGCTCTCCTCCTCCTGACGGTCTACGGCCTAGCGGTCGCGGTCATGGCCGCCTACCCCCTGGAAAAAATCAAGAGCTACGGCAACCCCGCATAACCCAACCGACCTGCCCCCGCACCCCCTCTCGGTCGCGCAACCCACCGAGATGGGGTGCATGTCATTTTCCAGGGTCCTCCTGCCGGCCCCTGCTGTCGCGGCAACACGATTTCTGAACACCCACCGCATCAGCCGAACTGCGCGTCCGCGATCGGCGGCATCGAGTGGACAGTGAGTGTGGATTCCACGATCGCCCGAGCCCATCAGCACGCTGCCGGGGCCCGCCGTGACCCGGGCCGGCAGGTCGAACCGGCGGGTGGTTTCGACGATGAACCCGCTGATCACGGCCTCGGACGTTCCCGCGGTGGATTCACCAAGAAACTGCATCTGGCCGCTGACCAGCGCAGGCGGCCGTTGGCGCTCGTGGTGACGCCTGGTCAGTGGGCGGACTGCCCGCAGGCGGTGTACCCCGCGGCACCGACTCGTATGGCGGCGTTATTGCCCGGGTCGCAGAGGCATGGGCGTGCGCGTATTGGACCCCTGCACCACGGCCACGATGAGCTTCAACGGCACCGAGCATGGCATCCGGCTGGTCCTTGACGGGTTGATCATCCTCCCCGCGTCGTGGCCGGGCATCGGCTGGCCCGGCCTGACCACCGCCACAGCCACTCCTCAGCAAGCAACCGCGAACACCGGCAAAGGAACCCGGCCACAATGATCGACACAGACCTGAGCATTCTCGAATTTGCCCATCGCTACCGCACCTGCGGGCTCGATCCCACGATCAACAACAGGCGAATCTGGATCCGGGCCGGACGGGTAGGTGCCGTTCGCACCCCACCGGCACTCGTGAACGCGTCCACGCCGAGCTCCGGCGTCGTGGCCTGAACACCCCCAACCATCGTCAGCAGCTACAGCAGATCGTGGACTTTCCTCGCGACAACCACCGCCGACCACGATGTCCCCTTGTTCGACCCCCTTTTCGCCTATCAGGCCAAACGGACCGTACCCGGTTGCGTGATCGCCCTCCCCGGCCCGGACGACGGGTTACGGTCCTGGCTCATCGAGCCATTCGACCAGAACCGACTCGCCCTCGAAACCCTGACCGACGTAACTCTTGCTGCCGCGTCGCTCACCGCGAAACACAACGCTCGAACGTCACACGACCGCATCCCCGCGCCAACGTGAACTGTCGGTGGTCGGGGCTGTTGGTGGCGTTAGAATCAAGGGGGGTGCGAGGAGTAGCAGGATGAGCACCACCAGTGTGATTGTGATCATCGTCGTCGCGGTTGTTGTCGTCATCGCGCTCGTGGCCGGCGCCTTGGTGTTGATGCGCAAACAGCGTGCACACCAGCGGGTCGAGGCCGAGGGTATCCGCGCCCGCGCGACGGAACAGGAGTTCGAGGTCGGTCAGCGAGAGGCGCGGACCGACGAGATCGCCGCCCGCAGCCGCGCCGCCAAGGCCGAAGCCGAGGCCAAGACCGCGCAGTCCGAGCAGCTTGCCCAGCAGGCACACGTGCATCGCAGCGATGCCGCGGATTCGCGAGCCGACCTGGACAAGGAATGGGAACGCGCGGACAAGGTCGATCCGGACACGAAGTCGGGTCACGCACCCGAGTAATCCGGACCGACCGGCCCGAGGCCGCCCTATCGGCCTTCGCCAACAGTCACATATCGAGGACGACCGGTCCACCGCAAGGTTCGTCGCCATGGCATCGCGGTGCGAACAGTCGTGAGCACGATGGCGGCCCCGGTAACAGCCATCCACGCCGGGAGCGGGTAGAACCCGAGTCGTTCGGTCACGCCGACCTGGAAGCCCGATCATCAGCAACACCGTCCCGGTCAGCCCAGCAGCAGCGCAGAGCCCCGACCAGATCGCGGCCATACGCCAGTTTCTCCACAGCCAGATGGTCAGCAAGATCAGCACGATGTGGCGGGATACGAGGGCCGGCGTCACCGCCAGTGCGTGCACGACGATGCCGTCATCGGAGGGAAACACCCCGGTTGCCGCGGTGCTCGCACCGATGACGACAGCTAAGACCACGATCGACCATTGGCGGGGTCCGTGGGGAATGCAGTCGAGGAGTCCGACCGCTCCGACGACGGTCAGCGATCCGAGCACGACGAACGTCGCGTTCATGACCAGATGCAGGGGTGAACACGCGTTCGGGGTGCAGGTAGTGACACCGAGATCGCTGATGGTGTCGTGGCGGAAACCATAGGCCGTCTTCCATGCGGTAGCAGTGACGAGCTCGGCGAGCAAATAGGCTGACACCAGAGTCCACGTCAGTCCCGCACACATGTGCCGAGCACGGCCCACCGCGTCCGGTAGCGACATGATGTGCCGGACCGATCTGTTTCTCGTCCGGCCGGTAACGGAACCAGTGTGTGGTCGAGACGGAAGGCGAACTGATGACATCGGGCGCCTACATCTTGGTGTATCGCGCCATGGCGAAACTGTAGAAGCCGTAGGTGATGATCCCCGAGCCCGCAGCTACCAGCAAGACCGCTCCGAACGGTTGCGCCCCGAGTGTTTTGAATGCTCCGTCGAGACCGCTGGCTTCATCGGGTTCGGACCGGACGACCGCGAGGATCACCAACGCTCCGATGGCGGCGATGGCCAGCCCTTTCGCCACGTATCCGACCGTGCCCAGCCGCCGCACCAGAGTGCTGGTGGTGCCCTTCAGATCCGGCAGAAAGCTCTGGGTCGCGCCTTTGAAGACGTGATAGCCACCGATCGCGATGATGATCAGCCCGGTGGCGACCAGAGCGACTGTGCCCGCGGTCGTGTGCATCATGCGAGCAGTGATCCCCGTGCTCTGCTCACTACTGGACCCGCCACCACCGCGGGCGAATCCGAACGCAGTGAACGCGAAGGCGAGATACACCGCCGCCAAGGAGAATGCCTTGACGCGATTCACAACCTCGGACTTCGTGCTGTCGGCGTCGGGTCCGGACGAGCTGCCCAGTGCCGCTTCGGCCAGCCGCCACAGTGCCATCAGCGAGAACGCGACAACTCCCACCCCCAGTGCGACGACACCGCCGGGCTTGGCAGCCAGCTCCGTCATAGCCCCGGACTGGTCGGCGGTGCCCCCGGCGCCACCGAGAGCGATCCGGACAGCGATGTAGCCGATGAGCAGATGCACGATGCCGCTCATGACGAACCCTGCGCGCGCGAAACGCTCGAAGATACTGTTCTGAGCCACCCGAGCCACGGCAGTGGCCGAGTTGTCGTAGGACGCCGAGAACTCGGTGTCGTCCGGCATGGTGATCGCCCTGCTTGTGGTGGAACCCGTTGTGATGGTCCGCGACGGTTGGTTACACCCGGAAGCTAGCGCTTGAAGGCGTCTTTGATCTTGGCGCCGGACTGTTTCAGGTTTCCTTTGGCTTGACCGGCGCGGCCTTCCGTCTCGAGGGTTCGGTTACGGGTGACTCGACCGAACACCTTCTTCATTCTGCCCTTGGTGGCCCCGGCGGAATGAGCGATCTTCTTGCTGATACTCATGACACTGACACTTCTTCCTCGAGCCTTCAGCCGCCGACGACCAGGCAACGCGTCCGAAATCATGGCCATGACAGCCGCCGACGGCCACTGTGTGACACCAAGTCAACGCCCCGAACCCGCCGGTGTCAACGGTGTATGTCTACGACATAGAGCTGTGCACCACCACAGCCCTTCCCGTTTGCCGCTCTCCCCGACGAACAGCAGTTCGAGGCAGCCGGAATCGTCGCGTTCGATATCTGCGGGGCGTCCTCGGGCCAGACCAATTCGACTGCGGCAGAGGAAATGCGACACTCATCGAGCTTCGAATGGGCTACCCATGTTCGCCTCGCCGAACTCGACCCCTTTCATCGTCATCGCCGTACCCGGCCGGGCGCAGCACAACGAACAGTGTGTCGCCGTACCGCTCGAACTCGGCAAGCTGACGCCCTGCCGCGCAGCCTCGACAGCCAGCGGTGCAACCCGAACATTGCCGCTATCGACTCGAGGTCGAGAGGGTCCTGCAAGTCGCGCGGACTCCCGATGAGAAGTCTGTCGAGGTAGATACGACCATCGATCCCCGTCCTCGGCGGGCACCTGCTTCAACGTGGCGGTCAGCTGGATCCCCATGCCCCGGCCGCGCAGAGCTCTCAGCCCTTGCACCTGGCCGGAAATGTTCCGATTCGGAAAGGCGCGCGTGCCTTCCAGCACTGCTCCGATCGGAACAATCACTGTAGTAAGCGACTGTTGAGTGCCAAGGTGGCGTTTCGAGCGGTCGTGCAGCTGGGTGTGATCGCACTGATCCTCGCCGCAGCCTGCGCTGCATGCGGTCGGCAGCACTGGTGCCGCTCGTCATGTTCGGTACGGCGGTCTTCACCTCCTTGCGGCGCGCGCAGGCAGACAGGTCCGGGATCTGGCCGGGCTGGCCATCGTCACCGGAGTTCCGCGGTGATGCCCGCAACGCTGCTCAGCGGCATCGTCCCGATCCATGGGGCCGAAAGCAACCAGAGCCTTACACCGTCACTCGAAGCCGCGATGGCGGACGGCCAGCACGCCCCAGCAGTACGGGGCGACGACGATGCGCCGAGCATGAATCCGCAGAGTCCCCAGTGTGCCGACGCTCATTGTCGAAGGAGTTCACGGTGGTGATCATGTGCAGTCACGCCAGACAGAAATCTGCCTCGACCACCAGCTGACCGGAGCGAATCCCCCGATCACCTGCGTTCCCATCTGCGATGCGCCCCGCCGGGGGCGCCAACCTGCGCATCATTTGCGCAGGTCCGGGCATTTTGACAAAAGGTGAAAACCGAGACTAACAAGAAACCCCAGGTCACGGGTCGCAGGTTCGTACCCTGGGGTGCTAGCTCCCGAGCCGACGACCGTCCCACTTCGATCGGCGCGAACTACGTGCAATCCACTCCGAGCCATCGGCGCCGGCGTGGCGGCGGTGGCTGCTGTGTTCGGCGGCGGTCCGGCGCCGTGGCACATGGTGCGAGTCCCCCCTCGCGCACCGCTCCGGCACGAATTTCCGGCGGGACGCCCGCCGAGCGCCGTCCGCTTCGGCGCGGGCTGCCGACCGTCGATGTTGTACATGATGCGAGCGACCGGGCGTGCTCGCCCGGCCGTAGCTCTCGAAGTCGAGATCGGCCGATTCGGCGACCAGAGCGTCGGCGCGCGGCCACCGGGACGGGCGCGCCGCGGCCCCCGCCTTCGGTGCCTGAGCGCCCCGCCTATCGAGCGCCGGCTCGACCGAAGAGCTGGCCCAAACCGCGGCGGCGGGGTGCGGGCCGGTCACCGGGATACGGCGCGGCGGCGTTACCGGGCCCCGCATCGGCGATATCGGTGGTGCCGGTGTGGGTGTAGTAGGTGGAGGCTTCCCGCTCCGCGCCGATCGGCTGCGACGGGCGCGCCTCGCCGGCCGAGTTGTCGCGACGGGCTGCTTTGAGTTCGCGGCGGGCGGCACGTCCACGGCGGGCGCTACGACGGGCCCCGGCCAGCAGCAGTGCCAGGCCCGCGATTCCGATACCACCGACCACGATGCCGTAGAGGAACAACACCCCGGTGGAGCCGGTGACGTGGTAGCCGAACACCGCGAAGTCGTCGGTCAGTGTGTGCGCGGAGCCACTGTTGGCGAACACTCCCGCGACCCCGATGATTACAGCGGCGACAAGGATGACGAGTCCGATGATGACGATCATGACGATCCCTCGGATCTGTTGGGTACGTCCAGTAGACGCCGCCCACGACTTGGTGTCAACAGTGTAGGTCTACGATTGACTTCGGCGCCGGTAACCGTCGGGCCGGACACACCGGCCGCCGCTTTCCAGTTCCCGGGTATCGAGCCGACCGCGAGCAACGCCTCGGCCGGCACGGCGTCGGCATACTCCAGCCGCGGCCCGGGCACCGCCAGTCGAATCTGCGAGTCGGCGCACCGTCAGCGCTCGGCCGTTTTCGTCTTCGCTGCCCGAACTCGGTGAGTGATCTTGTTTGTCGTGGCCATGAAATGGCCCCGTCTCCAGATGCGTATCGTGGCCGCGGTCGTCCATATCGTCCGACCGGTCCACGCATGATCCCGGCTGTGTCCACAAACCGGACTCGAATACGTCGTCTGTCTACGATGTAGAATTACGTTGTTGTCAACTTGCAGATGAACAGGCGGCGTATGCGATGAACGAGACGAGAGCCGGGCCGTCCGGTGGGCGGGACCGACCGGACGATCGCACCGAGAATCGCGATGCCCATCCGCTGACCCGCCCGGTCATCCTGGCCGCCGCGCTCGAGATCATCGACCGCGACAGCATCGACCGGTTGTCGATGCGACGCCTGAGCAACCGGCTCGGCCGCGACCCGACCGCGCTCTACCGGCACGCCGCCAGCAAGGCCGCACTCCTCGACGGCGTCACCGAGTTCGTACTCGAGCAACTGACCGTCGACTCCACCGACCCCGACTGGCGCCACCAGCTACGACTGGTCGCCCGGGATTTCCGCAGGCTCGCGGTGGCGCACCCGCGGGCGGTGCCGCTGCTGGTCACCCGTTCGCTGGCCACGCCGCTGGGCCTGCAGCCGCCGGGCACACTGCGCCCGCTGGAACATATTCTCGACCTGCTCACGCGAGCCGATTTCAGCGGAAGCGACGCTCTGCACATCTATCGCGCGCTGTTCGGGTTCCTGCGCGGGCACGTCCTCAACGAAGTACAGGAGATCGTCGCCCGCCCGGAAGAAACCACGGACCTGCTACGACTCGGCCTGCACCATCTACCGATCGGCGAGTTCCCGTTGCTGCGCGGACTCGCATCACAGCTGGCCGCCTACGACGGTGGCACCGAACTGGAACGCGGCCTGGATACCCTGCTGGCCGGCCTCACCACCACCATGGTCCCGGCCGCACCGCGCCAGAAATACCCGGGGTGAGCCGTCACCTGGCCGCGGGCGCATCGTCCGGACCCGGCAGAACGGCGTCCCCCGGTCGCAGCGCGGCAGGATGCGGCCCGGGCATGGTCGCCGCGAGGCCGGCCAGCAGAATGTCCAGCCCGCGTTCGAGCTCCACAGCACCGTCATAGGCCGCCAGCACCGGCGCCAAGCCGCGGACGAGCGGAAACTCACCGATCGGCAGCCGATGCAAACCCAGCCGAAGCAGGTCATCGGTCTCCTCCGGGCGTTCCACGATCTCCTGTAACTCGTTGAGGACGTGCCCGTAGAGGAACCCGAACAGCGCGCGATAGATGTGCAACGCGTCGACCACGGTGTACCCGACACGGGTGAGCAGCGCGAGCATGTCCTCCAGCGGCCGCACCACCGCCGGCGGCCGCTGCCCGAGCGGGGTACCCAGCGGCCGGGTCACCAGCAGCGGCACCACCCGCGGATGCGTCAACGCCACTCGCCGGAACTCCCGGGCGACGCGGCGCACTTCGGCAACCCAATCGGAGGCCGCGGCATCGACCGACAATTCGGCGAACACCGCTTCCGCGACACCGTCGAGTACTGCGGCCTTGTTCGGCACGTGCCGGTAGATCACCATCGGATCACGACCCACCGCCTCGGCCAGACGTCGCATCGACAACCCGTCGACCCCGTCGCGGTCGACGATCACGAGCGCCGCATCCAATACAGCCGCCCTGGTCACCGGGCTGTCCCGGCGACCGGCCCCGGCTTTCCTGCGGCTGCCCGAGGGTTCAGCAATCACGAAGGCGCTCCATTCTCCGGGCGGATTTCCCATATGTAGATCTACAACGTAGACACAGGGCGGGCGCCGCGTCCAGTGCCGGTAACCGTCGACCGTCGGCACCGAACCCGGTATGTGCTGTGACGGTGGCGAACCTCGGATCCGACCACAGCTGGGGAGCAGCGCGACCCGCCCCGTGCGGCGCCGGCTCCATGGTTGGCTCAGCGGGCGACCCCGGACGCCGGCGGGCGAACAGATCTCATTGTCCGTACGGCGTTTCGGAGAGGCGCGAGAACAATGGCGGCGCCGGTCACGGCCATCCAGGTCGGTAGCGGGTAGAGGACGAGCCGTTCGGTCGTTCCTACCTGCAGGCCGATCATCATGAGCACCGCGCCGACGATTCCGGCCGAGGCGCAGAAGGCCGACCACAGTGCGGCGAGGCGGCGATGTTTCCACAGCCAGATCGCGAGCAGGATCAGCACGATGTGGCGGGATACGAACGCGGGCAGCACAGCCAGGACATGTACGACGATACCGTCGTTGGACGGAAAGAACCCCGTCGCGGCAGTGCTCAGTCCGATGATGACGGCGAGCGCCACGATCGACCATTGGCGCGGGCCGTGCGGAATGTAATTGCGGAATACAACGGCTCCGGCAATGGTCACCAGGCCCAGTGCCACAAATGTGGCGTTCATGAGCAGATGCAGCGGCGAGCACGCATGCGGTGTGCAGGTTGTGATGCCCAGGTCGCTGATCGTGTGGTGACGGAAGCTGTAGGCCGATTTCCATGCCGTGGCGGTTACGAGTTCGGCGAGGAGGTACCCGAATACCAGGACCCACGCGACTCCCGCCGCGAGATGACGAAATCCGGTCCCCGGTACCGGCACCGGGGTGGCGGGGTGAAGGCCTGGTGCGATCGGTGCGTATCCGATCCGGTCGGCGATGTGTTCGGTGATGCGCATGAGCCAACGCCTTCGTGCTCGGTGCCGAAGCAATCGGCAAGATCATGTACGGGCGCCGGTAGTGCCGGTGCCGTCGACGTCGCGAGGTGGACGCGAATCGGGTCGGGCGCCCCTGAGCGGATAGACGCCTTTTGCGAACAATTACCGTCGTCACCCATTGTAGACCTACATCGTTGACATTGTGTTCCGCCCCGGGTTTACTTGGATGGGTACCGGACCCGAGGGCTGCACGACCCGCCATCGTCCACACCGTCGGATCAGGCGCCGATATCCGCTGCGGCGCCGGTGGCCTGGCCGGTCTCCTCGATACTGCCCGCATGCGCTCGCCTCCAGGACAACCGAGCCCAGCGGCTACACCGCGCACGGTCGCCGCTGCCACTACCGATATGCCGCGCCCCCGCCGGTAACCGTCCGACATATGGGCCGCGACGATGGGCTTGCCACACAAGCTCGAACAGACCGTCCCGGCGTCGCCGGGAATCGACTCACACCAGCCCCTGCGGCGAGGCCCACTATTCCGGGAATTTTCCTCCGGCCGCCGCACACGCCCCGGCCCTCGCCGGGCCCGGCGAGGGCCAGGACCAACCCGGCCGGGTTCTGTTCGAGGAAGCCCGCAGCGGTCACACCGCGAGTCCCGTCTCCGGCGGGCATGACAGGAGAACACCGTGATACCCGACAAGACCGATACCGTTCGTGGCGACACCTCCACCGCTGTGGCAGGCGCAGAGCCGGCAGTAGTGCGCTGGCCCGAACCCAGCCCATTGACCGACTGGTGGGACGAGGTCATGCGCCACGACCACCCGATCGCCGCCGCATGACGCGGCTGCCCGGAGTCGGCGGAACGTATCCGTACCCGCAACTGTGTCCCGCTCACCGGCGCCGCCCAGGACCACTCGTCCCGGATCTGCGCTGAGATCCGGCTCGGCCCCATCCCCGGTCCATTGCCCTTTCTGTCACAGGCTCCGGAAAATCGCATTGATTCGGCCGAGACGCGCAGAGCCGCACCGGAATTCGATCATCTGCTCGCGAGGAGTTCCCCATGACATCCCATTCCAGCGCCCGACCGGTCCCGTCGCCGTCCGCTCGCCGCGCCGATCGCGGCCGCGACTCCTACGACGGAATCGAGCCCTCGTTCGACGAACTCGCCGCCCTCGATCCCGCCGACCCCGGCCACGCCGTACTGCGCGACGAGATCATCGGGCGTTGCCTGCCACTGGCCGATCACATCGCTCGCCGCTACGCCGGCCGTGGCGTCGAATTCGACGACCTGCAACAAACTGCCCGCATAGGAGTGGTGCATGCCGTCGACCGCTTCGATCCCGCAGCCGGCACGAAATTCGTCTCCTTCGCTGTACCCACCGTCATGGGAGAGGTACGCCGCTACTTTCGTGACCAGGGCTGGGCCACCCGCGTCCCGCGCCGACTGAAGGAACTCGGCGGCCGGATCACCGCCGTCACACCCCTGCTCACGCAGGAACTGGGCAACATCCCCACCGCCCGCGAGCTCGCCACCGCACTCGATACCGAGGTCGAGGAGATCACCCAGGCACTGATCGCGTCCAAGGGCTACACCGCCGACTCCCTCGACACCATCCCCGGCACCGACAACGACAGCGGCAGCCCGCCACTGTCACATGCCGACCGGCTCGGACGCATCGACCCGTGCTACGGCCTGCTCGAGGACGCGGCGGCGGTGCGGCCGCTACTCGCTCAACTCCCCCGAGGCGACCGCCGCGTGCTGATCCTGCGGTACTACGACAACAGGAGCCAGCAAGAGATCGCCACGACGATCGGCTGCTCCCAGATGCAGGTCTCCCGCATACTCACTCGCATCCTGACCACGCTGAGGGAGCAGGCCCTCGGCGAACCGGCTGCCGGCCGCGCCACGGCCGATCGGCAATCGCCGTCTCGAAATCGCTTCGCCGAGCGTTCACGTACCGGACGACGCCCGGCCCGCCGGTTCGAGTTCGAGAGCACGGCCTCGCCCCGCATCGCCTGATCCTCTCGACCCCTTCCACCTGCCACTCGATGCCATCGAACACACGAAACCAGCAACGTTGCCGGTACGAGGGGCTCGAGTCCCCCTCGCGCACTCTTCTCACCCGGGAGTTCCCCCGGTACCGCCCCGAGTGGCCGGCCCGCCGCACACAACCCGGCCCGGGACGATCGCAGACCGCATCCGCAGCCACCCGGCCCCGGGTTCTCATCGTTCCAGAAGTACTGTCGCGAAACATATCCGGTGACCCCGCGGCGCCCATCCGATCCATGTACCCAACGGGGGTAGAGTAACTACGACCGGCAGAGGGCCGGTCGTGGATACGACGCTCGGGAACGGAGGTGTGCCGATGACGGTCACGACGCGCGCCGGAACCACGTCGTCTCGGCGGAACCACCGGCCCCGCGGCGCGACGATCATGATCGTCCTGGCGGCGCTGGCGTTGCTGTCGCCCCTGCTGCACTGCGATCTCGTCCCCGCGGCGGCAGCGCACGCCCGAGCGCACGAGGCCGTGACCGCGGCCGGTCACCACGACCGCACCGGCGATCCGGCCGGGAGCCACTGCACGGCCCACGCGATCCACTGCGTATCCCAGGTGGTGCTGCCCGCGCGGGTTCCCGATCCGTTCGTCCTCGTTCTCCTGGTGACGCTGACGCTCACCACGGCGGTCGCGCGCTCGCTCGCCCCCACCGCCGGACGCTGGATCCGGGGACCCCCGGCCGGCGCGCTCGCCGCCGGTGGCCGCGAGATCCTCACCCGCTTCTGTATCGCCCGGCGCTGATCGGCCGCGCCCGGACGGCCCCGAGGGGGCCGGCCGGAGTCCGCTGCCGACCATCCGACTCCGGGTCCGCGGAGACCCGATACAGAAAGCGACAGTCATGAACAACGTGGTCCTGCCCGAACGGGCGGAGCCGACCGCCGCCGGAATCGTTTCGACGCCCGGCACCGCCCTGACGCCTCCGGCCCTCGTCGGGAACACGCCGGTGCTGTGGGTGGGCGCCCCACTGGCTCCCGCCGGGCACGGATTCTGGGCAAAACTCGAGGGCAGCAATCCCGGCGGGATGAAGGACCGACCCGCCCTGCACATGGTGCGGCGCGCCCGGGAGCGCGGCGATCTCACACCGGGTGCGCGGATCGTCGAATCCACCAGCGGCACCCTGGGGTTGGGCCTGGCACTGGCCGGAGTGGCCTACCATCACCCGGTCACCCTGGTCACCGACCCCGGTCTGGAGCCGATCGTCAAACAGTTGCTGACGGCCTACGGCGCCACCGTCGATGTGGTGCCCGCGCCGGATCCGGTCGGCGGATGGCAGCAGGCCCGTCGCGATCGAGTGGCGCGGATACTGGCCGCAGAGCCTTCGGCGTGGTCCCCGGACCAGTACAACAATCCCGACAATGTGGCCGGGTACGAGTCACTGGGTGTGGAACTGATCGAACAGCTGGGTGGCGTGGACGTGCTGGTCTGCGCGGTAGGCACCGGCGGTCATTCCGCGGGGGTGGCGCGGGTGCTGCGCCGGTTCGACCCGAACCTGAAACTCATCGGCGTGGACACCGTATCCTCCACCATCTTCGGGCAACCGGCGGGACCGCGGCTCATGCGCGGGCTCGGATCCAGCATCTATCCCGCCAACGTCGACTACGCCGCGTTCGACGAAGTCCACTGGATCGCCCCGGCCGAAGCCGTGTGGGCCTGCCGGACCCTGGCCACCACCCATCACGCCACCGGCGGCTGGAGTGTCGGCGCGGTGGCTCTGGTAGCCGGCTGGGCGGCCGGACAGTTCGATGCGGACGTCCAGATCGCCGCGATCTTCCCCGACGGCCCGCAACGCTATTTCGACACTGTGTTCAGCGACGAGTACTGCCGCGCACACGGTCTGCTCGGCGTGGCGCCACCGGCCGGGCCGGTCACGGTGTCCTCCCCGTTCGAGGCGGAGTTCCGGTCCTGGACCCGGTGCGCGACCGTGGTGGATCCGCGTGGGCGCGCCGCGTTCGAAGGAGCCCGCGGATGAGCACTTTCACCACCTTCCGCAGCTTCGGCACCCCGGTGCGGCTGCTGATGATCAACCAGTTCGGCATCAACCTCGGCTTCTACATGTTGATGCCGTTTCTGGCCGGGTATCTGGCCGGTCCCCTCGGGCTCGCCGCGTGGGCGGTGGGGCTCGTGCTGGGGGTGCGTAATTTCTCCCAGCAGGGCATGTTCCTGATCGGTGGCACCCTGGCCGACCGGCTGGGTTACAAACCCCTGATCGTGGCCGGGTGCCTGTTGCGCACGGGCGGTTTCGCACTGCTGGTGTTCGCCACCGGCCTGCCCGCACTGCTGATCGCCTCGGCCGCCACAGGATTCGCCGGGGCACTGTTCAATCCGGCGGTTCGCGCCTACCTCGCCGCCGAATCCGGGTCGCGCCGGGTGGAGGCCTTCGCGCTGTTCAACATCTTCTACCAGGCCGGAATCCTCGCGGGTCCGCTGGTCGGGGTCGCGTTGCTGACACTCGATTTCCGGGTGGTCGCGGCCGCGGCCGCCGTGGTGTTCGCCGTGCTGACCGTGGCCCAGCTGCTGGCCCTGCCCGCCGGACCCGAGCTGCCCGCACACGCCCGGGTTCCGGTGCGGACGGCATGGGCGGGTGTGCTGCGAAACCGGCGGTTCGTGGCGTTCTCGGTGGCGATGATCGGTTCCTACATTCTGTCTTTCCAGATGTATCTCGCGCTCCCGCTACAGGCGGAGATGATCGCCGGAGACGGCGCGCAGTTGCTGGTCTCCGCACTGTTCGTGATCTCCGGGGTGATCGCGGTGGCCGGCCAATTGCGAATCACCGCCTGGTTCCGGAAGCGCTGGGGCACCGGACGCGCCCTGGTCGCGGGGATGACGATCCTGGCCGGCGCCTTCCTACCGCTCGCCGTGGTTCCCGTCCCGGCGCGATTCGGCACCTGGGCCGCGGTGGCCGCCCTGCTGGTCGCAGCGGCCCTGCTGGCCGTCGGGACCGCCGCGGTGTTCCCGTTCGAGATGGACACGGTCGTCACGCTGGCCGGGGACCGCCTGGTGGGCACCTACTACGGCTTCTACAACAGTGTGGTCGGTATCGGCATCCTGATCGGCAATCTCGCCACGGGCGCCGTATTCGGAGCCGCCCGGGCGGCGGATGCCGAGGTGCTGATCTGGATCGGGCTCTCCCTGATCGGAGCCGTCTCGGCCGTTGCCCTGGCCCGCCTCGGCCGGGCCGGGACCGACCACTCCGGCACAGCGGAACCCACCACATCCGTCGGTGATGTGGCGGCAGCGGTGGCACCCGGCTCCCGGGCCTCCGGACCGGTCGGCCGCGGCGGCTGAGTTCCCCGCGGGGCCAAGGGTCGGCAGCAGCCCTGTGCCCGAATCGAGACCCCGGCACGGTCCTCGGCAAGCAGCACGGAGCCGGGCGAAGTTCGGTGGCGACAATCGTCCTTTGTGGGCGCGGTGGCGGGTGACCGCTACCGCGCGGGGCGACCGCTTGGGTCACGGTTACGGCACGGTTCCGGCGCCGCCACGCGGGCCCCACCCCATACCGCCCACCGCGACCATTGCCGCCCACCTGCGGAGATAGCTACGATCAATCAGCTTGCACGGGTGGGAACTCGACAGAACGGGAGCGAACCATGAGGCCACAAGTGCATCGCCGGGGCTCTCGGTTGCTCGGTGCGATCATCGGGGCCGTCGCCCTCGGCTTCGCCGTCGCCACTCCGGCGGCCGCTCTCCCCCGGCCCCAGCCGACCCCGGTCGCCGACAGCCCGAACCCGCAGGTCGACCTGCACAGATATTGCGAAGGACACGGCGAGGCCGGGCACCTCGCCGACGGTACAACGGTCTACTGCTCGCCCATCTCGGACTCCGGCACCTTCGCGTGGTCGTACTACTCCGACCCCCTGCCGGTGGAACCGAACGACCGTCCCTACACCTGTGACACCGCCAGTTGCGAGTATGAGGACGGGTCCACCGTGCCGGGGCATCGGTGCGGAGTACAGTGCGCCGAACCGCCCACCACCGGTGATCTGGCGCCCCACCTCGCGGCGCGTTCCTGAACCGACTCCATCGCGCTGCTCCCCGGCCGGGCCGAGCGCGACGCCGGGCTGCCGATCCCAACCGGCCGCCGGTGCGCGGACTGCTATCGTGAACACGGAATCCTCGACCGCAGAGAGATCGATCATGGTTGGTGAACTCGACATCTCCGGAGCCACCCGGCTCTGACGGCCACCAGTAGGGCGCATCGGGCGCCGCTGTAGTGGCCGTTCCGTCGTTCACTTTCCTTCTTCGGGGCAACATCAGCGCCCGAACGACAACCGAGGTCTCTCCTACATGTCCGAATCATTCATCGTCTGTTCGAACCTGTCGTTCTCCTGGCCGGACGACACCGCGGTGTTCACCGATCTGTCCTTCAGCGTGCCCGGCGGCCGCACCGGTCTGGTCGCACCCAACGGTGCGGGTAAGAGCACGCTGCTCCGCTTGCTCGCGGGTGAGCTGAAACCCCGGGCCGGCGGTGTGTCCGTCGACGGCGTACTCGGTTATCTCCCGCAGACCCTGCCGCTCACCGGCGAGATGACAGTCGCCGAAACCCTGGGTATCGCACCGGTCCTGGCCGCGCTGAACGCCGTCGAGTCCGGGAACACCGCCGAAGAGCATTTCACCACCATCGGCGCGGACTGGGATATCGAGGAACGCACCCGGGCCCAGCTGGAACGCCTCGGGCTGGGCGAGCTGACCATGACCCGGCGGTTGCGCACCCTCAGCGGTGGTCAGGTGGTGTCGCTGGGCCTGGCGGCCGAGCTGCTGCGGCGACCCGATGTGCTGTTGCTCGACGAGCCGACGAACAACCTCGATCTCGCGGCCCGGCACCGGCTCTACGATCTGCTGGCCGACTGGAAGGGCTGCCTGCTGCTGGTAAGCCACGACCGGGCCCTGCTGGACCGGATGGACCGCATCGCCGAACTGCACGCCGGCGAGATCCGGTTCTACGGCGGCAATTTCACCGAGTACGAGGAGTCGATCCGCGCCGAGCGCGAGGTAGCGGAGAAGAACATCCGCAATGCCGAACAGGAGGTCAAACGCGAGAAGCGGGAACTCCAGCAGGCCCGGGAGCGCGCCGCCCGGCGAGCGAGCAACGCGGCCCGGAATCTGGGTAACGCGGGGTTGCCGAAGATCTTCGCCGGAACCATGAAACGCAATGCCCAGGAGTCGGCCGGGCGCGCGAACGAAACCCACGCCGCCCGGGTCGACGCCGCGAAGAACCGGCTCGACCTGGCCGAGCGCGCGCTGCGCCCGGAGCAGCGGATCACCCTGCAGCTACCGGACACCGATGTCCCGGCCGGGCGCACCGTGTTCGCCGGTGCAGGGATCCGCTACCGCTTCGGCGAGCAGGAGGTCTTCACCGGCGACGGCGCGGATCTGACGATCCGCGGACCCGAGCGGATCGCGCTGACCGGGCCGAATGGTGCGGGGAAATCCACCCTGCTGCGGATCGTGCACGGCGATCTGGCGCCGGAAAGCGGTGCGGTCGCCCGGGCCGAGGGCCGGGTCGCCTATCTGTCGCAGCGACTGGACCTGCTCGACCTCGAGCGCACCGTCGCCGAGAACCTGGCCGCGTTCGCCCCGAACCTGCCCACGCCACAGCGGCTGAATCTGCTGGCGCGGTTCCTGTTCCGTGGTTCCCGGGTCGATCTGCCGGTGGGCGCGCTCTCCGGCGGTGAACGGCTGCGCGCCACCCTGGCCTGCGTGCTGTTCGCGGAGCCGGCACCGCAGTTGCTGCTGCTGGACGAACCGACCAACAACCTCGACCTGGTCAGCGTCGGGCAGCTCGAAAGCGCGCTCGATGCCTACCGGGGCGCCTTCGTGGTCGTCAGCCACGACGAGCGGTTCCTCGCCGAGATCGGGGTGCAGCGCTGGCTGCGGTTGGCCGACGGCCGGCTGCGCGAGGTCGCCGGGCCCGTAGCACTCGACTGAGCCCAGATCCTCCCGCTCGGCGCGACGCCCGTCGCGCGGAGCGGGAGATCCCGGCACACCACGATGCGCCAGAGGCCGCCGGATTCCCTGGCCACCTACAGCGCACTGTCCGGCCCGACCGCCACCCGTGCGGTTCGGCACCGGGCAGTTCGGTTTCGGTTATCGCGCCGTCGGTGGTGATGCGGCCGAGCCGCGTCGCCGCCCAACGCGGTACCGAGATCGCGCCGGGAACCAGGCCGCATCGCCTTCCCCAGCGATGCGGCCGATCCGGTCACCGCGTAAGTCGGTGAACCATACGGCGTCGCCGGGTCCCGGCACGATCACCGTCGGCTGTCCGTCGGAGAGGTCGAGCGGGGAGGTCCGGCCTCACCGTCGAGGTATCGGCCCCAGGGCGTCCTCGGCCGCCATGGTGAACACAGGGCGCCGTCCGGTTCGGTACTGGGCCCGTACGGCGATCCGGAAACCGAACCACTCGCTCCTGCTCGTACTCCCACCCGACTCGGCGCTGTGCCCACCGGCCCGCGCGAGCGCGGCACAACGTATCAGGCGGAGGCGAGCTGAGCCTGCCACATCCAGTGCAACTGTTCGAGCCGGGCCGCGATCGTGATGAACAGATCCTGGGTCACCGGGTCCGCTTTCTCGGTGGCGTCGATGCGCTCACGCAGGCGGCCGATCACCTTGCTGAGGTTCTTGACGATGGCATCGATGACATCGGTGTCCTGCTGCCAGCCGTCGGGGAACTCGAGACCGCCGGCCTCCTTGGCGACGGTCGCGGCGCGGCCGTCCGGGCTGACCCCGATGGAGGTCGCGCGTTCGGCGGCGTCGTCGGTGAACTCACGGGCCGCGGTCACCAGCTCGTCCAGCGCGAGGTGGACGGAGCGGAAGTTACGGCCGAGAACGTTCCAGTGGGCCTGCTTGGCGATCAGCGACAAATCGATGAGGTCGACGACAGTGGCGCGCAAGGCCTCACCGGTGACGTGCTGCTGTTCCGGGTCGAGGGTGCTCTTGATGGGGACGTTCATCGTCGAATGCCTTTCTTCTCGTTCGCCGGACACGGGCCGACTACCCGGTCGTCCACGGTCGAATCAGCGACCGGTCCGGGTGTGCGCGATCCCACCGGCCGGGGGCGCCACGTTTCACCGCCATGGGCGCGGGTAGGCCGCGGGGCGGACCGCAATCCGCGTACGGAAGGAGCAGGCATGGGCCGGCAGCACAATCTGACAGGGCGACGAGTCGCTGTTCTCGCCGCCGACGGGGTGGAGCAGGTGGAGCTCGTGCAGCCACGATCCGCGGTCGAGGACGCCGGTGCGAGCACCGCGCTGCTGTCGCTGAAACCCGGGCGGATCCAGGCCATGAACCACGATGTGGAAAAGGGCGACACCTTCGACGTGGACCGGGTCGTCGGCGAATGTAGCCCCGACGAATTCGACGCGCTGATCCTGCCGGGCGGCACCACCAACCCGGACAAACTCCGGCAGGACGAGTCGGCGGTGGCCTTCGTCCGGAATTTCTTCGCCACCGGTAAACCGGTCGGCGTCATCTGCCACGGCCCGTGGACGCTGGTGGAGGCGGATGTGGTGCGGGGCCGCACACTCACCTCCTATCCGAGCGTCCGGACCGATATCCGCAATGCCGGCGGCAATGTCGTCGACGAGGAAGTGGTGAACGACCGCGGACTGGTGTCCAGCCGCAACCCCGGCGACCTACCCGCGTTCTGCGCGAAGATCGTGGAGGAGTTCGCGGAGGGGAAACATCCGGTGCATCCGGAGGGCGCGACGGCGTCCCGCTGACCGTCCGGCACTGCCGGACGCCTCCGCGGTAGCACCGCCGCCGCTCCCTTCCCGACCGGACGCCGAGGGAGGCCGACCCACATTCGGCCGCCCTCGGCCGACCCGGCGAGGGAGCACTTTCCCGCCGGGCCGGCGTCCGGCTAGATCACACCGTGCAGCGGCGGCGGACTGCCGTGCAGCAGGGCTCGGCCGAGGTGCTGGTATTTCCAGCGGACCGGGTCGTGCAGGGTGTGGGTCCGGGCATTGCGCCAGAAATGGTGCAGGTTGAGGTCGTCGGCCGCGCTGCGGGTACCGCTCACCTCGAACAGGGCGCTGGACACCTCGGTGGCCGCGCGGTCGGCCAGGATCTTGGCGGTGGCGACGGCGAGCGAGGCCTCGGCGACCCGTTCCGGCGCCCCCAGCGCGGCGTCCACCGCCGCACCCGCGGCCGCCAGCCCGGCCTCGGCGGCGGCGACCGCGACGGCCAGTTCCCCGAACCGCTGGACGAGCAGCGGATCGTCGATCGCCCGGGTCACCTGCGCCTCGAACCAGGGCCGGCTCTTCTCCCGGGCGAAACCGGCGGCGGTGGTGAGCGCACCGCGGGCGATACCCGCGTCGATCGCCGCGTGCAGCAGTTGCGCGGAGGCGCCGTAGGCGGTGGGCCGGTCCACGGCGGCGGTCCGGGCCACCAGCTGATCGCGTTCGACCACCACGTTCTCGAACGACACCGTGCCGCTGCCGGTGGTGCGCTGACCGAATCCGTTCCAGTCGTCGACGATCCGCACGCCCGGGGTGTCGGCGGGCAGGAACGCGACGTACTGGCCGCCCGGCAGCCCGGCAGTGCCCTCGGGATCGTCCAGCCTGGTCAGAACGGCCAGGTAGTCGGCGAACAGGGAACCGGTGCAGTAGTACTTGACCCCGTCGATCCGGAACTGCTGCCCGCCCGCGAGCGGGCGCGCGGTGGTGGCGATATCGGCGACGGTCGCGCCGCCGCGTTCGGACTGGGCGTTGGCGATCTGTGCGCCGTCCAGGACACCACCCAGATAGCGTCGCTGCTGGTCGGCGGACCCGGCCAGTTTCAGCAGGTTCACGTAGACGAAGTGGCTGTGCGGAATCTGCGCGATATTCGGATCGGCGACCGCGAGCAGCCGCACCACCTCCGCGACCTCGCCGGGCGGCAGATCGGCGCCGCCCAGCTCCGCGGGCACGGTCACCGCCAGCAGCCCGGCGGCCGCGAGTTCCCGCACTTCGGCGAAGGGCAGGGCGCGTTCCCGGTCGCGGTCCGCGGCGCCCACCGCGAATTCGGCCGCCAGTTCCGTGGCGACAGCGCGCGCCTGCTCGGCCGAGGCGATCCGGGCGGCCCCGACGGTGGTCATCGCCCCGCCACCGCTGCGGGGCGTCGCGCGGCCTCCAGTTCGCGGACCAGCGGCAGCACCTTGGCCCCGAAGTATTCGATCTCCTCCTGGAAGTGCAGGAATCCGCCCAGTATCAGGTCCACGCCCAGTTCCCGATAGGCGACGATCCGTTCGGCGACCTGTTCGGGCGTACCGATCAGCTTGGTCCGGAACCCGTCGTTGTACTGGACCAGATCCTCGAAACTCGAATCCGCCCACATCCCTTTACCGTCCCGGGTGGCGGCGCCGGCCTGCTGCACGGCGTCCCGGAAACCCTCGACCGCGGGCTTGTTGGCCTTGTCGATGATCTCGCGGAGGGTGTCGTGGGCCTCGCGCTCGGTATCGCGGGCGATGATGAATCCGTTCAGCCCGAACTTCACTTCCCGGTCGTGGGCCCGGGCGACCGCGCGCAGATCGTCGAGCTGTTCGGTGACGCCGTCGAAGTCCTTGCCGTTGGAGAAGTACCAGTCCGCGTGGCGTCCGCCGTTGCGGCGGGCCGCGCTGGAGTTACCGCCCTGGAACAGTTCGGGGTTCGGGCGTTCGGGGGTGTTGAGTGGTTTGGGCTTGAGTGTGAAATCGCGGATGCGGTAGAAATCGCCGCCGTAGTTCACGTCGTCCTCGGTCCAGATCTTGCGGATCACTTCCAGGAACTCCGCGCTGCGCCGGTAGCGCTCGTCGTGTTCGAGCCACGGCTCACCGAGTGCGGTGAACTCCCCCGCGAACCAGCCCGAGACCACATTGATGGCGAACCGCCCGCCCGACAGATGATCGGCGGTGGCACCGAATTTGGCGAGTACGACGGGATGCCACAGACCGGGATGGACCGCGGCGATCACCTTCAGCCGTTCGGTGGCGCCGAGCAGCGCCAGGCTGAACGAGGTGGATTCGTGCTGGTACTCGGCGCCGTAGGAGGCGGTGTAGCGGACCTGGGAGAGCGCGTAGTCGAAACCGTTGCGTTCGGCGGTCTGGGCGAGTTTCTTGTTGTACTCGAAATCCCAGCCGGTGCGCTGTTCGATATCACTGGTCACCAGACCGCCGCTGACGTTGGGGACCCAGTAGGCGAACCGGATCCGGTCAGTGATCTTCTCAGTAGTCATTGAGCCTCCTCAGGCTGGTCATGCGGTCTGCGGAGGCCGCAGCGAAGGCGGAGGTATCGCATCACGTTGCCTCCTCAGGCTGGTTCATGCGGTCTGCGGAGGCCGAAGCGAAGGCGGAGGTATCGCATCATGGAGCCTCCTCGGGCTTATACATGCAGTCCGCGGAGACCGAAGCCAAGGCGGGGTATCGCATCGTGGAGCCTCCCTGGAGCTGGTACCTGCGGTCCGCGGAAGCCGAAGCGCCGGCGGAGGTATCGCCTCGTCGCTGCGCCCACTGCTCGCCGCCGGCATCTGTCGTCCGGACGCCGGGCTCGGCAACCTCTGCACCCGGCGGGAGTCCAGTTCACCAGCGCGATTACGCAGGGGCGAGGGTTTGAATCGGCGGGAACCTATCCCACAGGTCCGCCCGGGCCCGGCGGCCGGGACAGCCCGTGGACCCGCACCCGAGTACCGGCGACCCGTGTCCGGTACTCGGGCTCGCAGCCGGCGGCCCGGCGATCGAGGGGCCGCCGAGTCGCCGGGGTCGGTGGGCCGGTCAGGCGGTGGCTGCGGCTCCGTTGTACTGCGACCTGCTGAATCGGCCGGCGGGCCGGAACCGGCCCAGTACCTCGGCCGCGTCCTCCCCGGTGACCTGGGCGATGAGCTGGTGCGCGTCCGCCACCGAGTTCACCGGGCGCGCCGCTTGCGGGCGGTGCAGTGTGCCCACGAGCGCCGACGCGAAGCGGGGGTCGGCCGCGGCCGCGCTGAAGAACTGGCCGCCGATCTCGGCGAACTCGGGGTCGCTGAGGAACAGCCGGGTGACCTTGGCGGCGTCCTCGGCGCGGGCGTCGAGGAACGCCTCGTACTGCGCGGTGATCCAGGCATCGTCGAAGGCGCCGTCGTGCGTGGCCGCCGCGGCGACCAGGCGTTGCGCCTGGATGAGCCCGCTCTGCGCCCCCTGCCCGGCGATCGGGTCATAGGCCACGGCGGTATCGCCCAGCGCCGCCACCGGATGCCCGCCCGCGGTGTGCCCGACCCCGCGCCGGAACAGCGGCCGCACCGCCCCCTTGAGCCAGGAGTGCGGATCCTCGGAAAGCACCTTCGTGGCGAGTACCTCCGGCAGGTCCCAGTCGAGGTAGTCGCGGTAGAGGTCGGTGACGATCCGGTGCGCCGATTCCGCCGAATCGGCGGCCGCGAAACGCTTCTCCCAGTCGCCGCCCGGCCGTGCCCAGCCCAGGAACGCCCAGGTCGGCCCGGCGTCCTTGTGCAGGTACGGCCCCCACCAGGCCTCGCCTTCCTCGGCGACGATGGAGAATCCGCTGCGGCCACCGCCGGCCGGGCTGCGGTGGGCGAACACCGACTCGTCGTGCGGGAGACCGGTCACGGTGACGGTCAGCAGGCTGCGCTGGGGCGCGTCGTACACGGTGCGGGTCCGGTCCACCTCGAACAGCTGGGACAACCCGCCCCGGCCGGTCGCCACCAGGGTGAGATCGTTGTCGGCGGCGATCGAGTCGAGCCGTTCGGGTGTCACCGGGTCGACGACGAAGCGGCCGCCGCGCTCGAGGAAGGTGGTGAGCCGTTCGTCGGCCTTGAGCCGGGTGTCGACGGCGAGACCGTGGAATCCGTCGAACGCGCCGTCGAAGGCGATCAGTTCCTCGCCGCCACCGGCGACACGGACCGTGAGGCCGCTGTGCAGTGGTGCGCGGTCGAGGTAGGTGGGCAGCCCGAGCGCCGCTTCGGCGGCCTGGGCCTCTCCGAAGATCAGCGCGGTACCGGTGGCCGGCACCTTGTCGCGCAGGTCGCGCTGGTCCTTGTCGCTGTAGACGGTGACCGTGAACCCGGCGTCGAGCAGGCCGAGCGCCGCGGTCACGCCGGTCTGCCCGGCCCCGATCACGGCGGCCTTACGGTGGGAGGTGTGCTGTGTTGTCATAGCGCCATGGTCACGATCACAGCGGCCGGGCTGCACTATTACACTCACCGCGAATTGATGCCGAACAACCCCGCACCGCAGCCCATTTCGTGACACCATCGACGGTTTCCGCGGAAACGGCCCGGGCCGGGCCGCTCTACCATCCGGTACATGACCTTCGACCTCGTACCGCTGACCGGCGACCGCGCCGAGGGGTACCGGCAGCTCACCGCGCAGGCCGCTGCCCTGCTGTCCGGCGAAGCCGACCGGATCGCGAACGCCGCCAATCTGAGTGCGCTGATCTACCACAGTCTGCCCGAGGTGAACTGGGCCGGTTTCTACTTCTACGACGGCCGCGAGCTGGTCGTGGGGCCCTTCCAGGGCAAACCGGCCTGCGTGCGGATCGCGCTCGGCGCGGGTGTGTGCGGTACCGCCGCACACACCCGTCGCACCCAGCTGGTCCCGGATGTACACGCTTATCCCGGCCATATCGCCTGCGACGCCGACAGCCGGTCGGAGATCGTCGTGCCGCTGATCGGCGACGGTGAGCTGGTCGGTGTACTCGATCTCGACAGTCCGCGCGTCGAGCGGTTCGACGAGACCGACCGGCGCGGACTCGAATCGATCGCCGAGGTGTTCGTGCGGTCGCTGTCCGAGCGCTGACCGAACCGATCCTATTGCCGGACCGGCTGGTCCTGGACCCGGCGGTGCAGACGCCTGCGCCGGTGTGGTGCTCGCCGCGCGGCTTCCTGGCGCACCTGCGCGACGAGGTGCTCGGGGACGAATCCGGCGATGTCGCGCCGCGAACCGATCACCAGTTTGCGCAGTACAGCCGCCAGTTGCGCCTCGGTGGTGCGGACCGAGGTGCCCCGGCGGATCGCGATGGCGCTGTTGGTCCAGCCCGCGGCCGCGAGAATCGCGACAGTGCGCTCGGCCTCGGACAGTTCACGCCACGGTTCGCAAACTGTGGCGCGCCCGGGCTCGTACGCGGAGCCCATGTGACGGTCACAGACGCCCAGCGCTACCGGGCGGGAGTCGCGAAGGGCCGGCATCACAGCGGGGCCGTGAGCTCGAGGTGGATCCCGTCGGGATCGTCGAACGACAGGATCGCAATGCCGAACTGCTCCATATCGGTGACCGCACCGTGTTCGACCCCCGCGGCCGCGAGTCGCTCGGCGGCGGTGAACAGGTCCTGTTTGGTATCCACCGCGAAGCTCAGATGATCCAGGCCGACCCGTTCGGAATCGAACGAATCACCGGCGGGCGCGACCGGGCGCAGGCCCAGCAGCATGGCGCCGGCCTGGAACACACATCCGCCGTAGAGCCGGTACGGATCGGTGCGCACCTCCGGATCGTCCGGGTGCCCCGGGGATTCGGCGACGATATCGAACCCGAGCACATCACGGTAGAAGTCTCGGGACCGGTCTATATCGGTCACCGTGAGGCGGATGTGGTGGGGGCCGTGGGTGGCGAGGACGGGCATGTGCACTCCGGAAAGGGTGTGGTGCGCTGGGCGGTGGCGAAGAAACCGACCAGGCCGGCCGGTGCGGTCTCTCCATCGCGAAAGCGTAGGACCGATTCACCCCGAACAGGAGTGTCGGAAACGACATATTACGTACTATTCCCGACATGGATATCCGGCTCGAGCGTGCCGCGCACCTGTTGCGGACGACGGCGCTGACGGTGGACACCGTGGCGGCGAAGGTCGGCTATCTGAACGGCGGTACGCTGCGCAACCTCGTCCGGCGGCGCCGCGGTATGTCCATGGCGGAGTTCCGGTCGGCCGGTCCGGTGTGGTGAACTTCGGGGCGATCCTCCCCGCGGCCGGGGTGCCGCCTCGCGCGCCGTGCTGTCGAGTGCGCATCCGCGACCTTCTTCACGCGTGGGCGATGAGTTCGGGATGCGGATCGGGTCTGCTCTTTCATGACCCGAAACATCGCTGACAGCGCGTTCGTCGTGGTGCGGAGTTCGCCGCCACAATCCGTGCGGACAACCGGCCCCGGGATATTCGTCACCACCGGTCTGCCCGACGCCGTCACCGGCGACCGCGAGCGACTCGACATCGACCGTGACGCACCCGACCTGCGACGCCTTCCGGTGACCCGATGACCACTGTCGACGTCGAGGAGATCACCTTGGGCATCGAGTCGTTCGGTGACGACGACGCGCCACTCGTTCTGCTCGCGGGCGGTACGACGATGCTCTCCTGGCCCGACGCGCTGTGCGAGCGCCTCGCCGCCGGCGGGCACCGTGTGGTGCGCTACGACCTGCGCGACAGCGGGGAGTCGACGACGACGGACCCGGAGGCGCCCGCCTACACGCTGCGCGACCTCGCCGCCGACGCGGCGGCCCTGGCCGACGCGGTCGGCGGGGGGCCGGCGCACCTCGCCGGGATCGGCGTCGGCGGGATGGTCGCCCAGGTGGCCGTGCTCGACCATCCGGGCGCGTTCTCGGCGCTCACCCTGGTCGGCACCCGCGCGGTTGCCCCTGGTCCGCCCGACGATGACCTCCCCGACCACGACCGGGCGACGATGAGCCGGCTGTTCGCGCGGCCGATGCCCGATTGGGCCGACCGCGAGGCGGTCGCGGAGTTCGCCGCCGCCGGTGCGGAGCTCCGCGGCGACGACCCCGTCGCCGCGCGCACACTCGCTGCACGTGTCTGGGACCGCACCCCCGGGACCGCACCCCCGGTGCAGATGGCCAACCAGATGGGCATGGTGTTCTCCAGGCTCGATTGCACACCCCGTTGGCGCGAGCGCCTGCCCGAGATCGAGGTTCCCACGCTCGTCGTCCACGGCCGCCGCGACCGGTTCTTCCCCGTCGGCAACGGCGAGGCGATCGCGCGCGAGATCCCCGGGGCACGGCTGCTCGTCCTCGAGGAGGCCGCCACCGCGATCCCCGATGTGTCGGTCGGTGAGATCGCCGAGGCGATGCGCACGCTCGGACAGACCACGGCGGGTGCCGCGCGGGTCCGGCCGCCACGTACTAGGTGATCAGTTCACCGGCGACGTTGCGCGACTCCTCGTCCGGCAGCGCGGTGGAACCGGGCCCACCCGGCCGATAGCGCGCGCCCCGATGCTCGGGCGGGAGCCGGTCCCCGCGTTCGAACAGCGCGTTGCGCAGTGTCCCCGGCACGTATTCGGTGGGATAGACGCCGCGTTCGGTCAGCACCGGGATCACATACCGGACGATGTCCTCGAAGGTCCCGGGCGTGACGGCGTAGGCGAGATTGAACCCGTCCACATCGGTGTCGTCCGCCCATTCCTGTAGCCGGTCGGCCACCGTCGCGCCGGAGCCGACGAACACCGGCCCGATCCCGCCGAGCCCGGCCCAGCGCCCGATATCGCGGACCGTCCATTCCCGGCCGTCGTCGTCGAACTCCTGGAACGCCGCCACCGCCGAGCGGATCGCGTTGCTCTCCACCTCGCCGATCGGGTCGTCGAGGTCGTAGCGGGACAGGTCGATCCCCATCCAGCCCGACATGAACACCAGTCCGCCCTCGACACTGGCGTAGGACAGGTACTCCTCGTGCTTGCGGCGCGCGTCGTCGTCGGTGGCATCGGTGACGATGGTGGCCAGGGCGTAGATCCGGGCGGCGTACCGGTCGCGGCCCGCCGCCTCCAGCGCCGCGCGGATACCGGACACCGTCTGCGCGAGTACTCGTTTCGACGGGGCGGCGACGAAGATCGCCTCGGCGTTCTCGGCGGCGAACCGCACCCCGCGCGGCGAGGCGCCCGCCTGGAAGATCACCGGCGTCCGCTGCGGCGACGGCTCGGACAGGTGCACGCCGGGGACCGTGTAGTGCCGCCCGGAGTGGCCGATATGGTGCACCTTCGCCGGGTCGACGTAGATATTGCGCACGGGATCGCGGACGACCGCGTCGTCCTCCCAGGACCCCTCCCACAGTTTGTAGAGCACTTCCAGGTATTCGTCGGCCTGGTCGTAGCGGTCGTCGTGGTCGAGCTGATCGTCGGCCCCGAAATTCCGCGCGGCCGAGGGCAGATACCCGGTGACGACATTCCAGCCGATCCGGCCGCCGGTCAGATGGTCCAGGGTGGACAGCCGGCGGGCGAACGGATACGGATGCTCGAATCCGGTGCCAGTGGTGATCCCGAAGCCGAGATGTTCGGTCACCGCCGCCATCGCCGAAACCAGCAGCAGCGGATCGGCCACCGGAATCTGTGCGCCGTTGCGCAGCGCCGCGCGGTCGTCGCCGCCGTAGACGTCGTAGGTGCCGAGCACATCGGCGATGAACAGGCCGTCGAACCGCCCGCGCTCCAGCAGCGCGGCCAACTCCGTCCAGTAGCCGAGCTCTTTGTACCGGTGCGATTGGTCGTCGGGATGCCGCCACAGTCCGGGAGACTGGTGGGCGACACAGTTCATATCGAAGGCGTTGAACCGGATCCGCCGGGCCATCACACCGCCCCTTCCGGCTTGCGCTCCCCCGCGCTCCAGGCGAACGGCAGCGCAGTGCCGTTCAGCAGGTGGTCCCCGATGGCCCGGGCCTTCTGGATGGCCGGGTTGTGCACCGAGATGGTGCGCGCGTTGCGCCAGTGCCGGTCCAGCCGCAGCCCCTCCGAGGTGATGGACGCGCCACCCACCTCGAACAGCTGCGTCGTGGCGGCCAGCACGGTATCGATCACCCCGAGCTGCGCCTGGGCCGCCGCCAGTTCGGCATCGATCAGTCCCTGCTCCTCGGTGGCTCCGGCGGCGAGTACCTCGTCGAGCACATCGGCGACCGCGAGCACGGCGGCGCGGGCACCGAACGCCGCGGCCGACAACCGGCCGATCACCTGCTGCACCAGCGGATCGTGGCGGGGCAGATCGGCCGCGGAATGGGTGTAGCCGCGGCGGCGCGCGGCCACCCATTCGCGGGTGTCGCGTTCGGCCCGCTGCGCGATACCGGCCAGCACCGCGAGCTGGAACAGCTGCAGGTAGGAGGTCGAGTAGGTGGCACCCGCGTCCCCGTAGCCGGGGCCCAGAATGCGGTCCGGCGCGATCGCGACCTCGGTGAACTCGGTGGTACCGCTGGCGGTCAGCCGCTGCCCGAAACCGTCCCAGTCGTCGTGCTGACGCACCCCCTCCGCGTCGGCATCCACCAGCACACCGACCCGCTCGCCATCCCGGTCGGCGGCGACCAGGATGTGATCGGCGTACAGCGATCCGGTGCTGTAGTACTTCGTCCCGTTGAGCACCCAGCCGTCCCCGGCCGGCGTCAACCGGGTCCGGTAGCGGTCCACCGCCCCCACGCCGGGTTCGGTGATCGCGTTCCCGACCAGCGTCCCCTGCGAGATCTTGCGCAACCACTCCTCGCGCGCCGGACCCGCCTCGGCGAGCAACTGGTCCTCGGCGAACACGAAATGCACACGCAGCGCCTGCGGCAGGTTCGATTCGGCCGCGGCCAGTTCGATCAGCTGCCGGAACAACTGGCGCACGCTCGCGCCGTACCCGCCGTATTCGACCGGCACCCGCAGCGCGCCGAACCGCGCCGCGCGTAACCGGCGCACTTCGTCGTGGGCGAGCCGGCGGTCGATCTCGCGCTCGACCGCGCCCGCCGCGATATCGGCGTAGATCGGCGCGAACACCGCGTCCAGATCGGTATCGGAGACAGGTGGTGCGGTGGAAGTCATCAATCCACGATCACCGACCCCGCGCTCCCCCTCACCGGTTACACGCAGCCAGATCGAAACACTCGCGGCAAAAAATCCCGCCGATTCCAACCGGTGACACCGCGCCCGTGGCCGGTCAGGATCACAGATCGGCCCGGCGAGGAGCTCGGCCACCGCACTGTCCGCTCCAGAGCCCCTCGAAGGAGATTTCCGGTGAGTCTGTCGTTCCACTGGTTCCTACCCACCTACGGCGATTCCCGCGGCCTGATGGCCGGTGGTCACGGCACGTCCATGTCCGGCGACCGTCCCGCCTCGCTGCGCTACCTGAACCAGATCGCGGGCGCCGCCGAGGAGAACGGCTTCGAGGCGGTACTCACCCCGACCGGCGCGTGGTGCGAGGACGCCTGGCTGGCCACCGCCATGCTGGTGGAGACCACCGAGACCCTGAAGTTCCTGGTGGCGTTCCGGCCCGGCCTGGTGAGCCCGACCCTGGCCGCCCAGATGGCCGGCACCTACCAGCGGCATTCCCGGGGCCGGCTGCTGCTCAACGTGGTCACCGGCGGCGAACCGCACGAACAGCAGGCGTTCGGCGATTTCCTGGACAAGGAGCAGCGCTACGAGCGCACCGGCGAATTCCTGCACATCGTGCGCGAACTGTGGGAGTCGCGGGAACCGATCAGCTTCGACGGCAAACACTTGCAAGTCCGCAACGCCCTGCTCAACAACCACCCTGACCCGGTACCGCCGGTGTTCTTCGGCGGTTCCTCCGCCGCCGCGGGCCCGGTCGCCGCGCAATACGCCGACACCTACCTGACCTGGGGCGAACCGTTGGTCGCGGTCGGCAAGAAACTGGAATGGATCCGCGGTCTCGCCGCCGAGCGCAACCGCACCCTCGACTACGGCATCCGCCTGCACGTCATCACCCGCGACACCTCCGAGGCCGCCTGGGCGGAGGCCGACCGCCTGCTCCAGGGCATCGACCCGGCCGATATCGAACGCGTGCAGGCCAACCTGGCGAAGAGCGAATCCGAGGGCCAGCGCCGCATGCTCGAACTACACGGCGGCCGCACCGACCGCCTGGAGATCGCCCCCAACCTGTGGGCGGGCGTCGGCCTGGTCCGCGGCGGGGCGGGAACCGCGCTGGTCGGGTCGCACGAAGAGGTCGCCGAACGGCTCATCGAGTACTCGCGGCTGGGCCTCACCCACTTCATCCTGTCGGGCTACCCGCACGTCGAGGAGGCGTACTGGTTCGGCGAAGGCGTGCTGCCGATCCTGGAGAAGAAGGGCCTGTGGCGCCGGCCGGTCGACCGGCCCGTCGCGGCCACCGGAACCCCCTTCGCCACCGCCTCCACCAGCTGAGTCGCCCCGCACCCACCCGCCGGACGTAGCCCACCGTTTTCGCCGGAACCGGGCTACCGTGAGCGGGTGGGTGAGACGGTATCTCTGGGCGAAGTCCAAGAGACCCTGCTGATTCCGCTGTACGGGCGCGCACACGACGCCCAGCGCAGGGACAGCATTCTCCGCGACACCAAAGCCATCGAACTGGTCGCGGCGATCGACTACGACTTCACCAAGTTCCGCGGGCCGACGCTGTCCGGCGCGGTACTGCGGGCCTCCATCTTCGACGAGTACATCCGCGGATTCCTCGCCGAACATCCCGCCGGGACCGTGGTCGACCTCGGTTGTGGTCTGTCGACCCGGTTCGACCGGCTCGACAACGGCCTGCTGCGCTGGTTCGACCTCGACCTACCCGACACCATGGCGTTGCGGCGAAAGTTCTTCTCCGACAGCGACCGGTACACGATGATCGACGGCTCGATTCTCGAGAACGACTGGTACGAACAGGTCCGGGAAGGCGGCAAGCCGGTGTTCCTGCTGAGTGAGGCCGTGCTGCTGTACTTCCCGGCCGACACCGTGCACCGGACGCTCGAACAACTGGCGGCCGGCTTCCCCGGGAGCAAGCTGGCGATCGACACCGGCGGTAAGGCGATGATGAAGAGCCAGGACCGCAACCCGGTCTTCCGCCGGGTCCCGGCCCGAATGCAATGGATCTGCGACGATCCGGGCGCCCTCGCGAAGTGCGGACTGCGACTGCTGGAATCGCGGGACTTCGCCTCACCTCAGCCGAGCGTGGGTCGTCTCTGGCCGCGCCGCTACCGGGTGGGGTCGAAGGTCATGCGTGTGGTGCTACCACCACCGGTGACCACCTACAAGCTGAACCTCTTCGAAACCCTCACCGACGACGAACGGCCATCCCGCAACCGGTGAACTCGTGGTCCGCGGCGACCCGAGAAGCCATGAACTCCATCCGCTGGCAGGCAAGTTGGCGAGCTACCAAGAATCAATTGACAGTACGTGAGGCTCAACTTACGCTTGGCCGACTCCGAGCAGTTGTTCGAGCGCTGGTCGGCTCAGGAGCATAATGATCACCTATACGACCCTCATGGGTGTTGCAGCCGGTCTCGGCATGATTCTGCTTTGCACTCTGGGATATCACCTGTACGCACAAAAGAGTCTGCCGACTTTCGATGGCTGGACATTCTCGTTCGCCGCCCTCGGCGGAATCCTGACAGTCCTCGGCGGTCATATGACCCTCACCTGGCCGTTGCAGTCACCGGAGCGGTTCAAGAACTTCATGTTCGGAGAACCGCTCCTGCTGTTCGGGGTCCTACTGATAGCCGGCGCGGTCCTTCTCCGGCGCAATGGAGCCAATCTCCTGGAACTACGCCGAAACGACGACGGCAACAAGGAATTCGACTCCTACCTACTCGCTCTTCTGCGGCCGGTCGTGTGGATCGTGTTCGCCATGGGCCTGGTGCTTGCCGCCTGTACCGTCGCCGCTTTCCAATACGATGTATTCGCGACGGCTCCGCAACAGGAGCCGTTTTTCGGCACCGGCCCGATGAAGAGTTTCCTCAGCGTGTCCCTCTGCCTGTTGTACGCGCTACCGGCGTTAGCGTGCCTGCTGGTTCCCTTGGTCTTCTACACCCGCAATCGCCTGGCAATGGCGGTCAGTGGAATCGCCCTGTTCATTTCCGGCGCAGGATGGCTTGCCACCGCGGTCCTTGTCTACTACACGCATATCGGTATGGACTTCAACTTCCGTTCCTAGTACTCCAGCCCGACTTTGTGGTCGACGATGCCGCTGGCCATCGCGCTGGGCCGGGGCGGCTGCCCGCACGAGAAGGATGGTGCCATGAGTGACATCGGCATCCGAACAGAGCCTGCGCCTATCCATCGCTCAGTGCTGAGTTACTGGCCCATCGCGCTGGGACTGGCGGCCGCGATATTCCAGATTGTGACCGGCGTCGACGCCGAGGCGGTGGCCATCACGGTCGCCGTTGCCGCCAGCTGCTACTTGGTCGCCGCAGTATTCAGTAGGCCGTGGACCGCTTGGGCGGCAATTCTGGGCGGCTCGATAGTCGTCGTCCTCAGCGAGATCACCGGAATCCGCTGGTGGATAGGACTTGCAGGTTACGCGGCTCTACTGCTCGTGATCGGTGTCCTCCGCAGGGCGCCGGCGCCGATCCTCGCCGCTCAGAGCCTCGCCATGGCCGGATTCGGTGGGATAGCAGTGGTCGCGGTTCTGGTGTCACCACGCTTGGGCGCGGCCCTGGCCGGTATCGCACTGGCAACCCACGCGCTGTGGGATTACCGCCATTGGCGCCGCAACGATGTGGTCCCTCGGTCCTTGACGGAGTTCTGCATGGTGCTGGATATCCCTTTCGGGATCGCAGCCATACTGCTCGCCTTCACGGGGTGACCACCGGTTCGGCCGGCCGGACGCGGCCTGTCCGGGCCGGGTCTTCAACGGCCGGGTTCTGTCCGCCGAGGAGGGCGGTCGAAGGCGACAATGCACCGGCCCACGACTCCCCTCTCCGCGTGGAGCACGACGACCCGAGCGCCCCGATACCCTCACCACCGTGACCCCCTCCCAACCCACCCCCCGGACCGCCCCCGGCACCGCCGTCGCGGACGCCGTCCGCGCGGACATCCTCGCCGGCCGGCTCTCCCCCGGTGACCGGTTGCGCGAAGTGGACCTGGCCGAACGCTTCGGGGTTTCCCGAGTCCCTGTCCGCGAGGCGCTGTCGCAGTTGCAGAGCGAGGGCTTCGTCACGCTGGTGCGGTATCGCGGGGCGACCGTGTCGGCGCCGTCGGGGTCGGCGGCCCGGGAACTGGTGCAGATCAGACGGGGCCTCGAGGTGCTGGCCGCGCAACTGGCCGCGCGAGCAAAGGGCGGGCCGGTGGCCGCCGAGCTGGCGCGGGTGGTGGAGCTGGGCCGGTCGGCGGATCTGAGCCATGCCCATGCGGAGTTGCCGCCGCTGATCCTGCGGTTCCACACCCTGGTCGCCGAGGCGTCGGGTAATCAACAGCTGGCGGCCATGCTGGAGCAGATTCTGGAGCGGGTGTCCTGGATCTTCGGGCAGCGGCTGGAGAGCCGCACGCATATCTCGTGGAGTGACCACGCGGCCATCGCGCAGGCGATCCTCAACGGATCGCCGGTGCAGGCGGGGTATCTGATGGACGAGCACATCGCGCGGGACGAGGAGCTGCTCGCCGATATGGACGCCGAGGCGACCTCGGACTGATCGGCACCAACGGCAAGGTTTGTATACAAGAATCCTGAGCCGACTGGGTCATCTTGCATAGTTCACAACCCTGGAACCTCTGGCAACCTCAGCGAAACAGTATTTGTATACAAATTCTGTGTTGCTTGTTTCTTCTGCCCGAGGCCAGGTCCCATGTCCACAGACGCTGCCCCGACTCAGTCGCCGCCGCTGGCTCCACCCGCTCGCCTATCGTTCTGGCGCACGTCACTTTTCGGCATCCAGCACGTGCTGGTCATGTACACCGGCTGCGTCGCGGTCCCGCTGGTTTTCGGCGCGGCCCTGGGGCTGGACACCTCCACCATCGCCACCCTGGTGAACGCCGACCTGCTGGTCGCCGGGGTCATCACCCTCGTGCAGGCCCTCGGTATCGGGAAGCTGCTCGGGGCCCGGATGCCGGTGGTGGCGGGGGCCTCGTTCACCGCGGTGACGCCGATGATCCTGATCGGCGAGGAATACGGGCTGTCCGCCGTGTACGGCGCCATGATCGCGGCGGGGATCTTCGGCATGCTGGTCGCGATCCCGTTCTCCAAACTGGTCCGCTTCTTCCCGCCGATGGTGCGCGGCGCGGCGGTCACCATGATCGGGCTGTCGCTGATCGGCAAGGCCGTATCCATGACCTTCGGTGACGAACCTGCGGGTGGTGCGCCGCTGGCGCTGGCCCTCGGGGTGGTCGTGATGATCATCGTGCTGATGCGTTACGGCCGGGGCATCGTCGCGCAGTCCGCGGTCCTGATCGCGCTGGTGGTGGGCACGCTTGCCGCCGCCGCGCTCTCGCTCACCGATTTCAGCGCGGTCGGCAGCGCCGCCTGGTTCGGGCTGCCCGACCCGTTCCTGTTCGGCACCCCCACCTTCCCGATCGCCGGAATCATCTCGATGTGCCTGGTGATGCTGGTGATCTTCACCGAATCCACCGCCTACCTCATGGCCACCGCCGACCATCTCGGCCGCCCCCTGGAACCGAACCGGCTCGCCCGCGCCCTGGGCGCCGACGGCGCGTCGGCGGTGCTGGGCGGCTTCCTGACCTCGTTCCCGGACACCATCTTCGCGCAGAACGTGAGCCTGGTGCGGATGACCGGGGTGTCGAGCCGCCGGGCGGTCGCCGTCGCGGGCGGTCTGCTGGTGGCGCTCGGATTGGTGCCCAAGATGGGCGAGGTCGTCGCCAATCTGCCGGGTGCGGTGATCGGGTCGGTGAGCCTGGTCATGTTCGCGACCGTCGCCGGGGTCGGCATCGCCACGCTGGCCCGGGTCGACTATTCGCGCAACGACAACCTGCTGGTGGTCTCGCTGGCGATGGGCATCGGCATGATCCCGGTGGTCGCGCCGGAGGTCTACGAGGGGCTGCCGTCCTCGGTCCGGATCATCGCCGGTGGCGCGATCACCAGCACCGTCATCGTGGCGTTCGTCCTGAACCTCGTCTTCAACCACCTCACCCCCGCCCGCGCCCCGAAGGAGACCGCCGCATGACCGGCATCGCCCTGTTGACCGTGCCCACCGCAGATCCCGGCGACACCCGGCCCTTCGAGGTACTGACCGACAGCGGCTTCCGCACCGGCGATCTCGTCTCGGTCATCGGCAAAACCGAGGGCAACGGCTGCGTCAACGATTTCAGCCGCACCCTGGCCACCGCCGTCTGGGAGCCACGGATCCCGGAGTCCGCGGTCACCGTGTTCTCCGGCGGCACCGAGGGGGTGCTCAGCCCGCATGTGAACATGTTCGTCCGGGACGAGCGCCGCCATGCCGGGTTCGATCGCGGCCTGGTCGCGGCGGCCCGCCGCAGCCGGGTCCTGGATCCCGGGGAGATCGGCCGGGCCGAGCAGGTCGATACGGTCACCGACACCGTGGGCAAACTGCTCGCCGAACTCGGTGTCACCCCCGCCGAGGTCCATCTCGTACTGGTGAAATGCCCGCTGCTCACCTCCGACAAGATCACCGCGCTGCACGCCGCGGGCCGGACTCCCGTCGCCACCGACACCTATGCCTCGATGGGCTGTTCGCGGGCGGCGAGTTCGCTGGGGATCGCGGTGGCATTGGGTGAATGCGATCGGGAGACCGCGCTGCGGGCCCTGGTCGGCGAAGCCGATGTCTGGTCGGCCCGGGCCTCCGCCAGCGCGGGCGCCGAACTCGACGACTGCCATGTGCTGGTGGTCGCCGAGAGCCCCACCGCCGCCAACCCGTTGCGCGCGCTGCACGGGCAGATGGCCGACGCGATCGACCTGGCCTCGGTCCAGCGGCTGCTCGCGCAGGTCACGGCGGCCGGCGGCACGGTGCGGCAGATCTTCGCCAAGGCCGAAGCCGATCCGAGCGGTTCGGTCCGGGGGCTGCGCCACACCATGCTCACCGACTCCGATATCAACGCCACCCGGCATGCCCGCGGCGCCGTCGGCGGGCTGCTGTCGGCGCTCAAGGGCGACGGCGCGGTGTATGTCTCGGGTGGCGCCGAGCATCAGGGTCCACCGGGCGGCGGCAGCGTCACCGTGATCTACGAACTCCCCACCCCCGAAGGGACCGATGCGCCATGACCACCACGACGCTGACCGAACCCGGGAAGACCTGGGAGATCGAGGAGTTCGAGAACGTGCCGGTGCCCGCCGACCGGCGGCGCGGCCTGGGCTCGGTCTCGGCGGTCTGGTTCGGTTTCCCGATGGTGCTGACCTGCGCCATATTCGGCGGACTGATCGTCTATTCGCTGGGTTTCGGGCTCGGGCTGCTCGCCATCGCGGTGGGCAATATCTGCATGATGCTCTACGTCGGCGCGCTGAGCGTGCTCGCCGGGCGCACCGGTAAGAACTTCGCGCTCTCGGCCGCCGAAACCTTCGGCAGAGCCGGGGCTTTCATCCCCTCCGCTTTCCTGGCGACCGTGGTGATCGGCTGGTTCGCTTTCCAGACCGGTATGGCCGGCGCGATCCTGCACGACACCCTGGGCTGGCACGAACAGTTGACCGCCCTCGCCGCCGGGCTCGGCTTCATCGCGGTGACCCTGCTCGGTATCCGGGCGCTGTCGGCGATCGGCATGATCGCGGCGCCGGTATACATCGTGCTGGGGCTGGTCGCGATCGGGCTCGCGGTCGCCGACGGCGGCTCCTCGCCCACCTCCTATCAGGGTCAGGCCGGCGCGGCCGCGATGAGTTTCGGGGCGGCGGTCACCCTGGTCATCGCCTCCTTCATCGACTCCGGCACCATGACCGCCGATTTCACCCGCTGGTCCCGCAACGGCCGCGAAGCCTTCCTCGCCGCGGCCTCGGCCTTCCCGGTGGGTAATTCGATCGCTCTGGTGATCGGCGGATTCGTGGTCGCTCTGGGCGGCAGCGCCGACCCCGCCACCGACGGGGGGAACTTCCTCGGCCTCCTCGTCGACCACGGTGGGCTGCTGGTCCCGCTGGCCGTGGCGTTCGTGTTCATCAACCTGGGTTCGGTGTGCGCGCACTGCCTCTACAACGGCGCGGTCGGCTGGAGCCAGCTTTCCGGCGGCCGGATGCGGCGGCTGACCCTCGTCCTCGGCGCGGTCGGCGTGGTGCTGGCGGTCGCGGGTATCTGGACGTATTTCGAACAGTGGCTCAACCTGCTGGGCGTGATCGTGCCGCCGATCGGCGCCGTGGTCATCCTCGATCAGCTGGTCCTGCCCCGGTTCGGGCTCGGCGCGCGTGATCGCCGCGCCCGCTGGCACCGGCCGGCGTTCGCGGCCTGGGCCGGGGGCGCGGTCGCCGCCCTGCTCACCCATCGGTTCGCCCCGTGGTTGTCGGACGCCGTCATCGGTTTCGCGGCCGCCGCACTGATTTTCACCCTCGGCGCGGCACTCACCGCGCGACGCGACAAGGAGCTCACCGCATGACCACCACCACCGTGGACGCCACCCCCTACACCTGGCCGTTCGACGGCCCGATCGACCCGGCCCGCACCGCGCTGCTGCTCATCGATTGGCAGACCGATTTCTGCGGCCCCGGCGGCTACGTCGATCAGATGGGCTACGACCTGTCCCTCACCCGGGCCGGCCTGGAACCCACCGCCCGGGTACTGGCCGCCGCCCGCGAGCTCGGTCTCACGGTGATCCACACCCGTGAAGGCCACCGCCCCGACCTCTCCGACCTCCCCGCCAACAAACGCTGGCGGTCCGCGCAGGTCGGCGCGGAGATCGGCAGCGTGGGCCCGTGCGGGCGGATCCTGGTGCGCGGTGAACCGGGCTGGGAGATCGTGCCCGAGGTCGCGCCGATCCCCGGTGAACCGGTCGTCGACAAGCCCGGCAAGGGCGCCTTCTACGCCACCGATCTCGACCTGCTGCTGCGCGGCGCGGGGATAACCCACATCGTCCTCACCGGCATCACCACCGATGTCTGCGTGCACACCACCATGCGCGAGGCCAACGACCGCGGCTACGAATGCCTGATCCTCTCCGACTGCACCGGGGCCACCGACCGCACACACCATGAGGCGGCCTTGAGCATGGTCACCATGCAGGGCGGCATCTTCGGCGCGGTCGCCACCTCCGACCAGTTGCTGGCCGCCCTCGGGCAGCAGTCCGTCCTCGCATGAGAGTCGTCCTGATCCACGGCGTGGCCACCGACAGCCGGGTGTGGGCGGGCACGATCGCCGCCCTCGGCCCGGCCGTCGAGGTCCACGCCCCCGACCGGCCGCAGTCGGGCGATATGGACACCGAGATCGCCGCCCTCGCGCCGCTGTGCGCGGGGGCGCTCGTGGTGGGGGTCAGCGGCGGTGCGACCCTGGGCCTGGAGCTGGCCGCCCGCGGTGTCGAATTCGCCCGGGCGCTGCTGCACGAACCGGCGGCCGGGTCGCTGGCGCCGGGCCTGCTCGACGAGGTGGCCCTGGCGTTCCGGCGGCAGGGCGTGGCCGGATTCGGCGGGGCTCTCTACGGTCCGAGCTGGACACCGGAACTCACGACGGCCTCGCGGGACACCGTCGCCGGAGAGCTCGCGATGTTCCGCGCGTTCGAACCCGGGCCGGTGGGCCGGTCGGCGGACCGGATCACGCTGACCGTAGGCCGCTATTCGTCGCCGGCCCGGCACCGATCCGTCCGCGATCTGGGCGCGACGTTCGGTATCGAGTCGCGGGTCCTCTCCGGCGCCGGCCACGCGGCACACCTGGAGATCCCCGGTCAGTTGGCGCACTGGGTCCGGCGGCGCTGCGGCGCCGACCTCGGCTCGTACTGTCTACCCCCTTTCCCGTGAACGGCGGCAAATAAAACGAATGGTCATACGCTATTCCTCCGGCCACGGGCGCCGAGTCCGGCCCGATCGGACAGGCGCCCGATTCCGTTTGTGCGCGCAGCACGAGAGCGCGCCGATGTTTCATGACGCCGGCCCATAGGCGACGCCGCCGGGCCGCCTTACGATGGCACTGCCAAGTCCGATCGGGCACCTCCTTCGTGCGATGCCACTGGGGATTTCGGCACCGATCGGAGTTCGAGATGTTGTGCGGTGGAGAGACACGATGCCGGTGAAAGCCCAACAGGCCGGCCGCTGAATCTCCCTCGAGCCCCCGCCGGTTCATTCCACACCGAATCCATCGCGAAAGTACGACTCACCAATGCACGTTCAGCTGTATCGCGCGCCCGGAATTGGATGCTCGTCGGTCCACGGCCGCGCAGAAGGTTCCCGGACCGCCGTGCGGCGCGCACCGCGCATCACCCCGAGGAGAGGGTGATCGTGCGGCCACAGCCCGCCTCGAGCACATCGTGCCTGCCCACGGCCACCGAGTTGCTGTACGCGGTCGGCGGCCGCCGCGCCGAGGGGCCGGTGTGCAGCCTCGCGTCGGCACTGTCGGAGTCCTATCGGCTCGAAGCGGGGCTCGCCGGAATCCGGCTGCAATCGCGCCGGCGGACGCTGATCGCCGAGATCGACGCCTGGAGTTCGCGGCACCTGCCCGCGCCGACCGCGGGTATTCGCGTCTACGAACGCACCCTCGGTGAACTCATCGATGTGATCGCCGCCGGCGCCGCGCGCGCGTTCCATCTGCTGCGCCACGACGACCCGGCCGGTGAGCTCATGCACTTCGAATGGACCCGCCTCGCGGAGCTGCAGCTGATCTACCGCGATCTGGTGCACGATGTCGAGAGCGGGCGCTGCTGCCTGCCGAGCGAACAGCACCTCCGGGTGGTGCCCGAGCGGATGCCGTATCAGCTGCCCTTCGGGACGGGAGAGTCGAATTGAGTGGGGTGGACCGAGACATTCCCACCGGACTGGGCACGCTCCACGTCCGGATCACCGGGGCCGGGCCGGCGATGCTGCTGTGGCCGAGCCTGCTGATGGACCACACGCTCTGGGACGGCCAGGTCGCCTATTTCTCCACGCGGTTCACCACCGTCGCCCTCGACCCACCGGGCCACGGCGCGAGCACCCCGCTGGACCGGCCGTTCACCTTCGGTGAATGCGCCCAGGCCCTGCTCCAGGTCCTCGACACCCTCGAGATCGACCGCGCGCACCTCATGGGGAATTCCTGGGGCGCCATGATCGGCACCACCTTCAGCGCGCTCTATCCGGAGCGAGTGCTGACCGCCGTCCTGATGAACGGCACGGCCTCACCGGCCGGGACGCGTCAGCGCCTCGAATACGGTGCCTTGCTCGCACTCGCGCGCGTGCTGGGTGGATTCCGGGGGCCGCTCGTGCACGCCGCGCTGTCGGCGTTCCTGGGTCCGGAAACGATGCGGAGCCGGCCACAGGTGGTCGAGCAGGTGCGGCGTACGGTGCGCGCCGACGATATCGGGTCGGTGGCGCATGCGGTGCGCAGTGTAGTCATTCGCCGTCCGGACCAGCGCGAACTCGCCGCCTCCATCCGCACGCCCACGCTGGTCGTCGGGGGCCGGCAGGATTCGACCTTCCCGCCCGCCGAGGTCGAAGAGATGGCGCGCGCCATTCCCGGCGCCGAGCTGTCGTTCCTGGAGGACGCCGCCCATCTGGTGGCCCTCGAAGTACCGGACGCGGTGAACGCCCTGGTCGACGACTTCCTCCGCCGTCACGCACCGCACGGCTGAACCCTGGCACACCGGGCCGCGCGGGGGTCACGAACGGTCGGCTGCCCCGGTATTCGCGGTATCGACGGCGACATCCCGACCGCGTTACGGTGCCGGGTCGTCGCGCAGCGGCGCCAACTGCTCGGTACGTCCCTCGGTGGCGGGATACACCTCCCAGGCGGGAAGTCGCTTGCCGGTATTGTCGAACGCCTCTTCGACGGCGAGGAACGGCTGGCGGTCCCACATGATCTGCGATCCGGTGGCGAAGTACACATCGCGGGTGAAGCCCTCCCGGTGCAGAGCTTCGGCGAAACGAAAGGCCACGGTCTCGTCCGGTCTACCGGCTTTACCGGCCAGCATGACGAGGCTGCGTTCGGGTTCGGCGTTCGCCAGATCCCGCAGGACACGCTCGTGGGCTACGACCCTGGCGAAATGCTCCGGCTCGAGCTCTACTGTCGTACCACCGAGATCGAGTCGGTCATCGTGCGGATCGAAGGTCGGGACCTCTGCTTTCACCAAGAACGCCGGCCTCCTGGCGTCCAGTTCCGCGTGCACGTAGATGGCAGTGCCGTCGAGCCACGGTAGCCCGCCGGCGCCGGTGTACTCCGCCTTCCCGCTGTTCACGAACCGGAATGTGGTGTAGGCGCCGATCCGGTCGGGAATCGCGAGACGATCCATGAAATCCGCGGTGATGTCGGAGTGTGGATAGGCCATTCCCTTGACCGCACCGGAGGGGTCCCGTATACCTACCTTGCCGACGTCCCCGGTCCACAGGCCGAGTTCCCGCCCGTTCAGGTCGATGCCGTGCAGTGGAACACCGCGGATCGGGCGGACACCGTTCTCCGGGAGTTCGAAGTCCTTCATCGGGGCGGCGTAGTCGAGCAGGCCGGCGTCGTCGTCGGACAACGAGAACTCGTCCAGGCTGCGCCGGATCACGATGGAGGTCCGGTGGCGATACTGGTGAGCCCAAGAATGCGTCAACTGGCCGGTGGTGTCGGTCAAGCGCTGTCCGAGAACCATGCCTATCCGGACGAGTTCGCCGTGACGCATCGCCCCTCCCTCTGGTTGATGGCCGCACGAACCTCGCCACTATGACAACACACCGGCCGTGGCGGGTCCAGCACGCCGGGTGTTCCGTCAACTGCTCCCGCTGGGCACCGTCCGCCGCCGCACCGCCGCCTTGATCAGCGCCCGTGCCCCCTCCCCCGTCTCCGACTGCCGGGCCAGGATATCGAACGCCCGCCCGTACACATCGATCTCGCGCGGCTGGGTGATGGTGAGTTCGGCGGCCGTCCCCTCGACCATGACCAGCCGATTGTCGAACATGGCGAAATTCGTCGATACCACCAGCGCTTCGGCGGTGAACGGAACGATTCCGATGGTCACGCGGGGCATGCCGATCAGAGAGGACAGCCGATCGAGCTGTCCGATCATGACCGCATCGTCGCCGACCGTGGTGTAGAGGGCCTGCTCGGCGATCAGGAAGTGGAACAGATGGTCGCGCTGGTACAGGATGCGTTGCCGTTCCATCCGCTTCGACACGGCGTTCTCGACATCGTCGGGGACGCGGTGGAATTCGATACCGCGGCGCAGTTTTGCGGCCGCGTACTCCGCTGTCTGGAGCAGCCCGGGTACGATCTGCGGCTGGAAATCGCGGATATGGGCGGCCCCCGCCTCCAGTTTCAGCGATTTCTGCTGTCGGCGGCCGAGGCCGGTGCCGAGGATCTTGCGCCATTCGAGGTAGGCGACCTCGATGGTGTTCGAGGTGGCCAGCAGGTCCGGTAGCTGGTCCTCGGCGCCGCAGTGGCGGCAGTACGCGCGGATATCGTCGTCGGAGGGCCTGATCCGGGCGAACTCGATCTTGCTCACCTTGGATTCGTGCCAGCCGCAGAGTTGCGCGAGTCTACGGTTGGTGAGGCCGGCCCGGCGCCGCAGCTCCCGCAGCCGTGCCCCGAGAGCTTCTCGCGCGTCGTGCACTTCGTTCATCGGTCGACATATTCCGTGTAGGGCGTTGCCATATCCCAGAGCCGGTGCTTCACGCACCGGGCGTACTGGATGATCCCCCGATCGGTCGTCACCGCGAGACCGCAGGGTTTACCGTGCTCGTCGACCAGGTTGTAGACGACGCGATCGTCATCGATCAGCCACCAGTCATCCGAGGGCACGTCGCCGGCCAGATGCCGCGGGACGTACCGGATATCCTCGCCCGCATCGGTATTGGTGCCGGTCACCGAGAGCAACCAGCGGTGATAGTCGCTGTGCGGCACCGACACCACGCGGACCCGTCGTACCGTGACGCCCCGGCCGATCGTCTCCCGGATCAGCATGTTCCAGCGATCCTTCTCATCGTCCGGTAACGCGGGCCGGCCGGACAGGAAGCGACCGAGTCGTCCGGTTTCGGCGGGCACGGTATACACGTCACGGACTTCCAGATGAAATGCCTCGGAGACGCATTCGCGGAAGAGCGCGGCCCAGTCCGGCGGCTCATGCGGAAGATAGCGCACCGTAGAACGTCCTTCTCGTTTTCGGGACTTCGATCGCGACCTCGTCGGGTGCCAGATCGAGCTGCTCCAAGATCTCACGCTCGGCGACCGGACGGCCGGCGAGGGTGAACGTTCCCCGGCCGGTATCCTGCATGGGCGCGCCGATGAAGGTGTCGGGTTCGGCGTAACCGAGCAGTAGATGCGGGATCTCGACGGTCGCCGGTCTGTCCGTCTCCCATCCCTGCACCAGATAGCTTCCCTGATCGGTCGTGTACAGACTGGGGCATCCACCGAGATCCGAGCCCCCCTTACCGAGAAACCGCAGACGCATACTTAAACCCCTGTTCGATGGTTAGCACGAGTTTTCCCGCACTTCGTACATGATGCACTTTTCCGCTGAGACCGGGAAAACAGCGCGGCGTAGTTGTGCAAACTTGTGCTTACTGCTCGCCGAGATCGGTCTGCACTCCTTAACGTCGGTTCAACCGTCGCGCCCGGTGAACCGTGCCGGGAACATGTTTGCGGGCCGACCATACGACCAAGGGGTGAGCATGCGATTCGAGGTGAAGGTGAGCAGATACGGGGACCGCTGGCTCATCTCCGCACCTGCGTTCGGTGTCCGGAAGATCGTGGACGAGGAGTCCGCCATCCGGCGCGAGGCATACCGCCTGATCGCCCGATGTGGCACCGCACCGGGTGATTTCGAGGTCGAACTCGTACCGGGCGCGGGCGCCGAGATCGCGGCGGTCGGCGACGATCCGGCGGGACCCGTGGAAGCTCCTGGCCCCCAGCGTTTTCCCCGCGGTGCGTCGGTACACGAAAACCGGGCCGGTGTGCGGCGCACGGACGAGCCACTGGTCGACGACGGCTTCTGACCCAGATGTAGGCGTTCTAGAGTCGTGGCATGGGATTTCGGGTCGGCGACCGTGCCGTAGACGTCCGCGACATCGTGGCCGGGCAGCTACCCGACTATCGGATCGACACGGTGACGCTGCTCGGGGAGGGGGAGGACAACCTCGCCTACGAGGTCAACGGCGAGTTGATCGTGCGTTTCACCAAGGAACCCGATCCCGAGAGCCGAGCCGCGCGGGTGATCGATGAAGCCACTCTGCTGGCCGCTGTCGCGGATATCTCGCCGCTGCCGGTGCCCGAGCCGTGTTTCCGGGTTCCCGAGCAGGGTTGCCTGGCGTATTTCGCACTCCCCGGCCGACCGCTGATCGATCTCCCCGCGCCGCAGCGATCGGCCCATATGCGGTCGATCGCTGCGGTGCTCGGTCGATTCCTCGCCGCCCTGCACACCGCTCCCGCCGACCGGATGGCCGGCCTGGTGGGCACCGACGACGAGCCGAAGGAATTGTGGCTCGCGGAGGCCACGGCGACCTATGAGACGATCGCCGACGCAGTTCCGTGCGGGCACCGCGCGGCGGTGGAGGCGTTTCTCGCGACAACGCCGCCGGCGGATCGCCATGGCCTGGTGTTCTCCCACAACGACCTCGGGATAGAGCATGTTCTCGTGGAACCGGTTTCGGGAACGGTTACCGGCGTCATCGATTGGAGCGACGCCGCGATGGTCGACCCGGCCTACGATTTCGGCCTCGTCTACCGCGACCTCGGCCCGGCCGCCCTGGACACGGCGTTGGCCGAATATCGGACAGCTGCCCACGATATGCGGGCGATCCGGGCGCGTGCCGCCTTCTATGCCAGGTGCAGCGTGCTGGAGGATATGGCCTACGGGCTCGAGCACGGGCTGCGCAAATACCTCGACAAGAGCCGCACGGCATTGACGTGGCTGTATCCGCCCGCGGCCGAATAGCCCGACCCTCAGGTCGGCGCCCGGTCGTGTTCGGGGATTCAGGGTTTCGGCGCCACGGGCAGGGCGATGGCCGGATCGATGAATTCATTGGTCACCAGATCGGTGGCGGTGAGTCCGTCGGCGATCCGGTCGCCGCGTTTGCGCAGAATCGGGGCCACCGCGTCGATCACCCGGTTCACCCGCGCCTCGTCGAAATTCCCCAGGGTGCTGTCCGGGCCGTTGCCGACTATCTTCTCGGCCACCTGCACCTTCACCGAATCGGTATTACCGGCGGCGGTCATCGGCGGCCCGTCGGGGATGGTGTCGGCGATCCGCAACAGCGCCTGGTTCACCGGCTCCGGATTCACGATGTAGTCGACCTGGGCCTGCTGCAACATCGGGACCAGCTTCGTCAGGCAGGGCCGCAGGGCATCGAGTTCGCCGGCCCGCACCGACCAGGCGTGCGGATAGATCTCGTAGCCGGATTCGTGAACGAGCAGATAGTCGGTGGGTTTGCGCCAGCCCTCGACATCGTGTTCCCAGCGGAAGGGCTCATTGGACACATAACCCTGCTGCATAACGCGACCGCGCTCGGCGACGAAACGGCTCGGGGTGCCGTCGAACGAGGCGTCGGCCTGGTCCGGGCGCACATAGCCGTTGGCGGTCAGGTAATCCATGAAGATCTTGCCCTCGCTGTACACCACGGGGGCGCCGGTGCCGGGGATGTCCTGCCACGATTCGACGCGGTAGGTCGCCGGATCCCACATGACGATCTGCGGATTCACATCGAGCGAGGCGAATACGCCGGTCACCGGGAAATCGGCCTGCGCACGGACGGCATCGTCGGTGGGAACGAAACCCAGGGTGATCGACGTGTCCTGGTACATCTGCGCGGGTACCGGCTGGCCACCCAGGAACGGGCCGCCGAGCCGGACCTCGACATTGATACCGGAGTCGCCCAACGGCCCCACGTAGGAGCCTTTGTTGACGTCCACGGTGCCGTCGGGGCCGACGAGTTGGAACGCGGCGGCGCGTTCCGGGGTGGCGTACCAGTCCGTCTGGATCACGACGGTGGACGGGCAGACCCCGGCCAAGGGCCCCTCACCGGTCGGCTCCGGGACCGAGCTCGCACCTCCGCAGGCGGTGAGAAGTGCGGTACCCGCGAGAGCGGTGAGAGCGGAAAGCGGTTTCTTCATGACGGTTCCTGAGGTGAGGCGGTGGTCGGGCAGAAGAGGTCGGGAGGGTCAGTGGCCGCGGCGGCGGCCGTGCGCCCGCTCCACGCGGATGGCCAGGAAATCGAAGAACCAGAACAGGATCAGGCCGGCCAGCGAGGACAGCAGCAGCGCGGTGAGCAGTTCCTCGGTGGCCAGTCGCTGCCGGTACACGTCGATCATCCGGCCGATACCGGGCTCGCCCTGGCGGAAGAAGAAATCGGCCACGATCGAACCGATGATCGCCATCCCGCCGGAGATCTTGAACCCGGAGATCATCGCGGGCAACGCGGTGGGCAGCTGGAGTTTACGCAGGCGCTGCCAGCGGCTCGCGCCGTGCAGGGTGAACAGATCGTGTTCGGCCGGTGCGACGGCTTTCAACCCGAACAGGGTATTGGTGACGACCGGGAACAGCGACACCATCACACAGACGATCACCCGGCTGCCGAATTCGTAGCCGAACCAGAAACCGAACAGCGGGACCACGGCCAGGATCGGAATGGTCTGCAGGATCACCGCGTACGGGTACAGCGAGTACTCCGCCCACCGTGCCTGGCTCATCGCGACCGCGAATCCGACGCCCAGCACCATCGCGACGACCAGCCCGCTCAGTGCGACCAGCACCGTGGAACCCAGCGCGGACAGGATCTCCGACCGCACCGCCGCATCGAGCAGTCCTTCGCTGATCACCTCGTCGGGGCCGGGGAGCAGGAAGCGCGATTCCGCCGCGATCAGATAGTGGCTCGCGAAGTACCAGAGGCCCGTGACGAGGACGAAAACCACCACGGGGGCGATGATCCGCACGGGTGCGGCCCGGCGCCGGGGGGTGCCCGCCGCCGGCTTCGGCCGAGCTTGCGGGGCGACGGTATGGGCGGCGGTATCCGCCGCGACCGTGGTCATGCCGCGACCCCCTGTTCGGCGGTGTGCAGGGCGGCCGAGACCGTGCCCGCGATATCGGCGAACTCCGGGGTGTAGCGCAGTCCCGGCTGCCGCGGGAAGTCCAGGGGTACCGGTATATCGGCGGCCACCCGGCCCGGACGGCCGGTGAGCACGACGACCCGGGTCGACATGAACACCGCCTCCGGGACCGAATGGGTGACGAAAACGCCCGCGAAGGCGTCCCGGCGGAAGAGCCCGCCCACTTCTTCGTTGAGCCGCTGGCGGGTGATCTCGTCGAGTGCGCCGAAGGGCTCGTCGAACAGGAACAGTTCCGGCCGCAGGGTGAGCGCGCGGGCGATGGAGGCCCGCATCCGCATACCGCCGGAGAGCTGGGCGGGTTTGTGTTTCTCGAATCCGGCCAGGCCCACCCGCTCGATGGCGTCCAGTGCCGCCGCGCGACGTTCGGTGCGGTCCACCCCGGCCAGTTCGGCGGGCAGTTCCACATTGCGCAGCACGGTCCGCCACGGCAGCAGGGTCGCCTCCTGGAAGACGTACCCGAGCTGCCCGGCCGCCACATCGACCGCTCCGGAGCTGGCGTCCTCGAACCCGGCCGCCAGCCGCAGCAGGGTCGATTTCCCGCAGCCGGACGGCCCGACGAGGGAGACGAATTCACCCGGGCGGACGGTGATGTCGATATCGCGCAGCGCGGCGGTCCCGTTCTCGAAGACCATCGACACATTCCGGAACGCGAGCGCCGGATCCGGCTCGGTCGTATACGTTGCCGGCCCCGCCGGGGCCGGCGCCGAGATAGCCTTTGTGCTCATGGAACAGTTCTATCGGCGGCGCATTGCCGATCGCGGTCGCCGGGATTACACCCCTGTTTCGTATACGATCAGTCGGCCAATTGCCCGTCGCGGGCCACCACCCGGCCGCCCTTGAGGACCAGTTTCCGGGTCGGCACGCCGACCACCGCCGCGGCGGGCGTCGCGGCGTCGACCGTCACGAGATCGGCCCGGCCCCCCACGCCGATACCGTGGTCGGTCAGTCCGAGAACCCGCGCGCCGCCGAGAGTTCCGGCGGTCAGCGCCAGTTCGATCTCCTCGTCCGCGAGCAAGCGGTCGCGGAAGGCGACGGTGCCGATCCGGCGCAACATATCGCCGTCACCGTAGGGCGTCCACAGGTCCCGGATCCCGTCGTTGCCGAGCGCGAGAGTCGCCCCGGCGGCGTGCATCACGCGCAGCGGTACGACCGGGGCGTCGCCGACCGCGCAGGTCACCATGGCCACACCCGCCTCGGCGAGCCGGTCGGCGATCCGCCGCTGCTCGTCGGCCGGAAGGGCGCCCATCGCGTAGGCGTGGCTGATGGTGACCCGCCCGCCCAGACCGGTGGCCTTCGTCCGTTCGATGATCAGCTCGAATTCCCACGCGCCGAGGCTGCCGCCGTCGTGCAGGTGGATATCGATTTTGGCGCCGTGGCGTTCGGCCAGTCCGAAGATGATGTCCAACTGGCCGGTCGGATCGCCATCGAACCCGGCGGGGTCGATCCCGCCGACCACTTCGACGCCGCCCGACAGCGCTTCGTCCAGCAGTTCCGCGGTCCCGGGCCGGCGGACCAGGCCGCCCTGCGGAAAGGCGACCAGTTCGACGTCCACCCGGCCGCGGTGCCGTTCGGCGGCTGTCCGTACCGCCTCCACCCCCGCCAGCCCGACCGAGGGATCGATATCGATATGGCTGCGCACGTGCGCGGTGCCCCCGGCGATCATGGTCGCGAGCAGGGCGGCGGAGTAGTCGGCGCGGGGGATGCCGAGTTCGGCGCGGCGGTTCTCGCCGTTGGCGATCCGGCCGGCCAGCGAGCGTCCGCCGGTATTGGGCACCCAGGGACCGCTCCACAGGGTCTTGTCCAGATGACAGTGGGTATCGACGAAGCCGGGCAGGACCAGCGCGCCGTCCAGGTCGAGGGTTTCGACGCCGGCCGCCTCCAGGTTCGCGCCGATCTGCGCGATCCGGCCGTCGCGCAGCAGCAGATCGGCGGTGTCCAGCGGTTGCCCGGGCATCCAGGGGCGCCCGTCGCGCAGCAGCAGATCGGTCATGGTTCCTTCTTTCACCCGATTCATGTGAACAACATCGCGATGCCCGCACCGGCCCCGAAGACGATCACCACGGCACGGAACGCGCCGGGGCGGAGACGGTCGGAGATCTTGGCGCCCACCATGCCGCCGAGCAGGCAGGCCGGGGCCAGGACCGCCACCGACCACCAGTCGACCGGCCCGAACACCGCGACCGCGATCGTGGCGGTGGTGGAGACGGTCAAGGTGAGCACGCTCTTGAGACCATTGAGCAGGTTGACCGACGCGTCGATACCGAGGGCGAGCGCGGTGAGCAGCACGATCCCCATTCCGCCGTTGAAGTACGCGCCGTAGACCCCGCCCAGGAACACACCGGCGAAGAGCGTGAACCGGGAGCCGCCGCCCTTTTCGGCGAGCCGCCGGGAGATCAGCGGCTGGGCGGCGAACAGGGCGGTCGCCGCCAGGACGAGGTAGGGCACCAGGGCGGTGAACACCTCGGGCGGTGCCGCGAGCAGCGCGACCACGCCGCCCACGGCACCGGCCGTACCGACCACGATCAGCCGGGGCAGCAGACTGCGATGTTCGGTCAGCCGGGAGCGCAGCGCGGCGGCACCCCCGAGGTAGCCGGGCCATACGGCGACGGCATTGGTCACGGTCGCGGTCACCGGCGGCAGGCCGGCGGCCACCAGGGCGGGGAACGACAGCAGGCTGCCGCCGCCGGCGATGGCATTGCACACACCGGCGCCGAAACCGGCCGCGAGCAGCAGAACCGCGTACACGGGATCCATGGCGTCCTTCCGATCGAAATCGAGAACGGATCGTATACGAAAATCCGGACCCTCGTCGGCCGTGTGCCGCCGGTCACTGCGGAAACACGCCGCTCCCAGGCCCCGTGGCGACAACCGGAGCGCTTTCCTGGTATCCAAGTGGAGTACCGAGCGGCGGATCGTATGCGACCGCCCGCCGATTTCCCGAACCGAGGACCAGGTGGACAGCAAGAACCCCCGGATGACCAAACAGCAGGTGTGCCGCGCTATTCGCGACGACATCATCCGCGGCGTTTTCGCACCGGGTCAGCGGTTGACCGAGGACACCCTCGCCGAGAGCTACGGGGTCTCCCGGGTGCCGGTACGGGAGGCATTGCGCACACTGGAGGCCGAGGGTTTCGCCTATTCACGGCCCTACGCCGGAACCTTCGTGGCCGAGCTGACCGAGGACGAGGCGGCCGATCTGCTCGAGATCCGCGCCCTGCTGGAACCGCTGTGCGCGAGCCGCGCCGCCCGCCGGCGCACCCCGGAACAACTCGGCCGGCTCAAGGAACTCACCGCGCTGGGCCAGGAATCGGTGCGCTCCGGCCGGCTCGACGATCTGACCAGGCTCAACAGCCGCTTCCACGAGGTACTGGCCGAGGCGTCCGGCAGCAGCCTGCTGGCCGGCCTGATCACCCAGCTCGGCTGGAAGATCGCCTGGGTGTACGCGGTCGAGCTGCCGCGCCGCGCCACCGACTCCTGGGACGAACACGAGCGGATCTGCGCCGCGCTCGAGGCCCGGGACGCGGAGCTGGCCGGGCGGCTGGTCACCGAGCACATCGCCCACGCGACCACCGCCTACCGGTTGCGGCATATCGGCTCCGCGCCCTCGGGCGCCGATTCGTAACCTCCCCGAAGCAATACACGGGGGCATCGGAAACACCCGGGTCGTATACAACCGGGGTGACTGTTTCGGACCCCGAGGTAGCCCCGGCGCATGTGTCGCCACTCGACCGCACGGATCTGCTGCTGCGCGACGCGCGGATCGACGACGAGACCGCACCCGTGGACATCGCCGTCGCGGACGGGGTGATCACGGCTATCGGCCCGGCGCTCCCGCGCACCGCCCCGGCGGAGATCGACTGCGCGGGCCGCGTGGTGATACCCGGCCTGGTGGAATCGCATGTGCACTTGGACAAGGCGCTGCTCGACGCCGAACGCGCGAACCCCGACGGCACCCTGGCCGGAGCCATAGCGATCACCGCGGAGCTGAAGCGCGATTTCACCGCCGCCTCGATCCGGGACCGCGCCCGGCGGGTCCTCGAACAGGCGATCGGCAACGGCACCACAGCCGTCCGGGCACATCCCGATGTCGACCCCATCGTCGGCCTGCTCGGCGTGCACACCCTGCTCGAGTTGCGGGAGGAGTTCCGCGGCCGGATCGATCTGCAGATCGTGGCGTTCCCCCAGGAGGGGATCTTCCGGGCACCCGGGACGCTCGCACTGCTGCGCGAAGGCCTGCGCGACGGCGCCGATGTGATCGGCGGCTGTACCTACAACGAGGAGTCGGTGACCGAATGCCGGCGCCATATCGATCTCGTCTTCGAACTGGCCGCCGAGTTCGGGGTCCCGGTGGATCTGCACGCCGATTTCGCCGACGACACCGCCGACCCCCGTTTCGCGCTGGCCGATTACATCGCCGAGGTCACCGATCGCACCGGTATGGCGGGCAAGGTGACGATCGGTCACGCGACCTCACTCGCCGCGCGCTCCCCCGCGGATCGGCGCCGCGTCCTGTTCCGGCTCGCCGACGCGGGCGTGGCCGTGGTGCCGCTGCCGGCCACCGATATGTTCCTCGGCGGGCGCGGCGATACGGCCAATATCCGCCGCGGTATCGCACCGGTACGGGAGCTGTGGGCTGCCGGAGTACGGACCGCGTACTCCTCCAACAACATTCGTAATGCCTTCACCCCGTACGGCAACGCCGATCTGCTCGATATCGGCCTGTTCCTGGCCCAGACCTCGCATCTGGCCGGGCCCGCCGAACTGACCCGGGTCCTCGGGATGGCCACCTACGAGGCCGCCGCGGTGATAGGTATCGCCGACGACTACGGGTTGCGGGTGGGCGCGGCGGCCGATCTGGTGGTCCTGTCGACGCGGCGCGTGGCCGACGCGCTGCTGGACCGCCCCGACCGCTGCTATGTCGTGAAAGCGGGCCGGGTCGTCGCACGGACGACCCGGACCCGGGAGCTGCTACCGGCGACCCCGGTCCGATAACGAATCAGGCGGCGGCCCGGTCGCCCTGGTGGATCAGCGCGTCGATTCGCCGCTTGTAGTCGTTGAACTCCGGTGTGGTCGCCTCACGTTCGCGGGGTAGATCGATGGTGACGACCTCCCGCACATACCCGGCCGTACCGTGCGCCGTGCCACCCGCCATGACCACCACCCGGTCCGACAGGTACACCGCCTCCTCGACACTATGGGTGACGAAGACGACCGTCACGCCGGAATCCCGGTGGATGCGGGCGAGTTCGGTCTGCATATCGCCGCGGGTGAGGGCGTCGAGGGCGCCGAAGGGTTCGTCCATCAGCAGGACCGCGGGCCGGTTGGCCAGTACCCGGGCGATGGCGACCCGCTGCTGCATACCACCGGAGAGCTGGTGCGGGAACGAGTCGCGGACCCGGGTGAGACCGACGGTCGCCAGCGACCGATCGGTGGTCTCGCGGATATCGTCGCGGGTCATCCTGGCCTGTTTCGGCCCGTAGGCGATGTTCTCGGCGACGGTGAGCCACGGGAACAGCCCGTAGTCCTGGAATACGACACCGCGGTCCGGGCCGGGGCCGGTGACCGGTTCCTCCCCCACCGAAACGGTGCCATGGGTGGCGTTCTCGAAACCGGCGAGAATGCGCAGCAGCGTCGATTTACCGCATCCGCTGGCGCCGACCACACAGACGAATTCCCCGGCGGCGATATCGAGGTTCACCCCCTCGACCGCGAAACCTGCTGCGGCGGGATAGCGTTTGCCCAGGTCGGCCAGCACGATCCGGGCGGGCCGGTGCGGACGGCGGCGGGTGGAGTAGATCTTCATATCATCACCTGATCCGGGGAGAGGGTCACGGGAGCAGCGGTCGCCGCCCGGCGACCAGGCGTACGGCGAGCATCATGATCCGGTCGGCCGCGAACCCGGCCAGTCCGATCACGATCATGACGGCGACGATGAGGTCGGTACGCGACTGCTCACGCGCCTGGGTGATCAACGCACCCAGGCCGACCCGGATACCGACCGTCTCCCCGACCACCAGGATCACCCAGGACAGCCCGAGCGCGATCCGCAACCCGGACACGATCGTGGGTATCGCGGCCGGGAGCACCACCTTGTACAGCGTCTGCGCGGGCGGTGTGCCGAGCATGGCGGCGGCCTCGAACAACCGGGCCGGGACCGCGCGGACACCGGCGATCGTATTGATCAGGATCGAGAACACCGCGGCCAGGAACACCAGGAATATGGTGGCCCGGTCACCGAATCCGATGATCAGCAGCGACAGCGGCGCCCAGGCCGTCACCGGGATCGGGCGGATCAGGTTCAGCGTCGGCTCGAGCATGCGGTGGATGAGCGGCGAGCGGCCCATCACGATCCCCAGTGGCACCGCCACCGCGGCCGCGATCGCGAAACCCTGCAGCACCCGCACCGTACTCGCGTAGAGATGCAGCCACAGGGTGCCGCTGTAGGAGTCGTCGACGATCCCGCCCACGGCCAGATCCGCGAGCCGCCGCGCGACTTCCACGGGGGTGGGCAGGAACTGCATCTGGATCCCGAACGGCAGCGTCCAGCCGCCGCCGACCCCACGGTCCCACAGCAGCAGTACCAGCAGCGGTACCGGCAGCGCCCAGCAGATCGCGACGATCCGGGACCGGACGCGGCCGCCGCGCGGCGCCGTGTTCTCCGCGCCCGCCGTGGTGTCCGGATCCCGCGGCGCGGTCGTCTGCCCGGTCCGGATTCCCAGTGTGGTCATCACTGTGCGCCCACGGTGTCGAGGAACTCGGTGCGGAAGACCTTCTGCATATCCGGTGCGGCCGGCAACTGGTCGAAGTCCACCATCTGCCGCGCCAGTTCGGTCACCCGCCCGCGGAACTCGTCGTCGAGTTCCCAGCGCAGCCACACATTGCCGATGGCGATATCGGTGACCGCCGGGTCCAGGCCGAAGGTCTCCACCAGTCCGGCCGCCCAGGCCGCGCGGTCGCCCTTCATGAAATCGATGGCGCGGGCGAAGGCCCGCACCGCGTCGCGGGCCCGGTCGGGGTGTTCGTCGAGGAACCGGCCGTTACCGCCGACGACGATATTGGTCGCGCCGATCGGGGTCTCGTAGGGCGAGACGATCTCGTGTGCCCCGGCCTGCCGCGCCAGCGAGACGCCCATCTCCGCGCTCAGGAAGGCATCGACGCGCCCGGAGCTGTAGGCACTCGCCATATCGGAATACGCCAGGTTGACCAGCTGCACATCGGTGTCGGGGTCCAGGCCGTGGGCCCGCAGGGTGAGTTTCAGCGCGATTTCCTGCGAGGACCCCGCCGGGAATCCGATCCGCTTACCGCGCAGATCCTGCGGGGTGCGGATCTGCGGCAACCCCACGAATCCGGATCCACCGTCGGCCGCCGACGCGATGATGTGCACATCCTGTTCCGCCGCGACGCCGGCCAGCACGGCGGGCGCGCCGAGGACCCCGATATCGACGGCGCCCGAAGCGAGCGCGTTCTTGATATCCGGCGAGTTCTCGAACAGGACGATCTCGTAGGTGGTGCCCGCCGGGGCGAAGCGCTGCATGAAATAGGGCGCGTAGAGATGCGGCTGGCCGCGCAGGGTCCCGATCCGGATCGCCCCCGGGTCACCGCCGGCGCTGTCCGGGGTGGCGATACAGCCGGTCAGCCCCGCGACCGCCAGCAGCGTGACCGCGAGGAACGAGAAAAGGTGACGGAATGGTCGTTTCATGGTCGGTCCTCACTGTGGGTCGAGCCCCCGGCGGGTACAGCGACACTGCTGAGCGCGAGGTGGATCAGGGAACGGTCGGTGCCTGGGGCACCGAGCAGGCACAGGCCGAACGAGGCGCCGGTACCGGACCGCAGCGGCACCGTCAGCGCGGGCAGGCCGGCGATGGATGCCAGGCAGGTCAGCCGCAGGGTGCGGGCGCGAGCCTGTTCCCATACCGCCTGACCGCCCGCGCGCCGCGGCGGCCGGGTCGCGGCGGCGGGCAGCAGGAGTACCCGGTCGCCGAGGGTGGACCGCAGGGTTCGCGCCGCCACATGCAGGACCTCCCGTGCGACGGACGCCTCTGCCGCGGTGACCGTCGCGGCGAAGGCGAACCGCTGTGCCACTTCGGCTTCCAGCACCCCCGGGTGCTCGCCCACCCACTCACCGTGGTTGGCCCAGGCCTCGAATGCCTGGACCGTGCGGAAGGCGGCGACCCAGCTGTCGCCCACCGGTATTTCGATCGGTCCGGCGCCCAGCGACTCCGCCGCCGTACCGACCGCGGCGGCGATAGCCGGGTCGGCGTATGCGCAGAGGCCGGGGTCCACCACGAACCCGGCGGCAGCCGAGGTATCGGTGTCCAGTATGCAGTCGGCGACGGACGCCAGAGTCGCCCCGTCACGCGTGACCCAGCCGACGGTGTCGAAGGACTGCGCGAGCGGCAGCAGCCCGGTGGTATCGGCCCGGCCGTGCGTGGTCCGGATACCCCACAGCCCCTGATAGACCGCCGGGACCCGGATCGAGCCCGCGGTATCGGTGCCCAGGCCGATATCGGCCTCACCGCGGGCCACGGCGACCGCCGGGCCGCTCGTGGACCCGCCGGGGATCCGGTCGGGCGCCGCCGGATTCACCGGCATGCCGAAACCGCCGTTGCCACCGGTGAGGCTGTAGGCGAATTCGTCGGTCTGCGCGATCCCGCGGACCTGCGCCCCGGCGGCCAGTAGTCGCGCCACCGCGTCCGCGTGCCGGGGCGCGGCGGCCTGCTCCCGCCGATAGGCGGGCACCCCGGCGCCGACGGGAAATCCGGCCACCGCGTACAGATCCTTCACCGCCACGGTCGCCCCGGACAGCGGTCCCGGTGCGGTGGCCGCCACCAGCGGCGAACCGGTCACCCGCCAGACGCTGGTATCGAGCCCGGGTTCCACCGCGAGCCCGGTCATCGCGCGCGCTCCAGCACGCGCCGCGCGAAGGCCGTCTCGGCGGACCGGCCGAAATCGGCGCACCGGACCGCGGCGTGTACACCGCGCACCTGATCGACGGCCTGCGAGATCGTGAAATCGGCCGCGGCACTGAGGTACAGGTACGCCTGCCGCGGGTCGGCCTCGAACAGTCCGGTCACCAACTCCACCGCATGTGTCACACACAATTCGAGTGCGGTGTTCAGATCCGCGTGCAACCCGGTCGGGATCAACAGCCCGTGCGCCGCGGCGAAAGGACCGATCCGGCCACCGAATCCGCCGGCGATCTCCGCCGCCGGCACGAGGTCCAGGGTGAGCCGCGCCCGCAGCGGAGCCTCCAGTGCCGTCAGCGCGACCTCGCCGTCGCCCTGCGCGAAATGCGGGTCGCCGATGTAGAAAAGGGCCTCGGGCACCTGCACCGGCAGGAACAGGGTGGCGCCCGCGGTGAGCAGTTTGACGTCGATATTGCCGCCGTGCGGACCGGGCGGCACCGAGTTCACCCGGGTCCCGGTATCGGTGGCCACACCGATGATCCCCAGGAACGGCGCCAGCGGAAATGTCGCGTACCCGGCCTTTCCGGCCGCGTCCAGCGGCATCGTGGCGACCCAGCGGTCGTCGCCGGGACGCACCCGGCAGAACTGCCCGTAGTCGCCGTCGAATCCGGCCCGCCCGCCGAGCACCCCACGGCCGTGCCGGGTGGACACCACCCCGTAGGGCGCGCGCATGGTGAGCGCATCGATCCGCACGGCCAGCAGATCACCGGGTCGCGCACCGGCGACCGCGATCGGCCCGGTCACGATATGCGGCCCCGCGCCGGGGTCGCGGGTCCGGCGCGCGGCCACGGCCACGGCGTCCTCGAGCACATCGGCGCGGTCCACGCCGCGTTCGCCGAAGTAACGCAGCGGATCCGAGCCCTGGTCCTCGAGAATCCCTTCGTGGCTGACGGTATCGATCACCACCGTGGTTCCCGGCGCGACCGTGGCGACCGGGGTATCGGTCCGGCAGGGCAACCGGCCCCAGAAAACCTTGTCGGGTGCGGCCGGTACATACACCGTGCCCGGGTCGATTCCCGTGTCCTGCTGCAGGACCGGAAACGCCGGGGCCGCTTCCTTCGATGCCAGCGTCGTCACCGCGCTCCTTATTGGTCCGACCAACTGATGCACCGACCATAAGGGGCGCGGCACCCGCTCGCGACCGCCGCCGCGGAACGTAACGACCGATTTACCGATCGGCAACAGATGCCCCGAATTCGCTGGATATCGGTAACTTTCCCGAAGCACGGCGGGTGCGCGGAAGGCTGCGGCGACAAAGGGACGCGCCCCTCGTAGAATTCCTGTCGAAGCAACGATCGAGAATTGGTCGGACCGTGTCGGACGATCGCCGTCCGCGCCGGACCGGCATCCGTGGCCGAGTGGCCGGTTGTCAGGAGGGGCCATGACCAACGCAGAGATCCCGCCGATGCGCCGCCACTCGCGCAGTGTCGGCGCCGAGGTCGCCGCCCACCTGGAGAAGCTGATCATCAGCGGTGAACTGCGCGCCGGGGACCGACTCCCGCCCGAGCGCGAACTCGCGGCGAGTTTGAACATCTCCCGGTCCTCACTGCGCGAGGCGATGTTCGAACTGGAATCGAAGAAGCTGGTGCGGCGGCGTCAGGGCCGGGGCAGTACGGTGGCCGATATTCCGCGCGGGGTCTCCCGGTTGTACGAGGACCTGGCCGATCTCGATGTCGAACTCGGTTATGCCACCGAACTGCGCGACCTGGTGGAGCCGCGGATCGCCGAACTCGCCGCGCTGCGGGCCGTGGAGTCCAATCTGCTCTCCCTGGACGACGTGCTGGGCCGTTCGCGAGAGAACCTGCCGCCCGCGGAATCGATGCGGCTGGATATCGAGTTCCACACCCTGCTGGCGCATGCGGCGCAGAACCCGCTGCTGGTCACGCTGTGCACGATGACCACCGAATGGACGCAGCGCACCCGGGCACTCTCCCATCGCACCGCGCTCGGCCGCCGGATCTCCGTCCAGGGCCACGAGCTGATCTACCGGGCGGTGTGCGACCACAACGGGGCCGCGGCGGCGGCCGCGATGGAACAGCATCTGCGCGAGGTCCGCGAGATCAGCTCACCGAAGGGCTGAACTGCCCGAGGGTCGCCGGGCCGAATTACCGTCCGGGCTCCCCAGTTCCGGAAAACCGACGAATCACTGTTCACTTTCCGCTATCGTCGCGGTCGCCGGGCGATTGCCCGGCGGGGGCCGGTGACGTGCACGCGTCGCGGGCCCCGGCTCGGCTCGGCGGTCGTCCTCCGATCGCTTCGTTCCGCAGAGGAGCAGGATGTATCCCGGCGCGCATGTCGATGATTTCCCGGATAAACCAGCCGTTATCGTCGCCGAGACCGGCGAGACGCTGACCTATCGGGAGCTGGAGGACAACTCCGTCCGGCTCGCCCGGCATCTGCACGCCGCCGGATTGCGCCGCGGCGATCATGTCGCGTTGCTCTCCGGTAACGACCCGAAGGTCTACGAGGCGTACTGGGCGGCTCTGCGATCGGGGCTTTACATCACCGCGGTGAACCGGCATCTGTCGCCGGCCGAGATCAGCTATATCGTCAACGACTGCGGCGCGAAGGCGCTGATCGCGTCCGCCGGTCTGCGCGAAGCGGCCGAGGCGATCGTCGCGCAGACGCCCGAGGTGGAGATCCGGCTGGCCTTCGGTGGGCCGGTCGAGGGCTACGAGTCCTACGAGGACGCACTGGCCGCCCAGCCCCCGCAACCGCTGCCCGACCAGCCGCGCGGCGCCGATATGCTCTACTCTTCCGGCACCACCGGGCGACCCAAGGGCATCAAACAGCCGCTCTCGGACCAGCAGGTCGGTGATCCCCCCGGTGACCCCTACACCGCCGTCTTCGGCCCGCTCTACGGTTTCGACACCGAATCGGTGTACCTGTCGCCCGCACCGCTCTACCACGCCGCGCCGCTGCGATTCGGCGGTGTCGTCCAAGCCCTCGGCGGCACGCTGGTCGTGATGGAGCGCTTCGATGCCGAGCAGGCCCTGGCCGCGATCGAGCGCTACCGCGTCACGCACAGCCAGTGGGTGCCCACCATGTTCGTCCGGATGCTGAAACTCGACGAGGCCGTCCGCTCCCGCTACGACATCTCCAGCCTGAAGGTCGCCGTGCACGCCGCCGCGCCCTGCGCCGTCGACGTGAAGCGCGCGATGATCGAATGGTGGGGACCGGTGCTCTACGAGTACTACGCCTCGACCGAGGCCAACGGCGCCACCTTCATCGACAGCGAGCAGTGGCTGCGCAAGCCGGGTTCGGTCGGCCCGGCCGGTATGGGCTCGATCCGGGTCTGCGGAGACGACGGCGCGGAACTGCCGACCGGCGAGATCGGCACCATCTATTTCGAACGCGACGAACTGCCCTTCGCCTATCACAACGACCCGGCGAAAACCGAGGCGGCGATCCACCCGGACCATCCGACCTGGACCACCACCGGCGATATCGGCTATGTCGACGCCGAGGGCTTCCTGTTCCTCACCGACCGCAAGGCGTTCATGATCATCTCCGGCGGGGTGAACATCTACCCGCAGGAAATCGAGGACGCGCTCGCCCTGCATCCCTCGGTGCTCGACGTCGCGGTGATCGGAATTCCCGACGAGGAGATGGGCGAATCGGTGCAGGCCGTGGTCCAACCGGCGCCGGGGACGACCCCCGGCCCGGAACTCGCCGCAGAACTGCGCGACTACCTGCGCGAGCGCATCGCCCACTACAAGGTGCCGCGCGGTATCGACTTCGCCGACGAACTGCCGCGTACGCCGACGGGCAAGCTGGTCAAGGGCAAACTCCGCGCGCAATACAGTGTCTGATTTGCCCCGCCTCCGGCGGGGCGGGTCGGGG
>NZ_BDCU01000049.1 GCF_001618425.1 Nocardia fusca NBRC 14340
ACCATGGAGGTAGACCATCCGGAATAGACAGAAGGTGCACGCCGGCGTGCGCCTCGACCGGCCTGGGTAGGTTCACGACTCTGTCAGTGCTCAATGGTCGCCGGTCTCTGGACGGTCGGCCGCACACGCTCAGTCGCTGCGCTCCTTCGCTCTGTCGCTCCAGAACCGGGGGCGGGCCCCGACCACGGATGCCGGCCATTCGGGGGTGAGGAAAGGGGTCTACGAAGCTGCGCCGGTCGGCCTTGGCTGGGCACGGTAAGCGGATGGTCGCCGACGGTTGCCCGCACCGCGCCGACCGGGGATGTTTGTTTTGCCGCCACCGGGAAACACGGCGGCCAGGAGGGCGCAGCGATGACCAACGACGCGGAGAAACGCTGGTCCGACGACGGAAACTTCCGGCGGGCCGTGCGCTACGCGCTCGTCGTGCTCGGGGTCGCGGCACTGGTCTGCGTGGGCACCGCGATCTGGGCGGCGACCGGGCGATGCCGTGACGCCGACGTACTGCTGTGCGACACCGCCGCCCAGACCGCTGTGCTCTTCGGGCCCGGTCTGGTGCTGCTCGCGGGCGGTATCGGCGCCTTCGTGGAGACCATCCGGGTCTGGCGACGGGGTGGGCCCTGGCCCATCTGGCAGGGGGCGGGCTGGTTCCTCTTCCTGATCACGCTGTTCTACCTGGGAATCGGCGCGAGCACTGTCCCCGCGGAGTGACCGGCGGCCCGCACCGCCGGGCACATCTCCGGACCTGGTGAGGGCAACCGCCCGGTAGCCCTGCTATCTCCGCGGTACCTGTGGCAGACTTTCCAGGACTGCTCGGACTACGGCCGCTCGACGACCGTGCGCGGAAGGTGATGCGGGAATTGAGATCGCGATGGACCTGATCGCCATCGAGGGCCGGGTGGCTGCGGACCGGCTCGCGGCGCGGGACCGAACACCGGAGGCAGAACTCCAGCTGGCCACCAGTCTGTGTGAGCTCGCCTCGGCCTATCTGGCCACCCAGACCGACGGTTCGGTGCGCAACCGGGTGGCCGGCGCGCTGGAGCCCGCGCAGGAAGCGGTGATGATCCGGCTGCGCTGGTTCACCTCCGGTCATGTGTCCGCGGTGTTCGCCAACCAGGTCCAGGACACGCTGCGGCTGCTGGAGCAGGCCGCCCGTGCCATCGGCCATCGTGAACTGGCGACCGCCACTATTCGCGACGCCTGCAACGCCTACACCCGGGTGGCGCACGAATATCCGAACGCCGCGGGGGTCTGCGCGGACGGCCTGTCGAAATGCGGTGTGTGGCTGTGCCGGCTGGACCCGGGCGCGGCCGTGGTGGCCACCAACGAGGCGGTCCGCATCCGCGCCACCCTGTTCGAGGCCGATCCGGAACAGTCCCGGAAATACCTCGCCACCCTGAACACCCTGCTGCGCACCCTGATGGTGGGCCGGCAGCGTAAGCAGGCGGTGGCCATGTACCGCGAACGCTACACCGCGCTCACCACCGCGGCCATGGCGTCGCAGCTGCGGAACCTGAAGATCGAGGAGATCGGTTTCACCACGAAAACGCAGGCCGCCCTGCGGAAGCTGGAATGCCGGACCCTCGAGCGCGCCGGTTACCTGACCCAGCAGCAGATCCTGTATCAAAGCGCCGGGGATCTGGCCACGATCGAGGAGATCAACTGGCAGCTCGCGCTGGTCGGGCTGAAACCGCTGGTGGCCGGGGCGATGCCGGACCAGCCGGCCAAACCGGTGGAGATCGGCTCGTCGTTCGGGGCGTTGAGCGTGCTGTGCTCGGCACCGGATGCGCTGGAGCAGGTGCGCGAGGCGATCGTCGCCGCGTTCACCGCGGCCGGCGCCGAACCGGTGGATATCAATACCGCCTACGGCGTGGACAAGGCGCACTGGGGCACCCGGGATCCCCAGCTGAACACCACCACCGAACTCGGTGAGGACATCGTCCTGATCGAGCGCATGTCGGGCAGCTGGATCGCGGTGAAGAGCCTCAAATGGGAGCTGACTCCGGTGGCGAAGAATCCGCTGGCGCTGGCCCTCTCACAGCAGTGGCCGGTGCTGAGTGTGACGAGCACCGAGAATCTGGCCTACGAGTTGTGCTGGTACGAGCAGGGTTCGGCCACCCAGTACGCGGCGCTCGGCCGGCCCGCCGAACCGGTCGCCCTGGACACTCCGCTGGCGCCGTTGGATTTCGGCAAACTCGCCGACTACGGCGCGGATTACGCCTCGGAGACCCAGATCCGCTCCGCGTTCGGGAATGCCACCATGTTCGCCAAACTCACCGAACTCCCGGCCAGTGGTATCCGGCAGGCCGCCGAGGCGCAGCCGCTGGCCGGATACGGCGAACGGGTGCTGTGTTTCCGGGCCGCGGGCACGAAACGCGCGGCTACGGCGGGCAGTGGCAACCGGGCACGGGCAATTCCCGAATAAACCGTAACGTCCCGGCTTCGATACCCGAAAAGAATGCCTGGTGAGAGTAGTGGTTTTCGAGACTGAAACGCATTGCTTTCGCTAATGTCTGGTACCGGAGTACGACGCATTGCCGGGAGACCGCAGTGCCGGGATAGTTGGGCGGTGAGCCGGCGGCGATGATGCTGTTTCGCGCCATCCCCGGGAACGAGTTGATCTACTGTGTCCAAGCGGCTGCCTCTCCCCGAGTTCGCATCGACTTCCCGTTCCGCACCGAGTCGAACGCGCGGCCGCGTCGGTATTCGGACCCGTCTGCTCGCTATCGTGCTCATCACCAGCATCACGCTGCTCACGGTCGCCATCGTCGCCGCGGGTTATCTGGTGAAATCCGGTCGGCAGGCGCAGGAATGGGCAGATCTGGCCAGTAGCACCACCACTCCCGCCATTCTGATGGTGCAGGGTCTCGAAGAGGAACGGCGCCTGTCGCTGCTGTATCTGGCGGGCGATCCCGGGGCCGCGCCGGCGCTCGCGGACGCCCGCACCCGCTCCGATATCGCCGTGGCCGAGGTCACCGCGAAGGGCGACGCCGCCCAGCGGCTCGATCCCGACGGCTCGGCCGGCCAGCTCGAGGGCTACCGCAAACTCTTCGAGGCCGTGCCGAACCTGCGCGCGGCCATCGACGCGCGCGCGATCCCCCGGGAAGAAGCGTTCGGGTTCTTCAGCTCGGTGATCGACACCATCATCGGGGCGTCGGTGCTGGCGGCCCGGGTCGCGCCCGACGCCGGTGTCGGTATCGCGCTCAACTACGGTGTCGAACCACTGCGGGCGGCCGAGGCATTGTCGAAGGCCGACACCCTCGGCGCCGTCGCGGTGACTCTCGGTGAGCTCACCGACGCGCAGTTGGTGGAATTCAACCGGCACGTCGGCGAATTCCGCGGCGAGGTCGCGTATTCCGCCACGGTGCTCGAAGGCGACCGGCTGGCCCAGTTGCAGGCCCTCACCGCCTCGCCGGCCTGGCAGCAGCTGATCGCCGTACAGGACGCCGTCATGCTGCGCGGGGCGGTCGCGGCCGACGACTCGGAAAGCGAGGACTCCACGACCGGACGTACCGGTTCCGGTTCCGGCACCACCGACGAGTCCACCGACTCCGATACGCCGGCCCTGCCGTTGACCGTCGCGGACTGGCAGCGGGTTTCCGGCGAGGTCGTGGCCGCCCTGCTGAAACTCTGGGAGGGACAGAGCGCCGACGCCCACGCCATCGGCCGCGCCCAGGGTGCCGACACGGCCAACCGCTCGCTGGCCGGCGGCGCCGCGGTCCTGGGTATCACGGCGCTGGCGTTCCTGGCCGCACTCGTGCTGGCCAACCGGTTCATCGCCCGGATGCGCCGCCTGCGCGACGACACCCTGAAACTCGCCGACGAGCGGCTGCCCGACATCATGGACCGGCTCGATCGCGGCGAGAACATCGATACGGCCGCCGAGGTCGCGCGCCTGGACTTCGGTACCGACGAGCTCGGCGAAGTGGCCGACGCGTTCAACCGTGCACAGGTCGCGGCCGTTTCCGCGGCCGTGGCCGAATCCAAGACCCGGGCCGGCTTCCATACCGTGTTCCTCAATATCGCCCACCGCAACCAGCTGGCCGTACACCGCCAGCTCGCCCTGCTGGACAAGGCCGAACGTCAGGAGGAGAACGCCGACCAGCTCGAACTGCTGTTCCAGCTGGACCATCTGGCCACCCGCGCCCGCCGGCACGCCGAGAACCTCATCGTGCTCGGCGGCGAACAGTCGGGCCGCCGCTGGCGCAACCCGGTTCCGCTGTGGGAACTCATCCGCGGCGCGGTCGCGGAGAGCCAGGACTACACCCGGATCCACACCGGGCGCGTACCCGATGTGCTCATCGCCGGGAAAGCCGTGGCCGACCTGATCCATCTGCTCGCGGAGCTGATGGACAATGCCACGGCGTTCTCGCCGCCGGAATCCCAGGTCGAGGTATCGGCCTCCGTCGTCGGCCGCGGGGTCGCGGTCGAGGTCGCCGATCAGGGACTGGGGATGACCGCGGAGGAGATCGCCGAACGCAACGCCCTGCTGGCCGAACCACCGGATTTCGGGGTGGCGGCACTCACCGGCGATACCCGTCTCGGCCTCTTCGTGGTGGCCACGCTGGCGGCCCGCCACGGTGTCACGGTGCGTCTGACGGATTCCGTGTACGGCGGCATCAAGGCGATCGCGCTGATCCCGACCGCGCTCACCGAATCCGGCGGCCCGGCCCGGCCCGGCCGTCCGGCTCTGGAGCCCGCGGCCGCCGCCCCCGGCACCTCGGCCAACGGGTCCGCCGCACCGGCCGCCGCCCTCGCACCGCCCCGGCCCGCCGATTCGCAACCCATGTCCGTGATCTCCCAGCCCCGCCCGGACGAGGGAGCACGCCCGGCCCTGCCGCGCCGGCAGCGGCAGTCCATCGAGGCGGATACGGGGGTCATCCCGGTCGTCGATATGCCGCGCACCCGCACTCCCGAGCAGGCCCGGAACCTGATGTCCGCCATCGAGAGCGGTTCGCGGTCCGGCCGCCACCCCCATACCGACTCGCCCACGACCGATCACACTCCAGAAGAAGGCAACGATGACCACTCCCCCGCGCACTGACCTGAGCTGGCTGCTGGAAGAACTGGTGAGCGGACTGCCGGACGCCGAATCCGCGGTCCTGCTGTCCACCGACGGACTGCTGATGGGCCATTCGACGGGTCTGGACCGCACCGAAGCCGAGCGGTTCGCGGCGATGGCGTCGGCCTTCCACAGCCTGGCCCGTAGCGCCGGCAGCCATTTCAAGGCCGGCGGTGTCTGCCAGACCGTGGTCGAACTCGACCGCGCGGTCCTGTTCATCACCGCCGCCGGTGCCAACGCCTGCCTCGCACTGCTGGCCACCGAATCCGCGAATATGGGCATGGTCGCGTTCGAGATGAACCGAACCGTCCAGCGGGTCGGCAGCCATCTGGCCGTCGACTCGCGCCCGCGGCCGAGCGGGGCGAGACAGCCGTGAACGGGCCGCGCGAACCCTGGGAGGACGAGGAAGCCGGTCCGGTCGCACGGCTCTATGCGATGACCGGCGGCCGGGGTCGCACCGCGCGAACCGAACTCACCCTCGACACCATGGTGGTCGACGTCGGAGCCGGCTTCGCGCCGCGGCGGACCGATCCCGAATACGTCGATATCGTCCGGTTCTGCCGGATACCGCAATCGGTGGCGGAGGTCTCGGCGCAGTTGCGGATTCCGCTGGCCATGACCAAAGTGCTCGTCGGCGATCTGATCGATGACGGCCGGCTGGCCGTGCGGGCACCTGCCGAGATCACCGACAGCGCGCCCGATCTCGGTCTGTTGCGGGCCATCGCGAACAGCCTGCGGGGTGGTTGAGACCGGCTACCACGATCGCCACGGCCCCGACCTGGCACCCCGGGTTTCGAACGATGACCCTTTAACATTTCGGCGGCTTCTGTAGCCGCGCTCACACCGATACCCCGAGCCCCACTCGGTGAGACCGGTCTCCGGTAGGCGCCCGGCTTTCGCTATGGTCTCCGACGAGAGCTGATGCATTGCCGGAGAACGGCAATGCCGAGAACATTGGGTGACGCGCCGGTCACCGCGGTGTCGCACTGGCGCACGCCCGGAACGGGTTGATCTATCGTGGCTGTTCGGCGGCATCTGCCCGAAGTACTGGTGCGGGCGTTCCGTTCCGGCGCAGACGCGACTCGCGGCCGGCTGGGCATCCGCGCCCGCCTCCTGTCGATCGTGCTGATCACCAGCGTCACCCTGGTCGTCGTCGGCGTCGGCGCCGCCGGGTACCTGGTCAAATCCAGTGTCATGGCGACCATCTGGGCAAATCTGATCAGTGGCACCACCACTCCGGTGATCTCGATGGTGCAGACCTTCGAGGAGGAGCGCCGGCTGTCCCTGCTGTATCTGGCCGGCGATCCGAGTGCAGCCGGCAGCCTGGCCGACGCGCGGAAACGCTCCGATATCGCCCTCGCCGCGGTGATCGCCAAGGGCGAGGCGGCACAGCGCCTCAACCCGGACGGATCGGCCGCCGAACTCGAAACCTTCCGCCCGCTCTACAACCGGGTCCCCGGCGTGCGCACCGCGATCGACTCGCGTGCGATGCCGCACACCGAGGCGTTCGAATTCTTCAGCACCGTGATCGGCACGATCCCCAAGGCGTCGATGGTCGCGGCCCGGGTGGCGCCCGACGCCAAACTCGGTATCGCCCTCGGCTACGGTGTCGAGCCGCTGCGTGCCGCCGAGGCACTCTCCCAGGCCGACACCCTCGGTGCCGTCGCCCTCACCCGCGGCGAACTCACCACCGAGGAGTTGCTCGAGTTCACCCGCTACACCGGCGAAGTCCGCTCGCAGGTGGCCTATTCCGCCACGGTGCTGACCGGCTCACGGCTCGCTCAGCTGCGGGCAATCACGGATTCACCGGACTGGCAGCAGGTGACCGCCATGCAGGACGCAATAATCCTGCGCGGTCCCGTCCCCGCCGGTGACGCCACCGCGGAGACCTCCGATTCCGGCTACGACTCCGAGCAGTCCACGGAAACCGAGCCCGCTCCGCTACCGATGACGGTGCCCGCGTGGCAGGATGCCTCGGTGCGGGTGAGCGCGGCCCTGTTGAGCCTGTGGGAGAACCAGAGTCGCGATGCCCATGCCATCGCCCGGTCCGAGGGCACCGATACCGCCGGGATCTCCCTGATCGGCGGTATCGCGGTGCTGATCGTGACGGCGGTGGCGCTGCTGGCCGCGCTCATCGGCGCCAACCGGTTCATCGCGCGGATGCGCCGCCTGCGCGACGATACCCTGGAACTGGCGGATGTTCGTCTGCCCGATCTCATGCGGCGCCTCGACGACGGGGCCGAGATCGATACCGCCGCGGAGGTGGCACACCTGGACTTCGGCACCGACGAGCTCGGCGAAGTGGCCGACGCGTTCAACCGCGCACAGGTCGCGGCGGTTTCGGCCGCGGTGGCGGAGTCCAAGACCCGGGCGGGGTTCCGCACGGTCTTCCTCAATATCGCCCACCGCAACCAGCTGGCCGTACACCGCCAGCTCGCCCTGCTGGACAAGGCCGAACGTCAGGAGGAGAACGCCGACCAGCTCGAAGCTCCTCTTCGAACTCGACCATCTGGCCACTCGCGCCCGCCGGCACGCCGAGAACCTCATCGTGCTCGGCGGTGAACAGCCGGGCCGCCGCTGGCGCAAACCGGTCCCGCTGTGGGACCTGATCCGGGGCGCGGCGGCGGAGAGCCAGGACTACACCCGTATCCACACCACACAGATTCCCGATCTGAAGATCACCGGCCCGGCCACCGCCGACCTCATCCACCTGCTCGCGGAGCTGATGGAGAACGCCACGACCTTCTCGCCGCCGGAATCCCGCGTCGAGGTATCGGCCGCCGTCGTCGGCCGCGGCGTGGCGGTCGAGGTCGCCGACCGCGGTCTCGGTATGTCGGCGGAGGAGATCACCGAGCGTAACGAGCTGCTGGCCGAACCACCGGATTTCGGGGTGGCGGCGCTCACCGGGGAGACCCGTCTCGGCCTGTTCGTGGTGGCCACCCTGGCGGCCCGCCACGGTGTCTCGGTGCGGCTGGCGGATTCGGTCTACGGCGGGATCAAGGCCGTGGTGGTGATCCCGGCCGCGCTCATCGAGACCGCGGGCGCCACCGAACCGCCCGCCGAGCCCGCCTACGCCGCGGCGACCACTGCCCCCTCCGCCGGCACCGCGACCGATGACAGCGCTGCCCCGCGGCCGCAGGCCACCGCCGCGCCGCCGGGCACCACCGCACCCGGTGACGGCACCCGTCCCGCGCTCCCGCGCCGACGCCGACAGCTTGCCGAACCGGAGGCCGCCGAAACGCCGGTCACCGAGGAGACCCCGCGGACGCGCACACCGGAACAAGCTCGCAATCTGATGGCCGCCATCGAAGGCGGCACCCGGTCCGGACGCCACCCGCGTCCCGATCCGACCGCGGCCGATCGGCCCCGACAGGAAGGCGACGATGACAACTCCTCCGCGCACTGACCTGAGCTGGCTGCTGGAAGAACTGGTGAGCGGACTGCCGGATGCCGAATCGGCGGTCCTGCTGTCCACCGACGGACTGCTGATGGGGCGCTCGGCGGGGCTGGATCAGACCGAGGCGGAGCGGTTCGCGGCGATGGCGTCGGCCTTCCACAGCCTGGCCCGCAGCGCCGGCAGCCATTTCAAGGCCGGCGGTGTCTGCCAGACCGTGGTCGAACTCGACCGCGCGGTCCTGTTCATCACCGCCGCCGGTGCCAACGCCTGCCTCGCACTGCTGGCCACCGAATCCGCGAATATGGGCATGGTCGCGTTCGAGATGAACCGAACCGTCCAGCGGGTCGGCAGCCATCTGGCCGTCGACTCGCGCCCGCACGCGAACGGCGCGCCGCAGCCGTGAGCGGCCCGCACGACGACGACTGGGACGAGGAGGACGCCGGTCCCGTCGTACGCCTCTACGCGGTGACCCGGGGCCGCGGCCGCGCCTCGCGCAGCGACCTCACCCTGGACACCATGGTGGTCGACGCCTCGCCCGGACTGGCCTCGCGGCGGACGGAACCGGAATACGTCGAGATCGTCCGCCTGTGCCGGGTCGCGCAATCGGTGGCGGAGGTGTCGGCGCAACTGCGCGTTCCGCTCGCGCTGACCAAGGTCCTCATCGGTGATCTCGTCGACGACGGTCGCCTGCTGGTCCGCGCCCCGGCCGAGACCGGCGACACCGCCGATCTCGGCCTCCTGCGGACCATCGCGAACAGTCTGCGCGGCGGCTGAGCCGAACCGATCAGGTCAGCCGGGCGACCAGCCGTTTCGCGTTCATATGGGCGATCGCCTCGATCGACACCATCGGGTTGACCCCGGAGGAGGTCGGGAAGCAGGAGGCGTCGGCGACGACGATGTTCTTCACCTCCCAGGTGGCGCCGTCCGGGTCGGTCGCCGAGATCTCCGGCGAACCGCCCATCCGCGCCGAGCCCATGATGTGCAGGGCGCCGAGCGCACACTGTCCGGGCCCGTAGCCCGCGGTGCGGCAGGCGGCGGAGAACTCCGCGTGCGATCCCCGAACGCCGGGTTCGTAGGAGATCCCGGCCTGGTGCCCGGAGAAGATGCGCCGCGCCCCGGCGGCTTCGAGAATGCTCGCCGCGCCCTCGATCCCGGTGTGCAGATGCCCGGCGTCGTAGTCGGAGATGCGGTAGTCGACAGTGGGGTGCCCGTCGCGGTCCACCTTCACCACCCCGGAATCACGATCGCGGGTGATGATGCCGATCGCGTTCGAACGGCCGAAATCCAGCATATCGGCGCGATGGTTCGCGGCGCCGCGCCAGCTCATGAACCCGGTCGACAGCCCCGGGTGCAGCGGTCCGGTCTCGTAGATGACGCCGTATCCGTTGCCGTCCAGGTCCGCGTGCCGCCGGCAGATACGGGTCTGCAAACCACCTTCCCAGGGCCGGATCTCCTCGTCGAACACCCCGAACACCGCCGCGGCCGGATGCAGCCGCAGATAACGGCCGATGTTCTTGTTCGCCAGCCCCGAGCGCTTCAGCAGCGCCGGGGTCTGGATCGCGCCCGCCGCGACCACCACGGCCCGGGCCCGGATGTCGAATTCGATACCCGTCGTAGTGCGCGCCGACACCGATTCGGCCCTACCCTCGCGGACCGCGATCCGCCGCACATCGGCGTCCACGATCAACCGCGCGCCCCGCACGGCGGCATCGGCCAGCCACGTCTTGGTGACCGACTGCTTGGCCCCCACCCGGCAGCCGTTGCCGCACCGGCCGCATTCCACCCCGGCATCGCAGGCATCGGTCACATTGCGCGGCAGCGGGTCCACCGCCCAGCCCAGCGCCCCGGCACCGCGTTCCAGCACCCCGTCGCGCGCCGAGAGGATCGAGCGGCGTTCGTTCACCCCGAGCCGGCGCACCACCGCGTCCAGCGATTCGCTGAACTCCGCCTCGCCGAACTGTTTCGCGCCGACCCCGGCCCACTCCTCGCGCACGGTGTCCGGTGTCGGCAGCGAGGTACTCCAGTTGACCACGGTCCCGCCGCCCAGGCATGTTCCCGCGACCAGCGTGATCTGCCCTTCGGCCGACGCCGACGGTCCCGGCGCGTACAGCTGCCGCAGGCCCGCGAGTTCGCCCGCGCCGAAATCCTTGTCGTCGTAGTAGCCGCCGCGTTCGACGACGATCACGTCGAGTCCCGCTTCGGCCAGTACGGCGGCCGCCGTCCCACCGCCCGCGCCAGACCCGACGATCACCACGTCACAGGTGAGTGTGCCGGGTTCGGTGATCCGCTGCGGCGCCAGCGCGGGTTGCGGCGCGGTCGGCAGTGGTCCGGGCGGCCCCGGGTAGCCGATCTCCTTCCACAGCGGGTGGAATCCGGTAGGTCCCGGCGTGACGTTGTAGGCGAGCAGCGACGCCTGTTTCAGCGCCTGGAAAACCGCCCGGACCGCGCCGATACGGGAGTCACCGAGCCGCAGCAGCGCCCGCTCCCGCTGCTGCTGTGACAGCTTCGAGAATCGCCGCGGTCCCCGCCCGGTGAGCAGACCGGTCACGGGGGAATCCCATATATCCAGCAGCGTCGCCAGCTGCTTGCCCTCGGCCTCCCGGGGATTGCGCCCCAGCAATTCGAATACGGTGTCCACGGCACCGATTTCGGTCGCCGACGGCAACGTGAGACCGTCCCCCGGCACGAACGTATCGCAGATCGTCCCGAGCGCGGCACGTTGCTTGGCAGTCGCCTTCATACCCATCCGCCTTTCAGATTGCCGAAGTTCTACCACGGAGCGTGAATCACCGCTCACAAAAGTGGATAAAATCCGCCGTGGATACGGCAAATATTCCAGAACTAGGATTCACTTCGAGCCACGGCTCGGCAGCGGCCGGTCGTCCCGGGGTCCGACGGCCGCGGTGACACGGTCCGCCAGGGCGCGCAGGTGGTCGATGAGTGGCCCGATAGCCTCAGAACAGCGTCATGGGTTCGGCGTCCGCCGGGTCCGGCAAGAGCTCGAGTTCGGGTACCAGGGCGCGGACCTCGTCGTGGAACCGGCGCGCGAGGTCCCGGGACGAAGCATTGTCCGGAGTGTGCAGGAAGACCGTCGGCGACCGTCCCTCGCGCAGCCATTCCGCCGTCTGCTCGACCCAGGGCCGCCAGCCCGCGACCGTGACCGCCTGGTCGTCGCGGCCGTGATAGCGGACGATCGGCGCGGCCGTCAGCGCCTTCATCCGGCGCGGCAGCCGGGGTTTCTTGGATCGGGCCTCGAATTCGGCCGGACTCGCTGCGGGTTCGGCGAAGAGCACTGTGGTGTCGAACGGCACCCATTCGGCACCGACCCGGCCCAGCACCCGCTCCAGTTGCGCGGCGGCACCCGCGTCGGTGAAGAACTCCGGATGCCGGACCTCCACCGCGAGCGGCAGCGCCGCGGGCAGCCCACGGAAGAACATCGCCAGCGCGCCCAGGTCGCCGGGGCCGAACGAGGACGGCAGCTGCACCCACAGTGCATGCATCCGGGACCCCAGCGGTTCCATCGTGTCCAGGAACTGCCGCAACTCGGCGTCCACCCCGGACAGCCGGCGCTCATGGGTGAGGGTTTTCGGCAGTTTGATCACGAACCGGAAGTCCGGCTCGGTCCGATCCGCCCAGTTCTCCACGGTCCGCCGGGCCGGAACCGCGTAGAACGTCGTATTTCCCTCCACCGCGTTGCACCACTGCGCATAGCCGCGCAGTTTGTCCCCGCGGACCGGCCACGCGGTATGCGTCCACATGGCGCAACCGACGTAGAGCCTCAACGTTTCAGCCCGTGCATCCCCGCCACGACCTTCTCGATCACCGACGCCGGCAGCAGCCGACGCAGCAGGAAGACGATCGGCGCGCGACTCCCTCTGGCGTACAGCGGTTTCGGCTTGTCCGCCTCGATCGCCCGCAGAATCGTCTCGGCCACCTGCTCCGGTGATGTCCCGCCCCGCTCGTTGCGATCCAGATGCGTGATCATCGTGTCGAAATCCGCCGCGTACACCGAATCCGGCGCGATGTACTTCGTACGCCGCTCCCCGATCCCGGTGGCGATGGATCCCGGTTCCACGGTGCTGATCCACACCCCGAACGGCGCCGTCTCCAGCCGCGCCGCATCGGCGAACCCCTTGATCGCCGCCTTCGCCGCCACATACGACGACCGATACGCCAGCGGGAAACTCGCCAGCATCGACCCCACCATGACGATCCGCCCGTAACCCCGCTCCCGCATTCCCGGCAGCACCAGCTGCGCCAGCCGGACGGCCCCGAAAACATTCAACTGGAACAACCGCTCGATCGCCTCGATGGGCAGTTCCTCGAGGGGCCCCGACTGGCTCTCCCCCGCATTGTTGACCAGCACATCCACCGGCCCCAGGTCTGCGCCGAACCGCTCGATCCCCGCCTGGTCGGTCAGGTCGAGCGCGCGATACTCCACCCCCGCCACCCGCGCCGAGTCCGCGATCGTCTCCGGATTCCGGCTGGTCCCGATCACCCGGTATCCCCGCTGCACCAGCAGCGCGGCAGTCGCCCGGCCGATCCCCGAGGACGCTCCGGTCACCAGCGCGGTCTTGGCCATACGACACCTATCCTCGACGATCCGTGGTCAACCGGGTGAGGCCACCCGATCCGCCAATCTAACGGACCGGCGCGAAGCACGGGCGGGTGCCGCCGACGCCCGGAATCGGCCCGGCACCGGATCGGGCGGGCTGTGGTACTCGACCTGGAGCCGATCGACGGCCACCCCCTGCCGCGCCGGACTGTCCACGACCTGCCGGGTGAACCGTCGCGCGGGCACGTAATGAGTGCTGTGGTCGGACACGAGCAGCGAAGCCTGACCGATCCGCGGCCGCGATCCATGCTCACGGCTCCGACGCGGCCCCCAGTCGTAACAGGTGCGGGTGGTTGGCCTCGTCCAGCGCCAACGCCGCAGTCCACAGCGAGACATCCAGACCCGCGGTGATGCGCCAACGATCCGGCGAGATCGCGGGCAGGTGGATACGCACCGGCTCCAGTTCCAACAGGTGCCGCCCGACCACCGCCCACCACTGCCGGCCCCGCGCGTCCGCGATCGCGGCCACGATGAGGTCGTCGGCGCCGGGTAGTTGTTCGGCCGCCGCACGGACCTGCTCGGGAATGTGCCGGTTCTCCGGCCGATCGGTGAGTTGATCGGCGAACACGACGAATACCAGACCGAATCCGAACATGCCCGGTCCGAGCAGCCGGCGCAGATCCGCCGCGCGCAGATGGATCGGATTGGCCTCCCCCTCGCCCCGCTCACCGGCGAGTTCCACGGCGGCGCATTCCGCGTCGATGGCGTGGCCGTCGAACCGGAACCCGTACAGCATCGGCATCAACGCGGCGGGCAGCGACAGCAGGTAGCGGGCGGTGATTTCGTCGACCGACTCCGGGTCGGGATAGTGGATCAGTGTCATCCGTGGACCGCCGCGGCGAGCCGGGACCACAGATCGTGCCGGACGGCGTCCCACAGCGACGCGAGCTCGGGGCAACGCTCCCGCATATCCGCCAGATCCGGCGCCCCCGAGACCGGCAACCGGCCACCCGAAGCGTCCCGCAACTCGACGATCCGGACACAATCCCGGTCGAGCCACCACACCACCCGCCGGCCGTCGCACTCGGTACAGCGCACACCCCGCGGCACACCGATCAGCGCCGGGCGCCCCTCGGAACCCCCCTCGGAGAGCGCCCGCGCTCGTCGCGCGCGGTGCGCGGACTCGTCGTGATCCTGTCGTCCTGCCCTGGTCAGCGGGCTTCCGTGTTGCTCGGCCATATGGTTATGTTGCTGCCCGCACGCCGCGTCCGTACGGCTCAGCGACACAGCAGAATTCAGCTCATCCGTACATCCAGACAACAGTCCGGTCGACCGAGCGGCGTCGTCCGGAACGGACCGCCACCTGGGCCGTTCCGGACCGATCTGGGGAAGGGGAACAATGCCGACACACGATCAACCGGGTTCGACGCTGCCGCGCCGGCAACTGGGTCGCGCCCTGCGGGAAGCACGCGAGGGGGTGGGGTTCACCCTCGAACAAGCGGCCCGCGAAATGGAGATGAGCAAAACGGCGCTCATACGACTGGAGAAGGGGCACAACGAGAAGGTCCGAGTCCGGGATGTGGAGGGGTTCGGGAGACTGTACGAACTCGACGAAAATCGGATCGACGCGCTGAAGGCACTTGCCGAACAGACGTCGACCAGATCCTGGTGGCAACACGCACGGCTTCTGGTCAGGCCAGGGTTCGACACGTACCTCGGACTGGAGGCGGGAGCCGATCAGCTGCGCATCTATCAGCCGCTGATGGTACCCGGTCTTCTACAGACCGCCGGATACGCCAGAGCTGTTGAGCGAACGCATTCGAACGCACCCGTCGATATGCTCGAGGACCCCGAGCGACGTGTGGAGCTGCGATTGCGGCGGACTGCAATCCTGACGAGACAGCGCAACCCGATTACAGCCGAATTCATCGTCCATGAGGGGGCGCTCCACACAGCGGTGGGCTCACCTTCGGTGATGGCCGCGCAATGCCGTCACATGGCCGATATGAGCACCCGCGCAAACATCACGGTACGGATCCTCCCGTTCATCGCCGGGTTCCCCGGCGACTGGAACCCTGTGCTCCCCTATATCATCCTCGACTTCCCGGCGAGCAGCCGGGAATTCGGCGCTGAGCCACCGGTCGTTCATACCAAAACTACGATAGGGACAATGTTTTTCGAGGACGCTGCGGATGTGAAACTCTTCCGCGACATCCACCAGTCCCTCCAGAGCGCTGCACTACCTGCACAGGCGTCCAGAGACCTGCTTCGGCGGGTGGCAAGGAGATACGAACGGTGAGTGGCGACGACTTGTCCGGCACTGAATGGTTCAAGTCGTCCCACAGCGGTACGCATGGAGAATGTGTAGAGGTGGCTTGGCTCGATACCGGGCGCGTCGGGGTCCGGGACTCCAAAAGCGCCAACGGACCGACGCTGACCTTTGCGCCGCGCGCATGGGCAGCATTCTTGTCCGGGCTGCGGGGATGAGCGCTCACAGGCGCGCATGGTCAGCATCGTCACCAGCGTGTGAAACGGTGTGCCCGGCCGCTCACACCATCGCGACGGGGTACCGTCCGTGACCACACCGGCTACCGAATAGTGGCGCGATACCGAGCCACTCGGCCAAGGACGCACCGGGAGGGCGTCATCGCAGGCCATCACCCACCATGTATGCGGTGTTGGGCGAGAAGGCGACCCGGTATGGTGAATTCGGGTCCGTGTGGAAGGTACACACGTTGTTGCAGGAGGGGCATGCACACCGCCGATAAGCGCCGGGCAGGGATTGCGGGTCACGCAACACTTACGGTGGCGCTCATTTGCTTGACAGCCGGATGCGGCGTCCCCGTCGAGGGCGAGTCTGCACAGGGGCAGCCCACCAGCAGCGGGCAGGCTTCTGTCGAATGGAATCCGTGCTCGCAACTGTCAGAAGAGGCATTGCGGGCCGCCGGAGCCGATCCTTCGGAGAAGACCACGGCCTACGACGCGCCGGGCGATCAGGCGCTGTTCAGGGTCTGCGCCTGGGATTCACTCGACGGCCCCTATCACCTGGGTGTCGGTTCGACCACCCTCGCACAGGACGAGTGGTACGACAATACCGAAGTGAGCGGCGTCAGCCCACGACAGGTCAACAGTAGATCTGGGTTGACCTTCTATCCCGACAACGGCGACCAGCCTATCCGCCAGTGCTACGTCAGCTTGCCGACGACGGGCGGTTCGCTTTTCATCAACGTCGACTGGCAGTACAGCCAGCGCAGTTCGCTGCCGGAGTCTCCGCCATGCGAGTTGGCAGTTGAAGCTGCGCAAAAGCTCGAGCCCTATCTCCCGAAGTAGCAGCACCACGAGGGAGAGATCCGGTCATGTCGGCATCCAGCGAACGGGGGAGAGAACGCCGTGGCAGAGCCAGAACAAGACACCACACAGGTTGCGATGCTGCAGCAGTGGCAAAACTTGAAAAGCCAGGCCGAAAACGGTCAACTGCACATGGATGCGGCGATCGTGGACAAGCTGAAAGTGCGTTGCGACACCTTCATCGGCGACCTTGAAGACATGCTGAGTCAGGCCGGCTTCCTTGCCACGCTTTCTGGCTTTGGAACGTTGAGGTCCGCGGAGGCACTGCATAAGAAGTTCGTGGCCAAGGCTGTCCAAGACGCCGATTCCGCTTCCAACCGGCTGAAGACCGCAATAGACATAGTGACGCTTATGAAGGAGACCTTCGAGCTGTCCGCGGGTCGAGTCCTGGAAACCGACACTTCCACATCCACCGCGCTGGGTGATACAGGAGCCGGAGCCTAGCCATGTCCAGTCTGTCGCAATGGCTCGGTTCGATTTTCGACGGGCCGAACCAAGCATCGAAGAACAAGTCCGATGACACGAGCCGGGCCGAAGCCCAGGACAGTACGTGGAGTCAAGACCGCGCAGCCTTCGGCGGAGAATGGTCCGGCCTGGTCAGTGAGTTCGGTGGTCAGTTCGCACCGCCCGCCATCCTGGAGAAGGACGGGTTCGCGGCCATGACCCATCAGCAGATCTGGGATGCGCTGGAATCCGTCAGCTCTACTACCATCAACGACTTCGCCACCGCCTGGCGCAACCTGACCGACAAGGCCCGGGCGGCGAACAAAGAATTCCTCGACGGTGTCAACGCCGACCTGGAAGCCGGCTGGAACGGCCAGTCCGGCACGGCCGCTGTGAACGGCGTACGTGAGTTCAGCACCTCGTTCAATTCCTTGGCCGCGAGCTTCCAGATGGTGGCCCATGGTCTCGACCTGATGGAAGGCCATCTCGCCCAGGCCAAAGCATCTGTCGGGAAACCCGACAATGTGTCCCTCGGCGACAAGGTCATCAATTCCCTGCCCCTCGGCGACACCTTCAAGAGTCCGCAGTACCGCGCCGACGAAGCCCAGGAAACCGCCCGCTGGGTAATGACCACCTATTACGAGCCCGGCGCGACCGATGTGGACAGCAAGACTCCTGTGCTGCCCGAGCCGAAGAAGACCGTCGACGACGGCAGCAACCCGCCCCAGCAGCCGGTGCAGCCGACCGGCGGGCCGGCGCAGCCGGCGGGGCCGACCACGCAGCCGCAGGACACCACCACCGACGATGGGACGCAGACCGAGGACGGCACCCAGGATCCGTCGGCCGAGGCGGAGGATCCGCAGGCCACCGAGCCGCAGAGCACGACCCCGCAGTCGACCGCTCCGGAGACGCCGACCTCTCCCGCGCTCACCACCGGCACCCCCGCCACCACCACACCGGGCAGCCCGTCGGGTACGCCGTCCGGAAGTCCCTCCGGCACACCGCAGACCACCACTCCGTTCGTACCGGGGCAGACCGTGCAGGGCGCGCCGAAGACCACGACCGGGAGTCCGGCCGCGGCCTCGACCGCGGCGTCCACTCGTGCCGGGCGCAGCGGTATGCCGGGCATGATGGCTCCGGGGGCGCGCGGTAACAAGGGTGATGAGGACGATGAGCACAAGACTCCGGACTATCTGGTGTACGACCGGGGCAGTGAACTGCTCGGCACCCAGCCGCCGGCTCTGCCGCCGGGCGGAGTGATCGGCGGGTGAACGACACACAGTGGCGGCTGGACGGGGAGATGTTCGCGCAGGCCGTCCGGGCGTTCGGCCGGGACCGCTTGCCCTACCCGATCCGTGTACTGCCGCTCGGCCCCACCGAGACACCGCCGACATCGGAGGAGTACGAGCAGGTCCGGCTGGCGGCGGCCCGGCGGCTGGCGGACCTGGCGGACGAACGGTTGTTCCGCGCCCTGGAAACTCTGCTGGAACCACAGGTTCGCCTCGAGGTCCACGGCATCTACGACCGCGGATTCGAACGGGTGGTGCGCATGCACGCGGGGGTGCGCGGGCAGTCCGCCACGCTCGCTGTCCAGGCGCCCGGCCCGACAAAGGAATACGGCGGCGATGTCCTGCTGCACACCGTGCCCGACCGGCAGCTGGCGGCCCGGATCGTCGCGTACCTGCCGCGCTGTGCCGCCGGGATATATCCCACGGTCCACGGTGTGCGCGCCGATATCGGGAAGGTCGAGTACTCCCGCCACCCCACCCGGATGTCGCGGACCGAGGAGATCAACCGGATCATCCGGCGCCCGCGGTCCGGTATCGGCGAGATCGGGGTGTTCGCGGGCCCGGCGATCGACTCCCGGCCCACCGGCAACCCGCACGGTTTCCACTGGATGGACTATCTGCCGCAGGACGGCCGCTATCTGCTGATCAACCACACGAAAGAGGAATTCACTCTTACACCGGGCCCGCCCGCGGAGATCACGCGACGTCTCCAGCAGGCCGTCGCGACCGTCCGGCCGGCCGCGGCGTCGTCGCCCGGCGTGCGCCGGGACCCGGCCTGGGACGCGGACGACGACTACTACCGGCAACGTAACGAACGCGGCTGGACGACCTGACCCGGTCCCGTCGCGAAACATCGGGACTTCACATCGGTCGCGCGTGGCGGCCGGTGGGGACATACTTCCCTGGTCACGACATGATCATGGAAGGTGTCACGACATGGGTACTCCCACCGCGCTGGTGTTGTTCGCCGCGGGCCTGCTGTTCTTGACCGCGCTCGGTCTCGGAGTCTGGAAATGGCAGGCCATGGTCGGTTCGTCCGACGGGGTGGCGCACCCGTACGTGGACATCGCCCACCGGTCGGCCCTGCTGTACTCGTTCGCGACCGCCATGATCGCGCTCTTCGTCGAGTTCTCGGCGTGGCCGGCGGCGGTCGACGCGACCGCCGCCGGGCTCCTGGTGCTGATGTTCGTGATCACCATCGCGAACTATGTCAGGCACGGCATCCTGCGCGACACCACGAACCAGATGCACAATCCACCGCCGTCGTTCCGATTCGTGCTGGTGGCGCTGATCGTCGGTGAGATCGGTGGCTTCGCCGTGCTGCTCGCCGGATTCGCCGCCGGTCAGCTCTTCTGAGCGGGCTTCACCACTCGACGAGAAGCTGTTTCGGGCCGCGGACCAGCAGACCCGATTTCCACGGGATCTCGTCCAGCGGCAGCGAGAGCCGCAAGGACGGGAAACGTTCCAGCAGCGCCTCCAGCGCGACCTGGAGTTCGACGCGCGCCAGTTGCGCCCCCAGGCAGTGGTGGGCGCCGTAGCCGAACGCCACGTGCGGATTGCGCTGCCGGGTGAGATCCAGGGATTCGGGATCGTCGAAGACGTTCTCGTCGCGGTTGGCGGCCTGGGTGTTCACGAAAACCGAATCCCCGGCCCGCACGGTCACGCCGCTGAGCACCACGTCCTCGGTGGCCACCCGGGGCTGTCCGGCACCGGCGCCGAGCTGCACGTAGCGCAGCAGTTCCTCCACCGCGCCCGGGATCAGCTCGGGCTCCGCGCGCAGCAGCTCCCAGTACTCGCGCTGGGTGAGCAGCACATAGGTGAAGTTGGCGATCTGGTTGGCGGTGGTCTCGTGGCCCGCGATGAGCAACCCGACACCGAGGTTCACCAATTCCCGTTCGCTGAGGCGGTCCTCTTCGTCGCGGGCGGCGACCAGCGCGCCGAGCAGATCGTCGGTGGGTCGCTGCCGACGCTCGGCGACCACCTCGGCGAGATAGGTCTCCAGCGAATCCCGGGCACTCTCGATCTGTTCCCGGGTGTAGGCCGTGGTGGACAGGATCGCGTCGGAGAAATCGCGGAACCGGTGCTGGTCACGTGGCGGCACCCCGAGCATTTCGCAGATCACGGTGACCGGTAGTGGCAGCGCGAAACCTTCCACCAGATCGGCGGGCGCACCGGCATGTTCGAGTGCGGTGAGTTTCTCGTCGACTATCTCGCGGGTGCGCGGGCGCAGTTCGGCGACCCGGCGGCCGGTGAACGCCTTCGCCACCAGTTTCCGCAACCGGCTGTGCTCGGGCGGGTCCATGCTCAGCAGCGAATCGGCGCGGACCGGCGCGGGAGTGGCCCGCGGCAGATCCTCCCGGCCGACGGTCGCCGCCCGGCTGAACCGGGGGTCGGCGAGGACCAGTTTGACGTCCTCGTATCGGGTGACCAGCCAGCCTTCGCCGCCGTAGGGCAGTTCGACCCAGCAGACCGGCTCTTCACGGCGCAGTTGTGTGAACAGCGGGTCCATCTCGAGGCGAACCGGTTCGCCGAAGGGGTATCGACGTACCTCGGTGTTCACGGTCATAGGGTCTCCCTTTCCCGACGCCCGGCGGCTCCCTTGTAAGCGGTTGCTTACTTAGGCAGGGTAAGGGTTTTCCCGAGGTGGCGTCAACGACGTAACAGCGTTACGCCGGAGGGAATCTCGTATCGTTGCGCTCCAGCAGCACTTCCGCCGCCCGCAGCACATGACCGGCGACCTGCGCCGGGTCCGCGCTGTGCAGCGGCTCCCGGTGCAGCACCGACCGAACCAGCCCGATCCCCAGCAGCCAGGCCAGCAGCAGATCCGCACGCAACTCCCCGTCGCCACCGTCGGTGAGGGTCGACAGGGCCCGGATGTACTCCTCCCCCAACTCCCGGCGGATCACCGACGCGCCTTCTTCGTGTCCGCTGGAACGCAACGCCGCCTGTAACCAATTACCCGGCGAGACAGTCTCGCCCGGCTCCAGCGCGCGCTCCAGCAACCGCGACAGCAACGCGTCCACCGGCCCGGCGTCGAGCACCGACCGCCCGCGATCGGTCATCGTCGCCCGGAAGAGTTCGTCCTTGTTCCCGAAATAGCGGAAGAGCAGAGCCTGGTTCACCCCGGCACGGGTGGCGATATCGCGTACGGTGGCGCGCTCGTACCCCCGTTCGGCGAACAATTCCTGCGCCGCCGCCAGAATCGCGGCCCGCGTGGCCGAGGAATCCCGTCGACGACCGACCAACTCGTTTCCGCTGACCATGCACCCTCCGCTCCGCGTGCCATTTGGAAGAGCAGCGTAAGGCACACCGGATCGGACAAAGCGGGCGCCCAGCAACGCCCCCGCACACCGCCTCGTCGCAATCCACCCTGGACGTCGGCCGGGCTGGGGCTTTACGCTCGAATGACCATGCCGGAACTCCTCGGGATCAACCATCTGACCCTGTCCACGACGGATCTGGACCAGGTCGTGGCGTACTACACCGGAGTGCTCGGGGCACGGCTGGCCTTCGAGCGGCCCGCCTCGGGCACCGACCCTCGTATCGCGGTCCTCGACGTCGGGGGCGCCGACCACCTGGCGATCGTCGAGACCACGACCGGACCGCCCACCGACCTCGACCCGCTCGGGCGGGCCGGATGGGGTCTACGCCTGGCGACCTACGCCCAGCTGTGCGAGGTTCGCGAACGGATCATGGGCGCCGGGCTCCCGGCCGGGCCGATCGAGACACTCCCCACCCAGTGGACGATGACAGCCCAGGACCCGGACGGCCGCCCGGTCGATATCCGGGCCCACCGCCCCTGAGCCGGCTTACGCGCCCACCCGCATCACTCGTGCAGCTGCCGAGCGGCTATCCACGCAACGCCGATCGGGCCTCCATGAGGGCGAAACCGAGCAGGTTCAACCCCTTCCACCGCATAGGGTCCGCCGCACCCGGGTCGTCCGCCGCGAGCCCGATACCCCAGACCCGGTCCACCGGGCTGGCCTCGACCAGCACCCGATCCCCGGTATCCAGCAGGAAACGCCGCAACTCCTCGTGCTGACCGAACTTCGCGATATTGCCCGCGACGACGATACCGAATCGATGCACGCCCCACAGCTCCTCGTCGAAACCGCCGATCCGCCGCCCCCACGCCTTCGCCGCTCCGGGGCTACCCGCCTCCAGCACCTCCGCGGCGATCGCCCCGTCGTCGAACAGCATCGCCTTCCGCCACATCATGTAATGCTCGGCCGTCGGAAAGACCTTTCCGTCGACCGTGAATTCCGCCGGCCACCACTGGCTGAGGCAACCGGCACCGACCGATCCGTCGCTCCGGGGGTGATGGCCCCAGAACGGCAGGTACTTCACCCGGCCGCTCTCGGCCACGATATGGATCAACTCACTGACACTCCGTGCCATCATCCGGTCAACCCTGCCCGAAACGCGTGGACAGCGCATCCGGCTTTCGATCGGCCGGAGCTGCCCGTACTCCCGGCGCAGGCCACGGGCGGTTTCACAGGACGCGCAGCGCGGTCACCTTCCAGGGGGTGGTGCTGCCGCGCTCGATACGCCCGGCGAGGACCAGGCGGCGCGGACCGCGCTGGTAGGTGGCGACCATCTCCGCCGCCCGCTCCTCCACCTGGAACAACCGCACAGTGCCGGGCACGGCCGACCCGAGGGTCCGGCCGGGAGCGTGATCGCCTGCCACCAGGGCGCCGATGGCGCCGACCAGCCCGGGCGTGCACAGGGCGGTGAGCTGCGCGACCGGGCGCCGGCGGTCGAGTACCTCGAGCAGGATCCGGACCGAGGTCGTGGCGAAGGCCCGGGCACCGGCGGGTTCCGGGTTCCGGGCCGTATCGTGGCCGGCACGCTGGGCTCGCCGGATGCCCGCGGGGGCACTGTGGTTGCGCCGGAGCGTCTTCCGCTCCGGGCGGGTCACGCAGTCTCGGACGGATGATTCCCGGTGCGTAGCGAGATCATCGGCCCTCGTCTCCACCTGGCCACACGGTTTCGAGGCCGGACCGGAATCGAGCGCTGTCGCGAGCCGGCTCCGGGCGGACTCGGCGACCACTTCTCCGGGAGACTCCGGTGACGGGACCGCGGCCCCGGAAGCGGCCGCCCGCTGGGGAGGCCCGGCGGCCGGACCTTCGGCACACGCCCGATCAACCCCCGGAGGGGCGCCGGCTCGCGCACACGACCGGCGCACCGACGGTTCGTATCCCGGCACCCGATGGAGAACCGGCTGGAAATCACACATTTTCTACGCCCCCTTTGCGAAACGGATCGCCCCCACGACGTTTCCTTCCGCGACAGCATCGCACCTCCGGGCGCGGCAGTACAGACGATCATCGGATCGTTCACCGGAAACCCGGTCGCGGCGGCGTGTTCGGCGGACCCGCCGACGATTCGGCGAGTCGTGCGCACTACGCGCGGGTCCGGGGTGTCGGAATCGATTGCTAACTTGAACGCTACCGTTCGTTCGCTTTTCACATATCGGGAGAGTTAGTGCTCGGCCATTCCCATGCCACCAGCGGCGCGCTCGCGTTCGTCACCGCCGCCACCCTCGTCCCGACTCCGGTGATGGAGGTGGTGCAGGGGCCGGTGGAGATCAGCGCGCTCGAACTCGTGCTGGGAGCGTTGATCACGGCGGGCGCGGCATTGCTCCCCGATATCGATCACCCGAACGGCACCATCGCGCAATCGCTCGGACCGGTGAGCAACGTACTCGCGAAGGGGGTCTCGGTGGTGTCCGGCGGACATCGCAAGGGAACGCACGGCTTGCTGTTCATCCTGCTCGCCGGGTGGGCGACCTGGGCCGGAGTGCACCATCTCGGCCGGTATTTCACCCTGAGCATGATCTTCGTGATGCTCGCCTTCGGGGTGCGGGCGCTGCACCTGACGCCGAAGGGCGATTCGCTGCGCGCCTACGGCATGTGTGTGCTGCTGGCCGGCGGCGGCACCGTACTGATGGATCGCTGGCTACCGGACGCGCCCTACTGGCTACCGTTCGCGATCGGGCTGGGGACGCTCATCCATATCGTCGGCGACTGCCTCACCGACCGGGGGTGTCCGCTGCTGTGGCCGCTGAAGCCCCGGCTGGCGTTGCCGATCATCTCCCGGACCGGGAACAAGGTGGAGACCTGGGTACTGACCCCGCTGATGGGCCTGGTCACGGTCGGGTTGCTGTACGTGTACGCAGTGCCCGACTAGTCCGTGCGCGATCGACACACAGGCACCGAGCCTGTCCTCACCTGCGCGTATTCGCATAGTGTTCGGCTATGACCGAGGCAGCGGAAGACCAGTACCTCCCGCAGACCGGACTGGCGGCGAAACTCAATTGGCTGCGGGCCGGGGTGCTGGGCGCCAACGACGGGATCGTCTCGACCGCTGGTCTCGTGGTGGGGGTCGCGGCCGCGTCGTCGAATACCGACGCGATTCTCACCGCGGGTATCGCGGGTATCAGCGCGGGCGCTATTTCCATGGCGGTCGGTGAGTACGTCTCGGTGAGCACCCAGCGCGATACGGAGAAGGCACTGCTGGAGCAAGAGAGCCGGGAGCTGGAACAGGATCCGGCCGATGAACTCAACGAACTCACCGCCATCTACCACGCCAAGGGGTTGTCCGCGGAAACCGCGCGGAAGGTGGCCGAGGAGCTCACCGCCTACGATGTGTTCGCCGCGCACGCCGAGGCCGAGCTGGGACTGAACCCCGACGAGCTGACCAATCCGTGGCACGCCGCAGTGTCCTCGGCGGTCTCGTTCACCGTCGGCGCGCTGCTGCCGCTGCTGGCGATCTTGCTCCCGCCGGAGTCGGCGCGGATACCGGTCACCATGGTCGCGGTCCTGCTGGCCCTGGCGCTCACCGGTTCGATCAGTGCCGGGCTCGGTGGCAGCAGCCGGCCACGAGCGATGGCCCGGGTGGTGATCGGTGGTGCGCTGGCGATGGCGGTCACCTACGGGATCGGCCAGCTCGCGGATGTCACCGGTATCTGATCTGCCACGAATCCTGTTGCCGGAGCGAGTCTTCCGGTAAGTGAACCAGCGCCGAGTCGGATATTTTGCTGTACTTGGCGGGTGAGTTCTCTTTTCGCCGTATTGCCCGCGGCCGGTATCGAGTCGGCCGCACAGGCTTACGAGCGTTATCGGTCCCTGGCCGGCGCACCCGAGCCGACCCCGCCACTGCCACCGGTGGGGGTCGTGTGCACGCTGATCCACCGCTCCGGAACCGGCTTGCGGGTGTACCGGCGGCCCGAAGCCCGCGGGGCACTGCTGGAGGCCACCGTCGATGATCGTTTCGACTGCCTGCGCGCACTGCTGGCCCTCACCGCCGATCGCGACCTGGCCGTGCTCGATGTCGCCACCCGCCGCTTCTACAATCCGCGGGGCGCCGCCCGGGTCCCGGTGACGGCGGGCGATTTCCGGCTGCCCTATCTCACCGAGAGCATTCTCGACGAGATCCTGGAGACTCCGCCGGATCCGCGCGACCCGGCCCTGAAGGTGATCCGCGCCCCCATGTGCCATATCCGGGCGCGCCGATTACCGGAGGAGATATTCGAGCTCGAGCATCGCGACCTCGACGCCTTCTTCCAGCTCTACACCGACGACGCCATCCTGGTGCGCAAGACGATCTGGGCCTGGGCGACCGGTGATCCGTGGTGGCAGCAGGCCATCGCCTGGCAGCCGATCGAAGCCCCGGATCCGAGACGCCGCCGCCCGCCCGAGGACGATATCGATTCCGTCCTGGCCGAACTACGGCAGATGGCCGAGGAGACGCCGTTCGAACTCGGCGCGCTGGACCTGATCTCGGCCCTGGGCGATGTCGACAACCAGGCCCAGGCCATTCTGGACCGCGCGAATATCGACGGCCCGGATCAGCCCTGAACCCACCGGTCCGGTTATTTGACCCCTACCCGCAGCCGCACCGAATCGTCGGTGGTGCTCTGCAGCGCCTGGCCGATCAGGCTGCCGATATCGAGTTGCGGCACGGCGCCGTTCAGCGCGTCGGTGAGGGGCACCAGCCCGGGTTGCAGAGCGGCCAGTTCGGGGCCGGCCTCGTCGAGGAATTCACGCAGCCGCTGGAGCAGCGATACCAGCCCGTCGTCGCGCAGATACATCTCCGGTGAGCCCTCGGCGCCGGTGAACCGGCCCACCGCTTCGACGAAATCATCGAGTACTTCGGCGAACCGGGTGAATTCGGTGGCCGCGGCCGAGGTGGCCGGGCCCGACCAGTCGCTGTCCGCGGCGGCGGTCTCGAAATTGTCGAGCAGTTCGGCGATACGCGGTTCCCGGGACATGATCGTGGCCGCCAGCAGATCGGCGGCGCGGGTGAGTTCGGGCAGCGCCGCGTCGGTGCCGTGCAGGGCATCGCGCAGGGTCCGCACCAGCGATCCCATGGTCGCCGGGTCGAGCTGGTTCATGGTCCGGGTCACCATCCGCGCGGCCTCCGGAATCGACAGCGGGCTGTGGATGTCCTCCGACTCCAGCCGTTGCCCGTCACGCAGGTACGGGCCCGCCCCGGTCTCGGGCGCGAACTGTACATAGGGTTCCCCGAGCGCCGAGAGGTGTTCGACGGTGACCACGCTGTCGACGGGCAAACGGTGGGAATCATCCACCCGGAATCCGACTTCCACCCCGTCGGCGACGCGGTCCACGGAGGTCACCCGGCCGACCTCGATACCGGTGAGCAGGACCGGCGAACCCACGCCGAGCCCGCCGGAGTCGTCGAGGACCAGTGCGGCGTTCAGGTACTCGGTGAACGGGTCCGCGCGCACCACACCGAAGGTCAGATAGCTCGCGCCGAGCACGGTGATGGCCGCGATACCGCCCAGCGAGGCCAGTGGCCCGATCTTCATCGCACGGCTCCGATCATGCGCAGGGTTTCGATGATCCGGTTCACCTGGTCGTCCGCGGACATATCGCCGGCGCGCACCGAGCGCAGGTTCACCTGGGGCCCGTTCTCCACGAACGGGATGACCTTGTCCCGCAGCAGTGCGACCAGCAGGTTCAGGTTCGAGGGCTGCCGCAGATCGAGCGGTCCGCCGGTCACCAGTGGAACCAGCGCCGCCGCGGCCGCCTCGCCGGACTGCGCGAGCGGCGCCAGCCAGGTCAGCGATCCGCCCACCGGGCCCAGCCCGCCGAAGATCTCGGTCACCCCGGCGATGGATTCGGTGGCGGCGCTCATCTGCCGGACCGACTCCGGGCGCAGGATATTGTCCAGCTCGTCCTGGATTCCGTGCATCACCTCGGCATTCGACGCGACGCCGTACAGCAGCAGGTCCACTTGGTCCAGGTGGGCGGCCAGATCGACCGTATCGGTGGCGAGAACCTGCGCGATCCGTTTCGTCTCCGCCGGATCCTGGGGCAGCACCGAGTTGACGCGGTTCACGATGTCCTGCAACTGCCCCACCGACCCGCTGTTCACGAAGAACGCGATGGCGGCCATGGTGTCCTCGAGCTGCACCGGCGGCCGGGTGTGTTCCCGGGTGATGGTGTCGCCGGGGCGCAGCAGGGTGTCGTATCCGTCGGGCGGGGTGGTCAGCGCGATATGGATATCGCCGAGCACCGTGTTCTGCCGGAGTTCGGCGATGGTGGTGGCCGGTAGCTCGACCGAATCCTCGACTTCGATATCGACGGCCACGTATCCCGGGCCCGTCGCGTCACCGGGTATCACCTCGACCTTGTCCACATTGCCCACCTGGGCGCCGTTTGCGATCACCTTGGCCCGCGCGGGCAGGTTCAGCACATTGGTGAACTCGATCCGCAGCCGGTAGCCGTCCCCCGCGACCGTGGCGCCCGGCACCGGAATATCGGAGGGGTCGAACGCACAGCCCGCTACGCCCAGCGCCGCCACCAGGCCGAACGCGGCCAGTCCGCGCCGCAGGCGGGTGAGGTCCACCGTGATCCGCGCGGTCATCGAGCACCCACCGATCCCAGCACCAGCCGCGTCAGATCCAGCTCGACCATGCCGTCGGCCGCACCGGCGCAGCGGCCGGGCGAGACCGCGTTCACCGCCGCGCACACCTGCTCGGCATTCGCCTGCGGGACGGCCACCCGCGGCGGCGCGTAGGTGAGGCCGGGCGCCCCGCTCGCCGGATCGGTGACCGTCCGGAAGGCCGAGACCAGCACCGGTGTGGTGCGCACGATCTCGCCGAGCGACCCGACATTCGCGCGCAGCAGCTTCACCAGCGGTACCAGGCCGTCGAGCGAAGCCATGAGCGGGTCGGCCAGGATCACGGTGAGATCGTTGAGCACGGGCAGGATTTCGCCCAGCCCGTCGAACAGCGCGATACCGGGAGTGAGCAGTTCGGTGTGCGCCTGGTTCAGGGTCGGGGCCAGCCGGGTCAGCATCAGTTTCAGATCGCCCCAGTGCTCGGCCACCTTGTTGGACACCGACGCGTAGGCGTCGAAGATGCCGGCCAGGTGGGCGATATCGGCGTCCGGTGATTCCAGGACCCGGCCCAGCTGATCGATCAGATGATTGATCTGGGGCCCGGTACCGGCCGAGGCCGTGTCGAGCGCATCCAGCCCACCGGCCAGGGCATTGGGCCGAGTCTCGGTGCCGCCGATCTGATCGGACAGTTCCGCGAGCGCGGTGACGGTCTGGGTCAGGCTCTTCGGCGTGAGCGTTTTGGTCACACACTGCCCGGGATCCCATTCCTGCGTGGTCTTCCCGCTCGACAACACCGCGAGTTCCCGATCGGCGACCACGGTGTTGGACACCGTGGTGGCGCCGGAGTCGGCGTAGAGCGGATGGTCGGCGTCGACTTCGAAATCCACGCGCACCTTCGCACCCTCCGGCGCGATACCGGTCACCGTGCCGACGGCGATACCCCGCATCGAGACCTGGTTGCCCTGGTAGAGGCCGATACTGTCCGGCAGGAGCGCGCAGTACGCGCGGGTCTGCTTCAGCGGTTCGAACGCGATCACATAGGCCGCGGTCACCGCCAGCACCAGTACCACCGCCCCGGCGATCGACATGAGCGCCGGTGATCCGAGCACTTTCCGCACCATCAGCACGCCTTCCCGGGTAGCGGGACACAGACGAGCGCACCGGGAGCCGGCTCCGGAGCGGTCACCGTGGTCCCCGACCGATCGATCCGCACCTCGCCGTCCGGACCGGTCAGCTCGCGCAGCTTCGTGCCCAGGCTCTGCGCCGAAACGATCATGGGCTCCAACTGGTCGCCGTACTCCTGTAACCGGGGCAGGGCGTCGGCCAACTGCCGGACCTTCGGTCGCAGGGTGTCGTCCCAGGCCGGCGCCAGCGCGCTCACCCGCTGCACCACCGAACTCAGCAGCGCCAGCGCCTGCCGCAGTTCGGCGCGTTTGTCCAGCAGGACCGTTTCCATGAGGTTGACGTTGTCCATCAGACGGCCCAGATCCGTTTTCGCGCCGTCGTACATGGTGACGTACTCGTCCGCGGTCGCGATGGCGTTCGACACCTGGGTGCGCTGGCGTTCGATGGCGTCCAGATAACTGCCGACCGTGTCCAGCACGCTGCGCAGCGATTCCGGCGCGGCGTCGATGGAGGTGTCGAGCGCGGCGAGATTGCGGCGCAGGGTATCGCCGTCGGTTTCCCGCAGCGGCGTGGTGGCGTCCTGGAAGGTTTCCATCAGGCTGTAGGGCAGCCGGACCCGGTCGGCGGGAATCGGCTCGTCACCCAGTTCCTCGCTGCCCGCCGGGAACAGCGCCACGTAGTGGCCGCCGACCAGGGTCAGCATCCGGATATCGAGGGAGCTGCGGTCGCCCACGAACACGTCCCGGTCGACGGTGAACCGCATGAGCACGCGGTCCGGCCGCAGCTCCAGCGATGTCACCTCGCCCACCGGAACCCCGGCCAGGCGGATGTCGTCGCCGGGTTTCACCGATTGGGCCTCGCTGAGTTCGGCGGTGTAGGTCCGCTTTCCCAGCGGCACCACGTACAGCGCCCCGACGGCCACCGCCAGCACCGCGACCGCGCACACTCCGATCACGCCCAGCCGCAACTGTTTACGCAGTTTCGTCGGTTCGTCGGTGATCGGCTGGTCGCGATCGAACCAGCGGCCCAGTGCCGCCGTCCACGTCCCGAGGTTCACCCGTTGCATATCGCCACCCGCTGTCCGCCGATCAGCACCCGCACCGGAGCCGGTACCTCGGCCGTGCCTTTACTGCACTCCGGCCGGAACCCCGCCGGGGTGCGGGGGAAAGAAGTGTCCACCGCGGCCAGCAACCCGGGCAGGCGACCGAACACATCGACGGCCTGCTGCGGGTCGGGGAACAGGGCGCGGATCATGGCGTCGATATCGGGACCCATCTCCGGGCTCAGTCCGGCCGCGGCCAGCAGCCGGTCCACCGGTTCGAGCACCGAGGGCGCGCTCATCGCGAAATCGGCCAGCCCGCCGACATTGCGCTGCAGCGCCTGGAAGATATCGGTGAGCCGGGCCAGCAGCGGCACCAGATGGTAGAGGCGGCCGCCCACCCGGTCGGACAGATCCGACATGTTCCGGACCAGGGTGCCGATCACCTGCTGCCGGTCGCCCACATATTCGCTCAGTGTGCCGATGGCGTCCAGGGCGGGCCCGATACCGGCGCCGTCGCCCTCGATCACCGCGAGCAGGCTCTCGGTCAGCTGGTTGAGGGCCTCCGGCGAGAGGGTCGCCAGCACCGGTTGCAGGCCGTTGAACAGGCTGGTCACATCGAACGACGGGATGGTCTGTTCCGGGCCGATGGTCGATCCGTCGTCGAGCCGGGTACCGGCGTTCGGCTGCTGTTGCAGGTCGATATAGCGCTGGCCGGTGAGGTTCTGGTACCGGATGGCCAGGAGGCTGTTGTCGTAGACCGGGGTGTCGGTGGTGACGGTCAGGCGGACCTTCGCCCGGTCGCCCTCCAGCGTGACGGCTTCCACCTTGCCGACCTGCACCCCGAACATCCGGACGTCGTCACCGGTCTTCAGGCCGTTGGCATCGGTGAACAGCGCGTGGTGGGTTTCGGTCGCGCCGTCCACGGGTCGTTCGATGGCCCCGATCACCAGCGCCAGCACCAGGCCCATCACCCCGGCGAACAGGGCAAGCCGCCAGGCGGCGCGGCGTACGGTCATCGCGCACCCCCCAGCACCACATCCAGATCGAGCACCGGCCCGTCCGGACCTTCCTTGAAGGCGAGCCCCAGGCGGGTGAGCAGGGTCCGCAGGTCGGCGGCGGACTGCTGTGGGTCCGGTACGGCCAGCGCCAGCAGGTTCAGGGTGGGCGCGAGCGCATCGGTGTAACCGGACAGCTGCCCGGCGCTGTGCGCGGTGGCGGCCAGGCCCGGCAGGATATCGCCGGTGAGCGCCTGCACACCCGCGTCGTAGTCGGCGCGGTCGGTGCGCAGCACATCGATATCGACGATCTGGTCGAGTACCTCGATGGTGGCGCCGGCGAACCGGCCGCCGCCCTCGAATGCCGGCCCCAGTCGCCCGACCAGCTCGTTCGCCGGCATCGACTGATGGTCGGCGATCACCCGGCCCGCGGTGATCAGCGCCTCGGCCAGCGGGGTGAACGCCTTCACATCGGCGGCGGCCTGCGAGATCACCATGGCCATATCGGGTGTGAACACCGTGTCACCGGTCTGCGAGAGACTGCGCAGCAGCGCGCCCATGGTCGCGTCGTACACATCGGCGGCCCGGCGTCCGGTCAGGTCGACCACCGCGCCGGATTCCAGCGGCGCGCCGCCCGCGCCCGGCCGCAGTTCGATCTCGCTGATACCGAACAGGTTGGCGGGTGCGTAGTCGACCAGCATGCTGTCGTCGATGCCGTGCAGGCGATCGCGGTCCAGGGTCAGCCCGATCTCCTGGGTGCCCCGCCCGGCGGGCGCGATATCGGTGACCGAACCGACCTGGACGCCGTCGATCCGCACCAGCGTGCCGGCCACGACACCGTCCCCGATCTGTTCGGTTCGCAGCGCGATCCGTAATCCGTCGTCCGCGGTCAGCTCCCGGTACCCGTACCCGGCCAGGGCTAGCACCACCACGAGCGCGACCACGACGGCGCCGACCCGCCGCGCACTGCGCGGATCGGCGGCGACCCCGGGCATTCCGTACTTCGGCATCTGTCCCTATCCCGTGAAGCTGATCGCCGAGTCGAATCCCCACAGCAGGAGGGTCAACACCATATCGATGGCGATGATGGCGACGAAACTGGCGCGCACGGCCCGGCCCGAGGCGATACCGACACCTTCGGGGCCGCCGGTGGCGAAGAAGCCGTAATAGCTGTGCACACAGATCACCACGGTGCCGAAGACGGCGACCTTCACCGTCGCCGCGACGATGTCGAATCCGGCGATGAACTGGAAGAAGTAGTGGTCGTAGACCCCGGCGGACTGGCCGTGCACCAGAGTGATCAGGCCGCGGCAGGCGAAATACGAACCGATCAGCGCGATCAGGAAGGTCGGCACGATGGCGATGGCCCCGGCGATGACCCGGGTGGTCACCACGAACGGTACCGACCGCAGACCGAGCGCCTCGATGGCGTCGATCTCCTCGGAGATCCGCATGGAACCGATCTCCGCGGTGATCCGGCAGCCGGCCTGCGCGGCGAATCCCACCGCGGCGGCGATGGGGGCCAGTTCGCGCGTGGTCGCGAATGCCGAGACGATACCGGTCACCGGGCCCATTCCCAGCATGTCCAGGGTGGCGAAGGATTCCACGCCGATCGACGCGCCGATCACCAGACCCAGCACGATCATCATGGGCACGGTCCCGCCGCCGACGATCACCGACCCGCGGCCCCAGGTCATATTGGTGATGACACGCAGGGTTTCACCCCGATAGCGCTTCAACGCCAGCGGGATCGACGACAGCACCTGCCAGCAGAACACCATCACGAAGCCGAGGGAATCGACCGCGCCGAGGATCCGGCTGCCGCGCCGGAAGTACCGCACCAGGAAGCCGAGCCCTTTCGGGGCGTAGGAGGTCGCGGCCATCACGCCAGCCTGGTCGGGAGGAACATGGCGGTCACCTGGGTCATGGCCAGATTCACGATGACGATCGACACGACCGACAGCACCACCGCGGCGTTCACCGCGTCGGCGACACCGCGCGGCCCACCCTTGGCCTCCAGACCGCGCTGGCAGGCGATGATCACCACCAGGAATCCGAAGATGAGTGCTTTGAGCAGCGAGACCCAGACGTCGGCGGCGGTGGTGAAGGAGCCGAAGGTCGCCCAGTAGGAACCGGGTGTCACGCCCTGCCCGCCGATCGCGACCAGGTAGCCGGCGATGACGCCGACGAAGATCACCAGAATATTGAGCAGCGGCGCGACCAGCAGCATCGCCACCATCCTGGGTATCACCAACCGGTGCACCGGGCTGACACCCATGGTGTGCAGGGCGTCGATCTCCTCGCGGATCGTCCGGGCGCCGAGGTCGGCCGCGATGGCCGCGGCACCCGCGCCGCCGAGCAGGAAGCCGGTGGCCATGGGGGCGCCCTGTTTGATGACTCCGAGGCCGCCGGTGGCGCCGAGCAGTGAATCGGCACCGAGGTTGTGGATGAGATTGCCGACCTGCACCGAGACGATCACCCCGAACGGGATCGCCATCAGGATCGCCGGGAAGGCGGTGACCGTGACCAGCCGCCACGCCTGGATCAGCATCTCCTGCCACTGGAACCGGCCGCGCGCCACATCCGACGCCGCGCCGGTAACCGATTCCCCGGCCATGCCGACCGCGCGGCCGAAGGTGCGCAGCGAGGACACAATGGTGCCCGAGAAATTCTGCTGGACGATTTCTCGCGCGGAGGGTTTTCGCGAGAGTTCGGCGGAATCGGATCGGGCCACGGAATCGATCGCCGCGGTATGACGCTCGGAGTTCATGGCCGAGATCCAGGTACCGCTCTCGCGGGACGGATTGTTGCGAAATTCATGCGTGTGATCTCTCCGGTCCGGCATCGATGCCAACGGAGAGGAAGCTAATCGTTACGCAAGGTGACGGACAAATCCGCGACGGTGTGACAGTGAACACGACAAAGCGGCCGTACGCATCAATTTTTGGAGACGATGCGATTCGTCACGGGGATATTCACAAGTAATTAGAACACGTTTCACCGAATGATCCCGTGCGGTGCGCACAAATATTCGCGGATATTCTCAGCCGTCCAAATCGACGCGAATCGTCAGCAGATCGGTACCCATGACCCGCACCGCGGCACTGTTGCCACGCGGTAGCGAAGACAACCTGCGCACCGGGTCGTCGTCGGGCAGCAGGTACGCGGTGCCGGGCAGCCATTCGCCGCGCAACCGCACCCGGACCCGGCTGTCCGCGCGGATATTGCGCACATAGTCCGAGCGGTCCCCGAACTCGGAGACGAACCAGAACTCGTTACCGACCCGCCGGCCGCCGACCGGCACCACCCGGGGTGCCCCGCTCACCCGGCCCGTGGTCTCCAGCAACTGCTGCGCCGACCGCTTCCGGTTGAGCGGATTGGCCACATGCCGCTGGAAACCGGTGACAATGCGATGTTTCATACGCCGCATATCGGTCATGTGGCGACGGTAACACCGGCACCCCCGACGCGCCCGCGAAACAACCGGCCGAACGAATCGACGGTTCATTCGACCGGAGCGCGCGCCATGGGCGACAATTCCCCCGTGCGAACTCAGTTCACCAACGAGCTCGTCGCGTTGACCGCGGATCTGACACAGATGTGCCGTATCACCCATGAAGCGGCCGAACGTGTGACCGATGCCGTCGTCGGGGCCGACCTCGCCGCGACCTACGAGGTTTTCGCCCTCGACGAACGACTCCAGACGATGTACGGCGCCTGCGAAGCGCGCACCGTCGTGCTCCTGGCGCTACAGGCACCGGTCGCCCGCGATCTACGCCATGTGGTGACCGCGATCCAGATCGCCGGTGAACTGTCCCGGATCGGCCGGCTGTTCAGCCGGGTGGCCGATCAGGTGTACCGAACCCATCCGGACCCGATTGCCCCGCCGCCGGTCCTCGACGTCCTGGCGCAGATGGCCGTCCTCACCGCGGAATGCACCGCCCGGGCCCAGCGCGCCGTCACCCGCGGCCGGCACACCCCCGCCGACGACACCGGTGTGGACGCCATGCAGACGCTGAACCAGAAACTGCACAACGCGCTGTCCACGACCGGGAACGCCACCACCGAAACCACGATCACGCTGGCCCTCGTCGGTCACAAACTGGCCCGGACCCTGGACCACACCGAGCGCATCGAGCGGTTGATCCATTTCCTGGACACCGGTGTCCCACCGACCGCCCAGATCCTCCCCGACGACGAGGACGCCGACCTCGCGGAATGACACCGCGATCCACCGCCACGACCCGGTTCGCTCCCAATCATGGGAATTCCCTATGCTTTTCACCTGACAGCGGATCGGGGCACACCCGGAGCCGGAATACCGGCCGACTGTCGGAAACATACAGCTTCATATCGAGAACCGGCCGGATCTTCTCCGGCCCCCAGAACGTCACGGCGAGCGTACCGGTGCGGAAAGACCTCGGGTCTCCCCCTCATCAAGCCCCGCGGTGCGTCGTGATCGCCGGTCCGGACAACCGGCCCGCGACTCGCACCGGATTCAGCGTCCTCGCTCGTGACACGCCCACCCCCGAGTCGGCGCCGGCACGGCGACTCGGGGGTGGTGCCCTTCCGGACGGAAAAGGAATACCCCGCTTTCTCATCGGGTACTCCCGCCCAGGTATGCCGAATCTCACACCGGACAGTAGCTTTCGGTTAGCTGACCGGCCGGTAGCTTGACGCTCGGCACATCCCGGTACCTCGGCAAGGAATCTCGTTGAAGCGCACAGCAAATGAACACGAAGCGGGCCGCGCGCCCCTCCCCCATCGATTCGCGGAGGTCCGGCGATGAACTCGCTGCTTTCTGCCCTGCCCGCCCCGGCCCGCCGGTTCGCCGCCCTCGTCGTCCCCGTGCTGATCGCGATAGCCCTGGTCGCGGGCTTTCTCCTACAGGGCTGTAGTCCCACCCCGACCGATCCCGCCGCCGGCGCCGCGAAATCGGTCGCCGGTACCGCCGCCGAAATACGGTCCGCGCTCGACAAGCTGCCGGTGAAAGCCGAGGTGGGGATGGCCGGGTACAGCCGGGAGAAGTTCCCGCACTGGGACAACAACGAACCCGAACACGGCTTCGGCCCGGAATTCGCCCAGTACCTCAAATGCACCACCCGCGAGGTGATGATGCTGCGCGATGCCACCGGCGAGGTGAGCCTCGATCCGAAGACCTGCGATCTGAAGATCGGCACAGGCGGCGGCTGGCAGGACGCCTACGGCGTCATGGACAGCAAGACCGGGAAGCTGAAGCCGTACAAGTTCATCGTCGAGGCCAAGAGTGTCGACGCCGAGCACATCGTGCCGCTCGCCGAGGCCTGGCGGTCGGGAGCCAAGGATCTCGACACCGACACCCGGCGCCGGATCGCCAACGACGCGCTGAACCTCATCGCCTCCGATCCGTCGGCCAACCGTTCCAAGGGCGACCAGGACGCGGCGCACTATCTGCCGCCGGGGAGTTTCCGGTGTGGCTATGTCTCGCATTACGTGCAGGTCAAGCTAAAGTACGGCCTGAGCGTTGACCCAGAGGAACAGACCGCACTGCGCACCGCGGTGGACGACTGCGTCGAACGGGGTGAGTTCAAATAGCCGAAGTCATCGAGTTACCCGCCTCGGCATCGGTGATGACCCGCGAAGAGGGCACCATCTCCGGCGAGCTCGACATCACCGTCGATCCCGGAGGTTTCGGTCTCGTCCGCTACCGGGAGACCGAGGACTGGTACACGATCGGCAATCTGGACGACGACGAGCCGCGCACCTGGAAATCGGTCGCGGAACTCGAGGAAGCAATAGTGAAGGGCATCGGGGCCCGCGACGCCGCGGGAAATACGATCCCCTTCGAATGCTGACGACCGACCGGACGGCCCGGCGGCGAGTCACCTCGCCACCGGGCCGTTCGGCTACCCGGCCGAGGCCGGGGTGCGGCGCACCGGCTCGTCCCAGGTGATCCGATAGCGCTGTTCGGTGGCGACCGTCTTCTCCGGTTTCATCACCGTGCGCGCCAGGACGGGCATCAGCCACTGCATCATCCGGCGGGCCACCGGTCCGGGCGTCTTACTGTGATTGATCTTCGCCGCGCGCGCGGCCACACCTTCCACCCGGGCGCGGCGCAGCGTCTCGTAGGCCGCAAAGGCCTCGGCCGGTTCGGGAATGTCCCGCAGGCACCTAGCCAGTTCGATCGCGCTCTCGATCGCCAGCGACGCACCCTGCCCGGAACTGTTCGACGGTGCGTGCACCGCGTCGCCCACCAGCACCATTCGCCCCCGGTACCAGTGTGGAACCGGCGGCATGATGTGTAACGCGCCCACGGTTTCCAGCTGGTCGGCGGTGGTGGCCCGGGCCAGTTGCCCGCCCGGTGTGTCGTCGCCGTAGGTTTCGCGCAGCACCTCCAGCCAGTGTTCGGCGGGGATCCGGCGCGCGTCGGTGAGTGAGAGATATTCCTTGCTGGGCAGATTCGCTCCCCAGCCGATCCGGCCGGGACCGGCGCTCCAGTACAGGTAGTAGGCCCGGGAACCGTAGGCGAAAACGATGGTGTCGGGTTCGATATCGACCGCGCAGTCCACGGTCGCGCCGAAACCGAGCATCCCGGTGTATTCGGGGCCCGGCGCCGCCGGATCGATCAGCCCCCGCACGGTGGAGCGGATACCGTCCGCACCGATGAGCACGTCGGCGGTGGCGGTGCTGCCGTCGGTGAACCGGGCGAGCACGCCGTCGGCGGTCTGCTCCGCCGATTCGAGCCGCTTGCCGAATTCGACCGGCACCCCGGCGGCCACCGCCCGCTCGTGCAGGGTGCGGTGCAGTTCGCCACGATCGACCAGTTGCAGCGGCGGCTGATCCCCCAGCACGGGCATGGACAGCAGCTTTCCGCCGACCGACAGCGCCATCCGCGGGACCGGTACCGCGATATCGCGGACCGCGTCCCCGGCGCCGATCACATCCAGGGCGGCGACACCGTTCGGTGCCAGGGCCAGCCCGCTGCCGATCGTGTACGCGGGGCTCGGATACGCCTCGTAGACGCGGGCATCGATACCCGCTTTGTGCAGTGCGGTGGCCACCACGGGCCCCGCGATTCCGCCGCCGATCACCAGGGCGGTCGCTGTTGCGGACATGGGAGTACTCCTCGGGAGTTCGAATCGACGCCGCCGACCCGCGGCGGCACGGTCCGCAACCCTCGTGGTTCGGACCGTTTCCTTGCCGAACCACCCCGGCGTCCACCCACCCGGTTATCCTGTGTTCTGCCAAACTCGTGGCCGGGTGTGCGTCCGCGCGGGCACGGTCCGAGACGGTGATCCGAGCTCGATGGTGGTGTTGCCGCACCTCCATCGAGCTCGGTTGGTTCACTGATCCGTCGTGCTATCAGCCCCCTCCACGTACGCGCGAGCGCGGGCGCTGTCCACGCCCGGCCCGTTCCGGTGCCAGGCCCGCCATTCCGCCAGATCGGGGAAGGTTCCCTCGACCAGCTCGGCGCGCAACGCCCTGGTCCACTCCGCCTCGGCCTCGAGCACGGTGAGCCCGTACTCGGATTCGATCAGGAAGAGCCGGGGCAATGTACCGGCGAGCTCGGCGAACTCCGCGCGCACCTGCGCGATCTGCTCGTCCAGTGCGGCCAGCCGGCGGCCCAGCAGCTCGGCCACGTCCTCCGGCGGCAGCACCGCCAGAATCGACAGGCCCGCGACGAACCTGCCCCGCTCGGGTTCCGGTTCCGCGATCAGCTCCCGGGTCCAGTCGACGAGTTCGCGCCGTCCGGCCGCGGTGATCCGATAGATCACCCGCTCCGGCCGCGCCCCCTCGCGCTCACTGCCCACCACCTCGAGGAAACCGGCCTTCGCCAGGTTCTGCACAACCGTGTACAGCGACCCCCATTTGATATCGATGTCCCGGTCTTTGCCGTACTCACGCAGCCGGGCCGCGATCTGATACCGGTGCATGGCCTCGTCCTGCATCACCGCGAGCACCGCGAGGGCCAGCAGATTGCCGACCTTGCGCTTCTTCGCCATACACCCTCCTTACTCGCCTACGAATATACGTGAGCGAGTACATGGGCGACAAGAGCCGGGTTCCGCAGCATGCGACCCAACCATCGAAGCCCGACGTAACCCATGCGTCGAGTTTTGCGAGACACCTCAAAGGGTTGAGGCCCGTCTCGCCGTTTCGGCCTCGAAAGCGCATGAGCGAAGCTCGAGTCTCGAGGCCGAAACGGCGAGACCCAGGGGGCCTCAACCCCGCGACGCCGCAGGCGGCGCCAAAAAACACAGCACCTTCACGCGTAGGCCCACATCGCTCTACCTTCCCGAGCAAGCCCACACCGAACATCGCGATATCGAAGGCAGCGCGCACCGGACACTTCCGGCCCTATGAAACCCCCGCCGCGAGGCTCTCCGGCGCCGCCAGCCGCCACGAATCCAGGATTATGTCCCGCATTTCGGCCAGGTCGTCCAGCGCCGCGAGCCGTACCCGGACCCACGGGTTGTTGGCCTCGTGCCCGGCGATCCAGAACTTGTCCGGTTCGGCCTGCACCAGTTCGTCCCGGTCGACGACCGGGCAGCGCACCGCCATCGAGGTCTCGTCCTCGGGCAGGGTGAGGAACAACCGGCGCTCCACCTTGAAGATCGGCATGCCCCAGGCGAACTCTTCGGTCGTGGCCGGGAGGGCCAGGGCATAGGAGCGGACATCGTCCCCGGTGGCGGTCATGACGGAGATTGTGCCCGGACCCGGTGACAAGTGCACCCGCCGTGGGCCGCGCTCAGGCGCCGGCCACGACCACGGCACCGGAGAGTTCGACCCCGGCCGCGTTCAGTTCGTCCAGAGCCTTCTCGACGGTCGCCGGTGCGACGCCGGCGGTGAGACCGAGCAGGATCCGTGTGGTGAAACCGGCGGCGACGGCATCCAGCGCGGTCGCCCGGACACAGTGGTCGGTGGCGATACCCGCGACATCGACCGCGCCGATATCGCGGGCGCGTAACCACTCGGTGAGAGTTTCCCCGGCCGTCGACGCGCCCTCGAATCCCGAGTAGGCGGCCGAATACTCGCCCTTGGAGAAGACCTCCTGCACCGCGGCGGTATCGAATCGCGGATGGAAATCGGCCCCCGGGGTGCCGACCCGGCAGTGCGGCGGCCAGCTGTCCACATAGTCGGGTGTCTCGGAGAAATGGGAGCCCGGGTCGATGTGGTAATCGCGGGTGGCCACCACCGCGGCGTACCGGTTCTCGGACAGATATTCGCTGATCAACTCCGCGACGCGGGCGCCACCCGATACGGCAAGCGAACCGCCCTCGCAGAAATCGTTCTGCACATCCACCACGATCAGCGCGCGTTTCATGATTCCAGTCTCCTCGCGTACGCCCGGTCAGGCCAGGAATGTAGTCGCCACCGCCGGGTCACCGCCGGACAGTTTGAGTCCCTCCCACGGCAGACTCACCAAGCCTCGGGCGACCAGATCCCGGGATTCGGCGAGGCCGGGCAGGTCCAGCACCGCACCACCGCGCATCAGCGGGACCGACAGATCGCGCACCTCGTAGCCGGCGGGCGCCGGCCGGTCGGCGGTCGCGGGGTACACGATCTCCTCCACTATGGTCCCGGTGCCGCGCGCCAGGCGCACCGCGCGTTTGGCTCCGCCGCGGGATTCCTTGTGACTGGACCGTTTGGCCACCGGCAGCCCCTCGACCTCGACCAGCTTGTAGACCATTCCGGCGGTCGGCGCCCCGGAACCGGTGACCAGCTGGGTGCCGACCCCGTAGGCGTCCACCGGTTCGGCCCGCAGCGCCGCGATGGCGTACTCGTCCAGATCCCCGGACACGACGATCCGGGTTTTCACCGCGCCCAATTCGTCCAGTTGCCGGCGTACCTGCCGGGCCAGAACACCGAGGTCACCGGAGTCGATCCGCACCGCGCCGAGTTCCGGCCCCGCGACCTCGACCGCGAGCGCGACGCCGCGGGTGATGTCGAAGGTGTCGACCAGCAGGGTGGTGCCGGTGCCGTGCGCCGCCACCTGACTGCGGAACGCCTCGATCTCGTGCTCGCCGTCGGCGCCGCTGTGTACCAGGGTGAACGCGTGCGCACTGGTACCCGCGCCGGGCACGCCGTAGCGGCGGACCGCCTCCAGATTGGAGGTCGCGTGGAAACCGGCCAGGTAGGCCGCCCGCGCACTGGCAGGTGCGGCCTGCTCATGGGTGCGCCGCGAACCCATCTCGATCATCCGGCGCCCGTCGGCGGCACTCACCATCCGGGCGGCCGCGGCGGCGATCGCGCTGTCGTGGTTGAACACCGACAGCACCAGTGTCTCGAGCAGCACGCATTCGGCGAAGGTTCCGGTCACCGAGAGGATCGGCGAACCCGGGAAGTACAGCTCGCCTTCCGGATAGCCGTCGATATCGCCGGTGAACCGATAATCGCGCAACCAGGCGACCGTATCCGCGTCCAGGAACCGGGCGACGATCTCCAGCTCCGCCGCGCCGAACCGGAAATGGGCCAGCGCATCGAGGAAACGGCCGGTACCGGCCACAACGCCGTATCTGCGACCGTGCGGCAAACGCCGGGCGAACACCTCGAAGGTGCACCGCCGCGCCGCGGAACCGTCGGCGAGCGCGGCGGCCAGCATGGTGAGCTCGTATTGGTCGGTCAGCAGAGCGGTGCTGCCGGCCGCGTCGCGCAGGTCCACGGCTGTCACTGTAAACAGCCCATCCGAGCCGGGGCGAAGCCCGCCGGGGGCAGCGCCGGGAGCCGCACCGCCGCGGTGGCGTGTCGCGGGTCGTACGCGGCAGCCCGGCAGGCCTGGGCGAGCGGCATCGTTGCTGCTCCGGGTGTTGTGAATTACTCCGCGCGTCGTACCCTTGAATTCATGGCCTTGTGCAACACCGCACCCCGCTCATCGACGACAGAGGTCCTCCTCGGCGCCCCCGGCGTCACGTTGTCGGCGGCCCAGGCGACACCGGAGGCCGTGGAGTACACCGAGATCCTCGAGGCGGAGGATCGGCCGTGGGTCACCGTGGTCTGGGACGATCCGGTCAACCTCATGCACTACGTCGCCTACATCTTCCAGAAGCTGTTCGGCTACAGCAAAGCCAAGGCGACCGAGCTGATGCTCAAGGTGCACAACGAGGGCAAAGCGGTCGTATCGTCGGGATCGCGGGACAAAATGGAACAGGATGTCCGCCGCCTGCACGCGGCGGGCCTGTGGGCGACCATGCAACGAGACGACTGATCGGACGGTTACCGTAGCGACGTGCGTAAATGGAGCCGGAAGAACTCATTGAGCGGTCTCAAACTGCGGTCGGAGATGGACGCGCGCGAAGCCAGCGTGCTGCGCTCGCTGGTCGGAGCCGTTTCGGGTCTGCTGGGTGAACGCGCCTCCTCGGCCCCGGAGGACGAGCTCGCCGCTCTCACCGGTCTGCGCAGCGGCAATACCGCGCCGCCCGACGACCCGCGGCTGGCCCGGCTGCTGCCCGAATTCCATCGGGCCGAACCGGGCTCCCCCGACGCCGAACGAGCCGATCTGAACAGCGCGCTGCGCGGCCTGCACGAGCCGGAGATCATCGACGCGAAACTGGCCGCCGCCGGGGTGGTGCTGCGCACTCTCCCCGAGGACGGCGGCAAGATCGTGATCACTCCGGAAGAGGCCGATTCCTGGCTCACCGCACTCACCGATGTCCGGCTGGCTCTCGGCGTGGTGCTGGAGATCGACGCCGACACGCCCGAGCAGTTCCCGCCCGACGATCCGCGTGCTCCCCATTTGGACGTCTATCACTGGCTGACCTGGATGCAGGACTCCCTACTGCAGGCGATGGCCCCGTGACCGCCGCGCCCGGACCGCGTAACGCGCTCACCGATGTGGCGGGCCTGCTCGTCGGCCACCATGAGGTGCTCGATCCGGACGCGACCCACGGCTCCGGCGCGGCCACCGGCTGCACCGTGGTCCGCGCGCCGGGCGGCGCGGTCGCCGCGGTGGATGTCCGCGGCGGCGGCCCCGGCACCCGGGAAACCGATCTGCTCGATCCCGCGAACACGGTCCGGCAGGTCCACGCGATCCTGCTCACCGGCGGCAGCGCCTACGGCCTGGCCGCCGCGGACGGGGTCATGCGCTGGCTGGAGGAACACGGTGAAGGGCTGCCCATGTCGCCCGAGGACCCCACCCGCGTGGTCCCGATCGTGCCCGGCGCCGTGATCTTCGACCTTGCGGTCGGCGACTGGAACACCCGCCCCACCGCCGAATTCGGTTATTACGCAGCCGACACCGCCGGACCCGATTTCGTCCGCGGTTGTGCCGGCGCCGGGGTCGGCGCCCAGGCCGGCGCGCTCAAGGGCGGTATCGGCAGCGCCAGTATCCGGTTCGACGACGGCATCGCCGCCGGGCTCACCGTGGGTGCGCTGGTCGTCGCCAACCCGGTCGGGTCTGTTTTCGATCCCCGCACCGGGATCCCGTGGGGCGCGGGTACCGACGGACCCGAATTCTTCGGCCTGCGACCGGGCACCGCCGAGGAGCTCGCGGTCGCCAACGCGCTGGCGGTGAAGGGCACCGTCCTCAACACCACGATCGGGGTGGTCGCCACCGACGCACCGCTGGATCCGGCCGGATGCCGCCGCCTGGCCACGGTAGCCCACGACGGTCTGGCCCGGGCGGTCCGGCCGGCCCACTCCCCGCTCGACGGAGACACCTTCTTCGCGCTGGCCACCGGCACCGCGACACCGCCGGAAGGGCCTGCGCTGCCCGCCGCGTTCCCGGCCGACCTGGCGGTGATCGACGCCTTGAGCACCGCGGCGGCCGTCTGCGTCGAACGCGCGGTAGTCGACGCGATCCGCACCGCCCACTCCGTGGCCGGCATCCCGGCGTACCACGACCTTTTCCCCGGCTGACCCCCGTTCCCCACGGGGGCCGTGCACGGTGCCGGGAATACCCGAATATCCTCGGCAGTTGTCGGCTGTGACCGGCCGGCGATGGCCGTGACAAGAGGCGGAAGGGTTCGATTGTGCTCGTGATCAGGGCCGACCTGGTGGACGCGATGGTCGCGCACGCGCGCGCCGACCATCCCGACGAGGCCTGCGGCATCATCGCGGGACCCGAGGGGTCCGACCGGCCCGAGCGTTTCGTCGCGATGATGAACGCGGAGCGGTCGCCCACCTTCTACCGTTTCGATTCCGGCGAACAGCTGAAGGTCTGGCGGGCCATGGACGACGCCGACGAGGAGCCGGTGGTGATCTACCACTCGCATACCGCGACCGAGGCCTACCCGAGCCGTACCGATATCTCCTACGCCTCCGAGCCCGGCGCCCACTACGTGCTGATCTCCACCCGTGACGCCACGAGCCACGAGTTGCGCAGTTACCGGATCGTCGACGGCGCGGTCACCGAGGAGCCGGTTCGGATCGTCGACGCGTACGAAACCGTCTGACCGCCACAGTTTTCGACCCACACACCGAGTACAAGCGAGGAGCAGCACCATGCCGGTCACCGTGTCCATCCCGACCATCATGCGTACCCACACCGGAGGCGAGAAGCGCGTCGCGGCCGAGGGGTCCACGCTCGCCGCGGTGATCGAGAACCTCGAGGCCAACCATCCGGGCCTGGCCGAGCGGCTGCTCAACGAGGGCAAGCTGAACCGGTACGTCAATATCTATGTCGACGACGAGGACGTGCGGTTCTCCGGCGGCCTGGAGACCGCCGTGGGCGAGGGATCGACCGTGACGATCCTGCCGGCCGTCGCGGGTGGGGCCCGATAATTCCGTGGCACGCTACGAGTCACTGATCGCGACCCTCGGGAACACCCCGCTGGTCGGTCTGCGCACTCTGTCCCCGCAGTGGGAGGGCGAGCAGCCGGTACGGCTGTGGGCCAAACTCGAGGACCGCAATCCCACCGGGTCCATCAAGGACCGCCCCGCGCTGCGCATGATCGAGCAGGCCGAGGCCGACGGCCGGCTGACCCCGGGCTGCACCATTCTGGAGCCCACCAGCGGCAACACCGGGATCTCGCTGGCCATGGCGGCGAAACTCAAGGGATACCGCCTGGTGTGTGTGATGCCGGAGAACACCTCGGTGGAGCGCCGGCAACTGCTCACCATGTTCGGTGCCGAGATCATCGACTCACCGGCGGCGGGCGGTTCGAACCAGGCGGTGGCCCGGGCCAAGGAGATCGCCGCCGCCAACCCGGACTGGGTGATGCTGTACCAGTACGGCAACCCGGCCAACGCGCTCGCCCACTACGAGACCACCGGCCCGGAAATTCTCGCCGATCTGCCCGAAATCACCCATTTCGTCGCCGGGCTGGGCACCACCGGCACCCTGATGGGGACCGGGCGGTTCCTGCGCGAGAAGGTCCCGAACATCGAGATCGTCGCGGCCGAACCCCGCTACGGCGAACTGGTCTACGGTCTGCGCAACATCGACGAGGGCTTCATTCCCGAACTGTACGACGAGTCGGTACTCACCAGCCGGTTCTCCGTGGGGCCCTACGATGCCGTGCGCCGCACCCGCGAACTGGTCCTCGAGGAGGGGATCTTCGCCGGTATCTCCACCGGCGCCATCCTGCACGCCGCACTCGGGGTCGCCCGGAAGGCAGTCGCAGCCGGCCGCCGCGCCGATATCGCCTTCGTCGTGGCCGACGGCGGCTGGAAGTACCTGTCCACCGGCGCCTACGACGGCACCCTCGAAGAAGCCGAGGAACGCCTCGACGGCCAGCTCTGGGCTTGAGTTCCGCCTGGTCACGGCACCGTTCAGCCGCCTGGACGCCGCTTGCGGATACGCTGTGTACATCCGCTCGCCCGAGTATCCGCTCCGGACGGCATACCTCCACGGTCGGGGCCCGCCCCCGATTCTGGACCGACGGAGCGAAGGAGCGCAGCGACTGAGCGGAGGAGGGAAGAATCGGGGTCACAGGGCCCCGACCCCGCGCCGCCGGAGGCGGCGCCATAAACACAGGAGATCGTCATGACCGGTGGTGGTCCGCTCGGCGCTTCGTTCGACCCCGACCGTATCGCCGCATTCCGGCCCGCGCCGGGCGGTGGACCGGTTCCCGGCGGCCCGGGTTCCGGCGGGTTCGCCGCCACCCGTCGCGCCTGGTCGCGGGCCGGGGTCTTGACCGTCGCGTTCCTGATGGTGCTGTACCTGATCGAGTTCGTCGACGCGGTGATCGACTCCTCCATCGATCGGACGCTGGGCATCGAGCCCCGCGAGGTCGACGGCCTGGACGGCATCGCCTTCGCGCCCCTGCTGCACCACGGCTGGGACCATCTGCTCGGCAATTCCCTGCCCGTGCTGATCCTCGGTTTCCTCACCTTGGCCACCGGCATCCGCCGGGGGCTGGCCGCCACCGCGATCGTCTGGCTCGTCGCCGGCGCGGGCACCTGGCTGACCGGCGGCGAGGGCACCGTGCACGTCGGCGCGTCCTCGCTGGTCTTCGGCTGGCTCACCTATCTCATCTGCCGCGGCTGGTTCGCCCGGCAGATCGGGCAGATCGTACTGGGGCTGGTGGTCCTGATCCTCTACGGTTCGCTGCTGTGGGGCGTGCTCCCCGGTCAAGACGGAATCTCCTGGCAGGGACACCTTTTCGGCGCTATGGGTGGACTGTTCGCCGGGTGGGTACTCTCCAGTGATGAACGTCGACACCGCCGTCAACTCCACACCGGGCCACTCGCCTCGCCCCGGTGACCGTGGGTGCGGCCAGTATTTTCGGGGGATGCGGTCTTGAATCGGGAAACCTCGTGGCAGCATGGTGACATGCGCCTCACCGTCCTCGGGTGCTCGGGCAGTGTGTCCGGCCCGGATTCCCCCGCGTCGGGTTATCTGCTCACCGGTCCGGATATGTCGCCGGTGGTCATCGATTTCGGACCGGGCATCCTGGGTGCGCTCCAGCGATTCGCCGATCCGGGCGAGGTGTCGATCTTCCTCACCCATCTGCATGCCGATCACTGCCTCGACCTTCCCGGGCTGCTGGTGTGGCGGCGCTACCACCCGACGCCCCCCACCGGGCGGGCGATCGTCCGCGGGCCCTCGGACGCCCCGCTCCGGATCGGTAACGCCTCGGCCGAGATCGGCGGGGAATGCGACGACTGGTCCGATGTGATCGATTTCCGCCCCTGGGACGAGGGCGAGACGGTGGAGTTCGGTCCCGGGCACACGATCACCGCGCGGCGGATGTTCCACCCGCCGGAGTCCTACGGTCTGCGGATCGTCACCACCGCCGGCCGCACCTTCGTCTACACCGGCGATACCGCGGTCTGTCCGGCCGTCCAGGAACTCGCCCAGGGCGCCGACGTCCTCCTGGCGGAGGCGTCGTGGACCCACGATCCCGCCAATCGCCCGACGGGCATCCACCTTTCGGGCACCGAAGCCGGCCGTATCGCCGCCGAGGCCGGAGTCGGGGAACTCCTGCTCACCCATATTCCGCCGTGGACCTCCCGCGAGGACGTCATCGCCGAGGCCAAGGCCGAGTTCACCGGGCCCGTGCACGCGGTGACCCCGGGCGAGTCCTTCGACCTGTAGACCCAGGCATGTCCCGGCACGGGTACCCCACTACGCTGAGCCCGTGTCGAGACGAGCCGATGGCAGGGCGGACGACGAACTCCGCGAGGTACGGATAACTCGAGGCTTCACCACGCACCCCGCGGGTTCGGTGCTGGTGGAGTTCGGACAGACCCGGGTGATGTGCACGGCCAGCGTCACCGAGGGGGTGCCGCCGTGGCGACGCGACTCGGGTCTCGGCTGGCTCACCGCCGAATACGCGATGCTGCCGGCCGCCACCCACACCCGCAGCGGCCGGGAGTCGGTCAAGGGCAAGATCGGCGGGCGCACCCAGGAGATCAGCCGGCTGGTCGGCCGCTCCCTGCGGGCCTGTATCGACCTCGCCGCCATCGGTGAGAACACCATCGCCGTCGACTGTGATGTGTTGCAGGCCGACGGCGGCACCCGGACCGCCGCGATCACCGGCGCCTATGTGGCGCTCGCGGACGCGATCACCTATCTGGGCGCGGCCGGGGCGCTGGCGGATCCGCAACCCATCTCCTGCGCCATCGCCGCGGTGAGTGTCGGCGTGGTGGACGGACGGGTCCGGCTCGACCTCCCCTACGAGGAGGATTCGCGGGCCGAGGTCGATATGAACGTGGTCGCCACCGATACCGGCACCCTGGTGGAGATCCAGGGCACCGGTGAGGGCGCGACCTTCCCGCGGTCGACTCTCGACAAACTGCTCGATTCGGCGCTGGCCGGATGCGAACAACTGTTCGCCGTCCAGAAGGAAGCGCTGGCCCTGCCCTATCCCGGCGTGCTGCCGGAGGCCACCGAAACCTCGAAGAAGAAGTGATGACGCGTCGGGTTCTGCTCGCCAGCCGCAACGCCAAGAAACTGACCGAACTGCGCCGCATCCTCGACGAGGCCGGAGTCGCGGGTCTGGAGATCGTGGGCCTCGACGATGTACCGGAGTATCCGGAAGCTCCGGAGACGGGCGCGACCTTCGAGGAGAACGCACTGGCCAAGGCGCGCGACGGCGCCCGCGCCACGCGGTTGCCCTGTATCGCCGACGATTCCGGTATCGCGGTGGACGCGCTCAACGGGATGCCCGGGGTGCTGTCGGCGCGGTGGTCGGGCCGACACGGTGACGATGCCGCGAACAACGCGCTGTTGCTGGCGCAGTTGTCCGATACACCCGACGAACGCCGCGGCGCCAGTTTCGTCTCCGCGTGCGCGCTGGTGATCCCGGCGGGCGCGGAAATCGTGGTGCGCGGCGAATGGCCGGGCACCATCGCGCGGGAGCCGCAGGGCGACGGTGGGTTCGGTTACGACCCGCTGTTCCACCCCGACGGCGGGGAACTCAGCGCCGCACAGCTCACCCCGGCGCAGAAGGACGGGGCGTCCCATCGGGGCCGTGCGCTGGCTCAACTGCTGCCGGCGCTCGCCGCGCTGGCGGGCTGAGTCCGGCGCCGGGGGGTCAGACCCCGAAGTCCCGCTTGACCTGCTGGGTGTTGCGGTGCTCGACGAAGAACGACAGCAGCGGGATGGTGCCCGCGAGCAGTGTGCCGACGGTGCGTTTGATCGGCCAGCGCACCTTCACCGCCAGGTCCGCGGTGAGGATCAGGTAGATGAAGTACGCCCAGCCGTGTACCACCGCGATCCAGCTGGGTGTATCCACACCGAAGCCGTATTTGGCGATCATCTCGGCGGTGAGGAACAGCAGCCACAGACCGGTGACCCAGGCCAGGACGCGGTAGCGCAGTAGCGCGCCCGCGATCCGCCGGTCGCCGGTCGGTGCGGCGGCGCCGGCCTCGGGTGCGGTGGTGGCGTTTTCGCTCGCGGTCAACCCGCGCTCCTCTCGGTATCGCGGGCCGGGCCCGCCGTGCTGCCCGCGGCGCCGTCGGCGGCGTTCAAACGGGCCAGGTAGCTGTTGTATTCGGCGAGCACCGGATCGTCGTCGCGGGCGGCTCGTGGGCGTTCGGGCAGGAAACCGGCCGGGATCTCCCGCGGACCGGCCGCCGGGGCACCGCGCCGGCCGGCGAACAATCCGGTACGGGTGTGCGAGGGGCCGGACCCGGTATCCGGCGTGTCCGCGCCCGGTTCGGTGCTCACGCCGGACGGTTCGGTACCGGTGGTCTCCGTTTCCAACCGCACGAACCGGAAGTAGGCGAACAGCGCGAACCCGGCGAACAGCGGCCACTGCAGCGCGTACCCGAGATTCTGCGCGGTGCCGCTCGCCGAGGAGAACCGCTCCCACTGCCACCAGCCCAGGGCCAGCGCGGCCAGTGCCAGCACGACCACCAGCAGGACCAGGGCCGGGCGGTGCACGGTGCGGCGAGGTGTTGCGGACACGGCTACCACGGTACCCGTCTACTACACGGACCGTAGTGTGAGGTGGGTATCGCGGCAGCCGGTATCGCCGCCGGTCAGAACTTGTAGACGACCCCGGTCAGGCGCTCGGACTCCGCCCACAGCCGCTGCCACAGGTCGGTGTTCTTGGACAGCCGGGTGGACGGGGACGCCTCCACCGGGCCCTGGGACTGGAACAACCGGGTCGGACCCCAATACGTATCGGGATCGGCGTCGGGTGTGGTGGCCGCGAACAGCGTCGAATGCGCCGCCTTCGCCGGCGCGTGCCCCACCAGCCGGATCACCGGTTTGCTGACCCAGTCCAGCGGGGTCTCGGTGCGGGTGAACAGCTCGGTGGCCGATACCCCCGGGTGCACCCCGTAGGAACGTTTCGCCGAGCCGGACGCCGCCAGCCGGCGCTGGAGTTCGCGCGCGAACATCAGGTTCGACAGTTTGGCCTGGGCGTAGGCCAGGTTGCGCTGGTAGCGGCGGTTCTCGTAGTTCAGGTCGTCGACCCAGAACTTGGGGGTCTGCTTATGGGCGATACTGGCCAGGGTCACCACCCGGTCGCGCATCCGGTCCAGCAGCAGCCCGGTCAGCGCGAAATGGCCGAGATGGTTCACGCCGAACTGGGTTTCGAAGCCGTCCACGGTCCGCGAGAACGGCACGTTCATCAGGCCGGCATTGTTGACGAGCACATCGAATTCCTCGGTCTGCTCGGCGAATTCCCGGACCGAGGACAGGTCGGCCAGGTCGAGCCGGCGGATCCGGAGATCGCCACCGATGGCATCGGCGACCTCCTGTGCCTTCTCGATGTTGCGGCAGGCCATCACGACGGTGGCCCCTTTGCCGGCGAGTACTTTTGTGGTCTCGGCTCCGAGTCCGCCGTTGGCGCCGGTAACGACGAATATGCGTCCGCGCTGGTCGGCTATCTGATCAGGTTTCCACGCCATGGTCCGACCTTACTTCTGAGTAAGATCGCGGGGAAGAGCGGCACACACCTGTCCCGCCGAGTGGGCAGGACAGGCCGGGCCGCGACTGGGCGCACGGCTGTCGGTGCGGCGCAGTAGGCTGCCCGAGTGCCCGAACTCCCGCCCGTATCAGACCTGCTGGCGACCGCTGTGACCGCGCTCGGCGGTAAGGAACGCCCGGGTCAGATGACGATGGCCGCGGCGGTGGACAACGCCATCGAGAACAAAGAGCATCTGGCCGTCCAGGCGGGGACGGGCACCGGCAAATCACTCGCCTACCTGGTACCCAGCCTGCGGTACGCGGTGCGGACCGGGCGCACGGTGGTGATCTCCACCGCCACCATCGCGCTGCAACGCCAGCTGGTGGACCGGGATCTTCCCCGCCTTGCCCAGGCGCTGACGAAACCGCTGGGCCGCACGCCGGAGTTCGCGATCCTCAAGGGCCGCAACAACTACCTGTGCTTGAACAAGATCAACAGCGCCGTCCCGGAGGAGCCCGCCGAGGCCGAACTGTTCGACGCGTTCGCGGTCTCGCGGCTCGGCCGCGAAGTGAAACGGCTCAACGAATGGGCCTCCGACACCGAGACCGGCGACCGCGACGAACTCGCCCCGGGCGTCGGCGACCGGGCCTGGCGGCAGGTGAGCGTGTCCGCGCGCGAATGTCTGGGTAAATCACGCTGCCCGTTCGGACAGGACTGTTTCGCCGAACGGGCCCGGGCCGAATCCGCGCAGGCCGATATCGTCGTCACCAATCACGCCCTCCTGGCCATCGACGCCATCAGTGGTGTGCAGGTCCTGCCCGAACACGATCTGGTGGTGGTCGACGAGGCGCACGAACTCGTCGACCGGGTCACCGGGATCGCGACCGCCGAGTTGTCCGCCACCGCCATCAGCACCGCCGCCCGGCGCTGCGCGAAACTCATCGACGAGCGGGAGGTCGACCGGCTCGAAGAGGCCGCCGAGGCCTGGCACACCGCACTCGACGAACTGCCACCCACCCGCTGGGACACGCTGCCCGAGGGTGTCGCCGGGGTGCTGGCACTCGTCCGGGACGCCGCCTGGAACGCCCGCACCGCGCTCAATCCGCACGGCTCCGGCGGCAACGACCCCGAGGCCGCCGCAGGCCGGAACATGGCCATCGCCGGGGTGGAGGAGATCCACGACAGCGCGGTCCGCGCGCTCACCGCCTTCGACGAGCCCGACCCCGCGGTCCGCCGCGATGTGGTGTGGCTGTCGGCCGACGAGATCCGCGGAGTCACCCGGCGCACCCTGCGGATGGCCCCGCTCGCCGTGGGCGGGCTGTTGCGCAGTCAATTGTTCGGCACCGCAACGGTCGTCCTCACCTCGGCGACACTGCAGATCGGCGGAAACTTCGACGGTCTGGCCCGCACCTGGGGCCTGCCGCCGCAATCGAACAGCCGCGTCGATCCGGCGACGGCCAACAGCGCCGAGGCACCGAGCGACGCCGATACGGTGCGCTGGTCGTCGCTGGACGTGGGTTCGCCGTTCGACCATGCCAAATCCGGAATTCTCTATGTCGCCAAACATCTGCCGGCCCCGGGCCGCGACGGCCTGCCCCCGGCCTACCTGGACGAGATCGAGCGGCTGGTGGGGGCCGCGGGCGGACGCACCCTCGGGCTCTTCTCGTCCATGCGGGCGGCGAAGGCGGCCACCGAGGTCCTGCGCAAACGCCTGGACACCCCGATCCTGTGCCAGGGCGAGGATTCCACCGGCGCCCTGGTGCGCAAATTCGCCGACGACCCGGAAACCTCCCTGTTCGGCACGCTCTCGCTCTGGCAGGGAGTCGATGTGCCCGGTCCCTCGCTGAGTCTGGTGATCCTGGACCGCATCCCGTTCCCCCGGCCCGACGATCCGCTGCTGGCGGCCCGGCAGCGCGCCGTGGAATCGCGCGGCGGCAACGGTTTCCTCACAGTCGCCGCGAGCCACGCTGCCCTGCTCCTTGCCCAGGGCACGGGCCGGTTGCTGCGCAGCGTCGACGACCGCGGCGTCGTCGCCATCCTCGATTCCCGGCTGGCCACCGCACGCTATGGCGGTTTCCTGCGCGCCTCCCTGCCCCCGTACTGGGAGACGGCCGACCCGGCCGTGGTGGAGAAGGCACTACGCCGGCTCTCCGCCGCCGCGACGGTCTGATCCGGGCCGCTCAGAGCACCGCTTTGAAGATCAGGGTGAGCACCGCGGCGACCACGGCGACGGCCACCGCGATCAGTCCCCACACCAGGCCGCCGCGCGCCCACCCGCGGTTGCCGTCCACCGAGAAACGGCCCGGACCGGTGAACGCCAGGGTCGCTGCGACCGCGGCGAAGTGCAGGCCCATCTCGTACCCCTCGCCGGTGAGCAGCCCGCCACTGAAGGTCGTGTTGATGATGACGATGGCGGTACCGAGTACGATCGCCGCGCCCAGCGGGGACAGCGCGCCGAGTGCCAGCAGCAGCCCGCCGGTGAATTCACTGAGCCCGGCCAGCGTGCCGAAGAAATTGCCCGGGTTGAAGCCCATCTGCTCGAAAGCGGCATTGTTGTCGGTCAGACCCGGGCCGTCGAACCAGCCGAAGAGTTTCTGGCTGCCGTGCGCGGCGATCAGCAGACCGAAGACCACCCGCAGAATCAGGAGGCCGATATCGGTGGACAGAGCCCGGTTTCTGGTCGCCGGTACCGCGGTACGGCCCAACGTCGACTCGACTGTCATATGAACCCCTCCTTGCTATCCGGATAGTTAGCCACGGAAACAAACGGACCGAGGTCCTGTTATCCAGGCTATCGGTTGCCGCCCCGGCCCTCTAGCAAGCTATTCCGCCAGGAAGAAGAAATATCCGAGGAATATCAGGGTCAGCACCCACATCACCGGATGCACCTCGCGGATCCGGCCGCGGGCCACCATCACCACCGGGTAGAAGATCATTCCCATGGCCAGCCCGTTCGCGATGGAGTACGTCAACGGCATCATCACGATGGTGATGAACGCCGGGACCGCGAACTCCAGCCGGGTCCAGTCGATATCCCCCAGCGACCGGGCCATGAGCACCCCGACCACGATCAGCGCGGCCGCGGTCACCGCCCCCGACGCCGCCACCACCGAGAAGATCGGATAGCAGAACATGGCCACCGCGAACCAGGCGGCCGTCGCCACCGCGGTCAGTCCGGTCCTACCGCCCGCGGACACACCGGCTGTCGATTCCACATACGCCGTGGTGGTGGAGGTGCCGATCACCGCGCCGGCCATGGTGCCCACCGCGTCGGCGGACAGTGCGCTCGCGGCTCGCGGCAGCTCACCCTTGCTGTTCAACAGGCCCGCTTGGTTGGCGACGCCGATGAGTGTGCCCGAGGCGTCGAAGAAATCGACGAACAGCATGGTCAGCACCACCACGGCCATCTGCGCGGTGAACGCGTCGGGCAGGTGGATGATCGCCTGCCCGAAGGTCTGGTCCAGCCCCCGCGGCAGTGCCGCGACACCGTCGGGCACATCCACCAGACCGGCGACCATCCCGACCACCGCCGTCAGCACGATGCCGTACAGCACCGCCCCGTGCCACCCGCGGACCAGGAAGATCACCGTGATCACGAGGCCGAACAGCGCCAGCACCGTCGTGCCCTGGGTGAAATCGCCGAGCTTCACCAGCGTCGAATCGCTGTCGACCACGATGCCCGCGTTCTTGAACCCGAGAAACGCCACGAACATGCCGACGCCGGCCGCGACCGCCAGTTTCAGCTGCAGCGGGATCGCGTTGAGGATCTTCTCCCGGATCCTGGTCACCGCGAGTACGAAGAAGATCACACCCGACAGGAATGTGCCCGACAGCGCGACCTGCCAGGGAATCCCCATACCCAGCACCACCGAGAACGCGAAGAACGCGTTCAGGCCCATCCCCGGCGCCAGCGCGATCGGATACCGCGCCCACAACCCCATGACCAGGGACCCGGCCACCGCCGAGACCGCGGTCGCGGTGAACACGGCCTGGGTCGGGATGCCCTGGTCGCCCAGTGCGCCCTGGTCACCCAGGATGGACGGGTTGACCGCCAGCACGTAACACATGGCCAGGAACGTCACCGTGCCCGCCATGAGCTCGCGCCGCATGGTCGACCCGTGCACCCCGACAGCGAAATATGTATCGATCCGCCCGCGGGTCCGGGTCAGAAGATCGGTGGCCATGGGACCTCCAGTCGGCTGGATATGACACCCGCCCACGCGCGGACGGGGAGCGGACCGGAGTCCGGCAGGAACTCGCCGGGCACCGCTCCGGCCGATACCCGGCGCGTACGCACCGAACCGAACCAGAAGGCGACAGCCCCGTATGCCCCCAACCGGTGAGCGCAGTACACAGTGGGAGGTCCGGCGCCCGGCAGCGCCAGTGTGGAACGGTATCCGATACCCGTGCGAACCGAAGTCGCCACCTCCCCGGCCCGTGTGGCCCGCCACCCGGGCCGGCGGGAGCGACGCGATCCCGAGTGACGTGGCGGAGCCGCGGGTCGCTCGCTTCCCCGGCGCCCGCGGTCAGGCGTTGACCACCCGGCCCAGCTCCGCGGGTGTGGCGAGCAGATCGTGTACCGGCAGCACCCGGACCGTGTAGCCCACCGCACCCGAGCGCGGTAGCGGAGTCTCGACGGTGAAGACCGTCAGCGCGGATTCGGCGGACACCATTCCGGTGCAGGACATCGTGACGGTACCGGTGTCGGTCAGCTCGTCCTCGGGCGTGACCCGCCCGAGCACGGCCTGAACCGTCACGTCGTCGGGCCCGAGACCACCGAGGTCCACCCGTGCGGTCAACGACAGCGGCGCCCCGATCACGGGGGCGTCCGGAAGACCGGCCGCGTCCACCTGCACCACCCGCACCCGCGGCCACGCGTTGTCCACCCGCCTGCGGTATTCGGCGATTTCCCGCGCACCCCGCAGGTTCTCCCCGGTGACCCGCCGGGACGCCGCGGCGGCCGGCAGGTAGTAGCGCTCGGTGTACTCGCGCACCATCCGGTCCGCCAGCACTTCCGGCCCGAGAACGCGCAGCGTGTGACGCACCATCTCGACCCAGCGGCCCGGGACGCCGGCCGCGTCGCGCGCGTAGAAACGCGGCGCGACCGTCCGCTCCATCAGTTCGTAGAGTGCGCTCGCCTCCAGATCGTCGCGACGATCATCGGACACGCCGTCGGCGGTCGGGATCGCCCACCCGTTCTCGCCGTCGAACATCTCGTCCCACCAGCCGTCGCGGATCGACAGGTTCAACCCACCGTTGAGAGCCGATTTCATCCCGGACGTCCCGCATGCCTCCAACGGCCGAAGCGGGTTGTTCAGCCACACATCACACCCCCAGTACAGGTACCGGGCCATGGATATGTCGTAATCGGGCAGGAAGACGATCCGGTGGCGCACCACCGGATCGTCGGCGAACCGCACCACCTGCTGGATCAGCGCCTTACCGCCCTCGTCCGCGGGATGACTCTTGCCCGCCACCACCAACTGCACGGGCCGGTCGGGGTCCAGCAGCAGATCCCGCAACCGCCGCGGATCGCGCAGCATCAGGGTCAGCCGCTTGTAGGTCGGGACGCGGCGGGCGAAGCCGATGGTCAGCACCTCGGGATCGAATACCGAATCCACCCATGACAGTTCGGCCTCGGCCGCTCCCCGCTGCCGCCACGACTCGCGCAACCGCCGCCGCACCTCCCGCACCAGCTTCGCGCGCAGCGTCCCGCGGATCGCCCAGAGCCGCTCCGGCGCCAGCTCACCCAGCGCCTCCCAGATTCGCGGACAGTCGGCGGTATCGAGCCCCTCCCCCCACTCCCGGGCGGCCCAGGTGGGCGCGTGCACACCGTTGGTCACCGAACCGATCGGCACCTCGGCGGCATCGAAACCGGGCCACAGCGAGTCGAACATGCTCCGGCTCACCGCGCCGTGCAGGCGGGAGACCCCGTTCGCGCGCTGCGCCAGCCGCAAACCCATATGGGCCATATTGAACACCGCGGGATCGTCCTCCCGGCCCAGTGCGATGATCCGGTCCACCGTGATCCCGGGCAGCAGCGGCGATTCCGATTCCCCCGACGACCCGCCGAAATACCGGTGTACCAGCGAGACCGGGAACCGGTCGATCCCGGCCGGCACCGGCGTGTGCGTGGTGAACACGGTTCCTGCGCGCACCGCCGCCAGCGCGGTATCGAAATCGTGGCCCGCGGCCAGATACTCCCGGATCCGCTCCAGTCCCAGAAAACCCGCGTGGCCCTCGTTCATATGGAAGACCTCGGGGTCCGGGAGCCCGGTGGCCGCGGTGTAGGCCCGGACTGCCCGCACGCCGCCGATACCGGCGAGGATCTCCTGCTCGATCCGGTGTCCTTGGTCGCCGCCGTAGAGCCGGTCGGTCACCGACCGCAGCTCCGGATCGTTGGCCGCGATATCGGAGTCCAGCAGTAGCAGCGGCACCCGTCCCACCTGCGCGATCCATACCCGCGCCGCCAGCACACGCCGGTCCGGCAGCGCCACGTGCACCAGCACCGGCGCGCCGTCGGCGGTCAACAACCGCAACGGCAGCCCCTGCGGATCCAGCGCCGGATACCGCTCGACCTGCCGGCCGTCGGCGGCCAGAGACTGCCGGAAATACCCGGACCGGTACAGCAGCCCCACCCCGATCAGCGGCAACCCCAGATCCGATGCCGCCTTGAGATGGTCCCCGGCCAGGATGCCGAGCCCACCCGAATAGTTGGGCAGCGCCTCGGTCACCCCGAACTCCATCGAGAAGTAGGCGATCCCCCGCACCCCCGCGTCCGGGACCGGGCGATCCAGATACGCCCGCAGATCCGCGGCCACCGCGTCGACCCGCGCACAGAACTCCGCGTCACCGGCGAGTTCGTCCAACCGCTCCGGCGCCACTTCCCCCAGCATCCGTACCGGATCGTGCCCGGTCTCCGCCCACCGGCGCGGGTCCAGGGCGGCGAACACATCCTGGGTCGGACCGTGCCACGACCAGCGCAGATTGGTGGAGAGCTCGCCCAGCGCAGCCAGCCGCTCCGGCAGGTGGGCGCGGACGGTGAACCGACGCAGTGCCTTCATCCGCCCGAGCTTAGCTGTGTATATTTGCGCGCCTGCGGCGCGCGGGTCGGGGCCCTGTGACCCCGATTCTTCCCTCCTCCGCTCAGTCGCTGCGCTCCCTCGCTCCGTCGGTCCAGAATCGGGGGCGGGCCCCGACCACTGAGGTAGACCCTCCGGAAAAGACAGAAGGTGCATGCTGTCGTGCACCTCGACCAGCCTGAGGAGGCTCACGTGACTGTCAGTGCTCAATGATCGCCATTCTCTGGACGGTCGACTGCACACGCTCAGTCGCTACGCTCCTTCGCTCCGTCGGTCCAGAACCGGGGGCGGGCCCCGACCGTGGAGGTAGCCCATCCGGAATAGACAGAAGTGCATGCTGCCGTGCGCCTCGACCAGCCTGAGGAGGCTCACAGCCCTGTAAGTGCTCAATGGTCACCGACCCATGAACGGTGGACTGCACACGCTCAGTCGCTGCGCTCCTTCGCTCTGTCGCTCCAGAACCGGGGGCGGGCCCCGACCATGGAGGTAGACCGTCCAGAGAAGACAGAACAGGCACGCCGCCGACTTCACTCGCGCCGGTTTCCGCTACCGATGTCGTTGGCAATAACGTGGTGAGGATGACCGGCCGCATCGCCATCGATGACACCGCCCCGCACATCCCCGGCGGCTACCCCGCGAAGGCCGTGGTCGGGGAGGTTTTCCCAGTGCGTGCCGTGGTGTGGCGGGACGGGCACGGCGCGGTCGGCGCCACCCTGGCGGTGCGTGCGCCGGGCTCGTCGCGTGCGCTCCGTGTCCCGATGACCCCCGACTACGAACCCGATGTCTTCAACGGTGCCTTCACGCCCACGGCGCCCGGGGTGTGGCATTTCCGGATCGAGGGCTGGGCGGATTCCCTCGCGACCTGGCGGTCGGCGGTGGAGGCGAAACTGGCGGTCGGGCAGAGCGCGGCAGATCTGGACAACGATCTGGAGATCGGGGCCCGGCTGCTGGACCGGGCGGCGCAGGCGGTACCGAAGCGGGAGTTCGAGCGGCTGCGGGCGGCCGCGGCCGCGCTCCGCGGCGCCGACCCACTCCCGGCGCGGGTGGCTCCGGCGTTCACCGACGAGGTCACCGAGATCCTGCGGCGGACGCCGCTGCGGGAGCTGCTCACGCGCGGGCCGCAGTATTCGGTGCTGGTGGAGCGCCCGCGGGCCCGCACCGGGTCCTGGTACGAGTTCTTCCCCCGTTCGACCGGCGGGCGCGACGCCGACGGGTCCCCGGTGCACGGCACCTTCGCGACCGCCGCGAACGAACTGCCTCGTATCGCGTCGATGGGTTTCGATGTGGTCTACCTGCCGCCGATCCATCCCATCGGCGTGGTGAACCGCAAAGGCCGCAACAACGCGCTCACCGCGGGCCCCGGCGATGTCGGCTCACCGTGGGCGATCGGTTCGGCCGAGGGCGGTCACGACGCGTTCCACCCGCAACTGGGTACCGAGGCCGATTTCACCGCCTTCGTCCGCACCGCGACGGACCTCGGCCTCGAGGTCGCGCTGGATCTGGCCCTACAGTGCGCGCCCGACCATCCGTGGGTGCGCGCGCATCCGGAATGGTTCATCACGCTGCCCGACGGCACCATCGCCTACGCCGAGAACCCACCCAAGAAGTACCAGGACATCTATCCGCTCGATTTCGACCACGACCCGGACGGCCTGTACGCCGAGGTACTGCGGGTGGTGCGGTACTGGGTCGGGCTCGGCGTGAAGATCTTCCGGGTCGACAACCCGCACACCAAACCGGCCGACTTCTGGGAGTGGCTGATCGCCGCGGTGCGCCGCACGGATCCGGACGTGATCTTCCTATCCGAGGCGTTCACCTATCCCGCGCGGCTCTACGGTCTCGCGCGACGCGGTTTCAGTCAGTCCTACACCTATTTCACCTGGCGCACGCACAAGCACGAGCTCATCGAATTCGGTCTGGAGCTCGCCGCCAAAGCCGACGAAGCCCGGCCCAACCTCTTCGTCAATACGCCCGACATCCTGCATGAGAGCCTGCAACACGGCGGTCCGGGGATGTTCGCGATCCGCGCGGTCCTCGCCGCGACCCTGGGCCCCAGCTGGGGGGTGTACTCGGGTTACGAACTGTACGAGCACCGGGCGGTGCGCCCCGGTAGCGAGGAGTATCTGGACTCGGAGAAGTACGAGCTGCGACCGCGCCCGTTCGCCGAGGCCCGCGCCCGCGGCGAATCCCTCGAACCGCTGCTCACCCGGCTCAACGAGATCCGCCGCCGGCATCCGGCGTTACAGCAACTGCGCTGCCTGCACTTTCACCACATCGACAACGACAACCTGCTCGCGTATTCGAAGACCGATCCCGCGACCGGCGACGCGGTCCTGGTGGTGGTGAACCTGAACCCCTTCACCGCCGAACAGGGCATGCTGTCGCTGGACCTGCCCGCCGTCGGCCGGGAATGGCACGACCACCCGGTGGTCCACGACGAGATCAGCGGCGAGCAGTACCACTGGGCACAGACCAACTACATCCGGCTCGATCCCGCGCACGCGGTCGCCCACATCATCGCGCTGCCCCCGGTGCCCCATCACGCCCGCGCCGCCCTGGCGTACCGGCGCGGGTTCCGGTGACGCCGTGCTGGATCGCCGCGACCTACTGCTCCTCGCCGCGGGCACCCACCCCGACCCGCATACGGTGCTCGGCGCGCACCCACACCCCGACGGCACCGCGGTACGAGTGCTGCGCCCCGCCGCGGAATCGGTATCGGTGCTGGTCGGCGGGGTCGATCATCCGCTGGGCTCGCTGGGGCACGGCGTCTTCACGGCCGTGCTGCCGTACCCCGAGATCCTCGACTACCGCGTCGTCACCGTGCACCCCCACCGACCGGCCACCGTAACCGCCGACGGTTACCGCTTCCTGCCCACCCTCGGCGAGCTGGACCTGCACCTCATCGGCGAGGGCCGGCACGAACGATTGTGGGAGGTACTGGGCGCGCATCCGCGTACCTATCGAGGTCTCGACGGTGAAGTCGCCGGTGTCTCCTTCGCGGTCTGGGCGCCGAACGCCCGCGGCGTCACCGTGTTCGGCGATTTCGACCGCTGGCAGGGCGGTACCTGGCCGATGCGCTCGCTCGGGGGGTCGGGAGTGTGGGAGGTCTTCGTCCCCGGCGCCGCGCCCGGCGACCGCTACAAGTACCGGGTGCACGGGGCCGACGGACGGATCACCGATCACGCCGACCCGCTCGCGCTCGCCACCGAGGTCCCCCCGGCCACCGCGTCCGTCGTCACCACGACCGCGCACCGCTGGACCGACCAGGACTGGCTCACCGCCCGCAGCCACACCGATCCGGCCCGTGCCCCGTTCAGTGTCTTCGAAGTACATCTCGCGTCCTGGCGTCCGGGACTGGACTACCGCGAACTCGCCACCGAACTCAGCGAATACGTACGCGGGCTCGGTTTCACCCATGTCGAACTGCTGCCGGTGGCCGAACATCCCTTCGGCGGGTCCTGGGGATATCAGGTCACCTCGTACTACGCCCCGACCGCACGCTTCGGCAGCCCGGACGACTTCCGCGCCTTCGTCGACCATATGCACGCCGACGGTATCGGCGTCATCCTCGACTGGGTTCCCGCGCATTTCCCGCGCGACGCTTGGGCACTGGCGCGTTTCGACGGCACCCCCCTGTACGAACACCCGGACCCGCGCCGCGGCGAACAGCCCGAATGGGGCACCTACGTGTTCGACTACGGACGGCCCGAAGTACGCAACTTCCTGGTCGCCAACGCGCGGTTCTGGGTCGAGGAGTTCCATATCGACGGCCTGCGCGTCGACGCGGTCGCGGCCATGCTCTACCTCGACTACGCCCGGCCCGGCGGCGGCTGGGAACCCAATGTCCACGGCGGCCGCGAGAACCTGGAGGCCGTCGCCTTCCTCACCGAACTCAACGACAGCCTGCACGCCGCGTATCCGGGTGTCGTCACCATCGCCGAGGAATCCACCACTTGGGCCGGCGTCACCCGCGCCACCGAGGTCGGCGGGCTCGGCTTCTCCATGAAATGGAATATGGGGTGGATGCACGACACTCTCGGCTATCTGGGCCGGGACCCCGTGCACCGCACCTGGCACCACAACGAGATCACCTTCTCGCTCATGTACGCGTGGAGCGAGAACTATGTCCTGCCCATCAGCCACGACGAGGTCGTGCACGGCAAAGGCACACTGTGGACCCGGATGCCCGGCGACGAGTTCGCCAAAGCCGGCGGGGTCCGCGCGCTGCTCGCCTACATGTGGGCCCACCCGGGCAAGCAACTGCTGTTCATGGGCCAGGAGTTCGGGCACTACCGCGAATGGTGGCACGACCACAGTCTCGACTGGCACGAACTCGACAATCCGCTGCACCGCGGTATCCAACTGCTGGTCGCCGACCTCAACCGGGCATACCGCGACCATCCCGCCCTCTGGAGCCAGGACACCACCCCCGGCGGCCACTCCTGGATCACCGCCGACGACCGGGAGTCCAACGTTCTCGCGTTCCTCCGCCACGGCGCCGACGGCAGCACGGTCGCCTGTATCTGCAATTTCTCCGGCGCCACCTACCGTGACTACCGGATCGGGCTGCCCGCCGCCGGGCACTGGACAGAAATCCTGAACACCGACGCGCTCGAGTACGGCGGCACCGGCTCGGGCAATCTCGGCGTGGTACACGCCGACCCGGTCAGCCGCCACGACCGTCCCGCATCGGCCGCGCTCACGCTGGGCCCGCTCAGCGTCGTCTGGCTGACCCCGCGCCCCTGAGCAGCCGCGCCTTCACCAGACAGGTACGACCGACAGCGCCGAGCCGACGAAGCCCCAGAGAACGTCCGAGGAACCGAGGGGTCTCGGTGGCGACCCACCGACCTCGACGCATTGCGTCGACATCCGATCCCGGTCCCCCGGTGCCGAGTTCAACAAGGCCCATACGGGCCCGAACTGGAATACACCGAAATCGGGAATGTCCTTGTGTCGTAATCGGCAACTCAACTCATGTAGTTGCGTCTGCATTCGCTGTCCCGGTGGCCATCCTCCGGCGCCGAGTTCAGCGAGGCCCCCAAAGGTCGAGGCCCGTCCCGCCGTTCGGTGCCCGAAGCGCATGCGCCGCAGGCGCGAGTCTCGGGCGCCGAACGGCGGGACCGAGGGGGGCCTCGACCCCGCGCGCCGAAGGCGCGCCATGGATTCAGTACAGCGCGGTTGCCAATTTTCGGCGGGCCGCCACTACGAACGGCTCGGCCTGGTCGAAGAGTTCGAACAGTTCCAGCAGGCGGGTCCGGACCGTGGTGCGTTCGTCGCCGGCGGTCCGGGCGACCAGTGCGATGAGCCGGTCGAACGCGGCCTCGGGCTGCTGCTGGAAGAGTTCCACATCGGCGGCGTCGAGCGCGGCCGCGACATTGCCGGGGTCCGCGTCGGCGGTGGCGATTGCCGATTCCGGAAGTTCCTGCGCCCGGCGCAGGAACTTCACCTGCCGCAGCGCCGCTGTGGCTTCGGTATTGCCGGGCTCTTGGGCGACGATCGACTCGTAGGCCGACTCCGCGCCCGCCAGGTCGCCCTGTTCGAGCAGCGCCTCCGCCGCCGCGAACCGAGGATCGGCGGGTTGCTCCTGTGGCACGCTCGGGTCGCCCTCGAGTTTGCCCTCCACCGCCTGCACGACGGCGGTCAGCCATTGCGAGACCTGCGCTTCCGGCTGGTTGCCCTGGAAATCGGCCAGCGGTTGCCCGCCCGCGACCGCGATCACCGTCGGAATGCCCTGGACACCGAAGGCCTGCGCGATCCGCATATTGCTCTCGGCTTCTACGGCGGCGAGATCCCAGGTGCCGTTGGCCTCGCCCACGAGCCGTTCCAGCAGCTGGACCAGTTCGATACTGCCGGGGCTGCGCTGGGAGTACAGCGCCACCACGACCGGTACCTGGGCGGAGCGGCGCAGCACCTTGGTCTCGAAATCCGCCTCGGTGACCGTATGGTCGCCCGCGGCGGCCGGCGCACCCGCCGGCGGCTGCTTCAGGGCGGAGAGATCCACCGCCCCGGACATGGCGGCGGCTACGGCGGGTGAAGGACGGCGGGATGCTGGTCGAGTCACATGTTCCAGTTTGTCACGAGGACGCCGCGAGGGTCTGCGGGGACTCGGTGGTGCCGGCCGCACTCAGCTCGCCCAGCTTGCCGGTGCGTACGGCCCACACTTCGAAGACGACCGTGAAGAACGGCGGGATGCTGGACAGGAGCGCCAGCACTGTGGTCTTCCAGTTCCATTCGAGTTCACGCGAGGCCAGCAGTGCCGTCAGCACGAACAGGATGAAGATGCCGCCGTGTACCGGGCCGAAGATCTTCACCCCGATCTCGTTGCCCTCCGCGGGGAGGTACTTGAACGCCATTCCCACCAGCAGGCCCAGCCAGGACAGCGCTTCGAGCACTGCGAAGAAGCGGAACCTGCCGGCAACGGTACCCAGACCAAGGAAGTTCATGCGCCCATTGTGCACCAGCCACTACACGGTGTCGTAGTCGAACCGGTCACACGAGACAAACCGGGCGGTCTACACCTTGACGATCAGCGCATCGCCCTGGCCGCCGCCACCACACAGCGCGGCCGCCCCGATCCCGCCGCCGCGGCGCTTCAGTTCCAGCGCCAGATGCAGCACGATCCGCGCACCCGACATCCCGAGCGGATGCCCGATCGCGATGGCGCCGCCGTTGACGTTCACCTTCGCCGGATCGATCCCGAGCTTGCGGGTCGAGGCGATACCGACCGCCGCGAACGCCTCGTTGATCTCCACCAGGTCCAGATCGGCCGGGGCGATACCCTCCTTGGCACACGCCTTCGCGATCGCGTTGGCCGGCTGGTCCTGCAGGGTCGAATCCGGGCCGGCCACCACACCCGCCGCACCGATTTCGGCGATCCAGCTCAGCCCCAGCTCTTGCGCCTTGACCTTGCTCATCACCACCACCGCGGCCGCGCCGTCGGAGATCTGCGATGCCGACCCGGCGGTGATCGTCCCGTCCTTACGGAACGACGGACGCAACTTGGACAGCGATTCCGCGGTGGTATCGGCCCGGATCCCCTCGTCCTGCCGCACCACGACCGGGTCACCCTTGCGCTGCGGCACCTCCACCGGCGCCACCTCGTCGTCGAAGATCCCGTTCTTCCAGGCGGCGGCTGCCCGCTGATGCGATGCCGCGGCGAAGGCGTCCTGATCGGCCCGGGTGATCGGGTCGGTGTCGTTGCGCTGCTCGGTGAGCGCGCCCATCGCCTGGTCGGTGAAGATATCGTGCAGCCCGTCGTAGGCCATGTGGTCGCGCAGGGTCACGTCACCGTATTTGAACCCCTCGCGGCTCTTCTCGAGCATATGCGGGGCGCGGCTCATCGATTCCTGCCCACCGGCCACCACGATCTCGTACTCCCCGGCCCGGATCAGCTGATCCGCCAGCGCGATCGCGTTGATCCCGGACAGACACACCTTGTTGAGCGTCAGCGCGGGCACATCCATCGGGATACCGCCCGCCACCGCGGCCTGCCGGGCCGGAATCTGTCCCGCACCCGCGGTGAGCACCTGACCCATGATCACGTAGTCGATCTGGTCGCCCCGGACGCCGGCCTTCTCGAGCGCCGCGGCGATCGCGAACCCGCCCAGATCCGATCCGCTGAAATCCTTCAAGCCGCCCAGCAGCCGGCCGATCGGGGTACGCGCACCGGCCACGATCACGGAGTTGGTCACGACGAGCCTCCTGTGTTTACGGCGCCGCCTCCGGCGGCGCGGGATCGGGGCCCTCGTGACCCCGGTTCTTCACTCCGACGCTCAGTCGCTGCGCTCCTTCGCTCTGTCGCTCCAGAACCGGGGCGGGCCCCGATCGCCGAGAGCGACCGTTCGGAGAAGACGAGCGACGCGCGCGGGAACACTGCGGACGGCCCGGGCAGGTCCACCACACTGTTGGTGTTCATGGTTTCCAACCTCCGGGCAGCTCCTGCAGCACTCGATCGCCCCAACGCCCGGGAGCGGGCATGAACCACCACGGTGGCCCGTCATGTTCCTGGCCTGACCAGAAACGCGCGGTGCGACCCCGCGATCCTCGCGTTATCCGAAAGCGACGCGCGGCGCGGACTACTCCACGGTAGCTTGCGGCCTCCCCGGATCGGTGTGCAGGGATGCGGAGATCACCCCGTCAGTATTTGAGGGCGGCCGCCCTCTATTGGCCCCGATCCGGGTGGGTACGCAACCGCGGCAGGGTGGAACGCGCTACTTTCGAAGGGTGAGCACCGCTACCCCGTCATCAGAATTCATCCCCGCCGACTACATCGTCGCGGTCGACCATGTCGGTATCGCCGTCCCCGACCTGGACACCGCCGTCGCCTGGTACGCGGAGAACCTCGGCCTGGTCGAAACCCACCGGGAGGTCAACGAGGAACAGGGCGTCCAGGAAGCGATGCTGTCCGCGCCCGCCGCCGAGGACGATTCGACTGCTCTGCAGTTGCTGGCTCCGCTCGACGAAACCTCCACCATCGCGAAATTCATCGATCGCAGCGGCCCGGGACTGCAGCAGCTGGCCTTCCGGGTCACCGACATCGAAGCCGTTTCCGCATATCTCCGTGATCGCGGCATGCGCCTGCTGTACGAGGCGCCGCGACGCGGAACCGCCGACTCCCGTATCAATTTCGTCCACCCGAAGGATGCTGGCGGTGTGCTGGTCGAGTTACTGGAACCGGATCCGAATGTTACGCACTAGTATCGAGATCGGGCTGTAAGGAGACGCTCCGATAACATTCCCGGTCGGCTCACCATGCGCAGGTCTCAGGCTGTAGTTTGTTGGCCATGTCGTCACCCGAGTCCGATCGCAATCGCTTCGTTGCGCTGCCCTTCACCGTTGTGCGCAAGGGTTATGCGCAAGACGAGGTGCGTAACTATTTCGACCGCTTCGATGCCGAGTTGCGGGTTACCGCCACCGACCGCGACGCCGCCGCCGCCCAGGCCCGGAACCTCGCCAGTCAGCTGGAAGACGCCCGCGACGAAATCGACGAACTCCGCAAGGAAGTCGACCGGCTGTCCGTACCGCCGACCACCGCGGAGGGGATGAGCGACCGCATCTCCCGCATGTTGCGATTGGCCTCGGACGAGGCGTCCGAGGTTCGCGCCCTCGCCCAGGCCGAAGCCGCCGAGATGGTTTCCATCGCGGAGCAGCAGGCCACCGAAATGCGCGGCAAATACGAATCCCTGCTCGCCGAAACCAAGGAAAAGCGCGAAGCGCTGGAAATCGAATACGAGCAGACGCTGGCGAATGCTCGTACCGAATCCGCCAAGATCATCGATGCCGCTCAGGCCGACGCCGAGCGCCTGGCCAAGGAGTCCGAGGCCAAGCGCAAGGCCACGCAGCAGGACTTCGAGGTCACCATGGCCGAGCGGCGCACCAAGCTGACCCGCGCCATGGAGGAGCTCGAGGCCACCAGCCGCGCCGAAGCCGCCCAGCGGATCAAGGACGCCACCGACGAGGCCAACCGTCTCATCACCTCGGCGACCCAGACCTCCGAGCGCAAGATCGCGCACGCGAAGGAACTGGCCGAGGAGATGCGCGTACTGCGCGGCCGGGTCCTGGCCCAGCTGCTCGGTATCCGCGGCCAGCTCGATTCGGTGCCGGCCATGCTCGCGGCGGTCAACCGGGAGAGCGAACTGCTCGATGGTGTGCCCGAGCAGCCGCGTAAGTCCATCGGCAGCGGTCAGAGCAACAAGTCTGTGAACGGCCCGCGTCAGAAGGCCATCCCCGAGGTGAGCTCCGAGGACGATTCCGACGATATCCTCGAGGAAGAACGCGAGAACGCCGACATCAGTCACTGAGCTGCTGTAGGCACGTACACGGCGACAACAGAACACCAGAACAGATCCGAAGGCCGCCCACCGGGGCGGCCTTCCTCATATCCGGCGCCGGCCATCTCCGACCTGACACGATCTGTAACCGGCGGGAGTGGATCTCCGCTGCCCGAAGGCCCGCCGGGTGCGGCACCGGGGTGCCGGTGGGTAGCGCGATGCTGGTCGCTACGCAGGTGCCGGCCGGTTCGCTGTTCTTCTCCGTGCCCACCTGCTCGGGAGTCGTACCCCGCTCGGGGTGTGGACGTTCATCGTCCGGTGCGGACCCCGCGGAGAGCGGGTCCACCGCTAGGACCACCGACGCGTGATCCCCCGGGTTCCCCGGCCCTTCCAGCAGCCACCGTGCCAGTGCCGCCGGTCCGTCTCACCGCTGCCGACCGGCCAGGTCACCACATGCGGCACCCCCGGCATGATCTCGTGATCGCAGCCCGGGCAGCGGTACCGCTTCGCCGCACGCGCCCCCGGCACCGTGCGGACGACGTACTCGTCCCCGTCCGGCCCCGATTCGGTCCGCCGGTAGACATCGCCGAGCCCGCCACCGGTCCGCCACGGCTCCGCCCGGGAGCGCGCGCTGCGCGGATTTCGTCGTGGCATGGCCCCAAGTCTAGAAGAGGCGGAATTCGTTGCTCTCGGTCCCACGTAGGGCGTCGTAATCCAGGGTCAGACAGCGGATCCCGCGATCTTCGGCCAATGTGCGCGCCTGGGGCTTGATCTGCTGCGCCGCGAACACCCCGGCGACCGGCGTCAGCAACGGGTCCCGGTTCAGCAACTCCAGGTACCGGGTGAGTTGTTCGACTCCGTCGATCTCGCCCCGGCGCTTGATCTCCACGGCCACGGTTCCACCGTTCGCGTCGCGGCACAGCAGATCCACCGGCCCGATCGCCGTCATGTACTCCCGCCGGACGAGGCTGTAGCCGGCGCCCAGGGTTTCCACGTGCTCGGCCAGCAGTTCCTGCAGATGCGCTTCCACCCCGTCCTTCACCAGCCCGGGATCCACACCCAGCTCGTGACTGGAGTCGTGCTCGATCTCCTCGATCCCGATCCGCAGCTCTTCCCCCGCCTTGTTGCTGACAACCCACAGCGCTTTCAACTGAGCGGCAGCCGCGTCCGGCTGCCGCTCGTCCAACCAGCAGGGCGGGCTCATCCAGTTCAACGGCTTGTACGAACCCCCGTCGGAATGGACCAGCACCGACCCGTCCGCCTTGATCATCAGCAGCCGGCGGGCCATCGGCAGGTGAGCGGTCAACCGCCCCACGTAGTCGACCTGGCACCGTGCAATCACGAGTCGCATCCGGCAGAGTCTAGGCCTTGTCCGCCGCGCATCCTCGTCGGACCGGCGTCATGCCGCAGCGGTGCCGCCGGAAGTCTCCTGGCGCGGGCAGCTCAGCGCGTTCTCACACCGACCGCGGGGGTTCGCTCGGAACTTACCGCCCCCGTGGCACCGAGATCTGCCCGGTGCCGACCGGACCTTCGACTCGAGATTCCGACTCGGCTCGCGCGGCACCCGGTCGGTGGCGCTACCAGGAGCAGCCCGGGAAGCCATTGATGGATGCGAACCGTTCCTCGATCACACCATGCAGAATTACCGGGGAAACATGACCGGCCCCAACCGGGAAGTAATGGGGAGATACGGTTCGGTGTGGATTTCTCGGCTGATCCGCGATGGGTCGGGGCGCGTCGTTCGCAGTGTTCTCGAGTTCGCTGAGGACAGCAAGAGCCGAACCACCAAGAACACCGGTGATTTTCGCGCGTTGCTCGACGATGCAGCCGTCCGAGAGTCATACGGCAGCGACCAGGTCAAGGAGTCGGTGGGTGAACCATCCGCGGGCGCGCCGGCAGCCCCGATTCGTGGCAAGAAACTGCATACACCCGACCTGTCCGCTATGCCCACACTCGACAATTTCATCCGCGGGTCGGCGGCAGACGACGGGAAACTGAAGGCGACGCTGTCCGTGCTGAAGCTGGACATGGACACAGATACGTGGCCCGAGAAAGACCGCCGGGAATACGAGATTGCCACCGTGTGCCCTGATCGAGGAATGGAAGCGGAAGGCGCAGGAACTGCCCTGGACACACTGGACGACATACGCAGAGCTACCGCCGAAGTCTGCTGTATGCCCGGCCGCGGGACGGATCCGCACGCACCCAGCGGATAACAATTAATTTCCCGGGTGTCTGCGGACCGTCCAGAGCCGGACGAATCGCTCGCGGCGTGAACGAGTCGGTCTCGACACGGCGTCGAGCCGATCCCAACGCCACCCGCCCCGCAAAGATAACGCCCTGAAACGCCTATAGGGGCCCACAATGTGGGCCCCTATAGGGAAT
>NZ_BDCU01000050.1 GCF_001618425.1 Nocardia fusca NBRC 14340
GAGTCCTTCCTCGTAATGGGTTGTCGCTGCTACCTCGGAGCCACCGGCCAGATCTCGACCTCCGAAGAAGTGACTCACATCACATCTGCTGAGTGTCGAAGCCGGCGGAACGACTCCGAGGTAGCAGCGAACGACCCACACAGGAGGACGAAAATGATCGACACCCAGCAGCCCACCCCCGAACTGCAGGCGCTGAACCGCCTGGTCGGCACCTGGAAGGTCAGCGGCGGCGCGGAAGGAACCGTGCGCTACGAATGGATGCCCGGGCGGTTCTTCCTACTCCAGCACATCGACCTCACCCAGCACGGCGAGCCCGTCACCGGCATGGAGGTGATCGGCAACCTGCGCCCGTTCGGCGAACCGACCGGCCCCGATGTGACATCGCGGTACTACGACTCGGTCGGCAACACCTTCGACTACGTCTACGAACTGATCGGCGACATACTCACCATCTGGGCCGGTGCGAAGGGCAGCCCGGCCTACTACCGGGGCACCTTCGACGCCGACGGCACCACCGTCACCGGCGGATGGGTCTACCCCGGCGGCGGTGGATACACCTCGACCATGACTCGCATCTGACCCGGCGGCCCGAGCCGGTCACCGCCCGGCTCCGCCGGCACTTCCTACTACCCGCACCGACCGCCCCGGCCTGTCGCACTCACCTGCCCGGAAGAACCCTGCGGTGGATACGGCGTCACTCCGGGGCGGCGGTGGGCCCGGAGAGCCGAGAGCGAGCCAGCCCGGTGGCGTCGCGCTCCAGCATCATCCAGAGCGCGGTGATGTCCTCGACGAGGCGGTCGCGGGTGACCGAGAGGTCCCCACCGGCCCAGGACAGTACCGTTTGGGCAGTGCCACCGATGACGAAGGCGGGGCGGTGGAGGCCAGGGAGTCAGAGTGCCGGGCAGGAATTTTCGCGGCGGCCGGACAGGTTCTTCCGCTGAGGTCGTCGACGACGAGACGCCGCGGGAATTCCGCGGGCAGGTCGGCCGGCCCGCAGCTCGGGCATCGGAAGGAACACGATGAAGTTCGCCGTCAGTTACAGCACCGCCCATTTCGGTGCGGATCCGGATCGCCTCGCCGCCTACGCGCGGCACGCCGAGGCCTGTGGATTCGAAGGGCTGTACCTGCCCGAACATCTGGTTCTGTATCCCGGGGCGAAACTACACAATGTCGAGGTGCCGCCCGGCCTGCCCTTCACCGACCCGCTGGACACTCTCGCCTTCGTCGCCGCGGTCACCGACCGGCTGCTACTCGGGACCGGGGTCCTGCTGCTGCCCTATCGGCATCCGGTCGTGCTGGCCAAGCAGCTGGCGACGATCGATGTGCTGTCGAAGGGGCGGATGCGGCTGCTGTCCGTCGGACTGGGCACCCTGTCGGCCGAGGCGTCCGCGGCCGGAGTCGATTTCCGTACGCGCGGACGACGTGCCGACGAGGCGATCGATGTGCTGCGGTTGCTGTGGTCCGGCGGCGAGGAGGGGGTGAGCTATCACGGCGAATTCTTCGATTTCGAGAACCTGGTCCAATTCCCGAAGCCCCACGAGTCGACCACCTTGCCCGTTCACATCGGTGGTTCGAGCACGGCCGCCGCGCGCCGGGCCGGGCTGCGCGGCGACGGGTACTTCGCGGGTGGGGCGCTGCTCCCGGACGAACGCGCGGCGCAGTGGGAACTGGCCCGCACGACCGCGGCGGAGGCGGGACGCGATCCCGATCTGCTCGAGTACACACGGTGGAGCGGGCTGGATATGACCGACGAGCGATTGGCCGCCTTCACGGCCCAGGGGGTGACCCGGGTGGTCGTGAGCGCTACGGCCACCGATCCGGCCGAACAACAGGACGAGCTTTCCGCATTCGCCGAACGGTTCCTCGCAGGGCGTTCCTGACCCGTCTCACCGGACCTCGGTCCGCGTGGTTCAGACCGCGCGGACCAGGGCCTGGCGGCCACGAAGATCGGCCAGCAGGACCTCACCGCTGTGGAAGACCTCGATATCCTCGCGGACCTGTTCCGGCACCCCGGCCGCCCCGAGGGCGCATCGTTTGAATGCCCGGGCCGCGGAACTGAGGGGGTGATGGGCGGACAGGACCCGGCACGCGAGTTCGGCGGGCAGCTCGTCGCCCCAGACCGCGAGTTCGGCCAGCCCCTTGTCCAGGCAGTCGATGGCGCCTTTGCGGACCCATTCGTTCGAGACGAAGACGTCCGGCGCCAGCAGCACGCTCTCCGGCCAGGTGTCGTGCACGGGTGAGGCCATGGCGGTGGTGAGGTCCAGTACGGTCGCGCCGAGGATCTCGAGCGGGCGCACATCGTCGTGTTCGGTGAGCACGGCGACCACCTCCCAGCCGCCCATCATGCGGTCGAAGATGAACCCGCCCGCATACCGCACCGCGTCCACGGTGTTCGGCGCGACGATCGCCAGCCGGTGGCGCAGCGGGTGGCGGCGGGCGTGCGCGCGCATGAAGTGGACCGGACGTAGCCCCGGGCCGACCATGGTTTCGGAGTCCGGAGGGCAATCAGCCGCACTGCGTTCATCCCGTGAACCGATCACCGGGTACTCCGTTCGATAAACCAACTGCTGAAACAGTAGGGTCGAACGGCCATATGTGATGCACGTCTCATCGAATTATTAAGTGTGCTATACATCACAAACCAAGGTCTTTGGCAATGATAACTTTCATGACCTCGCTGGTCCCGGCGTAGATCCGCGCGACCCGGGCATCGGTGTAGAGCCGGGCGATCGGATACTCCATCATGTAGCCGTAACCGCCGAACAACTGCAGGCACCGATCCACGACCCGGGCCTGGGTCTCGGTGGCGAACAGTTTCACCCGGGCGGCGTCGGCACCGGAGAGCTGCCCGTCCACCAGATCCCGCACCGCGCGATCCACCAGGGTCTGCCCGGCCTCGATCTCGGCGGAGATCGCGGCGAGTTCGAATTTCGTGTTCTGGAACGACGCCACCGGCGTCCCGAATGCCTTGCGCTCCTTGACGTAATCGATGGTGGCGTGCAGCGCCGCCCGCGCCTGCGCCACCGACCCCACCGCCACCGTCATCCGCTCCTGGGGCAGGTTGTGCCCGAGATACCCGAAGGCGGCACCCTCCTCGCCAAGCTTGTTGGCCACCGGTACCCGCACATCGGTGAACGACAGCTCCACCGTGTCCTGCACCTTGCATCCCATCTTGTCCAGGACCCGGCCACGCGCGAAACCGGGCATCCCGTCCTCCACCACCAGCAGGGTCAGGCCCGCACGCCGGTTGTCCGGATCGGTCGCGGTGCGGGCCACCACGATCACCAGATCGGCGAGCAGACCGCCGGTAATGAATGTTTTCGCCCCGTTGAGCACATAGTCGTCGCCGTCGCGGACCGCGGTGGTGCGGATACCGGCGAGATCGGAACCGGTGCCCGGCTCGGTCATGGCGATCGCGGTGAGCAGGCTCCCGTCGGCGAGGCCGGGAAACCACCGTTGCCGCTGCGCCGCGTCGGCGTACCCGAGGAAGTACGGCAGGATCACGTCGAGCTGGGTGCGCACGGTACCGAGCGTCACCAGCGCCCGCTGGGCCTCCTCCTGCAACACCACGTTGTACCGGTAGTCCCGGACCCCCATCCCGCCGTACTCTTCCGGGATCGCGGTACCGAGCAGACCGAGTTCACCCAGCCGCCGGAACACCTCGCGGGGCAGCTGCCCCTGCTTCTCCCAGTCCGGGTACCGGGGCACCACCTCCTTCTCGATGAACTCGCGCGCCAGATCCCGGAACGCTTCGTGGTCGGCGGTGAACAGATCGCGACGCATGTTCTTCCTAGGAGACGAGTTCGACGACGGTGGCATTGGCGGTGCCGCCGCCCTCGCACATGGTTTGCAGGCCGAAGCGGATCCCGTGGTCCCGCATGTGATGGATCATCCTGGTCATGAGCACCGCGCCCGAACCCCCGAGCGGATGCCCGAGCGCGATGGCGCCACCCAGCGGGTTGAGCCGCTCCGGGTCGGCACCGGTTTCGGCCTGCCACGCCAGCGGGACCGGCGCGAACGCCTCGTTGACCTCGAAGATCCCGATATCGGCGACCGTGAGCCCGGTTCTGCGCAGTACCTTCTCGGTCGCCGGGATGGGACCGGTGAGCATGAGCACCGGGTCGGCGCCCGCCACCACACCCGCGCGGTAGCGCACGAGCGGGGTCAGGCCGAGTTCGGCGGCCTTCTCTGGAGTGGTGACCAGCAGGGCCGCGGCGCCGTCGGAGATCTGGGAGGAATTACCCGCGTGGATGACGCCGTCGTCCTGGAACGCCGGTTTCAGATTCGCCAGCTTCTCGGCGGTGGTACCGCGGCGGATCCCCTCGTCGGCGGTGACCTCTCCACCCTCGGTGGTCTCCCCCGCGGGCGCGTCGACCGCGACGATCTGCTCCTCGAACGCGCCCCGGTCCTGGGCGGCGGCCGCCAGCTCGTGCGATCGCGCGGAGTACTCGTCGAGTACCGTCCGGGTGAAACCCCATTTCCGGGCGACGAGTTCGGCCGAGATCCCCTGGTTGAAGGAGAAATCGTCGTAACGGGCCAGCACCGCCGGGCCGTACGGCTGTCCGGTCGCGCGGGCGGCGCCCAGCGGCACCCGGCTCATCACCTCGACCCCGCCGGCCACCACCAGATCCTGCTGACCCGACAGCACCGCCTGCGCCGCGAAATCCAAGGCCTGCTGACTCGATCCGCAAGCCCGGTTCACCGTGGTCCCGGGGATGGATTCGGGCCAGCCGGCGGCCAGTATCGCATACCGGCCGATATTGCTCGACTGATCGCCGACCTGGGACACACACCCCCACACCACATCGTCGATCAGCGCCGGGTCGACGCCGGTGCGTTCGACGAGGGCCCGCAGCACCACCGCGGACAGGTCGGCGGCATGCACACTCGACAGGCCACCCTTCCGTTTGCCGACCGGTGTGCGCACCGCGCCGGCGATCACCGCTTCCCGCATCTACCCGCTCTCTTTCTCGCCGCCGGCCGGGGGCAGCGACCAGGCGCCGGTGAAACGCGGTGCGCGATTCCCGGCGAAGGCCGCGTACGCCTCCGGCGCGTCGGCGGTGGCGAAATTGACTCCCTGGGCCCGGGCCTCGCCGGCCAGAGCCTCTCGTAATGTCGAGTCTGCACCCTCGTTCAGCAAGGCCTTGGTCTGCGCCAGCGCGACCGGCGGCCCGGCCGCCAGCCGATCCGCGAGATCCGCGGTGAACGCGTCTATCTCGGCGGCGGCGATCACCCAGGTGACCAGTCCCAGTGCTTCGGCGCGGGCGGCGTCGACGGTCTCGGCCAGCAGGGCCAGGCGTTTGGCCTGCTGCAGGCCGACCAGTTTCGGCAGCAACCAGGAACCGCCGAGATCCACCGACAGACCGCGCCGCGCGAAGATCTGCGCGAATCTGGCTTCCGGGGTGGCGACCACCAGATCGCAGCCCAGGGCGAGATTCCATCCGGCGCCGACCGCCACACCGGTCACCTTCGCGACGGTGGGGATCGGCAGTTCGTGCAGTTGCAGGGCGAGATCGGTGAAGATCCGCAGTTTGTCCATCGGGTGCCGGGCATCGGGCACCGAGATATCGGCTCCCGAACAGAATGCGCCCCCGGCGCCGGTGAGCACCAGCGCACGCACGGACCGATCGCCGCCGGTATCGCGCAGCACATCCGCCAGGTCCCGCCACATCGCCCAGGTCATGGCGTTCTTGCGGTGCGGCCGGTTCAGGGTCACCGTCCGGACCCCGGCCCGGTCGGCCACCAGCAGCTCGGGTTCGCCGGTGGGCGGCTCGCCGTTCGTCACTGTCGCTCCCCCGCGCCCACGGCCCGATATCCGGGTCCGATCACCGAATCGGCGCGCAACTCCTCGATTTCCGCCGCCGACCGGCCCAGTTCCCGCAGCACGGCGTCGGTGTGCTCGCCCAGACCCGGCACCGCGCCCATCGGCGGGTCGAAACCGCGGATCACGGCCGGCGGCAGCAGGGCGGGCACCGGGCCGCCGGGACTGTCCACCGCGCGCCAGCGATCGCGGGCCGCGAGTTGCGGATGGTCGATCATCTCGGCCGCGGTGTTGTACCGCGAATTGCCGATACCGGCCTCGTCGGCGGCCTTCTGCACCTCGGCCAGCGTGTGCCGGGCACACCAGCCACCGATGGCCTCGTCCAGCACCCCACGGTTGCGCACGCGGTCGGAATTGCTCCGGAAACGGTCGTCCCCGGCGAGATCCGGGCGGCCCAGAATCTCCCGGGCCAGCCGCTGCCACTCCCGGTCGTTGGTGGTGCCGAGCACCACGGTCTGCCCGTCCCCGGTGGCATAGGCGCCGTAGGGCGCTACCGCGGGCGAGCTCATGCCCAGCGGCTGCTGCTCCACCCCGGAATGCCGGGTGTAGTTCAGGTGATAGCCCATCATCTCGGCCATGGTGTCGAAGAGGCTGATACTGATCGAGCCACCGGCTGTCCCGGTCTCGCGATACCGTCCGCACAGCTGGGCCACGATCGACAGGGCCGCATACAGTCCCGTGGTCACATCCGCCACCGCCGGTCCGGGTTTGGCCGGTTCGCCCGGGCGCCCGGTCACCGAGCACACCCCCGACTCCGCCTGGACGAGCAGATCGTAGGCGCGTTTGTGCGAGAGCGGGCCGCCCGCCCCGAAACCGTCTATCTCCAGCGCGATCAGGTGTGGATGGCGTCCGGCCAGGTCGGCGGGGGCCAGGCCGAGCCGCGCGGTGGCGCCCGGCGCCAGATTCGACACCAGCACATCCGCGCGGGCCAGCAGTTCGTGCAGCACCGCCAGACCCCGGTCGGATTTCAGATCGAGGGTCACCGACTCCTTGCCCCGGTTGACCCAGACGAAATGGGCCGCCTGGCCCGCCACCACATCGTCGTAGTGCCGGGCGAAATCACCGCCGGCCGGGTTCTCCACCTTGATCACCCGGGCGCCGAAATCGGCGAGGGTGCGGGTGCACATAGGCGCCGATACCGCCTGTTCCAACGCCACCACCAGCACTCCGGCCAGCGGTCCGGCGGTGGTCATCACATCACCATGCCGCCGTCGACCGGCAGCACCTGGCCGGTCACGAACGACGCGGCATCGGAGGCGAGGAAGACGAACGCGCCCGCGACCTCGTCGGGTTCGGCCCAGCGGCGCAGCGGTATCCGGCTGAGCATCTGCTCCGCGAATTTCTCGTCGGTGCGGATGGTTTCGGTCATGGGGGTCGCGGCCAGCGGCGCGAGCGCGTTCACCAGGATGTTCTTCCGGGCCAGTTCCCGGGCCAGCGATTTGGTGATGCCGATGATCCCGGCCTTGGCGGCGGAATAGTTGACCTGGCCGAGGGTGCCGGTGAGACCCGCGGAGGAGGTCACGTTGATGATGCGGCCGGTGCCGTCGGACGGCAGGTAGGGCAGTACGGCCTGACTGCAGTTGAACGTGCCCAGCACGTGCACATCGAAGATCTCGCGCATGGAGTCCGGCGTGGTCTTCGGGAACATCGCCGGAGCCGTGACCCCGGCATTGTTCACCACGATATTGACCGTCCCGCCACCCAATTCGGCGGCCTGCCGGGCGGCGTCCACCGCGGAATCGGGGTCGGCCACGTTCAGGGCGCACGCCTGTGCCGTGCCGCCGTCGGCGGTGATCTTCTCGGCGACCGCGCCCGCGGCGCCGCCGTCGAGGTCGGTGACCAGCACCGCGGCCCCCTGGGCGGCCAACGCCCGGGCCACCGCCGAGCCGATACCGCCCGCCGCCCCGGTGACCAGGGCCGTACGGCCGGTCAGATCGAACAAACCGTTGTTCGCTGCCATCAGTAACTCCTCGGCATTCCCAATACGTGCGACCCCAGATAGTTGAGGATCATTTCCTGACTGATCGGTGCGATCCGCATAACCCGCGACTCCCGGAAATACCGGGAGATGTGGTACTCCTCCGAATAGCCCATCCCACCGTGCGTCTGCATCGCCCGGTCGGCGGCCTCGAAACCCGCCTCCGCGCAGAGATATTTCGCGGTATTGGCCTCCCGGCCACACGGTTTGCCCTGGTCGTACAACCAGGTGGCCTTGCGCAGCACGAGTTCGGCGGCGTCCAGCCGAGCCAGCGAATCGGCCAGTGGGAACTGGATCCCCTGGTTCTTGCCGATCGGCCGCCCGAAGACCTCACGCTCGTTCGCGTACCGGACCGCTCGATCCAGCGCGACCCGGCCCAGCCCGAGCGCTTCGGCCGCGATGAGCATCCGCTCGGGATTCAGGCCGTCCAGGAGATATTCGAACCCGCGGCCCTCCTCCCCCACCCGGTCCTCGACCGGTATCCGCAGATCGTCGATGAACAACTCGTTGGAGGACACCGCATTGCGGCCCATCTTCGGGATGGGCCGGATATCGATGTGGTCGCGGTCGATATCGGTGAGGAACAGCGTCATACCGCTGGTCTTCTTCTCGACATCCTCATATTTCCGCGTGCGGGTCAGCAGCAGGATCTTCTCCGACTCCAGCGCCTTGGAGATCCAGACCTTGCGGCCGTTGACCACGTAGTGGTCGCCGTCGCGGCGGGCGAAGGTGGTGATCCGGCTGGTGTCCAGGCCCGCGCCCGGTTCCGTGACCCCGAAGCAGACGTGCAGGTCACCGCGGGCGACCCGGGGCAGGGTGCGCTGTTTCAGTTCCTCCGAACCGTGCACGATCACCGGTTGCATACCGAAGATCGACATATGGATCGAGGTGGCGGCGTTCATTCCACCGCCCGACCGCGACACCTGTTCGGCCAGGATCGAGGCCTCGGTGATCCCGAGGCCGTGCCCGCCGTATTCCTCGGGAATGCACAGTCCCAGCCAGCCGCCGTCGGCGATGGCGCGATAGAACTCGGTGGGGAATTCGTGTTCCCGGTCCTTCTCCATCCAGTACTGATCGTCGAATTTCCGGGCCAGCTCGGCCACGGAGTCGCGGATCAGCCGCTGATCCTCGCTCAGCTCGAAACTCATACCGTCGGACACATCAACTCCCTCTCGTCGTCGCCGGTACGGGCCGCTCACCGCCGCCGCGCACCCGGCCCCATCGCGGTGGCCCGGCGCGGCCGACCGCGGTGTACACCCGCACCGCCGTCGCTGCCGGCGGTTCCGGCCCACGCCCGGTGTGGGTCACCGATGCGGCGGACCGTTTCGCTGTCCGCCCCTGCACCGGCTCTACCCCGGGTGGTTCACCGCGGCGGGCCGCAGGCTCTCACCGCTGTGGCACCCCGACCGCACCGGCCTCCTTCTCGACGGCCCCGGGCAACCGCTCGGCCAGCAAGGCCAGGTCGTAGGACTGCCGGGCCATCCAGTACCGCAGAACCCCGGTCAGGGAGTAGCGCAGGAACAGCGCCGCCCCCACGATGCTCAGCGCCACCCCGGCCAGCGCGATGACGAGCGCGTCGCGCTGGACCAGCGCGTCGGAGGTGTTGTGCGACATCAGGTATGCCAGCACCGTCACCACCGGCCCGAGGCCGAGCAGTGTCCCGCCCGCGCGCAACCACAGCGCGCCGCGGCCGGCGGCCGGGTCGGGGATCTTCAGTTCGGCGAGCTCGGCGACGAAACGGTCGGCCCGGGTCGATTCGGTCATGCGGAACTTCCTAGGTAGAGAGTGGCCAATTCGTTGCGGAGCCCTTGATCGGGCGGGCCCTGATATTCGACGCGGCCGCGCACCAGGACGGCGGCGGAGTCGGCGATATCCAGTACGGCGGCGGCGAACTGTTCGACGACGAGCACCGCGATGCCCTGCCGGGCGATCTCGGCGACCTGTTCGTAGAGCCGGCCCACCACCAGAGGCGCGAGCCCCATGGACAATTCGTCCAGCATCAGTACCGCCGGATCGGTGGCCAGCCCACGCGCCAGCGCCAGCATCTGTTGTTCACCGCCGGAGAGCGTGCCCGCGGTCTGTTCGGCCCGCTGGGCCAGGATCGGGAAGCGGGCGAAGGCGATCTCCTCGATCTGTGCGCGGGGCCGGCCGGTGAAGGTCATCATGAGCAGGTTGTCGCGCACGGTGAGGTTCGGGAAGATCCCCCGGCCCTCGGGGATCAGGCAGACCCCGGCGCGTGCCAGGTCCCGGGGGTCGACGCCGTTCACCACCCGGCCGCCGAGGTGGAGTTCCCCCTCCTCGACCGGATGCACCCCGGCCGCGACCGAGAGTGTGGTGGTCTTTCCGGCGCCGTTGGGGCCGAGCAGCGCGACCACCTCACCCGCGCGCACGCTCAGATCGACACCGTGCAGCACGGTGATCGCGTCGTAGGCGGCGCGGACGCCGCGTAGTTCCAACAGGGTGGTCATGCGGCCCCCAGGTATGCGGCGAGGACCTGTTCGTCGGCGCGGATCCGCTGCGGGGTCCCGTCGGCGATCACTGTGCCGAGGTCCAGGACGTACACGTGATCGCAGACGTTCATCACCAGGCCCATATCGTGTTCGACCAGCACCACTGCGGTGCCGTCGGCGGCGACCGAACGCAGCAGCCCGGCGAACCGGTCCGTTTCCGTACTGTCCTGCCCGGCAGCGGGTTCGTCGAGCAGCAGCAGCGTGGGCCGCACGGCCAGCGCCCGGCCCACTTCGACGAGCCGGGCCAGGCCGGTGGGCAGGGCGTCGGCGAGATCGCCCGCGCGGGCGCCCAGTTCGAGGCGGTCGATGATCTCGTCGGTGAGCTGCGCGGCGCGCCGCCGGTGCGGGCCGAGTTCGGCGGCCACCAGCAGGTTGTCGCGGACCGAGAGCCGGCCGAACAGTTCGAGCCGCTGGAAGGTGCGCGCCATCCCGTGCCGGGCCCGGCGCGCCGGAGCCAGCCGGGTGATGTCCTTCTCACCCAGCCGGACCCGGCCCGCCGCGGGACGCCGCAATCCGCAGATCACATCGAACAGGGTGCTCTTCCCCGCTCCGTTCGGGCCGATCAGTCCGGTGACCTGCCCGGCCTCGGCGCGCAACCCGGCGCCGTCGAGGGCTCGCCGGCCGCCGAAGGTGACGGTGACATCGCTAACGTGCAGCAGTGACGGCATGGTCGAGCACCTCCTTGTCCGCGGCTCGCCACGGGCGTTTCACACCCCACCATTCGACCGGTACATCCGGTTCGCTCGCGGCGGCGCGCTGTGCCCGGTTGTTCGCCCGGATCCGGACCGCGAAGACACCGATCACCGAGCCCCAGAACAGGATCCAGCCGTCTACGGCGCCGGCCAGCCGCAGCAGCCACAGCACCACCGGGATACCGATCATGGCGGCCAGGGCCACCCGGTTGCGGATGGCCGCCTCGAAACCCTCCCGCATCCGCGCCACGGCGCCGTGGCTCACCACGCCACCGCCGAAGGCGATACCGGCCAGCGCCGGGATCACATGGATCAGGTTCTCGGTGGACGGGAAGAGCACCGGGACCGCCAGCAACGGCCCGTACAGCGCGACACCGACGAACATCCCGTTGCCCAGGGCGCCGAGCCCGGCGAACACGGCGACCAGGAAGATCGGCATACCGGCCATGAAATTGAACTGTTCCGGTGTCACCGACCCGATCTGCATGCCGTAGAGCGCGCCGCCCAGCCCGGCCAGACCCGCGCCGAGCGCGAAAACCGCGACCTTGGCGAGCAGCAGGTTGCCGCCGAGGGTGGCGTAGGCGGCCTCGCTGTCGCGCAGGGCGATGAGCCGGCGGCCGAAGCGCCCGCGGCGCAGCACCGCGACGCCGAGGGTGGCCAGTGCCAGGCAGACCGCCGCGAAGACGGTGATCTGCGCCGTCTCGTCCAGTTTCAGCCCGAAGAGATTCACTCCGGCCACTTCCACCGATCCCTGGTCGAAGAACGCGATCCGCACGCCGCCGATCTCGAACGCGGGCAGGGTGAAGATCCACCGGTCCAGGATCACCGCGAAGGCCGCGGTGCCCAGGGCGAGATACACCCCGGACAAGCGCAGCGCCGGCACCGCGACCAGCGCGCCCGCGACGGCCGCGATCAGTACCGCTCCGAGCAACCCCCACCACTGACCGTCCGGGGCCAGATGGGCGTAGGCGACGGCACCGATACCCGCCATGCTGAGCTGGGCCAGCGAGATCTGTCCCGCGTAACCGGACAGCGGGACGAACGACAGCGCGATGACGCCGAAGGCGAACATCGGACCGTAGGCGATCAGATCGCTTTCGCCGAGGGTGGTGGCGACCATCAGGCCGAGCAGCGCGATCACGCCGGCGAAGAACAGCGCACCGCCGCGCGACGGGGTGGGCACCGGGCTGAGTTTGCGGTCGCGGCCGCGCAACCGGCCGTGCGGGAAGAGCAGCAGCGCGATCAGCAGCAACAGCGCCGGCGCGGCCAGTCGCAGCCCGGGCAGGTATTCGTTCTGCGGCAGGTATCCGGTCAGGTAGCTCTCCATCAGCCCGACCACGATCGCGCCGACGAAGGTCATCGGCAGACTGCGCAGGCGGCCGAAGATGGCCGCGGTGTAGGCGCTGACGATGAGCAGCGACAGCGTGGCGGCGTCCAGCGACACCGTCGGAGCGATGAGAACGCCGCCCACGGCGGCCAATTCGATACCCAGTATCCAGGCGACCCGGTTGGCCCGGATCGGGTCCGCGCCGGTGAGACCGGCCAGCGCGCGATCGTCGACGGTGGCCCGCATCTCCGCCCCGGTGCGGGTGTTGAACAGCAGCACCCGCAGACCCACCGCGACGGCGACCGCTACCAGCATGGTGAGCGCCTGATGCCAGGTGACGGTGGCCGAGCCGATCCGGAGGGGTTCGGTCTCGGCGAAGAAGGTGGGCAGGGTGCGGGCCTGCATCGGGTCCCAGATCCAGCGCGCGGTGGCGATGAGCCCGCTCAGCAGCGCGACCGTCATCACCAGTTTCTCCGCGTCACCGAGACCCTGGACCGCCCGCAGCGCCCGCTCCACCAGCAGACCGGACAGTGGCGCCAGTACCAGCAGCACGATCGCCAGGGCGATCGGGACCGGGACATCCCATCCCGCGGTGAGCTGCCAGTACGAGAACGCCGCCATCATGCCGGCGGCGCCGTGCGCGAAGTTGAAGATTCCGGTCGTCGTATGGGTGAGCACCAGGCCGCTGCCGATGACAGCATAGACAGCGGCGGTGCTCAGCCCGACGATCCCGAAGGCGAGGAATTGATCCATGATCGATTACTTGACATCCGCCATGGTTTTACCGACATCCGCGAGCGTCAGCGGTTCCCCGTAGTTACCGGTGTAGCGGTAGGGCGGGGTGTTGCAGCGGAACAGTCCGTTGTCGGCACCGAATTCCGCGGGCTTCCAGCCGTCCGGCGTCGCCTGCATGACGTTGAAGCAGGTCGGCGGAGCGTCTTTGTTCGTGAGGTCGTTCGGACTGTGCAACCCGCCCCCGTTCCAGGCGTTCTCTTTCTGCGCCGCCTCGATCAGGCAGGTCCGGGTCAGGTCGGCGCCGCAGCTGCTCGCCGCTTTCGCGAACAGCAGCCAGGCCGAGAAAGCGCGGACGGCCGGGAGCGTGATCACCGCGTCCGGCGCGTACTTCGCATAGAGATCCTGCAACTGCCGCATGGCCTCCGATTCGCCGGCCAGCTGCGGCGGCACCACACCGCCCAGATCCACCAGGTTGTTCTGGTAACCCGCCGAGGGCCCGAGCAGCTCCACGTAGTCGGGCCGGAAAGCGTTGTTGTTCGGGTCGATCCAGTCGAGTTTGTAGTCCATCGAGGTCAGCTTCTCCTCGAGTTTGGCCAGCGGCGCGTCCTCGCCGTACCAGATCAGCCCGCGGACGCCGCTGTTCTTGATGGCCTGCGCGTAGGGCGTCCAGTCGGTCACCCCGCCCACCGGGTACAGCTCGTTGTAGATGACGTTGGCACCCATCGCCTTCAGCGATTCGACGGCCTTGTCACCGAGGACCTTGGTGACCGGGGAGTCGCCGTTGATGATCCCGACCGCGCCGGCCGACTGCGGGTAGGCCTCCTTGGTCAGCCACCGCCGGAAGGCGTTGTAGGGGTCGTAGTGGGCGTAGGTGCTGGGTGAGGGGATCACCTGCAGATCGGTGCCGAGGTTGGGCTGCTGGGAGACCTGTGCCGGGATATCGGGCAGGGTGCACTCGAGGCGTTCCTTCACGCCGAGTCCGTCGAGCCCGGCGCCGCCGCCCACCAGTGCGAAATCGGTCCGGCAGGCCTCCACCATCTTCTGGCGTACCGCCATCACCTTGGAATCGTGGGTCTGGGTGGTGATGGTGCGGCCGTTGATCCCGCCCGCGGCATTGCACCACGAGGTGAACACCTTCGCGGCGTCCACGAATTCCGGGTTCTTCGAATAGCCGACATCGGAGAAGACGCCGACGGTGATCTCGGTGTCGGTGACGCCCTGGGTCGGCGACCCGGAGGCGTCGCCGTCCTGGCAGACACCGGTCAGGTCCCCGAAATCGGCGACCACCGAATCACCGGACGAGGTGTTCTCGGTTTCGGTTCCGGTACGGCCTCCGCAACCGGCGGTGGCGAGCAATGCCACGGCGATCAGGCCGGCGGCTATTCGCTTCGGTCTCACGACGGTCCTTTCTGCGCCGGCCCCATCGGCCGGCCGATCGTGATCGGGCGGTACAGCGTCCGCCCGCGCACCGAGTTCCGCGGCGAGACTTCCCGGTCGGCCGGGGCGAATCCATAGCTCTCGGTGAATGAAAACTAGCTTCTCACTTATCGAGAATCAATATCCTGTTTTCCGGGCATCCCGGAGGTCCGAGGTCGGCGCGCACAGCGCCCGAACCCCGGCCGCACCCGGGCTACACAGTGGCCACGACCTGTCCGTAGACCCCCGCGTTGACTAACGGGCCGCCGCGTGGAAACCTGTTATCCGAAAGCGAGAATACCATTCTCATAGAGAGGAGGCGCGATGCGTGTACCGCCGCTACCCGCCGAAGAGTGGGACGACGAAGTCGACGCCGCGCTCCGGGTGATGCTCCCGCGCCGGCTGCGCAATCCCGAATCGGCGAGCAACGCCCTGTCGACACTGGTCCGGCATCCGGCGCTCACCAAGGCGTTCCTGACCCTGAACGTCCATCTGTTGTTCCGGTCGTCGCTGCCGGCCCGCCTGCGTGAGCTCGCGATCCTGCGGATCGCGCATCGGCGGGACTGTATCTACGAGTGGAACCACCACCGGGAAGCCGCGCTCGCGGAGGGCATCACCGCGGCCGAGATCGACGCGGTCCGGCGGGGCGAGGCCACCGCGGCGCTCGATCAGCTGATCCTGCGGGCGGTCGACGAGCTCGACGAGAAGTCGAATCTGTCCGATACCACCTGGGACGCGCTGTGCGCACACCTCGACGAACACCAGCGCATGGACCTGATCTTCACCATCGGCACCTACACCACGCTCGCCGCGGCCTTCAACACCTTCGGCGTCCGATCCGAGTACGAGAGGTAATCCCTTGGCACACTTCAACAAACCGGCAGCGGGTAGCTGGACCGAACATTACCCGGACCTGGGCACCGAGCCGGTCGACTACAGCGATTCCATCGACCCCGAGTTCTACGAGGACGAGCGCAACGCCATCTTTAAACGGACCTGGCTCAATGTCGGCCGGGTGGAGCGGCTGCCGCGCAAGGGCAGCTACTTCACCAAGGAGCTCTCCGCCGCGGGTACCTCGCTGATCATCGTCCGCGGCAACGACAATGAGATCCACGCCTACCACAACGTCTGCCGCCACCGCGGCAACAAATTGGTCTGGGACGATTTCCCCAACGAGGAGACCTCGGGCTTCTGCAAACAGTTCACCTGCAAATACCACGCCTGGCGCTACAGCCTCGAGGGCGAGCTGACCTTCGTCCAGCAGGAGAAGGAGTTCTTCGGCCTCGACCGCGCCGACTACGGCCTCAAGGATGTGCGCTGCGAGGTGTGGGAGGGGTTCATCTTCGTCAACCTCGACGCCGACGCCGAACCGCTGACCACCTTCCTAGGCCCGATGATCAAGGGCCTCGAGGGCTATCCGTTCCACGAGATGACCGAGGTGTTCGGTTACAAGGCCGAGGTCGGCAGCAACTGGAAGCTGTTCATCGATGCCTTCGCCGAGTTCTACCACGCGCCGATCCTGCACATGAAGCAGGCGGTCAAGGACGAAGCCGACAAACTCGCCGGCTATGGCTACGAGGCGCTGCACTACGACCTGCAACCCCCGCATTCGATGATCTCCTCCTGGGGCGGTATGGCGCCGCCCAAGGACCTGAACATGGTCAAACCGATCGAACGCGTACTGCGCAGCGGTCTGTTCGGCCCGTGGGACCGGCCCGATATCGAAGGCCTGGACCCGCTGCCCGTGGGCATCAACCCCAGCGGGCACAAGGCGTGGGGCGTGGACGAGTTCGAGATCTGGCCCAACTTCTCGCTGCTGTTCTGGGCGCCGGGCTGGTACCTCACCTACCACTACTGGCCGACCGCGGTGAACAAGCACATCTTCGAGGCCAACCTGTACTTCGTACCCGCGAAGAAGGCCCGGGAACGCCTGGCCCAGGAGCTGGCCGGGGTGACCTTCAAGGAATACGCGTTGCAGGACGCCAACACCCTCGAGGCCACCCAGACCATGATCGCGACGCGCACCGTCACCGATTTCCCGCTCAACGACCAGGAGATCCTGCTGCGCCACCTGCACAAGACCGCCCAGAAGAAAGTCGAGGAGTACCGCAATGGCAACTGAGTCGAAACTGCCCGCCGAATTCGCCGATCTGGCGCGGTTCGAGGACTGGATCCTGCCCACCGAACCCGAGCGTTACGCCAAACGGCTGGCCTCCACGATGCCGGAGATGCAGGAGTTCTACGACGCGGGAATGGCGCGGCTCGAGGACGCCATCGCCTACTGCGACCGGTTCGACCTCGACGATCTGCCCGATGACGCCCGCAATCTGTTCCATCTGATGCAGTCGCTGGTGATGGCCTCGTTCCCGGTGGAGGTGTGGAAGCAGCCGCGGGTGCCCGACAGTGGCGCCGCCTATCTCGACATCGTGCGGGAGCCGGTGGTGTGACGTGCTGACGCTGCGAGCCGCCGGGCTGCTCGATGTGGATACCGGCGAGATCGTCCGGCCCGGCATACTGCGCGTCGAGGGTGATCGGATCGTCGGGGTCGGAGGCGTAGGTGCCGGGGTGGCGGTGGGCGAATCCAGCGACGAGATCGTCGAACTGGGCGATCTCGTCCTGCTGCCGGGGTTGATGGATATGGAGGTCAACCTGCTGATGGGCGGCCGGGGCGAAACCGGCCTGACCTCCTCGGTGCAGGACGATCCGCCGCTGCGCATGTTGCGCGCGGTGGGCAATGCCCGGCGGACCCTGCGCGCCGGGTTCACCACCGTGCGCAACCTCGGTCTCTTCGTGAAAACCGGCGGCTACCTGCTGGACGTGGCGCTCGGCAAGGCCATCGACGCGGGCTGGATCGACGGCCCGCGTATCGTGCCCGCCGGGCACGCCATCACCCCGACCGGCGGGCATCTCGACCCGACCATGTTCTCCGCGTTCGCGCCGGATGTGCTGAAGCTGACGTTGGAGGAGGGGATAGCCAACGGCGTCGACGAAGTACGCAAGGCGGTCCGGTACCAGATCAAACACGGTGCCCAGCTGATCAAGGTCTGTGTGTCCGGCGGGGTGATGTCGCTGACGGGCGCGCCCGGTGCCCAGCACTATTCGACCGAGGAACTGCGGGCGATCGTGGACGAGGCGCACCGGCGCGGCCTCCGGGTGGCCGCCCACACCCACGGCGCGGACGCGGTCAAGGAGGCGGTCGGGGCCGGGATCGACTGTATCGAGCACGGGTTCCTGGTGGACGACGAGGCCATCGACCTCATGGTCCGCGAAGGCACCTACCTGGTGCCGACCACCCGGCTCGCGGACGCCATGGATGTGTCCAAGGCGGCGCCGGAACTCCAGGCGAAGGCCGCCGAAATGTTCCCCCGGGCCCGCACTTCGGTGAAGGCGGCGTTCGACGCCGGCGTGAAGATCGCGGTCGGCACCGATGCACCGGCCATCCCGCACGGCCGAAACGCCGACGAATTGGTGGCACTGGTCGAGCGCGGCCTGGATCCGCTGTCGGTGCTGCGCGCGGCCACGGTCACCGCGGCCGAACTGATCCAGGTCGACGATCGCGGCCGGTTGGCCGAGGGACTGCTGGCGGATGTGATCGGTGTACCCGGCGATCCGCTGGCCGATATCACCGTCACCCAGCAGGTGCGGTTCGTGATGAAAGGCGGGAAGGTCTATGGCGGCAACCGATGACCTGATCGAGATCCAGCAACTACTCGCCCGCTACGCGGTGACCATCACCAAGGGTGATATCGACGGTCTGATCGGCGTGTTCACCCCCGACGGCACCTACAGCGCGTTCGGCGACACCTACACCCTCGACGTGTTCCCCGAACTCGTGGACGCCGCCCCCAAGGGCCTGTTCCTCACCGGCACCCCACTGATCGAACTCGACGGCGATACCGGTACCGGGACCCAGCCGCTGTGCTTCGTGGAGCATTCCAGACACGATATGCGGATCGGCTACTACAGCGATACCTATCTGCGCACCGAGCAGGGCTGGCGGTTGCGGACCCGCGCCATGACCTTCATCCGGCGCAGCGGCATCCACGATTCCGGTATCCCGCACGCCTTCGAGCGGCCGGCGGTATGAGCGAGTCAGGCCCGGAGGCGGAAGCGAAGCGTAACCACGCAGGGCCCTCGCGCATACCCGATGGACACAGCTTGAAAGTCGAGGAGTTCCGGTCGGGTTTGCGCGCCTGGCTGGACGAGCACGACCTCTCCGCCGGACCGGAGCCCGGTTTCGACGCCCAGGTCGCGCAGCTGGCCCGGGTCCGGCGGGCGCTCTACGACGGCGGCTGGATGCGGTACGGCTGGCCGGAGAGCGTCGGCGGCCTCGGCGGCGAACCGCTGCTGCGGGCGGTGCTCGGTGAGGAGGTCGCCACCCGCGGCCTGGCCGAACCGGGTATCTACTCCATGGTCGAGGTGCTCGCCCCCACCATGATCTCCTATGCCCGGCCCGAACTGGCCGCGCGGATGGTGCCCCGGCTCCTCGACGGCAGCGAACAGTGGTGCCAGGGCTTCTCCGAACCGGGTTCGGGCTCCGATCTGGCCTCTCTGCGCACCCGGGCCGACCGGCGGGGGACGGACTGGGTGATCAACGGCCAGAAAGTGTGGACCAGCCTCGCGCAGTTCGCCGCCCGCTGTGTCCTGCTGACCCGCACCGGCCCGGGACACGACGGCATCACCGCGTTCTTCGTCGATATGGACACGCCGGGGATCACCGTACGACCGCTGCGCACCATGCACGGCGTCGACGAATTCGCCGAGGTGTACTTCGACGAGGTGGTGGTGGGCGCCGAGCGGATGCTCGGCCGGCCCGGCGACGGTTGGCGGGTCGCCATGGATCTGCTGCCGTACGAGCGCTCCACTTGCTTCTGGCATCGCATCGCCCACCTGTTCACCCGGCTCGACCGGGTCCTGGATCAGACCGCCGCCGGTGACGACGCCGATCTCGGCGCCGCCTACCTGGCGCTGCACACCGTGCGCAGCCGGTCCCGGGCCACCCAGCGGCGGCTGGCCGGCGGTGCCGCGCTGGGACCCGACACCTCCATCGACAAGGTGCTGCTGGCGACCGCGGAGCAGCAACTGTTCGATACCGCGCGCGACCTGCTCCCGGGTGTCGTCGAACTCGACGAGACCGAATGGCGCTCGGAATTCCTGTATTCGCGCGCGGCGACCATCTACGGCGGCACCGCCGAGATCCAGCGCAACATCATCGCCCGCCGCCTGCTCGACCTGGGGAAGGAGTGAGCGGTGGACGCCGACGAACAGATTCTGCTCACCGATACGCTCCGCAAGACGATGAGCGCGACCACCGGCGCCGGCCTGTATCCGGCGCTGTGCGGCCTGGGCTGGCATGACCTGCTCACCGGTCCCGCCGATTCCGCCGAGATCGCCGTCCCCCTGGTCTTCCGGCTACTCGGGGAGACCGGCACGCACGCCCCGCTGCTCGACGATGTGATCGCGCACGCGGCGGGCCGGCCGCTCGGTGAGCGGACACCGCTACCGTTCACCGGCGGCACCTGGGTGCGCTGGGCCGATGAACGACCCGCGGGCGCACCGAAGCTCGTCGATCCCGAACTGCCGTTGGCACCTGCGAACGACACCACCGGGGCAGCCGCGGCACTGCCGGGCGCGGCGACGAACGCAGCCCGCCGGGCACTGGGCTGGTGGCTGGTGGGGTCGGCGCGGGCCATGCTCGAACTGGCCCGCCGGCACGCGCTCGAGCGGCATCAGTTCGGCAGGCCGGTGGCGGGGTTCCAGGCCGTCCGGCATCGCCTGGCCGAATCCCTGGTGGCCGTCGAGGGCGCGGAGGCCACGCTGGCGGTATCGCCCGGCGATGCCCACCACCCGGTGCATCCGGACCTGCACCGTCCCCGCCCCGAGGATTCCGAGGCGCTGGCCGCGCTGCTGGCGAAGGCCGCCGCGGGCCGGGCGGCGTTGCTGACGGCCCGGCATTGCCAGCAGGTGCTGGGCGGTATCGGCTTCACCGCGGAGCACGAGTTCCATCGGCACTACAAGCGAGCTCTGGTCCTCGACGGACTGTTCGGCAGTACCCGGGAACTCACCCGGGAGGCCGGCGCGATTCTCCGCGATCTGGGGTACGCACCGCGGCTGGCGCATCTGTGAATCGCCGTTTCGCCCTGGTCGGCGCACCAGGGCGGTGGCTCGGCGGCCCGGTTCGACGACGCCCGTACGGGGGTTCCGGCTACCGGGTCGCCGGTGGGTTCAGGCGCAGGCCTGCGATACTCCCCCGGAGATCGCGACCAGGCCGCACATGGTGGTGGCCGCTATCTTCCAGCCGTCCGCCTCGCGGACCGCGTGGCCGACCTGTCCGTCCACCACCGGACTTCCGGAAATACTGAGGGTGAAACGTAATTCGGCTTTTCCGGGCTGGGCCGGTACCACATCGGTGATCTCCACCGTGGTGAGTGCCGTGCGGATATGATTCGCCATTCCCGAGATCTCGGTTTCGAAATCCGCACCGCGCTCCACCAGAGCGATACGGTCGGCGGTGGAGGTGGCCGGGGCGAAGAATGTCGTGTAGGCGCCCACTATTGCGGCATTCGCGGCGGCCGGCGAATCGGCCACCGCGACACCGGCATCGGCTGCCGTCGCCGACTTCTCGCCCGCTCCGGGAGTTTCCGCGGCGGGTAGCACATAACAGTTGTCCGGGCCGAGAAAATTGCCGCAGCCGGTGGCCGCGGTCAGGGCGAGCGCGATCCCGCCCGCGGCAGCAATACGCGCTACCCGGTGTCTTCGTGACATCGATTCGTCTTTCTGCAGAGTGATCAAGCGCAGCTCCGGAAAACGTGGTTCGCCGCAGATGCCGCGGCGAGCTTAGCTCGGGACACCCTGGGGTACGGCGGAATTCGGAGCATTTGAACGGAGAGAAATCCGGTAAACAACCGCCGCGTCGGCCGCCGACCCGGGGCATGCGGGACCATCGTCGACCCCCGACCCCGACGTGACTTCTTCTCGGCCCCCACAACCCCCGCCACCCGCCGCGCCTTCGGCACTCCAGAGACACCCCGACCGACCACAGCGGGCCCGGGCGGCGTACCGATACCGCGCAATCGATACACGGCACCCGAGCCCGGTGAAGCGCCCACCGCGCGGTATCACCGTCATCGGGAGGGAGATTCCGATGACGGACACAGCGACTCCCGGCGAGCGACGATCAGCTACACGCCGGATTCGGCTCGCCGCTGCCCTGAACGGCCAGCAGCGAACAGAACGTCATCGCCGCGACCTTCCAGGTATCGCCCTCCTCGATCGCCTGCCCGGACTGGTCCGGCAACACCGGGTTTCCGCCCAGCAGCAGGGTGTAGGTGACATCCGCGGTCTTGTCGTCGACGAGCTGTACCGCCGAGACGGTCACACTCGTTCCGGAGGCCCGGGGGTCGGCGGCCATACCCGCGAGCATCGGCGCGAACGCGTCACCCTTCTCGACGAGCCCCGCCCGCGTGGCGGCCGGCGCCTTCCCGTCGAAGAAGGTGACGAACGCGTCGGTGATCTCCTTCTGGACCTCCGGTGAAGCCGAGGCGGGCGCGGCCGAACCGGCGGCGGCCGGGGCCGAGGTGGTGGCGGCGGCATCGTCGGTGGAATCACCGCAGCCCATGACGGCCGTGGCCGCCAGTGCCATCAGGCCGATGAGCGCGGCACTACGCCGGGTTCTACTGGAACGCATGGCGGAAACCTTTCCGATGAACACGTCGATTCGTTGTCCATCAGGGAAATTCGGAAACAGGGTTCCGGGCTGTCGTAATCGGTTACGCTACCCGTGTCGAAGAATCCCTGACCGCCGGTTTCCTTTTCGGTGATCACTTCCCGATATCGGGGGATCGATACCGCGGCGAACGGTTCGATCCCCCGAGTGGCAGATCTACTCGATATTCGATTTCATCTGTTCGAGGTCGACCAGAATCGGATAGCCGCTCACACTCAGCGCGTTTCCGTGTCCGGTGGAATGGATATCGAAAACCGATTGCACCGCCGCGTAGAAACCCTGGACGTCCAGTGTCTGGTTGACCGCCCGTTTCGCCTGGCGCAATCCGAACGGCGGCATCTTCGCGATCCGGGCCGCCAGCTCCGCGGTTTTGGCCGGTAGTTCCGCCAGCGGGACCACCGTGTTCACCATGCCGGTCTGCGCGGCCTCCTGCGCGGTCACCGCGCGGCCGGTGAACAGGATCTCCTTGGCCTTGCGTGGCCCGAGTTCCCAGGTGTGCCCGTGATACTCGACGCCGCCGATTCCCATCATCGCCACCGGATCGGAGAAGAGCGCGTTGTCGGCGGCGATGATGAGATCACACGGCCAGCACAGCATCAGCCCGCCCGCGATACACCGGCCCTGGACCGCCGCGATCGACGGTTTGGGCACATTGCGCCACCGCAGCGTGTACTCCAGGTACCGCCGGCTCTCGGTCTGATAGATCCAGTCGAGGGTGATCTTCTCCGGTTTCGGCCAGCTGTCGTCCTTGAGATCGTGGCCGGCCGAGAAATGCTTACCGGCAGCGTTCAGGACGATGACCACCACATCGTCGTCGGTGGCCGCCCGCGTCCAGGCGGCATCGAGTTCGTCGAGCAGCGCCGAGTTCTGGGCATTGGCGGCCTCGGGCCGGTTCAGCGTGATCGTCGCGATCTTGTCGGCGACCTCGTAGTCGATATACGACAAAGCAGTACTCCTCGGTTCCGGGTGCGCCGGGCACGGGCCCGGCGCGGGTCTTCCGCTTACTGCGCCGCTCGCGGCCGCCGGAACGCCCGGTCGCCGCGGGGACGCGATCCCATGGCGTCGCCGATCATCGTGCGGCGAGGTATTCCGCGGCGACCACCGCGCGATGCCGCGCCGCCCCGCCGAACAGCAGCTCACCGGCCTTGGCCCGCTTGATCGCGAACTGCAGATCGTTTTCCCAGGTGAAACCCATGGCCCCGAACAACTGCACCCCGTGGCGGAACACCGTCGACTGGCATTCACCCGCCGCCGCTTTGGCCATCGCGGCCGCCAGCCTGCGCCGCGGATCGTCCCCGGCCAGGCACAGCGCCGCGAAATACGCGAGTGCCCTGGCTCGTTCGATGGCCAGATGCATATCGGCCGCCTTGTGCTGGACCGCCTGGAACGCGCCGATGGCGGTATCGAACTGATGCCGGGTGCGGATGTGCTCGAGCACCATGTCGAGGACCCGCTGGCAAGCGCCCACCGTGGTCAGCGCCAGACCCGTCAGCGCCACCTGGCGGGCGCGTTCGGGATCGGCGGCGGTACGGTCGCCGTCGGTGACCCGTACCGCGTCGAAGGTGACCTCGGCCAGATGCAGCACCGGATCGAACGCGGCGGTCCGCCGGGCGGTGACGGCATGCGCGGGGACCACGAACACACCGGCTTCGGTGACCACCGCGAGACGATCGCAGCGGTCGCCGTCCAGGACCGGAGCGGCGCTGCCGTCGAGCAACCAGCCGTCGCCGTCGCGGGTCGCGGTGATCCCCTCGAACACCGCGGCGCCGATGCCATCGGCGGTGGCCGAATCCCCGGCCAGCGGCGCGAACTGGGTCATGGTGGCGAGATAGGGTGTGGGATCGGTCGCCCGGCCCAGCCCTTCGAGCACGATACCGAGTTCCACGGTCGCTTCCGGTTCCACGAGTTCGGTCCAGCCGAGTTCGACGTAGGTCTTCCACAGCCGGCCCGGATCCGCACCGGCGTCCACGATTTCCCGGATCACCGCGGGTGGGCACTCCTTCGCGGTGACTTCCCGGACCGTATCGCGTAGCAGCCGTTGATCGGCATCGAACTCGAAGAGCATCCGGGCTGCCTCCTGTGGCGGGGTTGCGTTACATTCAGGAGAATAGCATTCTCTTGAGATGAAATTAATAGTCTCCTCAGTGGTGCGAACATGGGACGTGCCTGCCCAGACATGGGACGTTCTCCGGTACAGTGCACTCATGTTCTCCACAGATGGGATCGATGGGATCGGACGGGCCATCCGGTGACCAGCCCGAGCGAAGAACCGGCCTGGAAGCAGCGCGCCGTCGAGCGCTCGATCCGCACCGCGAAGCTACGCGCGGAACAGCGGGTCCAGCGTTTCCTCGATGCCGCCCAGGCGATCATCACCGAAAAGGGCACCACCGATTTCACCGTCCAGGAGGTCGTGGATCGGTCGAAACAGTCCCTGCGCAGCTTCTACCTGCAGTTCGACGGTAAGCACGAACTGCTGCTGGCCCTGTTCGAGGACGCCCTGAGCCGGACCGCCGAACAGATCCGCGCGGCCGCGGCGGGTAAGGACAACGCCCTGGAACGGCTACAACTGGCCGTGGAACTCCTCTACGAACTGTGCCGCCCGGATCCGACCGCGCAGCGCCCGCTGTTCACCGATTTCGCGCCACAACTGCTGGTCAGCCACCCGGCCCAGGTCAAGGTCGCGCACACTCCACTGCTGGCGCTGTTCACCGAACTCATGATCGACGCCGACAAGGCCGGACTGCTGCGCAGCGAGGTCAACCCGCGGCGGATGGCGGCCATGGTGATGCAGACGGTCATGTTCACCGCGCAGTCCAACGGCGGTATCGACGACGAGACCGCGAATCCCATCTCCGCCGAGGAGATCTGGGAATTCTGCGCCCGGGGCTTCGCGCACGCCGACTGAGCGAGAATAACGTTCTCTAATTCAGAGAAACAGGCTTACACTCGGTGTATGCCCGATCTCTGGACCGACCTTCTCGCCTGCATGGACCTACGGCTGCGGCCGACCGCGCCGCAGACCGGCGACGACGACGCGCCCGCCGCCGACCCCCAGGCCACCCTCTCGGTGTTCGAGGGCCCCAATCAGCAACTCGAGTACCACCGCTTGTTCGGCGGCCAGCTGCTGGCGCAGTTCCTGCGCGCGGCGTTTTTCGCCTGCCCGGACAAGGCCGTGAAATCCGTGCACGTGATCTTCGCGCGCGAAGGTAAGAGCGATGCCCCGGTGTACTACGTGGTCCAACCGCAGCACCGCGGCCGCTCCTTCGCGACCCTCACCATCGTCGCGCGCCAGAAGGGCGATGTGATCGCCACCGCGCTGGTCTCCATGACCGCGATGGAGGACGGCCGGCAGAGCCAGGAGATCGCCGCACCGTCGCCGCTGCCGGGACCCGAGCACCGGATCGAGATCGGGCTCATCCCGTGGGAGACCCGCTCGCTGACCGATCTGAGCGATAAATCGGCGGGCCCGGCCGAATACGACCTGTGGATGCGCACCCCCGAGGTCGGGCCCGAACTCGCCCCCGGATTGGTCGCCTACGCGACCGACCTGAACGTGATCGGTACGGTGCTGCGCCAGCTCGACGGTTTCGAGCACAGCGGCAACGGCACCGAATTCACCTCGGCCACCACTTCGCACACCCTCTGGTTCCACCGGCCGTTCCGCAGCGACGACTGGCTGCTGCTGCGGCATCACGGCACGGTCCTGGCCCACGGTCGCGCCTACGGACGCGGCGACGTCCTCACCACCGACGGCACCCTGGTGGCCTCGTTCGCGCAGGAAGCCCTGCTGCGTTTCCGTCCTTGACCGGCGGGTACCGCACTCCACGGACGGAGAATCCGATGCAACCCGACACCCCGACCTCCGCCGCCGGACGTGACCCCGGCGGCCCGTACCGGGTCGCCCAATGGGCCACCGGCACCATCGGCCGGCGCTCCCTGCGCGCGGTCGTCGCACATCCGGATCTCGAACTGGCCGCGCTGTATTCGCAGTCGCCGGACAAGTTCGGGCGCGACGCCGCCGATCTCTGCGGCCTGGACACACCGACCGGAATACGGGCGACCGCCGATATCGAGCAGATCCTGGCGCGGCGTCCCGACTGCGTGCTCTACATGCCGCAGACCTGCGATATCGACGAGGTGTGCGCGATACTGGCCGCGGGTACGAATATCGTCACCACCGTCGGCCTGTTCCATCACCCGCCCAGTATGGATCCCGGGATCCGGGCCCGGGTGGAGACGGCCTGCGCGGCCGGCGCCGCCTCGATCCACAGCACCGGCAGCAGCCCGGGGTTCATCACCGAGGCGGTACCGCTGGTACTCGCCTCGATCCAGCGGCGGCTCGACTCGCTGGCCATCGCGGAATACGCCGACCTCTCCCAGCGGAACTCGCCGGGCATCCTGTTCGACATCATGGGATTCGGCAGTCCCCCGGCGGATTTCGCGCGGGCGCGACTCGACCATCTCCGCGACAGCTTCGGACCGTCGCTGCGGTTGCTCGCCGACGGGATCGGCCTACCCCTCGACGAGGTCACTGCGGAGGGTGCGGTCGCGACCGCGGGGCACACGTTCGAGATCGCCGCGGGCACCATCGAGAAAGGCACGGTGGCGGCCCAGCGCATCACGATCGCCGGACAGCGCGCCGGGCACACCGTGGTGTCCTTCCGGGCCGTCTGGCATTGCGGTGCCGAGGCCGAAACCGGCTGGGATATCCGCCCCACCGGCTGGCATCTTTCGGTGCGCGGGGACGCTCCGCTCGAGATCGATATGGTGTTCCCCTTCCCACTCGCCGAGATGGCCGAACACTCCCCCTCCTATACCGCCAACCGCGCGGTCAACGCCGTCGCGCCCGTCTGCGCGGCGCCACCGGGCATCCGCACGGTATCGGACCTGCCGGCTATCACTGCGAACCTGGGACGGCCATGAACGACCACGAAGCACTGCGCGCGCTCAAAGCCCGCTATTTCCGCCTGATGGATACCAAGGACTGGTCCGGGTTCCGGGCGCTGTTCGGTTTCGGGCACTACCACGAGACCTACGCCAAGATCGATGGCGAGTGGCGCATCCGAACCCAGCGACTGACCCGTCTGCACACGGACTACCGGCCCGCAGGCACCTAGAACCCAGGACAGCAGGACGAATTCCGGGTCCGGATACGAGATCGAGGACCACGAACCGGGCCTCCGCTGGTCGGGTTACCGCTGCGTGGATCGTCGGGGCGAAGGCCGGCCACGGCGCGCCGTAACCAGATCTCGGCCTCCTCGGTTCGCCCTCGCTTGTTCAGGAGGCGCGCTACGGCGTACATCGCATGATGGTCGCCACCGCGCACAGAACGCCGGAACCAGGCTTCGGCCTCCTCGATCGCGCCTCTTCCCTCCAGCATGACCGCGAGGTTGTACATCGCCGCGCGGTGGTCGGCGGCGACAGCTCGGCGATACCACCTCTCGGCCTCGGCGGTCTTCCCTCTTTTCTCCAGCAGGATCGCGAGGTGGTGCATTGCCTCGGCGACACCTGCCTCGGCCGCGCGGCGGACCCGAGTTTCGGTGTCGACGGTGTTGCCCCGGTTTTCCAGTAACACAGTGAGTTCCCCCATCGCTGTGGCCGCGCCGGCGTCGGCTGACCGGCAGCGGCGTTGCTCGCCGGTCATCGACCGGCTGTTCGGCGCCGACACAGACCTATGGTGCCGGAGCACTACGACAGGCTTCGCCCATCGAGTAATGCCGCTAGTCCGGTGCGATGAGAAGTCCGGGCACGAACGAGGCCGGGGTGTGCCCCTCAGCAGCTTCTGCGCAGATCACTCGGCAGTGACGCCGATGGTGGGCCGGTCCCCTGTACGGACCGGCCGCAGCAGCCGGTCGACGGCGGTATAGGGGTCGCATTCACCCGCGCCCACGGCGTCGGCCAGGGCGCCGAGTCCGGGATGGACACGTAATCGACTGTAGGCGAGTGACAGGATCTGTGCCCGGGCCCGGGCGGCACGGCGCTGGGCGGTATCGGCGCGATGGTGGGCGCCGACGGCGTCGACCAGTTCGCGGATACCGGTGCCGTTCGCCGCGACAGCCGTGAGAATCGGGACATCGGATTCGGCGCGCAGCTCACGTACCGTCTGCTCGGCCCCGTCCCGGTCGGCCTTGTTCACCACCAGGATATCGGCCACTTCGAGCAGCCCCGCCTTCGCGGCCTGGACAGCGTCCCCGGCACCCGGAGTGAGGACCACAACGGTCGGGTCCGCCACGGCGGCGATTTCGATCTCGGACTGACCCACCCCGACCGATTCGATGACGACCAGGTCGTAGCACAGCGCGGCCAGCAGCCGGATCGCCGCGGGCACCGCTGCCGACAGTCCGCCCAGATGCCCGCGGGTCGCCATCGACCGGATCAGCACCTGCGGATCGTCGATATGGGCGGCCATACGGATCCGGTCACCGAGCAGCGCGCCGCCGCTGTACGGCGAGGACGGATCGACGGCAAGCACGGCGATCCGGAGACCCTGTGCGCGATAGTTGCTCACGACCGCCGCGATGGTGGTCGACTTCCCGGCGCCCGGCTGGCCGGTGAAACCCAGCACCCGGATATGCGCCGGTTCCAGCAACCGCAGCACCTCGTCGCGGGCCGGCCCCTCGATCAGGGTGAGCAACCGGCCCGCCGCGCGCACCGATCCGGTGCGCGCGGCGGCGATCAGTTCCGCCGGGGACCTGCCCCCGGCGGCACCGTTGCCGGTCACGGCGCGGCGACCTCGAGCACGGTTGCCGAACCCATTCCCCCACCGGCACACATGGCCACGATCGCCAGGCCGCCGCCGCGGCGGCGCAGTTCGTGGACCGTGGTCACGATCATGCGCGCCCCGGTGGCCGCCACCGGATGCCCGAGCGAGCAGCCGCTGCCGTTGACGTTGACCAGATCCGGGTCCAGGTCCAGGGCGCGCACGGCCGCGACGGGGACGGACGCGAACGCCTCGTTGATCTCGAAGAGTTTCACGTCGGCGAGCGAGATACCGGCTTTACGCGCGGCTTTCGTGATCGCCTCGATCGGCGCCAGGCCGGTGTCGGCCGGGTCCACCCCCACCGATGCCCAGGACCGGATGGTGGCCAGCGCCGGCAGACCCAGTTCGTCACTGGCGACGGTGAGCAGCGCGGCCCCGTCGTTGGCGCCCGCCGCATTGCCCGCGGTGATCGAGAACCCATCGATCTCGGGGTGCAGCACCTTCAGCGAGGCGAGCTTTTCCAGGGTGGTCGTCCGCCGCGGATGCTCGTCGACCGCGAACTGTCCGAAGGGCGTATCGATCGGCACCACCTCGTCGTCGAAACGTCCCTCGTCGATCGCCGCGATCGCATTGCGGTGCGAGCGCAGCGCCCAGGCGTCCAACTCCTCCCGGGAGATACCGGATTTCACCGCGGCGTTCCAGCCCACGGTGATCGACATGTCCAGGTTCGGCGCGTCCGGCCGATCCGGATGCGACGGCGAGGTCCACGGATCGGCCCATTCGTCGGGTCCCACCCGGAACCGCGCCTTCGGCGCGGTGGAATCGGCATTGACCCCACCGGCCAGCACCAGCCGGTCCATCCCGGCCCGGATACCGGCCGCCGCCGTCTGCACCGCCGCCATACCTGCCGCGCAGTGGCGGTTGTGCGCCAGTCCGGGCACCCCGGTCAGCCCGGCGGTGATCGCCGCGTGCCGGGCGATCACCCCGCCGCCGTAGCGGCCCTCGCCGAGGATCAGATCGTCGATGGGCGCGTCGGTCTCGAGCTGTTTGGTCGTCGCCTCGACCACGTGATGGGCCAGGTCGAAGGCAGTGGTTTCACGCAGCGTGCCCTTGACGGCGGTCCCGATCGGGGTGCGCAGCGCGGATACGATCACGGCTTCAGGCATCAGTTCTCTCCAGTTTCCCCCACGTCGACGATCTTGCCGATATGCATGAGAATAGTATTCTCTCAATCTGAGAGGGATAATCGCAAGAGAGGGTAGCGTCATGCAGATCGAGGGAAGTTCGGCGATCGTCGTCGGGGGCACGGGTGGACTGGGCGAGGCCACGGTCCGGCGGCTGCACGCGGCCGGCGCCAAGGTCGTGGTGGCCGATGTCGCCGACGACAAGGGCAAGGAACTGTCCGACGAGCTCGGTATCCGCTATGTGCACACCGACGCCACCAGCGAGGACTCGGTGCGAGCCGCCGTCGAGGAGGCGAAATCCCTCGGACCGCTGCGTATCTCGGTCGACACCCACGGCGGCCCCGCCGCCGGCGGGCGGCTGGTGGGCAAGGACGGCACCCCGCTGGCCCTCGACGGGTTCCGCACCACCATCGAGTTCTATCTGGTCGCGGTGTTCAACGTCATGCGCCTGTCCGCCGCCGCGATCGCCGAATCCGAACCCACCGCGGAAGGTTCGCGCGGCGTGATCGTCAACACCGCGTCGGTCGCCGGCTACGAGGGGCAGATCGGTCAGCTCCCCTACTCCGCGGCGAAAGGCGGCGTGATCGGGATGACCCTGGTCGCGGCCCGCGATCTGTCCCCGCTCGGTATCCGGGTGGTGACCATCGCCCCGGGCACGTTCAACACCCCCGCCTACGGCAAAGCCGCGGACCAGCTCGAACAGTACTGGTCGCCGCAGATCCCGTTCCCGAAACGGATGGGCCGCTCGCCGGAGTACGGGCAGCTGGTGCAGTCGATCGTGGAGAACGACTATCTCAACGGCGAGGTCATCCGCCTCGACGGTGCCCTGCGGTTCCCACCGAAGTGAGCGAGCCGACCGAACCGGGTCGTGCGGCGGCCGGGTCGACCGGCACGGGACTGTCCGCGTCGTCCGCGCGATCCCCGGCAAAGGACGGCCGGGCCGAGGACTCCGCACCGGCGGCGCGCGCTGGTGGCGATACCCGCATCTCCCGCGACGGCAAACCGCTGACGGGAAAGGTCGCCTTCGTGGCCGGGGCCAGTCGCGGCATCGGCGCCGCGATAGCAGCGACTCTGGCCGCGCAGGGTGCGTCGGTCGCGGTGGCGGCCCGCTCCGAGGAAACAGGCCGGGTTCCCGGAACCATCCACGAGGTGGCCGGGCGGATAGCCGCCGCGGGCGGACGGACACTGCCGGTGCCCTGCGATGTCACGCACGAGGAATCGGTACAGGCGGCACTGGCGGCCACTGTCACCGAACTCGGCGGTATCGACATCCTGGTCGCGAATGCCGGGGTGCTGTGGCTGGGGCCCGTCGAGAGCACCACGCTGAAGCGCTGGCAGCTGTGCCTGGATGTGAACCTCACCGGTGTCTTCCTGGTGACCCGGGAGGCGATCCCGTACATCCGGTCCCGCGGCGGAGGTTCACTCATCGCGGTCACCACCACCGGCGTGAACATGACGGACCGCGGGTCCAACGCCTACTGGGTGTCCAAGGCCGCGGTCGAACGCCTCTACCTCGGCCTGGCCGCCGACCTGCGGCCGGACAATATCGCGGTGAACTGCCTGAGCCCCTCCCGGGTGGTCCTCACGGAGGGCTGGCAGGCCGCGGGTGGCGGCGAGATCCCGGCCGACATGGTGGAACCGCCGGAAACGATGGGACGGGCCGCGGCACTGCTCGCGGCGCAGGACGGTGCCGGCATCACGGGCACCGTCCAGCGCTCGGAAACGCTGCTCGCCACCGGGTGATTCCGGCTTCAGCGCCGTATACGTGATGGCGTTGCGGCCGTCGCGGTTCCCTATGGAATACGGTTCGGTGCCGGTGGGCCGACGCGTTCTTCGATATCGGCGGGCGAGCCGGTGTAGTGGAGAACGCGCAGACCGAGGCGTGCGGCGGCGTGGCAGTTGTCGGCCAGATCGTCGACGAACAGGACCCGGCCGGGATCGTGGACACCGGTGGCGGCGAGAGCTTTTCGGTAAGTGTCCGGATGGGGTTTGTTCAGGCCCAGCCGGGCCGAGTAGAGGGCGTCGGTCAGCACACCGCGCCAGTCGGACGCATCGAGGGCGTCACTCACCGGATGGGGTGCGTTGGAGAGCAGCACCATGGGCAGACCTGCCCGCCGGGCGCGGTGGAGCAGTGCCACGACGCGGTCGTCGGTCCGAGTCCACAGCGCCGTGTCGACCGCACGCAACCGGGTGAGCAGCCGAGGTTGCGGGTGATGGCCGAGCACGGCGCTCCAGAAGTCCGCGTCGTCGAACTCGCCGGAGTCGTAGGGTTCGCGGGCGCTCCAGAACACGCTCCGGAAGCGCTCGACCTCGTCGGCCGGCCATCCGGCGAGTTCGGCGAGCCCGCACCACATGGGCATTGTGGGTTGCAGGCCGATCACACCGTTGTAGTCGAAGATGACCGCGTCGATTTCGCCGGGTGAGTCGAATGTTGTGTTCAACACCGGTTCTCCAGTGCTCGATGGGACAGGACAGCCACGACCGCGGCGAGCGCGACGGGCAGCAACAGGGCGCCGGACAGGGTGGTCACGGTGGCCAGCGCACCGACCAGTGCCGGGCCGGCGAGGAGACCGAGGTAGCCGGTCACGGCTACAGCGGCGACCGCCCGGGGGCCGCCCGTTCCGGCGGCGGTGAACAGAGAGGGAATGGTCACCGACAGGCCCAGTCCGAAAACGGCCCAGCCCGCCAGCGCAAACGGAGCAGCGGTGATCGCCACCCCCGCGAGGAGCCCGGCGGCGGCCAGCATCGCGCCCGTCCGAACTACTCGCTGCGCACCGAATCGCGCGATGAGTCGATCGCCGACGAGACGTCCGCCGGCGATGGCCGCGCTGTATCCGGCATAGGACGCGGCAGCGACAGCGGGGGAAGCATGCAGCCCGGTGAGGTGGACTGCCGACCAATCGGCGGCAGCGCCCTCACCGAGCAGACACGCAGCGGCCAGCAAGCCCAGCAACCAGACCCGGGACCGGGAGAGTACGGGCGGATCCCCCTGCCTGGTGGTTTCCGCCGGGTCGATATCGGCCGCCGGCGAATCGACGCAGCGGGTCACCGGCGCCGCCGCCGCCGTGGCCGTGATCACCACGACCGCGGTGACGCCGAAAACGTACATATGCGACTGGTGGGCGACGAGGACAGCGAGCACCGCCCCGCCCAGCGCACCCAGACTGTAGGCCGCATGCATGCCCGACATGATCGGACGCCCGTAGTCTTGCTGGCACCGAACCGCGGCGGCGTTCAACGCGACGTCCAGCACGCCGTGCGCGGCCCCGAAGAGCAGCGCCGCGGCGGCGAGCTCGAGCGGAGTCCGGCCGGTACCGAGCAACGCGAGACTTGCGGCGAGACCGATGGCACTGCCCGTCAACAGCTGGGAAGAGCGGGCGATTCCGGCGGACCGGCCACCGACGTGGAGACCCGCGACCATGCCGACGGCGGCAGCGAGCAATACCGCGGCCAGTCCGGCGGTATCCAGTCCGGCGGACTTCTGAACAGCGGGGATGCGGGTACCCCAGACTGCCATCACCACGCCGAGTCCGGCGAAGTATCCGGTCAGCACGCTTCGATTTCGCGCGAGTACGCCGGGTGAACCACGCTCGCCCGTCGAGGTCGGCGCGACGGTGTGTGTCATAGAAGCTCCATCCGTGCTGCCGCCGGCTTTCGCGGTAGGAGGCAACCGCGTAATCGGCCGCAGGCGGGTATGACAGTCGCCGCCTCCTGCCACAACGAAAGAGGCGCGCAAACTATGGATCGAAGAGACATTCCGCGGAACGAAGGCTGAATGTGATGAGCGACGCTGCACCAACAAAGCGGAAAATTACCAGCAGTCCGGGGAGGCGACCACTCGGGAATGATCTAGGTGATCTGCTCCACAAAGTGGTGTGCGCAGGTCTGATTCGGCCGAGGCGGCGTCGGATCCGGATGGTCACGGCACGGTCCGGAGGCGAGCACGGCGCGTGTGGGCAGTTTGTGGCGGCAGTGCTCGCTCAGCAGCGGCAGGAGTCTTGCTCGGGCCGGAGGGGAAGGCCGGGGCGAGCGCGACCACCAATCGCCGCAGCACCATTCGAACAGCAGCGGCCCGGTCGAACCCGATATCGGTAAGCCCTCGCCGAAAATTGTCACCGATCTCCGGTGTCCAATAGATCTACGGGTTCTTTGCAGTGTGGCTTTGTGCCGCGGGAAATCAATCGCCGGACGGCCGATAGGTGTCGCGGGAAGCATCGAACACCAGACCGGTGGTATCGATGAAATCGGCCAATCGGTGCTCCGGCGTCCGGACTGTCACGCCCTTGAACTCGGCATCCACCACCACCCGCAGCCGGTCGATATCTGCCCAGTCGTCCTCATCGTTCACTTTGACTCGATCCACCTCGCACCAGCCCAAATGGATCACAAATCGCACCGTCGTTCCCACCTGATGCAGCGCCTGAATGCGCACATAGTCGAAATTGCTGTGTTCGCCGTCGAAGAGGTAGGCCTCGATCGGCTCGCCGAACTCTTCGCATTCGGCCTGCGCGCCTTCGAGTTCACGCCACGACGACACGGCGAATGGGATCCACTCGATGTGGAACTGCACCCCGGATCTCCCGTCCGGGTAGCCGTCGAAGTAGATGCTCCACGTCAGTTCCGGCGCACCGGTCGCCCCGTTCTCCGACAGAACTCCTTCCCAGGTCGATTCGGTGACCGGTCGGAATTCCGGCCACGGGTGGTACTCGCAGGCTGGTGTGTCCATTCGCTCAGCATAGGGAACGGAATATGAACGGCCACTGCGGTATTCGACCGCCGGAAGCTACTTCTTCCCGGAGTTGAGCCGGGCGATCGTCGCCTGGAAATCGTCGGTCTGGAACGACTGATACTCCGCGGTGGTGGCGTAGTCCAGGGTGGCCGCCACCGATTTCTCGAGCTGGATGTTCAGCACCCGTTTGGTCGCTTCCACCGCTTGGCGGGGCATTTCCGCGATCCGCTTCGCACAGGTCAGCGCCTCGGCCAGCGGGTCGGCCACCACATGATTGGCCAGGCCCATCTCCCGCGCGCGTTCCGCCGAGATGCGCGCGCCGGTGAGCGCGTACTCCTTGGCCAGCAGCAGACTGGTGTGCAGCGGCCAGGTCAGCGGCCCGCCGTCGGCGGCGACCAATCCGACCTGAACGTGCGGATCCGCGAGATAGGCGGTTTCGGCGATGTAGACGATATCGCTGAGCGAGACCAGGCTGCAGCCGAGACCGACCGCGGGACCGTTGACCGCGGCGACCACCGGAACCCGGCAGCGCGCCATTCCGAGCACGATATCGCGACCGTGCGCGATGGTTTTCTCGCGCAGCACCGTATCGCGGCCCAACTCCTCGAGGTAGGTGAAATCACCACCCGCCGAGAAGGCCTTACCGGCACCGGTGAGCACCGCCGCCCGGGCGTCGTGATCCTCTGCCAGGCGAGGCCACAGCCGGGCCAGCCCGGTGTGCAGCGCATCGTCCACGGCATTGAGCGCGTCCGGGCGATTGAGGGTGATGATCCGCAGCGGACCATCGGCGCGGACGTCGATTTCCGGTGGCATATCGTACATTTCAGGCTCCCAATCCGAGGATGCGCGCGGCGATTATGTTCTTCTGGATCTGCGATGTCCCGCCCATCACGCTCTGCGCGCGGCTGTAGAGATAGGAGCCGAACATCTCCTGGTCGCCGGTGCCCGCCACGGCGAGCGCGGCATGCCCAACCGACTGGTCGACCCAGGTCATGAGCAATTTGTCGAGCGAACCCTGCGGACCGTGGGTCACCCCGTCCAATTGTTCGGACAGCCGCCGGCGGACGTGCAGTCGCAGCATCTCCGCTTGGACCGCCGCCCACGCGAGTTCGTCCGGTACCGCGCCGTCGGTGCGCGCGGCCAGCTGGCGCACCAGCTTCCCGTAGCGCGCGGCGTATCCGAGGGTGGATGGTTCGCGTTCGTGTCCGACCACGGTCATGGCCAGTTTCCAGCCCTCGCCGGGCGCGCCCACCATCTGATCCGCGGGCACCCGCGCGCCGTCGAAGAGCACCTGGCCGAATTCGGTGGTCACTCCGCTCATCATCTCCAGCGGCCGCTGCTCCACTCCGGGCTGTTTCATGGAGAGCACGAACGCCGAGATCCCCTTGTGCCGTGGCGCGGTGGGATCGGTGCGGGCCAGCAGCAGGCACCAGTCGGCCACATCGGAGTAGCTGGTCCAGATCTTGTGCCCGTGGATGATGTACTCGTCGCCGTCGCGGGTGGCCGTGGTGGTGAGGGAGGCCAGATCCGATCCGGCGCCCGGCTCACTGAAACCCTGGCACCAGCGCTGACTTCCGTCGATCATGCCGGGCAGGAAACGCCGGCACAGCTCCGGGCTCGCGTGGTGGCCGAGACCCTGGATCAGGTAGCCGAGACTCGGCCGCGGCGGCGCCCCGGCGATCGCCAGTTCCTCGTCCAGGATCACGTCGTAGACCGGCGGCAGTTCCTGTCCGCCGTACTCCTTGGGCCAGGACAGCCCGAAGAATCCGGCCCGGTACAGCTCGGAATGCCATTCGCCCTGCCGGGCCCAGTACTCGTCGCCGGAGGTCGGGTAGGTGCCCGCCACCCCGGCGAGCCAGTCGCGCAGGCGTTCCCGGAACGCCGCCTCCTCCGGGGAATCACGAAAGTCCAAGGCCGGCCTCCTCCAGGCGAACGGGGAACAGTTCGGTGGACACCAGGGCCCGCCGCAGATACACATGGGCCAGGCATTCCCACGTGTTGCCGATCCCGCCGTGCACCTGGATCGCTGTTTCGCAGACCGTCCGGGCGGCGCGGGCGGCGTAGATCTTGGCGATCCGGGCCGCCCGCAGGGCCTGCTCCGGCTCGAGTTCGTCGACGGCCCAGGCGGCATGCCAGAGCACACTGATCGAGCCCTCGATCAGGGCCTCGCTCTCCGCCAGCAGGTGACCTATCGCCTGGTATGAGCCGATCGTGTTCCCGTACTGGCTACGGACTTTCGCGTACTCCACCGCGAGCCGCTGGGCACCGCGCGCGGCACCGACCAGATCGGCGCAGGTGGTGGTGAGCGCCAGGGCCAGCCAGCGATCCCGGTGTCCCGCGGAGATATCACCCCGGGGTTCCCAGGGGCCCGCGGCCGCACCCGCGGCCCGGGTGAGATCCGCACCGGCGACCTCGTCGCCGACCGGCCCGGCGAATACACCGCTGCCCTCCAGTTTCAGCACCCGGTCGCGGCCGGAGGCGTCGATCGCGACGCCCGTGTGCGCCACCGTCCACCGTGCGGTGTCACCGTCGAGCCGGCCCTGCAGATCGTCGGCGAGGACCGGGCCCAGGAACGGGACATCGACCAGTCCGCGCGCGAACTCCTCGGCCACGATCGCCACCTCCACCCCGGAGGCGCCGTCGGAGCGCAGTTCCCGGAAACCGGTGCCCGCGACCGCGTCCTCCAACCGGGTGCGGCGGCGGGCATCGGCCAGGTCCAGCACCGAACCCGGGCCGAGTCCGTCGGCCAGTTTCGCGGCCGCGTCGCGCAGTTGCCGCTGTTCACTCGTCAGCCGGACGTCCATACCGCTCCTTCAGCACTCGCCGCAACACCTTGCCGGACGGCAGGCGGGGTATCTCGTCCACGAACAGCACCTGCCGCAACCGCTTGTACCCGGCCAGCCGCTCCTGCACGGTCGTCATCAGTTCCTCGGCCGTCACCGGGCTCGCGAGCGCGACGGCCGCCACGATCGCTTCGCCGTTCGCCCCGTCGGGCACCCCGAACACCGCGCAGTCGGCGACCGCGGCGTGGCCGTGCAGCACGGTTTCGATCTCGGCCGGCGCCACCTGGAAGCCGCGGACCTTGATCATTTCCTTGGAGCGGTCGGTGAGCCGCAGCCAGCCGTCCGCGTCCAGGTTCCCGACATCGCCGGTGCGATACCAGCCGTCGTCGAATGCCCCCGCGGTGGCGGAATCGGGCAGATAGCCCGCCATCACCGATTGGGCGCGCAACTGGATTTCGCCGTCCTCCCCCGGCGCGACGGGTCGTCCGTCCGCCAGCGACACCACCCGTACATCGACGCCGGGGACGGCCTTGCCGACGGAATCGAGCCGCGGAGAGTCGATCCGATTGCAGGCGATCACCGGGAGTTCGCTCGCCCCGTAGGCGGGCAACCAGGTGACACCGGTGCGCCGGGTGACGGTTTCGGCCACACTGGCCGTCACCGGAGTCGCGCCCCACATGATGTAGCGCAGCGAGGACAGATCGTAGGACTCCAGACCGGGGTGCTGCGCCATCGCCAGGGCGATCGGGGCGACCGCCATCTCGATGGTGATCTTGTCCGATTCGATGTGCCGCAGCACCCGTTCCAGTTCGAACCGCCGGTGCAATCGCACCCAGGCACCGCAGTCCAGCGCGGTGACGATATTGAGGATGCCGAGGATATGCGACGGCGGTGTGGCCACCTGGATCCGGTCGCCCGAGCCCAGTTGCAGCGCGTCACGCCAGTGCCGCACCGCCGCCGCGAACGACGCGTGGGTGTGGCGGACCGCTTTCGGCATACCGGTGGTGCCGGAACTGAACACGAGCACCGCGTCGCTGCCGGGATCGGGCTCGGCGAACGTGCGGGTAGGCGGGGGCGTGGGTTCGTCCAGGGAGATCATGTCCGCGAGTTCGGCCAGCACCGGATGATCGCCGAGCGCGTGCCGCGCGCCGGTGATCTCGAGCGCGTGCGCGACCTCGGCGCGTTTCCACGCCGGACTGAGCAGCACGACCGCGGCACCCAGCCGCCAGACCGCCAGCACCGCGGTCACGAATTCCGGGCGGTTCGAGGACATCAACGCCACTCGCTGCCCGGACCCGACCCCGCGTTGTGCGAGCAGCTCGGCCAGACCGTCGGCCGCCGCATCCAGTTCGGCGCGGGTGTACTCGCGGTCATCGAACGCGAGCACGGTGGGACCCGTCATCTGCGTCCCCCGATCCGGTAGCACTTCATGGCAGTTCCTATCCGAATTTGAGAATACTATTCTCGCCTGGATAGAATCTTAATACCAGAAGGAGGCGACCATGGCGAGACCACCGTTGTTCCGGCGCGCGAAGGTGACGCGCATCGTGAAGGAGACACCGGACACCCGCACCTTCGTGCTGGAACCGCACGACGGCCCCTTCTCCTACCAGGCCGGCCAGTTCTGCACGTTCAAGGTCGTGGTCGACGGCAAGCCGTACTTCCGCTCGTACTCGATGTCGAGTTGCCCGGTGACCGATACCGAGTTCATGACCACGGTCAAACGCGTACCCGGCGGCACAGTGTCGAACTGGATGCACGACAACCTCGGCGAAGGCGACGAGGTCGAGCTGACGGTGCCGACCGGCCGATTCTGCCTACGCGCAGGCGATGTCCCGGTGCTCGGGTTCTCCGGCGGCAGCGGCATCACCCCGATCATCTCGCTGGCCAAGAACACCCTGGCGACCACCGACCGCGAAGTCCGGCTGCTGTGCGCCGACCGCGACCGCACCTCCGCCATCTTCGAAGCCGCCCTGGACGAACTGGCCGCCCGCTACCCCGGCCGGCTGACGGTCGTGCGGCACCGCGACGACGAACACGGTTACGTGGATGCCGCGAAGGTCCTCGAATTCGTCGGCCCTCACACCGCCGGTGACGCCTACATCTGCGGGCCGGAACCCTTTATGGAGCTCGTCGAGAACGCACTACCGGGCCCGGGCCGGATCTTCTCCGAGCGTTTCGGCGGGGCCGCCGCCAAGCCCACCGCGCCCGCGGTCGGTGCCTCGAATTCGCCGGCACAAACCGTGTCCACAACGAATCCGACTGCGGCCGCCATCCCCAGTCCTGCGACACCGGCGGGCTCCACCGCTGCCCCGGCCCCCGTCGCGGCCCTGTCGGATGGCCCCGCCACCCCGGCGACCGCCACCGGTCCCGTGGCACCGGCGGCGAGCACCGGCGCTTCAGCGGCCGCCCCTGTGCAATCCGCCGCCACCGAGGAGGGCACGGTGACGATCTTCCTCAACCGCAAGAAGAAGTCCGTCCCGCGCCGCGACGGCGAAACCCTGTTGGAGAGCGCCCGCCGGGCCGGGCTCACGCCCCCGTTCTCCTGTGAATCCGGCAACTGCGCCACCTGCATGGCCAAACTCACCGAGGGTAAGGCGACCATGCGGGTCAACGACGCCCTCACCGACGACGACCTCGAAGAGGGCTACATCCTCACCTGCCAGGCCGTCCCCGACACCCCGTCGGTAACCGTCCGCTATGAATGAGCCGGTGCCGCCGGTGCCACGCATGCGTGCTGTGTACTCAGTGTTGTAGGGCAACCTCGGATACCTGGCCCTTGCCGAGGCCGATTCCTCACATGCTGCTGTAGATGACCGCGCCCTTGAATGTGCGGGCTGCACGCGGCAAGCGCTCGGTCAGGCTCTCCTGCTCGTCGCCGACTCGCGCGATCTCATCTACCCCACCACCTTTATCGCAGCCTCCGGCCGTTGCCCGTGATCATCTTTCGCCATTGCTCGATCGGCACAGGCGTCGGACTGTGCCGCAGGGCCCGCGCCGAAAACTGAGTCCCGTGCGGTTTCAGCAGCCTTACCAGCGGTTTCTTTAGGGCCCGGGCGCGGCGGCGAAGAGGCGGAACCGGAACAGCGCCTGCACCGTCAAATCCCTTTGTAAAGCAGGGCACCGATCGGTGCGAGGTGGGGAGTCGAGTTGAAGATACGTGTACTTGTGATGGCCGCGGCCGCGGCAGTGTTGCCGATCATGGGGTTGACGCCGATTCCGGTGGCTCATGCATCCTTTCCGTGGGGGGCGTGCGGAGCCAGCTCGCCGGAGGACAAGGTCGTCACAACCTTCGGTGAATGGAAGCTGCTCTGCGGTAACGACAGGAGCGGATACCGGCATATCCAACAGCGGCATATGACCGACTGGGAGAACCTGGCGGCAATCGAGGGCCGGAACTGGCGGGACATCGCCGATATGGCGATGGCCAAGGCTCACGACGCCCCGGACTGGCGCGGCCCGGTCCGCGATGGCAAGTACTGTCATACTGGCCAGATCTACCTGGTGAATCGTGCTACCGGAGCCATAGCCAAAACCGTTCAGCCCACCGTGATAGTGAACGCGAACGGCGTGATCGTTACCGCATACCCCGGAGGAGGCTGTGATGGCAGAGCCTGAGCCCAGCATCGACGAACTCATCGAGTCGGTCATTCGTGCCGGCACCGAAGCCGGGTACCGAATCGGCCGCGACGATGCAGGCAGGCTGCAAGTCACCGCTACCGCCGGCTCACCGGTGGATCCTCCGCTGACGTTTCGGTTCACCGGGCAACAGCTTCGCGACTACTACACAAGCGTCGCAACAGACGCCGGAAAGCCCGGTGGGGCGAGCACTCCGTGGGAGACGTGGATGCTGTTGATGTCGACGCATCTCAGCGAGGCCGTATACAAGGCCGGTACGGTGGCCGGGCCCTCCGAAATCGTGATCGATAAAGGGGGCTTCTGGATCGGACCCGGATAGCCGAGCAATCCGCCCGGCTCGAACTGTTCTGAACGAGATACACCACCGGCCCTGCACAGTCCTGCAGGGACGCTGCCAAGCGACGGGCTGCATTCCTCACATGCCAGGCCGTCCCCGATACCCGTCGGTGACCGTCCGCTACCAAATAGCATCCGCTGACAGCGGCGGCGTCCCGCGCGGATTGTGGTGACGTCGTCGGTCACCTCTCGTGGCGGGGTGCACGGGGCTGCCTCTGAGACAGAGTGATACGGCGCCGGGCGAGGTCGACATCGATGATCTTCACGGTGAGGACGTCGCCGACCTCGACGACGTCTCCGGTCGATTCATCCAGCTCGCTGGTGTGCACGAGTCCTTCGAAGCCGTCCGCTCGGTCTTCGATGCGTACGAAGACGCCGAACGACACGATCTTGGCGACCGGTCCGGTGACCACCTGCCCGCTCCGCGGCGCTACCCGGGGCCACGGGTCTTCCTGCATTGCCCGGAGCGACAACGCGACTCGTTGTCCGCCGGGTGACGAAAGTGTCGAAGCGTTCTGGTGGCGGTCGAGGACGAGAGCCCGGGCCGAATGGTGCCGGTCGCGATTGGCTTCGGTCGGTAATGTACAGATCACCGGACATCCTAACGCCACAACCGGTTGCCCACACGCGTCGAGCAGCACCGGGCAATCCGCCGCTCGGGGTGCCGGTCGCGCAGCGATTCCCGTCCGGCTCGGTGTCGACCCCGCATGCCACGCCGGCAGCACACCGGCGGCGGCCCGGCGCTGCCCGTCGGTCGCTACGGGCTCATCCCTGATCGTCCAGGACCTCCCGCAGCCTGCGTGCGAATTTCTCGGGCTCCCCGGCGTATCCGAATTCTCCATCGAGGAAGCCGCCGTGATGACTGGGGAACACGGTCACGCGCTGACCGAACAATTCGGCGGTGGCTGTCGCGGTGCGGCCGGTGAACGTATTCCCTGTTTCCGCTCCCACCGCGATGATGATGCGGGTCGGTGCGGTGGCTGCTGCGGTGGGGTCGACCCGATAGCTACTCACCGACCAGGACCGATCCGACAGCAGCGGGTCGTCCCGAGAACCGTCGTCCTCGGTCGGCATGCCGAACAGGGCGGGGTCGGCGGCCGGTTGCGCGAAGTACTCCTCGGTGAACTCGCCTCCCCAGGAAGTCATCGCGACGAAAGCCGCCATCCCGGCACCGAAACCCTTTGCCTCGTACGCGTCACGCACGGCCGCGCGAGCACGTTCGGCGGCCGCGGCATCGGGCAGCACCGGGATCAGCGGCGGCTCGTGCGCCACCAGCGTGATCACGTCGCCGGGGTGGGCCGCCACGAGCGCGAGTGCGGTCACCGCGCCGCCGCTGCTTGCGAACATCTCGACCGGACCGGCAACCAGCGCCTCGACAACGGCATGCACGTCCTCCGCTTGGACCTCCGGCACGTGATCGACGCGACCATCCTTACGAACGCTGCGGCCGATGCCCCGCGGGTCATAGGTGACGACGGTGCGGTCGGGGAAATGCGCGGCGAGCGCGCGGAATCCGGCGGCTTCCATAGGCTGGCCGATCATGAACAGTGGCGGCCGTCCTCCGGCGGTGGGCAGCGGGCCGTGCACGTCGTAGACGATATCGGCACCGGCGGTTTCGAGAATATGCGTCGACATACCGGTGACGACGCCTTGCGGGTCGGGAATTCATCGCGTCACGAACCGGCCGGGCGGGTTCTCGGACCTGTCCGGTCCGCGATGGCCACCCGAGCCTCGCAATGGACGCCGCACTGCCCTGGCCGAGCGGACTTTCCCAGCGGGCGGCTGCCGACGTGGTCTGCGAAAAGTTGGTGTGGCTTCCTGGGTGCCGAGTGTTCGGGTCTATTCTTCGGATTCCATGGCGCGTGTGACCGCGCGAGCCGCGAAGCCGGTCGAACGTCCCACGTCCTGATCCGGTGGTTGAGCTGGCGGGTTCTTTCGTCGGAATCGACCTGGTGGCTGGCCGAATTCGTTTTTGAACGCGTGGGCGAACGCGAATTCGGATGCATAACCCGAGTCTCGAGCGATGACCGTCAGCGGGGTATCGGTGTCGCGCAGTTGCCGAGCCGCGAGGGTCATGCGCCACCAAGTGAGGTAGGCGATGGGTGGACGGCCGATGAGGTCGGTGAATCGGCGGGCGAGGCCGGCTCGCGAAATCCCCGCGTGCGACGCGAGTTCGGCGACTGTCCAGTCGTGCCCGGGCGAGCCGTGGATGGCCGAGAGCGCCGCGGCGACGGCTGGGTCGTGTAACGCGGCCGACCACCCGGTGCCGGTTTGGCGGTCGAGCCAGCCGCGCAGGATGTGTAGCAGTAGCGCGTCGAGCAGTGAACGGAGCATGGCATCGTGACCGGGCCGGTCGGCGGCGAGTTCGCTGTCCAGGAGATCGATGATCGCCCCGATCGGGGTGTGGCGAGTTTCCGGGGCGGGCAGATGGATGACCTCGGGCAGATCGGCGAGCATCGGATGTGCCCGGCTTCGATCGAGAAAGTAGGCACCGCACAGTGGCTTCCCGCAGGCCCGACCGAGCGAGACCGCGCCGGGCGGCAATTCACCTACCTGCTCGATGCCGTGGACCACCAGGGTCAGCAGACACGCGGAATCATCCGAGGCCGAGACACCTACGGAACCACTGCCGCCGCCGTGGTCGAAGCAGCCCGGCGATTGGCGGCAAGCGACACTGCCGCCGGAGTACGCACCCCCGCGCAAGCATTCGATCCCGCCGACTTCCTCGAAGCTCTTTCCCGCCACGACCTCGCTTGGACCATCGAGGCGACTCCGACAGTGAAGTGACAAAGATGTCATGTCCTCAACGGCTCCCCTGGTCCGCACAGTGGAACGCGAATCGGGGTTCCGCCCGCAGCGAGTTGCGGCGGCTGTAACGTCGATTGCGGCCGCCGCAGGCCCTCAGGCGAAGCCGCGGAACACACCGTCCGGGTCGGCGGCGTCGGCGAAGTCCGCGAAGTCCGCGAAGTCCATATTGGCGATGGACAGATTGTTTTCGATGCCCCACATCTCCGACGGGAGGATTCGGACGGTCCGGCCGCGTTCGTGACCGGTCTCCTCCGGGCCGGTGTCGACGGCGAGGATCGGATGTTCGGGGTCGGTGAGGGTGACGGTGTCGGCGAGGAAGGCAAAGTAGGTCGGCCGGTCGCCGATCTTGCCGAGCAGTGCATCGATCGACAAGCCGTCGTTCTCCGGGTTGTCGATGCAGGTCAGCGTGGCAACGAAGGCTGCATCCTCGCCCACGCCGGGCGCCATCGCCAATGCGGCCACGACCCGCCACGCCTCGTCGTCACCGAAGTCGGTCCGGATGAACGGCGACACATCGTCTTCGAGGTAGTCGTCCAGTCTGCGCCCGGTGCCCAGCGCTTCGGTGAGTTCGGCACCCGCCCGCACGGCCGCATCGGCCGGGACGTCTCCGCGGTCCTGTCCGGCACCGTCCGGCGAAACGATAGAGGCGATGATCCGTTCACAGTCGACCGGCGACAGTGGGATGTCGCTGCGGATCTCGAATGTCCAGGGACCGAGCGGCGCTCGGTGTGCTATCGGCGTTTGCCGCACCGCGGGTTCCGGCTCGGGTTCGCCGGTATCGGTATGCCACTGGCGCAGGGTGAACGACATTCGGCGATGGTAGGGCACCGTACCGACACCCGGCGTCTACTCCTGCGGTACCAGTGGTCCGACCATCCCGCCACGCCCGTGGCAGGGCATCCCGGTGGTGGACGAGCCGTGGCGGACGGTATACGGATCGCCCGTAGGTCGGCCCCGGGGCCGGACGCTGCATTGACAGTCCAATCGGACTGTGAAAGCGTTCTCGGCACCGACGCCGCCGAGATTGGAATACCGAGATGACCTTCGCCGGTAACACGGTCGACTACGCAGTACGCGACCATCGCGCCTACCTCACCCTGAACCGCCCGGAGCGGCTGAACGCGATCACCGGCGAGATGGCCCGCGAGATCGGCGAGGCCGTCGCCGCGGCGAATGCCGACGATTCCGTGCGTGTCATCGTGATCCAGGGAGCCGGGCGCGCCTTCTGCGCGGGCTACGATCTGAAGCTCTACGCCGAAGGCGGCGAAGAACATCAGGGTGCGGTCTGGGATCCGATCAAGGACTTCCGGATGATGAAGGCCAACACCGACCACTTCTTCTCGCTCTGGCGCTCGGCCAAGCCGACCGTCGCCAAGGTGCACGGTTACGCGGTGGCGGGCGGCAGCGATATCGCCCTCTCCTGCGATCTGGTCGTGATGGCCGAGGACGCCCGGATCGGGTACATGCCGGCCCGGGTGTGGGGCTGCCCCACGACAGCGATGTGGGTGTATCGCCTCGGTGCCGAACGCGCCAAACGTATGCTGCTCACCGGTGACACCATCGACGGGGTCCGAGCCCGGGAGTGGGGGCTGGTCATCGACGCGGTACCGGCGGCCGAACTCGACACCGCGGTCGAAGACCTCGTCGACCGGATGGCCGGGGTTCCGACCAATCAGCTGGTCATGCAGAAGATGATGATCAACCAGGCCTACGACAACATGGGCCTGCAAACCACCCAGAACCTGGCCGTTCTCTTCGACGGCATCACCCGTCACTCCCCCGAAGGCCGCTGGTTCGTCGACTTCGCCCAGCAACACGGCTTCGACGCCGCGGTCCAGTGGCGTGATACCGGTCGTTTCATCCCCGACGGTGGCGGCGAGATCCCGTCCGACGACGAAATCGCCCGCATGAAACGCGAACTCGACGAGAGAGCGGCCGCCACCGCGGAGCGCCGCCGATGACCGCGCTCACCCGATCCGTATGGCCGATCGACACCAGCAGGCCCGTGCTCGAGCTGACCGTGGGCGAACTGCTCCAGCAGGCGGCCGCCGAGGCACCGGAACGGCTCGCGCTCGTCTCGGTCGCGCCCGACCGCAATGCCCGCACCTGGACTTACGCACAGTTACGCGACGATGCCGAACATGCGGCAGCCTGGTTGCTCGACCGTTTCCAGCCCGGTGAACATATAGCGGTATGGGCACCGAATGTCCCCGAATGGCTGGTACTCCAGTACGGCGCCGCCCTCGGCGGTCTGGTGCTCGTCACGACCAATCCCGCGCTGCGCGGCCCCGAACTCGAATACGCGCTCGACAGGTCACACGCGGCCGGGGTCTTCTACACCGACCGCTTCCGCGGCACCGATATGGCCGCACTGATCCGCGCCGTGCTGCCCGCCGCGCCCGCGGTGCGGGAATCCGTCACCTTCGAGGGCTGGCTCGACGAAGTGCGCCGCACCGCGAAACGGTCGCAGTTACCGGTGGTCGATCCACTGTCGGCCACCCAGATCCAATTCACCTCCGGCACCACCGGTCGGGCGAAGCCGGCGGTCCTCGCACACCGGTCGATGGTGACCAACGCGGCCTTTGTCCGGGACCGCTGCGGCGCATCACCGGGAGCGACATTCGCCACGGCACTGCCGCTGTTCCACACCGCCGGCTGCGGTCTGGCCGCGCTGGGTTCGATGCACCAGCGGGCCACGCTCGTGCTCGCCGAGATCTTCGATCCCACAACTATGCTGACGGCGATCCAGGATCATCGCGCCGAGATCTACGGTGGCGTGCCCGCGATGCTGCACGCCTTGCTCGCACATCCCGGGCTGGCCGATTTCGATCTCGGTGCGCTGCGGGTCGTCATGTCCGGGGGCGATGCCGTCCCGCCGGCCCTGGTCGACAGCTGGGCGACGGTCTGCGGCGCCGCGACCAGCGCGGTCTACGGTCAGACCGAACTCGGGCCGGTCGTATGCCAGACGAGTCCGGCCGACAGCCGCGAGGACAACCGGTTCACGGCGGGGCGGCCCCTTCCCGGAGTGGAAGTATCCATCGTCGATCCCGGCACCGGTGTGGTGCAGCCCATCGGGGTCGAGGGCGAGATCTGCGCCCGTGGCTACCAGCAGATGATCGGATACCTCGATATGCCCGCCGAGACCGCGCAGACGATCGATGCCGAGGGCCGGCTGCACACCGGCGATCTCGGGACAATGGACGCCCGCGGATACATCCGGGTCACCGGGCGGCTCAAGGATATGATCATCCGCGGCGGGGAGAACATCTATCCCCGCGAGATCGAACAAGCCCTGGCCGCGCACCCAGCGATCGCCGACGCGGCCGTCCTCGGCCTGCCCGACGAAACCTGGGGCGAAAGCGTGGCCGCCGTGGTCCGGCCGGACCCTGCACAACCCACCCCCACACCTGCGGAACTGCACGATTACCTGAGGGAACGGCTCGCCCCGCACAAGGCCCCCAAATCCTGGTACGTCGCCGAGAGCTTTCCCGTCAACGCGATGGGCAAACTCCAGAAATTCCGGCTTCGCGACCAGATCGCCGACGGCCGGCTGGACACATTGTGAACCGGGATCCGGTCCGCGCCGAGCACGGTGGAGGTTCGGAGCGGCCGGCTTCCGCGCCACCGGCAGCGCGCGCGGCAATCCCGACCCGTAGGGAGCAGCATGCGAAAACCCATGCGGCACTGCTCGATGCCACGATCCGGTGTCTGGTGGAGCACGGCTACGCCGGGACGACCACGCAACGAATCCAGGAGGCGGCCGGAGTATCGCGGGGTGCGCTGCTCCATCATTTCCCCTCGAAATCGGAATTACTGGTCGCCGCGATCCACCACATCGCCGATATACGCCTGCGTCACCTAGGTGAAGTCGTCGCAGATCTCGGCAACGGCCCCGAGGCTTTGGCACAGCTGGTGCACGCGATCCGGTCGGCGATGACCGGGCCGCCCTTTCAGGCCGCTCTCGAGCTGTGGGCCGCCTCCCGCACCGACACGCAACTGCGCGCGGCGTTACTACCGGCGGAGAAGCGGCTGGGGTCCGCACTCCGAGTGATTTTCCAGCAGCATGCGGGCATCGCCGATCCCGAAGCGGCCCGCACGGCCTTCGAATCACTCATGGCACTCGTGCGCGGACTCGAACTGACCCGCCTCATGCGCGCCGATCCGACCGTGGCCGACCGGATCGTCGACGACTGGCTGCACAGCGTGGACAGGTTGCGCGACAGCTGACGGCTATACCGGCAACAGCGGGGGTGAGGGCGGAAAGACGACAGGTAGCGCGGTCAACGCCCGATGGAACGCACCGGTACGCCAGGTCAGCTCACCGGCCGGCACCCCCAGCCGGATCTCGGGCAGGCCGTCGAGCAGCTGGTCGATGGCATCCTGCGCGATCAGATAGGCCAGTGAACTCGCCGGACAGACGTGCGGCCCACCACCGAAGGCCAGATGCGCGCGGTTGCCCGCATGCTGGTTGCTCCCGATCACCGGATCGGTATTACATGCGGCCATACTGATGACGACGGGCTGATGGGCAGGCAACCAGACATCGTCGATGAGGATCGGCTGCTTCGGGAACGTGAAGCAGAAATTCGCCATCGGCGGATCGTTGAACAGGACCTCGTCCAGCGCGTCCCGGGTGGACAGGCTGCCGTCGAGCGCCCGGCCCCCGAACTGCTCGTCGGTGAGCATCAGTCGCAGCGCGTTGACGATCAGATTCTGCAGCGGTTCGATACCGGCCCCGTAGAGCGTGCCCACCTGGTTCATGAGCTCGGGGTCGGTCAATGCGCTCGAATGCCGCATCATCCGCGTCGTCACATCATCACCGGGTTCGGCGCGTTTGAGTTCGACCAGATCCGCCAGCGATTTCATCAGCACCTGTGCTCCCTCCTCCGCGCCGACGCCCTCGAACATCGCCGCCATGCCTGTCGCGGCCCGCTGCGCGATCTCGGTGGGACAGCCCAACATCGCGTTCAGCACCGCGAAGGTGAGTGGAAACGCGTACTGCCGGATCAGATCAGCGGATCCGTCGCCGCAGAAGGAGTTGATCAGCGGAACAGCTATCTGCTCCACAGTCGCGTGCAGGCCGTACGGGTCGACCTCAGCCAGCCCCGCGACGATGGCCTGCCGGTACCGCGCGTGTGCGCGGCCGTCGTTACGCCGGGCGTTCGGCCGCCACTGCATGAGCGGCAGTACCGGGCAATCCGCGGGAATATCGCGCTGCCACGTACGCGGATCGGCCGGAAAATGGTCCGGATCGCCGAAGATACGCAGTGCGGTGTAATAGCCGATCACCAGCGTCGCGGGCACTCCCGGAGCTACCTCCACCGGAACCAGCGACCCGTACTGTTCCCGCATCGCGCGATAGGTGCTGTGCGGATCGACCGCGAACTCCGGTACATACAGCGGGATTCGTGGGCCGTCGGTACCGGTCGGTGAGCTGTGCGGGGCTCGGGGCGATAGCTGGTCGGAATTCGTCACCGGACGAATCCTAGGCACAATACCGGTGCGATATCGGCGAACAGACGCAGTCGTTCCCGGCGGCCGGAGCCGCGATCGACGGCTAGGTTGCGCACCCCGGCGGCACGGCGCGTCCGTGCCTGGCGCCTGTCGCCCGTATGGCGGCGTGCCGGGCGATAGCGCAGTCGTGCAGGCCGTTCACAGTTCACGGTCGCCGGACCCGGCGAACCCTCCGGCTCAGAGTCCCGCCTCATTGCGCCCCTGCGTGGCAATCCCGTTACACACTGCGGCTACTTTTCGGCCGGCCGTGAGGGCAGCTGAGGCGCCGCCGGGCCGGGTCGCACGGCATCGAAAACCCCGGCCCGAGGCGATACGGCCGCCGGTGGCGCGAATCGGGCGGCGCGGGCATAGGGGATCCCGCGGAACGCGGTGACCGGGCCGGACCCGGTCCCCCGGACCTCGCCGCCGGTGGTGTCGACGATCATCGCCACGCGCTGAAGAACAGCCCGCAACCGCAGGCGTCGCGGCCGGAAACGAAGAATCCGCTGCCGGTGGTCCGCGTCTCGGTGCCCGCTTCCTCGACGAATGTGCGAGCCCGGCCGATATCGTCGACGACAACGGTCAGCGCCGCCAGATACGACGGCGCCGGCGCCGTCTCACCCGGCAGCACCTCCGGTGCGGCCGACGCGGACACGATCTCGAGGCGCGCGTTGCCGCGGGCCAGGACGGTCGCCGGGCCGGCGGTCTCCGGCGCGACGCCCAGAACGTGCTGATAGCGCCCTACGACGGCGTCGCGTTCGGCGTCGGCGGCGACGATCAGCATGGCACCCAACCCGAGGGCGCCGTTGGGATGGGTCAGGTAACGCGGTTGCAGCACGTACTCACGGGTGAGGTGCTGGGCGACCCCGATATAGCCCACGACCGTCGACCGCGGGTCCAGATGGACCGACCGGGCCCGCAGCACCGCCGGGCCGTCCTCGGTGTCGACCGGACGCTCGAGCTCCAGCACCCCGGAGGTACGCAGCCCGGCCGCCCCCAGTCGCGCGTCGGTGCCCTCCGCATCCGCGGTCTCGAAGCTGAGGATCCGCAGGCCTTCGTGCTGCTCCACCATCTGCTTGGTATGCCACGGGTCGGGGGCGGAGTCGTCCACGATGCCCAGCAGCTCGATATACGAATCACCGAACAACGCGCACATATTGGCCGTACACCCCGCCGTCAACGGCGCCCCCGGACGTTCGGACAACATATGCCGCGACCGCGGGCTCAGGGCGAACCCGAACGACCGATACGTCGCCTCCATGGCGTCCAAATCGCGATTGACGATTCCGACGTGGTGGAAACCGTTGATGTCGTGTCCCATGGCGACAAGCGTCTGTCGCCATCGGTAAACGGCCACGACCTTCGCGCGTGTACGCCGCAATCCGACACCGAACGGCCCCGCGGTGGCGGATTCGGACGCCGCCGCGGCAGAACGACGGTTCGGCATCCGGGCAATACGCCATTCGCGGCACAACACTGAAGCGGCAGGATCTCGCCGAGGAAGTCGTGCCGGTACTGCGCAAAGAACTGGAAGACCGACACGCCCACGAATCGGCCGGCGCCCACCCATCAGACCCGCGTCGCTCGCCCCCGTCGGCCCTTGCACAGCACGATCCACCCCGATCGGCAGGACCTCGCCCGGGAGAGGCGATCGCTTTCCCAGTTACGTTCCAGCCGCGCCGAACCAGCGCGGCAGGTGCTCTTGCAGATCCTGTTGCTCGTCGCCGACCCATGCCACGTGGCCGTCGGGGCGAAGGAGAACGGCAGGTGCGTCGAGTTCGTCACTGCTGTCGACGACGTGATCGATCCGATCCGCCCACCCGGCGACCGAGAGCCGCCCGGTCCGGTCGAGGAGCAGGCCGCGACCGGCGTGCATCAACTCGTAGAGGCGGCCGCGCCCCAATCGCATGTCACGCAGGCGCCGGCCGAGCAGCTCGTGCCCCTCGCCGAAGTCGTAGCGGATGCCGATCGCGACGATCTTCTCGATCAGGTAGCGGTTCACCTCTTCGAAGTCCATCAATTCCGCCAGCAGCCGGCGCACCGCCTGCGGGCCGGGTTCGGTGGACATCAGCTCCGCCTGCGCGCGGGTGTTGTCGAGCACGTCGGCCGCCACCGGCCGTCGTTCGTTCTCATAGCTGTCCAGCAATCCCGTCGGCGCCCAGCCGTTGATTTCGGCGGCCAGTTTCCAGCCGAGGTTGAACGCGTCCTGGATGCCGAGGTTGAGCCCCTGGCCGCCCATCGGTGGATGGACGTGCGCCGCGTCGCCGGCCAGCAGCACCCGCCCGACTCGATACCGCTCGGCCAACCGGGTGGCATCGCCGAAACGCGACAGCCACCGCGGCGAATGGACGCCGAAGTCGGTGCCGGCGAACTTTCGCAGCTGCTGCGCGAACTCCTCGAGGGTCGGTGCGACCGAACGGTCCTCGACAACCTCGGCCGCGGGAACGACGACGCGATACACCCCGTCGCCGAGCGGCCCCAAGCCGAATCTCAGTTGGGTCTTACGGATCTCGGCGACGGTGGCGGTGATCGCGGCCGGATCCTCGGTCGCCGCCATTTCGCCCAGCAGCGTGTCGTTCCGGGACGGGTCGCCAGGGAAATCGACACCGAGCAGCTTACGGATGGTGCTGCGGCCACCGTCGCAGCCCACGAGATAACGCGCGCGCAACCGCGTACCGTCGGCCAGTTCGACATCCACCCCCTGCTCGTCCTGACTCAACCCGGTCACCTCGCTGCCGCGCCGGATCTCCGCGCCGAGCTCGGCGGCGCGCTCGGCCAGCAGGGGGTCGGTGACAGTCTGCGGGATACCGAGAACGTAGGCGTGCGCGCTGTCCAGACCTTCGGGCGAGGGTTTGGCGATCCCGGCGAAGAACCCCCCGAGCGGATGCTTGCGGCCACGCGCGAGGAACCGCTCCAGCAGACCCCGCTGATCCATCACCTCGATACTGCGCACATGCAGACCCAGCGAGCGGACGAAAGCGGGCGGCTGCACCTCCTTTTCCAGTACGAGCACGCGCACACCATGCAGCCGCAATTCACCGGCCAGCATCGAACCGGTCGGACCGCCACCGGCAATGATCACATCGAACACGATCCACCCCCTTTATCTCGACTTCCGCCAGACACTCACACGGTCCACGCGCACCGCATGAGCCCCGCATTTCCACAGGTCCTGGCCTTCGGCCGAGTATTCTTCGCCATGACCCCGGCCTTGCGGCAAGTCCCACTGTGCGAAATACGTTGAAGGGGGCGGGGACTTCTGGGGTGCGGGGCGGCTCATGATTAGGTCTGCAGTGGGTACTGGAGCCCCTGATGACGCAGGCCGCTCAGCTCGCGGCCTGGGTCCTCCCCCACAACACCAGCGCCCAGCCCAGGCAGGCGAACGCCGCCGTGCTCGTTACTGTGCGCACGATGTTCCAGGCCGCCCACCGCGCCTCGGCGAACGCTTCCCGCACCGCCACCGGATCGGCCAGGTCGGCTGGGGCGCCCGCGGCCTTCAACGCGTCGTTGAGCGGCAGATGGACGGTAAAGGTGATCACCACCGCCACCAGGTAGAGCACTGCCGCAGCCGCCGCCCAGAGCAGCACCGACCGGCTGTTGCCTCCGAGATTCAGCAGCGCCGCCGCGACCGACAGGACCAGTGCACCCAGGAAGGTCGCCAGAAATAGTGGATTGATGATCGCGCGGTCGATCGCCTGATAGGCGCCGATGAAGGTGCGGTCGTCGGTGGTCCGCAGGCCGGGCATGATCGCCACCGCGTAGATGCCGAACACCCCCGCCATCAGCCCGGTGGCCACGGTGGCCGCGATCAGTACCACGGTCCGGAGTCCGTCCATCTCTATTCACCTCGTTGGAGTAGTCCCGATTCCCCGTTCGAGGCGCGTGTGTGCGGCCCGGAACACGGCAACGGTACCGGCGGCCATCCGGACCCACCAGCGCTGGAGAAAGGGCTTTCCACATGGATTCGCCATCGAGCAGGCCGGGCCGCTGGTCGCCGCAGTGACCCCGACGAGGGGTGCGCACGCCATACAATTCGGGCATGTCCTCGGCCCGGATCAAGAAGCCCGACCTCCCCGAGTACATGACCTGGGAGGAACTGGAGCGACTGCCCGAAGAGTTGGCAGAAATGTCTCAGTCCGCTGAGCAGAGTCCCGCCCGCAGACAAGCGGTGAAGGCGTCCCACTCCCCGGACCGAGAACGGGGCCCGGCCGGCGGGGTCCTCGGAATGCACACGTCCGCCAGACCACCGCACAGGTGGGCCACCGAGGAGGATTATCGGACCGCGGTCGGGGGAGAGGCCGACGACATTGGTGCGGCGCACGACAACCAGGACGACAGCTGGAAGCAGGACGGAGTCAAGTAATGAATCGCTGGCGGCGGATGCAGGATCGTTCCCGAGGACTCCGATCATCCACGGCGAGTGCGCTGTTGGTTTTCGGAGTCGTGACGGGATGTGGTGTCGAGAAGGCCGGCCAGGCCGGAGCAGAACCGCTCTTCGGTGGGCTGACCGATTCCTGCTCTCAGGTTGCCGAGCCGTCGCTCGGTGCCATCCGCGCCTACACCGGCGTACTGTTCAGCGACGCAGTCGGGTTCGAAGATGAAAGCGCGGGACTGTCCAGGCCGGACATGCCTGTCAAAGTGTGCACCGCCGAGTATCAGCGGAGCGACCCCTGGTCGGCCGGAGAGCCTCTGCAACGCACCATCACCCTGTCGTTCTCGCTGGGATTGGGCGATGATGCGGTCGCGGCAACGAAACGGCATTTCGATCGTGCACTCGACGCTACGACAGGCAGCGAGACAACCGGGCTCGGGGACGAATCCTTCGAATCCTGGGGCGCTCCCGACGACACCGCCTCGAGCGCCTTTCGGAAGAGCAACGTCTTCGTCAGCGCGGCCGTCTTCGGCTCGAACATGTCGGAACGGGAAGGCATCAGCGGACCTCGGGCGGGGCGTGCCGAGTTGGAGCCCGGCGCTCGCGCCATCGCGGAGGCGCTGGCGGCGGACCTCGGTGCCGTACTCACCTCGAACTGAAATCAGTTACTTCGGGACGAACGGGCCCCGCTGCTCGGCGCCGACACCGCCGCGGTACTGGCCGACCTCGGTGCCGCCATGATGCGGAACCGACCGCACTCCAGCCGGGCGGCGAGGATGCGGTCGGTTTTGTCCGGGTATATACCTATTCAGTCCGCTGAGCCGAGTGCGCCCGTGCGCAGGCCGGCGGTGAAGGTGTCCCATTCCCCCGGACCGAAAACGAGGGCTGGGCCAGTGGGGTTCTTGGAATCCCGCACACCCACCATCCCGAGCTGCAAGTGGGCCACCTCGACACACTCCTTGCCGCTGGCACTACGGCTGCTCTTGAACCAGGCTGCGTCGGATAGGTCAATGCTCATGCCCGATACTCCCTCGCCGTCGCCTCGATGAGGCGCTGTGTGTCCAGTTCGTCCAATGCTACTTGCAGAATGGAACTACGAGCTGCCTGGTACCGGGCGATCTCACTCTGCTTGTCCAGGTACAACGCCCCACTGAAGCCCTCCACATAGACCACAGGCGGCTCGGTCAGCACCGGATTCAGATGGTCAGGGAATTCCAGGTATATGAAGTCCTTCGCCGTCAACCCGAGATGGTCCGGGGTAAGAAAGGGTACGACTCGCAGCGAAACATTCGGCATTGCGCAAATCTCGACCAGATGATCCAACTGGTCCGCCATGGTCTCGACACCACCCGTCGGATGCCGAAGCACGAACTCGCTGAGTGCGGCGCACAAGGTGAAACCCGACGTGTCCTGCAGCCGCTCTTGACGTCGTTGCAGCAGCATGATCTCACGGTCGAGATCTACCGGCTGCCCGAGTGACTTCGCGACTTCCCACAGCGCACGGCGGTAGCCTGCAGTTTGAAGCAGCCCCGGCAAAGTTGCCGTCTGCCATGTGAAGGCCTCACACGCAGCCTGTTCGAGCCCGAAATACATTTCGACCTCCGGCACCATCGCATCGGCGTACGACTGCCACCACCCGTCCTTGCGGGATTCATCAACCAGCCACAGCAGTTCGCGGCGGTCTTCGGCACTCGCTTGGTACGTATCACACAGCGCGTTGACCACCATCTTCTTGGTCTCGCTGTTGCGCCCGGATTCCAAGCGCCACAGGGTTTGCGCGCCCATCTCGCACCGGCGGGCCGCGTTCGCGCGGCTCAGCCCCGCCTCCTCACGCAGTTCCCGCAGGCGGCGGCCCAGGACCCGGCGCGGCAGGGTCGGTGGGTTCGTGGCGTTCGATTCGATCGACACAGGTCTCTCCCCTTCGTTAGCGTTACTCGCGGTTATTCCAACTCAAATGGAACAGTCGAACTGTTCGGAATTACCAATCCACCCGGAGCAATTCCGTTGTGCGACTGAATCTTACGTTTCGATTCACAATCGGGAAAGGGGATGGTTGACTGGGTACGCGGCCGCAGACATGGAAATTCCGTGGCGGGATTATCCATATCGCCCGCACCGGCTCGACAGAACCGGAGACACCGCGCAGTGTCCACCGGGCCGGCGCGAACCAGACCATCCCCGACGTTGCGAGGTAAACCATGCTGTTCGGACTACCGGTGACCGATCACCGGCCCGTACCGGTGATGACCATCGACTACGCACACCAGGTAATGCAGGCCCACATCGACTGCCCATCGACGGCGTGTCCGCTCAAAAGGCAGGCCCGGGCGCGCCTGATCGAGGCCCGCAAAATGGTTCCCGGCAATCAGGAATTCTCGGGTTACTGATCCGTCGACACGAAGGAAACCGCGCTCGTGAAAGAAGAACTGCCGCGCCGTATTCCCGGTGCGAATTCCATACCGGTAGGCGGAAAATGGAATCTCCCGACTGATATCGCCACCCTGGTCCGCGTATCGCACGCGCTGCGCCGGTGGCCGCCGCAGGAGACCGGGAAGGAACGATGAACGGATCTCTGGAGCGCGACGATCACCCGGCACCGTTCGATACGGTCGCCGCCCACGCCGGGAGCCTCGGTTACCGGCTCGTCCGCGAACCGGGCACACCGGCCGGCTGGGCTCTGCTGGACGCCGTGGACGGCGAACGTCTCTTTGCAGCAGCCACTCTCACCGATATCGCGCGGTATCTCGATGAATAGCGGTGAGTCGGCGGCCTCCCGCTCGGGCACCCGCACCGGTTCGCCGGTGCTGCCGCGAGCGTCCGGGCCACCGGGGACCGTGCTACCAGGTATCCGGTTCGTCCTCGCGCAGCCGGCGCAGTGCGCGGTCGATCCAGTCAGCGAACCCGGCCGCGAGATCGGCGGCACCGGCCGGCCGCACCGTAATGTGTTCGCGCGTCCGTTTCTCCAGGTAGCGGCCGTCGCCGGTGATGTCGCACCACTGGGTTCGGTACCAGGGCTCGGGGCGATCCAGAATCGACCCGACCCGCAGACCCGCGATACCGCCGCCATCCGCGGGCCGCTGCACGAGGCGCCGGTACTGTTCGCCGGGACCACGCCGCAGGGATCGCTGCTGGTCGCGGCCGGGCGCGAGATCGTCGATATGGAACGTACCCGCCGGTTCCCGGCCGGGATCGCATGGTGGCACGAGGCCGGCGAGACGTTTCGGCAGCTGCTCGGCGGCGAACAGCTGGGCATGGATCGAACCGTCGACACCGTCGATCACCGACTGCGCCAGCACCACCCCGTAGTGGGTGTTGCGCGCGCCGACCACCCGATACTCACGCACCCGGCCCTTGGTGGTCGCGGTCGAGGCACCCAGGATCTCGATCCGCAGGTCACCGTCGGACACGGTGTGCAGGGCCCGCCGGATCAGTTCGCGCTCGTCCCGGTCGTATCGCGCGCGCACCGCCGCCGCGTGGGCCTCGAACGGGTTGCGGGTCTTGTAGCGGCTCAAATAGTGCAGCGGGCGGGGGAACCGATCGATCCCGTCGCGATACCAGAGCGCGGCGAAATCGTCCGGCTCCCAGATCCATGTGCTCATTGTCGGTGGTGGTTCCTCGAGTATGTGACGGCTGCCGGTACCCCGGCACCGCTGGCCGGTGCCCGGTGGCGGGCGGACGATCGATCAGTCGCGTTCCGCCGGTCGCGCGGCCGGTACGTCGGCGCCCAGCACCCCACCGGGAATGGTCGGCGGCAACTCACCGAGCAGTTCGTCGGTGTTCTCGGCGTTGACGAGATAGTCCGGGGTCTCGTGCTTGTCGTCGTCGGCTCCCTGCTGGCCACGACCGGCCCCCGGCGCCATCATCCCCGGCATACCGCTGCGCGCGGCGCCGGAACTGGTGGTGCCGGTGGAGGCCACTGCGGGAGTTCCGGTGGTGTTCGGGGTGCCGGGGACACTGCGGCCGGGGTCGCCGGTGGTCACCGGACTGCCACTCGGGAAGCCGGGTGTACCCGGTCCGGGAGTGGCCGAGGTGGTACTCGGCACGGTGGTCGTGCTGGGTGTGGTGGATATCGGATTCTCGGTGGTGGACGGTGTCGTCGCCGCGGGCGTCGTCCCTGGCTGGTCGGTGCCCTGGTCCTCTGGCTGTTCGGTTCCCGGATCGTCGCCGGGCTGTTCCGTGCCGGGTTCCTCCCCGGTGGGGTTCTCCCCCTGTGGTCCGCCGGTATCCGTGCCATTGGGATTGCCGCCCTGGTCGGTGGACATACCACCCGGGCCGGGCTGGTCGCCGGTGCCGGTGGGCAGATCGGTGTGCAGGGGCTGGGTCGGATTCACCGGGACGGGCAGTACCGGAATTTTCGTATCGGCCGCGACAAAGCCGGTCACATAGTTGTCGCCCATCACCTGCCGCGCCACTTCCTCGGCGTCGCTGCGGTCGGTGTCCTCGTAGAACGGAACCCACGACCACCCGCTCGGATTGAACCACGACTTCTCCGCCGGAACATCGGGCAGGTTGTTCTGGGTGCGCATGATCGATACCACCGAGTCGTATACCTGAACAGCCAGCGCGTTCAATGCGGGAACCAGGTCTTCGGCCCGGGTGGCGTAATTGCTGATCGCCTGTCGCGACTGTTCCGCCGCCGGCCCCTCCCAGGCCGCCGCGCTGGACCGGCGGATCCGGGCGGCGAACACCTGTACCCCGCTCTCCCACTGAGCGGCGATCTGCCCGTATTGCTCGGACGCCGTCATCCCGTGATCACCCGGTGCCAACGGTTTGAACGCCCCGTTGATCTCCGAGTGAGAGAACCCGTTGGGTTCCTCCGGATCGCCGATTTTCGGATTCTCGTTCTGAAAGGTCATCAGGCCCCCTGTATCGAACTCACTGACGCACCGCGCGGCCGCACCACGGGGCTCCTACTGGCCCGGGGTTACCGGGAAGGCCGGCGGCATCGCCAAAGGCGCAACCGGCGGTGCCCCGGCCATCAGCTCGTTGTACCGACCAGCGAAAGCCTCATCGGTCTCCATGTACCGCTGCGCGATCACCCGGTGCAACTCCTGTATATCTTCGACTATCCGGTAATGCTGCTCGAGAATCGCAAAGACATCATTGGAATCCTCGGATTCTTTGGCTTTGGAACGGAAGCGACTGACCATGACCCCCGCTGAAGGAAGATCTGGATTATTCTCTCCGAGATCCCACTTCTCCCGATCCGCAATATCTTCCGCCATTCGCTGCAATTCCTGGATAAGAAGTTTGAATCCTTCACAATCGCGTTCCATGTAGACGAACTCTTCGGCGCTCACCCGGACGGAATCAGGCGCTCCTGCACCGAGGTTCACCGATAACCTGCCCTCCCGCGCCTCGGTCAGTAGACCCTCGAGCGGCCGCGGCGGCGTGTTCTCACTCATTGCCGAACTCCCTTTTGCCAATCAGGATCTGTGGTTGAAGCGTCCGATCATGCGTCCGGGATCAAAGGCACAACTTTATCTGCCAAACGAAGTGCAAGTTCGCAAGAATCGAGATGTCCGGTCTTGTCGCGTGAAGGTGGGTTGCTCATCGAAAGCTCAAGGCTTCCGCCCTCCATCTCCACATAGAACAAGCAGCGCCCGCGGGGATCAGACTGATCGACGCCATGTACCCCTATCGCGGGGCGACCGTCAACGGTGTACTCCCCACGGAGCACGAAGTCCTTATTGCCACGCACCGTATCCACGGTGAGGTTGGTTGTGGTGATGCCCACCGCGTAACTGTCCGGCGCTGCATAACTGCACCCCCGCCATTTGATCCCCCGCGACCCGTCGACATTCGCATCTGTCACCCCCCGCCGTAGGTCCTCCGACGCCAGCACTTCCTGCGGAATATCGGTACACGGATCGAACGACGACGGAGCCTCCGCCGCGATCGGCAACCCGGTCGTCGTGGTCACCGGAGACGCCGTCCCCTCGGTCTCGGAACCACATCCCGCGACCAGTAGCGCCACCCCCACCCCACACAGAATCCCTCGGACCGACCGATCAGCGGCCATCACAAACCTCCCGACACCGGCATTCCATATCGAACCGGGAACCGGCCGGCCCCCCGCGTCCAGCCGACCCTACCCACCCCGTAACCCCCACTCAACCCGCGACCGGCGTCGCACCTACCGGAACGATCCGATGCTGAGCAGGACAAGCGGACCTGCATATCGTCATGCGGGCAGGTAGGGGCTGACCTCCCCGGCCACTCGTTTTCCCTCTGCACAGATATCGCCACCTGCCGCGCCTCCGCCCGGGCCGACCGGCAGACGCGTCCAGATGAGTGCCATTCCCTGCCGGAGTTCCACACCGAAGTAGCAGCGCTCCTTCCGCTCCGGGTCGAGTGCGTCGCCGAATTCGAGTGCCGAGCGGTCGGCGACAGTCGCGGGCCCGGCCACCTGGTAATCCCGGTAGCGCGGGTCCTGCTGGAACTCGTCCAGCGAAGTCGGTCCGAAGTACACTGCCGCGTCGTACCACCCGGCGGTGGACTTCCAGATACAGCCTTCCCAGCCGGAGAATTCGGTCCCGAAAGGCTCTGTCATCAACGGTTGCGGCGCGATTCCCGCTTCGGTCAGGCCTGCCGCGGGGATATCGCAGGGGTGGGCGACCGGCGGCGTGTCGGCCGTGCCATCAGTGTTCCCACAGGAGGTACCCGTCACTGCGAGAACTCCCGCGAGTAATGCCGTCACCAGTGTTCTTCTCATTGCAGCCAAGTCCTCTGTCCCGGGTATTCGTCGAAATCGTCGGGCCAATCACTCGGCCCTACTACGTTGTCGTCACGGCGTGACGTCGGCGGCGGCACCGGGGTCTCCGGTGCGGAAGCCGGCGCATCCCAGGTCCATATGTAAGAAGGCGAATTCTTCAGTTCCGCCACTTCCGGCGGTACCGGTCGCGCGAACTGTTCGATATCCTGCCAGCGGCATTCGCCTGCCTCGACGCGCGCACTGTAGTGCCGCAGCTCCGGCGAGGCATTCGGCACCGCCGCCACCGACGCCATGAGCTCCTCGGTGACCGGAACCGGGTCGCTCCACAGGTCCTCGAGGACGGTGCGCTCTACTCGCAGGCTCGCCGTCTCCAGACGCTCCGCCGCGGCGAGAACGCGACGGGCCATGGACTCCACACCGGGATCCAGATTCGGATCATCGAACATCGATACCGCCTGGTTCAGCCGCCGAACTCCACCGAAATGCTGTCATACCGCGTCCTCCCACGGCGCGCGTCCGGAGCCCACCTCATAGGCTTCCTTCGGCCGGTTCAGGGTGTCCTCGGCTTGGGCCACCTTGGCGACATCGTTCACCAGAGCCGCCCGGCGGGCGGCATCGTCGACACGGCTGGTGATCGGCTCGAGCTTCTGGGTGACCCAGTCCTTACCTTTACCGACCGGGTTACCGATCCACTCCAGGAATTCCTTGGTGCGATTTCGCACATCTTCGATCTCGTTGATGATCGTGTTGACGAGATCGACTATGTTCCAGATCTTCCGGGCCATATCGACGATCTCGATCGCCGTCCCGATTCCGGGGATCTTCTTGACCAGGGCCTTGAAGATCTGCTTGGTGCTGCGGAAGTCCACGAAGGATGTCACGAAATCGCGGAGTTTCTCGCAGGCCCGGCGCACGCCGTCGCGAATCTTGTCGGCGACGATGTTGAGCATGTCGGAGATGACCCGCCCGACGGGGCCCTCCCACTTCATGGCGGCGACCTGGCTTCCCGCCCATGTCTCGAAGGCTATGGCCGCTCTGCCGTCCCAGTGCGGACCGACCCGACGCACCGCGTCTTCGAGATTCGCGCCGGAACTCTCCATCGCATTACCGGCGACCTTGTAGGTCTCACCGATCCGGCGCAATTCGTTCCAGTTCGCGGTGATCCGGGAGAGGACCATCTCCAGGATGTTCACCTCACTGCCCGCCATCCTGGTGACGTTCTTGACCGCCTCGTTGACATCGCCGACGACACCGGTGGTCTCCGCGATCAGATCCGCGAGTTCCGGCGGCGCGGCCGACGGCGGGTCCAGCTTGATCTCATTGGGTTTCGGATACGCGACCGGGTCCGGATAGTCCATGACCAGGCCGGTGTTCTCCCGATCGGCGTCGACGGCCACTCCCTGCCCGGTGATCAGGTTCGTGGTGGCCGCATTGAGTGCCTCGTAAGTCTTCTTGTCCTGGTCGTGATACATCCACGCGGTGCGGTTCAGCTCGTCGCCGCTGTTCGCGGTGGTGTTGCCGATACCGGCCATTCGGGTTTTGAAAACCCCCGCCGCGTGCGTGAACGGCGTAGTCAGCGGCTCGAGTATCGCCCCGCCGAGCCCCTCGGGGCTGACCACGCAGTGTGCGCCGACGAAATCGGCGATGGCCAACGCATCGGCGCCGATGACATCCAGCGCGTTTCCCAGCCCCGCGATCTGCGCGGACTCGGCTACCAGTGTTTCCGCCACCTGTCCGACCTTCCTTCCGTCATCGGTTCGTAGTGTGCAGAGAAGTCAGAATCGATTCGGCATCGTGCTCGCTCAGCGCGCCGGGCAGACCGGTGTGACGCTGCAGGAACAGCACCATCACCTCGGCAGAGGCGTACGCGGAAGTGGCCACGACATCGAACTGCGCGGTGCTCGGGTCGCACGACGACTCTCGAGCGATCCCGGTGACGACCGCCGTGTATCGGATGGCCGGTCGCCCGGCGACTTCGGCTTGGACCGGGCCTCGGATCTCCACGTCGGGGCGAGCGCCCGCGGCGTCGGAGAAGATCGCGCCGGCTCGGTCGGCCGCTGCGCGCGCCGCGGTGTCGATATCGGTGCCGTTGCGGCCCTGCACCCCGACTCTCGCCAGGGCCGACCCTTCGGTCTCCGGACAATAGCCATATCCGTAGTCGCTCACGGCACCGTAGGACGCGATCGTCCGACCGCCCTCGGACCAGCTGACGGTCCGGCCGTTGGACGGGCGCCAGCCGTTCGCCGCGGGTACGGAATAGCCGAGCCCGTACCTCGTCGGCACAGTCGTGGGCTGCCCCTCGGCCGCCTCGGGTAGTGGCGGTGGAAAGGCCATTGAGGGAAATCCGGGTGGTAGTGGCGGATCCGTCGGTGACTCCACCGGCGCCGGGGGCCGCCACGATGGAGCAGCCTGCTCCACTTCGGGCACCTTGTCGGCGTAGGGGTTGCCGACCCACGCGATAACCAGCATCACCGCTGCGGCGACACCCATCCAGCCGACGACCTTGGCCAGCGGTCCGATCACACCCGATCGGGCAAAGGCAACAAGAAAACTACGCAAGCCGGGTCCTACCCCGAACCATCCGGGCTGCAGACAGCCCTACGTCGGCTTTTCATACCCACTCCTCGCACAGGTCGACCAGCGATTCAGTAGATCAGACGCTGTCGGGGTCGGATCGGTTCCCGTTCACTGGGTTGCCCGAGGAATTCCTCTGTCGCGGCACTGCCGCTGACGATCGGTCAGCGCGAGCCCGAGTGCGATCTCCGTCGTGTTCACCGGGATGAGGCGGTGGGCGGTCGTCGAGAGCAAGGGGGCACCCCGGATGGGCGAGCCGACGAGCCGGTAATCAGCCAGAGCAGCGCGGATGTTCTGCTACGCCGCTGTTCCGTCGCCGACGGTCCCGCCGTGTTCGCCGAGCCGGGGTGGCGGCCGGTAGTCCGGAGTCCAGCCGGCGACGTGTATCGACGAGCCGACGAGCCGGTGTTCCCCGGCCCGCACGACCATTTCCGGTGTCGCCTCCAGTGCTTCCGGCAGCGTGCGCACCGCGGCGGCGGGGACGCCGAGCGGCCGCAACCGCGCCTCCCAGGAGGCCGCGGTATCGGTGGCCAGAACAGCGGTCACCATGCCGAGAACGGATTCCCGGCTGCTCACCCGTTCGGCCATCGTCTCGAACCCGGCCAGCCCGGCCTCACCCGCGAAGAGCTTCCAGAACCCGTCGTGGGTGATGAACAGGGCGAGGTAACCCTGCGCGGTCGGGAAGAGCTGAGCCGGAACGTAATACGAGTGGGCGCCGTAGGGCCGGCGCTGGGGTTCGGTGCCGTTGTCGAGGTAGGCGGCCGCGTGATAGTTCAGCTGGGACAGCATCACATCGCGCAGCGACACATCGATCTGCCCACCCCGCCCCGAAACGATCTGGGCGAGCAACCCCAGCGCGGCGGTCAGACCGGTGGAGTTGTCGGCGGAGGAATACCCGGGCAGCGTGGGCGGCCCGGCGGGATCGCCGGTGAGGGCGGCGACACCGGTGGACGCCTGCACGACGTAGTCGAAGGCGGGGTCGTCACCGTTGTTCAGGCCGAAGCCGGTGAGCGCGACGCAGACGATCCGGTCGTTGTATCGGCGCAGCGCCTCGTAGGTGAGCCCGAGTTTGCGGATGGCCGAGGGTTTCAGGTTCACCAGCAGGGCGTGGGCGTCCGCGGCCAGTTCACCGAGGCGGCGCTGACCGGATTCGGCGGTCAGGTCCAGGCAGATACTACGTTTGCCGCGGTTGAGGCTGGCGAAATAGGAATCACCGACCTTGCGCGAGATATCACCGCCCGGCGGTTCCAATTTCACCACGTCCGCGCCCAGGTCGGCCAGCATCATGGTGGCATATGGACCGGCCAGCATGGTCCCGACCTCCAGCACCCGGATACCGTCCAGCGGCCCGCCGATCACAGCAGCTCCTTGGGAGCGAATTGATGCGGTCTGCTGAGGCCGCAGCGTTGGCGGAGGTATCGCATCACGGCAGCTCCTTCGGAGCGGGTTCATGCGATCCGCGGAGGCCGCAGCGAAGGCGAAGGTATCGCATCATCGCAGGTCCTTCGCGATTTCCGCGATCATCTTCCGGGTGCGGCGTTTGGAGGCGATCAGTTCGTCGCGGGTGTCACCGATGGGCAGCAGGCGGACGGACAGGTCGGTGGCGCCGGCTTCGGCGTAACGGCGTAGTCCGGCGGCGATGGCGTCTTCGTCGCCGGCGAGGCAGATATCGCCGATATCGCGGGCGTCGCCCTGTTCCAGTAGGCGCTGGTAGTTCGGGGAGACCTCGGCCTCGCCCAGGATGCGGTTGGCGCGTTCGCGGGCGGTGGCGATATCACCGGACGCGCACAGGCAGATGGGCAGGCCGGCAACTATTCTCGGGGCGCCGCGACCGGCATCGGCGGCGGCTTTGGTGATGCGGGGGGCGATATGGTCGGCGATGGCCCGTTCGTCGGCCATCCACAGGATGGTGCCGTCGGTGTGCTCGCCGGCGATGCGCAGCATGACCGGGCCCAGCGCCGCGACCAGGACCGGTAGGGGGGCGACCGGGCCGAGGTCGAGTGGGTTGCGCACGGTGAAGCTCCCGTTGGACACCTCGATCATGCCGGGACCGTTCAGGGCGGGGTTCAGGACCTCGAGGTAGTCACGGGTGTAGGCGGCCGGTTTCTCGTACGGCAGGCCGAGCATGTCCTGCACGATCCAGTGGTGCGACGGTCCCACCCCGAGGGCGAGCCGGCCGCCGGCCACCGCGTGCGCGGACAGCGCCTGCCGGGCCAGGGCGACGGGGTGCTGGGCCTGTAGCGGGACCACCGCGGTGCCGAGCTCGATCCGTTCGGTCACCGCACCGAGCAGCGCCACGGTGACCAGTGCGTCGAAATCCGTGGGGATCTGGGGAATCCAGGCGGTGTCCATACCCGCCGCCTCGGCCCATTGGATGTCGTCGATCATCCGGGCGGCCTTGCGCGCGGTGTCGCCGCGCTCGGGTCCGATCATCACGCCGATCCGCACGATTCCTCCACTCTCATGATTCGGGTGGAGCCGCCGCCCACCGTCACGGCGGCGGCTCCGGGCCCGGACGACGCGGCGTCCGGGGGTCAGGACGTGGGCGGCGCCGGTGTTCCGGTGAGCGCCCGCATCTCGGTGACCAGTACGTCCAGCGGGGTACCGGTCGGGAAGACGGCGGCGGCGCCGGCGGCCCGCAGTTTCTCGATATCGCTCTGCGGGATGGTGCCGCCGACCACCACCGCGATATCGGCGGCGTCGGCCGCGCGCAACGCGTCGACGACGCGCTGGGTCAGGGCGACGTGCGCGCCGGACAGGATGCTCAGGCCCACCACGGCCACGTCCTCCTGGACGGCGATGGACACGATGTCCTCGATGCGCTGCCGGATCCCGGTGTAGACCACCTCGAATCCGGCGTCGCGCAGGGTGCGGGCGACGATCTTGGCGCCGCGATCGTGGCCGTCGAGACCGGGTTTGGCGACCAGTACCCGCGCGGTCATCAGAACACCACCGGCTGCTGGAATTCGCCCCAGACCGATTTCAGGGCGGCGGTCATCTCGCCCACCGTGCAGTAGGCGTTCGCGCAGTCGATCAAGCGGTGCATGAGGTTGTCGTCTCCTTCGGCGCCGCGCGACAGCGCAGCCAGGGTCTCGCGGACGGCGGCGGTGTCGCGTTCGGCCTTCACCTTGGCCAGCCGTTTCAACTGGGTTTCGCGGCCGTCGGAATCCAGTTCGTAGGTGGAGATCTCGGGGGCCGGCTCGTCGGAGACGAATTTGTTCACCCCGACCACCGGTTTCGCACCGGATTCGATGTCCTGGTGCAGTTTGTAGGCTTCGTCGGCGATCAGGCCCTGGAGGTAACCGTCCTCGATCGCCCGGACCATGCCGCCCTGGTTCTCCAGGTCGGTCATGATCTCCTGGATGGCCGCCTCGGTCTTGTCGGTCAGCGCTTCCACGAAATAGGAGCCGCCCAGCGGGTCGGCCACCCGGGTCACCCCGGTCTCGTAGGCGAGGATCTGCTGGGTGCGCAGCGCCATGGTCGCCGATTCCTCGCTGGGCAGCGCGAACGGCTCGTCCCAGGCGGCGGTGAACATCGACTGCACGCCGCCGAGTACCGCCGCCATCGCCTCGTAGGCGACGCGGACCAGGTTGTTCTGCGCCTGCGGGGCGTAGAGGGAGGCGCCGCCGGCCACACAGCCGAAACGGAACATCGACGCTTTGTCCGTGGTGGCGCCGTAGCGTTCGCGCACGATGGTCGCCCAGCGGCGGCGCCCGGCCCGGTACTTGGCGATCTCCTCGAAGAAATCACCGTGGGTGTAGAAGAAGAACGAGATCTGCGGGGCGAACTTCTCGATACTCATCCGGCCGCGTTCGACGACGGTATCGCAGTAGGTGACACCGTCGGCGAGGGTGAACGCCATCTCCTGCACCGCGGTCGCGCCGGCATCGCGGAAATGCGCGCCGGCCACCGAGATCGCATTGAAACGCGGGACCTCGGCGGCGCAGAACTCGATGGTGTCGGCGATGAGCCGCAGCGAGGGTTGCGGGGGCCAGATCCAGGTACCGCGCGAGGCGTATTCCTTCAGGATGTCGTTCTGGATGGTGCCGGTGAGCTTGTCCCGGGGGACGCCTTTCTTCTCCGCCGCGGCGACGTAGAAGGCGAGCAGGATCGCGGCCGTGCCGTTGATGGTGAAGCTGGTGCTGATCTTGTCCAGCGGGATGCCGTCGAACAGGATCTCGGCGTCGGCGAGGGTATCCACCGCGACACCGACCCGGCCGACCTCCTCCCCCACCTCGGGATCGTCGGAGTCGTAACCGCATTGGGTCGGCAGGTCCAGCGCGACCGACAGACCGGTACCGCCCTGGTCCAGCAGATAGCGATAGCGCCGGTTGGACTCTTCGGCCGTGCCGAATCCCGAGTACTGCCGGAAGGTCCACAGCCGTCCCCGGTATCCGGTGGCGTAGTTGCCCCGGGTGAACGGAAACGCGCCGGGCGCGGGCGGTTCGGTACGCCGATCGGCCGGTCCGTAGACCGGATCGAGCGGGATACCCGAGGAGGTATGGACTGCGTCGTTCATCGTTGAATACGATACTTGCATAAAATGAGAATGCCAATACCGCTTCGCGCGAACGCGTAATCGATCAGGAGTGACATGCCGACCGAACAGCAGATCTTCACCGACCGGACTGTGGTGATATCGGGCGCCAGCCGCGGCATCGGCCTCGCCGTAGCCCTGTCGGCCGCCCGCCGCGGCGCGAACGTGGTCCTGTTGGCCAAAACCGCCGAGCCGCATCCGAAGCTGCCGGGCACCGTGCACACCGCGGTCGCGGAGGTCGAGGCGGCCGGCGGAAAAGCGGCCGCGGTGGTCGGCGATGTGCGCGTGGAAGCCGATGTCCAGCGGGTCGTCGATACCGCGCTGGAACGGTTCGGCCGCATCGACTACTGCGTCAACAACGCCGGCGCCATCGCCACCGAACCCACCGAGCAGCTCTCGGCCAAGAAGTTCGACCTGATGCAGCAGATCAACCTGCGCGGCACCTTCCTACTGACCCGCGCCTGCCTGCCTCATCTGCGCCAGGCACCGAACCCGCACATCCTGACCATCGCGCCGCCGCTGAACACCAGCCCACGCTGGCTCGGCGCCCACCCCTCCTACACCCTCTCGAAATACGGTATGACCCTGCTGACCCTCGGCTGGGCGGCGGAGTACGCCGACGCCGGGATCGCGGCGAACTGCCTGTGGCCGCAGACCTATATCGCGACCTCGGCAGTGGCGAATCTGCCCGACGGTTCGGACCTGCTGGAGCGGTCGCGGGATCCGCGGATCATGGGTGACGCCGCCGCGGAAATCCTGTCCCGCGAAGCGCGGTACAACACCGGCAACTGCTATATCGACGCCGCCACCCTCATCGAATCCGGCCGGACCGACCTGTCGGAATACGGCGGCGGCACGAACCCGATCCCGGATATGTTCCTCGACTGAACCGGGCCGGGTGACGGCCGGCCGGGGTTCGTCGGACGGCGTCGCGCCGGCGAACGAGGCGGGCGCCTCGGCTCAGAGTTCGACCGTCGCGCCGCAGATACCGCACACCTCGAGTGAGCGGCGCTTCCAGCGCGCGACGGGAACGAAGAACACCGTGAACTGCTTGAACTCTCGTACCCGCTGCCACTGCGTCGTGTTGTGACAGCGTGGGCACGTCCGGGTTCCGCCGGGACCGAGGTTCCGCCGCTTGGTGCCGAAACCGAAGATGAAGAACATCAGCCCAGCGTAGAGCGCAGTTCGGCGATACCGGAGGGCGCGCCGCCCGCCCGGCATGTCCTTCGGAGACCGGCACCGGCTGGAGAACCACCGCCGGACCGGGCAACGCTGCCACCTCCGTCGCCGGATCCCGCGTCGCGGACATCGGGCCGGTCCGCGACCCTCCCGCCCTACGGGTGGCTGTCGCGTCCGGGTGGCCGGACGAGCGCGCGTTTCCCCGCCCGTTCGGCATCTGGTCCTATCGCTCGGCGAACCGGACGAACCGGACGGGCGGTGCGTTCACGCCGGTCGCGTGGCCACCACAGCGAAGTTCAGCGGTATCCGTGGCGCTTCCGGCGGAAGCGTCCACCCCTGCGGGCACGGCACGAGGTCGGGGAAGGCGGGCCAATCCATGGTGGGCAGCTCCTCGACGGCCTCGATCCGCAGACCCGCCCGCAGCAGCGCGCCGACCACCTCGCCCAGGCCGTGCCGCCACTCCGACACGGTGTCGTGGGTGATCTGCCCGGCCGAATCCTCGGTATAGCTGCCCGATTCGATATAGGTCCGGTGACCACCGCCACCCAGGTAATCGTCGTTGATCTCCCAGGGCTCGAATTCCATGGACCCGAGGATCGGATGATCGTCGCGGATCAGGAATACTCCACCGGGTTCGAGGAGGTCGTGGATCGATCGCGCCCAGTCCTCCAGTTCCGGTAGCCACACGATGGTTCCGGCACTGGTGACGACGAGGTCGAACCGCCGGTCCAGCACGGCCGAGGCGAATCGTGCGTCGCCTTCCACAAAGGCGATCTCGTGGCCGGCGGCCCGCGCGATCCGCGCGGCGTGGCTCAACGAGTTGGGCGAGAAATCGAGCCCGTGCACCTCGACCGCGCCCAGGCGGGCCCAGGAGAGCGTGTCGATGCCGATATGGCACTGCAGATGCAACAACGACCTGTCCCGCACCCCGGATTCCGGCAGGTGCGTGGCCAGCACCGCCAGATCGTTGCGCACCACCGGGGAGATTCGGCCGGTGTCGGCCACGAAGGCATCCACGCCGTACATCGGCGAACGCCGGTGGACCTCGGCGCGGTCGTCCCAGTTCGCCCTATTGGCGGCGATCGCCGCGGCCTCGTCCATCATCGGTCCTTTCCACAGGGTCGGCCTCACGAGTGACCGTTTTCTATCACAGCTGTGATACAAACCTGAACCGATTTTCTAGACTGTGGCGGTGCCGGTCCGAGTAGATGCCGAGGCGCGCCGCCGCCATATCGTCGACGCCGCGCTGCGCCTGATCGTGCGCGGCGGTATCGCCGCCGCGACTTTCCGGAAGGTCGCGGCGGAGGCCGACCTGAACATCGGATCGGTACGCCATTACTTCACCGACCACGAATCGCTGGTCGTCGCCGTGGCGACCGAGGTCGGTGACCGGATGGGGCAGCGCCTCACCCGCCATCCCGCGCCCGGGAACGGGGACCGCGAGGCGGCCCGCCGGCATCTGCTCGCCGTGCTCGCGGAACTGGTGCCGCTGGACGAGGAACGCCATCGCGAAGCGGTCGTCCTGCTGGAGGTCATCGCCGCTTCCCGGCTCGACCCGGCGTTCGGTCCTGTGGTCCGGCAGATGGCCGCGGATCTGCGGCAGGTACTCACCGACGCGGTGGCCGCGACGGGCACCGCCGACCCGGCTGCCGCCGCCGCGCACCTGGCCGCATTGGTCTCCGGCCTATCGCTGGACGCGGTGACGCCGCACGGGGCCGTCGACCGCGCGACGCTTCTCACCGTGCTGGAACGCCACGTGGCGACCCTCTGAACGACCTGGCGACCGAGCATCCGCGGGAATCACGCCATCGACGATTGGTTCGACCACGCCGCCCTGCCCGTCAGAACGTGGCGGGCATACTCTCCCAGCCGCGCACCGTGGAGGTCGGCGACAGTTTGGCGTCGGACGCGTCGGCCTCCCATTCCGGGAACCGTTTCAGGATCTCCTCGAGCGCGATCCGGCCCTCCAGCCGCGCCAGCGCCGAACCCATGCAGAAATGGGTGCCCACGCTGAAGGCCAGGTGCGGCTTGCTCTCCCGGTGGATATCGAACACGTCGCCGTCCGGGGCGAATTGCCGGTGGTCGCGGTTGGCGGCGCCGATGAGCATCATCACGGCGCTGCCCTCGGGCACCGTCGTGCCGTGGAATTCGATATCGCGGGTCACGTAGCGTGCCACGTGCGGCGCGGGTGGTTCGTAGCGCAGCAGTTCCTCGATGGCGGCGGGAATGAGGGACGGATTCTCGACGAGTGCACGGCGCTGGTCGGGATGTTCGGAGAGGACCTTGCCCGCCCAGCCGATCAACCGGGTCGTGGTCTCGTTACCGGCCCCGGAAACCACATTGATATAGGTGAGCATCTCGGCGCGGGTCAGGTGGCGCAGGGTGCCGGTCTCGTCTTCGAATTCGACGTTGAGCAGTTCGGAGATGATGTCGTCGGAGGGGTTCTCGGCCCGCCAGTCGACGTATTTCTCGAAGAGCTCACCGCTGGCCAGGCTCTCCGCCGAGACCTGCATCGGCTTGCCCTCTTCGGTGCGCATCTGATCGTTGGCGAAATCCCGGACCGCTTCCTGCTCCTCCTCGGGGATGCCGAGCAGCATGCCGATGGTCCGCATGGGCATCTGCGCGCCCAGATCGGCGATGAAATCGATGCGGCCGGTGCCGACGAGCGGATCGAGGCTGCGCCGGCAGAACTCGCGCACCTTCTCCTCCAGCGCGGAGACCTTGCGCGGGGTGAACATCCGTGACAGCAACTTGCGGTGCATGGTGTGGACGGGCGGATCCTCGAAGATCAGCACACCCGGCGGGATCTCGATATTCGCCTTGATGAGTTCGATGATCGCGCCGCGCGCCGAACTGAAGGTGTCCTTGTCGATCAGCGCGGCGTTCACATCGGCGAACCGGCTCAGCGCGTAGAAATCGTGGGTTTCGTTGTAGTAGAGCGGTCTCTCGTCGCGGAGCCGTTTGAACATGGGATACGGGTCGGCGTTCAGCTCGACATCGTAGGGGTCGTAGTAGACGTCGCTGGTCGTCACAGGTCGTCTCCTCTCCGGGAGTTGTCCGGCGTGGTCACCACGCGACGGGTAGGCGGTACACGCCGAAGGCGAGCTTGTCGTGTTTGAATTCGACGTCTTCCACCGGAATGGCCAGGCGCATGGTGGGAATCCGCCGCAGCAGGGTTTTGAAGACGATCTGCAGTTCCACCCGGGCCAGCTGCTGACCGACGCACTGGTGTGGTCCGAAACCGAAACCGACGTGCAGGCGGGCCGGGCGGGTCAGATCGAGTTTGTCCGGCTCCGGGAACTGGGCGGGATCCCAGTTGGCCGGGGCGAGGTCGATGATCACGCCCTCGCCTGCCTTGATCGTCTGTCCGCCGATCGCGATATCGTCGAGCGCGACCCGGCGCTGACCGTTCTGGATGATGCTCAGATAGCGCAGCAGCTCCTCGACGGCGTTCGCGACGACCTTGGGGTCGTCGGTATCGCGGAGCAGGGCGAGCTGGCCGGGATTCTCCAGCAGGGCGAGGGTGCCGAGCGCGATCATGTTCGCGCTGGTCTCGTGCCCGGCGATGAGCACCCCGGTGCCGATCTGGGCGGCTTCCTTCATGGAGATCTCGCCCGCGGTGACGCGTTCGGCGAGTTCGGTGACCATATCCTCGGCCGGGTTCTCCATCTTGGCCTTGATCAGATCGATCAGGTACCGGGCCAGGCCCACCCGGCCCTTGGCCGACTCCTCCTTGGTGGCATAGCGGGACACACCGGTCGTCGCGTGCTGCTGGAAGAACTCGTGATCTTCGTAGGGCACGCCCAGCATTTCGCTGATCACCAGCGACGGCACCGGCAGCGCCAGCACTTCGACCAGGTCGGCGGGCTGCGGGCCGGCCAGGATGGCGTCGATATGGTCATCGGTGATCTGCTGGATGGCCGGGCGCAGGGCATCGACGCGTTTGACGGTGAACGGTTTGGTCATCATCCGGCGGAATCGGCTGTGTTCTTCGCCGTCGGTGTTGAACACCGATTTCGCCCGGTGGTTGACCAGGTCGAGCATGCCCTCGTTCCAGTGCGGGAAACCCGGCTGGGAATCGTCGACGCTGATCCGCGGGTCGGACATGAGCGATTTGAGTTCGGCGTAACCGGTGACCAGCCACGGGGTACTGCCGTCCCAGATACGGACGCGGCTCAGCGGACGTTCGGCGATCAGGCCGAGCACCTCGGGTGGCGGCGCGAACGGGCAGCCGGGCGCCCGGTCCTGTGGATAGGCCAGGATCTCGGCGGGGTCCGGTGCGGCCTGGGTGGGTGTCTCGGCTCCGGAAGAATTCGACACTGCTACTCCTCGTGGACGTGAATGGCCATGGCGGGGCACACGGCGGCGGCCTCGCGCACCTCGTCGGCGAGCTCGTCCGGCGGGTTCTCGTCCAGCAGAACGACGATGCCGTCGTCCTCGCGCTGATCGAACACCGCGTCCGCCGCCATCACGCAATGCCCGGCGGCGATGCATTTCCCTTGTTCGACAGTCACTTTCATGACGTTCTCTTTCTGGTGGTGATGATCGCGACGCGGCCGGCTCACGACGATCCCGCCGGGGCGGAGGCGGAACGGTTGGCCGCCGGGTCGGGTCTGCGGGCGCGTAGCGGCTTACCCGCGGTGGTGCCGCCGTCGACGGTCAGGACCGTCCCGGTGAGATAGCGGGACCGGTCGCCGGCGAAGTAGACGGCCGCTTCGGCGACATCCTCCGGTGTGCCCTCGCGGGGCAGGGGGCGGTCCTGGTTCATGATCTCCCGCATGGCGCGCGTCATCCGCTCCGCCTTTTCCGGCGACATGGTGGTGGACGCCTTGGCGAGCAGATCGGTGGGGATATTGCCGGGGGCGAGGCAGTTGACCCGGATGTCGTACTGCGCCAGTTCGATCGCCGCGGATTTCGTGAAATGGATGACCGCCGCTTTGGAGGCTCGGTAGGTCATCACTCCGCCGCCGGCCTGCACCCCGCCCACCGAGGACAGGTTGATGATCGAGCCGCCGCCGTGCTCGGACATATACCGGGCGGCCAGCCGGGTCCCCGCCATGACGCCGAGCACATTGACCGACATCACCCGATGAAAATCGGCGAAATCGTCGTGCAGGATGCTGCGGTGCATCGTCCCGGAGATCCCGGCGTTGTTGCACATGATGTCCAGACCGCCGAAGCGTTCCACCGCGGACTCGACGAGTGCGGCGATCTGGTCGGGGTCGGCGACATCGGTGGTCCGGAACAGCGCGGCGGCGCCACAGCGCCGGGCCACGGCGGCGCCGCGATCGGCGTCGAGATCACCCACCACCACCCGGGCCCCTTCGGCCGCGAACCGCTCGACCATGGCGCTGCCCAGCCCGGTCGCGCCACCGGTCACCACCGCGACCTTGCCCGCCAACTCGTTGCCCATGCCTGAACTCCTCTCGTCACGACTTCCGAAGCCCCGTATGTCCCGGCGGTTCATCCGGTGTGCGTGTAGCCGGGGGCCGGGGCGGGACGGGACTGCCGGTCCAGGAAGTCCAGGAGCAGCGCATTGACCGCTTCGGGTCGTTCCAGCTGCGGGCAGTGCCCGGCCCCCTCGACGACGGCCGAACGGGCGTCCGGAATCCGGGCCGCGAGTTCGGCGGCCCAGCCCGGCGGCAGGAGTTTGTCGGCGCCGCCCTCGACCACCAGGGCAGGAACCTGGATCCGCTCGAACGGGCGGTCACCCGGGGCGGGCGGCGGCGGGGAATCGGGACGCCGGAACCGGGCGGCGGCGATCGCCTCCCACGCGCCGGGGGCGGTCGCCGAATCGAACCGGCGGCGCACATAGTCCTCGTCGGCCGGGTAGGCGGGCGAGGCGAACAGTGCGGTGACGATCCGGCGCATGGCGGGCAAGGTGGCGTCGAAATCGTAGAGGGCCTGCATATGCTCGCCGGCCCGGATCCGGCCGCCGCCGCAGATGGTCACCATGGCGCGTACCGGCAGCACCGGATGATCGGCGGTGGTGTCGGCCAGCAGGTTCACCGCGCCCATGGAATTGCCCACGAAATACGCGGATTCGATACCGAGCAGCGCGCAGAACCGAGCGATATGCCGGATACGCAATCCCCGGCCGTCGGTGAAATCGACGACCTTGGCCGATTCGCCGAAGCCGAGCATATCGGGCGCGAAGACGTGGTAGCGCCGGGCGAGCGCGGCGATGGTTTTCTCCCAGCCGATTTCGGCGCTCGCCCCGAACTCGCCGCCGTGCAGCAGGACGACCGGTTCGCCCGCGCCCGCCTCCAGGAAATGTGTGCGAAGACCGTCCACCACCAGTGTGCGGTGCACGTAACTGCTCGTGCTGTGCCGATCCGGGACGACCGAGGCCCCTGCACGGCCACGCTCCGCTCCCGGCCCCTGGCCCGATTCGCTCGTGCGGTGTCCACCAAGTCCGGCCGAGGACTCTCCGAACTTCCGCCCCGCCACCGCATCCGGAACCAAGTCGCTCGTGCTGTGTCCGTCGATCCCGACCGCAGGTCCTGCATGAGCACGGTCCCCTACCGTGTCCAGGTGCGACTCGCTCGTACTCTGCCCACCGCGCACCGCCGAAGACCCTCCATGGCCGCGCTCCCCTGCCGCGTGCGGGTCCGGGTCCAACGCGCTCGTGGTCTGTCCACCGAGCACCACCGAGGACCCGGCGTGATCGCCCTCGGCCACCGCCCCCGGGCCCGGCCCGCTCGTGCCGCGGCCCTCGAGCACGAACCAGCAACCGCCGTGGTCACGCTCCCCGGTCGCCTCCCGGTCCACGTCGCTCATGCGGTGCCGCCGATCGATCTGGCGCTGGTGAGCACCTGCGCGGCCAGCAGCTCGAGCTGACCGCGTACCCCGGGGTCGGCCACGGCCCCGGTGTCGTCCCAGATCTTGTCCGCCGAATTGATCGCCACCCCGATGGGTGTGGGCCAGGCGCGCAGCGCGTGACCGATGCCGCGCAGCTGGCCGAGGGTGCCGACCGCGGCCTGCCAGCCGTAGGCGCAGGTGATACAGCCCCAGGGTTTGTTGTCCAGGTAGACCGTGGGATCGGTCCGCATATCCTCCACGTAGTCCAGCGCGTTCTTCACCAGACCGGAGATGGCGCCGTGGTAGCCGGGCGATCCGACGATCACCGCGTCGGCGGCGCGCAATGCCTCCACCAGCGCGACCGCCTGCGGGGTGCGGGCCGGGTCGTGCGGGTTGTACATGGGCAGATTGATATCCGCGCCGCTGAACAGCGCCGTGCGGCCGCCGCGTCGCTCGACCTCGTCCAGGCAGTGCCGCAGGGCGCGCTCGGTCGAGGAGTTCGCCCGCAGCGTGCCGCCGAGGCCCACCACGAACGGCCGCGTCGCGGCACCGAGTTCTGTGCGATCCACCATTGTGCTTCCCACGGTCATGGCCGGCCTCCTATTTGATGGCGATCGGGTTGATCGGCGAACCCACGGCCCCGACGACGCGCAAGGGCGGCGCGATCAACTGGAATTCGTAGACACCGTCGGCGGCGCAATCGGCGGCCAGTGCGGTGAAATCCCAGTATTCGCCCAGCATGAGTCCCATATCGCGGAGGCAGAGCATATGCATCGGCAGGAAGGTGCCCTCGACGCCGGAGACCGGGTCCTCGACCATCAGATTGTCCGCCGCCACCGCCGCGATCTCGTGTTCGTGCAGCCACTGCGCGCAGCGCCAGTCCAGGCCCGAATAGGGTTCGGTGCCGTCGCCGGCTTCGAGGAATCGGTTCCACCAGCCGGTGCGGACCAGCACGATATCGCCGGATTCGATGGTCACGCCCTGACGTGCGGCCACCTCGTCCAGTTCATCCGGCGTGATCGGTTCCCCGGGTGTCAGAAAGGTGTCCGCACCGCGATATCTCACCAGGTCCAGCAGGACACCGCGGCTGGTGATCCCCTTGCTGTCGACCTTGTCGATACCGCAGTGGAACGCGCCGAGGCTGGTCACCGAGTTCGCGGGAAAACCGTTGTAGAGCTTGTCGTCGTAGTAGACGTGCGAGAACGCGTCCCACTGGGTCGCGGCCTGCAACGGCATGATCACCATATCGTCGTTGAACCGGAACGGATTGTCCTCGAAGAATCCGCTCAACTGACCGGCCACCGAATTGCGCAGCCATTTCGGGCCGTATTCGACGAGGGTTTCGGCGTCGCCGCCGTCGACCGTCATGAGATGGGTCGGGTTCTGCCGGAACTGGAACGCGCCCTGCGGACCGGAGGAGCCGAAATCGATACCGAGCGGGAACACCTTCCCGTGCCGCACGAGTCGCGCGGCGGCGGCGATTTTGGCGGGGGTGATGAAATTCAGGGTGCCGAGTTCGTCGGCCGCGCCCCAGCGCCCCCAGTTGCGAACACTGTCGCCGACCTTCCGGAAATCGGTCAAAGTCGCCACGGTGCTCCTCCTTCCACAGTTCTCATTCGTTTGGCGCCGGTCTCACTGCGCGTCCGTGGGCGCGGATCCGGCCAATTCGTTCGCCAGGCGTCCGGCGATGTTTCCGCCGTCGACCCACAGCACCTGGCCGGTGATGTAGCCGGCGGCCCGGCTGTTCAGGAACAGCAGTGCGGCCGCCTGTTCGACCGGATCGGCGGCCCGGCCCAGGGGTTTGGGGATTCCGTCGAGGTAGTCCTGGCCGTAGGCGTTGCGCAGCTGGTCCAGAATGGGTGTTTCGGTGACGCCGGGTCCGGTGCAGTTCATCCGGATCCCGCGGGCGGCCAGTTCCACCGACCGCCGGACGGTGTAGAGGATGATCGCCTCTTTGGACAGCCGGTACCCGCCATCGGCGAGCGCCTCCGGATGGTTCTCGCACCAGGCGATCCCCGCGGCCATCGACTCGGTGTCCAGGAGTCCGTTGACCGCCCACCGGTTGTCCAGATAACCGGCGGCGGCCAGCGAGGACACGCTGACCACCGCCGAGCCGGGTGCCATATGCGGTACCAGGGCTTCGGTGAAATGCCGGAGACCGAGGAAATTGATGGTGGCCACGCGTAGCGGGTCACCGATTCCGGACGAGACGCCGGCGATATTGAACAGCGCGTCGACACCCGTACCGACCTTGCGCGCGGCCCGGTCGATGGAGTCGGGGTCGGCCTGGTCCATCTCGTAGAACTCGTCGAGTTCGGTCCCGGGGCGGAGCAGATCCAGCCCGATGATCTCGGCGCCCAGATGCCGCAGCTGATGCACCACACAGGCGCCGATACCGGAGGCACAACCGGTCACCACCACGCGTTTCCCGTCGAAACGCCACCGCCCGTCGATCGTCTCCACCGCCGGCACCTCGCTCTCTGTCCTGTCCGCGCGCGGCGGCTCAGCCCTGCTGCTGTTCGTCCTGGAGCCGCTGGGCGGCCTGCACCCGGCCCTCGTTGATCTCGGCCATCGCCTCGGGGATCTCGCTGGCGGTGAACTTGCCGCCGCGGCCGGTGGGCAGACCGCCGAACGAGTACTCCTCGTCGAAGTCCGGTGCGGCGAGCGGACGTCGCCGCTGCTCGACCTTCTCGATGACCGGCTCGAGCCGTTTGGCCTTCGCGGCCACGGCTTTCTCGTCGCGCTCGATGAATTCGGGCAGGATCTCCTTGCCCATGATCTCGATGGACTCCATGGTGCCCTCGTGGCTGCGCGGATTGAGCAGCAGGATGATCTCGTCGACCCCGCTCTCCTCGTAACCGCGCAGGAACTCGCGCACCGTGTCCGGCGAGCCGATCGCGCCGCGGCCGGGACCGTAGGCGAGGGTTTCGTCCTCTTTCACCGCGTCCAGGTAGCGCTCCCACACCCCGGTCCGGCCGGGGGTGTGCATACCGGTCATGTAGTAGTGCATGATCCCGAACGAGAAGAAGCCGCCGCCCACACCGAGCCGTTTCACGGCCTCGTCGTCGGTGCGTGCCACCATCATCGACAGGTCGCCGCCGATGGCGAGGATGTTCGGGTTGATCTGCGGGACAGTAGGTGCCGCCTTCTCCTCGAACTCCTGGTAGTAGCCGCGCACCCGTTCCCCGAGCGGGCCCGGGCCGGTGTAGGCGAAGCTCAGCGCGCCGATCCCCTTCTGCGCCGCCATCTGCACCGACGAGGGCCGGGTACAGGCGACCCACAGCGGCGGGTGCGGGGTCTGGCGGGGTTTGGGGATGACATTGCGCGGAGGCATCTCGATGTGCCGGCCCTTGAACCCGGTGAACGGGGTCTCGGTCATACAGCGGAGGGTGACGTCGAGCGCTTCTTCCCACTGGCCGCGTTTATCGGCGGGGTCGATATTGAAGCCACCGAGCTCACCCACCGAGGAGGATTCACCGGTGCCGAATTCGACCCGGCCGCCGGACAGATGGTCGAGTGTCGAGACCCGTTCGGCGACACGGGCCGGATGGTTGATGCCCGGTGGCAGATGCATGACGCCGAAACCGAGGCGGATGTGCTTCGTCCGCTGGCTGGCAGCCGCGAGGAACATCTCCGGCGCGGTGGAGTGGCAGTACTCCTCGAGGAAATGGTGTTCGGTGAGCCATACGGTGGAAAAACCGGCCTTATCCGCAGCTTCTACCTCGGTCAACCCGTCGGAGAACATCTCGAATTCGTCGTCGTCGCTCCAGGGCCGCGGCAGGGCGAACTCGTAGAAGAGGGATATTTTCATCGGTTACCTCCAGTGGAATCGATCGTCACGTCATTTCCTTCGGCCGGCCGGACCGCCCCTTCGCCGGTATCCCCCGCTCCGGACAGTGCCCGCCCGGCGCAGTGCTCGGCGGCGATGTATCCGAAGGTCATGGCCGGACCGATGGTGGCGCCGGCGCCCGCGTAACTGCGTCCCATCACCGCGGCAGCGGTGTTACCGACCGCGTACAACCCGTCGATCACCGATCCGTCGGAGCGCAGGACCCGGGCGTTCTCATCGGTGCGCAGGCCGCCCGAGGTGCCGAGGTCGCCGAGGACGATCCGGAACGCGTAGTAGGGCGGCTTCCCGAGCGGGAACAGATTCGGATTGGGCAATGTGGGGTCGCCGTAGTAGTTGTCGTACACGCTGTCACCGCGCTGGAAATCGTCATCGTGTCCGGCCAGGGCGAGTTCGTTGAACCGGGCCGCGGTGGCCTCGAGTTCGGCGGCGGGTACGCCGATCTTCCCGGCGAGCTCGGCGAAACTGTCCGCGGCTTTCACCACACCGGATTCCAGCCAGGCCGGCACCATCGCGAATCCGGTCGGCACCGGCGCGAACGGCACCTTCGGAATCGGCAGATGTCCGCCGATCACATATTTGTGCCAGGACCGGTGGTCGGTGATCAGCCAGCACGGAATATGGGTCACGCCGGTGCGCTGACCCGCGATCATGGCGTGCCCGAAATCCATATAGGGCGCGGCCTCGTTGATGAACCGCTTGCCCGCGCCGTTGACGATGAACTGGGCCGGCATCATCCGCTCGTTGAGCATGAACTGCATCCGGCCGTCCGGCCATTGGATGGCCGGGAACCACCAGGCCTCGTCCATCAGCTCGGTGGCCGCGCCGGCCTGCTGCGCGGCCCGGATACCGTCGCCCAGGGCCACCGGGTTACCGAAACTCCAGTCCTGTTCGACCTCCGGCAGTTCCGCCTTACGCCAAGCCATATCGTGGTCGAAACCGCCGGTCGCCAGGATCACGCCGCGGCGCGCCCGGATCCGTACCGGTTTCCCGTTACGGGTCACGACCGCGCCGGTCACCTGTCCGTCCGCGTCGGTGATCAGCGCGGTCATCGGCGAACCGAGCCACAGCGGGGTCTCGCGCTCCCGCATGGCCAGGCGCAACCGGGCGATCAGGGACTGCCCGATGGCGGCGATCCGGTCGCCGAACACATGGGCCCGGAACATCCGCCAGATCAGTTTCAGCATCACCGCCTTACCGCGCCAGTTCTGCCGGACCTGATAGAACAGCCGCAGATCCTTGGGACCCAGCCAGATCCCCTTCGGCGCGAGGGCGAGCGGTTTGAGCAGCGTGCCTTCCTCGTCCCCGAGCGCGCGCAGATCGATCGGCGGCACGTTGATGGTGCTGCCCTGCGGCGAGCCCCCCGCGAGCTCGGGGTAATAGTCGGCATAGCCGGGCTTCCACACGAATTCCAGCCACCGGCTGCGCTCTTCGAGAAACGCCATCATCTCCGGCGATTTCTCGACGTAGGCACGCAAGCGCTGGTCGGTGACCAGCCCGCCGGTGATGGTCCGCAGATATCCGACCACCGCCTCGGGGTCGAGTGCGAATCCGTCCCGCTGCTGCGCCGGGGCGTTGGGTACCCAGATACCGCCGCCGGACAGTGCGGTGGAACCCCCGTAGCAGTCGGCCTTCTCCACCACCAGGGTGTCCAGTCCGAGCGCGTCGGCGCGCAGCGCCGCGCTCATCCCGCCACCGCCGGACCCGATCACCAGCAGATCGACGGTTTCGTCGAAATCCGTCTCGTCGGTGCTCACTCATCGCCTCCTGTCGTCGATCGCCTCATCGGCGGGCCGGGCCGTGCGCACGGCGAAACCGGCGATGAGCTCGGGCGCGGGCCGGTAGTAGCGCACCTCGGTCCGATACGACCCCTGCGCCGCCAAGGCCGCGAACGCCGCCACCCAGGTGCGGATCTCGTGCGCGGAATTGCCCGCCACCCGCGTGATCTCGCCGTTGTCCCAGTCGTCGACGGCCGCCAGGCGGCCGGTGTCCACCAGATCCAGGAACGTCCGGTCCCATTCCGGGTTCAGTGGTTGCAGCGGACTGTCACCGGCGGCGAAATCCCGGGCGGCCGCGATCACCGCGGTCTGCCGAGCGGCCCGCTGTTCGGTGGTCATCGGACGGCCGTGCACGATCCGTTCCAGCACCGGTTCGGGGGCGGTCGCCCGCTGCGGCACCGGCGGGTCGTGGGACAGACCACCCGAACCGATGACCAGAACTCGCTTGCCCAGCGTCGCGAGATGGCGGCCTACCGCGGCACCCAGCGCCCGCACCCGGCGCAGCGGGCCGAGCGGTGTCGCCACGCAATTCACGAAGATCGGGATCACCGGCCGCGCGGTGGCTTCGCCGAACAATCGCTGCAGCGGCTGCACGGTGCCGTGGTCGACCGACATCTCCGCCGACGTGGCGATATCGATCCCGGCGTCGAGCAGCGCTTCGGCCAGCCGGAGCGCGTGATCCGCCGGGACGCGCAGTGGTCCGGCGTGGGTCCCGTAATCCCCCACCGCGGTCGCTGCCGTGCCGACGCAGAAGGGCGGCATGAGCTTGTAGAAGAACCCGTTGTAGTGGTCCGGGGCGAACAGCACCACCAGCTCCGGGTCGAAGTCGCGCACGAAGTCCCGGGCCCGGTCCAGTGCGGTCCCGACCTCCGCGCGGAGGCCGGGACCCGGCCCCGGGAGCTCAAGGAGCGGGCTGTGCGAGACGCAGCACACGGCCAGCGGCATCGGTACCTCCCGGAGTGAGTTCGAGGGTTCTGCGCAGCGCCGCCCCGAGTTCGGGGGCGTGCTGGGCGATGGAGGCACCCGCGATACAGCGGTCCGGGCGTAGGAAGAGCACCGAATCGAGTTGGGCGTCGAACCATCTCTTCAAGGCGCCGGTGCTGTCCCCGACGACCACCACATCCGGGTCGTCGTGCCCGGTCCAGTGCAGCTGGGTGGCGGGCCGCGCCTCCACGAAACGCGCCCCGAGGGCCTTCCAGAGTTCGAACTCCGCCTCGCCCAGCGCTTTTCGCGGATGGTTGTTCCAGCACAGCACCGCGAACCACGGACCCAGCGCTTCGTCGAGCAGTACCACGGGGTGCGCCCGGGTCGCGACCCGCGGTTGGATGAACAGGGTGCCGACAGCGGACTGCGGCGAACGCGACCAACCGTGGACCACCGCACCGCGGTCGTAGCGCGGCATGGGTTTGAACCGCATTCCGAGCACATACCGTTTCAGCGGCGGTACCAGCGCCAGCCCCCGCACCAGCACATCCCGCACCGCGGCGACCTGGTGGTTCGTCGGTGAGATGACCCGCCCGACCATGGTGGACAGATCGATCATGGCCCGGGCGTGTTGGCGCCGCTCCTGGTCGTAGGTGTCGAGCAGCCTGTCGCCGGCGACTCCCGACACCACCGCCGCCAGCTTCCAGCCGAGATTCGCCGCGTCCCGGATTCCGCTGTTGTAGCCCTGGCCCTGCCAGACCGGCATGAGATGCGCGGCGTCGCCGGCCAGCAGCAGGCGGCCTTTCCGGAATTCCCCGGCGATGCGGGAATGATGGGTGTAGACCCGGCGCCGGATCACCGCGAGCCGATCGGGATGGGGTACGAAAGGCGCGAGCAACCGCGTCAGGAATTCCGGCGTCTCGGCTTCGGCGTCGGATTCGTCCGCGTGCAGAAGGAATTCGAAACGCCGGATGCCGTGGGCCAGCGAGATCGACACATTCGGCCGCGCCGGATCCGCCCCGACCTCCACATTCGGATGCCCGAGCGGGTCACCGTCGATATCGACCACCAGCCAGCGGGTCGGCGAGGTGGTGCCCGCGAAACTCACGCCCATCGCATGCCGGGTGGTACTGCGGCCGCCGTCGCAGCCCACCACATAGCGGGCGCGTACCTGCTGCGGGCCGTCGGCGGTGTCGAGCAGAGCCTGCACCTCGTCACCGGTGTCGTCGCATTCGCGCAGCGCGGTCGCCCAGCGGATCTGCACACAGTCGAAGCGGTCGAGCCCGGCCAGCAGTTCGGCGTCCACCAGCGGCTGGATGAAGCCGCTGCGCTTGGGCCAGCCGAATTGCTGGTCGGTGGGCGCGATCTCGGCCAGCAGCCGCCGCTGTCCGTCGACGAACCGCATGATCTGGTTCGGGTTGGTGTGCGGCAGGATGCGCTCCACCAGGCCGGTGGACTGCAGAGTGCGCAATGATTCGTCGTCGATGCCGACACCGCGCGGGTAGTCGATCAGGTCGAGACGTTCCTCTACCAGCAGGGTGTGCACGCCGTAGCGGCCGAGGGTATTGGCGATGGTCAGCCCGACCGGGCCCGCACCGACGATCAGCACGTCGAAGAGCTCGGGTCCACTGCCGTTTCCGGTACTCATATCAACCACCCAGCAGAAATTCGAGATGCAGTGCGTCGAACGCCGCGGGCGCCTCGTACTGCGGCCAGTGCCCGCACTCCGGGAGCACCTCGAAGCGGGCGCCGGGGATCATGGACGCGATCCGCTTGCCCTCCGCGATGTCGGCGGTGGGATCATCGCTGGTCCACACCACGAGCGTCGGTGCGGTGATACCGCCGTACTCCTGGGGCCCCAGCAGATTGCGGGCCCGGATCTCCGGATCCTGCAGCGCCATGATGTCGCGCATGGCGTCGACGAAACCGGGCTGCCGGTAGACGCGCTGCCGGCTGGCGACGATATCGGCGTAATCCTTGGATTTGTCCGCCATCAGCCAGGTGATCCGGGCCCGCACCGTCTCCCAGGTGGGGTCGGCGGCCGCCGCCATGGACAGGTTGACGATCCGCTGCATGACCTCCGGATCGGCCTGTGAGCCGCCCGCGGTGTTGAGCACCAGCTTGTCGACCCGGCCGGGACGGTCGTAGGCGGCCCGCGCGGCGACCCAGCCGCCGAGCGATTCGCCGCTGATATGGGCGCGGGCGGCGCCGATGGCATCGAGGAACGAGATCAGGTGCCGCACATAGTGTTCGATCTCCAGCGGATGCCCGGGTTTATCGGTGTACCCGTGGCCGAGCATATCGATCGACCAGGTGGAGAAGTGCTCGGCATGCGCCGCCAGATTCCGGACGTAGGCCTCGGCGTGCCCGCCCGACCCGTGCAGAAACACCAGCGCGGGTCTGTTCCGGTCGCCGGCGTGCAGGTAGCGCGTGCGCACCCCCTCCACATTCAGGTATCCCTGGCTGAACGCGACACCCTGCAGGTCGCACCACACACTCTCGTATTCCGACACTGCTACCTTCCGCTCTGTCCACCGGCCCCGGCACCGCGACGCCGCCCGGGGCCACCGGGCCGCCCGATCATTCGTATTCGCTGGAGTACTTCACCGATTCACCGGTGGCCGCGTGATGGCCCGCGCGCAGACCCCAGACCATTGCGGGCCCGAGGGTCCCGCCGGCACCGCCGTAGGCACGCCCGGTCACGCCGGCCATCGCATTACCGACCGCGTACAACCCGGGGATCACCGCACCGCCGACGTGCCGGACCCGCGCGTCGCGATCGGTCCGCGGGCCGCCCTTGGTGCCCATGGCACCCACGGTCACCGGGACCGCGTAGTAGGGGCCGGTATCGATCGGTCCCAGCGTGCGCCCGGCGACCGTTTCCGCGTCCGGGTCGCCCCAGTAGCCGTCGTATTCGCTGGCACCCCGGCCGAAATCGGGATCGGACCCCTCCGCGACGGCCCGATTCCAGGCGGCGACGGTGCGCCGCAGCCCTTCGGGGTCGATACCGGTCCGGGCGCCGAGTTCGGCGAGGTCGGCGGATTCGCAGAACCAGTCGGGTGCGACACCGCCGGGTTCGACGCCCAGGAATCCGTAGCGGCGCAGATGTTCGGCGTCGAACACCATCCAGCCCGGGTTGTTCACATAGCCGCCGCGCGGGTCCAGGTAGTGGAAGGCGCCCGCCATGGCGTTGTACTCGGCCGCTTCGTTGACGAACCGCGCACCGGCCCGATTCACGATGATGCTGCGCGGCCGGGTCCGTTCCAGCCGGACACTGCGGCTGCGTTGCCGGCCGTCGATGGTGTCACCGGGCAGCTGTACCACCGGGACCCACCAGGCCTCACCCATGTTCCCGAGATCGGCGCCGTGCGCCATGGCCATCCGCAGTCCGTCGCCGGTGTTGTTCGGCGGTGACACCGGACCGGTCATCGGTCCCCGGAGAAAGGCTTTGACCAGGCCGGGATCCCATTCGAACCCGCCGGTGGCGAGGACCACGCCGCGGCGGGCCCGAACCGTGTGCCGGCTGCCCTCGATCTCGACCCGGACTCCGGTGACCGCGCCGTCCGCGGCGAGCAATTCCACGGCCCGGGCTCCGGTGCGCGGGGTGATCCCGGCGGCGAGCACGCCGTCGAGCAGCCCCGCGACCAGCGCCTGACCCGCCACACGGATATCGGCCGAGGCGTCCCCGAGTACCGCCCGCAGCCGGGCCCGGGTCTCGGCGTCGAATCCGACATTGCTCCAGTCGAGCGGGAACGTGGTGATCCGGTCGCGCCATGCGCCGAGGCGGGCCAGATCGTAGGCGGCGGGCCCCAGCGACCGGCCGCCGGCGGGCCGACCGCCCGGCAGTTCCGGCTTGTAGTCCGGGAACCCGTCGGCCACCTCGAATTTCACGGCACTGTGTTCTTCGACGAAGTCGAGCATCCGCGCACCCGTGCGGACGAACACTTCGACCAGTTCGTCGTCCATGGAATCCAGGGACTGTGCGTTCAGATAGGCCAGTGCGTCGGTGACGCCGAGTTCCCGGTCCGCCCGGGCGTGTGCGGGAATCCAGGCCAGTCCGCCGGACACCGCACTCGTTCCGCCGATCGTGGCCGCCTTCTCGAACAGTGCCACCGACGCGCCTTCGACGGCCGCGGCGAGGGCCGCGGTGAGCCCGGCGGCTCCGCTGCCCAGAACGACTACGTCGGCCTCCTCGTCCCAGGTGTTCGACGGATCGGATTCGGCAGCCGATGGCTGATGCGATGGCACTGCGCTGTCCTTTCGGCGAGCAGGCGGAGAGGCGCCGGCCCGGCGGGCTGCCGTGCGGAGCACGGGCCGGGCCGGCGCGAGTAAAACGATAATCTCCCTTTTTGAGAATATTATTCTCGCAGGATGGTTGCCGCAATACCCTCTCGGATCAAATGCTTCTGGATCTTGCCGCTGGGGGTGCGGGGGAAGTCCGTGGCCTCGAACAACAGCTCCGGAAACTTCTGCCGCGCCACTCCCGCGCGTTCGAAGAAGGCCCGCACCTCCGCCCGGGACGGGAGCTCGTATCCCGGCCGGAGCCGCAGCACCGCGCCCACCACCTCCCCGAACCGTTCGTCGGGCAGGGCGATCACCACCGACTCCGCGACCTGCGGCATGGCATCGAGCACATCCTCGACCTCGCGCGCGCCCACGTTCTCGCCGCCGCGGATCACCACATCGGCTTTGCGATCGGTGATGGTCAGGCAGCCGTCGGCATCCAGGACCCCGATATCGCCGGTGTGATACCAGCCGTCGGCGTCGAACGCCCGCGCGGTCAGCTCGGGATCGGTGTAGCCGAGGCACAGATCCGGTCCGCGACTGAGGATCTCGCCGTCCGCGGCGATCCTTATCTCCACACCCGGCATCGGGCGGCCGTCGGTGGTGAGCCGCTCGCGTGCGGGGGCGTCGAGCGCGGAGGCCGTGATGGACGGATGCTCGGTACTGCCGTAGGCACGGAAGGCGATCACGCCCAGATCGGTCAGCATCCGCGTCACGGCAGCCGGCACCGCCGACCCACCGAGCCCCACATAGCGCATATGCGCGAGATGCTCCGGGGTGTAGTCGGGGTGCTCGACCATACTCGTGACGAAATACGGTGGGCCGCCACCCACCACGAGCCCGTCTGATCGCATGAGCGCCAGCGCCCGGCCCGGATCCCAGACATCGAGCAGGTTCACCGGCCGGCTGTGCAGCACCGGGAGTAGGCAGGCGCCCACCATTCCGATGAAGTGACCCACCGGGGTGGCGGTCAACTGGTCTCCACGGGCCTCCCTGTTCCGTTCCGCGAGCTGCAACGATTCGCAGCCGAGGGTCTGATGGCTGTGCACGACGCCCTTGGGCGCGCTCGTCGTCCCGGAGGTGAAGGCGATCAGCGCCGGGCCGGCCGGGTCTGCGGGCAGCACACCCGGCATGGGGTCGTCGGCGAGTAGATCGTCGAAATCGCGCCCCACCACGCCCACGACGGGCACCTCGGCACAGACCTCCGGATCGTGCACGGTACGACCGAACTCGGCCATGGTGATGAAAACCTTCGGCCGGGCGACCCGCAGGATATGGCCCAGCTCACTGCGCCCGTAGAAGTGCACGATCGGCACCACCGCGGCACCCAGGAACGACGCCGCCCAGAAGGTCGCCGCGGCTTCCATCCAGTTCGGCAGCTGAAACGCCAGGGCATCACCGGGGCCGACACCCCGAGCCCGCAGACCCGCGGCCAGCCGTCGGGCCACCCGTTCGACCTCGGCGAACGTTCCCCGCCAGGGCCGCACCTCGGAATGCACCCGGAACTCGGTCGCCGGCGCGGCGGCCAGGCCGCGGCTCAGCAGATCGCCCATGGTGTCGCCGGTCCACCAGCCCTCGGCGATATACCGGGCGCGTAGTTCGTCGGCCACCACCCGGGTCACCGGACCCCACCTCGAATATGCCGGTCGGACATAACGGTTCACCCCTTCCGCGCCGGCGGATGCTCGGCAACCCCGTACGAGGCACCCGCGCGAGCGCGTCGGAGTCGTATCCGCCGACTGGTGAAAATGGAATTCTCTATCAAGGCGAACGATAAAATCGCCCCAGGCTCCCCCGAGCCGAGCGCATTACCGGATCTCAGCAGCCGAATTGCCACCTCGGCCGGAAGTCGGTCCATCGACCAGGCTTCTTGTGAAACCTTGCCGCCGAGCCCAAAGGTAGAGTACCGTTCTCGTATGCGAAAACGCAGTTCTTTTCGCATACGAGAACAGCCGTATATCCGCAGCCGGTACCCGGCGGTGCTGGGTCGACACCGAATCGGGGCCGCGGCCGGATCGACGCGCGGCGCTCGCCGCGCACCCTGCCCCGTGCCCGCTGCCGTTCCCGGTGGTCCGGCACACCGGGCAGGTGACTCCCGAAAACAGATCGAAAGGGAATGCTGTGGGACGTGTTGAGGGCAAAGTCGCATTCATCACGGGCGCCGCGCGCGGTCAGGGCCGTAGCCACGCCGTACGACTGGCCGAGGAAGGCGCCGACATCATCGCGGTCGACCTCTGCCAGAACATGTCGACCATCGGTTACCCGCTGGCCTCGCCCGAGGATCTCGAGGAAACCGTGCGCCTGGTCGAGAAGACCGGCCGCCGCATCATCGCGACCCAGACCGATGTCCGTGACGCCGTCGCCCTGAAAGCCGCGCTGGACGCGGGCGTCGCGGAGTTCGGCAAGCTCGATATCGTGATCGCCCAGGCGGGTGTCGCGGGGATGAAGGGCAAACCGGATATCCAGGCGTGGACCGATGTCATCAATACGAACCTGGTCGGCACCATCAACGCCATCCAGGCCGCCCTCCCCCATCTCGGCGAGGGCGCCTCCATCGTGGCCACCGGCTCCACCGCGGCGATGGTGGACACCAGCAAGGTCGACAACCCCGGCTCGGATCTCGGCGGTATGGCCTACGTGCATTCCAAGCGCGCCCTGTCCTACTACGTCTTCGATATCGCCCGGCACCTGTCCCCCCGCGGTATCCGCGCCAACGTGGTCCACCCCACCAACTGCAACACCGATATGCTGCAGAGCGAGCCGATGTACCGCTCGTTCCGGCCCGATCTGGAGAACCCGACCCGCGCCGACGCGGAACCGGCCTTCTATGTCCAGCAGGCCATGAAGACACCGTGGATCGAACCGGTCGACATCTCCAACGCCATCCTGTTCCTCGTCTCCGACGAAGCCCGCTTCGTCACCGGTATGCAGTTGCGCGTCGACGCCGGCGGCTACCTGAAGTGGTACGACCACAAACTCTGACCCCGCCCGGCCACGCCGGTGCCGGCGGCGCGCGCACGCAGGCGATCGTTGCGCGCGCCGCCACACCGGTGGCGAGTCGGCATCCGACTCCCGGAGCGGCGCAGAGTTCCGGGCCCCGGCGAAGGTTCGCCGCACCCAGTGATCAGCAGAGGGACTACAGACCGTGACTTCTACGGATAACGACCAGCGCAAGCAGAACCGGTACCACTTCGATCGGCACACCCCCGAATACCGCGAGCAGTTCACCCAGATCACCCACGAGATGCACGCGAAATGCCCGGTGGCGTGGTCGGATACCTACAACGGGCACTGGGTCGCCGCCGGCGGTAACGCGGTCTTCGAACTCGCCCGCTGCCCAGAGGTGTCGGTCGACCACGACGTGCACAACGAACGGCGCGGATACCAGGGCATCTCGATTCCGAAGGCGCAGCGCGCCGCGATGGTGCGCGGCGGCATGCTGGAGATGGACGAGCCCGAACACCGCATCTACCGCTCGGTTCTCAATCCGTATCTGTCTCCCGCCGCGGTGAAACGCTGGCAGCCGTTCATCGACGAGATCGTCCGGGCGAGTCTGGACGAGAAGATCGAAACGGGCCGGATAGATTTCGTGGACGATCTGGCCAATATCGTCCCCGCCGTACTGACCCTGGCCATGCTGGGGATTCCGCTGAAGAAGTGGTCGGTGTACAGCGATCCGGTACACGCCTCGGTGTACACCCCGGAGGACTCCCCGGACGCCCCCCGGGTCGCCGAAATGCACCGGACCATGGGTATCGATATCCTCACCAGTCTCCACGAGGCCAAGACCAACCCACGTCCCGGCCTGATCAAAGCGCTCACCGAACTGCGTATCGACGGCGAGCCGGCACCCGATATGGAACTGCTCGGGATGATCGGTCTCCTGATCGGCGGTGGCTTCGACACCACCACCGCGCTCACCGCCCACTCCCTGGAGTGGCTTTCGGACAACCCGGGCCGGCGCGAAGAACTCAGCCGTGATCGCGACGAACTGCTCGATTCCGCCACCGAGGAGTTCCTGCGCTTCTTCACACCCGCCCCGGGTGACGGACGCACCATCGCCGACGACTGCACCTACCAGAACACCGAGTTCAAAGAGGGCGAGCGGTTGTGGCTGTCCTGGGCGATGGCCAACCGCGATCAGACCATCTTCCCGGATGCCGATGAGATCATCATGGATCGTAAAGGCAACCGGCACTTCAGCTTCGGGCTGGGGGTACACCGGTGCATCGGCTCGAATGTGGCGCGCACGGTGTTCAAGTCCATGCTACTCGCGGTACTGGATCGGATGCCGGACTACACATGCGATCCGGCGGGCACGGTGCACTACGACACCATCGGCGTCATCCAGGGCATGCGGAATCTGCCGGCCACGTTCACACCTGGCAAACGGCTGGGCCCGAGCCTGGACGAAACCTTGGACCACCTACAGCGGATCTGCGACGAACAGGGCCTTGCCGCGCCGGTGACCGAGCGGCCCGCTGCCGCAGTGATCGACTTCGAGTACTGACCGAGAAGGGCCGGTCGATACCGCGGGGTTCGGCCGGCCTTTCCTTCTCCGACGAGGAACCGCGATGAAGGACCTGCCCGACGGCGCCCGCACTCCGGTGATCGATACCAGCGTGCACATCTTCTTCCGCTCCAACGACGATATGCGCTCCTACCTGAACGAACCGTTCAAGAGCCGCGGTATCCCGGACGCGGAAATGGACTGGTACGGCGCACCCGGTGGCGAGTACGTGAAAGGCGCGCGCGGACCGCATCGTGGTTATCCCGGGTCGGATCCGGAGTTCGTGGGGCAGCAGCTCTTCGGAGAACGCGGCGTGGACGTCGCGATCCTGCATCCGATGACCCGCGGTATCCTGCCCGACCGCCATCTCACCACCGCGGTCCTGTCCGCCCACAACGACATGATGGTGTCGCGCTGGCTCGACAACGGCACCCACCACGATCGTTTCCGCGGCACCCTGCGGGTGAATCCGGAGGACCTCGGCGGCGCGCTGCGTGAGATCGACCGCCTCGGCGACCATCCGCGCATCGTGCAACTCGGAATACCGCTGCAATCGCGCGAACTGTACGGAAAACCGCAGTTCTGGCCGCTGTGGGAGGCGGCGGCAACGGCGAATCTACCGGTCGCCGTCCATATCGAGACCGGAGAGAGTATCGGTCTGCCACCGACCCCGTCCGGGCATGCGCGCAGCTACGAGCAGTACTACGGGTTCATGGGGCTGAACTACCTCTACCACCTCATGAACATGATCGCGGAGGGCGTGTTCGAACGGTACCCGGGACTGCAATTCGTCTGGGCCGACGGCGGCGCCGATCTGCTGACCCCGTTCACCTGGCGGATGGACACCTTCGGCCGGCCCCACCTCGAACAAACTCCCTGGGCACCGCGGATGCCCAGCGACTATCTGCCCGGCCACGTGTACTTCGTGCACGCCACGATCGACGGCCCCGGCGATGCGCCGTACGCCGCCGAGTGGCTGGACTTCACCGGTAAGGACGACATGGTGATGTTCGGGTCCAGTTACCCGCACTGGCACAGCGGCGATACCGATACCCTGCCCGCCGCGCTGACCCCGCAGCAGCGCGAAAAACTGTACTGGCGCAATGCCGCCGCCCTGTACAGCATCGATATCGACGCGGTCACCGCGGTCGGCTGATGCTGCTGCTACAGCGGGCGCCCGATTCCGCCACAGTGCTCGAGGAGGTGCTATGACCACCGCACAGGATCTGACGCGGGTCCCCGCCACGGAGATGGTTCCGGTACGCGTTGTCGATTCCGATGTCCATCCGGTCCCACGGCGGGGTGACCTGGTGGACCACATCCCGGAACCGTGGCGTACCTCGTTCTTCCTCAGTCACCGTGTCGGCGACACCATCATCTACGACGCGCCGGACTACGCCCATTCCAAGGCCATGCGGGTGGACACTTTCCCCGCAGACGGTGAGTTTCCCGGTAGCGACCCCGATATGGCGTTCCGCCAGCTCATCATGGAGGCCGGCTCGGATATCGTCATCCTCGAACCGACGGTGAAGGCGACCCGGTTGCCCGAGGCGACGGCCGCGATGGCCACCGCCGTGAACCGGTGGCTGGACGCGCAATGGCTGGACGCGCACAACAACTGGCATCGGCGCTGGCGCGGTTCGATCTGTGTGGCCATCGACGATCCGCGGGCCGCGGTCGCCGAGATCGAGCACTGGGCCGGGCACGAATACATGGCGCAGATCCTCATCAAGGCCGAACCCCGCCCGTCGTGGGGCGATACCCGCTACGATCCGATCTGGGCCGCCGCGGTGGCACACGAGCTGCCGGTGAGCTGCCACCTCAGTCGTGGCGCCTACGAGACCATGCCCATGCCGCCGGTCGGTTTCCCCAGCTACAACCACGATTTCATGGTCACCTACTCGCTGCTGGCGGCGAACCAGATCATGAGCCTGATCTTCGACGGGGTCTTCGATCGGTTCCCGGCGCTGCGCATCGTCTTCGTGGAGCACGCGTTCACCTGGATCCTGCCGCTCATGTGGCGGATGGACGCGATCTACGCGGCGCGCGGGTCGTTCCTGTCGATCAAGCGCAAGCCCTCCGAATACGTGAAGGAACACATCAAGTTCACCACCCAGCCGCTGGACTATCCGGAGGACAAGACCGAACTCACCCGGGCGTTCGAATGGATGGAAGCGGACAAGATCCTGCTGTACTCCTCGGACTATCCGCACTGGACCTTCGACGACCCGCGCTGGCTGGTGAAACATCTGCCGGCCGCGGCCCGGGAGAACGTCATGTTCCGCAACGGTATCGAGACCTACCACCTGCCGGAGACCGTACCGGCGCTGCCCGGACAGATGCGGGTGCACTGATGGCGGAGGAAATCGAGACGCCCGGCGCGGGTCCCGTACCGGGCGAGCCGGCCGCGGTGAGCGGCAAAGGCGAAGGCATACAGTCGGCGGGCACCGGACATCCCGGGCCGGCCGAAGGCGCACCGATCCGGCTCGCCCAGGGCCGCGAGCACGTGGTGGCCACCGTGGACGAGATCCCGCCCGGATCCTCCAAGGTGGTGCCGATCGGCCGGCACGGGGTCGGTGTCTACAACGTCGACGGCACCTTCTACGCCATCGCGAACTACTGTCCGCACGAGGGCGGCCCGCTGTGCGCGGGCCGGGCCCGCGGGCGCACGGTGGTCGACGAATCGGTCCCCGGCGATTCGGTGATGGTGCGCGACAACGAATTCATCTACTGCCCGTGGCACCAGTGGGGTTTCGAACTGGCCACCGGTACCACCGCGGTGAAACCCGAATGGAGTATCCGCACCTATCCGGTGCGGGTGGTCGGCGACGACGTGCTGGTCACCGCCTGATCCGGCACCGCCGGAAACGTACGACGACCCGGCCGCGCCCGTTGCGCCGGCCGCGGGAGTGCCCACCCCGGTCCACTCCCCGAACCCTTCCAGGAGTGTGCAATGCCCGCGGTAACGGTGAACGGCGGCAAGGTCGTCTACGAGATACTCGGCGCGACCGGGGGTCTCATCGTGCTCACCCCCGGCGGCCGGTACAGCAAGGATATTCCCGGGCTCCGGCCGCTGGCCGAGGCACTGGCCGGCGGCGGGTACCGGGTACTGCTGTGGGACCGGCCCAACTGCGGCGCCTCCGATATCCAGTTCTACGGGCGGACCGAATCGCATATGCGCGCCGAAACCCTGGCCGGGTTGCTCGCCGAACTCGACACCGGTCCGGTGATCCTGGCCGGCGGTTCCGGCGGCGCCCGCGATTCGATGCTCACCACCATGCTGTATCCGGACCTGGTCACCGATCTCGTGCTGTGGAATATCGTCGGCGGGGTCTACGGCACCTTCAATCTCGGTGCCTACTATGTGCTGCCCAGCCTGCAGGCGGTGCGGGGGCTGGGCGTCGAGGGGCTGCTGCGGATGCGGGAGTGGCGGGAACGGATCGCGGAGAACCCGGACAACGAGCAGCGGCTGCGGTCGCTGGACCCGGGCGAGTTCGTGAAACTGTCGCTGCGCTGGCTCAATGCCTACGTACCGAAGCCGGGGCAGACGATTCCGGGCGTGGACGACGAGATGTTCGACCGGATCCGGGTGCCCACCCTCATCATCCGGGGCGGGGCGAACGACCTGGATCACCCCAAACGGACCTCGCTCGAGGTGAGCTGCCTGATCGAGGGGTCCACCCTCATCGACCCACCGTGGCCCGAGGACGCCTGGGAGCGGGCGATGGAGGATCGGGCCCAGGGCCGGGTGCAGCAGTACAACATGTTCGATACCTGGGTGCTGGCGGCGCCGCAGATCCTGAAGTTCCTAGGCGAGCGATGACCGGGCCGCCCGCGCCTTCAGACCGTCCGGATCCGGACCTCGCAGTTGGTGGACGCCTCCAGCGCGGTGTGGATCCGGCTCTCCGGAATCCGTTCCAGATCGGATTCGCGCAGCAGCACCTGCAGGATGTCGTAACCCTCGGTGCCCGGCACCCGGACGATCTCCCCGGTGAGCCCGAATCCCGCGAGAACCCCGTGGGCGTCGGCATCGGTACCGCGACTCACATAGGTGATCATGCCCGGCGCCGCCGCCGTACCGAACACCCGCGCGCATTCCGCGACCAGCCGCTCGGTATCGGCCGCGGCGTCGGCGGTGTCCAGCAGCACCTGCAGTTCCCGGCGACCGCGCGGGGCGGCGGTCAGGTCCCGGTCCAGGATCCGGGCGCCGGACTCGGCAAGACCCGCGGCCAGCTCGGCCATACCCCGGACCAGCGAGTCGGCGGAGAGTGCACCGGCCGGGTCCACGTTCACCCGCAGCACCGCAGTTCGCATGCGTTCCAGCCTAACCCGCGCGGCCGGGTTCGGCGCCTCCGCAGCGAACGCGCAGCCGCGCCCGATACCCGCGGCCGGACGCCGCGCCCACTCAGGAGGGACGATGCAGCACATCTTCTCGTCGGCCGGGGGCCTCACCGTGGTCCCCTACCCCGGTAGCGACCCACGCCTGCTCCTCACCGGCGGCGGGACGGAGACCGCCTACGAATACCGGGACCGGGGCGGCTACCGCCCGGTCGGGTCGGTCGCGGCGCTGGCCGACGAGGTCGAGCGCAGCGGATTGCGCGGCCGGGGCGGCGCGGGATTCCCGTTCGCGGTGAAGGTCGCCGGTGTGCGCGGCGGCAGCCGGGCGGGCGCGGGCGCACCCGCAGGGTGGACAGAAACGGTGGTCGTGGCCAACGGTGAGGAGGGCGAGCCCGCGTCGTTCAAGGACCGCTGGCTGCTGCGCCACCGGCCGCACCTGGTGCTGGACGGTTTACGGTTGGCGGCGGCGCTGGTCGGTTCGCGGCGGGGATACGTCTACCTCTCCGACCCGGAAGCCGCGCGGTGTATCGGCGCCGCCCTGGAGGAACTCGGCGGCGCGCTACCCGACGGACCCGAGATCGCTGTGGTGCAGGTCGATCCCGGGTACGTGGCCGGGGAGGAGACCGCGGCGGTACAGGCGATCGACGGTGGCCCCGCCAAACCCACCGATAAACCTCCGCGCCCCTTCGAGGCCGGTGTCGCCGGACTTCCAACGCTGGTCAGCAATGTGGAAACGCTGGCCAATCTGCCGTTCCTGGACCGCTGGGGCGCCGATACGTACCGGGCCGCCGGCACCGCGCTGTCCCCCGGCACCTTCCTGGCGACGGTCACCGCCGCCGGACACCCGCCCACGCTCTACGAACTGCCACACGGACTTCCGTTCGCCGATCTGCTCGCCCTGCACGGGGTCGCGGAATCCGAGCTGCGCGGCGCCTTGATCGGCGGATACTTCACCGGCCTGCTGGACCGCACCGTCGCGGACCTGAACCTGGATCACGAAACCCTACGCCGCGCCGGTGCGGGACTGGGCTGCGGGGCGATCGCCCTGATCACCGCGGAATGCCCGGTGGCGGTGGCCGCCGGAGTCCTGAACTATTTCGACCGGGAGAACGCCGGCCAGTGCGGGTCCTGTTTCAACGGCACCGCGGCCATGGCCGCGGCGGCCACCGCCCTCGCCGAGGGCCTGGCCGGCGGCGAGGATCTGCACCGATTGCGCCGCTGGGCGACCGTGCTGCGCGGACGCGGGGCCTGCGGCACCCTCGACGCCGCCTGCAATACCGCGGCGAGTCTGCTGGAACGGTTCCCCCGCGAGGTCGCCGCCCATCTCGACAACCAATGCCCGGACTGCGCGGGGGGTCCGGCGCTCGACCACGCCCCCTACCGGGTGGCCACGGAGGTAGTGCTGTGAAGATCAAACTGGACCGCACCCGGTGCGACGGATTCGGCCTCTGCGCCAAACACGCTCCCGACCATTTCCCCCTCGACGACTGGGGTTATGCCGTGCTGGCCGGCGGCCCGGCCATCGCACCCGCCGACGAGGCCGCGGTGACCCGCGCTCTGCTCGACTGCCCGGTGCACGCCATCACGATGCTGCCCGACTCGAACTGGGTGAACGGCGAACCCGCCCCGGACGGCACCGGCGCTCCGGCAGCGCACCCGGTATGAGCGCGACCGTGCCGGTGCTCGAGCCGAGCACCGGCACGGTCGGTATACAGGGTTTCGCCGGGGAACTAGCGGGAATCGTCCCAGCCGCAGGGCATACCGCAGGTGGTATGCGTTTCGCTGGTGGTACCGCCGTCGGTGTAGGTGCGTACGGTCGTGGACGCCTCGGCCGGATACCCGCAGCGCGGGCAGGTGGAGAAGTGGTCCAGCACCGGATACACCGTGATCAGGGCCGGTTCCTCCGGGCGCATGCCAGGTGGCCGCGGCGGCGCCGCGGCGGTGGCGTTCAGACGGGATCGAACGACGAGATCAGCCATGAGTCCTCTACCTTCGACAGGGTCACGCGGACGCTGCTGGCCGCCAGCGCGGGATCGGGTTTCTCGGCACTGGTGGTCGTCTGGTTGATGAAAAGCAGCGCGACCGCGGAATCGGCGTGGAGTTCGGCCACCGCCGAGCGCACGATCGTCGCCGTCGTCCGCACCGACTTCTCCTTGGCGGCGGGTGCGATGACCTTTTCGGTGAACTGGTTGTAGTAGGTGAGGAAATCGCCGGTCATCCGGGATTTCGCCGCCGCGAAATCGCTGTCCAGCGACTCCGGGGAGTACGAGAGCAGCGCGACGGTGCCCTCGGTCGCGGCGGTGAGGACCTCGTTCTTCACCGCGTCGCCGTGGTTGTCCGGGCGGTACTGGAAGACCAGCAGGGACACGGCCACGACCACCGCGGCCACGGCTGCCAGAGTGAGCAGCAGCGGTTCCGGGGAACGGCGGACGGCATGCGGGAGGCTGGCGATTCTCACGGCACGAACTCCACTTTCGACATCTTCGGATCCGGGCCGTCCCGGGTGACGGTGACACTCAACCGCCATACCCGCGGCTCCTGCTGCGCTCCCGCGGAATTGGTGATCCGGGATACCGCGGAGACGAGTACCAACGCCGACTCGTCGGTCATGGATTCGACCGCCGCGGCGGTGATCTCACCCTGGGTCGCGACCTGTGACTGTTCGACGACCTTGGTGAAATCCTCCGAACGGGTCTGGAAGTCGGTGCGGAAGGCGCCGGTGGACCGATCGAGTACCCGCCGCACGTCATCGGCGGCCCGCCCCGAATCCATGCTGGTGAGCGCCAGCACACCCTGCCGCGCCGCCTCGAGGTACGCGTCCTCCCGGGCCTGTTGCACACCGATCCGATGGTGATTCCAGATCGAGAACCCACTGACCGCCAGCGCGGCGACGACGATCATCCCGGCCACGGCCCGGCCCAGAGTGCGACCCCGCGGACGGCGTAGCGCCCGGCCGGGGAACCGCCGGACCACCCGGGCGAACCGCGCGCGTTTCGTCTTCCCGGGCTTTTCGCGCGGGACGCCGGGGACGGCGGCCGTATCGTCGGAGTCCGATGCGGCAGAGCCGGGCTCGGCCCGCTCGGTATCGGCGGCATCCGCCGGCTCGGTGTCCTCGTCGGGTTCGGCGGCGGGTGCAGTATCGTCCGCGATCGTCGAGGAGGTACCGGCCACCGGCGCCGGGGCGCCCGGTTGCGCCGCTGCGGTGGCGCCGGAACCGGGCGGTCCGCCCGAACTCCCTGCCTCCCGGCGTAACCGGGCGGCCCGGGCGCGGGCCCGAGCCGCCGTGGCGGACGCCTGCGCGGCGACCGCCTCGGCCTCCGCGGCCGCCGCCTCGGCGTCGGCTTCCGCCGCCGCCAGGAGCAGCGGGTCGGTGGCCTGGGTCATCTGTCCCACCTCGATCACTCGTTCGAATGGCACTGTCGGCGCGGTCCGCCCGCGGCCCGCGTACGGCCGGGGCGAATGCGTAGGTACGCTCAGTCGCTTGCGGGCAGCGGCTTTGCTTCCTTGATGGTCAGCGGTGTGGTGCCGACGCTGAGCGTGCCCGCGCCGGCCTTGGTCACGAGCACTTCGGCGCCGCCGTCGTCGACATAGCGTTTGCCGATGAGATTGCCGTCCGCGAAACCCTCCTGCGGACTGCCACCGGAGTCCGTCGCGCCGCCGTCGATGGGCACCATCGGCACCCCGCCGGCCCGCAGGTCGTCGAGACTGTCGGCGGCCCGGACGATGATGACCTCGGTACTGCACACCTGGCTCCGGAGCCGGGTACCGGTTTTCACCATGAGCGTTGTTCCTTTCCCCGGCTGCGCTACGCGCCGGCGGTCTCGCGGGTCAGATCGGCGACGAGTTCGCGGCGCAGGATCTTCCCGGTGGGGGTGGCGGGGAGTTCGGACCGGAACACCACCCGGTCCGGGGTCCGGGAGCCGCGCAAGCCGGACCGCGCGTAGGTGCGCAGTTCCTCCGGATCGGGGACGCTGCCGGGATCCGCGGGCACCACCACCGCGACGATGATCTGCCCCCATTCGGCATCCTCGACGCCGACCACCGCGACCTCGTGCACGGCCGGATGCTCGACCAGGAAGTCCTCGATCTCGGCCGGGGCGATGTTCTCCCCGCCCCGGATGATGGTGTCGTCGCTGCGGCCGTGGACGAACAGATACCCGCCGTCGTCCAGGACCGCCAGATCCTTGGTGGGGAACCATCCCTCGGCGTCGAGTACCGAACCGATCCCGGTGTACCGGCCCGAGACCTGCGGTCCGCGGACGAACAGCTCGCCGACCGTACCGGCGGGCACCACCGCGCCGCCCTCGTCCCGGATCTGCACCTCGATACCCGGTACCGGCTGCCCGACCGAGCCGAGCCGGGCGGCGACCGCCGCGTCGGTGGCGGCCAAGGCGGCCCGGTGATCCTCCGGGCCGAGGACCGCGATGGTGGAACTTGTCTCGGTGAGCCCGTAGGCGTTGACGAAGCCCACCTCGGGCAGCAGTTCGAGTGCGGTCCGTACCAGTGGCAGCCCGACTTTGGACCCACCGTAGGCCAGGGTCCGGAGGGTGGGCAGGCGTGAACCGCTCGCTTTCAGGCCACTGATGATCCGGTCGAGCATGGTCGGTACGACGGTCGCCGTGGTGACCCGTTCGGACTCCACCAGCCGGATCCATTCCTGCGGTTCGAAATTGCGCAGGTACACCATCTTCCGGCCCGCGTACAGATTCGACAGCGCCGCACCGACCCCGGCCACATGGTAGGGCGGTACGCAGATCAGCGAGACGTCGTCGGGCGCGGCGGAGGCGAACTCCACCGTGCCGGTGATGTAGCTGACCAGGTTGTTGTGCGAGAGCTCGACGGCTTTCGGGTGCGAGGTGGTCCCGGAGGTGAACAGCACGACCGCCGCGGAGTCGGGATCCGGCTCGGCGCCGGCCGGGTCCGCGGTCCGGGCGCGCTCCAGGAAATCCGCCGCGGTCCACAGCAGGTCGGCCGTACCGGTGACCACGTGCGCGTAGGCGTCGTCGTGGACGACCAGCGGCGCGTCGAGGCGTCGCACGAGTTCGGCGAGTTTGTCGCCGCCGAGCCGATAGTTCAACGGGGTGAACGGCACCCCGGCCCGGGCCGAGGCGAAGATCAGCAGCGGCAGCAGCGCACCCCCGGTACCCACATACGCGACGCTGCGCGCGCCGGAAGCCGCGATCGCGCCCGCACCGCCGTATGCCAGTGCGTCCAGCTCCGCGCCGGTCCAGCGCGATTCACCGGAGACGACGGCCACTCGATCCGGGTCGGTCGAGGCCGCCATATCCAGCAGTAGCGAAATACTCATACGACTACTTCCTGAACGCCGGGCGTCCCCGCGCCCAGCCCCGTGGCGATATCGATATTCTCGAAAACCGAGAATATCATATCCGCTGCACTGCGCCGCCGATTCGCCGACCGCGCGCTCTGCTCCCGACGGCTCACCGGCGGGTCTCCGCAGCGCCTTCCGCGTTCCCGAGCACTCCGAAGGCGCAGAGGTTCCACACCTCGGCCGCGGTGATCGCATTCGACCCGTCGTCGGCGCGGGCACCCTGGGCCACGAACATCACCGTTTGCAAGGTCATCGCGGCCAGCCGACGCGGTCGCGTATCCGGCCGGAGATGGCCCGCGGCGGCCGCGTCGCGCATGAGATCGGCCAGCAATTCGAACAGCGAGGCATGCGCGACCTGGATCTCGATGGGGTCCGACATCAGCAGCTGCGGCGCGTACTCGGTGAACAGCGGACGATGCGCGCCCGGGTCCGGCCGGCAGAATTCGAACAGCAACTCCACCGCGAGCCGCAACTTGTCCAGTGGATCGTCGTCGTTACCGGTGGCCTCCCGGATCTGACCGGCCACCTTCGCGATCGCCTCTTCGTAGAGTGCCAGCAGTAGTTCGTGTTTGCCGTCGAAGAGCAGGTAGAAACTGCGCAGCGACTGACCGGCGTTGTCCACCACCTCGTGCATGGTGAAATCGGTACTGCCGCGTTCGGTGATCAGCGCCCGGGCGGCGTCCAGGAAGCGCTGGACCGCGGCGCTGCCGAACAATTTGGTGGTACGCACCGATCGCGCGTCGATCCGCTGCTGCAGGGTCAGCCCACTGCCGGCACTCCGCATGGCCGTACCTCCCGTCACCGCGGCGACGCGCACCGGAGTGAACCCGTTGTCCCGGCCGGTCGCCCCACCTTTGGAAACTAGAATATCCATACAAGAGAATGATATTCTCATAATTCGCAAAAGGAGGTCCATCGTGCAGCTGACTTTCGACGAGGACGTGGAAAAGTTCCGCGCCGAGTTCATCGCGTTCCTCGACGAGTACCTGCCGCCCGAGGCCACCGCGGTCGAACGACCGCGGTCGAGCTCACATGTGCCGCCGTGGGCCCGCGAATGGCAGTCGGTCCAATTCGATCACGGCTGGCTGGTGCCGGGCTATCCGCCCGAGTTCGGTGGTCGCAATGCCACCGTCCTGCAGCAGTACGTGCACCGCGAGGAACTGGCCGCGCGCAAGATCTACGAGAGCTGCAACCCGCAGGGCCAGGGCATCATCGCCGCCTCCCTCATCACCTTCGGCACCCCCGAACAGCAGCGGAAATGGGCGGTGCCCATCCTGCGCGGCGAGATGCCGGCCGCGCTCGGCATGAGCGAACCCGGAGCGGGTTCGGACCTGGCCGGGTTGCGGACCCGGGCGGTGCGCGACGGTGACCGTTTCATCGTCAACGGCCAGAAGGTGTGGACCTCCGGCGCGCACGACTCCGATGTGATCCTGACCTTCGTCCGCACCGATCCGGCGGCCCCCAAACATCGCGGTATCTCGGTACTGCTGATCCCCACCGATACCCCGGGGGTGCGGCGCCGGCCGTTCGCCTCGGCATGCGCCGCCGACGATCTCGATTTCAACGAGGTCTTCTTCGAGGACGTCCGCGTTCCGGTGGAGAACCTGGTGGGTGAGCTGAACAAAGGCTGGACCGTGGCAGGTGGCTCCCTCGGACACGAACGCACCCTGCTGTGGATGAGTTTCGCCCAGCGGTTGCGGATGCTGGTCGCGGATTTCACGCCGCGCACCGAACTCGACCGCGACCGGTTCGCGACCTCGGTGATGGATCTGCAGGCGCTGGAACTGCTGGGCTCGGCGGCCCTGGCCCGGGAATCGCGCGGCGAAACCGATGTGGCGGCGCTTTCGGTACTGAAACTGCTGGGCTCGGAAGCCGTGCAGAACGGCCTGGAGGCCGCACTCGACGCGGCCGGCGCCGACGGCCTGACCCATCCCGCGGTCACCTCCCGGCACAATCTGCTGAACCTCGAGGATCACGCGCCGAGCTGGTTCGAACGCTATCTGCGCAGCTTCTCCGGCACCATCGCGGGCGGCACCTCCGAGATCCAGCGCAATATCATCGCGCAGCGCGTACTCGGCCTCCCGCGCGGCTGAGCTCTGTGTCCGCGGCGCCTGCGGCATCGCGGGTTTCGACCCGAGGGCGTCGCGTTCAGCGCCCGAGATTCGCGCTCGGGCGCTGAACGCGACGCGAGCCGAGACCTTCGCCGGCCTCGGCACAGGAGTCGCGCGGGTGGGTGCGGAGGAATTCCGAATGCCGTCCACCTCGGCCGACCAGGTGTACTACCCGAGCACGAACCAATCTCCGCCTGAGGGAATGTCGCGCGACATCCGCCGGCCCGACCGATCGAACGGCCGGGCCGGTATCGATGCATGGACCACAGCTGTGGTCAGCGGGGGAGCATTTCCTCCCAGCTGCTGTGACCTACGGCCACCAGATCGGTCTGCCGGTAGAGCCGACCGTCCGAACCCAGGTATTCCCCCGTATCCGGGTCGTACTGGGCGAAGGCGACGGTCGGCGCGCCGCCCGGCGCGGTCGCGGTATCAGCGGCCGGTGCGTTGCCCGGCGGTGGGGAGAACCGTGAATCCGGGGGAATCCCCTGGCCTTCCAGTTCCGGATCGCGCGGGTACGGACCGACCACCGGCTGTTCCGGCGCTACCGGAACGTAGTCCTGGTCGCTGTTGCAGATCGCCGCGGTCGGCGCGCGTTTGCCGGGATGGCCCGCGCAGGGGATATTGCGGGCACCGCGTACGGCCACCGAATGATTCTGTGGCAATTTGCAGTACAGATTGTCCGGGGTGTCGATGGTGGTGACATCCTGCGGGGAACGCCACTCCGAGGGCGGGAGGAAACCGACCGTACAGGCCGGCGGGTCGGAGACACCGCTGATACGGAAGTCGCCGAGCCCCAGCCCGGACGCGTTCTTGGTCGGTTGCACCGCCTGGACCAGCGACACCACCGGCGGTAACAGCACCAACAGCTGCTCCAGACTCGCGTTGTAGGTGACCGCGAGCCCGCCCACCGAGGTGAGGTTGGCCAGCAGTACCGGGAGCGTCAGCTTCACGGAGTCCAGCAGCTGGGACACTTCGTCGGCGAAACCCGGCCCGGAGTGCAGTAGCGTTCGCAGCTGAGGATCGTTGGTCACCAGTTGCCCGGTGACATCGGCGGTGGCGCGGGTCCAGATCCGGATCGCGTCGGCCGACCGGACCTGCGAATCCAGGAGCGGCACGGCATCTTCCACCAGCATCCGGGTGTTGTCGCCGACCCCGTTCATGGTCGTCGTCAGTTTTTCGGCGGAGCTCAGCAGCGAATCGAGATCGTCGCCCGCGCCGTGCACACCCGCGAACATCTCGTCGAGCAGACGGCGCAGATCGTCCTTCGGGATCGTGCCGACGAGTGCGCTGAGCCGGTCCAGCATCGGGCCGACGGGCTGCGGGATCTCGGTGTCACGGCGCTCGATGGTGGCGCCGTCGTAGAGGTACGGGGGCGAATCGGTGCGCGGGAGCAGATCCACGTACTGCTCGCCGACCGCCGATACGCTGCGCACCTCGGCGGTGAGATCGGCCGGGATCCGCGGCGAGCCGTCGATCGCGAGGGTGGCCCGCACGCTGTCGCCGGTCAGCTCGACGCGGGTCACCTTCCCCACCTGGGTCCCCCGGTAGGTGACATTGCCGAACCGATAGAGACCACCGGCCTCGGGCAGTTCCACGGTCACATCGATGGTGCCGACGCCGGCCAGGGCCGGCAACTTCATATAGATCACCGACATCACGACCAGGCCGATCACCGAGACGATACTGAAGATGATCAGCTGGGCACGGACGAAACGGGACAGCAGCATCAGCGGCCTCCGATCCCGGGTGGCAGGGGTATCTGGGGTAGTGGGAGCTGCGGTAGCGGGAACGGCAGACCGGGGGCGGGCGCCGGGGCCGGAGCGGGCGCCGGGGTGGGTGCGGGGGCCGGAGCGGGTGGTGACGCCGCGGCCGGAGGCGCGGTGATACCGAATCCGAGCGGATTCCTGGTCTGCTCCGCGTAACCCGGGTCGCCCACCGCCGCCTGGATGACCGCGGTCGGGTCGCCCCACGGAGTCCCCAGCAGGAGTTCCCGGCGCAGCCGCGGAATGGTGAGGTCGACGGTCGCGAACAGATTGATGAAATCGCCCCGCACACCGTTGTCGACCAGATACTGCCCGTACGGGAACACGGTGGCGAACGCGATGGCCCTGTTGATATCGGGTCCGACATCGGCCAGTGCCCGCAGCGTGGGTTCCAGATTGCGCAGGTTGGTCAGCAGATCGTCGTGCACGGCCGTCAATACGCCGTTGGCGGTATCGCTGAAGATGCGCAGCCGCTCCAGCGCGCCGGTCAGATCGGGGCGCTCCCGGATCAGCACGTCCAGCGCGGGTGGGATCTTGCGCAACGCCTCGGTGAGCACATCGCGCTGCGCGGCGAAAGTACCGCCCAGCCGGTTGAGACCGTCGATGGTGGCGACGATATCGGCGCGCTGCGCGTCGAGGGTGCCGAGGAAGACGTCCAAGCGGTCGAGCAGGGCGCGGATATCGGTCTCCCGGCCCTCGAACGCCGCGCCGAGACTGCTGACGATATCGCCGACCTGTCCCAGGCCGCCGCCGTTGACCACCACCGACAACGAGGCCAGAGTCTGCTCGGTGGAGGGATAGGTCGTGGTGTCGTCGAGTTCGATGCGGGCGCCGGATTCCAGGTGCCCCTGCGGCGCCTGACCGGGCGGCGGATCCAGTGCCAAGTGCATCGACCCCAGCAGGCTGGTCTGCCCGACCCGGGCCTGCGCGTTCGCCGGAACCACCTCGCCGGCCTGAACGCTCACCTCCACCAGCGCATGCCAGTTCTCGACATGGATATCGCCGACACTGCCGACCACCACATCGTCGATCAGCACCGGCGAGTTCGGGGTGAGCGTGCCGACATCGGCCATCTCGACATAGAGCGTCGTGGCTCCGTCCCCCCGGCCCGTGGCACCCGGTAACGGAAGGGAGTTCACCCCGTCCCACGCGCATCCGGATGCGGTGACCACCACACACGCGCAGCCCAGCACGGCCCTGCGCCACTTCCGTGGACGTCCCGGTATCGCCATCCGGTCACCGCCCGCCGGGGAAGAGGATTTCGGCGAGGGCGGGTGCCGGCGGTGGGGGCGGCGCGGCCGGGCTCACCACCTGGGCAGCGGGCGGAACCAGCCCGGGTTCGCTGTAGATGACATTGTCCGGCGCCGCCGAGGGCCCGAGGGCGGGATTCACCGGTACGGGCAGATAGTTGAAATTCAACAGCCCGAGCACCGGCCCCAGATAGTCGCGGCATTTGCGGGCGGCTTCGGCGGCGCCGATGTTCTCCACGCTGGCGATACCGCCGCAGACGAACTCGATCGGGTTGGAGAAGTTGTTCAATACGAAAACCCCTGCCTCGGTCCCGGTATCGGGGTTGTAGATGTTGTAGAAGTTGGCCAGGCTGGTCGGGAAGATGTGCAGCAACTCCTCGAGTTCGCCGCGATTGTCGACGAGGTTCTGCGTGACATCGGCCAGCCGTCCCACCTGTTCACCGGCCTTGTCCCGGTTCTCCGAGACGAAGCGCTGCACCTCCCCGACGGCGATGGCGAGATTGTTCAGGGCCGCATCGAGATCGGACCGGCTGCTGTCGAGCACGCTGGTGAGGGTCGCCAGCCGGTTCTGGAACTGCACGATCTGCACATTGCTGTCACGCAACGCGGTCACGAAGACCTGGAGGTTCTTTATCGTGTCGGCGATATCGCCGCTACCGCTCGCCAGAATCCGGCCGACCCCGGATAGTTGCGTCAGCACCTGCCGCAGTTTCTCGCCGTTACCGCCGAGAGCGTCGGCGGCGCTGTCGATGAACCGGCCCGCGGGTCCGGAGGACTGATCGCCGTCGGGGCCCAGTTCGGTGGCCAGCCGGGTGAGCTGGGTTTTGATCTCGTCCCACTCCACCGGCACCGCGGTACGCTCCAGCGGGATCACCGCCCCGTCGGGCATGATGTCGCCGTTCCCCCGGTAGGCGGGGGTGAGCTGGACATATCGTGAATCGACCAGGCTCTGCGCCACGATGACCGCACCGGCGTTCGCCGGGATATCCACCTCCCGGTCCACGTGCAGTTCCATTTCCACGGTGGTGCCGTGCGGTTCGATACCCGCGATGGTTCCGACCTTCACCCCGGATACCCGGACATCGTCGCCTGGGTAGATGGCGGTGGCGGTGGTGAAGATCGCGCGAACAGTATCGGGTGCCAGAAACGTACGGTTCACCGCCACGAACGTGGCGGCCACCACCGCGACGGCCAGTGCACCGGCGGCCACGCGCAGGACCAGTGTCCGGTTCATCGCGGCGCCCCCGGTTGCGGTGCGGGTGGTTGCGGGACCGACCCGCCGAACGCGGCGTCGACGAACGGCCGGATCCACTGGGCCGGAATCAGGTTGGCGACGTAGGCGTTGTAGAACGGGCCGCCCGACACCGCCTCCCCCTGGGTGAGCGACGCCTTGGCCAGACCCGGTATCGCCTTGGCGATATTGTCCCGATTCCGCTGGAGCACTTCGGTGACCGAGTTGAGGCGGTCCAGGGCGGGCCCCAATTCGGCCTCGTTGTCGGCGACCAGCTTGGTCAGTTGGTCGGCGACGGCCGCCGTATTGGCCAGCAGAGTCGCGATCGCCTGCCGCCGATCGTCGAGAACCCCGATCAGGGTATTGGCATTGAGCAGCATGGTGTTCACCTGCTGACTACGGTCGGCCAGGATCCCGGTGACGTCACGGGCCGCGGCGAGTAGATCCCGTAGCGCGGTATTGCGACTGTTGATGGCTCTCGACAGTTCGGACAGTCCGTCGAATGCGGGTCCCAGCTGCGGCGCGATCGAATCGAGCGTGGCGGAAAGCATGTTCAGCGAATTGTTCAGCGAATCGGTATCCATCGCGCCTGCGTTGCCGGTGAGGTCGCCCAGTGCGTCGGTCAGCGAATACGGCGAGGAGGTGCGTTCGACCGGAATGGTGGCCAGCGGGCGCAGGTGCTCGTCGCCGCGCGAGACCACGGTCATGATCCGTTTGCCCAGCAGCGAACCGGTTTTGATCTGCACCGTGCTGTCGGCGCCCACCGGCACCGAACTACGCACGGTGAACAGGACGCGTGCGTCCCCGTTGTCCAGCCGTACCTCGGTCACCGAACCGACCTTCACACCCGACACGATCACCTCGTCCCCGGCTTCCAGCCCCCCGGCCTCCTCGAAGACGGCCTGGTAGCGGACGGTCGTGCCCCAGGCGATCACCTGTTGCGACTGCAGCCCCAGAGAGATGACACAGATAATGAGCACGAGCCCGACCAGGCCGTGTCGCAGCAGATGACTTCCGCGGTATCGAAACATCTCAGGGAGCACACCTTCCGTCGGTCTGTACGGCGGCCGGGATCTCCACGACCTGGCCGGACAGATCGTTGACCCGCAGCGTCAGATCGCACAGGTAGTACTGGATGAAGTTGCCGTAGGCGCCGGTACGCACCAGTTTCCGGAAGTTCTCCGGGGCCTTCTGCAGAGCGGTATCCAGGGTTTGTTTGTCGCCGTCGATATTGGCGGCCAGCCGGTTGACCTGGGCGATGGCCCCGGCCAGCGGCGGGCGGCCCTGGGTGAGTAGATCGGCGACCGTGGCGGTGCCGCCCTCCAGGGCGTCGATCGCCGCGCCGATGGGATCGCGCTCGTTGCTGAGCTGGGTGATCAGCTGTTCGAGCCGATCCACCAGGTTGGAGAACTGGCCGCCCTCCGACTGCAATGTCGTCAGCACGGTTTTCAGGTCGTCGATCAGCTGCGCGATCACCTGGTTGTTATCGGCCAGCGCCGCGGAGAACGAGGCAGTCCGGCCGAGGATGGAGTTCACCGTGCCCTCCTTGCCCTGCACGATCTCCAGCAGCGACCAGGTCAGCGCGTTCACATCGCGTGCGTTCAAGCCCTGGATCACCGGTTTCAACCCGCCCAGCAAGAGGTCCAGGTCCAGCGCGCCGACGGTGTTCTCGATCGGGAGTTCCCCGCCGGCGGGCAGGTCGTTGCCGGGTTTGTCGACGAGTTCGAGGTAGCGGTCGCCGACGAGGTTGAGGTACCGCACCGCTACCTGGGTGCCGGTGGTCAGCGGCAACGCGTTGTCGGCGTCGAATTCCACTCGTACCCGCTGGTCGGGCCGGAGCTCGACGCCTCGCACCGAACCCACCACGACACCGGAGACCCGGACGGTATCGCCTTCGCGCAGACCCGAGGTATCGGCGAACACCGCCGAGTACTCGTGGGTGGATCCGCTGCGGTACTCACCGAACACGATGATCAGGCAGCCCGAGAGCACGACCATCACCGCGGCGAAGATCCCGAATTTCAGCAGGGGCGTATTCCGATTGCTCATCGCGGTGCTTCCTTCCCGGCGGCGGCCGGACCGAACAGCGCTCTGGCCAGTGATTCGGTGTTCAACGACAGCGCCGGGCGGAACGGGCCGGCCTGCGGATCGGCGCCGACATCGGTGACCACGAACGGCGGGAAGTCCTCGTAGCCGACCGGCAGCATCGAACACTGCGGCCCGCCCTTGGCCGCGACCTTCGGGAGATGCTCCGGATACCGGTACGGTTCCACACCCCAGAGGAAGTTCGCCGACAACCCGATTCCGGGCACCTGCACCGGTTTCACCGACGCCAGATAGCCGAGGCCGTCCAATGCGCAGGTCAGCGCCGTGTGGTAGCGGTTGGTGAGATCGGTGGTGGGCACGAGCGCGTCCAGCGAACTCACCAGCGCCGGACCGTTGTCACCGACCACCCGGTTGCCGGTATCGGCCAAACCGATCAGGCTCATGAGCAGGACGTCGAGTTGCTGCTGTTCGGCCACCACCGTATTGCTCAGCGCGGTGGCATTGCCCACGATGTCCACCAGCGGTTGTGCCGAATCCGCGTAGATCCCCGCGACCTGCGGCGCCATCGCGAGATCGGCACGCAATGCGGGGAGAGCGGGTTCCAGCTTCGCCAGGAAAGCGTTCAGATCGACCATCATCTGGCCCACCCGGTCACCGCGTCCGCGCATCGCGCCCGCGAGCGCCCCGAGGGTCTCGTTGAGCTTCTCCGGCTGGATCTCACCCAGTACCTGGGTGAGCTGCTGGAACACCGTGTTGATCTCGACAGTCACCTTCTCGGCGGCGAATACCTGGCCGGGTTCGAGATGGCGGTCCGAGGGCCGGTCGGGTGGCACCAGCTGGATGTACTTGGCGCCGAATACCGTGGTGGAGGCGATATCCACGGTGACATCGGCGGGAATGCGGTCCAGATTGCCCCGATCGATGGCGAGTTCGATCTCGGCGGTGCCGTCGGATCGTTCGGCGATGGACCGCACCGCACCCACCGTCACACCGCGCAGTTTCACCTCGGCGTCGGGGTACATCACCAGGCCGGCGCGCGGCGAATGCACCGTGACCGCCACGGTATCGGCGAAACCACCCTGGAACAGGGTGACCGCGAGGACCACGATCGCGGTACCCGCGGCGATCGCCGCCAGGCCCGCCGCGGGCCGGCCCGCGGCGGACAGCGGCCGGAGCCGAGCACGCCACCGCCGCCCAGCGGAGGCAGCAGGCTGCGGAACCGCCGGTGGACGGTTCGCCCACGGCTGCGTGTGTTGTGTCACCGGTGCCATCCCTACCCCGACAGCTCGAAGTTTCCGTTGGACCCGTACACGGCGAGCGAGACCAGCAGGGTCACCGACACCACCGCGATGAGCGAAGTCCGTACGGCGTTACCGACCGCTGTCCCGACGCCCGAAGGTCCACCCGCGGCGAAGAACCCGAAATAGGTGTGGATCAGCAGGATCGTGAGCGCCATGAGGATCGCCTGCAGGAAAGACCACAGCAGATCGATCGGATTCAGAAAAGTGGCGAAGTAGTGGTCGTACAGTCCCGAGGACTGTCCCAGGATCACCACGGTGGTGAGCCGGCTCGCGAGGAACGACGCCACCACCGCGATCGCGTACAAGGGGGTGATCGCGATCATCCCTGCCACGATCCGGGTGCCGACCAGATAGGCGATCGGTTCTATCGCAATGGATTCCAGCGCATCGATCTCCTCGTTGATGCGCATGGCGCCGAGTTGGGCGGTGACACCGGCGCCAAAGGTCGCCGCCAGCCCGATACCCGCCATCACCGGCGCGGAGATCCGGACGTTGATGAACGCGGACAGAAAGCCGGTGAGCGCCTCGATCCCGATATCGCCGAGCGAGCTGTAGCCCTGGACCGCGAGCGTGCCGCCGGCTGCCAGGGTCAGAAAGCTGACGATCACCACTGTGCCGCCGAATGCCGCCAGCGTGCCGGCGCCCATACTGATCTCCGCGATCAGCCGGACGGTTTCCCTCTTGTACCGCCATGCCGCCATCGGCGCGAATGCCAGGGCCTTGACATAGAAGATGGCATGGTCGCCGACTCGGCCCAGAACATCCACCGGCTTCCGCAGTCTGCGGACGAGTACCGGATAGCGCGTGGTCAGTACCTCGGAGGCCGTCATCGGATACCTCCTCTCACCCGGTCGTCAACTGGATACCGATGGCCGTGACCATCACATTGATCGCGAAAAGCGACATGAACGCATAGACCACGGTCTCGTTGACAGCGTTGCCGACAGCTTTGGCGCCGCCGGTGACGATCAGCCCGCGGTAACAGGCGACCATCCCGGCGACGAAGCCGAAGAGCAGTGCCTTGACCGAGGAGATGATCACTTCGTTGATTCCGGTGAGCAGGGTGATTCCAGCGACGAACGCGCCCGGGTTGACGTCCTGCACGTACACCGAGAACACATAGCCACCGACTACGCCGATGATGCAGACGAGACTGTTCAACAACACAGCCACCAGGCCGGAGGCCAGCATGCGCGGGGTGACCAGGCGCTGGACCGGGTCGATTCCGAGCACCTCCATGGCCGCGATCTCCTCCCGGATGGTCCGGGAGCCCAGGTCGGCGCACATGGCGGTGGCACCGGATCCGGCCACGATCAGCACCGTCACCATCGGTCCCACCTGGGTCACCGCGCCGAAGGCCGCGCCCGCCCCGGAGAGGTCGGCGGCGCCCAGTTCACGCAGCAGGATATTCAGCGTGAAGCTGACCAGCACGGTGAACGGGATCGCCACCAGGAGCGTGGGAACCAGCGAGACCCGCACGATGAACCACGCCTGTTCGAGGAACTCCCGGGTCTGGAAAGGCCGGCGGAAGGTGAATTTCACCGCGTCGGCGGTCATGGCGAACAGTCCGCCCACAGTCTGGAGAGGTCCGGTGACGCGATCCTTGGCACGGATCCAGACCGGGGTGCGGGTGGTCATCCGCGCCTCGCGGTGCCGGTAGTCGAAGCCGCCGGATCGTTCGGGCGGTCCCCCGGTCGGCCCGGGACCCGCCCGGGCAACGAGGAATTCGGCATCGAAGTGCTCCTGTCGAACGATCGACGGCTCGGTGGGGGCGCCGGACGGCGTGCTCCCACCGGGACGGGGCGGCTCCGGGGGAGCCGCGGCGCGGCGAGCTGTACCCGGGGGGACGGCTACGGATCAGGATCCGCTGGCTGCGGCCGTCTCAGTCGGCATGCTGTCGCATATCACGGTACGGAAATGTCATTCTCGATTTCCAATAGGATGACATTCAGATTGGGAGAATTCAACACTTGTCGCCAAGTTCCCCGGAACACCCAGGCAGATCGGGCAAACGGTCGCGCGAACGCAGCGAAACCGCCTCGAACAGGCAGGATCCTCCGCCGCGGGGCGCGGTGGAACCCACGCGCCAACCCCCGGGGCGACTCCAGGGGCTGTGAAATTCAACGTTTCAAAATCCCCGGCACTTCGGCCTCGGAGTGAATTCGCACGAATGCGTACGAAACGCTTTATAGTGAACCCGGACCCGACACCGAGCCGCGAACGGAAAATCAGCGGCGCCACCGCACCTCTCGGAGGCCCGGCCCGCTGCCGCCACACCACTGTCCGGGTCGGCGCGCGACCGCACCGACCCGGCCGGTCACTCCCACACCCCTACGGGATCCCCCACCGCGGGATGCGTCGACGATGCCTCAGACCGCGGGCACCAGATCCGCGCAGAACGGCGCGTACTCCATGGCACCGCTGCGGAAGATCTCACTCGGCGTCACCGCGGTGGGCGACAGCCCGGCGGCCACCATAGCCTGCGCCTTGAACGCCCGCGCCGCGTAGCTGAGCCGGTGCAGCACCGGGTCCACGCCGTGATCCTGACCGGCCGGCCAGCCGTCACCCCAGACGACGACCTCGATCCCGCGATCCTCGAGCGCCCGCAGCACTCCCTTGCGGGCCCGGCCGTCCCGGCTACAGACATCGGCATTGACGGCCAGCGCCTGCGGCAGCCGACCGGGTACCTCCGTCGCCAGGACGGCGTCGAGTTCACGCACCTCGGCGCCGAGGATCTTCAACGGGCGAATATCGGAAGGTCGTGCGAGCAGGACGGTCACATCCCAGCCGGCCACCGATCGATCGAACAGCCACCCACCGGCGAACTGGACCGCATCGGCCACGGTCGCCGCCACCACATCGAGCCGGTACCTCATCACATCTCCTTCGCCGCCAAGTCGCGGGCCAGCGACTCGGTGTAACCGTTGAATACGTCGGCCAGCGGGATCGAACGATCGAGCAGCCATGAGATCTCCATTCCGTTCAAGAAGGCCACGATTTCCACCGCACGCATCCGTGGATCGATATCGCGCCGGTACCGGCCGCTGTCCTGGCCTCTCCGGATCGCCTGGACGACGAGTTCGACAGCCGTACGCCAGCGATCGAGCATCCGATCGTGCAGCGGCGCCTCGGGCATGAGGTTTTCGACGAGCAGCACCACGAAGGTGCCGACCAGTTCCGGATGGCGTTCCATCCGGGTGGCCACCTTGCGGATCTCGACCAGGAGGTCACCGCTGATATCGGCGTCCTCGAGATCCTGGGCGTCGCGGGCGTCCAGAACGGCGTGCAGCAATTGCTCTTTCGAGGAGAAGTGATGCAACAACCCCGCGGAGGTCACTCCGGCCTCTCCGGCGATCTGCGCGAGTGTGGTACCGCGCCAGCCGTTTCGGGTGAGCAGCCGCTGCGCGACGGCGAGGATACGTTGCCTGCGGTCTTCCCCCTTGGCGAGGAGTGCGGCATAAGGACGAGGAGCTGTCATGGCCCGAACCCCGATCTGACAAACCTAGTGAACACACAGTAGGTTGGTTTCAGGCTTGTGACAAGGGTTACAGGGAAGTTGCCCCGGCAATGGGTCTTCACAGGCGAATCGCGGTCGCGGCCGATCCGAAATCCACCGAGCGCCGCTGCTGCGAGGTCCGGCGGGAACCCTTGATGAAAATAGCATTCTCACACCGCTAGCCGCAGAAGAACAGGCGAATCCACGTCTACCTGTAGAACGTCACTCTCCTAACATGATAATGTCGTTTTCAGCTTGGCGGGTGACCACCGGAACCCGGCCGCGCGCAGTACCGATCCCCCGAGGCGACCGGCCATGCGGAATCGGTATGACACCGCGACAGCAACGGCAGCCCGGGGCCACGACCGCCGACGGCAGATTCGCGAATCAAACGATCCATTGGAGGGTCACGATGCCGACTTCGCCCAGCAGTGCCCAGCTCTACCCACCGCAGGGTTTCGGCCCGCCGAAGGATCGCCGGGGCCATGCCGAGGGCACACTCGGACTTCCCGCCGGCACCGAGGTCTTCTCCGCCGACAATCACATCTCCCTCGCGGACGACATCTTCTACGAACGGTTCCCCGAGGAGCTCCGGGACAAGGCGCCCCGGGTGTGGTACGAGGAGGGGGCGTACCAGATCGGGCGCAAGGGAAAGTCTTTCCTGCCCGGTGATTTCAGCCGGGTGCTGATGCAGTACGACCCCCTGGACGGCTCCGGGAGCACCAACCTCGAGGCCCGGGCGGCGGATCTGCGCGCCGACGGGATCGACAAGGAACTGGCCTTCCCCAATTCGCTGCTGGCGCTGCTGTTCTATCCCGACAAGGCGGTCCGGGAGCGCTGTTTCCGCATCTACAACGAGTACATCGCCGAGGTGCAGGAGCGCTCCGGCGGCACACTGTACGGCGTCGGGCTGATCAACTGGTGGGACGCCGACGGAGCGCGCCGCACCCTGACCGAGCTGAAAGCACTGGGCCTGAAGACGTTCCTGCTGCCGTTGTCGGCCGGCAAGGACGACGACGGCAATGTCATCGACTACGGCAGCACTTCGATGATCGGGGTCTGGGACGCCATCGAGGAGTCCGGGGTACCGGTATCGCACCACATCGGCGAATCCCCGCTGTCGGCCCCGTGCGAGGTGAACAGTGTCGTGGTCGGCATGATGCACAATGTGGCCCCCTTCCGGGAGCTGTTCTCCAAGTATCTCTTCAGCGGGATCATCGATCGGCACCCGGGTCTGCAGATCGGCTGGTTCGAGGGCGGGATCAACTGGGTCGCCTCGGCCCTCCAGGACGCCGAGCACATGAACGCGTCCTACCGGCACATGTACAACCGGCCGGTGGAACACGACGTGCGCCACTACTGGCAGAACCATATGCGGGCTTCGTTCATGGTGGACCCGCTGGGCCTGGCCGTCATCGACCGGATCGGTGTCGACCGGGTGATGTGGTCCTCGGACTATCCGCACAACGAGAGCACCTTCGGCTACTCCGAGCAGTCGCTGGCCGCGGTCGTCGAGGCGGTCGGTCCCGAGGCCGCCGCGCGCATCGTGGGCGGGAACATCAAGGAATTCCTGGGTATCTAGACCGGGCCGCAGCGCCGAGGGCGAGAAGGACCAATTTCGATGACCGCATTCCCCGCCGCGACCACCGCGGCGATCGATATACCCGACCTCCCGGATCGCACCCGGATGCGCCGGGAGACCGGGGCCCGCCTGCGTTCGGCCATGGCCGAACGCGGAGTGGACGCAGCGATCCTGCTGCTGAACAACAATGTCGTCTACGCGACCGGCGCCAACTGGCCGCTCGGCGACGCCGGCCTCGCCCACGTCGAGCGACCGGTCGCCGTGGTCACGGTGCACGACGAATGGCCCCATCTGTTCCTGCCCTTCCGGGCCGGCGCCGCGGCCGAAACCGAACTGCCCGCCGACCATCTGCATCCGCCGGTGTATCTCGAATTCGACGAGGGCGTAGCGGATTTCGCACGGAAACTGGCCGATCTCGTGCCCGCCGGTTCGACCTTCGCGGTGGACGAGTACACCGGCGCCATGCTGCGGGCGCGCGACCGGCTCTTCCCGGGCGGGAAACCGGTGGACGCCGCCACGGTCATCGGCCCGGCGAAACTGATCAAAACGGCCGACGAGCTGTCCTGTATCCGCAAGGCCTGCCGGATCACCGAGGAAGCGATCGTCGGCATCCACACCGGACTCGCGCCCGGACAGCGCCAGATCGACCTGTCCGCGGGTTTCGTGCGGCGCGCATTCGAGCTCGGCGCGACCGCCACCATGCTCGACGCCATCTGGCAGGTCATGCCGGAATCGAAGGCCGACGGTGTCTGGACCAAGCACGGTGATCTCGCATTGCCACTACTCACCACCGAGCGGGAACTCACGGCCGGTGATGTGCTGTGGACCGATGTCAGCATCACCTACAACGGGTACTGCTCGGACTTCGGCCGCACCTGGATCGTCGGCCGGGATCCGACACCGCGCCAGCAGGCGCAATACCGAAAATGGCGGGAGATTCTGGACGCGGTACTCGCGCAGATCCGGCCCGGCGCGACCGCGGCCCGGCTCGGTGCGGCGGCCACCGCGGCGGCCGGCGGGCACCGCCCCTGGCTCCCCCACTTCTACCTATCGCACGGTATCGGCGTGAGCGCCGCCGAGGTGCCGATGATCGGCACCGATCTCGGCGCCGAATTCGACGAGAACTTCGTGCTCCGACCCGGCATGGTGCTGGTCCTCGAACCCGTGGTGTGGGAGGACGGCACCGGCGGCTACCGCAGTGAGGAGATCGTGGTGGTTACCGACGGAGGCTTCGCGCCTCTCACCGACTACACCTATGCCCCCTATGGCGATTGAGATCCTGCCGGACGATCGCGCGCTGCGGGTGGGACGCCGCGAGCGCGTGCTGGCACAGATGCACGCCCTTGATCTCGATGTACTCATCGCCGGACGGCAGGCCAATGCCCGCTACCTCTCCGGCGCGCCCCAGCTGTGGGTGGCGGGCACCCGGCCGTTCGGACCGGTGGCCCTGCTCGTACGGCGTACCGGCGCGGTCCATCTGCACAGCACCTGGGACGAGGGGATCCCCGAGGACATCCCGCACGAGAACCTCTACGAGACCATGTGGGATCCCCGCAATCTCGTTGCCGTGCTGCGTGATATCGACGGCGCGGCCGACGCCCGGCGCGTCGGGACCGATGCGCTTTCCCCCGGTTTCGCCGAGCTGCTGCCGACCGCGTTCCCGAACGCCGAGATCGTCGACGGTGAACTGGCCTTCCGGGCGGCCCGGCGGATCAAAACCGCGGACGAGATCGATACCCTGCGCGCCGGACTGCGGGTCGCCGAACAGGGACTCGCCGCCGGACTGGCCGAACTCGCGCCCGGGGTCACCGAACAGGGTCTGGCCGGGGTCCTGCTCGAAGCGTGCGCGGCGGGCGGGGTGAGCACCCCCGCCACGCAGGACGCGGCGTGGGTGACCGCCCGGGACCATCCGTGGCGGCGGGCCACCGCGGACCGGCGGGTCCAGGAGGGTGATCTGGTCGCCTTCTCCGCCGGTGTCCTCGCCGACGGATACATCGGGGAGGTCGGGCGAACCTGGCCGGTCGGGCCGGTGGCTCCGGCGACGGCGAAACTCTACGGCCGCTGGGACCGGTTGTGGGACGGTCTCCTCGCGGCCTGCCGGCCGGGCGCGCCCGCGGCCGGGCTGCTCGACGCCTATCTCTCCGCCGGCGAGCCACTCCCGGCCCTGCCCGTGGCCCGCGGTCTCGGTATGGGTTTCGACCCGCCGGTCGTCGCGCCCGCCCTGCGGCGCACGGCGGAGGCCGAAATCCTCGAGCCCGGCATGGTGCTCGCCGTCACCGGTTATGTCTGGGCCGAGGGCGTGGGCGCGGTATTCGGCCGCGACGCGGTACTCATCGGCGCGGACGGCCCGCGGATACTGACCTCGAGCCCGCACTGGGAGCCGCGATGACCACCCGTACCCCCGGCAACGGAGCCCACGCCGACGACGACGGGGGCGCCCGGGCCACCGGTCCCACGCAACCCACCGCCGAGGAGATCATCCGGTACGCGAAGGACCCCGCGACCCGCATCGCGACCATCACCTTCGACCGTCCCGATCAACTCAATGCCCCGACCATGGCCGCCCGCCTCCGCTACGGCGACCTGATCCACCGGGCGAGCATCGACGACGAGGTCAAGGTACTGGTGATCCGGGGCGCGGGTGACGATTTCGGATCCGGCGCCGATCTCGGCGAGTTCATGGCGGTGCAGAACGACCCGGATCAGGGTCCGCGGCTGAGCGAATACAAGATCGGGCCCGACGAGGTCAGGTATCCGCCCAAGGAATCGTTCCGGCACGGCGCCAGCATCAGTCAGTGGTACGCCAACGCCCAGGCGGGCTGCCGGAGCCTGCAGGAATTCAAGAAGATCAGCATTGTCGAGGTCAAGGGCTACTGCTACGGCTGGCACTTCTACCAGGCCGCCGACGCCGATCTGGTGATCTCCGCCGACGACGCGCTGTTCGGGCATCCGTCGTTCCGCTACTACGGCTGGGGTCCGCGGATGTGGACCTGGGCGCAGACCATGGGCCTGCGCAAGTTCCAGGAGATGGTGTTCACCGGCCGGGCCTTCTCTGCCGCGGAGATGGCCGAGTGCAACTTCCTCAACAGTGTCGTGCCCCGGGCGGACCTCGAGGCGGAGACCGACAAGTACGCACTGGCCTGCGCGCGCAACCGGCCCACGGACACGGTGTTCATGCAGAAGGTCTTCTTCGAGATCATGAAACAGCAGCAGGGTGAGTACATGGGCAGCCTGCTCAGCGGTTTCTTCGAATCCATGGGCGGCCATATCCACGCCGACGACAACGATCTGATGCTGGACAACGCCTTCGACGGCGGCCTGAACAATTCGGTCAAGGACAACGACAGCCGGTTCCCGCCGGAATTCCGGCTGAGCAAATCGGGCCGCCGGAAGAAGGAATAGCGGACCGCGTCCGCATTCCCGGGGGATCGACAGCACCGGCCCGGGCGTGCCGGTGTGCTGCACCCGCACCACAGTGCGGGTGCAGCGTGGCCTCCGGGGTTCGCCACGCCCGCGCGGCCCCGGCACAGGAATCGAGGCAGTTATGACAGCGAATCGGGCACCGGGCCGATACAGCCCCCCGGAAATGTCACCGCTGGCGGGTTACATCGTGGTCGATCTGTCGAGCGGGATCGCCGGCGCGTACTGCACCAAGCTCCTCGCCGACGCCGGGGCCCGGGTGATCGCCGTCGAACCGCCGGAGGGCAACCCGCTGCGCCGCCGCACGATCTCCGGGGCGGCCCTCGACGACGGCGCCGACGGCGCGCTCTTCGGATTCCTCGCCGGTCGCTCCCACAGCGTGGTGGCCGATCCGCGCCGCGCCGCGGACCGCGACCTGCTCGACCGGCTGCTCGCCGGTGCCGACGCGGTCGTCTGGTCCCCCGGTCCCGGCACCGCCGACCGGCCCGAGCACGCTCCCGCCGTACTGCGCGACCGTTATCCCCATCTCGTCGTCACCACGATCACGCCGTTCGGCCTGGACGGCCCGTGGGCCGGGCGGCCCGCCACGGAGTTCACGCTGCAGGCCTGGTCGGGCGGAATCGTCGGCCTCGGCCGCGGCGCACCCGAGCGGGCGCCGCTGCACATCGGCGGCGATGTCGGCGAATGGTTCGCCGGCGCGCACGCGGCGGCCGCGCTCCTCACTGCCCGGCAGCGGGCGCTCGCCACGGGCACCGGTGAACTGGTCGACCTGTCGATGCTGGAAACCCAGATCCTCGGGCTCTCCTATTATCCGGTGTCCTTCTACGAGACATCGAACCGCCCGTTCCGCACCCGGCGCCGGTTGAGCCGGCCCGGGGTGGCCACCGCCGCCGACGGCCTGATCGCGGTCGGGTGCGGCACCGCACAGCAGTGGTTCGATCTATGTGTCATGGTCGGGCATCCCGAGTGGATCGAGGAGGACCCGACTCCCGCCATCACCGAACGCACCAACGAGAAAGCGGCCGAGATCGCCGCCTGGTTCGCGGCGCACAAGGTGGACGAGATCCAGGAGCTGGCCACGGCGTTCCGGATCCCGAACAGTCCGGTGGCCGACGGCGCCACCGTCACCGAGCTGGATCAGCACCGCGCCCGCGACTTCTTCACGGTGCACCCGGGCGGCGGATTCGTCCGGCCCGGGCCACCGTTCCGGTCCCGGCCACCGCTGTTGCGCGACCCGGCACCCGCTCCGCGGCTGGGGGAGCACACCGAGCGGTACCGCCGCGCCGGATCACCCACCCGCGCGGTCCCGGCCGACGCCGCCACCGCGAAACCGCTGCCGTTCCAGGGTCTGCGGGTAGTCGATATGACCACGTTCTGGGCGGGCCCGTCGTGCACCCATTTCCTGGCGATGCAGGGTGCGGAGGTGATCCATGTCGAATCGGCCCAGCGTCCCGACGGGACCAGGCTCATCGCCGGGGTGCCGATCGACGAGGACCGGTGGTGGGAGAAGTCGGGTATCTTCACCGGCCTCAACACCGGAAAGCGGGGGATCACCGTCGATTTCCGGCAGCCGGCGGGGCGCGAGATCCTGCGCAGGCTGGTCGCCTCCTGCGATGTGATCGTGGAGAACTACACGCCGCGGGTGATCGAACAGATCGGTCTCGACTGGGACGCCGTGCGGGCGTTGCGCCCCGATGCCGTCATGGTCCGGATGCCGGGGTTCGGTCTCGACGGTCCCTGGCGCGACAATCCGGCCTTCGCCTACGTGATCGAGGACGCCTCCGGGCTCACCGCGCGCACCGGGTACCCGGACCAGAACCCGGTCGAGCCCTACAGTCTCGGCGACCCGAACGCCGGCGTACACGCCCTCGTCGCCCTGCTGCTGGCCCTGGAACACCGACGCCGCACCGGTGAAGGCGTGCTGGTGGAGGCAGCCATGGTCGACGCCGCCCTGAACATCACCGCCGAGCAGGTCATCGAATACTCCGCCTACGGTGCGCTGCTGGAACGCGCCGGCAACCGGGGCCCGCACGCCGCGCCACAGAACCTCTACCGCGCCGCCGGACTCGACGAATTCGGCCGGCCCGACAACTGGATCGCCCTCGCCGTCGCCACCGACGAGCAGTGGGCCGCGCTCGTGGACGTCCTGGGGCGGCCCGCCTGGGCGGCCGACCCCGGACTGCGCACGGCCGCGGGCCGCCGGGCCCACCACGACGCGATCGACGACCGCCTCGCGGAGTGGTTCGCCGATCAGGAAATCGGCGCGGTCGTCGCCCGCCTCTGGGACGCCGGGATACCGGTGGCCGAAGTACTACAGCCACACCGGCAGGCGGAGCTTCCCCAGTTGCGCCACCGCGAGTTCTTCGAACCCGTCGCGCATCCGGTGAATCCGACCGCGCGGCACAGCACGGTCCCCGCTCGCTATTCCGCCGGTCCGGGCCGCTACCACCGTGCCCACGCCCCGCTACTCGGCCAGGACAACCACGCGGTCCTGGCCGAACTCGGCTACCGCACGGCGGAGGTGGCCGCTCTCGAACGCGACGGGGTGGTGGGCGGTACGCCGCGCTTCTGATCCATATTGACAATATGATGTCGTATTGACAGGATGTTGTCATGATCCCGAAAATCGTGCACGTGGCCGTCTTCGACACTCTCGCCGACTGGGAAGTGGGTGCCGCGACCGCGCATATCAACAACGACGCCTGGCACCGCGAACCGGGCGCCTACCGCACCCGTACCGTCGGCGTGAGCACCGAGCCCGTCACCACGATGGGCGGTATGCGGATCGTGCCCGATATCGCCCTGGCCGAGCTCACTCCGGCCGACAGCGCCATGCTCATCCTGCCGGGCGCCACCGGCTGGGAACTCGGCGAGCTGGACGTCTTCGCCGAGAAGGCCCGCGAATTCGCCGCGGCCGGCGTCCCGGTCGCCGCGATCTGCGGCGCGACCTTCGGCCTCGCGCGGGCGGGCCTGCTCGACGAGCGGCGGCACACCAGCAATATCGCCGAATTCCTGGCCGCCAGTGGGTACGCGGGCGGCGATCACTACGTCGACGAACCGGCGGTCACCGACGGCGGGGTGATCACAGCGAATTCCACCGCGCCCTTCGAGTTCGCGCGCGAAGTGCTGGCCGCCCTGGAGATCTACGAACCCGAGGTACTCGACGGCTGGTACCGCCTCTTCAGCGCGGGAGATCCGGCGGGCTACGCGGTCCTGGCGGAGTACGAGGCGCGGCAGGCGGCGGTCTGAGGTCCGGGCACCGTGCAGAATCCCGAGCAGCAGCTGTTCAGCACGGCCGCCATCACCTCGTTCCGGCTCAACGGCCAGTTCCTCGCGATCGCCGAGAACCTGGCCGGACCGGCCGGTCTCACCGCCGCCTGGTGGCAGGTGCTGGGCGCCGTGCTGCACGAACCGCTCCCGGTGGCCGGCATCGCCCGGGCGATGGGCGTCACCCGGCAGGGGGTGCAGCGGATCGCCGACCTGCTGGTGGAACGCGGCCTGGCGGAATACCGGCCGAATCCGGCGCACCGCCGCGCCAAACTGGTCGCGATCACCGACGCCGGACATACCGCCGTGGCGCGGATCACGCCGCGGCACGCGGAGTTCGCCGCCCGGCTCACGGCCGAACTCGGTATCGAGCGCCTGACCGAGATCGTGGCCGCGCTCACCGACCTCTCCGCGGCCGTGGCCGTGCTCGAGCTGCCGGAATGAGCCGGCCCGCGTACGGGACCGCTCAGATCCCGGCGAGCCGGCGCACGATGAACAGCGGCAGCACCTTCATCGCGTAGGCCAGCGGCACCCACGGCCACGCCGGGCAGTAGGCCTTGAACCGCCGCTTCTCGATCGCCGACACCATGGAACGCACCCCGGTGCGGGTATCGACCAGGAACGCGGGCGGATGTGCGGCCTTGTCGTTCATCTCCGAGGAGATATAGCCCGGGAAGATGATCGACACATCCACGCCGGGAACCCGCTCGGCCGCGATACCCTCGGCCAACGCCGCCACGCCGGCCTTGCTCGCGGCATAGGCGGTCATCGTCTTGGGCATACCGCGGACCGCGGAGATCGAGGAGATCACCACCAGGTGCCCGCCGCCCTGCGCGCGGAAGATCTTCATGGCCGCCTCCATCTGGGCCATGGCGCCGAGGAAATTGGTCTGGACGGTCTGCCGGTTGGGGCGGTCGCCGCCCTTCCCGATCGGCACTCCCTTACCGAGGCCGGCATTGACGATCACCCGGTCGATCCGGCCGAGATCGGCGGCGAATTCGTCGAACACCGTCGGTACGGCATCGAAATCGGTGACGTCCAGCGCCGCCACCCGCACCCGGACCCGGGGATGGGCCGCCGCGATCTCCGCCGCGAGTTCGTCGAGGCGCTCGGTGCGGCGCGCGCAGAGAGCCAGGTCGTAGCCGAGAGCGGCGAACTGGCGGGCCATTTCGGCGCCCAGGCCGGAGCTCGCGCCGGTAATGAGGATCGAACCAGTGCCCACTGTGCTGAATCTCCTGCGGTCGGGCCGGCACCGGTGCCGGTGCGGCGATGATCGGCGGGTATCCCGAGCCTAACGGCTACGAGGGCACCTGCCCGCACTTCGGCACCGGAGCGGCCCGTGCTCAGCGAGCGGCCCGGATCCGTTGCGACGCCGGCGCCACGAACGGTGTGAGGGCCTGTTCGATCTGCTGGTGCGAGGGCCGGCTGTACCGGCGGCCGGGGAGTCCGTCCTCGGGCGCGCCGGTGGCCGCGCGACACGGATCCGGGTCCGAAACAGCGGGATCGGTACCGAACTCGTCGCCGGTGATCTCCATCACCGCCAGCCGGTTACCGGTACGGGCCTCGTACACGGTGAGGCGATAGACCGCTGTGAAGAGGTTGAGGGTCCGGCCCACCGGCTGCCCGGGCGCGGGCGGGTACTGGCAGGTGTGCACGAGTTCCCCACGGCGTTCCCGGCCCGCACACGCGACCAGTTGCACCGCGCCGGAATCGATCGGACGCCATACCGCGGAGGGCCCGAACGCGGTGTACTCGGGCAGTTCCCCGCCGAGATACACCGGGCTGGGTCCGGCCGCCGAATACGGTGCGGCGGCCGGATTCCCTTCACCGCCCGCGCATAATGCACCGTATTCGGCCACATCGAAGCGGGCGAAACCGGACGCCGCGAAAACCGTCGCCGTCACGGCCGCGAGCGCCACCCCGGCCAACCCCAGTGCCACCGGATACCGCAGGTCTTTCCCGCTGCGCGCGGGTTCGCCGTAGGCGCGACCCTCCCAGGGCTCCCGCGGCGGCCGGGCAGCCGGGCGCGGGCCGGCCGCCGCCCGCCGCGCTCGCGCTGGCATATCCCGGAGCCCGGCGAGACCCCGCCGCACCGGCGCCGGGACACGGTTGCCGATCCGGTGGCCACGATCGGACTCGGGGGCGGCCGCCGGATCGGCGAAGTCCCGGCCGCCGTGTCCGGCCGAGCGGGACCCGATAGGGGCGGGGCCGTCCGGCTCGTGGTCCTCTTGCGCGCCGGCGAATCCGCGCGACATCGCCGGGTCCGGCACAGCCCGTTCCCCGGGCTCCGCCTCGCTGTCGTCGTATCGGCCCGGAGGCGAGGCGAATCCGGCCGAACGCCGCATTCCGCCACTGCCCTCGGCACCCATCCGGCGGCGTAGCGCCGAGCGAACCGGGGTACGGCCCGGACCTGCGCCGAAGTCGTCTACTTCCCTGCCCTCGCGTATCGGCCCCGCCTCCGGTACCGCGGGCTCGGGCACCACGCTCCGGTACTCCACCGTGGCGGCCGCCGGACCATCGTGCTCGCCCGGTACCGCCGGCGAGCCGGTCTGCACCAGCGGCTCCGGGCCGGTCTCTTGATTCGAAACCCCGGGCCGCTGCCGTGGTTCCGCCGCCGCGTCAGCGGATACATCGTCGCCCTGCCGTCGGCCGGTATCGGCGCCCCCGGCGCCCGGTTTTCGCGCGGCCGGGCGCCCGACACTGTCCTCCGCCCCGGCGTCCGGCCCGGAAAACCGCTGTTCCGAGTCGGTCCGACCACGAGCCGGAGTACCCGTGGCCTGCGTACCGACCGAGCTTGCCGCAGTGCTCTGCGGCCGGTGTTCGTCTCCGATCGGCAACCCCCCGGAACCAGCCGAGCCCGCACGGGTCTCACCGGCGACAAAGGCGCGCGCCGGATGCACATCCGCAGCTGTCGTCGGTGCGGGCGGGACGCCCGAATTCCGGATCGGCGGGGTGAAGCGGGCATCCTGTTCCGCGGACACGCCCCGCGGCGAAGCCACGAAGTCGCCGGGAGCGCCTCGTTCTCGGGCCGGGCCGGAGGTCGCGGATATCGCCGCGACAGGGCGCGGTGCACCCGAGGCCACCCGCTCCGACGATGCGCCCGACACGGCACGAATACCGGCGGCGCTGCCGGGCGCGAAGGAGAACCCCTCCTCGTCGAGTGCGTCCGGATCGGGCAGATACCGTGCCGCTCCCAGGATTTCGAAGGCCCGCGCGAGGTCCTCGCCGCGCCAGCGCACCGGTCCGGCGGCCGCACGCTCGAAGTACTCCGCCAACCCCTCGGATCGCCCGATCCGGACCAGAACGGTCTCGATGCCATCCTGTGGCGGAGGCGGCGTCCAGCTGATCCGGGAGCCGGTCTTGGGGATCAGCACCACGAGAACATCGATATGTTCGGACAGTCCGTGCCGCCGGAAGAGCGCGGCCAGCTCGTTGCGCACTTTGCGCCCGCGCAGTATCGGATTCGGCGTGGCCTTCCCGGTGCGCAGATCCGCGACGCCGTCACCGAGCTGCCAGCGCCCGGTGGGCCCGGTGGTGAGCACCCCGTGCTGGACCGAACCGAAATCGGCCAGTACCACCAGGGTGCAGGCGTACGGCGTCCAGACCAGCAGATCGGTGTCCGGCGCGGCCCGGCGGCGCGAACGCGGTTGCGGCGAGCCGAGCAGTGCCACACCGCCCATCCGCTCGGCGCCCGGACCCCAATCGGATATGAGTCGCCGGACAAAACGTTGAACGCCCGACAATTCGGTGCTCTGCACGCGTACAATCACGGCGACCCCTACTTCGGTGACCACGAAACCCGCGCACACCACAGTGGCGCCAGGGACATCTGAAATTCCCTGGCGCACAATGCGATTGGATGCGCCGCCGTCCATGGTAGCAACACCCGGGACGGCGCACGAGAGCCTGCGCCCGCACCACTGCGCTCGCAGTCGGAGCGAAGACCGGCCACCGGGACTCCTATCCACGGACACGCCCGATTCCGCCCGACAGCGCCCGGCCGTTCGGCCGGCACGGTACGTTCGATACACCAGAGCCGGTCTGGTAGTGCGGCCAGCCATCGGTAGAAGCGATGACGCGAGCTGCGCGCGGTTGTCCGGGACCGCTTCGAGGAGAACGTCGCATGTCGCAGCACGAGCTATCCCACGAGGTCGTTTCATTGTTCGCCGAAGGCGAGGTGCTGCGGCTCGACGCCCAGCCCGTCGACTACGCGATCGTCGTCCTCTATTTCGTCTTCGTCCTCGGTATCGGGCTACTGGCCCGGCAACGGGTGTCGTCGAGTATGGACTTCTTCCTCTCCGGACGGTCCCTACCGGCCTGGGTCACCGGGCTCGCGTTCATCTCGGCCAACCTCGGCGCGGTAGAGATCATGGGTATGTCGGCCAACGGCGCCGAATACGGTTTCCCCGCCTTCCACTACTTCTGGATCGGCGCCGTCCCGGCCATGCTCTTCCTGGGTGTGGTGATGATGCCGTTCTACTACGGCTCCAAGGTGCGCAGCGTGCCGGAGTTCATGCGCCGCCGCTTCGGCACCGGCGCACATCTGGTGAACGCGCTCAGTTTCGCGGTGGCCCAGGTCCTCATCGCCGGGGTCAACCTCTATCTGCTCGGCACCATCCTCAATGTCCTGCTGGGCTGGCCGCTGTGGGTCGCGGTGATCGCGGCGGCGATCATCGTGCTCTCCTACATCACCCTGGGCGGCCTGTCGGCGGCGATCTACAACGAGGTGCTGCAGTTCTTCGTCATCGTGGCCGCCCTGCTGCCGCTGACCCTGATCGGCCTGCACCGGGTCGGCGGCTGGGACGGACTGCAGGACAAAGTGGCCGCCTCCCCCGGCGGCCCCGAACAGCTGGACTCCTGGCCGGGTAACGCGCTGTCGGGCTTCGCAGGCGACTTCCTGTCCATCCTCGGCATCGTGTTCGGCCTCGGATTCGTACTCTCGTTCGGGTACTGGACCACCAACTTCGTCGAAGTGCAGCGCGCCCTGGCCACCCATTCCATCGCCGCCGCGCGCCGGACTCCGATCATCGGCGCGTACCCGAAGATCCTCATTCCGCTGATCGTCATCATTCCCGGCATGATCAGCGCGGTGCTGGTTCCGCAGATGGCCCAGTACAAAGCGGCGGTCACCGCTAACGCGGACGTGGAAAGCGACGTCACCTACAACCAGGCGCTGCTCTACCTGATGAAGGACGTGCTACCCAACGGTCTGCTCGGGGTGGGCCTGGCCGGCCTGCTGGCCGCGTTCATGGCCGGTATGGCGGCCAACGTCTCGGCGTTCAACACGGTGTTCAGTATCGACCTGTGGCAGCAATACGTGGTCAAGGACAAATCCGACGGCTACTACCTGCGGGTGGGCCGGTTGGCCACGGTGGGCGCCACCGTCGCCGCCGTCTTCACCGCGTTCATCGCCGGCGGGTTCAGCAACATCATGGACTACCTGCAGACACTGTTCAGTTTCTTCAACGCGCCCCTGTTCGCCACCTTCATCCTGGGCATGTTCTGGAAACGCATGACGCCCACGGCCGGTTGGACCGGTCTGGTGGCGGGTACCGCGGTGGCGGTGACCATCTTCGTACTGAACAAGATGGAGGTGTTCTCGCTCTCGGGCCAGGGCGTCAGCTTCGTCGCCGCCGGCGCGGCCTTCGCGGTGGATATCCTGGTCAGCGTGGCCGTAACGATGGTGACCGCGCCGAAACCGGCCGCCGAGCTGGTCGGGCTGGTGTACTCGGAGACACCGCGCGAACTGCGCACGGATCCCGAGGCCGCCACCCTGCCCTGGTATCAGCGCCCGGTCCTGCTGGCGGGTATCGCGCTGGTGCTCGTGATCGTCCTCAATATCGTCACCGGATAGGACAACCATCGTGCTCTTCGATATCCGCACCATTGTGGGCAGCCTGCTCGGCCTCTACGGCATCATCCTGGTGATCACCGGACTCGTTCACGACACCGTCGACGAGGAGGCGAAGACCGGCGGTATCAATGTGAACCTGTGGGCCGGCCTGGCCCTGGTGGTGGTCGCCGCTGCGTTCGTGACCTGGGCGCTACTGCGCCCGGTGGCGGTCGATCGGCCCGATCGCGAATCGGCGGAGGACAGCACCGCGGCCGGCGCCGACTGATCCGGCCTACGCCGGTAACACAGAGAGCCCGTCCGCTGCGGAGCGGGCGGGCTGTGACGCGGACCGGCGGCAGCTCAGTCCGGCAGACCCAGCGCGAAGCCGATCGCGATGAGCACACAACTGATGACGGCGACAGCCACGATGATCCACATGGGGGCAAGCGTACGAAACCGGACGCGCGACCCGGGTACCGGGTCGCCGGTCCGGGCCCGCGGCCCGGACCGGCTCAGCCGGAGATCAGGGCACGACCTCGACCACATCACCCGGGTTCAGGTAGTGGTAGACCGCGACGGCACCGGGTTCGGTCAGCCTGATGCACCCGTGCGATTTGTGTTCCACCGGCCCGATGTGGAACGCGATATCGCCGTTGAAGAAGACCGCGTAGTGCATCGGGGCATTGTGCATGGTGCTCCAGTGGTACAGCTCTTTGAACGCCACACGGAATACACCGGGTGGGGTCTCGTAGCCCTGCATACCGTGCGACATCGGCGTCGGCCCGTAGACGACGTTGCCGTCGTCCATCAGCCAGACCTCGTTGCTGGACAGTCGCAGGCAGGCCCGGGCCGCTGGTGAGCAGGGCGCCTGGGTCGGGATGATGGCCGGTGCACCGGGCACATCCGGCCCGTTCGGCCAGAGTGGATCGGCCAGTGCGGGCGCTGTGGGCGCCAGCGCGGCCGCCGCGATACCGGCGAGTACAGCCGTACGGCGTATCCGATGGAGGAACTGTCCGTTGCTCATCTCGTGCCGACCTCTTTTCGTCGATTTGCCGCCGCATCCGGCGAGGGATAGCAAATTCCGAGCGAAATCAGAGACCTACACGAAGGTAACCGAATATGCCGGGTTGTGGGTAACAATCACCGTAGACGCGCCAAAATGAGGCGCGTTCCGGCGATTATCCAGCAAACCTCACCCACTCAGGCGACACTCCAGTTATCGGGGGTCGAGCCGCGTCGCCGCCCGCGTCGCCGGCGCTGGTAGAACACCTCCTCCACCGAAATGTTGGGCACTTCCTCGACGATCCCGGCCAGTTGCGCGTCCAGCCGAAGTTCGGCGATTCGCCGGTGCAGCCCCGCTCGCCGTTCCGCCGGCAACCCCGCCCAGATCGCGCCGATCCGGCGTTGCGAGGGGTGATCGGCACGAGCCACCAGCCTGAGCAGCTCCGGCCAGAGGTCGTCGGCGTTGGCTATCTCCGGCAGCTCGGCGATCCGCTCCACGGGCATCCGCACCAGCAGGCCGACGATATAGCGCTGCACATCGGGGTGGGTGCGTTCGGCCAGCAGCAGCAGACCCCGCCACGGCCCGGGGTAGAACGCGATGACCAGGGATTCGACGATCGCGGTGAGCGCGGCGGTATTGGCGAAGATCGGGTTCATCGCCATCCGCTGCAGCGCCGGGTGGCCGAGCTTCGATACGAAGGTCATCAGTTCCGGCGCCGCGCCCTTCTGGATGACGTGGGCGGCGAGTTTGCCCAGCGCCTCCGGACTGGCGATCGCGAGCAGGATGTCCCCGATCTCGGACACCACGTCCCGGGAAGCCCGCGACATCACCGAGATCGCCGCCTCCTTCAATTCCGGCGAACCGGCCAGCACCGTCTCCATCATTCGCGGAACCCGTCGCGACCGGCCGTCCAGCAACTGGCGCAGTATGTTGCTGATCGCGGGCGCGGAGTACGCGTAGGCGGCGGAGAAGATGATGCCCTCGTCGTCGAGCGTCCCGTGCTCGACCGCCTCGACGAATTTCGGTTTGGCATATTCGAGAAACGGCCCGACGGTGATGTGGTCCTTGCGGCGCAGGACCTCGTTCACGATGGCGACCAACGGCTCGGAGGCCATGATGTCGCCCAGTTCGCCGAGCGCTTTGGGATCCACGTAGGGGGTACAGTCCGCGGCGTACTCCGTTTTGAGCATGGTGAGCGTCTCGGCGGCCGCATCGGGGTATTCGACGCCGACCGCTCCGGCCGCGCGGCCGGTCATCATGGGCGGCACGATCCGCTGGACCAGGGGCAGCGACACCGTGAGCGGAATGATCGGGATCAGACGCCCGATCCGTTTGAACATCTCGCCGTGGTATTCGAAGATCCGGCCCGACATTCGCTGCTCGAGTTCGTGCAGGTGTTCGGCGCCGAGTCGTTCGAGGTAGGCGATACGTTCGACAGGCACGTGTAACGTGCGCGCGAGCAGGACCATCTGCGCGCGGGTGACCAGATCGCTCATCCTTCGAGTTTGTCCCCGAACATGATCCGGCGGGTGATCGTCCGGAACGGCGGGGGGAAGAACCGGATCATTCCGTTGACAGCTTCGATGAGCAGGTCCTTCTCCTGTTGCTGGGCACTGCGGAACAATCCGAGCAGATCCTCGATCTCGGAGTCGGAGAGCATTTCCGACGCGGCAGTGGGTCCGTTCAGTTCGCGGACGAGTTCGGTTTTGGCACTCATTCTGCTCCTGTGTATCGATCAGGGGCCGGCAGCCGCGACAACCACCGCCGACACCGGGTATTACCCGCCCGACGATATGCCGAATCGTCGTGAACGTAAGGGCATTCACAACTGGTGTTATCTGCCTGCAATTTGTGCTGTGGCACACCGTCGGGGTGCCGCAGACGCTACCGCACACCGGTCCCCGGCCCGGCGGTCCGATGATCGGATGCGGCCCGTCCTGCGATCCGAGCAGGTCGGTGGCACCGTGTTCCGGCTCGGCGGATTCCGGACCGCCGCGCGACCGACCGTGAGAGCACTCACCGACCACCGGAATCCGTATCAGCGACTCACGGCCGGGAGCGCGTCCCGTTCTGCGCCGCCGCCAGATGCCGGCGCAGGAACAGCAGCTGGTGGGCCACGGCGGAGTCGAAGAAGGGATTGCCCGGCCAGATACCGAAGTGGCCGCAGGGGTAGTGGCGTACTTCGGCCCGTGCCGCGAACGCCGCCCGCGCCGCGGCGTGCGGCGGTGCGCCGCGATCGAAATCGGCGATCTGCACGAGGACGGGCAGGTTCAGTCCGGCGGCCGTCCGCGCGGGCCGATACCCGGGGAGCTGCCACAGCACACCCGCGTCGATCTCGTTACGCCAGGTGGGTCCGGCGAGGGCGGTGTAGGAGTCGTAGTAGCCGTCCGACGTCAGCGCGGCGAGCTCCCCGGGCCGGCCGACGAGCGGGATGAGCCCGGAACCGCCGAACACTGCGGCCAGCCCGGCCCGGGCACCGCCGGCCGCTCCCCGCAGCACCCCCGCGACACCGCTCTCCCGCGCCGCCAGGACTCCCGCCGCCCGGCCGTCTACCAGCGGAGTGACCGAAACGATCGCCGCGAGGGCGGCCCGGACCGCGGTCGAGTCGGCAGGTGTGGCGCTCGCGGCGGCACCGGCGACGAATACGTGACCGCCGGACAGCGATACGCCCCACAGCACCACCCGGTGCGGGTCCACGCCCGGTAGTTGCGCGGCGGCCAGCACCGCGGCCCGGTAGTCGGCCAGCTGCTCCGACATCCGAACCCGCTGGCGCGGCCGACCCCCACTCGCGCCGAAATAGCGGAAATCGAAGGCCAGGACGTCGATCCCGGCCGCGGCGTAGGCCCGCGCGAACGGTTCGAGTCCGGAATCCTTGGTCCCGCCGAAACCGTGCGCCATGACCGCGACCGGGCGACCGGCCGGGCCGTCGAACTCGGCGGACGTGGCGGGGAAATGCCAGGCGTGACAGTCCACGCCGCCGGAGCGGAAGGCCACGGAGGCCGCAACGGTGGTGCCGGCCGGGCCCGGGGTATCGCGCAGAGTCATGAATCGTTCCTCGCCGTGATGGGTGCGGCGAGCCCGGTGCCGTAGATCGATCGCAGCCAGACGGTGACCACCGACTCGATGTAGCGTTCCCGGTCCAGTTCCGCATCGAAGGTCAATCGTTCGAGCAGGCGCTCGTTGAGCAGGAGCAGCACATCGGCGACGGCGGTGGCGTCACCGCCGGCCGGGGCGCGACCGGCGGCGCGTTCGGCTTCGATCATGGCCGCGATCGACGGGATGAAGGCCTGGCGGTCGGACTCCCACAGCTCGCGCACGCCCGGGGCATTGCGCGCGGCCAGCACCGCGCCGTAGAGATGACGGTTGCGATCCCAGAACTCGACGAGCCCGCGGATGGCCCGCTCGATACGCTGGGCCGGTGCTCCCGCCCCGACGAGAATATCGTTGAGCGCGAAGACTTCCTCGTAGGTTTCCTCCAGCGCGGCCGCCACGGCCGCGGCCTTGTTCTCGAAGTAGAAGTAGAAGGCGGATCTGGTGAGCCCGGCACGCCGGGAGATCTCGGCGATGTTGACGGTTTCGAGCCGGCCGCCGTTATCGCGCAACAGTTCGTCCAGAGCCGCCAGCAGTGCGCTGCGCCGCCGATCGCCGCGCTGCGGGGCCCGGCGGTCGATGCGCGACCGCGTGGTCATCCCGCCCGTCCCAGCCGGACCGGCCCCCGGGCCCGGGCCCGGCGCAGCCCGGCGGGTAGTTCGGTGAGCCGCAGGTCCCGTTCGTAGACGAAGTAGTCCAGCTGCTGGGTGTGCCGGGGCCGGTCCACCACATGACCGGTGAACCGCTGCCGATCGGTTTCGATGACCCGGTGCATCGTCTCCACCGGCGGCGGGCGGTAGTGCCCGGCCGCGTATGCGGCCACCAGCCGCGCCTGGCATTCGACGAACGGGAACAGCGTGGGAAACGGCTGCGCGAACCCCACGAAGGCGAGATCGTCGATACCCGGTTTGAATATGCGCTTGTACAGGGAGATCCGATTGTCCGGAGCACTGAGGAATTCCGGATCGAAGAACGGGAAGGTGATGTTGTAGCCGGTGCAGTAGATGATGACGTCGAAATCCTTCGCCGTCCCGTCCTCGAAATGCACCGTGGCACCGTCCAACCGGCTCACATCGGGTTTGGCGACCACATCACCGGAGCCGAGCCGCAGCGGCAGTTCCACCGATTGGGTGGGATGGGCCTCGAAGAATTTGTGATTCGGCGCGGGCAGCCCGTATTTCACGGGATCGCCGGAGACGAGCGGCGTGAAGATCTGGGTGATCTTGCGCTGCCAGGACAGCGGCACATAGGGCACGGTGCGGAAATAGCGGTCGGCCGGCGTACCGGCGAAATACTTCGGCACCACCCACGCGCTCGACCGGGTCGACAGCCACACCTCGTTCTCCGTACTGCGCGAGGACAGCTCGACGGCGATATCGGCGGCACTGTTACCGATACCGACGATCAGGATGCGCTTGCCGTACAGATCCAGCGGGGTACGCGGATCGATATAGGAATGGGAGTGGATGGATTCTCCGGTGAACTCGCCGGGGAAGTCCGGGAACCGCGGATCCCAGTGGTGCCCGTTGGCGACCACGAGCAGATCGAATCGGCGGGTGTCACCGGCCCCGGTCTCGATATCCCAGCCCCCGCCCGCGGCCGGGCGGGCGTGCTCGACGGCATTGCCGAATTCGATGGCGCGTTTCAGGTCGAAGGCCGCGGCATAGCCCTCCAGGTACTCCTTGATGAGGGTGTGGTGCGGGAAATCGGGATAGGACTCCGGCATCGGATAGTCCCGGAAGGAGAGCTGGTACTTCGAGGTGTCGATGTGCAGCGAGCGGTACGCGCTGGAGTGTCCGTTCGGATTGCCGAATGCCCAGTTCCCGCCGATGCGGTCCGAGGCTTCGAAGCAGGTGTACGGAATACCGTAGTCGCCCAGCATCTTCCCGGTGGTCAGACCGCTGATACCCGCTCCGATGACAGCGACGGTGGGTTCGGGCATACGACCTCCTCGAGCACCACGCCGGTGTAGCGACCGACGCGCCGGGTGACACCGGTCACATGCACCCTAGGCACGGTTTTGACAGGTGTCAATAGAACTCGACTCTTGTCAGCCCGGCGCGGAGACGCCTAGTTTGTGAGGCACGCCATAGTCGGCCGGAGCGGGAGGACACCCATGAGAGCGCTGCAACTCACCGAACCCGGCACCCTGGAGATACGTGAGGTCCCGACTCCGGAACCGGGCCCGGGCGAGCTGCTGATCCAGGTCGGCGCCTCCGGGATCTGCCACTCCGACCTGCATGTCCTTCACCTCCCCGTCAAGGTCCGCGAGGACCCGCTGACCCTCGGCCACGAGATCGCCGGCACCATCGCCGCGGTCGGCGACCAGGTGGCCGGGCGGACGACCGGCGAACGCGGTGTGGTGTATCTGTGCTGGTCGTGTGGGCGCTGCCCGGAATGCGCGAGCGGTAACGAGAACGTGTGCCGGGCGGCCGGGCGGGTCGCCATGCCACCCTGTCCCGGACTCGGGCCCGACGGCGGTATGGCCGAATACGTGGCCGTCCCGGCCGATTCCTTCGTTCCCATCGGCGATATGGACTTCGTCGCCGCCGCACCGCTGGCCGACGCCGCGCTCACCAGCTACCACGCCATCCGCGGCGCCCGCGATCAGCTCTATCCCGGGGCCACGGCGGTGGTGATCGGAGCCGGCGGGCTCGGCCATGTCGGCATCCAGATCCTGCGTGCGATCACCCCGGTGCGGGTGATCGCGGTGGACACCGATCCGGACAAACTCGAGCTGGCGGCGGAATGCGGTGCGCACGAGGGACTCGCGGCCGACGCGGACACCGCGGCTCGGATCCTCGCCATGACCGGCGGCCGCGGCGCGGAAGCGGTATTCGACTTCGTGGGCGTGGACGCGACCGCGAAGCTCTCGGTCGAATCGGTCGGCCCCAACGGGGCCTACCGGATGATCGGGTTGGGCGAGGGCGATCCCGGTATCACCGCGGGCCCCGCGGGTGGCCCGGGGCTGCCGTGGGGCGCGACGGTGCGCAAATCCTACGGCGGCACCAAACGCGATCTCATCGACAGTATCGCGCTGGCCCGGGAGGGCCGGATCACCGCGCGCACCCAGCAGTTCCCCCTCGAGGAGGGCGCGCACGCCTACGAACTGCTCGAACAGGGCAGGATCCGGGGTCGCGCGGTCCTGGTGCCCTGACCGGGCTCACTTCGTGCCGGTCGCCCACATATTGCTGAGCAACGTATGGCTGGGGGTATCGGCCAGCGACTGCGAGGATTCGTAGATCCGCACGTAGGAGGTGGCGTGGATACGCCAGATTCCGTCGGCGCCGCGCCGGTAGCGGTCGGTGTAGTACCCGGCGCCGCGGATCAGTACACCGAAATCCGTGGCCAGTACCGTGTCCTCGAACAGCCAGCTACCGGTCGCGGTGTCGCCGTCGACGGCGATCTCCGGATGATTGGCCACATGGGTGGTGACGATGCCGGGGCCCATGTTCTCGCGCATGAACCCGACCACGGCGTCGCGCCCGTCGAGGGTGAGCTCCTTGCCCATGGCGTGGGTGCCGTAGCGGGCTTCGATCTCCGGATCCAGCGTGGCGGCGAAATCGTCCCACTGCTTCAGATCCAGAGTGCGGAAGTACCGGTACTTGAGGCCGCGGAGAAGTTCGAGTGCCTGCAGATCCATGGAGCCACCTTGGCACGGTGATTCGAGCGCGGCAAGAACATGTTCTATTTTCTCGGCACATCGACTCCCGTTTGCGCGGTCCGGACCGTGGTACTGCGGGCGATACCGGACGACAACTCGCGGCACCCGGCCCGTCGTGCCGGCGTTGCCGCACTATCCAGCAGTGACGGAGACAGCAATGAACAGTGCCGATCTACTCACCGATGCCTTCGATCGAATCCGCGGGGTGGTCCACGAAGCGGTGGACGGACTCGACGAGCAGGCCCTGACCCACCGGCTCGATCCGGTGGCCAATTCCATCGCGTGGCTGGTCTGGCATCTCACGCGGGTCCAGGACGAGCATCTGGCGGAACTCCAGAGCGCCGAATCGCTGTGGACGGGCCGCGGCTGGTTCGAGCGCTTCGACCTGCCGATCGACCGGGACGCCACCGGGTACGGCGACACTCCCGCCGAGGTAGCGCTGATCAGCGCTCCGCCCGAACTACTCACCGGATACCACGACGCCGTGCACGCGCGCACGGTCCGGTTCCTGGCCGCGCTCGACGACCGGGACCTCGACGCGATCGTGGACACGAACTGGGATCCGCCGGTCACCATGGGCGTACGCCTGGTCAGTGTGATCGCCGACGACCTCCAGCACGCGGGCCAGGCCGCTTTCGTCCGTGGCATCCTCACCAACGCCCCCGCCGACCGGACGGATCCGGCGGCGACGCGCTGATCCCGCTCCGGCCTCCGGCCCGGGCACGCCGGTCAGTCGCGCAGCGCCTGCTCACGCAGCCAGCCGAGAGTGCGCGAAAGTATCCGGGAGATGTGCATCTGTGACACTCCCAGCTCCTCCGCGATCTGCGACTGGGTGCGGGATTCGAAGAACCGCATCCGCAGCACCTGGCGCTCCCGCTCGGACAACTCGTCGAGCAGGGGTTCGATCGCCAGGTAGTCCTCCAGCCAGCCGTAGGACGGCTCCTCGGCACCCAGCGATTCCACCAGCGGCAATGCCGAACTGTCGCCGTCCTCCCCGGTGGCGGGCGCGTCCAGCGAGGAGGCCTGGTAGGCATTACCGGCGATGAGGGCCTGGGTCACCTCCACCACATCGATCTCCAGTTCGGCGGCGATCTCCTTGGCCCGCGGCACCCGCCCGAGCCGCTGCGCGAGGATCTCGATGGTGGGGCCCAGGTTGAGCTGCAGTTCCTTGACCCGCCGCGGCACCCGGACCGACCACGTGTTGTCGCGGAAATGCCGGCGGACCTCGCCCATGATGGTCGGGACGGCGAAGGACAGGAACGAGGAACCACGGGAGACGTCGAAGCGGTCCACCGCGTTCACCAGGCCCAGCCGGGCCACCTGCAGCAGATCGTCGTAGTTCTCACCGCGCCCGGAGAACCTTCTGGCGATGTGCTCGGCCAGCGGCAGACACCGCCGCATGATCTCCGCGCGCAGCTCCGCGCGGGCGGGGTCGCCCTCGGCGAGGGCGCCCGCTTTGCCGAACAACGGCTCGATATTGTCGTAACTGTCATGGCCGCGGTGGCGGCGCGAAGGCCCGGGATCCGCCCGTATGCCTTCACCCGCCATCGGCGCCTCCTCGGAACCAGCTGAACTCGACATCGGTCGGGTAACCACCACTCGCCACGTCGTAGGGATGCTGTTCCACGCTGACCGAGCGGGTCAGCGTCCGCACGATATGCCAGCCGAATCCCTCCTGATCGCGGAGCGAGTCGACCTCCGAGATCGAGGTTACGCGCACTGTCATGCGCTGCTCGTCGTAATCGAAATCGCAGGTCAGACTCGAATCGGGAACAGCTGCCGCAATCAACGACGTAGCCACCTCATCGAGGGCGAGCCGGATATCGGTCACCTCGTCCAGACCGAAATCGGCGATCAGCGATACGGTCTCGGCCAGCGCGCGCAGCATCACCAGCTGCTCCTGCCGGGCCGGAATCCGTACGCCCACCGTCGTATCCGCCGATGTCGTATACACGGAATCGGAGACACTCTCCCCCATGCGCACCACCACCTCGTTCCTACCGCCCGCACCCCGGCGGGCGGGGCGCCCGCCGGGCCCGTCGGTGCCCGTGACCGTCGGTGACGCCGCGGTTCGTCTTCCTCGGATGTCGGCCTGATTGTCACATGCGCACATACCCCGGCCGGAATCGCCGAAACCCCGCCCAGTTCACGTGTGGTCGATCCGCTCGTGGACGGTCAGCAGCAGATGATCGAATGCGGTGCGCAGTGCGGGTGCGGCGTAGTCGACCGTGGGCAGCTCGGCGACCAGTCGGGCGGCCAGCGCCCGGAGTTTGGTGTTGGTCTCCTGGGAGCGCCAGGTCAGCACCCGGAACGCCTGGTCGGCGCTGATCCCGTACACGACCATCAACGCGCCCTTGGCCTGCTCGATCACCGCTCGTGCCGCGAAGAGGCCCGGCAGCGTGTCCTGCAGAGTCTCCTCCCGCTCCTCGGCCAGCGTTTCGGTGAGGTCGATGTAGTAGCCCGCGGAACCGATCACGGCGCCCTGCTCGTCGGTCATCACATCGGCCACCACGATCACGTGCTTGGTATCCCCGGCGAGGTCGACGATGCGGTGCCGGCTGCAGAACGGCGCCCCCTCGGCCACCGATTTCGCGAGAGCGTTCGCCACCTGGGCGCGGTCGTCGGGGTGCTTGTGGCCGAGCAGCAACTCGGTGCTGGGCGTCATCGGCGCGGCCGGGTAGCCGTGCATCTCGGCGACGGCTTCCGACCACTCCCAGCGTTGGTCGGCGAACCAGAACCGGAAGGCGCCCGCACACTGCGAAACGCTTCCGATCGAGTCCGGTAATTCTTCGGCGACAACGCCGTCTTCTCGCGACACGGCTCGAGTATCGACCGTTCCCACGCGGAAAGCGACCCCGCCCCGGCCGCTCGAGCGGCCGGGGCGGGGTGCGAGCGCGGACTGGGGTCAGCTCGTGAGCGCGCTGTTCAGGCTGGGGAAGTACTGGAACTGCGGCCGCACACCGGCGACCTCGAGTGCCCGCTCCACTTCCTTGCGGCCGCTGACCACCCGCAGCTCGACACCGGCCCGCCACGCGGCGACCTTGGCTTCGCCGAGGATGACGGCGGCACGGATGCTCATGAAGGTGGTCGCGCGCAGGTCCAGCACCACAGCGCGGCACAGGCCGGATCGGCAGCGTTCGAGTAGGGTGCGCAGTTCTTCGTGCAGTACGGCATCCAACTCGCCTTCTACACGGGCGATCACGCATTCGGGGTGTTCGGTACTGCGTCGAGACCACATACGGCCGGTGGTCACCGGTCGCGGGTCGCGCTTGCGTTGCTGATCGACCTGGCACCGGGCGGTGGTAACCGACATATCAATCCCATCCCTTGCTTGGTGGGGATTTCCGGTTGGCGTACGCGCTGCGGGCAGATATCGGAGCGGGAGCCTTCTCCCGCTCATCGAACCCGGGCACCGAGGAATACGCGGTACCGGGATCGGCTGCATGTTTTCAACCTGACGACCATTCTGGCACGGTCGGCCGACGGTGTACACCGCCCGTCTACCCCGGCATATCCGGTCGCCGACACCACCGCGCGGCCGGATGGAGATGTTTATCCCCGGTGCCACCGGCTATTGCACACAGGCACAGGCACAGGGCCGGGTCGGACCGGCCGACCGAACAGGGGCGGAGGTTTCCGGAATGGCTTCTCTGACCGCGGTGGCACTGGTGTGCTCGCTGAAGAGCTCACCCGCCGAATCCAGTAGCGATCTGCTGGCCCGGCAGGTGCTCGACGAACTCGCGAAGCATGACGTGGCGGGCGAGGCGATCCGGGTCGTCGATCACGATATCCATCCGGGCGTCAGCGCCGACGAGGGCGACGGCGACGAATGGCCCGCGCTCCGGGCCCGTATCATCGGCGCGGACATCCTGCTCTTCGCGACCCCGACCTGGGTGGGCCATATGTCGTCGGTGGCGCAGCGCGTGCTGGAAAGACTGGACGCCGAGCTGTCGGAAACCGACGACGCGGGACGGCCCGCCATGTTCGGCAAAGTCGCACTGACGGCGGTGGTCGGCAACGAGGACGGCGCCCACAAGATCACCGCCGACCTGTTCCAGGGCCTGAACGATATCGGCTACACGCTGCCCGCGCAGGGCGGAACCTACTGGAATGGCGAGGCCATGAGCGGCATCGACTACCTGCAATTGGACGAGGTCCCCAGCGCGGTCGCCGCCACCAACGCGACCGCCGCTCGGAATGCGACGCATCTCGCCCGAGCACTACGCTCAGCTCCCTATCCGGCCGAGTAACGCGCAGCGCGTCCCGCTGCCCTCTCCGGGATTCGAAGTTCGATGCCGCGAAAGGCGAACCATGGTCGAAACACTCACCCCACGCGAAACCGCCGTCGACGAGCCCCCGCTCCCCGTGGCCCGCGGCTCGCTGTCGGCGGCCGTGCTGACGCTGCTGCGGGACGTACCCGGACGGCCGGTACCCGAGGTCCCCGACGATCTCGATCCCTACGGTGACGACTTCCAACTGACCCTGCACACCTGCTATGAGCTGCACTATCAGGGCTTCCGTGGCGTGGACGCCGACTGGGAGTGGGATCCGGGACTGTTGCGGATGCGCGCTGAACTCGAGCGCCGGTTCCTCGCCACCCTGCGCGCCGAAGTGCCCGGAGGTGCCGATGTCACGGCAGAACTGGATCGATTGCTCACCGCGCCCGTGGCCGGCGGTGTCGCGGGCCGGCTGCGCAACGACGGTTCCTGGTGGCAGATGCGCGAGTATTTCGTCCAGCGCTCGATCTACCACCACAAGGAGGCCGATCCGGTGGCCTGGGTGATCCCCCGCCTGCGCGGCCGGGCGAAAGCCGGATTGGTGGCGATCGAGTTCGACGAGTTCGGCGGCGGCCACGAGGATCGCATCCACGCCCGGCTCTACGCCGACCTGCTGCGCGGCGCGGGCCTGTCCGACGGCTACCTGCACTATCTGGACGTCGTCCCCGCCTGCATGCTCGCTCTGGTCGACATGATGTCGCTGTTCGGCCTGCACCGTTCGCTGCGGGGTGCGGTCGTGGGCCATTTCGCGGCGGTGGAGATCACTTCCTCACCGGCCTCGAAACTGATGGTCGAGGCGCTGCGGCGGTTCTCCGCCCACCCGGACTGCGTCCGGTTCTACAGCGAACACGTGACCGCCGACGCCGTCCACGAACAGGTCGTGCGCCGGGAGGTACTCGACGACCTGCTGGCCCGCGAACCCGGACTGGCCGAATCGGTGGTCTTCGGAATCCAGGCGACCGATCTCCTCGAGGACCGGTGCGCGGACCAGATGCTCGACCGCTGGCGCGCGGGCGAGAGCTCACTGCGGACGGTGGAGCGGTGAGTCCGGTGTTCGTCCGTGTCCCCGGCGTCTACCGTCCCCAGCCGGATACCCGGCTGCTCGCCCGGGCGATGACCGATGCGGCCCTGCCGCGCGGCGCGCAGGTACTCGACGCGTGCACCGGAACCGGTGCGCTGGCGATCCACGCCGCCCGGTCGGGGGCGGCGGCGGTCACCGCGGTGGACCTGTCGCGCGCCGCGCTGGCCTCGGCCTGGTTCAACAGCCGCCTGTACGGGGTGCGGCTGGAGCTGCTGTGCGGAGACGTCACCCGGGTGGTCGAGGGCCGCACGTTCGACGTGGTGGTCGCCAACCCGCCGTATGTACCCAGCGAACACCATCCGCCCGAGGACGGCCCCGCGCGCGCCTGGGACGCCGGCTGGCACGGCCGCCATCTGCTGGACCCCCTGTGCGAGATGATGCCGCAGTTGCTCGCCATCGGCGGTACCGCGCTGATCGTGCACTCCGCGGTCTCGGGTATCGCCGCCACCCTCACCCGGTTGCGAGCGGGCGGGCTGAAGGCGACCGTGGTGGCCCGCACCGTCATCCCGTTCGGGCCGGTGATGCGCAGCCGGCTGGAGTGGTTGCGCGACCGGGGCCTGATCCAGCCCGAACAAGAGCACGAGGAACTGGTGGTGATCCGTGCCGACCGAACCCGCTGATACACCGGCCGGTCCCGACGAGTTGCTCGCCGCGATCCGCCACGCCGACCCCGCCGCGGCGGACGACGGGGCGGCGGCGGCCGACACCCGCGGTATCCGGCCCGAACCGGCCCCCATCCCACCGGACACGGCGAATCCGGTACGCCGGGTCACCTTCACCGCCGAGGGTCCGGTCCTGGTGGAGGGCCCACTCGAGGTGGTCACCCCGGACGGTGACCACCTGCTCGCCGACCACTTCCTGGTCGCGCTGTGTACCTGCAAACGTTCCGGGAGCTACCCGCTGTGCGATACGAGCCATCGCCGCCGGGCCCGGCGCCCCGGAGACGATCGAGAAGGGAGGTAGAGGGTATGTCCATGGATCCCGACCCCGCCGAAACCCCTGATCTGGAACCGGGTGGCGGAGTCCCGCCGGGTTCCACACCGCCCGACACCCCGCAGACCTCCGGGTTGTCGGCGGAGGAGCCGGCCACGCGGCATCATTTTCCCCCGACCGGAGTCCTGGCGGTGGTGCTGACGATCGCCCTGGTAGCTGCGTTCCTGGTGGTGGCGGTCGCCCTGGTGATCACGATCGTCAGCTGATTGGCGGTGCCGTTTCCGGGTAGCCGCCCCGTATGGCGCCGACCCATCAGCAGTTGCTCCACGCGCTGACGCGAGCCGCGAATGCGCTGACGCATCACGACGTCCCCTTCGCCGTGGCGGGTGGTTGCGCGGTCTACGCCCGGGGCGGACCGCCCTCGGACCACGATGTCGATCTCTTCGTCAAACCCGCCGACAGCGGCCGGGCGCGCAGCGAACTGGCCCGGGCGGGCCTGCGTATCGCCGACGCGGCCGAGGATTGGCTCACCAAGGCCTACGACGGCGACACCCTCATCGATGTCATCCACCGGCCCAACAACCGCGAGGTCGACGACGCTCTGCTGGCCCGGGCGGAGGTCATGCGGGTCGGTCCGACGATGGCGCCGGTGGTGCACGGCACCGACCTGCTGGTCGACAAACTGCTGGTCTTCGACGCGCACCGGCTGGACCTGAGCCCGCTGTTACGTATCTCCCGCGATCTGCGCGAACAGGTGGACTGGCCGTCGGTGCGCGCCCAGACCGAACATTCGCCCTACGCGCGGGCGTTCCTCGGGTTGATCGACGATCTCGGCATCGCCGACACCCGGACCGATGATCGAACTTCAGGAAGGGCCGGATAGATGTCGGAAACCGAAAACCGTCCGCCCGGCCGGCCACCGGAGTACCTGGCGGCCGAACTACACCGGGCATTGACCGAGGATCCGCGCTGCGCCGAACAGGGCGTACGAGTGCGGATCCGGGGCGACGTGGTGGTACTCGACGGCGAAGTGGGCAACGCGGAGCGGCGGCGCCGGCTCGAGGACGTGGTTCGCGAGATCGCGCCGGATGCCCAGATCCACAACGACGTACACGTGACCGCGACGCCCGGCCCGGGCGAATGCGAGGACCTCGGTGACTGACACCGGGCGGAAGGGAGTGCACCGATGCGGATCGCCGCTGTGGGGGATGTCCATCTGGGTACCGATTCGCGGGGCATGCTGCGTCCCGCGCTACGCGGTCTACCGGACCACGCCGATGTCCTGCTGTTGGCCGGGGATCTGACCAATCACGGGACCCTGCCCGAAGCCGAGGTGGTGGCCACGGAATTCGCCGATGTCGGCGTCCCGGTCATCGCGGTCCTCGGCAACCACGACTATCACAGCGATCTCTCCGAGGAGATCACCGAGATGCTTGCCGCGGCCGGGATCACGGTCCTCGAGGGCAGCGCCACCACGGTCACGATCGGCGAACGCACGCTGGGCGTCGCGGGAACCAAAGGCTTCGGCGGCGGGTTCGCCGGAAAATGCGCCAGCGTGTTCGGCGAACACCTGATGCGTGAGTTCGCCGGGCACACCATCGAGTTGGCCACCCGGCTCGATACCGCGCTGGCCGAGCTGGACACCGATGTCACGGTGGTCCTCACCCACTACTCCCCTGTCAGCGACACCCTGCACGGTGAACCGCGGGAGATCTACCCGTTCCTGGGTTCCTACCTGCTCGGTGAGCCGATCGACACCCACCGGGCGGACCTGGCGCTGCACGGGCACGCGCACGCCGGGTGCGAACGCGGCACCACACCCGGCGGTATCCGCGTCCGCAATGTCGCCCAGCCGGTCATCCGCTCGGCCTTCGCGGTGTACGAACTGCATCCGCAGCAGACCCGCGCGCGCGAGCACAGCGAAACCGCGTTGACCGGATAACCGGGCCACCTACTGCGCGAACGCGGCCTCGATGCCGTCGAACCAGGCCGCTTCCTCGAGCAGCCGGGTGCTGCGCCAGCCGTCGGGAGTCCGGATCAGGTCGTGGTTGTACCAGCCGCCGCAGGTGAACTGTTTGCCCGGGGACACGATCATCGGGTTGAAGAACATCGCCCGCACCTTCGCGGTGTCGCCGTCGAGGTCGACCGCGATATTGGAGATGAAATGCTGCGTCCGGGCGAACAGGTTCAGCTGTTCGGTCAGCCGGGCCACCACGGTGTCGAGATCGCCGACCGGGCCGCCGGCCGTGCTGTAGTCGATCTGCGCATCGGCAGTGAACACTGTGCGGTACAGCGCCCAGTCCAAGCTGTCGACGGCGGTGGCGTAGCGGGTGAGCAGATCGGTGATCTCGAGCCGATCGGCGAGGGTCGCTGAATCCATCCCTCCATACAACCGCACCGCCGCGGTGTCCGGGCGGGTTCGGTCTCAGCGGCTGCGAAAGATCCGATGCCACCAGCGCACTCGGGGTACGGGGCCGGGCCGGGCGGTATCCGGGCGCCGAACCGCCGCCGGAGCGTCCGCCTGGACGGCGTGCTCTCGCCATTCCCGGACGACCGCGTCCGCCTCGACGGGTGCTATCGGCACCTGCGGACCGGTGGGCAGCCGCAACCAGTCGACGATGCGCCGGTTGAGCTCGGCGACCGTCTCCCGTACCTCGTGTTCGGATGCGGCGCCGCGGACCGTCTCCGGTAACCGCTCCACATCACGGCGCAGCAACAGCGAAGGCGGCAGCATGGCGTCGCCGCTCACTCCTTCGCGACGTAGATAATCGCGCAACCACGCGTTCTCGTCGTGGTAGGGGTTCCCGGCACCCGGCAGCGGTTTACCGGCGCCGGTGAGGTTCTCGAAGTCGCCGCGTTCGGTGGCCTCCCGGATCTTGCGATCGACCCAGGACTCGAAGTCGACACCCACGGGTTTGCGCTCGGTCATCGTGCCTCCTCACCGTCTCCCACCACGGTAACGCTGCGCTCCGGCAGCGGCGCCGGGGGTGACCCGTGGTTGCACGGGTCACCCCCGGGCTCAGGCCCCGTTGGTGGAGGTGCTGCGGGCGCGGCCCGAACGGGCCCGGCGACGCTCCGCCTGGAGGTCGGCGAGCTCCTGCTCGAGGATATCGGCCACCCGGAACTGGCCGGTGTCGTAGCCGTCGGAGGAGCGCACGACGTCGAGGAACTCGTCGGTCTCCTTGTCTCCGGACATCTTGCCCTTGGTCTCCCCGGAACCGTTCCTGGCGCCGTCGGAAGAACCCTTACCCAATCCCGAGAGCTTCTTGGGCTTGGTCACCGGGAGTTTGTCGGTGGTATCGGCGGTTTTCGTCGTGGCCGAGTCCCCTTCGAACAGGGGCGAATTGGCGGCCATCTCATCGAGCAGCGAACTGGTCCGCCCGATCAACCCGGAAGTGACCTCCGCCAGATCCCCCGACCGGCGTTTTCCCGTATCACCGCCCTTGCCGTCCGACCTGAAGGCCGGGCCACTCGATGCGGAACCCGATGCCTTCGTACCGCCCGGCTCCAGCGCGGCCGGTTTCGCCTCGGACGCGACGGCCGGGAGTTCGGTCGCCAGCTTCGCGTGATCGAGCCGCAGGCTCACCCGGGGCAGGTTGTTGCGGATCTGGTCCGCGGGGTCGGGCAGCACGCGGACCTGTTCGGTGGCCCGCAGGATCGCCATACCGTAGCGACTGCTCGCCGCGTCGTGGATGAGCAGCGCGACACCGATCATCACCGGGGCGACCGCGTGCACGGCGGCGTCGTACCATTCGCCGAGTCTCAGATAGGGATAGGTGTTCAGTCCCACGGTCAGGGTGAGCAGCGCGATCTCCGCGGCGGCCACCTGTTTCCGGTTGTTGATCACCCCCCACTCCGCGACCTTGTTGGTGCCGATCATGATGATGATCAGGCAGACACTGATCATCGCTTCCAGCAGATAGCTGAACCAGAACAGCGGATCGGACGCACCGGTGGGGGCGATGTTCTGCTGCACGTTGACGGCCGACCAGAGCATCCCCGCACCGACCACACCGGCCAGCGCACGCAACGACCAGGATCGATGCCGGTACAGCGACGCGAGTTTGGCGTGCGGGCTGGACTCCCGGCGCTGAGCGGCGATGGCTTTACGGGCGAGCAAGAGGTCGCGCATATCCGCCTTCTCGATCTGCTCGGTGGTCTGCCTGGCCCGATCGTTGGCCGAGGCGACCGCTTGGATCTCCTTCCAGCGCTGCCCGCGCTCCTGTTCGCGGATGCGCTCGGCGAGCTCACGTTCGGCGCGTAGCTCCGATTCCGACAGTGCCTCGGTGAGGGCGGGGTCGAACTGGTAGGCCAGCCGGCCCCGCGCGTGTTCGACGCGCTGAGCCAGTTGCGTGACATCGTCCTCGAGTGGCGGTTCGACAGTCATTACGGCTCCCGCCTCGGGTGATTCGATGGCAGACAAGTAGTCACGCCGGGGTACGGTACCGCGCTTTGCTCCGCGATGCATCGTCACGGTCGAAACAAGCGAATTCCGTGGGTGTTCACAGGCTGTTCACGAGTTCCCCGGGCGGCCCGGCGTTTCCACGTCCGCGGGCACGCGTCACGCCCCGGCGACGGCTGCCGGCGTGGCCGCTCACAGGCCGTCCAGGGTGGTCAGGACCGCTTTCACCACGGGACGCGCCTCGGGGACCGGAGCGAGCGGATACACATGGAACAGGCCGGGTTCGGCGACGAGACGCACACGCCCGGCGGTACGTTCGGCGAACGCGCGCGCGTCGGGGTACAGGATGTCGTGCGTGCCGACGAAGAGATCCGTTTCCGGTAGCCCGTCCACCGGACCGTTGATCGGGCTGAGTTCCGGCAGCCCGAGGTCGTCCCCGCCGGCCCAGACGCGTCCCGCTTCGAGCAGACCGGGGCGCGCCAGCCACGGGTCGTCCGCCTGCACCCGGTCGATCTCCGGCGCGGACAGGCGCATATCGAGACACGGCGCGAACAGGATCAGCCGCGCCGGGCCGGGCAGTCCGGCATCCGGCAGCGCCTGGGCGAGCAGCAGCGCCAAGGTGCCACCGGCGGAATCCCCGGCGAGCACCACCCGCCCGGGATCCACCGCACCGATCACCTCTCGGTACACCGCGAGCAGATACGGCCGCGCCGACCGGTAGGTATACCGCGGAGCCAGCGGATAGACCGGCACCTCGACCCGGTGCCCGGCCGTGACGAGCCGATCGATGAACCGCCAGTGCCACCAGCTGATCTCCCGGAAGAAGCTACCGCCGTGCAGATAGATCACGACCTTCCCGGACTCCGGCGCCGTCCGGGGTGTCACGCGGTAGCAGGGGAAGCCGTCGACGAGGCGGTCTTCGACCCGGTGCCGGCGCCGCAGCCGCCGCGGCGGGAGGTGGGTGCCGGCGGGTTCGGCCATGGCGATCCGGGCCTTCTCCGCGGTCGCCATACCGCGTCGACGGGTGACCCGCAGGAACACCGACAGCGCCCGGGCGCGGCGACTGACCATGAATGTCTTCTCCCTCCGTATCCGCCCGCCGGACGGAACCGGGCCGGGCCCGGCTCTCCGGAGCATATTCCGATGCGTCCACCGGCGCGGGCGCGTTACCTTCGTCGCATGTGCGAGGACAGGTCATACCGGTACCGGACGCACTACGTCTGCCCCGCGTGCCGGATATCGCAGAAACGCTGGAGTCGCCGGCCCGGGGCGGATCCACGTTCGGCCGTGCGGTACGGTTGCCCCCGTTGTGGATTCGAAATGTACTGCGCCGGACCGGACTTCGCCGCACCCGGACGAAACGACCGCGCTACCTGGTCGGTGGTCGCCGCGGTCCTGAGCGCCGGTGTGCGATACGACGGCTACGACAGCTGCGGATGCGGCCGGGATCGGAAATTCCGTCCGCGCACCCGCGCCGAACTCCGGGCCCGCCGCGAGTACGCAGCGCGGCACGAGCTACCGCTGGCCGACGCCCTGTCCCGGCGCGACCCCTGGCGCGCCTCCCCGCGGTAGTGGCCGAACCTAGGGCACCGGCCGGAAACGCCGGTGCTCACCCGCCGTGGCGGCAGGTGAGCACCGGATTCACTTCTTGGCGCGCTTCTCCCGGATCCGGACCGAGATCCGCACCGGCGACCCGTCGAACCCGAACTCCTCGCGCAGCCGCCGCTCCAGGAACCGGCGATAACCGGCCTCCAGGAACCCGGTGGTGAACAGGACGAAGGTCGGTGGCCTGGTAGTGGCCTGGGTGGCGAAGAGCACCCGGGGCAGCCGCCCGCCGCGCATGGGCGGCGGTGTCGCGGCGACCACCTCTTTCAACCAGGTGTTCAGGCGGCCGGTCGAAATCCGTTTGTCCCAGGATTCCAGCGCGGTCTCCATGGCCGGGACGAGCTTCTGCACCGCCCGGCCCGTATGCGCGGAGATATTGACCCGCTGCGCCCACGGCACCCGCACCAGATCGCGATCGACCTCGCGCTCGAGTTGGAGACGGCGGTCCTCGTCCACCAGATCCCATTTGTTGAACGCCAGCACCAGGGCCCGCCCGGAGTCGGCGACCAGGCTGATCACCCGCAGATCCTGTTCGGTGATGGGCTGCGCGGCGTCGATCAGCATGATCGCCACCTCGGAGGCCTCCAGCGCCGATTTGGTGCGCAACGAAGCGTAGTACTCGGTACCGCTGGCATTGGCGACCTTGCGCCGCAGCCCCGCGGTATCGACGAAACGCCAGACCTTGCCGCCCAGTTCCACCAGCGAATCGACCGGATCGACGGTCGTGCCGGCGATATCGTGCACCACCGACCGCTCGTCACCGCTCAGCTTGTTCAGCAGGCTCGATTTACCGACGTTCGGTTTCCCGACCAGCGCCACCCGGCGCGGCCCGCCGCCGGGCCCGCCGAGTTCCCGCGGGGTCTCCGGCAGCACTTCGAGCACATCGTCGAGCAGGTCACCGGTCCCGCGGCCGTGCGCGGCGGAGACCATACGCGGCTCCCCGAGCCCCAGCGACCACAGCGCCGCCGCATCGGCCTCCAGGCGCTGGTCGTCGACCTTGTTGGCGACCAGGATGACCGGTGTCTTCGCCCGCCGCAGCACCTTCACGGCGGCCTCGTCGGTGGCGGTCGCGCCGACCACCGCGTCGACCACCAGCACAATGGCATCGGCGGTGTTCATGGCGAGTTCGGCCTGCCGCGCCACCGACTGCTGCAGTCCCTTGGCGTCCGGTTCCCAGCCGCCGGTGTCCTGCACCCAGAAACGGCGGCCCGCCCAGTTGGCCTCGTAGGAGACCCGGTCCCGGGTCACCCCCGGCACATCCTCGACCACGGCTTCGCGGCGGCCCAGAATGCGGTTCACCAGTGTCGATTTACCGACATTCGGGCGGCCGACCACGGCCAGGGTGGGCATCGGCACATGATCGGCGGCCTCGGCGTCACCGGCGAGATCGGTGAGCTCCCAATCCGATTCGTCGCTCCAGACGCCGTCGCCGGCAAGTACGTCACTCACGGTGTCCCCGCTCATCCGGCAACTCCCCGGCTGCGCGCCGCGGCACGATCCCGCGGCCGGTCCAACTGCCGGCCGACCTCGCGGTACAGCTCCTCGATGGTCTCGTCCATGGTCAGTTCGCTGGTGTCGACCTGCACCGCGTCCTCGGCCCGCCGCAGCGGCGATACCGCACGCGTCGAATCGAGGCGGTCACGGCGCTCCACATCGGCGAGCACCCCGGCATAGTCGTCCCCACGGCCCTCGGCGATGTTCTGCTGATTACGCCGATGGGCGCGCGCCTGCGCGGACGCGGTCAGGTAGATCTTGGCGTCGGCGTCGGGCAGGACGGTGGTGCCGATATCGCGGCCCTCGACCACGATCCGGCCCGCGCTCACCGCGATCTCGCGCTGCAGCGCCACCAGTTGCTCCCGGACCTCCGGCACCGCCGAGACGGCCGATACCGCCGCGGTGACCTCGGATCCGCGGATCTCGGTACGCACATCGTCACCGTCGAGTTCGATCAGTTCCCGTTCGGGATCGGTACCGATCCGCAACGGCATATCGGTGACCGTCGCGGCCACCGCGGCGGAATCCGCCGGGTCGACCCCCGCACGCAGCACCTGCAGCGTGGCGACCCGGTACATGGCGCCGGTATCGAGGTAGCGGGCCGAAAGCCGCGCCGCCAGCCGCCGCGACACACTGGACTTACCGGTCCCCGAAGGACCGTCCATCGCGACGACCAGGGACCGGTCGCGGGCCGGATCCACGACGACCCCCACCGGAGCTTCCACACCGTTCACAAAGACACCGCCTCGTAGAGTTTGCCGATTTCATCGCGCCCCAGCACGCGTAGCGTGCCCGGACGCTGGTCGTTCAGGACGACCGGGCCGATATGGGTGCGGACGAGCCTGGTCACCGGGTGCCCGACCGCGTCCAGCAGCCGCCGCACGATATGTTTGCGCCCCTCGTGCAACACCACTTTCACCAGGGAACGTCCCGCGTCGACCTCGAGCACCTGGAAGCGGTCCACCTTGGCCGGTCCGTCGTCGAGCTCCACGCCCTCACGCAGGATCTTGCCGATCGAACGGTGCACTTCGCCCTGCACGGTCGCCAGGTAGGTCTTGGACACCTCGTAGGAGGGGTGCATCAGCCGGTGCGCGAGGTCACCGTCATTGGTGAGTAGCAGCAACCCCTCGGTATCGGCGTCCAACCGGCCGACATGGAACAACCGCTGCCCGGCCGCGACCCGCTCGGCGACGATATCGCCGACACAGGGCCGGCCCAGATCGTCGGACATGGTGGACTGCCAGCCCTTGGGCTTGTTCAGGGCCAGGTGCACCAGTTCCTCGCGCACCACCACCCGGGTCCCGTCCACCCGCACCACGGCGTTCTCCGGGTCGATGCGCAGGCCCTGCTCGCGCACGATGATGCCGTCGACCTCGACGCGGCCCTGCTCGATCATCTCCTCGGCGGCCCGGCGCGAAGCCACCCCGGCCTTGGCCAGCACCTTCTGCAGGCGTTCACCCTCGCCCCAGGGCAACTTCTCGTGACCGGATTCACCCGATTCCACATGCTGATGCCGAGCCGGTTTCGCATTGTTCAGCTGCGGGGCGCTGCTCCCGGAACGAGCGCTCTGGGTCTTGCGGGCCGTACCGCCGCCCGGGCGGCCGCCGGCCCGCGATCCGGCGGCGCCACTCCGGCCCGCCGCCGTCGAGCCGCCACGGCCCGTCCCCGCGGAACCACCGCGACCCGCGCCGGCCGATCCGGTCCGGGCCGATCCCGCGGGGCCACCGCGACCCGTCCCGCCCGAACCCGCCCGGCCCGGGGTCGCGAAGTCACCGCGACCACCGGCGGTGCGGGCGCCGCGTCCTCCGGACGACGATTCCGCACTTGCGGGACGCCCGGAACGCGGCAGCTGGTCACTGCGGGCCCCCCGTTCGGAACTTCGCGGCCCCCCGGTACGGCCGGTGCGGGGCGTATCACTGCCACCGCGGCGGGCGTCCCCGGTACGGGGGGCGCCGCGGCCGCGACCGGCCCGGCCGGCCTGGTCGCCACTTTTCCTACGATCCGGTATGCCATCTCGGCGAGCGGGTGTTTTCACGTTTTCCTGTCAATCCTCGGCGCCGAGTTTCAGATCCTCCTCGGCGGGTTTTCGCAGCCTGGTGTAGCGGGGGTCCGTCTCCAGACTGTCGTTGATCTCATCGATCAGGTCCACCCCCGGCAACAGGGGCGCCAATGGCGGCAGATCGCTCAGCGACGCCAATCCGATCCGTTCCAGGAACAGTTCGGTGGTGCCGTACAGCGTGCCGTTGGTTTCCGGGTCGGTGCCCGCCTCGGTGATCAATCCCCTGGCCAGCAGGGTGCGCATCACACCGTCGACGTTGACACCGCGCACCGCGCTGACCCGAGCCCGGGTCACCGGCTGACGGTATGCCACCACCGCCAGCGTCTCCAGAGCCGCCCGGGTCAACTTCGACCGGGCGCCGTCGAGCAACATACGCTCCACATACGGTGCGTACTCGCTGCGAGTATAGAAGCGCCACCCGTCCCCGGCGAAACGCAGATCGATTCCGCTGCGCCGGGCGGCCAGTTCCGCCGACATCTCCCGCAGGGTGCGCTCCACCCGCTGCGGGGTCTCCTCCAGCGCGGTGGCCAGCTGCTCCACCGGCGCCGGAGTGTCCACCACGAGCAGCAACGCCTCGAGTGCGGCCCGGAATTCGTCGTCGTCCAACGGCTCGAGCGCGATATCGGTCACAGCCTCGGTCATGCTCTGTCCTCCACGTACGTGCGAGAGCCCGATTTGGTCACGCTGCGCTCCCGCCTTCCGGTCCCGGCTCGTTCGTGCTCTGTCCGCCGCGGGCGCGTGGCGGCTCCCGCGCGGCCGTGTTGCACCTCCGCCTCCGGGCCCGACTCGCTCATCCGTAGTCCTCTTCTATGGTCACCGGCACGGCACCGCCGTGCTCGTCGTCGCCGATCCAGCGCACGGCGAGCGGGCCCAGCGGGTCGGGCTGGTCGAACTCGATCGTCTTACCCCGATACAGCTCGAGCAACGCCAGGAACCGCGCCACGATCTGGATCGGCGCCGCGCAATCGGCCACCAGGTCGGCGAACGTGGCCCAGACCCCCACGCCCCGGGCGCGCAGCCGTTCCAGCACGAGCGTCGCCTGCTCCGCCACCGATATCGCATGCGCGTGCAGGTGGTCCAGGCCCACGGTCGGCACCGGCCGCGGCCGGAACGCCGCCGCCGCGATCTCGGCGAAACCGGCCGCGTCCACCCCGAGGGTGACCTCCGGCAGCAGACTCGCGAACCGCTCCTCCAACCCGACACTGCGCGGATACCGGCGCAGCGCGGCCGCCTCCAGTTCCGCTAGCAACTCGGCGACCTGCTTGAACGCCCGATACTGCAGCAGCCGGGCGAACAGCAGATCCCGGGCCTCGAGCAACTCCAGATCGTCGGGGTCGGTCACCTCGCCCGAGGGCAGCAGCCGTGCCGCCTTCAGATCGAGCAGGGTCGCCGCCACCACCAGGAACTCGGTGGTCTGATCCAGGATCTTGTCCGTGCGCAGCGAATTGCCCGGCTGGTTCAACGCGGCGGTCAATGCCTTGGTGTAGGCGATGAACTCGTCGGTGACCTTGTGCAGCGCCACCTCGGTCACATCGAGACGGCGTTGCGAGATCAGCTGGAGCAGCAGGTCGAACGGGCCCTCGAAATTGCTCAACCGCAGATGGAAACCGGACTTCTCCGCTGCCGCACCCGCCGGATCCGCGGGTGCGGCGGGTGCGTTGCTCGTCGACGATGCCGGCCGGGGCGGCCCGCTCACCGCCCGGACCGGTGGATGACTTCCCGTGCCATCGCCCGATACGCCTCGGCGCCACTGGATTTCGGCGCCCACGTGGTGATCGGTTCACCGGCGACGCTGGCATCCGGGAACCGGACCGTCCGCGCGATCGCGGTGTCGTAGACGAGTTCCCCGAAGACCTCCACCACCCGCGCCATCACCTGGCGGGAATGCAGCAACCGGGCGTCGAACATGGTCACCACGATGCCGTACAGGCTCAGCCGCGGATTCAGCCGGTCCCGGACCTTTTCCACGGTGTCGTTGAGCAGGGCCAGCCCACGCAACGAGAAGTACTCACATTCCATCGGGATGATCACCCCGTCGGAGCAGGCGAGCGCGTTCACGGTGAGCAGACCGAGCGACGGCTGGCAATCGATGAGGATGTAGTCGTAACGGTCGCGGATCGGTTCCAGCGCACGGCCCAGCGACTGCTCGCGGCCGACCTCGTTCACCAACTGGATCTCGGCCGCCGACAGGTCGATATTGCTGGGCAGCAGATCCAGATTCTCGACCTTGGTCTGCATGAGCACGTCGTCGGCGCTCACCGGCGCCCCGATGAGCAGATTGTGCACGGTCAGGTCCAGATCGTGGTGTGCCACACCCAGACCCGCCGACAGCGCGCCCTGCGGATCGAGATCCACCAGCAGTACCCGGCGTCCGTATTCGGCCAGCGCCGCCCCCAGATTGATCGTCGACGTGGTCTTACCCACCCCGCCTTTCTGATTGCACATCGCCACGATGAGCGCATTGCCCTCGTGCGACGGCTCGGGCGGATCCGGGACCGCACGCAGGGGCCGCCCCGTCGGCCCGAGCGCAGCGTCGGCAGGAACGGGTTCGGGGCCCGCGCCCCACACAGACGCGGCGCGATCGTCGCTCTCGGCGCCCTTGGGCGAGTCCGCCGATCCGGCTGTCGTCACGATCCGCTGCTCCTTATACGTTCCTACCTGTCCGTCACCTCGTAGAGCGTAACGAGGCCGATCAAGGCACGGTCTCGCTTTCGCCACGGTCCGGCTAGTCCTAGACGCTACCGGTTGACCCCACTCGAGCGCCGCGTGTATCCGCGGCGTGTTGGTGTTCACGGCGTGGCCTGCGGAGTCGCGCGGCGAACACACCCACTCACCTGGCCCGCGGGTGGGCCGTCGCCCAGACCTCGCGCAGCGTCCCCACCGTGACCAACGTGTAGATCTGGGTGGTGGTCACCGACGCGTGGCCCAGTAGTTCCTGGACGACCCGCACATCGGCGCCACCGTCGAGTAGATGGGTGGCGAACGAATGCCGCAGAGTGTGCGGGGAGACCGTGGCGGTGATCCCGGCGTGCTCGGCGGCGCGCTGGAGCACCTGCCAGGCACTCTGCCGCGACAGCCGGCCGCCGCGCACATTCAGGAACAGCGCGGCCGCCGCGCCGGGTGTATGCCGGCGGGCGCGGGCCGCGAGGGCGGGCCGGCCGCGCACCAGGTAGGCGTCCACCGCGGCCAGCGCGGGGCGGCCGATGGGCACGATCCGCTGTTTACCGCCCTTACCGCGCAGGACGACCGCCCGGTCGTCGAGGTCGATGTCGTCGATATCGAGGCCGACGGTCTCGGAGATCCGCGCACCGGTCGAGTAGAGCAGTTCCAGCATCGCCCGGTCCCGCAACCCACGCGCCGCGGCTTCGCCACCGGCCCCGGCGCCGGCATCCGCCGCGTCCAGCAGCCGCAACACCTGATCCACCGGGAGCGCTTTGGGCAGTCGCTGGCCCACCATCGGTGGTTTGACGGCATGCGCGACATCGGCGCTGGTCAGCCCTTCGGCAGCCGCGAACCGGTGCAACCCGCGCACCGCGATCAATGCCCGCGCCACCGAGCCCGGCGCCAGCGGGGGATGCTGCGCGCCACCGGCCCGCAGCGCGACCGCGAACTCGGTGATATCGCGTTCCGCGACCGACGCCAGGTCGGCGCGACCGCGTTCGCTCAGGAACTCCCGGTACCGGGACAGGTCCCGGCGGTACGCGGAGAGGGTGCTGCGCGCGGCACCCCGCTCCACGGCCAGATGGTCCAGGAAGATATCGACCTCCCGCACCGCCGGCCCCTGGTCAGTCCGTGTCCCGCTGCGCGGCCTGGCGGCGCAGCAGGGCGTCCGGTTGTCCCGGCCACGGCGCGTCGGCCGGCCGCAGCGGCAGGCCGGCGGCGTCGGCAGCGCTCAACGCCAGCAGACCGGCGACGGCGGTGGCGTTCACGATCGTCCCGGCCAGCGCCGCGCGGACCGCCTCGGCGACCGGCATCCGCACCAACTCCAGGTCGGCTTCCTCGTGTTCGGGCGCCGGTCGTTCGGTGTCGCTGAGCCCGCGCGCCAGATACACGCGCAGCGCCTCGTCGGTGAAACCCGGCGACAGCGCGACATCCACCAGCACCGACCAGTCCCGCGCGGCCAGGCCGGTTTCCTCGGCGAGTTCGCGGCGTGCGGCCTGCAGCGGATCCTCGCCCTGGATGTCGATCAGGCCGGCCGGGAGTTCGAGCAGCCGCTCCCCGAGCGGATGACGGTACTGGCGGATCAGCACCACCCGGCCGTCGTCGTCGACCGCGACCACGGCGACCGCACCGTGGTGTTCGACGACCTCGCGTTCCACGACCCGCCCGTCCGGCATCTCCACCCGGTCCACCCGCAGCGCCAGGATCGCCCCCGAGTACACGATCCGGCTGTCGACCGTCGCGAAGGCGTGACTGCCGGGCGCCGGGTTCGCGGGGGTCACGACACCCGCTCGGAGGTACCGGCCAGTTCTTCTTCACCGGGGATATCGACCGGCAGCCGTTCGGCCAGTTTGTACCGCAGCGCGGCGGCGATCAGTTCGGCGAACAGCGGATGCGGCCGGGTCGGCCGGCTCTTCAGCTCCGGATGGGCCTGGGTGCCGACGAAGAAGGGATGGATATCGGCGGGCAGTTCGACGAACTCCACCAGATGCCCGTCCGGGGACGTGCCGCTGAACCGCAACCCGCTGGCGGCGATCTTGTCGCGGTAGGCGTTGTTCACCTCGTAGCGGTGCCGGTGCCGTTCGGAGACCTCGGTGGCGTGGTAGGCCCGGGCCACCACAGATCCCTTCTCCAGTACCGCCGGATAGGCGCCGAGCCGCATGGTGCCGCCCAGATCGGCCTCCCCGGCCACGGCCTGTTCCTGGTCGGCCATGGTGGAGATCACCGGGTGCTCGGTCTCCGGTTCGAACTCGGCGGAGTTGGCGTCGGCCAGGCCCACCGACCGCGCGGCCTCGATGACCATGCACTGCAGGCCCAGGCACAGCCCGAGCAGCGGCAGCCCACGGGTACGGGCGTGGTGGATGGCACCGACCTTGCCTTCGATCCCCCGGATCCCGAATCCGCCGGGGATGAGGACCGCGTCCACATCGCGCAGGGCGGCCTGCGCGCCGGCCGGGGTCTCGCAATCGTCGGACCGTACCCAGCGCAGTTTCACCTTGGCCCGATGCGCGAAACCACCGGCCCGCAGCGCCTCGGTGACCGACAGGTAGGCATCGGGCAGGTCTACGTACTTGCCGACCAGCGCGACCTCCACCGTCTCCCGCGGCGCATGGACGCGGTCGAGGAGATCGCCCCAGATCGTCCAGTCCACGTCCCGGAACGGCAGCCCGAGTTTGCGCACGACGTAGGCGTCGAGGGCCTCCCGGTGCAGCACCTTGGGGATGTCGTAGATCGACGGCGCGTCGGGGGTGGAGATACAGGCGTCGACTTCCACATCGCACATCAGCGCGATCTTGTTCTTCAGGCCGGCCGGTACCTCGCGGTCACAGCGCAGGATCAGCGCGTCGGGCTGGATACCGATACTGCGCAGCGCGGCCACCGAGTGCTGGGTGGGTTTGGTCTTGAGCTCGCCCGAGGGGGCCAGATACGGAACCAGCGAAACGTGCAGGAAGAAGACATTGTCGCGGCCGACGTCGTGGCGGATCTGCCGGGCCGCTTCGAGGAACGGCTGCGATTCGATATCGCCCACCGTGCCGCCGATCTCGGTGATCACCACATCCGGTTCCTGCCCCTGCAGGTCCGGGCCGCGCATGGCCAGGATGCGCGCCTTGATCTCATCGGTGATGTGCGGGATGACCTGCACGGTATCGCCGAGGTACTCGCCGCGCCGTTCCTTGGCGATCACCGACGAGTACACCTGACCGGTGGTGACGTTGGCGTCCCGGGAGAGGTCCCGGTCGAGGAAACGTTCGTAGTGCCCCACATCGAGGTCGGTCTCGGCCCCGTCCTCGGTCACGAACACCTCGCCGTGCTGGAACGGATTCATGGTGCCGGGATCGACATTCAGATAGGGGTCGAGTTTCTGCATGGTGACCCGTAGCCCCCGCGCGGTCAGCAACTGACCGAGGCTGGAGGCGGTGAGACCCTTACCGAGTGAGGAGGCCACGCCACCGCTGACGAAAATATGCTTGGTGGCAGCCCGCGCCTGAATCCGTGTATGACCCACGGGTCTTCACGGTAACACGAAACCCGGGCGACGATCGACCGCCACCCCCGGTTAACCACCCGATCGCCGTATCCTCCCGGCAGCGCGATCGGGATGCGGAGCAGAAACCGGCCACCCCTGTCCCGGCGGTACCACCGGCCACTTCTCTCACAGGTCGGCGCGCGGGCGTCGCGGGACCGCCCGCTCCCCGCGATGCTGCGTGATTGCGCGAGCAGCCCGGATACCGCGTCGCATCCGGGCGCCGGCCGCGGTGCCCCGCTCTACCCGGGCCGGCTCAGCGTCTCCCGCACCCACAGATCGGCGCGGTGCAGCAGGTCCTGCACCGGCGCGAGCACCTCGCTCCCGTGGCCGGCGGCCAGCACCGCCACGATCAGCACGACGAGCGCGGCCAGGACCAGCAGCGCCATCAGCGTCCCGGACACCCGGCTCCGGTACAGCGTGGCCACCGCGGTGGCGTCCATGATCGCGCCCCCGACCTTCAGACGCGTCAGGAATGTCGCGGGGTTGCTGTCCCGGCGGCACCGATCGAAGAATTCCTCCAGGGAGGCGGGTGCGCCCGCCGTGACGATGAGCGCGGCGCCGCGGTGATGCGCGAGCAGCAGCGCCAGGTCGGCGGGCGTCCCGGAGCACGGGAAGGTGATCGCGCCGATCCCGAGTTCCTTGACCCGATCCAGCCCCTCCGCGTAACCGTCCAGTTCCGCCGGCACGATCAGCTCCGCGCTGCCGGTGAGGATTTTCGCGGGGAGCAGCTCGGGGTTGGCGACGATCAGATCCAGCCGGTATCCCGCACGCCGGACGGCCTCCGCGCCCTGCCCCACCCCGATCATGATCGGGGCGTACTCCTTGATGAAGGGTTTGAGCTTTTTCAGGTCCTCGACATGTCCGGGCCCGTCACCGACCACCACCACCTGCCGGCCGTTCAGGTCCAGATCCGTATCGGGCACCCCGATACCGTCCATGAGCAGCGACGATTCGGTCCGGATGAAATCGAGGGTGCCGCCGGCGAAGGCTTCGAGATGGCCGGCGAGACCGTTGCGCGCTTCCGACAGCCGGTCGGCCACCGCGGTTTCGTCGAGTTCGAGGCATTCGACCAGTACCTCGGGTGCCCGGCGGGTGAGGCGGTCGGCGTAGACGACCCCGTTCTCGATCCGCACCTTCGCGCCGTCCTTGATCCGCCCGAAGGCGTCGGAGGTGACCGTATCCAGCAGCAGCACGCCGCCGGCCACCAGGAGTTCGGGTCCCGGGTTGGGGTAGCGCCCGGAGATCGAGGGCGAGGTGTTCACCACCGCCGCCACCCCGGACGCGAGCAGCCGGTCGGCGGTGACCTGGTCCAGGTCCATTTCGTCGAGGACCGCGATATCACCGGGTTCCACGCGTTCGAGCAGCCGCCGGGTATCACGGTCGACCCGGGCGGTGCCGGTCCGGCCGGGCAGCGTCTCCGAATTCTTCGACAGCAGCGCCAGCATCCTCATGCAGCGATGATCGCCGTAAACCCTCAACCATTGGTGGAGACACGCCGCGATTCGATACGCGACGGCTATCGATCGGTTACCGGGCGCGCCGGGCGGCCTCGCCGCAGTACGGAAATCCACTGCCGTGCGCCGTAAGCTGCCCGGGACAGCTATACGAAGAGGAGTCTCCATGGCCAGCACCACCGTCGATACCGTGATCGCCGCCCCGCGCGCGACCGTGTACCGGCTGTTCGCCGACCGCGAGAGCATCGATCCGTTCCTTGCGGTGAACGTCACGCTCGTCACACCGGGCACCACCGAACGAGAAGGCGTCGGTGCCCGGCACAAGATCGGAATCGGCCCGGTCGGGGTGGTCGAGGAGATCACCGCGCTGGTGCCGAACGAGCGGATGGAGTACAAGATCGTCAAAGGCGCCCCGGTGAAGAGCCATACCGGCGTCATCACCTTCGCCGACGCCGACAACGGCACCCGGGTCACCTACACGATGACCTCCGACCCGTCGCTCCCCGTCCCGGCCAAGGTGCTCGAGATCGGCCTCAAAGGCTTGATCAACCAGTTCATCTCCGCCGCGCGCAAAGCCGTCGACTGACCTGCCGGCACGGGGTCGGGGGCCGCGCTGCCGCCCGCCGGGCGAGACCCTCGGCCGGTACCGGCTCCCTCCGGCAGTTCGGCAGTCGGTATCGGTCCACGTCCCGGCATCGACGACGGGTCCGTCACCGACTTCGGGCGGACGCGTTGGTGGTACGCGTGGCATAGGTACCGCCGCCGGCCCGGTTCTACGGTCACTTCGGTGTGGCTGAGCACCGCTCGGCACCGCGGACCGGGAAGACCACCGGTCAGTACGCCGCCATCCGCTCGGCGCGGGCGGTGTTCAGCAACTCCCAGGCATGCGCGCGGCCGGTCTCGGTATCGTCGAGCCCGGCCAGCATGCGGGCCAGCTCCACGATCCGCTCGTCCTGGGTCAGCGCCCGGACCCCCGAATTCACGGCGCCCTCGCCGTCATCGGATTTATTGACCACCAGATGCGTATCGGCGAATGCCGCCACCTGCGCCAGATGCGTCACCACGATGACCTGATGGGTGCGTGCCAGCCGGGCCAGCCGCCGCCCGATCTCCACCGCCGCCCGGCCGCCGACACCCGCGTCCACCTCGTCGAACACCATTGTCGCCCCGTGCTCGGCACCGGCCAGCACCACCTCCAGGGCCAGCATCACCCGGGACAGCTCACCGCCGGACGCGCTCTTGCTCAACGGCAGCGACTGCGCACCGGAATGCGCGGCCAGCCGGAACTCCACCTCGTCCACCCCGGCCGGGCCCGCGTGCAGTTCGGCGCCGTCGATCAGCAGCGGCGCGGAATCCTGCGCACCGGCCGGCAGCGGCCGCACCTCGACCTCCAGCCGCGCCTTGCCCATGGCGAGCCCGCTCAGTTCCTCGGTCACCGCCGCCGCCAGATCACCCGCGGCGGCGGTCCGCGCCTGCGACAGTTTCACCGCCGCGACCCGCACCCGTTCCGCACCCGCCTCGACCTCGGCGGTCAGCGCCGCGAGGGTCTCCTCCGAGACATCCAGCGAATCCAGCCGGGTCCGTGCCTCCTCCGCCCACGCGATCACGCCGTCGATATCGGGTGCGTATTTACGGGTCAGCGATTTCAACTCCGCCTGTCGCGACAGCATGGATTCCAGCGCGCCGGGGTCCGACGGCAGATCCGACAGGTAACCACTCAGTTCGGTGGTCAGATCCACCACCACCGCGATCGCCTCCGCCAGCCGTGGTGACAGCGCCGCCAGCGCCGGATCCTCGGCGCCCTCCACCCGGGAGCGGGCCACGCCGAGCGCGTCCAGTGCCCCGACCCCTTCGCCGGCGTTGTCGGCCGGACCGGCGAGCGCCTCGTGTGCGGTCGCCGCCGCCTCCCGCAGCGAATCCAGATCGCTGAGTCGCCGGATCTCCGCGACCAGGCGCTCGTCCTCTCCCGGCTCCGGCGCGACGGCGTCGATTTCGGCCAGCGACTGGGTGAGCCGTTCGGCCTCGGCCGCCATCTCCCGGCCGCGCGCGGTGCGTTCCAGCAGCGTCGTCCGGGCATCCAGCCAGGCACGGCGGTGTTCGATGTAGTCCCGCAGCAGCGGCCCCACCGTCGCGTCGGCGAACTGGTCCAGCGCGTGCAACTGCTGTTCGGGACGCTGTAATCGCAACTGGTCGTTCTGGCCGTGCACGGTGAGCATCGGCGCGGTGAAATCGGCCAGCACCGAAGCCGGTACGCCACGACCGCCCAGATGCGCCCGGGACCGCCCGTCGCTGCCGACCGTGCGGATCGCGATCACCGTACCGTCGTCGTCGGCAACGGCCGCCGCCGATTCCAGCACCCGCTCCGCCTCGGCACGTGCGGACTCGTTCACCTCGTCGAGCGTGAACCGGCCCTCCACGACCGCGCGATTCGCGCCCAGCCGGACCCGTCCGGCATCGGCGCGCGCACCGCTCAGCAGGTGCAGACTGGTGACCACCATCGTCTTGCCCGCTCCGGTTTCCCCGGTGAGCACAGTCAGCCCTTCGTGGAATTGCGCGGTGGCCGTCGAGATGACGCCCAGTCCGTCAATTCTTATCTCTGTCAGCACGTGTGCCCTCCGTTCGCCGCCGGCCCCGCCAACCCGTGACCGGCAGCTCGAACTTGCGCACCATCCGATCCGCGAACGGCGCGGAATCCAGCCGCACCCACCGCACCGGCTCGGCACCCCGGACCGCTTCGACCCGGCCGCCCCGCGGCAGTGCGAGGGTGCGCCTGCCATCCAGGAAAACTATCGCATCATGGCCGGTGGCAACGGATTCGACCGCGATCAGTGAATCCGGGCTGGTGACCAGGGGGCGGGCGAACAGAGCGTGCGCATTGCTCGGAATCACCAGCAGCGCTTCCAATTCCGGCCACACCACCGGCCCGCCCGCGGAGAAAGCATACGCCGTCGATCCGGTAGGGGTCGCGACAAGGATCCCGTCACAACCGTAGGACGAGACCGGTCGCCCGTCGACTTCGAGCACCACTTCGAGAACACCCATCCGGGCCGCGTTCTCGATACTGGCCTCGTTCAGCGCCCAGCCCCGTTCGATGATCTCGTCGTCGAGCCGGATATTGACGTCCAGGGTCATCCGCTCTTCGACGCGGTAGTCGCGCCGGACGACCTGTGCGAGCGCCTCGTCCAGATTCTCCGCCTCGGCCTCGGTGAGAAATCCGATCCGGCCCAGGTTGATACCCAGCACCGGCACCGTCACCTGCCGGGCCAGTTCCGCACCGCGCAGCAGCGTGCCGTCGCCGCCGAGCGCCAGCACCATCTCACAGCCCAGAGCCGCGTCCGGTTCGTGGGCGACCACCTGCACCGGATATCCGCAGGGGTCGGTGATCGGCTCGGTACCGGCGTCGAATCGGGTGCTGTAGGCCTCATCCGCCAGCACCCGCAACCCGATTCCGGCCTCCGCACAGATCTTCGCGACCCGATGCGCCGTCTCGCTGATCTCGGCCCGTCCGGGATGGGAGACCAGCAGGATCTCCCGCGGCCGGGACGCCTCCGTGTTCACTGTGGCCCCTCCTCGACGGCCCGCCGCACCAGTTCCCCCACCTCGTCGGCGGTGTAGCTCGCCGACTCGTCCCGGCGCAGCCACAGAAAGTATTCGACATTGCCGGACGGACCCGGCAACGGACTGGCCACCACGCCGCGGGTCTGCAACCCCAGATCCGCGGCAGCGGCGGCGACCGAGCACACCGCGTCGGCCCGCAGTTGCCGATCCCGCACCACCCCGCCGGATCCGACCCGGTCCTTGCCGACCTCGAACTGCGGTTTCACCATCGGCAGCAGATCGGCGCCCGGCACCACGCAGCCCGCCAGCGCGGGCAGTACCAGGGTCAGCGCGATGAACGAGAGATCGGCGACCACCAGGTCCACCGGCCCGCCGATATCATCGGCGGTCAGGCTCCGCACATTGGTCCGGTCGTGCACGCGCACCCGGTCGTCGGTACGCAGCCTCCACACCAGCTGGCCGTAACCCACGTCGACCGCGACCACTTCGCGCGCCTCCCGGCTGAGCAGCACATCGGTGAAACCGCCGGTCGACGCCCCGGCGTCGAGGCAGCGCCGGCCCGCGACCCGCAGCCCCCGCGGTTCGAACGCCTCCAGCGCGCCCAGCAGTTTGTGCGCCCCACGCGAGGCCCAGGCGACCTCGTCGACCTGTTCCTTGACCACCAGTGGAGTACCGGTCTCCACCGCGGTCGCCGGTTTCACCGCGACGGTGCCGTTGATCAGCACCCGTCCGGCGCCGATCAACTCCACCGCGTGTTCCCGTGACCGTGCCAGACCACGGCGGACCAGTTCCGCGTCCACCCGCGCCCGCCTGGCCACCTCAGATCTTGTCCACCGTGGCCAGCGCCCGCACCAGCACTTCGTGTGCCTGGTCCAGGATGTGCGCACGGCGGGCCAGATCGGCACCGACGGACTCGTCCCCGGTCGCGCCTCCGGTATTCGGCACGGGCCCGAGTTCGGCGAGCAGGTCGCGCACTTCCGCGCGGATCCGTTCCGGGTCGGCGGGTTCACCGTGCCCGGCGGCGCCGGGTAGATGCCGACCGGGCAGCGGCACTCCGGAGCGGGCGGTGCCGGGAGTGTTCGGGCGGGGAGTCGGGGTAGTCATCGTGGGCTCAACGCTATCGGATTTCCGAACGGGGCGCGCGCACCGTCAGCGCCCGGCCCGGGTACGCCCGCAGTTGCTGGCGTACATCCTCGGGGGCGACGAGGCCCGGCACCGGCGGTTGCCGCAGGGCGTCCAGGCTATCGGCGACGTAGGTGGGCAGTTCCTCTTCCGGCAGGCCGGTCAGTTCGTCGGCCGTACTGACCCCGGTCAGTACGAGCAGTGAATCCAGATCCACGGCTTGCGCACCGGAGATATCGGTGTCGAGCCGGTCACCCACGACCAGCGCCGCGCGCGTCTCCGCCCGGATCAGCGCATCTTCGAGCAGCGGCGGATATGGTTTGCCGGCCACCACCGGTTCCAGATCGGTGGCGGCCCGCAGCGCCGCGACCATCGCGCCGTTGCCCGGCGCGAGTCCGCGCTCGTTCGGCAGCGTCCGGTCGGTATTGGCCGCCACCCACACCGCTCCCGCCCGCAACGCGTAGGCCGCCTCGGCCAGGTCCGGCCAGGCCGTCTGCGGCGAATGCCCTTGGACGACCGCCGCCACCGTCTCCGTCGCCCGGCGCACCGGTTGCAGACCGGCCGTCTTGATCTCCGCCGCCAGATCGTCGGAGCCGACGACCAGCACCTCCGATCCGGGCACCAGCCGCTCGGCGAGCAACCGGCTCGCCGCCTGCGCGCTGGTCACCACATCCGCCTCCGTAGCCGGATACCCCAGCTCGGCCAGGTGGGCCGCCACGCTGCCCGCCGCCCGGCTCGCGTTGTTGGTGACATACACCGATCGCTGGGTCCCGCCGGCCAGCGCCTCGGGCGCACCGTCGATCACGTCGGCACCCCGGTAGAGGGTCCCGTCCAGATCCAGTAGCAGCGCCTCGTACCTGTCCCGCAACGGTGTCTCGCTCGCTTCCCGCACACCCGGACCCTACGTCCTGCCCCCGACGTCCCGGACACCCAGCCGCTTCCGCGGCCCACACGGCCACCCCGATGGACCGGCGACCAACGTGCTGGCCGGTTGCGGGTGTCGATCCCGGCCGGGCTGCGGGTGTCGATGTCCGCCGCCCGGGCACTACCGGATAGCACTTGCGCCGCGGTGGCAGACATAGTGGAGGGTTCCGGTTGCCTGGCCGGCGTAGCGCGGCGCCGATCATCTCGGCGGTGCCGGCCGGTCCACTCTTCTTCTTCACGCCCACTCGCCCGCGAATCCCGGTCCGCAGGCATTGCCCCGGCAGAGCCCGCCCGCTCAGCACGGCCCGGTCGACGACTCCCGGCACGCCGGGGACGGCAGACGTCCCGTCCGTCGTCCCCGGCCGCGGTGAACACGGTGGGCGAACACCGATGAATTCCCGCGCCGCGACCCGTCGGATCGGATAGAGGCCGACCCGCAGCGGCCGACCGACGACCGCATCGAGGAGAACCGTGACTGCCGACCCAGCCGACCGCACAGCCGAACCCGAACTGCTCGAGATCGCCGAGACGATCACCGCCGTGGTGCGCGGCCGGGTGGCGCCGGCGCAGACCATCTCGTTCTTCGACACCTCGTTCGGCATCCTGCCGCCGGCCCTCGCCGCGCAGGAGGCCGTGATCACCGGCCCGGCTCTGTCCCGGTGGGGAACCGCCTCCGAGGAGGCCACGGAACTGGAGGTGGGCTTTCCCGTAGACCGGCGGATCAGCCCCGACGGGGACGTCGTCCCCGGTGTGCTCCCGGCCGGCCGGGTCGCCCGCGTGGTGCATTACGGCGCGTTCGACGCGCTGGGCGTCACCTGGGAGCGCCTGCACGGCTGGATCACCGAGCAGGGCCTGGTTCCGGGAGCCGACCGCTGGGAGGTCTACCTCACCGAACCCGATCCGCATATGGACCCGGCCGATTTGCGGACCGAGCTCAACTGGTCGGTCACGCGGCCCTGACAGCCGTAGGTCAGGCCTCGCCGGTCAGTTCGGCCGCGCGCTCCTCGGCATCGGTTTCGCCGTCGAGGTCCGCGGCGGCCGCGTTGAAGAACCAGGTCTGCCCCTCATCGGTACGACCGGCCGCGACCAGCGCGTCGGCGTAGGCATAGAACAGCCGCGCGGGACCCGCCCCGGTGCGGGACGGGTCGAGGTCGGAGGTCTGTAAGGTCACCACGGCCTGGTCGTACTGACCGAGGTCCATCCGCGCGCCCGCGACCACGATACGCAGTTCGATCGCCTCGTCGCCGGTCAGCGCCCGGCCCTCATCGCTGCGGCCTATTTCGATCGCGCGTTCGGGTCGGCCGAGACCGCGTTCGCAGTCCGCCATCACCGCGAGCAGGCCGGACCCGCCCGCCATCCGCCGCGCCGCACGCAGCTCGGACAAGGCTTCGGCCCATTCCCCGGCGTGATAGGCGACGACGCCGGCGGTCTCCCGCACGACAGCGATCCGTCCGGCCCGCTGCCGCGCGGCCCGCGCGTGGGCCAATGCCAGCTGCGGATCGTCGTCGAGAACCTGCACGGCCATGGCCAGATGCCGGGCAACGGTTTCCGCATTGCCCTTGTCCAGGCTCAGCAGGTCACGCCGGATCGAAGTATCCAGATCACCGGCCTGGACCTCGTCGGGAAGATCGGGCTCGTCGGGACGCGGCGGGCGGCGATCGGTCCCACGGCCCCCACCCTCACCGCCCCGACGCCGAGGCGCTCCGCCGTCGCCACCGCGAGAGAATCCCGGACCGCTGTTGCTGCTCTCCACCGGACCCACCCGGTCCCGGCGCGGCCGGTCGCTCCCGCGGTCCGGCCGATCGGACGCACCGCGCCCACCGAAACGACGCTCCTCGCTCCCACGCTCCGACCCACCACGCCCGCCGAAGCGGCGGTCGTCGGCACCCCGATCGGGCCGGTCGGAGCCAGCCCGTCCACCGAAACGACGCTCATCGGCACCGTGAGCGGACTGCGCGGACGGGCGCCCACCGAACCGGCGGTCGTCCGCACCGCCCCGGCTGTCCGCGCGCCCGGCGCCGCGATTGTCCCGGCCTCGATCCGAGTCACCGAATGAAGAGCGCCCCTGTGACCGGAAGTCCCCGCGCTCACGCGTTCCGTACTCCCGCTTGTCACCATCCGGGCGCGACTGCGGACGCGGACCGCGGGATCGATTGTCCTCCCAGTTCGACCGTGCCCCTTCGGCCCGGAAACCCGAGCGGCCTCCCGCCCGGTCGGCGCCGCGGTCGCGCTGCCCCGCAGATCCGGTCCGCTCCTCGCGGCCGGCGCGATCCGCCCGTTGCGCATCGCGGGGCCGGTCACCACCGAATCCGCTACCGCCGGACCCGGGCCGTCCACGTCCCGCGCCCCTGGCGTCCGGTTCGCTGCTCCGGCGGGCATCGCCGCGATTGTCGTCCCGGCGGAAACCACCCCGGCCACCCGAAGGGCCGGTGTCTCCCGCACCGCCGGAATCGCCACCCGAGCGCCTGCCGTCACCGGCGCCCTCGCCGCGACGGAAGCCGGCATCGGGTCCGGAAGAATTGCGCCGGAACGGTTTCCGGCCATTGTTCTGTTCCGGCACGGCGGGTCCCTCTCTCGGTTACCAGACTGGATCAATGGAGTGCGCCGGCGACACGGTCGAACCGCCGACAATGGTGGATTTGTGCTCACACCAAGTTTACGGGCCATATCACCGTAGGCAGAAATGCAGGTAGGGGACCCACGAATGGGTCCCCTACCTTGAAAG
>NZ_BDCU01000051.1 GCF_001618425.1 Nocardia fusca NBRC 14340
TTCTGGTGGTGGTTCGGCTTCGGGTGGTGGCTCCGCTTCCGGTGGTGGCTCCGCTTCCGGTGGTGGCTCGGCTTCCGGTGGTGGCTCGGCTTCGGGTGGTGGCTCGGCTTCCGGTGGTGGCTCGGCCTCGGGTGGTGGCTCCGCCTCGGGTCGTGGTTCGGCTTCCGGTGGTGGCTCGGGTAGTGGTTCCGGTTCTGCCAGCAGCTCCGGTTCCATGTCGCTTAAGAGGAAGATGATGTGGGCTGGTGCTGGTGGTTTGGGCGTGGGTGTCGCGGCCGCCGCGATACTCGGGGATCCGTTCGGCGAGGACAGTCCCCCGGCAGACACCCCCGCGAATCCTGCTGAAGACCAGCCCTACGACATCCCTGGTCAGGACGATCAGCCCGAAATTTCGCAGCCACCGGCGAATCCGCAGCCACCGGCGAATCCGCAGTATCCGCAGGGTCCGCAGTATCCGCAGGGTCCGCAATATCCGCAGAATCCGCAATATCCGCAGAATCCGCAGAATCCGCAGAATCCGGGTGCCACGGATCCCGGGGCGACCGACCCCGGCTCGGGCGACTCCGAATCGGGCTTGTTCGGACCGGACGGCCCCGGCTCGGGTGAACTCTCGGCAGACGAACTCGGCTCGGGCGACAGCAAATCGGGCGGCAGCGGCACCGGGACCGGTGGTGGCACCGGTGGCGGTGGCACGGGTGGTGGCACCGGTGGCGGTGGCACGGGTGGTGGCACCGGTGGCGGTGGCACCGGTGGCGGCATGGGAGGCCTTGAAAATATCTTGCCTCTCATAGGCATGATGGGGTCTGGTCTCCTCGGAGACGGTGGCGACAGTGGCGATGAGGACGAATCCGATGAGGACGAGGACAAGTCCGATGAACCACCGGCTTCCGCTCCTGCCCCGAACTCCGGACCGCCTGTACCGCCGGGCGAGGGCCAGCCTCCGGTGGAAGGACAGCCTCCCGGTGAGGGCCAGCCGCCCGGGGAAGGCGAGCCCCCGGCGGAGGGCGAGCCTCCGGCGGAAGGTCAGCCTCCCGGGGAAGGTGAGCCGCCGGCGGAGGGTCAGCCTCCGGGTGAGGGCCAGCCGCCAGGGGAAGGTCAGCCTCCGGGTGGGGGCCAGCCTCCGGCGAACGGTCAGCCTCCCGCGAACGGCCAGCCTCCGGCGAACGGTGAACCTCCTGCGGAAGGGGAGCCGCCGGCCGAAGGCGAAGCGTCTGCGGAAGGTGAATCTCCCGAGGATGAGCCCGGCACCAGTTCGGGGCAGGGACTGTAGGAGAAGCCCTGTGCCGGACACACATTCGGGGCTTGTCGGTGCATATCGACTCGCTGCTCGTCACGTCATGAGCGCGGAGATCGGCGGAACGACTGTCGCCTCGTGTGTCCGGGGCAGGGCGGGCGGCGCCACCGGAAGCCGGCCGGTGGCGGCGCAGTGCGGTCGGTCGGCGGCCGACCCGGTGGTGCGATAACGACCTGCGTTGGGCTGCGGCGGCTGTTTCGGCGGAGGTGCCGGCAGCGCGGTCGACCGGCCCGCGTTTGCGCGTCGGCCGCTGAAACGGCAGTCGTCGGGCACGGGGCCGGTCGGGGTGCACCCTGCGGCGCGAGGGGTCTCCGGCCAGAGGTGATGGCGGATGTCGATGCGCCGGGCCGGGGGTCTATCCGCGCGGCTCGCTATCGCGTCGCGAGACACCGGTTCGGCGGCCGGCTTTCGAAGGTGGCGCTGCCGACCGGCGCGCTCGACGCCGATCGGCGCATTCCCTTGTCACCGCGATCTCGAACTCGGACAGGTAAGGCGTCGGCCGTCACTCACTCCGCATCGCGATGCGGTGCCGGGCCTGCGCGGCCGTTGCTCGGTGGACCGGTCAGCGGCGGCGTCCGGGGCAGGGCGCGGCCTTGGCGGACTTCGCCTGATCGACCTCGTCGTCGGTGAGCGCGCGGACCGGGAGTTCCTGCCGGGCGACATTGTCGGCGCGGATCCCGTTGAGCGTGATGGCCATATAGCGGCGCCAGATCTCGGGGTTGATCGGTTTGGCGAATTCGGCCAGGCCGTCGACCATATGGATTATCGCGAAGAGGTCCGACGGCTCGATATCGGGCTGCAGTACGCCGGCGTCGCGGGCCCGGTCGACGATCGCGGCCACGGCGGGTTTGATCCGGTCGCGCAGGCCGTGGAAACGTTCGGTGTCGAGGTCGAGTTCGAGGATGACCTCGCTGAATCCGCGGTTGACGGCCAGATGCCGGCAGGCGTATTCGACGAACTGGACCAGGCCGAGCCAGGGGTCGGGATCGCGCAGGCTGGCCTCGGCGTGGTCGGCGAACGCACCGAGGCTGTGCTCGAAGACCTCGGCGATGAGTTCTCTCTTGTTGGCGAAGCGACGGTAGACCGTGCCCACACCCACACCCGCCCGCTCGGCGACATCGTCGAGGGTGATCTCCAACCCGCGATCGGCGAACAGTTCGCGGGCCGCCTCGACGATGCGTTGCTGATTGCGTGCGGCATCGGCGCGCAGACGCCGGGGTGCGCGCAGGGTCGTGGCGTGTTTCACACCGTCATCCTATCAATGCCGGGATTAAGCGGAGGCGACTTCTCCGTTATTGTGTTAGCGTTCATACAAGCGGAGATGCCTTCTCCGTTTTCCTGATCTTCTCACCAACCCAACCTTCTCCCAAGGGGCGAGATGACTACCACGATCGATCGCGGTCCCTCCGCGCAGGAAATACCGTCGGAAAGGCGCGGTTCGCACGCGCTGCGGTGGTGGGTGCTCGCCGTGCTCGGCGTCGCCCAGCTCATGGTCGTACTCGATGCGACCGTGGTGAACATCGCGCTTCCCGAATCCCAGCGTGACCTGGGGTTCGACGATGCGAGCAGGCAGTGGGTGATCACCGGCTACGCGCTGGCATTCGGCAGCCTGCTGCTGCTCGGGGGTCGCCTCAGTGACCTGTTCGGGCGGCGTAACACCTTCATCGTCGGCCTGATCGGCTTCTCGGTGGCCTCCGCCGTCGGCGGCGCGGCCACCAACTTCGAGATGTTGGTGGCGGCCCGGGTCGGCCAGGGTGTATTCGGCGCGCTGCTCGCACCGGCCGCGCTGTCGCTGCTCACCGTGACCTTCACCGAGCCGTCGGAACGGGCCAAGGCCTTCGGCATCTTCGGCGCGGTCGCCGGCACCGGCGGCGCCATCGGCCTGCTGCTCGGCGGCGCGCTCACCGAATGGGCCTCATGGCGCTGGGTGATGTTCGTGAATCTGGCGTTCGCGGCGGTCGCGCTGGTCGGCGCGGTACTGCTGCTGGCCCGCCATGCCGGTGGGTCGCGGCCGAAACTCGATATCCCGGGTACCGCCGTGGTCACCGCGGCGCTGTTCAGCGTTGTCTACGGTTTCTCCCACGCCGAGAGCGACGGCTGGACGAACTCGGTCACCCTCGCGTTCCTCATCGGCGGCGCGGCGCTGCTGGCGGTGTTCGTCTGGCTGGAGACCCGGGTGGCGCATCCGCTGCTGCCGCTGCGCATCGTGCTGGACCGCACCCGTGGCGGTGCCTACCTCGCGGTGTTCGTCATGGGCATCGGGATGTTCGCGATCTTCCTGTTCCTGACCTACTACATGCAGCTGGCGCTGGGCTACTCGCCGATCATGACCGGTGTGGCGTTCCTGCCGATGGTCGCCGCCATGGTCGCCTCCTCGACCACGACACCGTCGCTGCTGCTGCCCAAACTCGGGCCCAAGGTGGTCGTCAGCGGCGGGTTCGCCATCGCCGCGCTCGGGATGGCCTGGCTGACCCGTATCGGGCTGGACACCGGGTACGCCACCCATATCCTGCCGGGACTGATCCTGCTCGGGCTGGGTCTCGGCGGCGCGATGTCGACCGCGTTCCAGAGCGCGACCTCGGGTGTGGGCCACGACGATGCCGGTGTGGCGTCCGCGATGATCAACACCAGTCAGCAGGTCGGTGGGTCGATCGGGACGGCGCTGCTGAGTACCATCGCGGCCTCGGCCTCCAGTGATTATCTGGCGGCCCGGATCCCGGACCGGCTCACCGTCGCGCAATCGGCCATCGAGAGCTACACCACCAGCTTCACCTGGGCCGCGGGCGTGTTCGTCCTCGGCGCGGTGGTGCTCGCGGTGCTGATGCCGAGCGCGCTGCCGGTACCGGCGGAAGGCGAACCGGTTCTCGCGCACTGATATCCCACGACAGAACCGCCCGCCTGCGCAATATGCGGAGGCGGGCGGTGACGTATCAACTGACCGGCGATGTTATCCCGTGATCAGCCGGCCGGACGGGTCGCTCGGCGGGGCCGGCGCGCGGGATCGCTGTGCGGGGTGCGCGCGCCGTTCGTCCGAGCCGAAGCGCCGGACTGGCCGGCGCCCTGCTCCGGCTGCCGCCGTGTAGGCGCGGCGGACTGCCGGGTACTGTGACCCGCCGCAGTGGCGCGGGCTCCGGGCCGTCCCGCGGCATTTCCCCGCCGCCCGGTAGATCCGCGCGCACCCGCGTGTTCGGCGGCGCCGGACCGTTCACCCTGCCGCGACCGTTTCGCGGTGTTCTCCGCGCGGCCGCGCTCCCCACCCCGCGGGGTGGTCGTATCGCGCGCATCGGAGCGCACCGCTTCGGCATGCCCACCGGCGCCGCCCCGGCGGCCGCGCGATCCACGCCGGCCGTTGCGGGAACCTCCGGTGGTCCCGCGCGGAGTGCCCGGCTCGGCCACGATGGGTGCCGGGTGGGCGGGGACGGGTTCTAGGAGACCCGCGCCGTCCGACAGATCGGTGATGATCGGGGAATCGACGGTCACCGGACGCGGACGCACCTCGATACCGGCCTTGCGCAGCAGGGCCGCCACATCCTTGCGCTGCTCGGGCAGTACCAGCGTCACCACCGTGCCCTCGGTGCCCGCGCGGGCCGTGCGGCCGGACCGGTGCAGGTATGCCTTGTGTTCGGCGGGCGGATCGACGTGCACCACCAGTTCGAGATCGTCGACGTGGATACCACGCGCGGCGATATCCGTCGCGACCATGACCTTGGCGGTACCCGCGGCGAAGGCGGCGAGGTTGCGGTCACGCGCGGGCTGGGAGAGGTTGCCGTGCAGGTCGACGGCGGCGATACCCGCGCGGGTGAGTTCCCCGGCGAGCCGGCGGGCATGATGTTTGGTGCGCATGAACAGGATGCGGCGCCCACTGCCCGCGGCGAGCGCGCGCACGAGTTCCTTCTTCGCCGCGGCCCCCTCGACCTCGAAGATGTGATGCGTCATCTTCGGCGGCGGTGCGGCGGCCTCGTCGACCGAATGCGAGATCGGCGCGTGCATGAAACGGTCGACCAGTTTCCCGACGCCGTTGTCCAATGTCGCGGAGAACAGCAGGCGCTGGCCGTCGCGCGGTGTGGCCGTGAGGATCCGGATCACGCCGGGCAGGAAGCCGAGATCGGCCATATGGTCGGCTTCGTCGAGCACCGTGATACGCACGGCATCCAGCGACAGCGCTCGCTGCTGCATCAGATCCTCGAGCCGGCCGGGGCAGGCGACGACGATATCGACACCCTGCTTCAGGGTTTTGATCTGGCGGTTCACCGGCACCCCGCCGAAAACGGTGGTCACCCGCAGACCGCGCACCTCCGCCAGCGGAGCGACGGTCGCGGCGATCTGGGTGGCGAGTTCCCGGGTGGGCGCCAGGATCAGCCCGGTGGGCCGGCCCGGGGTGCGCGCAGCGCCGGCGAGCAGCGCGACCACCGGGATCCCGAACGCCAGGGTCTTACCGCTGCCGGTCTTCCCCCGGCCGAGGACATCGCGACCGGCGAGGGTGTCGGGCAGGGAGGCGTTCTGGATCGGGAAGGGTTCGGTGATACCGCTGTCCGCGAGTTTCGCGACGATATCTGCCGGGACGCCGAGGTCGGTGAACGTCTGCGCGGCAGGAGTGTTGGCAGGCATGAAGGTATGAGCGCCTTTCGGCATCGGAGGTGATACCGCGACGTCCGTTCGGACCGTCTGTCCGCGCCTACTCGAGGTGGCGGTGTCGCGGGTCCCGACGCGAAAGGCTGGTGATCCGCGACGGAGAGTACATATGTGCGCATCGGGCGCGGGTACTGAAGCGATCCTACCGTACCGCCCGTTTCGTGCCGGACCGGTGATCAACGGCACGGTGTGACGCATCTCCACCCGGCCTCGCGGCCACATGTCACCCGGTGCGGCGGATCGCCGCGAGCACCGTGTCCACCGAGTGGTCGGCCAGTTCGTCGGAAAGCGGGAGATGTCCGAACAGGGCCCGGAAGTAGATCGGCGCGGCGACCGCGTCGAGTACGAAATCGATATCGGTGCCCGGGTCGATCTCGCCGCGGTCGATCGCGGCGCGCAGGGCGCGCGCCGTGGTCTCGCGACGCGGGCCGAAGACGGTGGACCACAGCTGTTCGCGCAGTTCCGGATCGGTGGCGAGGTCGGCGACCAGGGCGGGCAACACCCGGCCCAGCGAGGTGTCGCGCAGAGCGGCTACCAATTCCCGCATGGAGCGGATCAGATCGGCGCGGAGCTCGCCGGTGTCCGGGGTCGGTTCGAGCCCGAGCAGATCGGCCACCACCGCGGCCACCAGGTGTCGTTTGGACGGCCAGCGCCGATAGATCGCCGGGCGATGGATACCGGCGCTCGCGGCGACCTGGCCGATGGTGAGGCCCGCGTAACCCTTGGCGTCGAGCAGGGTTCGCGCGGCCGCCAGGACGGCGGTGTCGATCCGCTCGTCGCGGGTGCGGCCCGGCATCAGAACACCGGCCGCGGGACGAGTACGACCTGCCAGCCGTCCGGATCCGGGAACGCCAGGGCTCGGTGGGCGGCCCAGTAGGGGTTCTCGGTGGGGATCGGTTCGGCGCCGAATTCGCCGAGTCTCCGGACTGTCTCGAACATCCGCGCCTCCGATTCGCAGTACAGCACCAGCAGATTCTCGTTGCTCGGCGCGTCTCCCGGGCTGCCGTCGGCGTGGGTGGTGAATTCCAGGTGATAGCCGGTGCCGGGGAGGCCGAGCATCACCCCGTCGTAGCCGGCGTGGTTCGCGAACCGGTAGAGCTCGCGCAGGCCGAGCCCTTCGACGTAGAAGCGGATCACCTCGTCGAGCCGGTCGGTGGGGCGGGCGAATCTGACCTGGGCCACCCCCAGGTGGCCGGGCCAGGCATTGTCAGCGGTCATGTAGATAACAGTACAGTACGTACCGTACCGTATCGCGGTGTAGTGATTCGCGGTTTCGGGCGTGAGGTATGTGGCCGCGGGGTTCATCCGGTCCGGACGGAGGAAAACGCATAGCTCGCCGCCATTTTCGACAATCCCATCGTCGAGCACCGGAAATTCGAATCGCGCACCGGCGTGCAGAACTATCCGGCGCAGCGCTCCAATTCCATCACCCCGCCCGGCGTGGTATATCTCTGCTGCGGCGCCCGGCCGGGCTCCGTCGAGTTACGTCGAAGAAGAGTGTGCGCGTGTCCAATCCAACCGAACCCACTCGCGGGCCGAACCCGCGCCCCCATTCGCCGGCGCCCGGCACCGCGGCCCCCAAGAGTGCCCGGGACGCCGAGCGCGGGGTAATGCTCGTCTCGGGGGCGGGTATCGCGCTGGCCGTCGTCGGTTTGGTGGTCACCCTCCTCGTCGGATCCGGTTCCACGGACGCGGAAGCCGATACCGCACAGGCGATTACGACGAGCGAAAGTGCGGCACCCCCCGTGGCCCCGGCACCCGCCCCCGCGCCGCTGCCCAAGCGGTACCTGGCCGATATGTCGCCCACCACCGGAAACGCATATACCGGCACGATATCGGTCAACGGCGTCTCCTACCCGCATTCGATCTATCAGCAGTTCAGCGGCTGCGATACCGAGGTGGGCCACACCTACAACCTGAATCGGGAATGGTCGCGGTTCAACTCGACTATCGGTATCGCCGACGGCGGCAATTCCCAATCAGTGCTCCAGTTCGAGGTGATCGCCGACGGAAAATCGATCTATTCCTCGGGCAACGTTCCGGTGGGGCAATCGCCGACCGTGGACGTGCCGGTCGCGGGTGTCCAGAACCTGACGATCAGTTTCCTGTTCGTCGGCGGGAATATGGAGAGCTGCAGTCAGGCGGGTAACGGCGTGTGGGGTGACGCGGGGCTCACGAAGTAGGGCGATCCGGGTGGCGTAGGGCCGAACCGTTCAGAAATGGACGAGGATGCGGCCCTCGTTGCCCGGGTCCGACTCCACCCGCCGATAGAGCTTCTTCAGGCTGGGCTGGGCGAGTTTGGCGAGAACACGCCGTTTCAGCGTGCCCGAGCCCTTTCCCGCGATGATCTCCAGCAGGCCGACCTTCTGTGCCGCAGCTCGGAACAGGGCGCTGCGCAGTACCTGGTCGATATCACGATCACTCCGGAATACCGGGTGGAGATCGACTGTCAGTATCTCGCTCATACGAATCTCCTGAAGGTGGCCGACGGCTCGCTCGGCGCACAGATCATCGGAGCCTAGCGCTCCGACGGCGGCGGTAGGCTGCCATCCGCCCCGCGGTACGGGGAAGCCGGACCCGCCGGTCCGGACCCATACGGTCGATGACAGAAGCCGGGTACCGGCGCAATGCCGTCATCAGTTCCCGTTTTCGTGCGGCGGTGAGGTTCCGGTAATAGCTGCCCGAAATCGCGCAATCCATCGCCCACAGCATTCGGATGTCCGGTCCGGCGCCGGCCACCAGCATCCGGCAGTATGCCTCCACCGCCCCCATCCGGCGCAGATCCTCGAACTCGTGGACACCGGCTTGTGCGAGCAGCTCGGCGGCGTGCCGGCCCACGCGCCACTGTCCGTCCCGCCATTCGAGGACCTTCAGATGTGCGGTGCCGCGGAATACGGCGGCGGTCTCCCAGATCTCGGGGCGTAGCGAGCTCGGGTCGGCACCGACGCCGACACGTCGCAGAACGGCGCGGCGGGCCTGCCCGGCAGTATCGACCATGTGGTGGAACCGGCGAAAGATCTGGACCTCGCCGCTGATCCATCTGTGGTGGTCGTCGAGGTAGGTGTAGTCGGTGCCGTAGGCGTCGGTGTCCATGGCGGCGATGCTCAGCGCCCAGTCCCGGCATTCGGCGGGGGAGGAGGGGGTCACCACGATCGCGCCCTTCACCCGTGTGGTCCGGCCGCGCCGGGGCGCCCAGGGGGGCGCGTAGGCGGCGGTGGCCAGTCCGCGGGTTCGCCAGCGCACGGTGCCCTCCGGCGCGGTGCGCAGGGGTAATCTGCGCACGAGTTCCCGGGCCGCCCGCGGCGTGAGGCGGGTACACCAGCCCGGAACGAGCAGAACCGGGTCCGCCGGGTCGGCTTCGAAGGGGGTCGGAGTGAGGAACGGACGGTCGATCAGCAACACCGTCGCTGGGCGTGCCTGATACGACAGGCCCCACAACAGGGTTGCCAGCAGCCGGGAGCCGTGGTCGTCGGAGAGCAGATGCCAAGTGCCGTGGAAGTAGTTGGTGCTGAAGCGGGCGGTGGTACCCGGGCGCAGCGAGATCACGGTATGGCTACGTCCGTCCAACCGCAGCGACCGGCGGTGCAACTTCATCCCGTCACCGACGATCCGCGCGCTCCCGGGGAGTTGCTGCTTCACTGTGCTCATCGTGTCCATGAAGCCCTACAGCGGTACTTGTGCTCAATTGATTTTCGAAGACTCCGGGCCGACTCCGGTTCAGAGGGGCTCGCAGCGCGAACGTATGCGACGGTGACCATCCGGTGAATTCACCGCCCGGTGCGCTTCGTTTCGGCCGCTGGTAGCGCGAAACCTGCCTACGATCCGGTGGTCCCATCGTCCCGGGCCGTGACCGGGCCCATATCGGAGCCGGAGGACCGAGTTGTTGCGCCGGGTTCTCGCCGAGATGCACCAGCGTGCGCGTGCGGTCGGCGCCGATTTCGGGCGTGCCTCCGAGCAGCCGCTGCGAAAGGTGAGTGATGAGCTCGACCTGGCGGCCGACACTCTGGAGGGCAGTGAACGCAGGATCGCAGGCGCTGCTCTCGGGCGGGAAGGGGAAGTCCTGGCGGGGGTGCCTGGCCGCGGTTCGCCGGAATTCGCCGCCGACACCGCGGACCCGGCCATGGTCGTCGCCGATGGGCTGCATCGGATCCATCTGTCGGGGGCCAAGGCGATGTGGACGAATTTCCTGCCCCGGTTCATCTCTAACCGAAAGTTCGAGCAGTGGATCACCGCGAGAACCGAGGGGCCGCTGCCGCCACTGGATTCCGGGTCCGGCTGGAATTGCTGGGAGATGATCCTGTGGGTGGGCGCGGACACGGGCGTGCTGACACATGCGCAGATCCGGAAGCAGTACGCGTCGATCCTGGGCAGGAGGGCGCAGCGGGATCGGCAGCGCGGGTTCTTACCGCGAGGCTTTCAGAAGCAGATGCGGGAGACGATGCTGCCGCACGGAACGCAGGACCTCGATATGAGAGACCCCGACGGCCCGCGGCCCGGTCGTAGCGACCTGATCGTCTGGCAGGGACTGGAGGGAGGGAACGCTCATACCGCGATGGCGACCGGGCGGCTCATCGGTCCGGATCGGGACCCGGAGGTCTACTCGTTCTGGCCACCGCCCACCGGGCCGCTGGTGCCCGGGACGGTGACAGATGCTGTACAGATCACCACCGTCAAGGCGTTGACGCCGTATGCCGACGGCCCGGGCATACCCGCGCAGCCGATCCGGTACGGCCGGGGCCCCTGGTAGCCGTGGCGTGGTCGGCCGGATCAGCGCGGGGCGTAGGTCATGCAGTGGGCGGTGTGGTCGGTGCTGCCCGGGCCGACCCGGATCTCGCCCGCGGTGCACTCGAGGTCGGTGTTGTAGGCGCAGTCGGTGCGCTGGCAGGCACCGACCATGCTGGTGACGGTGTCGAGACCGCCTTTGGTCGCCAGTGGTATGAAGGTCGCGCAGTCGGCGCTGCCGTTATGTCCGGTGACGTTGATCGCGTACGCGTGACATCCGTCGTGGTTGTACGAACAGCTGTTCACTGTGCATTCGCTGACGTGCGGCATTTCCATGGTGGTCATGTGCTGCGTCCTCCGGAAGGGTTCGGGGGTCTTGCTCATGCGGCTACCGCCGTATACCGGTTGCAATGGGGTCGAGCATCTCATTATGGCGCTCTGTCCGCTGTTCGGGCGGCGCATTCGGAGGCGGCGCCAGAACGTAGCGAAATGGTTGCCGAATGGGGGGTCCCCCGTTGCCGGACCATTATGTGAACGGCATTTACTAAAACCTGTTCACAAAATCGTTGTGGTGTGGTTCACTCCTCGGGAGAGGGTTCCTGCATGTACCAGCTCATAAGGAGGCACGATGATGCGATACCTCCGCCTTCGCTACGGCCTCCGCGAACCGCATGTACCAGCTCATAAGGAGGCACGATGACCAGTGGTCTCGCCCATGACTTCGATTTCACCGATCCCGACCTGTTGGCGGCCCGGCTGCCCATCGAGGAATGGGCCGAACTGCGCCGGACCGCGCCCGTGTGGTGGGTCGATCAGCCGGACGGGGTCAGCGGGTTCGACGACGGCGGCTACTGGGTGGTCAGCAAACTCGAACACATCAAGGAGATCTCGAAGAACTCCGAGGTCTTCTCCACCCACGCCAATACCGCGGTGATCCGCTTCAACGGCGATATCGCCCGCGAGGAGATCGATATCCAGCGCGCGATGCTGGTCAACACCGACCCGCCCGAGCACGACAAACTGCGCCGCATCATCTCCCGCGGCTTCACCCCGCGCGCCGTGCAGAGCCTGCGCGACGCCCTGCACGAGCGGGCCGAGCGGATCGTGCACGAGGCCAAGCGGACCGGTGGCGGTGACTTCGTCCAGCAGGTCGCCTGTGAGCTGCCGCTACAGGCCATCGCCGAACTGCTCGGGGTGCCGCAGGAAGACCGCGGCAAGCTGTTCGAGTGGTCGAACCAGATGATGGGCTACGACGACCCCGAATACGCCGACAGCTACAAAATGGCCAACGCGCAGGTGATGGGGTACGCCTGGAATCTGGCCGAAGAGCGCCGCGGTTGCCCGGCCGACGACATCATCAGCCAGCTGCTCAGCGCCGATATCGACGGCGAGGCGCTGAGTTCGGAGGAATTCGCCTGGTTCGTCATCCTGCTGGCGGTGGCCGGTAACGAAACCACCCGTAATGCCACCACCCACGGTATGAAGGCTTTCGTGGACAATCCGGAGCAATGGGAGCTGTACCGGGCCGAGCGTCCGCGCACCGCCCCCGACGAGATCGTGCGCTGGGCCACCCCGGTCATCGCGTTCCAGCGGACCACTCTGCAGGACACGGAGATCGGCGGGCAGGCCATCGCCAAGGGGCAGCGGGTGGGCCTGTTCTACGCGTCGGCCAACTTCGACGAGGACCACTTCACCAAGCCGTTCGAATTCGATGTCACCCGCAACCCGAACCCGCACGTCGGCTTCGGCGGCACCGGTACCCACTATTGCGTCGGCGCCAACCTGGCCCGTCTGCAACTGGACCTGATCTTCAACGCCATCGCCGACGTGATGCCGAACCTGCGTCAGGTCGCCGAACCCGTTCGGCTACGGTCGGGTTGGCTGAACGGAATCAAGAACTGGCAGGTCGCATACGAATGACACAACCCGCCCGGCGGGGCCGGATGCCCGCGGTCAGTGACGCGGACATCCGGCGCGTGGCTGTGGAGCTATTGGTCGCACAGGGAGCGGAGGCGCTGACCCTGCGCGCCATCGCGCGGGAACTCGGGATCACCGCTCCCGCCCTCTACCGCTACTACCCGTCCCGCGAGGAGCTGCTGGTCGCGTTACGGCGCGATATCTGTATCCGGCTGGCCGAGGACCTCGGGGCGCAGGTGGCCGAACTACCGGACGACGGAGTGGTCCGGTTGTTCGCCATCTGCCGGGCGTTCCGGCGCTGGGCGCTGGCCCACCGCAACGAATTCACCCTGGTGTTCGCCTCGCCGGCGGCCGGCGGCCCGGGTACCGTGCGGCGTTTCGACGAGGCGTTCGGGCTGGTGTTCCTGGAAGCCGCGGGTAAGTTGCTCGCGGCCTACGATCTGGCGACTCCGCCGACCGAATCGATTCCCGAGGCGCTACGCACCGACCTGCTCGCGTTCCAGAACGAGCTGCTGGGGCTGCTCGCCGGCTCGGAGCAGAAGTTTCCGTCCGAGAAATTCGACCTCGGGGTGGCGTATCTGATGATGACGGTCTGGGTCCGGCTCTACGGCCACGTCACGCTGGAGGTGTTCGGTAATTACCCGATGCCGGTGAGCGACCCGGATGTGCTGTTCGATGCGGTACTCACCGACCTCGCCGCCGGGATGGGTCTCACCACGGGTGAGGCGGGGTAGGCCGGTTCGCCCGGTCAGGCCATTTCCGGGACCCGCAGATGGGCGAGTGCCAGTTCGAACTCCCGCACGTCGAGAGCTTCGACGCCGGTCCGCCGGGCAGCGTCGACCCGCAGCGACGCCGACTGCTCACGGCCGGCTCGCATCGCCGCGGCACTGTCGTAACTGGTGCACGAGACGGCGCGGCCGGACCTCCGGTTGACCATCAGACTCGCACTGCAGAAGCCCTCCAGGTCCTCCATGGCGGGCAGGGTGTCGGCCTTGTAGATCTCGATGGCCGAATCGAGACGGCTCGGATCGGTTTTCACCCAGGTCGCGCGCACGCATGCGCCCTCATCCGCGTGATGAGCTCGATGCAAACCCGCGATTTCCCATTCCTCGATCTGTGCGCCACCGCGGAACGTAGCGAGTGCGCGGTCGCGAATCGGACCGACCTGCTCCCTGCTGTCGTGCATCGCCTCCTCGGACTCCCACGCACTGGTGGCGATACAGTGCCCGTTGTCCCGGTCGACCAGCAGCGACAGCCCGATACATCCGGGGATCTCCCGTAAGGCGGGCAGCACGACATCGCGCATATGTGCGATCCCGGCGTCGATAGCGGAGGGTTGCCCCTGAATAGTGGTGGATCGCGCGAACATGAGCCACCTCCTCTCTACTCGAGGCGGCGCCCCGGTGGCGCCACCGGTGTCCCCAACCCTGCTCTCCCTGCGCCGCGGTGGCAAGAGGTGTCCTCTCGCCACCGTCCACTGCCGCGGGCAATCGGGCTTTCGCGCGGACCCCATCCGGCTACACTGATCACCCGCGTCACCTGTGCGGCGCTGCGCCAGCGCGCGCCGAACTGCTCGAATTCGTGAAAAACCGAACGAGACGGGACAGGGAACCAATGACCATCATTCGCACGCTGCGTACCGTTCTGCTGAGCCTGATCATCGCCCTTGTCACCACGGCCGCCGTCGCGATGCCCGCCCGGGCCGCGCCGCGGCCCACCGTGGTCCTGGTGCACGGCGCGTTCGCCGACCCGACCAGTTGGAACGGGGTCGCCGCGCGACTGCGTGGGCAGGGTTACGCGGTGCTGACACCGGTGAACCCGCTGCGCGGCCCGGCCCACGATTCGGCCGCCGTCCAGCGCACCCTCGACACCGTCGACGGGCCCATCGTGCTGGTCGGGCACTCCTACGGCGGGTCCGTGATCAGCAATGTGCACGACCCCGACGTCGTCTCCATGGTCTACGTCGCGGCCTTCGCGCCGACCCAGGGTGAATTCGCGCAGCAGGCACTGGACCCGGTGCGGTTCCCGGGCAGTCGGCTGCTGCCCCCCGCGCTGCAAGTGAAGGTCGTCGACGATCCGCAGGGCATCGCGGGACGCAATCTCGACGGCTATGTGGCGCCCGAATACTTCCACGACGTCTTCGCGCAGGATGTCGACGACGCCACCGCCGCCGATATGCTCGCCCACCAGCAATCGGTCGCCCTGGCCGCCAATCTGGAACCCTCCGGTGCACCGTCGTGGTCGGGTGAGCGCATCTGGTACCTGGTCTCCGCGCAGGACCGAATCATCCCGCCGGCCTCGCAGCGTTTCATGGCCGGCCGGATGGGCGCGCAGACCAGCGAACTGGATGCGTCCCACGCCTCGCTGGTCTCGCGGCCGGACGCGGTGGCCGCGGCGATCGTGACCGCGGCGGGCTGATCTCCCGGACCGGGCGGCCGGACAAGCGGCCGCCCGGCCCGGCGCTCAGACCAGCTGATCCACGACCGTCGGCGCCAGGCGCAGCGCGGTGGTCATACCGATACCGGAGGTCACCGAGACGACGCGGATACCGGTTGCGGGCGCGGCCACGAGGAAATCGGTCTCCGGCGAATCCGCGTAGACCCCGCGCCACCGCCGCCGCACCGACAGCTCACCGGCCGAGAAGAGCCGGGCGCCTTCGCGCAGCACCAGATCCGCGATGTCTTCTTCGTCGAAGGGCAGATGGGTGCGGGCGTAGTGATGGGTGTCGCCGAGGACCACCGAACCGTCGGGGCGCTGGTGAGCATCAGGTTCATCACGGCGTCCAGCGTTTCGGGCGCCCGGTCGGTGATCTCGCGCCGCACCACGGCGGCGGAGGCGGTGGCGCCCAGACCGCCGTAGCGCAGCATGGAGTAGCCGGTGAGGATCGCCGGTTCGATGCGGATATCACCGGGTGGCGCCACCTCCATCATCTGGAGCCGGCAGCGGCGCACGCCGTGCTCTTCGGCGATCACCGGGAAGAGGCGGTCGATATCGTGGCCGGCCGCGTGCACGATCGCGGTCGCGGCCAGATCGCCGCGCGCGGTGTGCACGGCACCTTCGGATACGGCGCCCACCTGGGTGTTCCAGACGAATTCGACGCCGCGCGACGCCGGCCGGGCGGCCAGGGCCGGTATTGCGGCGCGCGGATCGACCCGCAGGTCGAGCGCCAGATGGGCGCCGCCGAGGATATCGCTGCCGGGGTCGCCGGCCGGCGGGAAGAGCCGGGCCGTCCCGGCGCGGTCCAGCAGCCGTACCTCGCCGGTGCCGCGTTCGGCCGCGAACTCCTCCAGGACCCCGAGCTCGGCGGCGGTCCGGGCCACCACCACGGTGTCGGCCCGGCTGATCTCGAACCCCGCCTGCTCCGCCAGCCGCAGCCACTTCTCCCGGGCCGACCAGGCGTAGTCGAGTGCGCGGCCGGTCTGCGGGGTTGTGCAGATATGGCCCACGAAGGACTCATCGGCGGCGGGCAGGGCCGCCGGCCCGTGGTGCGCGATACCGCGGTCGGGCAACCCTTCGAAACGCTGCGCTCCTTCACCGCATGGGCCGGACGCATCGGCCGGACCCCCGGCCAGCGCACCGTGGAGATCGCCCGCCGTGGTGCCTCGGCCGCCGCGGCGGCGGCCCTGCGGATGGCGGAGGGGGCGCCGGTGATCGAGGTGCTGCGGTTGCGGCTGCTCGACGGTGCGCCGGTGATGGTGGAACGCGCCGCCTTCGTCGAGCACGTCGGGCGGCTGCTGTTCGATTTCGATCCGGATACGGCGTCGATCTACGCCCACCTCGCCGACCGCGGTGTGGATCTGCAATCCGCCCGGCACACCATCGACGCGGTCGGCGCCGACGAGACCGACGCGGCGCTGCTGGGGGTCGCCCCGGGGACCCCGCTACTGCGGGAACGGCGGCACACCTCGTCCGCGGCCGGAGTCCCGCTCGAATACGGCGAGGACCGCTACCGGCCGGACCGGGTGACCTTCACCATCGACAACGCCCGGCCGGCCGCGGCGGGCGCCGGACAGGAGCTGCGGGTTCGCAAAGACGCCGAAAAATGAGATCACCGACCGGGTGGCCGGTGCGGAATTACGTTCCGGTGCGATGGAATATCGGTGCGGGGCACGATGCGGCGCACCGATTGTGCGGCCCGCTCCGGCATCCCAGACTCTCTCTGATCGCATCGAAAAAGTCAGGGAGACAAGCATGTCCGAGCCAGTCATCCAACTTCCGACCCCCGGTGAGTCGATGTACGAAACGCTCGAGCGGATAATTCGTGCGGGTGAGGTCGTGCCCATCGAACTGCTCGGCGGGGTCGGCGCCTACATCGCGGTCAGTCACCGTGCCGCCGCCGAGGTGCTCGACGACAAGGTCTTCGCCAAGCATCCGTCCAAGTGCCCTGCGCTGCACGACGGCCGGATACCCGCCGATTGGCCGCTGCGCGCCCTCACCGACGCCGAACATATGCTGAATCAGGACGGTGCGGCGCACCGGCGGTTGCGCCAGACGATCAACAAGGCGTTCACACCGGCTCGGATCGCGGCGCTGGAACCGCGCATCCAGCAGATCGCCGACGATCTCATCAGCGCCTTTCCCGATTCCGAAGAGATCGATCTGGTCGCGAACTACACTGTCCCGTTGCCGGTCCGGGTGATCTGCGATCTGTTCGGAGTGCCGCTGGAGGCGCAGTCACAGCTCAAGGACTGGACCCTGACGATCGTCTCGGCGCACAGCACCGGCGAACAAACCCAGGCGGCCATGGCAGCGATGAGCGGCTATTTCGTCGAGCTGCTCGCCCACAAGCGGGCGGAACCGGGGCAGGATCTCACCTCGGCGCTGTTGCGGGCCAACGCCGCGAACGAGCTCACCGAGGAGGAACTGATCGGTGTGCTGTGGCTGGTCATCGTGGCCGGGCACGAGACCACGGTTCATCTGCTGGGCAATGCGGTGATCGCGTTGTGGGACCATCCCGCCCAGCTCGCGCGGGCGCAGGCCGAGAATCGCTGGGCCGATGTGGTCGAAGAAGCGTTGCGCTATCGCTCTTCGGTGGTCGGTGCGCTCATGCGCTACCCGCTCGAAGACGTGACGGTCGCCGGTGTCGATATTCCCGCGGGGACGCCGACGCTGTGGTGGGGCGGCGCCGACCGGGATCCGCTGCTCGTCCCGAACGCCGAGGTATTCGATATCGACCACGAGCACCGCGACCAGCTCGTGTTCGGCCGCGGACCGCATTTCTGCCTGGGTGCTCCGCTGGCCCGGCTGGAGAGCAGGATCGCCCTGCAGACGCTGTTCACCCGTTTCCCGAAGCTGACCCTGGCCGTGCCCAGCACCGAGGTCGAGTACGCGGTGCAGATCAGCACGGTGGGTCCGGAGAAACTTCCGGTGCGGCTGAACCCCGGTTCCTAGGCCGGGCCTCGGACCTGCCGGTTCACCTGTGCCGGTTCGTGGACTCGGCACGTCTGCTGCGCCGGAACTCCCGCGGCGTCACGCCGAACCGCTCCTTGAACGCCGCCGAGAACCAGGCGGGGGTGAAACCGCAGCGGGCCGCCAGTTCCGCGATGGTCAGGGTGGCGCGCGGGTCCGCCAGGAGATCGCGTGCCACCCGCAGCGCCTCGTCGCGGCGCAGGTCCCGGAAGGTCGTTCCGGTTTCGTGCAGCACCACCCGCAGCTGCCGGGGCGACCAGCCGAGCGCGTGTGCCACCGCGGGCAGGCGCACATCGGAGCGGCCGATGTGCTCGCGCAGATACCGCCGGATGCTCTCGGCGACCTCCGCGTGATGGGTTGCCTGCGGGCCGGTCTCGCCAGCGGCCATCAGGCACAGCAGTTCGGTGATCCGGTCGCAGACCGCGTTGAACTCGCGTTCGCTCAGCCCGGACTGTTCGGCGTGGACGCCGCGGATCATATCGCCGGCGACCCGGCCCAGCCCCCGGTTCATATCGAGGACGACGTTCATATGCCGGTGCGGCCGGAGCCGGGACTCGAATTCGGTGCGCGGGACCTGGAATCCGTAGGCCGCCGCATCGGGAATGTGCAGCCGGCACGGTACCTCCAGTCCGGCCACGACCGCGTGTCCGCGCGGGACACGGGTCACCTCGTCGTGGAAGCGGATGGCGAACTCGCCGCGATCGGGGACGACGACCCAGAAGAAGTCGTCGCCGGGAACGCGGCGGATATGGCGCCGGGTCCGGTGGCACAGGCGATTTCCGTGCTGGTCCCAGCGCAGCAGGGTGTAGGTGCCCGACTCCTGGGCGGTGAGTCCGGCGTGCCAGTTCTCGTGGGCGCCGAATTCGTGTGACATGGGGACGAAGCCGTCGGCGAGCTCGGAAAAGGATTCGGGTCCGCAGGCGGCCACCTGATACCAGCGCATGGTCACCATCCCCTCGATCGGATTCGGCTGCCCCGTACCACCGGCCGATACGATCGGCGTTCTCACAATACCGGTCCCGGCCGGTCCCGGAGCGTTCCAGCCGCGAAACACGTTTGCCGACAGTAGTTTTCACGACACGGCCGTAGCCGTAGCCACCCGCCGGTAACGCGCCGCATCGGCGGGAGCTCCGCCGCCGGCGACGATGGATCCGTGTGTGTTGGGGGCAAGACTGCCGGCCGCTACGGAAACAGGAGTGGCGGTGAATACGGTAACGGCCGGCGAACGCAGTGGTCGTGAGCCTGCGGCCGGCGAAGCTCGCCGAAGAGCGGCGTTTTCGAGCCGCGGTCGAATCCTTTTCCGCGGCTCGTGCCTCTCATATATGTCTCGGCAGACGCCGGGACGGAAGAGGAGGTTGTCGTGATCATCGCTATCGGTATCGCCGGCGGGCTGGTATTGCTCTGTACGTGCATGTTTGTCCTACGGCGCAAACGAGCCGGTCGTGGCTGAGGTGACCTGGCCCGAGGAGCAGTTGATCGCCGCCGCGCAGGGCGGTGACGTCGATGCGATCGCCGAGGTGGTGTCGGCCGCCCACCCGAATATCCAGCGTTTCGCCCGGACCCTCTGCGCCGACGCGGAGGACGCCCAGGACGCGGCGCAGGAGGCCCTGATCATCCTGTACCGGAAGATCGGGATGCTGCGGGCCACGGGCGCGCTGGCCTCGTGGATGTTCCGCATCGTCCGCAACGAATGCCTGCGACGTGCGCGGCGACGGCTGCACGAGTACACGCCGGTGGCGGACGTCGCGGTGACCGCCTCGGCCGAGCACGAAGTACTGCAACGACTGGAAGCGGGCCGGGTAGCGGCCGCGGTCGCCGCCCTGCCTCCGGATCAGCGCCGGGTGCTGATCCTGCGCGATATCCAGGGCTACAGCGGGCGCGTGGCCGCCGAGATACTGGGGATCGGCCCGGCAGCGATGAAATCGCGCCTGCACCGAGCCCGCGCCGCGGTGCGGCAAACACTCTGCGCCGCCACGGAATCGGGTCACGGAGGCCATGATGAGCAGAACAACACCTGACGGCCCGGATTTCGCGAGTGCCTCCCCGTCCGAGCACCTGGTGCGCGGTGTGGTGGGCTTCGGCGCGCTGGTCGGCGCGGTGGCACTGATCCCGGTTGTCGGACCGATCGCCCTGGTGCTCCTGCCCGTCGGTCTGATCGCGCTGCGCGGCTGCCCGATGTGCTGGACGATCGGGCTGGTGCAGACCATCTCACGCGGCCGGCTACAGCGCTCCTGCGGGGACGGCGTGTGCACACTGACCGTCGCCGACCGGGAAGGCGCCGCGCGATAGTCGCCGCCGTCCCTGCGGCTACGGCCGGCGCGAACTCCCACGCGGGCGGCCCGCAGCCCGTACGCTGCGGAGACGGCCACCGGGTAGGGCACCGGTGCGGCGACGGGAGTGGATACGCCAATGACGTCGGAGATCGGGTTCCATCCGGACCTGCGCCGCGCGCGCTTCCTGCCACGCACCGTGGTGTCCCCGCGCACCCTCCGGGTGATCCGTGCGCTCAGTGACCGGGGCGGGCGGGCGCACCCGGCGGGCGGGACGATCGAGCGGGTGGACGCGAATGTGACGGTCCGGGTGTTCCGGCCCGCCGGGGCGTCCGGGCCGCTGCCCGGGTTGCTGTTCGTGCACGGCGGGGGATATGTCATCGGCAACGCGGCCATGGGTGACCGGTTCTGCGCGACCGTGGCCGAACGGCTCGGTGCGGTCGCGGTATCGGTCGAGTACCGGCGGGCGCCCGAACACCCCTATCCGGCGCCGCTCGAGGACTGCTACGCGGGTTTGTGCTGGCTGGCCGGGTTGCCCGAGGTGGATCGGGACCGCATCGCGATCGCGGGGGAGAGCGCGGGCGGCGGTCTGGCCGCCGCGCTGGCGTTGCTGGCCCGCGACCGCGGTGCGGTGCGGCCGGTACTGCAACTGCTGTCGTATCCGATGCTGGACGACCGGACCGCGGCACGCACCGATATCGACGCCCGGTGGCTGCGTATGTGGAGCCGCCGCAGCAACAGTTTCGGCTGGCGGTCCTATCTGGGTGAACTCGGCGCCGCGGCGGTTCCGCCCTTGGCGGCGCCGGCCCGGTACGACGACCTCACCGGACTCCCGCCCGCCTGGATCGGGGTCGGCACCCATGATCTGTTCTACGACGAGGATCTCGCCTACGCCGACCGGCTGCGCCGCGCGGGGGTGCCCTGCACCCTGCACGAGGTACGGGGTGCCTACCACGGATTCGACCTGGTCGAGCACGCGGCACCGGTCTCCCGTGATTATCGGGGTGCCCAGCTGTCGGCACTGGCGGCAGCGCTGGGCGGAGCCGCCCGAGCCGAGTGAGTACGGCCGCTCATCCGGCTCGCGGCACCGCTCCGCAGGACCGGAAGCCGCCGGGACAGGCGTGATCCGCCAGGAGCGTCGCGCTTCTCGACGCGCCCGGTGAATCCGAACGGTCTGCGCCACCGACTCGGGGCATGAGGCGAGGCCGTGGGTCGACCGGGCGGGCCCGGAGGGTGGCAGACTGCGGATATGAGCACACCGGATTGGGCTGAAGTGGACCGGTACGTGGTGGATCACCTCGCGCGTGACGGCGAGACGAGCGCGACGCTGCGGGCCAACGCGGACGCGGGACTGCCCGCCATCGACGTCTCCGAGGCCCAGGGCAAATTCCTCTACCTGCTGGCCCGGTCCATCGGGGCCGGGCGGGTATTGGAAATCGGCACGCTGGGCGGTTTCAGCACCCTGTGGCTGGCCCGCGGGGTCGGGGCCGAGGGCCGGGTGACGACGCTGGAATTCGAGGAACGCCACGCCGAGGTCGCCCGGGCGAATCTGGACCGCGCCGGTGTCGGCGACCGCGTCGATATCCGGGTCGGCGCGGCCCTGGACAGCCTGCCCGTCCTCGCCCAGGAACAACCCGAGCCGTTCGACCTGGTGTTCATCGACGCGGACAAGGTCAACAACTCGAATTACGTGCAGTGGGCACTGCGGCTGACCCGGACGGGCGCGGTGGTCGTCGTCGACAATGTGGTGCGCGGGGGCCGGCTGGCCGACGAGAACGCCACCGACCCCGCGGTACGGGCGGGCCGGGACCTGGTGCAATTGCTGGCCGACGAACCCCGCCTGGACGCCACCGTGCTGCAGACGGTGGGCGCGAAGGGCTGGGACGGATTCGCCTTCGCTGTCGTGAACTGAGCCGAGGCGCGCCCGGCCCTCACGAATCCGGGTTCGCGGAGGCGGCGATCCGGCCGTCCTCGATCGCGCGGAGCAGCGCGGCGTGGTCGAGGGCGTTCCGATCGGCGTAGTCCTCGGCGAAATCCTCGATCGCCGCGTCGAAATCGTCCGCGGAGCCCAGGTATCCGGCGATTCCGAAACGGTCACCGCCGCGGGCGTGGGCCTGGGCCAGAACCCGCGCGCACAGTCGCCCGTAGAGGTTGCGCGAGGTCCTCGGCGCAAACGCGTCCAGACGACCATCGACAAAGCCTGATTACGAGGGGACCCCGGTGGCGATGGTGCCGTCGACGACCTCGGCCAGCATCCGGCCCCATTCCGGATAGGTGCGCACCTTCTGCAGGTGCAGCTCTTCGATCTTCGCGGTCAGGTCGGGGTCGGGGTCATCGGAGAAGCGGACCGCGGACAGGCGGGCGAAGTACGGCAGGATATCCGGATCCCCGGCCAGGTGCACGGGGTCGTGCAGATAGCGCTCGAGTGCGTTCAGATCGGCGACCGTGGCGCTGTAGGCGTGGGTGAACCCGTCGCGCGGGTCGCCGATATCGCGGCCGACGACGCCGAATTCGACCGACTCGACGCTCGCGGTCCGGCGCATCCGCTCCAGTACCCCGGCCTGCTCGGCCGGTGAGACACCGTCTTTGAAGCTGAACCGCAGGATGTTGACTATCACTCGAATACCTCCCGAAATTGAACCAGTGGGTTCAGGGTATCGTTCCTATCGGTTTTGTCAACGGTATGGATTTTTGAACCGGTGGGTTCATTCATGCGGGACGGGCGTTAGCATGGAAGCGTGCGTGCGCGAGTGGTGGACGGTCCGGTCACCGGCCGGATCGATAAGCGGCGGGCGATTCTCGACGCGGCCTTCGCCGTATTCGCCCGGCTGGGCTACGAACAGGCCTGCGTCCGGGAGATAGCCGACGAAGCCGGAGTGGCCAAACCGACCGTCTACAACCACATGACCGATAAGGAGACCCTGCTGCGGGAGGCTCTCGTCACGGCGGCCGACCGGGTGGGCGCCGACTGCCTGGCCGCGGTGGAACGCCTGCGCAGTCCGGGCGCCGACCTCACCGCGGCGCTGGAGGATACGGCCCGGCGGCTCCTGCGCATCTGTGCCGGGGACACTTCGCACGCCCTGCGCCGGCTCAGCGCCGCGCAGGCAAACCGGCTGCCCGATCTCGTGGTGCTCGTCCGGGAGCGCACCGCGACCGCGACCCTGGACGCGCTCACCGACCGCCTGGGTCTGCTCGCGCTGTCCGGGAAATTGCGCACCACCGACCCCGCCACCGCGGCCGAACAGTTCCTCGCGCTGCTCACCGGTCCGCTGGAGAACCGGTCCGCCCACGGCACCCGCAAAGTCCCGCCCGCCGAACTCCGGGCGATCGCCACCGCCGCGGTCCGGACCTTTCTCGCGGCCTACGGACCCGGCACCGACCGACCGGAGAGTGCGCTTCGGCCGCGGTGAGCCCGGCTGTGCGCACGGTCAGCGGGATCGGCGCAGCGGCGGATCGGCGCCCTCGGGGACACCGAGTTCGTCGCCGTGGTCGCGAACCCAGGCGGCCAGGGCGCGTAACGGCCCGTCCACCAGGCCGGCGCCCAGCTCGGTCAGCCGGTATTCCACCCCGGGCGGTGCGTCCGGATCGGGTCGCCGGGCGACCAGGCCGCGCCCGAGCAGCCGGCGCAGCGCCTCGGTGAGCGTTTTGTCGCGGATTCCGCCGATCCGGGTGCGCAAGTCGACACGTCGCCGGGGACCGTCGGCGAGGGCGGCGAGGATCACCGGGTCCCAGGTGTGGGCGAACAGGTCGAGTGCGCCCCGCAGCCGGCAGTCGGCGATCGGGTCGGTGCGGTCGTGGTAATCGGTCATCGCCCACCAGCATCGGGGTCCAATACGCACCGATCGGTGCGTATCCCGCTCCCTACGGTAGCCCTCGCACAGGTTCGCGACGACGGAGGAGATAAGGGTGCGGATAGCGATTCTGGGAACGGGCCATCTGGCCGGAGCACTGGGCGGATGCTGGGTGCGGGCGGGGCACCGGGTCACCGTCGCGGGACGGTCCCCGGAGAAGGCGGCGGCGCTGGCCCGGCGGCTCGGCGGCGCGACCCGCTCGGCCCCGGCCGGGCAGGCGATACGCGGAGCGGACGCGGTACTGCTCGCGGTGCCCTGGGACGCGGCGGGCGCGGTGCTGGCGGCCGCCGGTGGCAGCGGCGGAGATCTGGCGGGGAAACCGATCATCGACCCGACCAACCCGGTCGAACACGGGGTGGGCGTCGTACTGGGCCCCACGGGCGGATCGAATGCCGAACGGATCGCCGCGGCGGCGCCGGGTGGCCTGGTGGTGAAGGGTTTCCATCTGGTGCCGTCCACGCAGTGGGGTGCGGCCGGTACGGCGACGACCGTTGCCCTGTGCGGGGACGACCCGGACGCGCTGCGCGTGGTCGAAACGCTGGTACGCGATGCCGGGGCGGAACCGTTCGTGGTGGGGTCGCTGGCCCGGGCGCGGCAACTCGAGGAGGTCGCCGGGCTGTTCATCACGCTGGCGTTCGCCGGAGTCGATCCGCGGACCGTGGCGCCGGGCCTGCCGCCGGTGCGATCGTGAACGCGGGCATGAGGTATCGACAGCCACCCCGGTGGGCGTCCGGTGTGTCAGGTGTTCGCCGCCTCGGTACCAGTTCGTCCGCGCGCCGATCGTCGACGGCACCCATGAAGGCCTGAGCGAGTAAATCGGCGGTTCCGAAAAATTCTCGCGCCGGCGATGACTTCTCCGGTGGTGCGCCGTCGTATCGGTTGAACGCGCTACCAACCCGGCGCGACCGACCCGAAGGACCGGAAATGACCACCACCAGCCCCACCCCCGCCTTTTCCGCCGATGTCGCCGGCCGTCCCGGCACGATCGGTAACCGGGTCCTGTGGACCCTGCAGATCCTGCTCGGCCTGTTCTTCGTCATCGCCTCCGGCGGGCCGAAGCTCGTGATGCCGAATGCTCTGGCCGATAACGCACCCGAGAACCTGACCATCCCCTTCGGGCTGCTGATCTTCATCGGGGTGGTCGAGGTCGCGGGTGGTATCGGTCTGCTGGTGCCGCGGTTGTCTGCCCTTGCTGCCGTGGGTCTGTCGGTTCTCACGGTGCTCGCCGCGGGGACGCAGGCGTTCCTCGCCGACCAGCCGGCGATGGCGATCTTCCCGTTGGTGCTCGCCGCGATCTTCGCCTGGATCGCCTACGAGCGCCGCGCGGGTGTGACCGGGCTGCGTGACTCGCTGTCGCGGTGAGGAAATCTGTAGCTATGACCGGCGATCGGTGGCCCGGCCACCGATCGCCGGTCGTGCGTGCTGGTGATCGATCGCCTGTCGGGTTGGCGGCGATCGATCCCGGGACCCTCCGGCCGCGGCGGGAGCGGGGCCGACCAGGCCGGCCGGCGCTGTCGGCCGGCCAAAGACCGGTCGGACCGCGTTGCCCTCCGGCGGCCGGGTACACAACGCGGATGCGGGCAGCCCGATCACCGGCCCGGCGCTGTCGCTCGGCGGGTGCTGTCCGCGAAATCCTTTCGGACCACATCGAGAATCCGGGCGACCTGGTCGGGATGGGTGAGATGCGGATAGTGACCGGCGCCCGCGATCTCGGTGACCGGGGCGGTGACCGCGCTGGTCAGCGGATCGGCGGACCCGGTCACCAGGTGGACCGGCACGCGCAGTTCGTCGAGGAGGCGGCGGGCGCTCGCGTGGGCGTCCGGCCGGCCGGCGGCGCGTAGCGCCGCGACCGTGCGGCGGGCCACCCCGGGGCGGCGCAGGTTCGCGCTCGCGCTCTCCGCCGCCGGGCCCGCCGGGATCCCCAGCAGTGCGGCCAGTCTCACAGGCGGGAGGCGGCGCAGCAGCGCGGTGGCGATCGGGGTGCGGGCGAGGCGGGAACCGCCGCCCTGCAGGAAGGCCGGAGCTACCAGGACCACGCCCGCGACGCGGTCGGGATGGGCGGCGGCGTATCGGAGTACCGGCACACAGCCGAGGGAATGGCCCACCAGCACCGGACGGCCGGCGACCGGCGCCAGGAGGTCGTCGAGCCACCTGTCCGGCCCGCCCGGCTGCGGTGCGGAACGGCCCAGGCCCGGGAGGTCCGCGGCGAGGGTGGGGGCAGCGAGCAACCCACGGACCTCGCGCCAGGCTTCGCTGTCGGTGGGAAGTCCGTGCAGTAGGACGTATTCCGGCGTGTGTCGTTCGCCGGAGACCCAGAGCCCGCGTTCGAAGCCCGCGGCGGGGTCGGCTTCGGTGGCGCCGAATCGACTGCTCACCAGGTGATCCGCCCAGTCCCGGAGTACGGTTTCGGCCGGAGGATGGGTGAGTCCGGCGCGCGCGGCCACCGCGTCGGCGGCGGAGGTGTCGTAGCGATCGCCGGCGATGAAGGCCAGGCGTTCGGCGTCCACCCCGGTCAGCCGGCGGGGCAGGTGCGCCACCAGGCCCACGGGGAGGGTGAGGCGCGGCGCGCGGACGTGCATATGCCGGGCCAGCAGCCCGATCAGTTCCGGGAGCGGCGGACTGGCCGGGTCGAGCACGGTATAGGAACGGCCGGCGGAATCCGGTTGCTGGGGGAGCAGAGTCAGGAAATCGACGAAGTAGGCCAGGTCCAGGATCGGGAGCAGAGTCTCCGTGTCACCGGGCAGCGCGGGTAGCGCGCCGTGCCACAGATCGCGGACGAGTTCGGCCAGGCCGATGTACTGACCGGGCCCGATGACGGTGCTCGGATTCGCGACGGTCAGCGGGACGGCGGCGGCCGCGGCCTGTTCGCGCAGCACCGCGTCCGCTTCGAATTTGGAGGCGCCGTAGGCGCCGACGGCGTAGTCGTGCTCGGCGGATTCCGGCACGGTGACCCGGTAGCCGGTGATGTGGACGAGCCGGCGCAGCCGCGGGCGGCCGGCGGACCAGCGCAGCACATGGAGGGCGCCGTCGAGATTCACCGCCCGGGCCGCAGCGGGATCGAGCCCGAAGGAGAACCGCGCGGCGCAGTTGTAGACGTCGCGGACGTCGTCCAACGGTGCCGCGCCCAGGGCGCCGAGGCCGGGATCGGTGATATCGCACCCGAGTACGGTGAGCCGCTCCCGGTCGAGATCCCGGCTGTCCAGCCAGGACAGAAGCCGTGCCTCGGTCCCGGGGCGGACCGCCGCGGCGACGGTGTGGCCCTGCTGTAGCAGCCGGGCGACGAGGGCGCGGCCGATGAATCCCGCCGCCCCGAAGACGACGGTGTCGGGAGTACTCATATCCACTTCCTAACTAGACTGGTCTACATATTTTGTCAACAGGTGAAAACCCCGTAGGGGGAGCGGGGAGTCAGAGCAGGGTGCGGGCGACGCGCGCGGCCCGATCCAGCGGATCGCGGCTGCGGTGGGTCCGGGCGAGCAGCAGTGCGCCCTCGACCAGCGCGAGCAGGGAGACCGCGAGATCATCGGCATCGCGATATCCGGCGGTCCGCAGGATGACGCGCAGCGCCTCGGTCCAGCGCGCGTACACCTGGGCGCATGCCTGCTGGACCGCGTCGTTGGTCCCCGCGACCTCCAGGGCGACGGTGGCGACCGGGCATCCGTTCTCCCAGCCGGAGGCTTCGAGCCGCTCGCCGAGCAGGGTGATCAGGCCGGAGACCGCGCCGGCCGGATCGGTGAAGTCGGCTGCGTCGAGTGCCGCGTCGATCAGTCCGGAAGTCTGGCCGACGGCCGCGGCGACCAGTTCGTCTTTACCGCCGGGGAAGTGGAAGTACAGCGAACCCCGCGGAGTGCCGCTCTCGGTGAGGATCTGATTCAGTCCGGTGCCGAAGTAGCCCTGACGCTCGATCGAGTGCCGGGTCGCCTCGATCATCCGCTGCCGGGTCTCGGCTCCTTTGGCTCCCATGAGCCGAAAGTAGACCGGTCGTCATAAAAATGTCAAGGTTCGATCCGCCTGCCCGGCCTACCGCCCGTCGGCCGAGGGGGTGGTGAGGAGACGCCGCGGCGATCATCCGGCCGCGGGGACGACTCCCCGTGGCCGGATGAGCGGTAGATCGTTGTAGGTCACGATGCCGGGCGCCGCGGCGACCACAGCGGGGATGGCGTTGATCACCGGCATGGCGGTCATGATGTGGCCGAGGGTCATGAAATCGGCGATGGTCTCCGCCCGGAAATCCGGGGGCGGTAGGAAACTCACCACGTTCTTCACGGTCGGCCGCCCGTCCACCTGCAGGATCCAGCCGTCCTGGTCGATCTTCCAGTCGGGTTCCAGCGTCTGCCCCTTGCGCCACCGCACCGTCAGTTCCACCAGGGTGCGTCCGGCGACGATCCCTTTCCAGCTCGCGAACACTCCCGCCACACAACCGGCCGGAATCGTCCACGACCCCAGATCGAGGTCGGCGGTGGTCTGCGCGAACTCGGCATCGCAACGCACCTCGTCGAGCTCGACGTCCAGCGCGTCGGCGATCATCCGCACGGCCTCACCGAAGACCCCCGTGCCCTCGGCCGCCATCTCCGGCAGGCCGGGGTGGTCGATGGGCTGTCCGAAGCCCACCGGACGCTCGGTCGCGGGCGAGTCGTAGAAGGTGGTGTCCGCGGCTTCGCTGACGGTCACCTTGTCGACGCGGTCGCAGATACCGGCCGCCACGATGGCCAGCAGATCGATGAATCCGGGGCTGATTCCGGAGCCGAAGATCGTCGAACCGCCACGGCGACAGGCCGCGGCGAGCCGGTCGCGACCCGGGCCCTGCCGGTGGCCGGTGATGAAGGAGGCGGTGGTGACCACGTCGACGCCGGCGGACAGGATGCGCACCAGCTCGTCCACATCGATCCACATGGGGTTGTAGACGACGCAGTCCGGTTTCAGCGCGAGTAGCGCGTCCACGTCGTCGGTCGCGGTGATGCCCAGGGGTTCGATACCGCACAGTTCGCCGATATCGCGACCCACTTTCGCCGGCGCCCACGCGTAGCAGCCGACGAGTTCGAGGGTGGGGTTCGCGACGATGGCGCGGACCGAGCTCTTTCCGACATTGCCGGTCGTCCACTGGACGACCCGATACCGATCACGCTGGGGCACCCGCTCAGCATAGAGCCGACTTCCAAATTACGGAAAGAATCCTCTGATTTATGAGAACAGCACTCTCGGACGAGACGTCGAGGGGCCTGTGGAGTGTCGGGGAAGTCTCCGGCGGGCGCCTTCTCTTCGGCGGTCGTGCGGATCACCGCCGGGTCGGCGATACCCGATCACGGCCCCGGCGCGGCGACACGCGCGGCCTCGCCGACGCGCTGTCGTCGACGGTTCCGCTGCGCGGCGGCCGGGGTGCCGGCAGGGGACGGGCGTGCACCCCGGGGGCCATTGCGGGGCGTTGTGGCGGCTCACTCTGGGCGCGGGTTCGGCCGCGGTCATCGATTCCGTAACGGCGAGGTGTCCGTCACAAGTGGATGTCATCCTCGGTGGTCGTGGTGAGCGCGGATTCCTATCGGTCACGCTCTCGGTAACCGTATCGCCGGGAGGTCGCCGGGATGCCGGGAGGAGTTGCCGAGCAAACGAATTCACCCTTGCAATTCTCCGGTGCGGACGCGTGTTCCTGCTGCCGGATATGTGCGGGCGGCCGGTCCGGACGGCACTGTTGTGCAGCTCACTTCGGTCGATCCGCTGTCATTCGGAGGTCACGGCACGGTAATATTGAAGCGCTCGCCTACGGCGTGAGCGAGGCGAGTCCGCCCGATCGAAGGTTGGTGAAACCGCATATGTCGGTATCCATGTTCGACGAGACCCTGCCACGTGGCGAGCGGGACGGGGTCGGACTGCGGGTGGGCGCGATCATAGACCGGGGTGGGGAAGTCCTGCTACTCGAACTGCCCAGTACCGGACCGATCAGCCCCACCCTGAAACTCCCCGGTGCGACCGTGGAACCGGGGGAATCGGTGACCGGAGCGCTCGTTCGCGGGGTCCAGGAGGAGACGGGACTGACCGTCACGGATGTCCGTCACCACATCGGCGATTTCGACTATCTGTCCCCCGCCGGGAAGCCGGTGCGGCGATTGCACTTCGCCGTCGAGGTGGCGGCGACCGGTCCGGTGGTGCTGAGTGCGCACGCCGGCTACGAATGGGCGCCGCTCAACGGCGAGTTGCATGTCACCTCCTCGATTCAGAAGATCCTGGACACCTATCGCGAGCTGGTCTATCCCTGAGCCCGAGCGGAGTCGCCGTTCCCGTTGTGAACGGGATCCGCGCGTCGGCATCCGGCGCGGTGTGCACCACGTCTCCCCGAGTGCGCGGCCGTCCCGGCCGGCGGTGTGATGGCGCCCGGTGGCCGATCCCGGCGGCGGGCGCCCCGGCGGCCTGCGCGGGCGAGACGGATCACTGGCTGATCACATACGAGTCGGCATCGAATCCTCTTGTGCGGTAGCCGTATTCGTAACTCCAATTCGGGTAGAGTCCCGCCTTGCGGCCGCCCGGGGTCTGGCAGTAGCTGGTGCCTCCGCCCGATACCCACACCGTGGACACACTGCGCCGCGGCATCTCGTCGAGGAACGCGTCCTGGGACATGTTCCGGTCCTTCCGGCTCAGAGGTCGAGAACCAGTGCGTCGCCCGCCGCGCGTGACACGCAGGGGAGCATATGGGTCGTGCGTTCGGAATCGGGTAGCGCCCGATCGCGGTGGTCCACCTCGCCGGCGAGCACCGCCGTCCGGCAGGTGCCGCAGAAACCCTGGCGGCACGAATAGGCGGCATCCGGGACGACTCGGCCGATCGCGGTGAGCGTGGTCTCCCGGGCGCCCACCCGGATCGTACGGCCCGTCCGCGCCAGGGTCAGGTCGAATTCCGTGCCGTCGAGTACGGCGGGCGCGGAGAACTGTTCGGTGTGCAGGGAACCGGTGGGATTCAGCTCGAACATGCTGCGCCGGGCCGCGGCCAGCATCGGCGGCGGCCCGCAGACATAGACGGCCGCCCCGGGCGGGGCGGTCGCGATCAGTTCCGGGATGTCGGGCGGACCGTATTCGTCGTCGGGGCGGATCTCGGCTCCGGGCAGGTCCGCGACGAACGGCATGGTGGCGCGGGACCGTCCGGTGTAGATCAGCCGGCCGCGCGCACCCGCGGCCCGGACCATCGGCAGGATCGGGGTGATGCCGATACCACCGGCGATGAACAGGTACGCCGGGGCCGCCACGAAGATGAAGGCGTTGCGCGGGCCCCGGGCCCGTAGCGGGTCGCCGGGGCGGATATCGCGGTGCATCTCCAGCGAGCCGCCCTCGCCGTTGTCGATCCGCCGGACCGCGATCCGGTAGCGGAACCGTTCGCGGGGGTTACCGCAGAGGGAATACTGCCGCTGCCGCCCGGACGGCAGGAAGAGATCGAGATGGGCGCCCGGTCGCCAGGCCGGGAGCAGACCGCCGTCGGCCGCGCGCAGGTCGAATCCGCGGACTCCGCCGGCTTCCTCCCGGATCTCGTCCACCACCAGCCGCAGTTCGAAACCGCCGCGGCGCACCGGATTCGGCCGGGACAGCAGCGGTGCCGCGGGCCCGGAGACGAAAATGCTCCGGTAGGCGTCGACGACCGCGCCGAGGACCCGCAGCGGCCGGGGCGCCACGAAATCCGGGGCCCGGGTGCTCGGACTGACCATGCCGGTCAGCTTACAAGCAACAAATAGGCTTGCAATGTTGAATGCCGCCGCGATGAGCGGTGCGTTGGCTCCCCGCGCGGTGGAAGTACCGCCGCGCGGCGCGGCCGCTACTTCTCCCGCTTCTCGTGCGGGACCAGTTCGAGTCCGATGACCGCGACCACGATCCCGGTCAGGCAGACGACCTTGGCGAGGGTGACCGCCTCGCCGCCCGTGATCATGGCGTAGGCCACGGTCAAGGCGGTGCCGACACCGGTCCAGACGGCATAGGCGCTGCCGATCGGAATATCACGCACCGCCCGGCCCAGCCCGAGCATGCTCGCCACCAGCGCGACGAAGAAGACGGTCGCCGCCACCGGTTCGGTCAGACCCGTCGATCTGCCGAGTGCGGTCGCCCAGACCGCTTCGCAGACAGCGCTGGCCAGCAGGATGATCCACGCCATGGTCAGCTCACCGCCTTCAGGCCCACCACGGACACGATGAGCAGCGAGAGCAACAGCACGCGTGCGGTATCCGCGCGCTCGCGGCCGGTGGCGACGGCCCATCCGACGGTCAGCGTCGCGCCGGTGCCCACCCAGACGGCATAGGCGGTACCGGTCGGCAGCTCGATCATCGCCCAGGCGAGACCGGCCATACTCAGGGCCAGCGCCGCGACGAACAGAACAGTGGGTTTCCACCGGCGGAAACCGTGCGACGCCGACAGCGCGGCGGCCCAGACGGCTTCCAACACCCCGGACAGCAACAGGACGACCCAGGACATGACAAACCCTTCCGAGTCAGTCTTGTCGCGATGCGGGTACTGCTCCCTCGTCCGCGAGCCCGATCGCCGGACTCCACTGCGGTAACGAACGAGGTGTGCGCGGGATTCCCGGGGGTGAGCGCAACCACCACCGTCACCGGACGGCTCGTGCCGCCGGGGTGCTCTGCCGCTGTGTCGCGGACCCGTTATCGGCCGCTCGTTCAGCGGTTTTCGCTCGGTTGCGGCCGGCGAGCGGTATCGAGTCGGTGCGGGCCGGGCCGGAACCGTGGTCGGTCGCGGGGTATCCGAGCCGGGTCCGGACGGCGCTGCCGGCGCAGGCGATGACCGCGAGTGCGCCCAGTGCTGTCGGCCAGGTCAGGTTTTCGCCGAGGAGCAGCGCGGCCCAGCCCAGGGTCAGCACCGGCTGGACCAGCTGGATCTGGCTGACCTGCGCCATCGGACCGTATGCGAGCCCGCGGTACCACGCCAGGAAGCCGAGGAACATGCTCACCACGCCGAGGTAGGCGAACGACGCCCACTGGGCCGGGGAACCGGTCGGCGGTCGGCCGACGACCGCGATACCGGCGAGCACGACCATCGGCGGCGCGGACAGGACGAGTGCCCAGGAGATGGTCTGCCACGGCCCGAGTTCGCGGGCCAGCAGTCCGCCTTCGGCGTACCCGGCCGCGGCCGCGACGACCGCGCCGAACAGCAGCAGATCCGGCCAGTGCAGACCGCCGAACCCGCCGCCACCGAACACCGCGAAGCCCACGGCCGCCACCGCTCCCGCCGCCGCGGCACCCCAGAACGCGCGCGGTGGTCGTTCCTCGGTGCGCAGCACCGCCAGGACGGCGGTGGCCGCCGGGAGCAGCGCGATCACCACCGCGCTGTGGCCGGCCGAGGTGGTGGTGAGCGCGAACGTGGTGAGCAGCGGGAAACCCGCGACCACCCCGGCCGCGACGATGCCCAGCCGGAGCCATTGCCCGCCCCGGGGCAGCGGCTGACGCGTGACGAGCAGTGCCGTGGCGGCCAGGACGGTGGCGACCACAGCGCGGGCGCAGGCGACGAACAGGGGAGACATCCCGCCCCCGGCCACGGTGATCCGGGTGAACGGGACGGTCAGCGAAAAGGCCGCGACCCCGAGTAACCCCCAGGCCGGGCCGATCCGAGTCGGCGATAGCAGTCCGCTGCGCTGGTGAGTAGCGCTACTATGTTCCTTCATGTCCGACGATAGCAGTTCGCGGATCGTCGCGGACCTCCGCGCGTGGATCGCCACGGCCCCCGCCGGGGCCAAGTTGCCCGCCACCCGCACCCTGGTGGCGCGGTACTCGGCGAGTCCGGTCACCGTCCAGAAGGCGTTGCGGGCACTGGTGGCCCAGGGGCTGGTGGAGAGCCGGCCGGGGGTCGGCACGTTCGTCCAGGCGGTGCGCCCGGCCCGTCCGGCCGACTACGGATGGCAGACCGCGGCCCTCGGTACACCGCGCGGCCGGCGCGCCCAGATGTCCACCGTCCTGCGGACGGTGCCCAACGACCGGATTGCCCTGCATTCGGGTTACCCCGACCGGGAACTGCTTCCGGTCCGCCTGGTCCGCGCCGCCTTCACGCGGGCCGCGCGCAGCGATGCCGCGATCGGCCGCCCACCGACCGCGGGGGCCCCGGAACTACAGAGCTGGTTCGCCACCGAACTGGCGACCGCGACCCCGGCCGGTGTGCTGCCGCCGGTGGCCGGCGATGTGATCGTGTTCGGCGGCAGCCAGAGCGGTCTGAACACGACCTTCCAGTCGCTGGTCGGCCCCGGCCGGCCGCTGCTGGTGGAATCGCCGACCTACTGGGGTGCGCTGATGGCCGCCGAGCGGGCCGGGGTGCGGGTGGTGCCGGTGCCGAGCGGGCCGCAGGGTCCACGGCCGGCGGAACTGGCCCGCGCGTTCGAACAGACCGGGGCCCGCGCCTTCTACGCGCAACCCCATTTCGCCAACCCCACCGGCGCCCAGTGGGCTCCGCAGACCGCCGCGTGGGTGCTCGAAGTGGTGCGCGAATACGGTGCCTTCCTGATCGAGGACGACTGGGCACACGATTTCGGCATCGACTCGGTGCCGGTCCCGCTGGCCGCGCGGGACGACAGCGGGCATGTGATCTATCTGCGGTCGCTCACCAAGAGCGTTTCGCCGTCGGTCCGCATCGCCGCCGTCGTCGCGCGCGGGCCGGCGCGCGATCGGATCCTCTCCGATGCGCAGGCCGAGTCCATGTATGTGAGCGGACTGCTGCAGGCGGTCGCGCTCGATGTGGTGTCCCACCCGGGGTGGCGGACCCATCTGCGCGGTCTGGGGCAACGGCTGGCGATCCGCCGCGACCTGCTGCTGACCGCGCTCCGGGAGCACGCCCCCGACGCGGTCCCGGAACTGGTGCCGCGGGGCGGGCTCAACCTCTGGGTCCGGTTACCCGAACACACCGATGTGGTCCGGCTCGTGCGGGATTGCGAGGACGGGGGCGTGGTGGTGGCTCCCGGCGACGAATGGTTCCCCGCCGAGCCCACGGGCGCCTATCTGCGGATCAACTACTCCGGGCCGAATCCGGGGGCTTTCCCCGACGGTGCCCGCGTCATCGGCCGCGCGCTGGCCCGGCAGCATCCGGACCGGTGTCCGGCCGGCGGTGCGGACCCGGACCGGTAGCGTCCGGCCGGATCGAGACGGTGCCGCGGCAGACCGCGGCCCGGTGCCGAGGAACCGGCACCGCCGCCGGCCCGATGCTCAGCTCACGGCGTGATCTTCTACGAAAACCTTCCGGCACGACGGCGCGCAGAACGCGTAGTCGACTCCCGCGTGGGTCACCGTGAACTGCGCGGTGGCCCATTCGACGACCATTCCGCAGGTCGGATCTATGGTGCAGCCCTCGGGGGCCTCGGGCCGCTGTCCGGAGTCGCGGAAATCCTGGGTCATCAGCCGGGTGAGCTCGGTGCTCGTGGTCGACCGGCCGAGTGTGCCGACGCAGTGCTCGCGCAGACCGACGATCTGGACGACACAGTGGGGTTCGCGACGCAGCCGTCCCGGGTCGGGTTCGGTCGCGGCGACGGCGTCGGTGATCATCGGAATGATGTAGCGGCCGAAATCGCGGTCGTTGCTCCAGGACTGCGGCACGGTGAGCCGCACCAGGTAGCGGGGCGCGGTCTCGGCGTCGGGTCCGCCGGTCACCCAGGTACGTGGTTGCCCGATCAGTACATGGGTGAATTCTCGTGCTCTACGCATGGTTTCGTCCGGCGCGGACTCGGCCGCGGTGAGTGCGGCCAGGACGCGTTCGGCGAGGTCGCGCTCGGCCGCTGCGTCGAGTGTGCGTCCGGTGACCGAGATCTCCAGGGTCATCATGGCCGGGTCTCCTTCGGGACTGATGTGGTCGCGCGGTCGTGACCGGCGGACAGAGCGAGCAGTTCGTCGACCGACCACTGGTCGTCTGCGTGCTCTCCGTACTTCGCGGCGAGTACCGCGCCGTCCGGGGCGATGAGGAAATCCGCCGGCAGGCCCAGACGGCCGCCTTCCGGATGGCTCGGCGGCGCCGGACGGTCGTCGCGGCGCGCGGTCGCGGCGAGTTCGGTACCGACGGCCCGGGCGATCGCGGGCCACGCGCGCGGGTCCAGGAGGGCCCGTCTGCCGGATTCGACACCGAACTCCCGGTAGAGCACCCGGTCCGGATCGGCGATCACATCCAAGGGCAGATCGTCGGTGTACTTGCGCAATTCGGTGGCGGTGGAATGGAAAACGACCACTTCGCGGATGCCGCCGGCCCGGATATCGGCCAGTCGGGACACGATCGAGCGCAGGTGCAGATTGCAGACCGGGCATCCGGCGAAGCGCCGGAACTGTAGGTGGACAAGGTGCCGGGAATGGGGGACCGGGACGTCCGCACCGGTGACGGTGGTGAGTGTGCGGGCGGGGACCGGGCTGGGTGGCGGCATGATCTCTCCTTTGGAGTACGCAGTACGCTTACAATCAGTATGCGCGTATCCAGTACGCTGTCAACCGTGCCCAGGCCCCGTTCGCTCACCGACGATCAATTGGTCGGGGCCGCCCTGGCGGTGATCGACCGAGAGGGATTGGCCGCGCTGACCATGCGCGCTGTCGCCAAGGAACTCGGGATGGCCACCATGGGCCTGTACCGGTACGTCACCGACCGGCAGGCGCTGGAGGTACTGGTGGTCGATCATGTTTTCGAGTCCGTCGACCTCGTCCTGCCCGCGGCGCACTGGACCGACCGCATCCGCTCGCTGATGAACCGTCTGCGCGTCACGGTCGCGAAGCATCCTGCCGCGGTCCCGCTGGTGCTGCGGCACCGTCAGGCGGCGCCGGGATCGTTACGGTTGATCGATGCCATGCTCGCGGTACTCACCGACGGGGGATTCTCCGGTGTGGACCGGGTCGTGGCGCAGCGGACGCTGATCGGCTTCCTGCTCGGCTTCCTGCAGAACGAGTACTACGCGGGGTTGTCGGGACCGGGCACGATCACCATGTCGGAACTCTCGCCGGCGGAGTTCCCGTTTCTCGCCGATACCGCGCGGGACGCGAGATCGGTATCGCCGGACGAGGAATTCGGCCGCGGGCTCGATATCGTGCTGCGCGGCCTGGCCGCAGGCTGACCACGGTCGCATGCCGACGCCGAGCGGTCAGTCCTCGGGTTCGGATTCCTTACGGTCGTCCTCGGGGCGCTCCCCGGACAGGACCTTCCCCAATCGGACTCTCTCCGGGGAGCGGGTCACGACCTCCTCCAGAATGGCGAGGATCTCCGCCTCGGTGCTGCGGCCGTGATTGTCGGCGCGGGTCCGCAGGGCGCGATACACCGCGTCCGGTACATGTCGAACAGATAGCGTCACCATGGTGGGCGTCTTTCGTCGACAGTGGTCGGTGACCCGATTATATTTCGCGTTCCGGCAAACTTCCGGTGCCGGTGGCGTCTCGTTCTGATATATGCCGCGCGGCGTGCTCGAGCGGGCCGGGCCCGGCTCATTCGCCTCCCCATCGTAGAGTAATCGGCCGAAACCTGTTCCGGCGCAGCGAATATGGCGCAAAATCTAGAATCGTCTGTGCGAAGGAGAAAGTCCGGACCGGACGGTTCGGCACGGTGTGCGCTGTTTCGCGCGCATCCGGAAAGTGAGGCGGAAATGAATCACAAGCTCTGGCTGCTCGGCCGGCTCGCCGCGGTGGGCGGGCATATCCTCGGCGAGAAACTTACCGGGCACCGGGCCCGCGCGATAGACGATGTGCCCGCGTCCGGCGCCGCGCTCACCACCGAATGGCTGACCGCGGTGCTCTGCCGGGACGCCCCCGGCGCCGAAGTGGTCTCCTTCGACACCACGGGGGGCAGCAGCGGCACCTCCACACGGGTGGCGATCCGGGTGGAGTACAACGAGGCGGGCCGGGCGGCCGGGCTACCGGAGGCATTGTTCGCCAAGACCACGACTTCGCTGAGCCAGCGGATTCTGCTCGGCGGCGGCAAGATGATCGACGGCGAGACCCGGTTCTTCCGCGATTTCCGGCCGAAACTGGAGATCCAGGCCCCGCTCGGCTACTGGGGGGCGTCGGATCCGGCTTCGTGGCGGTCGATCGCGCTGATGGAGGATATCGCCGCCACCCGGGGTGCGGTGTTCAGTGAACCGACCGCCCCGATCGGCCGCGCCGAAATGGAGGATCTGGTCCGCAATCTCGCCCGGCTGCACGGGACATTCTGGGAGGACCCCTCCATCGAGGTGCTCAAGACCACCAACGAGGCGTTGCAGGCCTATCTCGCGGCCATCGATATGAAAACCCGCTGCGCGGTGGGTCTGGGCCGGGCGGCCGAAGTGGTCCCGGAAAGCCTGCACGGGCAGGCGGGCCGGTTGTGGGCCGGGGTCGAGCGTGCGGTGGACCTGGCCACGACCGAACTCCCGCATACCCTGCTGCACGGCGACCCGCATATCGGCCAGACCTACCGGACCACCGAGGGACGGATGGGTTATGTGGACTGGCAGGTCGTGATGCGTGGCGGCTGGGGGCACGATTTCGCCTATACGGTCAATTCCGGGTGTGAACCGGAGGACCGCCGGGCCTGGGCCGAGGAACTGTTGCGGGCATATCTGGAGGAACTGGCCGCGGCCGGCGGCGTGGCACCCGACTTCGATACGGCCTGGCTGATCTACCGGCAGCAGTCGATGTTCGCCTACGCGGCATGGGCGTTCACGATCGGCCGGGCCGCGTATCAGCCGGAGATGCAGTCGAAGGAGACCTGCCTCACACTTTTGCGACGGATCACCTCGGCCATCGACGACAATCGTTCACTGGACGCGCTCGGCGTGTGACAACCGTTGTGCCGGCCGGGCTTCGGATTCGCCGAGCCCGGCCGCGTCGCGGTGGCGGAAAAGCCGGTGAAATCTTCGGACCGGACCGATCGAAATTGTGCGGACTAGTCCAACAAAAACCCCAAAAGGACGGTCGTACAACTCGTTTCGAAATCGATCAGAGTTCGTGACCATGTCGTACCATCGCCTGGTTCCGGCTCGAGTCAGGAGATTCCTGCAGGAGGAGCCTCGAACCGGGATCGGCCGGTGGAAAACCATCGGCTCCGCAATCGGACGGTATGGAGTTTCGTTCTTGACTACCTCGGATTACCGAACACACGCACAGGCCCACGTGCACGGTTCGCCGATCGATTCCGATGATCCGCGGATACCGCTGTACCTGCCGGAATTCGCGGCCGATCCCCATCGGATCTACCGCGAGATGCGGGCTCGGTACGGGTCACTGGCGCCGGTGGAACTCGCCCCCGGCGTGCCCGCCACCCTGGTGATCGGATACAACACCGCCCTGCGAGTGCTCAACGATCCGGACCGTTTCCCCGCCGACCCCCGGGTCTGGCAGAAGGATATTCCGGCCGGGTGCCCGATCCTGCCGCTGCTGGAATGGCGCCCGATGGCCAGCCGTTGCGCCGGGCAGGAATTCGTGCGCTACCGGCAGGCGATCACGGCGAGCATGGACGAAGTGGACATGTACGCGATCCATACGGTCGTCGAGAATATCGCGGGCCCGCTGATCAACTCGTTCTGCGAGGACGGCCACGCGGAGCTGATCCAGCAGTACGTGTTCCCGCTGGCCTTCCAGGTGATCAACTATCTGCTCGGCTGCCCGCCGGAGATCGGTCAGCAGGTCGCGGCCGGGACGGCCGCGCTGCTCGAGGGGGTGGACGCCGAAGCCGGCAGCCGGATGCTGGGCGAGGCCCTGATGAACCTGGTGCTGCTCAAGCGCGAGCAGCCGGGTAGCGATATCACCTCGGTGCTGCTGCAGCATCCGGTCGAGCTGACCGAGGAGGAGGTCTCCCACCACGTTTCGCAGGTGTACGGCACCGGGATCGAATTCGAACTGAACCTCATCGTCAACACACTGCTGCTGATCCTCACCGACGAACGGTTCGGCGGCAGCGTCCTCGGCGGGAACCTCACCTCCCGCGACGCCCTGGACGAGGTGCTGTTCAACGACCCGCCGCTGGCCAATCTGCTGATCACCTATCCGCGGATGCCGATCCTGCTCGACGATGTGTGGCTGCCCGCGCACCAGCCCGTGGTGATCAGCATGGCGGCCTGCAACAACGACCCGGCCATCCGCACCTCGGAGTTGACGGGTAACCGCGCCCACCTGGCGTGGGGCCTGGGCCCGCACGCCTGCCCCGCCCAATCGCTGGCCTATATGGTCGCCGAGGGTGCCATCGATCAGTTGCTGGACGCGATACCGGAGATGCGCGCGGATTTCCCCGACGGCGAGCCGGTCTGGCGGCCGGGTCCCTTCCATCGATCGCTGGCGGGCCTGCCGGTGACATTTCCCCCGCAGGCGCCCCTGCCGGGATACGGGGACACCGCGGCCCGGCCCGCCGTCCGCGCCTGAGCGCGGCGGTCGGCCGTCCACGACAGGGTCCGAACCCCCCGGGGGTCCGGGCCCTTTGTCGTGCCCGTCCTGTGCCCGCCGGTTCCGCGAGGTCCAAGTACTTGAATCCGGATTCAAGTTTGGGCTACGGTCGGGAGGGCAACGAGCCGCCCCGACGATCGGAGTTCTCGTGGAACTGTTCACCTCGACCGAGCGTGCCCGCGAGTATCGGCGCACCCTGCTCGCGTTCATGGACGACAGCGTGTATCCGGCCGAGCCGGTCTACGCCGAGCAGATGGCCGCGGCGGGCGATCCGCATCATCACCCGCAGATCCTCGAGGATCTCAAGGCCGAGGCCAAGCAACGGGGGCTGTGGAATCTGTTCCACCCGCATCCGGAGTGGGGCCCGGGCCTGTCCAATCTGGAGTACGCGCCGCTGGCCGAGATCATGGGCCGTAGTCCGGCGCTGGCTCCCGAGGCGTGCAACTGCTCGGCGCCCGATACCGGCAATATGGAAGTCTTCACCCTCTTCGGTACCGAGGAGCACAAGCAGCGCTGGCTCGAACCGCTGCTGGCGGGCACCATCCGGTCGGCGTTCGCGATGACCGAGCCCGGGGTCGCCAGTTCCGACGCCACCAATGTGGAGATGCGGATGGAACGCGACGGCGACGAGTACGTGCTCAACGGCCGCAAGTGGTTCGCCTCCAATGCCATGCACGCCAATTGCAAGGTGCTCATCGTGATGGGCAAAACCGATCCGGACGCGCCCAAGCATCGGCAGCAGTCGATGATGGTGGTGCCGATCGACGCGCCGGGCGTCACCGTCGTCCGCAATCTCCCGGTGTTCGGTTATGTCGATCGGGAGGGGCACGCCGAGATCGAGTTCACCGATGTGCGGGTCCCGGTCACCGATGTACTGAAGGGCGAGGGGGAGGGTTTCGCGATCAGCCAGGCCCGGCTGGGCCCCGGCCGCATCCATCACGCCATGCGCGCGATCGGGATGGCCGAACGCGCGCTGGAACTCATGTGTGCCCGGGCGGATTCGCGGACCACATTCGGGCGCAAGGTCAGCGAACGGTCCAATATCCGGGACTGGATCGCCGAGGCCCGTATCGATATCGAACAGGCGCGGCTGCTCACCCTGAAAACCGCCTGGATGATGGATACGGTCGGCAACAAGGAGGCCCGCACCGAGATCGCCGCGATCAAGATCGCCGCGCCGGTGATGGCATTGCGGATCGTCGACCGGGCCATCCAGGTGTACGGCGCGGCGGGCGTGACCGAGGATTTCCCGCTCGCGAGCATGTACGCCCATCTGCGTACCCTGCGGATCGCCGACGGTCCCGACGAAGTACACAAACTGACGATTGCCCGGGCCGAACTCGGTAAGGCCCGGGCGGCGGCCGAAGCCGCCGGCAGCTAGTGGTTCCCGTCCGGGCTCGGGGACGTGGCCCGGGCGTCCCGGCTCCCCGCCCGATACGTTGGACAGGTCCGGTCGGCGCCCGGCTGTTTCCCCGGCGCGACCCGGACGGGCACGAGGAGGCAACCCATGACGGTCGAGACCGGAGCCGCGCCGCGGCGGCAGCACATCCTGCTGGAGTTGGGCTTCGCGACCGCGCGGGCCGGCGACGAGTTGCACGGGGCGGCGACGATCACCCCGCAGATGCACGTTCCCGGCACCGAGCGGCTGCGCACGTCGGTGCTGGCCACCTGGACCGATACGGTGACCGGGCTGCTGGCCGCGCTCACTCTGGGACCACGGGTGCCGGTCACCCTCGAACTCGATGTGCACCTGTACCGGCCGGCACCGGGTTCCGGCGAGGTCCGGGCGGTGGGGCGCAAGATCAAAGCAGGGCGGTCGGTGTTCGTCGCGGAGGTCGAATGGACCGTCGACGGCGAACCGTTCGCCTTCGGCGGCGGATCGTTCATGGTCTCGCCCGACGCGGACCTGCGGCTGCCCGCGGGGTTGAGCGTCGATATGCCGGTGTCGGACCGGCTGCTCGAGGTGCCGCTCGCCGAACGCGCGGGATGTGTGCGCCGCGCCCCCGGTACCGCGGTGCTGCCGCGCACCGACGACGGCCTGAACGCCTCCCGCACCGTCAACGGCGGACTGATCGCTCTCGCGGCGGAGGAGGCCATCCTGTCGCTGGCGCCCGGGTCCACGCTGAGCACCCTCGGTCTGCGCTACCTGCAACCGGCCCGGGTAGGGCCGGTGGTCGCCGACGCGACACTGCGGGCCGAGGTCGGCCGGGCGACGCTGCGCGATACCGGGAACTCCGATCGGATCACCACGCTGGCGACGGGCCGCCTGTTCCCGGCGTGAACGCGGTATCCGAGCCGGTGCGCGCCCGCCGCTACCGACTACCGGCCGGCGACCGGCCTTCGATGACGGCGAGTGACCGGTGAACGCCCGGCCGGACAGCACCTCGACGGGCGGGGCGACCGGCGGGGGAGCGGCTCCGGAGCTCGCGGCCGGTCGTTCGACCCGGCCCGCCCCGAAGAGCCGCCGGGGTATCCGCACACGCGCGGCACTGATCGAAGCGGCCCGGGAGGTTTTCGAAGCCGACGGGTTCGTGGATGCCCGGATCAGCGACATCACCCGGACCGCCGGGGTGGCGTCGGGGTCGTTCTACACCCATTTCGACAGCAAGGAAGAGGTTTTCGCCGCGGTCGTCGAGCAGGTCCGGGAGGAGATGCTGCATCCGCACGTCCGGGCGCGCGCCGGGAGCGACGATCCGCGCGACTGGATCGCCGCGGCGAACCGGGAGTATCTGCGGTCCTATCGGCGCAACGCGCGGCTGATGGCCGTCCTGGAGCAGGTGTCCCGGGTCGACCCGCAGTTCGCCGCGCTGCGGGCCGAGCGGGCCTCGGCGTTCATCGATCGCAATGCGGCGTTGATCCGCGATCTGCAGGAGCGCGGTCTGGTCACGGCGCGGTTGGACGCGCGGGTGACGGCGCTGGCGTTGTCGAGCATGGTGAGCAAGGTGGCGTATCTGGTGTTCGTGGAGGGGGAGCAGATCGAATTCGACACCTTGCTGGAGACACTCGACTGGATTTGGTGCAACGCTCTGCAACTGCCCGGACCACGCGGCGCGGGAACGGGTTCCGAGCGAATGTAGGAGTGCGGCGCGAGGTTGCGCTCGACGCCGCCGGTGGTGCCGCGGGTGAGCTGTGGTCGTATCGGGCCGGGAGCCGGGATCTGCGTGGGCCACCGCCGCGCAGGTCTGGCCGAAGTCGCTGGGCAGAGAATGACCGAAACCGGCCGCAGGACGGCGCCAGTGAACCGGTCCGTACCCAGCATGCCCGCATCTACGATTACGTTCTCGGCGGGAAGGATCACCGCCGGAGTGGCTGGATACACAGGTGAACTGCTGGGCCGGGGTGGCGCGGAAGCGATAGGCGTTCCGGTGGCCGGCCCGGGGCACCGCGGATCGGTTACGGACCGGGTGCCCGGTGCGCCCCGGGCACGTTCCCAGTGCAGGGCGGTCCGTGGTTACTCCGCACGCGGGGTCGCGGAGAAACCACGGAACCGGCGCAGGTAGCCGACGATGCGGCGCAGCGGCACCGCGCGCGGCCAATCGTCCGGACGGAAGTATGCGTCGGTCCCGCCGTCCACGAAAACAACGCTGCCGCAGAGGAATTCAGCGGCCGGCGACAGCATCATGTAGACCCAGTCGGCGATGTGTTCCGGTTTGCCGAAGCCGCCGGTGGGGACCGGGAACGCGTTGATCGCCTTGGCTTCGGCGGGGGAGGCGAGCTGGCGTTCGAGCAGCGGGGTGAGGATCGCGCCGGGGGCGATGACATTGAGCCGGATACCGGCCCCGGCCCATTCCGGCCGGACGGCCCGGCGGCGCACCCAGCGACTGACCGCGATCTTGGAGGCCGCGTACACGAACGGCGCGGCCTGCTTGCCGAAGATCTTCACCGTCCGGACAGCGCGTTCGGTATCGCCGGCCAGGAACGCCGCCACCGTCCGGCGGGGCACCGCGGGGACCGTGGTGGCGGAATTGCTGCCGAAGGCGACGACCCGCGCGGATCCGGTCGCCGCGAGCGCGGGCCGCCAACCCTCCAGTAGCTCGACCGTGCCGAGATAGTTCACCGCGGCGATCACCGGCAACCGGGCGGGATCCGGTACCGGCCCCAGCCCGGCCGCGAGTACGGCGCCGTCGAGGCGGCCGTCCGCGGCGGTCAGTACCGCGTCTATCGCACTGCGCCGGCCCGCGGCGGTGGCGAGGTCGGCGACGATATCGGTCTCCTGGATGTCCACCCCGATCACGCGGTGGCCCGCGGCGGTCAGTTTGTCGGCGACCGCCCTGCCCATCCCCGACGCCGCACCCGTGACCGCGTAGACACCCATCCGAAATCCCTTCGTCCGGCCCGGGACTGCCGTCCCGGGCCATTCGACGGAGTCTGTCAAAAGTACGGAGTCTGTCAAGCGGCCTGGAGGGTTCCGGTCGGCGATCGCGACCGGCTGCCGGTCCGTACCGCCCGGTCAGCCGGGCAGGCGCAGATACTCGGGCAGGGTGAAGCAGACGATGCCGAAGTCGTAGCCCTTCTGCACGTACACCTCGGTGCCCACACCGTCGGCCGATACCGAATGCCGCCCGTACATCGTCGGCGCCCAGTCGGCGGTGAAGGTGTCGGGGCCCACCTGCTCGATCGGCCCGAAGGTGCCGCCGGGCTCCCCGTTCACCCGGTCCGCCAAGACGCCCACTCCGTCCCCGCGGACCGTCACGGTGTAGGTGCAGCCGGTCCCGTACTGGACGAAGCCCAGACCGAAACCTCCGGAGACACTCACGTTCGACACCGCGGCCGAGGCGCCGGGTGCGGGCCCGAACGCGGTCGCGGCGGTGAGGGCGCAGGCGGTGAGAAGCGTGTGTGCGGCGGTCGTCATGGCGTGTGCTCCGGTCGGATCGACGGTGGGGACACGGTGGAACGTCCTGTAAGTAGTGCAGCACTCCGGGGTCGCGCGCCATAGTCCACGGCGATCACGAAGTAGTTCCGGTTGACGCCGGAGATAGCGGAGGCGAGGCCGCCGCACCCGGCCACCCGCCCCCGCGAAGACTGGCACATTCGGGCGGGTATGTAACACCTCGCGGCCTTCCGGTGAATAACCGGGCGTAAAAGTTATGGCCACTGGACGATTGCCGACGGAATGCTGGTGGGGCCGGTGCTGGTGTCACGGTGATATCGCAGAGTCGTATAACAGTTGACCGAAGCGAGTATCGCGGAATTGCCGCCGACCACCTCGGTTATTGGGCAGCAATTTAAAGGATGGATTTTCCGTTTAATTCCTGATATGCACTCGAACTCCGAATATCGGTATGGTCCTGTGCGCGAATGAAATCGCAGCCGTCCCGCCCAGGGTCGGTTCACGTGAGAAGGAATTGAACGTCATGAAGTTCGGCACTTTCGCCGCTACCGCACTTCTGTCCGTCGCCGCTGTAGGGATTTCCACCGGCGTGGTGCACGCCGAACCCGCGGCTCCGGCTCCGGAGATCAAGAGCGAGGGCGTCGACCAGGGCGTCGCCTACGAGACCAGCGTCGACCAGAAGACCCAGACAATCACCACCGAGGTCCACGACGGGCGGTTCGAACTGACGCCGGACGGCGCCAAGGCCGTACTCAAGGCCGTCAGCGGTGCCGTGGTGGCCGAAGTGCCGCTGCAGTACGAGATCTCCGGTAGTGAGATGGCGGTGGCCCACGAGATCAGCGCCGACGGGACCACTCTCGAGCTGACCCCGACGGTCACCGCCGAGAACATCGGTGAGATGCGGCCGGTCAGCTCGATGGCCCGGCTGACCACCGAACTGCAGGAGAACGTCGTCGGCGTCGCGGCGGGCGCGGTGCTCGGCGGTCTGCTCGGCGCGCTCATCGGGCTCGGTTTCCTCAGCATCATCACCGGTCCGATCGGTCTGGTCGTGGGTGCGGTGGCCGGCGGTTACATCACCGGCGGGCAGCCGTTCGTCGACGCGGTCATGGCCGTGCTGCGCGGGGAACCGTGACCCAGCCGGGCCCGGACGAGGACGGCGGGCGTCCGCCGCTCTCACAGCAGGACAAACGCGCCCGGGTCGGCGCCACCGCCGCCGCGATCGCCATCGCGGCGGTGGTGACCTCGATCGTGCTCGGCATCGGCGTGGCCGCGCTGCTGGCCACCGCCGGAAGTGACGAGACGACAGAGGATCTCGCCGCGCCGGCCGCGGTCGAGACGTCGGCCGCCACCGGCGTGACCGAGACCTCGCCCGCCCCGGTGGCGCCGCCGTCGGTGCTGGTGCCGTCGACGGTCCCGCCGACGGTCCCGCCGACGACCACCCCCTCCGCGGTCGGTATCGCGGGTTCGGCCAACAAAGAGGCCAAGCAGGCCCCACCGAAGGTCGAGGTCGCGGCCGGGGAGTGCCTGAGCGCGTTGGGGGACAAGGAGGTCACCAAGGCCGCATGCGGTAGCGCGGAATCCCGGTACAAGGTGGTCGCTGCCGGTCCGGCGGGCACCGCCTGCCCCTCCGACGCCGACTCGGGTCACACCCTCGGCGAGACGACCCTGTGCCTCGATATCGACTGGGTCGTCGGCAGCTGTGTGGATGTCTCGGGCGACCAGCCGCAACGTACGGAATGCGGGCCGGGCGGGGTACAGGTGATCAGCATCCTGCCGGACACGGTGAACGTGAACGCGTGCCCGTCGGCCGACCGCGGGTTCGTCTACGACGAACGCCGGTTCGTGGTCTGTATCGGCGATCGATAGACCGGTCCGGTTGCCCGGTCACGGGACCGGGCGACCGGACTCCGCCACGATCGTTCCGGCGAAACCGGCCGGGTTAAGCTGATTCATGGCTCTGTCCCGACGTCGGTTACTGCAGGCGGGCACCGTCGGCGCGGCCGCGCTGCTGGCCGGCGCGGGTCTGGCGAGCAGCGCTCCGTACCGGGCGCCGCGATGGCTCGGCGATCCTTTCACGCTGGGGGTGGCGTCCGGGGATCCATTGCCCGACGGGATCGTGCTGTGGACCCGGCTGGCCCCGGACCCGTTCGCGCCCGATGCGCTCGGCGGCACCGCCCGCGCGCCGGTCACCGTCGAGTACGAGGTCGCCGAGGACGAACATTTCCGCCGGATCGCCGCCCGCGGCAGCGCGCTCGCCACCCGCGAACTGGCCCACAGTGTGCATCCGGAGGTCCGGGGACTGGCACCGGATCGCTGGTACTACTACCGCTTCCGCGCCGGCGCCGCGATCTCCCCGGTGGGCCGTACCCGCACCGCCCCCGCCGCGGGTGCGCGGGTGGCGCGGTTGCGCTTCGCCTTCGCCTCCTGCCAGCACTGGAGTTCCGGCTACTACACCGCCTATCGGCATCTGTGCGACGAAGATCTCGATTTCGTAGTGCACCTGGGCGATTACATCTACGAGAAGGAATGGGCCCGCGGTCGCGCGGGCATCGCGATCCCGGAGACACTGCGTGCGGAGGCCGCCGATCTCACCGGTTACCGGCTGCGGTACGCGCAGTACAAGGCCGAACCCGAACTGCGGGCCGCGCACGCCGCGTTCCCCTGGATCTGCACTTTCGACGATCACGAGATCGACAACAACTGGGCCGGTTTCGATCCGGGCGCCGGGATCGATATCCATCTGCTGCCCGCCCTGTTCCGGCGGCGTCGCACGGCCGCGTTCCGGGCGATGTACGAACATCTGCCGCTGCGTATCGACCAGCTACCCGCCGGACCCTACATCCGGATGCACCGTCGCTATGCCTTCGGTGATCTCGCCGATCTCACCATGCTCGACACACGCCAGTACCGAACGTCGCTGGTCTGCGGTGACGGTGGGAACCTGGTGGTCGACTGCCCGGATCGCTTCGCGGCGGACCGCACGATCCTGGGTGCGCCGCAACGTGAGTGGCTGATCGACGGCCTCACGCGCTCCCCGGCCCGGTGGCAGATCCTGGGCAATCAGGTCGCGATGGCACAGTCCGACCAGGACCCCGGCCCGGCGGTCGCGGTGGGGACCGACGCCTGGGACGGCTATGTCGCCGACCGCGACGCGGTACTCGCCGCGGCGGCGGCGCGCGGGCGCGGAAACCTGGTGGTGCTCACCGGTGACCGGCACGAGAACTACGTGGTCGATCTGCGCGGGAACTACCGCGACCCGCACGCCCCGGTGGTGGCCACCGAGTTCACCGGGACCTCGATCACCACCGGACGCGACGGCGCCGACCTGCCGCCGCGGGGCCGGACGCTGCTGGCGGCCAACCCGGATATGAAGTTCTTCAACGGCCAGCGGGGTTATGTCCGGGTGGAGGTCGACGAGCGGCTGTGGCGCAGCGACTACCGGGTGGTGCCCTATGTCGGGCGTCCCGGGGCGCCGATCGGTACCCGGGCCAGCTATGTCGTGGAGCACGGCCGGCCCGGCGCGCAGGCCGACCGGGACCCCGGGGTCGCGGTGCCCGACGCGGAGGTTCCCGGTCCGGCTCCGATGGCAGAGGCCGGACGGTGAGCGGGAAGGGCGGTTGCCAGGACAGGTTGGCCGAAAGTACCGATTTCTTGTCCGCGGGTATGTGCTCCCGACGGTGACCCAGGCCATAGTCTCGGAAAGATGTCCAGTTCCGCAACGAGCACCGGCACCGGCGCCGGGCCCGGCCAGACCTTCGACTACGACGTCCTCGTCATCGGCTCCGGATTCGGGGGCAGCGTCAGCGCCCTGCGGTTGACCGAGAAGGGATACCGGGTCGGCGTCCTCGAGGCCGGCCGCCGCTTCGCCGACGACGAATTCGCCAAAACGTCCTGGCGAGCCAGGCAGTACCTGTGGGCGCCGTATCTCGGCTGCTTCGGTATCCAGCGGCTCGCGCTGCTGAAGAACACCCTCATCATGGCCGGGGCGGGAGTCGGCGGTGGCTCCCTGGTCTATGCCAACACCCTCTACGAGCCGCCGGAAAAGTTCTTCCGCGACGGCCAGTGGGCGGGTATCACGGACTGGAAAGACGAACTCACGCCCTACTACGACCAGGCCAAACGCATGCTGGGCGTGACCACGAATCCGGCGACCACGCCGACCGACCGGGTCTTCCTGGAGGTCGCCGAGGAACTGGGCGTCGCCGATTCCTATCAGCGGACGCCGGTCGGCGTCTTCTTCGGCGGTCCCGGGAGCCGGCCCGGCGACGATGTACCGGATCCGTATTTCGGGGGCGCCGGGCCCGCGCGCCGCACCTGCACCCACTGCGGCGAATGTATGACGGGCTGCCGCCACAACGCCAAGAACACCCTGGTCAAGAACTACCTGTACCTGGCCGAGCAGGCCGGTGCCACGGTGCACGCCCTGCGCACCGTCACCGATGTGAAACCGCTGTCCGGCGGCGGCTACACGGTGGCGACGGTGACGACCGGGCGCTGGCTGCGCAAAAAACGCACCACCTTCACCGCCGAGCAGGTGATCTTCTCCGCGGCCTCCCTGGGCACGCAGCGGCTGCTGCACAAACTGCGCGACTCCGGGTCGCTGCCCGATATCTCCGGCCGGCTGGGCTTCCTGTCCCGGACCAATTCCGAGGAACTGCTCGCGATCCGCAGCCGGGACAAGAACAGCGATTTCACCAAGGGGGTGGCCATCACCTCCTCGATCCACCCCGATCACGACACCCATATCGAACCGGTGCGCTACGGCAAGGGCAGCAATGTCATCTCGCTGATGGGCAGTGTCATGGTCGACGAGGAACCGGGTGTGTCCAAACGCCGGCTGTGGTTGCGCGAGATCTGGCGCAACCGTCGGGACCTGCCGCATCTGCACAACCCGCGGGGCTGGTCGGAACAGATGATCGGACTGCTGGTGATGCAGTCGGTGGACAATTCGATCACCACCTACACCAAACGCGGGCTGTTCGGCCGCAAGATGACCACCCGGCAGGGTGAGGGCGCTCCCAACCCGACCTGGATCCCGGCCGGGCACGAGGTGGGCCGCCGGGTCGCCGACAAAATCGACGGTATCGCCGGCGGGGCCACCAGCAGTGTGTTCAATATTCCGATGACCGGCCATTTCATCGGCGGCTGTGTGATCGGGGAGAGCGCCGAGACCGGTGTCGTGGACCCCTACCAGCGGCTCTACGGCTATCCGGGGCTGCACGTGATCGACGGTTCGACCATTTCGGCCAACCTCGGCGTCAACCCCTCCCTCACCATCACCGCACAATCCGAACGCGCGGTGGCGATGTGGCCGAACAAGGGCGAGGCGGATCCCCGGCCGCCGCTCGGCGCGCCCTATCGGCGGGTCGCCCCCGTCGCCCCGGTGTCGCCGGTGGTCCCGGAGTCGGCGCCCGCGGCGCTGCGGCTGCCGCTCATCGAGGTGAACCATCGACCCGACCCCGCCGCGGTCGGCGGTGAGGGGTCGCGCTGAGCGGCCGGGAAGACCGGCCCGCGGACGGCCGCCGCGGGCGTGTCCGGGGTCGGTTCTCCCGCGGGTGTGAGCGCCTTCACATACGCTGGTAAGTAGCTGATGAGAGGTGCCCGGTGCCCCGGCCCCGGTGCTGTGAGCGTTTACCCAGGGAAAATCCCGGGTAACGGATTGAGGTCGATACTCGCCGGAACCCGGTCGCCGGCGAGCGAGACGTCATGGGTCGGCCGGGCCGACACGGACGCACGCGCCGGAGAGGACTGACCGTGACGGACCAGAAGCCGGAACCAGACCAGGTCGAATCACCGCAACTCAAGAGGTCGGTGGCGGCCTCGGCAATGGGCAATGCCACCGAATGGTTCGACTACGGTGTCTACGCCGCAACCGCCACCTATCTGACCGACGCATTCTTCCCCGGGGAACTCGGCACCCTCGGCACCATGCTCGGCTTCGCCATCTCCTTCGTCCTGCGGCCGGTCGGCGGTATGGTCTGGGGGCCGCTGGGCGACCGGGTGGGCCGCAAAGTGGTGCTGGCCACCACCATCCTGCTCATGGCCGCCGCCACCGGCATGATCGGTGTGCTGCCGACCCACAGCCAGGTCGGGGTGCTCGCCCCCATCCTGCTGATCCTGCTCCGTGTGGTGCAGGGTTTCTCGACCGGTGGCGAGTACGGGGGCGCGGCCACCTACCTGGCCGAATGCGCGAGCGACAAGAAGCGCGGCTTCCTCGGCAGCTTCCTGGAGTTCGGCACCCTCGGCGGTTTCGTCGGTGGTTCCGCGGTCGTACTGCTGTGCCAGCTCATCCTCGGTTCGGACGCCATGCACGATTGGGGCTGGCGGATCCCGTTCCTGATCGCCGTCCCGCTGGGCGCCATCGGCTGGTACCTGCGGACCAAGCTCGACGAATCGCCGGTGTTCACCGAGGTCAACGAGCAGGAGCATCCCGAAGGCGGGCTGCGGGTGCTGGTCACCACCTACAAGCGTGAGCTGCTGACCCTGTCGGGCCTGGTCATCGCGCTGAACGTGGCGAACTACACCCTGCTCACCTACCAGCCGACCTATCTGCAGAACACCATCGGCCTCGGCGAGTCCACCACCACCGCCATGATGCTCGTGGGCCAGGTGGCGATGATGGCCTGTGTCCCCTTCTTCGGCCGGTTGTCCGACCGGACCGGGCGGCGGCCGCTGTGGCTGTTCTCGCTGGTCGGGCTGGCGGTGCTGTCCGTACCGATGTACTGGCTGATGGGCGTGGGCACCGGCTGGGCGATCGTGGGCTTCGTCGTGCTGGGCCTGCTCTACGTTCCGCAGCTGTCCACGATCAGCGCGACCTTCCCGGCCATCTTCCCGACCCATGTGCGCTACGCCGGGTTCGCCCTGGCCTACAACGTGTCCACGGCCGCGTTCGGTGGTACCGCTCCGCTGGTGAACGAGGCGGTGATCGAAGCTACGGGATGGAGCCTGTTCCCCGCCCTCTATATGGTGGCCGCCGCGTTGATCGGTCTGGTGGCATGGTATTTCCTGCGGGAGACCGCCGGGACGTCGTTGCGCGGCACCGAGGTGCCCGATGCCGCCGAACCCGACCCGCCGGCCACCGAAGAGAAGCAAATCGTCGCGTGATCCATCGGAAGGGCCGACCCTGTTATGAGTGATGTCCGCAACCCGCCCGTCGCCGAGGTCGTGAATTCGGCGCTGGAACAGACCATCCCGGTGGCGCACCGGATGGGGGTGCACGCCGAGGAGGTGCGCCGCGGGTACGCCGCAGCCACGGTGCCCGTCGAGGGCAACGGCAACCATTTCGGTGTCATGTACGCCGGGGTGCTGTTCACCGTGGGCGAGATCCTGGGCGGAGCCATCGCGGTGGCCAGTTTCGACACCACACGGTTCTATCCGCTGGTGAAGGACCTGCGGATCGTGTTCCGGAAACCGGCGACCACCGCGGTCCGCGCCCAGGCCACCCTGGACGACGCCGAGATCGATCGGATCGCGGCCGAGGCCGCCGCCAACGGTAAAGCGGATTTCACGCTGCGCGCGGTGCTCAGCGATGCCGACGGTGTGGTCGTCGCCGAAACCGAAGGGCTGTACCAGCTGCGCGCCCACCGGTGACAGGCCGCCGCGGTGACACCGGCCCGGCCCCCCGTATCGGGGGAGCCGGGCCGCGGGCGGTCGTGGATTCAGTGTCCGGCCGAACCGGTCGGCGTCGGCGGGACCATGCGCCAGGGTCCGCAGTTCTCGGTCTTGAAGCCCGCGTCGGTCGGTTTCACGATGACCCGGATCGGGCCCAGCTTGGTGTAGTTGTTCTCGATGATGTAGCTCATATTCGTGTTGTTGCCCTCGATCAACCGCAGCCGCCGCCAGTCGCAGCTGCGGGTCGGATCGGCGGGCCCCGGCGATTCCCACGTTCCGGGCCGGATATCGACGCCGACCCGGTAGACACCGTCGTGCGGTATGTGATCCGCGGGCTCGGCCGCCGCGATACCGCCGCCCAGCACGGTCGCCGCCGACAACACCGCACCGGCGATCAGAAACGTGCCTGCACGCATTCGTTCTCCTCGGTATTTCTCTGCTTCTCGATACAGCGAGATCCTCCCGATCTCCCCGGCACGTCTACCAGAGTCGTGCTACCGATTTCGGAGAATCGCGATATTTCCGGAGAATCGCGGAAAATACTCCGTACTTTCGTTGCGAGTGGCCCGGCCGCGGTCGTCCGCATCTCCGGTGCCGGCGGGCCGTGCGTGGCCGGGCAGCTCGCCCACGGCAATATGCCCGCTACCGGTCACGGTGTCGCGGTATTCGAACGAGTCCGGTTCCGGGCGAGTCGCCGACAACGGCCCGAGGCCGGCCGGTCCGTAACCGGCCGGGCGGGACCGAGGGACCTCGACCCCGCGCACCGAAGACGCGCCAATACTATTGCCCGGTGGCTGAGCGTATACCCGTGGTGATCGTGGCCGGATTCCTCGGTGCGGGAAAGACCACTCTTCTCAACGACCTGTTGCGCAACAACCGGGGTACCCGGATCGGGGTGGTGGTCAACGATTTCGGTGCCGTGAACATCGACGCCATGCTGGTGGCGGGCCAGGTCGACGCCATGGTGTCGCTGGGCAACGGCTGTGTGTGCTGCGCGGTGGACGTCTCCGAACTCGACGAGCTGTTCGCCCGGTTGACCGAGCCCCGCGCCGGTATCGATGTGATCGTGGTGGAGGCCAGCGGTCTGGCCGAACCGCGCAATCTGGTGCGCATGGTGGTGGGCAGCGAGAACTCGCGGATCCGCTACGGCGGGCTGCTCGAAGTGGTGGACGCGGGGGAGTTCGCCGGGAGCCGGGCGCGGCACCCGGAACTGGCGAGCCATCTGCGCCTGGCCGACCTGGTGGTGGTGAACAAGGCCGACCGGGTCGGTGCCGCGCAACTGGACGGGTTGCGCGCCGAGATCACGGAACTGACCGGGGGCGCACCGGTGTACGCGACCACGCGCGGACGGATCGATCCGGGTTTGCTGTTCGATCCGCGCCGCCGCGGCGAACCCCGTATCGGCGAGCAGTTGAGTCTCGACGAACTGCTGCGCGAGGAGCACACGCACGACGAGCACGACGGTGACCACCGGCATCTGCACGACGATTACACCAGTGTGGTGTTCACCGAGACCGCGGCGCTGCATCCGCGCCGACTGGTCGACTTCCTGGAGAAACCGCCCGCCGGACTTTTCCGGGCGAAAGGTTTCCTCACCTTCGCCGCGCCGGGGCCCGGCCGTTTCCTCCTGCACCTGGTCGGCCGCGCGATCACCCTGGAACCGGCCGACCGGGTCGCCCGCGGCGCCGGAACGGAACTGGTGCTCATCGGCACCGGTCTGGATACCGACGCGGTACTGGAACGGTTGCGCGCGACTGTGCACAGTGGACCCGAGAGCCTGGACGATCAGGAGATGCTCGCGGTCTGGCGCTACGTCCCCGATATCGCGCGGGAGGCGGCCGACGACGACTACCCGCAGGCGTTGACCCATTCGGAGAGCCCGTCGGCGAACAGTTGACGTTTCCAGATCGGCACTTCGTGTTTGATCCGGTCCACCAGCGTCGAGCATGCCGCGAAGGCCTCGGCGCGATGCGGTGCGGCCACCGCCGTCACGATCGCCAGATCGCCCACCACCAGGTCACCGACGCGGTGCACGGCCGCCACCGGCAGACCGCTCGATTCGGCGACCGAGGCGCAGCATTCGCGCAGGAAACGGATGGCATCCGGATGTGCCGAGTACTCCAGCGCCGAAACCGTCTGGCCGCCGTCGTGATCGCGGACCACGCCGGTGAACAGGACCACCGCCCCGTGGTGCGGTCCGCGGACGGCCGCGTCGACCACCGCGGGATCCAGGGCCCGGTCACTGATCTCGGCGAGCCGTACTCCGCCGATTGCCGCGGGGTGCTCGCGGCCGGGGGTGCCGGTGGACAGGTCAGGCATGTGCGCTCTCGTTCCCGATAGTCTTCTCCCGCGGCGCGGCGGGGGTCTCCCGCGCACTGTCGTTCTCGTGCGCACCGCCGCCGGCCACCTGCGCGAGCAGATGCGTGAGCAGCGGTTCCAGCACCGCGATACCGTCTTTCACCCCGCCCGGGGAACCGGGCAGGTTCACCACCACCGAACGGCCGGCCAGACCCGCGACGCCGCGGCTGAGCGCGGCAAGCGGGAACTTCGCCGTGCCGCGCTGCCGGATCGCCTCGGCGACCCCGGGCAGTTCCCGGTCCAGCAGGGCCGCGGTCGCCTCCGGGGTGCGGTCGGTGGGGGAGGCGCCGGTACCCCCGGTGGTCACCACCAGGTCGGGGGCGGTGTGCAGCGCGTCGGCCAGACCGTCGGCGATCTCGGCGTCGGCGTAGACGAGGGGGCCGCGCACCGTGTATCCGAGATCGCGCAGCCAGGACACCAGCCGTGGTCCGGTGGTGTCGGTCCGGGTTCCGGCCGCCGCGCCGGTGGAGGCCACCAGCACCACCGCGGTGCCGCTGATATCGCTTCGGGCGGTGGCCGCATGGGTTTCCGCTTCGGAGTGCGGCACCGGATGCGGGGCGATGCCGGTATCGGCAGCCGACTGCGCGCGGGTCCAGTGGCCGCGTTTTCCGCCTTCTTTGCTGAGCAGGCGTACGCCGTTCAGCTCCGCCGCCGGGTCGACCGCTTTCACCATGTCGTGCAGGGTGAGGCCGGCCACGGCCACCGCCGTCAGCGCTTCCATCTCCACCCCGGTGGGTCCGGTGGTCTTGGCGGTGGCCTCGATAGTGATCGTGGAGTCGGTGAAACCGAATTCGACCTTCACCGAGGACAGCGCGAGCTGATGGCACAGCGGAATGAGTTCGGAGGTCTTCTTGGCGCCCGCGATCCCGGCCAGCCGGGCGGTCGCGAGCACATCGGCCTTCGGCATATCGTCGGCGCGCACCAGCGCCACCACCTCCGCGGTGGTGCGCAGTTCCCCGCCCGCGACGGCGATCCGCGCGGTATCGGCCTTGGCGCTCACATCCACCATGCGGGCGCGGCCTTCGGCATCCACATGTGACAACTCGCTCATAGCGTCCACACTCGCACAGTCGCGCCCGGCGCGAGTTCGGTCACCGCGGCCGGAATATCGATCAGCACATCGGCCGCCGCCATACTCGCGACGAGATGGGAACCGGGTCCGGAAACCACCTCCACGGCGTGCGGCCGTGTCCCGTGGCGGACCAGCCGCCCGCGCAGGAACTGGCGGCGGCCCTCCGGCGAGCGGCGCACCGCGCCCAGCAGCGGAAGCTCGTATTCGGGTACCGGGTCCAGCCCGGCGAGGTGGCGCAGGATCGGCCGGGCCAGTACCTCGAAGGACACCACCGCGCTCACCGGGTTCCCCGGGAAACTCAGCACCGGCACACCGTCGACGACCGTGAGGCCCTGGGGGCCGCCCGGTTGCATGGCCACCGAGCCGAAATCGCCCCCGAGCGGGATGAGGACCTCCCGGACGACCTCGAAATCGCCCTTGGACACCCCGCCCGTGGTGATCACCAGATCGGCGGCGGCGGTCGCGGAGCGGAGCAGCTGCCGGAACTCCCCGGGTTCGTCCCCGCAGTGTTCGACACCGGCCACCGCGACACCGTTGGCGGTGAGCGCGGCCGCCAGTGCGATTCCGTTGGAGTTGTAGATCTGCCCCGGCCGCAGCTCGGCTCCGGCGGGCACCAACTCGCTTCCGGTGCTGACGACGACCGCACGCACCGGTGCGAACACCGGGACCCGGCCGACACCCGCCGCGGCCAGCGCCGCGATATGACGCGGGGCGAGCACCGTCGCGGCGGGGACCAGTTCGGCACCCGCCCGGATATCGCTGCCCGGCTCCCGGACGAACTCGCCGGCCGAGCGGCCGCGGGCGATCCGCACCGAGTGCTCGTCGGCGGTTGTATCCTCCACCGGGACCACGCAGTCGGCGCCCGCCGGTACCGGCGCCCCGGTCATCACCTTGCGCGCGGTCCCCGGCGCCAGCGCTTCATGGCCGGGATCACCGGCGGCGATCACGCCGGTGAGTGGCAGGGTCACCGGGGCGACCGCGACATCCTGCGCGCGCACCGCGTAGCCGTCCATGGCGGAGTTGCGGAAAACGGGCAGATCGATCGGCGCGTGCTGATCCTGTGCCGACCGGCGTCCGAGCGACTCGGCCACCGGGACGTACTCCACCGGCCGGGCGGCCAGCGGCCGCAACAGCTGTTCGATGGTGTCGCGATAGTCGTCCACCGACCGGACCGGACGACTGGCGGGCCGAGAAATCATAAGCTCAGACTAGTAGCGCGCACCGGACGATCGCCGCCCGTCGTGGCCTACAGCGGCGCGCGGGCGGGGTGCCCGATACCGGCCGATACCCCCGAGGCTCGATATCGATGGGGACCCGGCGTACATAATGGAGGCGTGACGCTGGTCGAAATGGGGATTCCCACCGTGCGGTCCGGGCGCCCTTCCCTCGAGGGACGTCCGGAAACGCCGCTGCTGGTGGATCGATTCGGCCGCACCGCGCGGGATCTGCGGGTGTCCATCACAGAGAAGTGCTCGCTGCGCTGCACCTACTGCATGCCCGAAGAAGGGCTGCCGGCCATCCCGCCCGCGGAGTTGCTCACGGCGGCCGAGATCGTGCGCCTGGTCACGCTCGCCGTCCGCGATCTGGGCGTGCGCGAGGTGCGGTTCACCGGCGGCGAACCGCTGATGCGCCGCGACTTGGAGGAGATCGTGGCCGGCTGCCACGCGGCGGTACCGGAGGTGCCCCTGGCCATGACCTCCAACGGGGTCGGTCTGCGGCATCGCGCCGCCGGGCTGGCGGCCGCCGGGCTGAGCCGGGTCAATATCTCCCTCGACACCGTGGACCGAGCCGATTTCGCCCGGTTGACCCGCCGGGACCGGCTGGATTCGGCGCTGTCGGGTATCCGTGCCGCCGTCGCGGCCGGGCTGGCGCCGGTGAAGCTGAACGCGGTCCTCATGCGGCAGACCCTGCACGGCGCCACGGACCTGCTGCGCTGGTGCCTGGACGAAGGGTGTGAACTGCGGTTCATCGAGGAGATGCCGCTGGACGCCGATCACGAATGGGCGCGGGCCAATATGGTGACCGCCGCCGAACTGCTGGAGGTGTTGGGCGCCCGGTTCCGGCTCACCGCCGTCGGCCGCGACGATCCGGCCGCACCGGCGGAGACCTGGCTGGTCGACGGGGGCCCCGCGACCGTCGGCATCATCGCCTCGGTGACCCGCAAATTCTGCGATACCTGTGACCGCACCCGGCTCACTGCCGACGGTATGCTGCGGTCCTGCCTGTTCAGTGATCAGGAGTTCGATCTGCGCGCGAGTCTGCGCGCCGGGGCGAGCGATGCGGAACTCGCGCAGCTGTGGCGCGGCGCGATGTGGCAGAAATGGGCGGGCCACGGCATCGATGCCGAGGATTTCGTCCCCCCGGAACGCACGATGGGAGCAATAGGTGGTTGAGGTCCGCTACTTCGCCGCCGTGGCCGATGCGGTCGGCAAGGACACCGAGACCCTGGACCTGCCCCCCGGTGCCACGATCGCCGACCTCCGTTCCCGGCTGAGCGCGGTCTACGGACCGGATCTGGACAAGATGCTCGGTGTCTGCGCGTACCTGATGGGTGACGAGCTGACCCGGGACAGCAGCGCGACACTGACCTCGCGCGTCGATGTCATGCCACCCTTCGCGGGCGGCTGATCCGCGGCTCGATCAGCGCCGCCCGGGCGCTCACTGCGCGCTCGCGCGACAGCCGGACGCCGTGCGGGCCAGTCCCGGGCAGCGCCTGCCGCGATCCACTCGCCGAAGCCATGTGGTGCTGGTTCGCAGCGTCTCCGGGCACGACAGGACGAAAGCTGTTCCGTAGTGCGGCCATCCCGGCCCGGACTCTCGATCAGTGAATGGTCGCGCCCCGCAGCCGACCGGCCGGGCTCCAGGGGTGGACCGCAGCGCTCAGCGCCACCAATCGTCGAGCGGAGTCACCGGAACCGTGCGCTTGTGGCGAGTTGTCCGGTAGATCGTTTCGAGCCGCTTCGCCACGTCGTCGGTGACGTCCTTGCCCTCGAGGTAGTCGTCGATCTCGCTGTAGCGCAGGCCGAGTGCTTCCTCGTCGGGCAGCGCCGGACGGTCGTCCTCCAGATCCGCGGTCGGCACCTTGGACGACAGGCGCGCGGGTGCGCCCAATTCCTCGAGCAGCGCGGCACCCTGCCGTTTGGTCAGACCGGTCAGCGGGGTGACGTCCACGCCGCCGTCGCCGTACTTGGTGAAGAACCCGGTGACCGCTTCGGCGGCGTGATCGGTACCGATCACCAGCAGGTTCTCCTGACCGGCGATGGCGTACTGGATCACCATCCGCTCGCGGGCCTTGATGTTGCCGCGCACGAAATCTCGTAGTTTGCCGACCTTGAGGGCCGAAGCCACCTCTGCCGCCACGGCGTTGGCGCCCGGCCGGACGTTCACCACCACCGATTCGTCGGGCGCGACGAAGGTCATGGCGACGCGGGCGTCGGCTTCGTCGGATTGAACACCGTAGGGTAGCCGCACGGCGACGAATCGGGCCTCGTGACCTTCGGCGCGCAACTCTTCGGCGGCCAGCTGGCACAGCCGTCCGGCGAGGGCGCTGTCCTGGCCTCCGCTGATGCCGAGCACGAAACCCTTCGCCGGTGTGGCGCGCAGATAGTCCTTCAGGAAATCGACGCGGCGCCGAATCTCGTCCTTCGGCTCGATGTTCGGCAGCACACCCAGTTCGGAGATGATCTGTTCACGCAGGTTTCCCATGCCGGATCACTCTACTGCTCGGGGGAAACGGCCACGCGACGAACAAGGGCTTCCCAGTTGTCGCCGATCTGCTCGCGCGTGTAACCGAGTGTGCGGAGCTGGTGCAGGACGAGCGCGGCGCCGAGCGCGGCAAGCAGGGTATCGGCCAGCAGCGCGGGATCGCCCGGGGTGCCCGCGTCGCGCAGCAGCATCGTCACATGGGTTTTCAGTACGAGATAGGGCCGGCTGCTGAAATGGTCCTCGGAGGAGCCGAGTTCGGCCGCGCGATGCAGTTCGCCCGTGACTTCGATATCCAGTAGCCGAGCCCGTCCGAACGCGACGAGCCGCTCCACCGGTGGCGCGCCCGGTCCCAGCGGCGGCGGGCCGAAGATGAACGCCTCCTGCGCCTGGGTCTCGGAGTGGTCGAGCAGCGCGTACATCAGGCCGGTCCGGTTGCCGAACCGCCGGAACACCGTGCCCTTGCCGACCCCGGCCCGTTTGGCGAGCGCGTCCATGGTGAGGGCGTCCACGCCGTGGTCGCGTACGAGTTCCTGTGCGGCGTCGAGCAGTCGGCGCCGGTTGCGCGCGGCGTCGGCGCGTTCGGCGGGTTCGGCGGTACCGGGTAGTTCGGGTCCCACCCCCCGGTGCGGCGGCCGGACCCGCAGTGCGAGCGGCTCGGCCGACGCGGGGTTCGGTCGCGGGTCACCCGAGGGTCCGGATTCGGTGGGATCCGGACTGAGTGTGTCGTAGTTCACGGCGCTGTGCGTCCCTCCGGAGGAATGTAGCGGACCGTGGTCCGGTTAGTCTGGGCAGTGGGATCGTCACACAACTAGTACCGCAGGAGTGAACATGAGCCAGACCCGTATCGTCGCCCTCGTCGGCAGCCTTCGCGACGCCTCGGTCAGTCGCCAGGTCGCCGAGGCGGCGGCCTCCACCGCGCCCGCGGGCGTCGAGGTCTCCCTCTACGAAGGTATCGGTGATATCCCGTTCTACAACGAGGATATCGATATCGCGGGTTCGGTACCGGCCGCTGCCCAGGCGCTGCGCGACGCGGTCGCGGCGAGCGACGGTCTGCTGTTGGTCACCCCGGAATATAACGGGACCCTGCCGGCGGTATTGAAGAATGCGATCGATTGGCTGTCCCGTCCCTACGGCGCGGGTGCGATCGGCGGTAAGCCGGTGGCCGTGCTCAGCGGTTCGATCAGCCCCAACGCCGCCCGGTGGGCGCACGCCGACGCGGTCAAGTCCGTGGGTATCGCCGGCGGGAAGATCGTGGAGGAAGCGCATCTGCACTATGCCGCGTGGGGCGAGCGCTTCGCCGCCGGTCACCCGCGTGAGGATGCCGAGGTGCAGCGCGAACTGGCCGAGTCGGTGAAGGTTCTGGTCGCCGCGGCCAGCGGGGAGCTCGTCTCCGCCTGATATCGGCGCATCATGAGGGCCGCTCCGTCGTCGACGGAGCGGCCCTCATGTTTCCGGTCGGTCGGTTTCCTACGGGACCCGAGGGCCTGCTGGGGCCCGGAGCTACTGGTGTGACAGACGTAGTCTCCTGCGTTTGCTGAAAGAGAACTGGCTCGAGCGATTTGTGATCTGGGCCACGGTGAATGCGGCGTGTCGAGTTGCTGTCCTGCGGCTTACAGCGGTGAAATCACATGGTTGTGACTCGCAACATCTCGTGTTGTTTCTTTCTGTCGGCCACTAGGTGTAGTGTCATCGATGCTTGGAGGCGGCGGTGCAACAGGCCCGCTGGCACCAGGTGGAACCGGCCCGGACGTGGCGTTTCAGGGTCGGTCCTCGGAGTTTGCGCAGATCATCCGATCGTGCCGACACACCGCACAACGCAGACGGGTCACCGGCTGGGATCAGGCATGCGGTGAGCTCGGCCCGGAGGGCGGCGGACCGTCACCACGAAGGACCGCGAACACCGCACATAGGCACAGGAGAGAGGGACTCGAATGATCACCGTGTACACCAAGCCCGCTTGCGTGCAGTGCAACGCCACCTACAAGGCCCTCGACAAGGCCGGGGTGGAATATCAGGTCGTCGATATCTCCACCGATGCCGATGCCCGCGACTACGTGATGGCCCTCGGCTACCTGCAGGCCCCCGTCGTCGTCTCCGGTGACGAGCACTGGTCCGGTTTCCGGCCCGATCGCATCAAGGCGCTGGCCACCGTCGCCGCCTGAGTGCGTCAGGCCCGAAGGCGGCAGCGCAGCGTAACCACGAAGGGCCCGCGCTCAGGCCCGATAGACACAGCCTGAGCGAACAGCGCGCCCGACCGGGTCGGGGAACAGGGGAGGTGAGATGTCCGAGTCGCATACGCTGGTCTATTTCTCCAGTGCGTCGGAGAACACCCACCGGTTCGTCGAGAAGCTGGGTATCCCGGCACTCCGGATCCCCCTGCACACCACCGACTCGCTGCGGGTCGACGAACCCTACGTGCTGATCGTCCCCACCTACGGGGGCGGCCGGCATGTACTCGGTTCGACACGTTCCGACAAGGAATTCGTCCCGCGCCAGGTCGCCAAGTTCCTCAACGATCCGCACAACCGCGCCCTGTTGCGCGGGGTCATCGCGGCCGGGAACACGAACTTCGGCGACACCTTCTGCTTCGCAGGTGATGTCATCTCCCGCAAATGCGGGGTGCCCTACCTGTACCGCTTCGAACTCATGGGAACCGCCGAGGACGTCGCCCGCGTCCGTGAGGGATTGGGATTGTTTTGGCAGCAACAACGACAGCACCAGCAGGTATGACCGCCCGGCTGGAGCAGCCCCCGCAGCGCACCGGCGAATCCGGTGAGGTGCTGGACTACCACGCCCTCAACGCGATGCTGAACCTGTACGGCCCGGATGGCGAGATCCAGTTCGACAAGGATCGCGAAGCCGCCAACCAGTACTTCCTGCAGCACGTCAACCAGAACACGGTCTTCTTCCACAACCTCGACGAGAAGCTCGATTACCTTGTGGAGGAGAACTACTACGAACCCGAGGTACTCGACCAGTACAGCCGGGCCTTCGTGAAGAAGCTGTTCCAGCAGGCGTATGCCAAGAAGTTCCGGTTCCCTACCTTCCTCGGCGCGTTCAAGTACTACACCTCCTACACCCTCAAGACCTTCGACGGGAAGCGCTACCTGGAGCGTTTCGAGGACCGGGTGTGCATGGTCGCGCTGACCCTGGCCGCCGGTGACGAGGTGCTCGCGAGCAAACTCGTCGAGGAGATCATCGACGGCCGTTTCCAGCCGGCCACCCCGACCTTCCTCAACTCCGGTAAGAAGCAGCGCGGCGAACCGGTGTCCTGCTTCCTGCTGCGTATCGAGGACAATATGGAGTCCATCGGGCGCTCCATCAACTCCGCGCTGCAGCTGTCCAAGCGCGGCGGCGGAGTGGCACTGCTGCTCAGCAATATCCGCGAGCACGGTGCCCCGATCAAGAAGATCGAGAACCAGTCCTCGGGCGTCATCCCGATCATGAAACTGCTCGAGGATTCCTTCTCCTACGCCAACCAGCTCGGTGCGCGCCAAGGCGCGGGTGCGGTGTACCTGCACGCCCACCACCCCGATATCTACCGTTTCCTCGACACCAAGCGGGAGAACGCGGACGAGAAGATCCGCATCAAGACGCTGTCGCTGGGCGTGGTGATCCCGGACATCACCTTCGAACTGGCCAAGAAGAACGAGGACATGTACCTGTTCTCGCCGTACGACGTGGAACGTATCTACGGCAAGCCGTTCGCCGATGTCGACGTCACCGAGAAGTACTACGAGATGGTCGACGACAAGCGGATCCGCAAGTCCAAGATCAAGGCGCGCGAGTTCTTCCAGACCATCGCCGAGCTGCAGTTCGAATCCGGCTACCCCTACATCATGTTCGAGGACACGGTGAACCGGGCCAACCCGATCGCCGGCAAGATCACCCATTCGAACCTGTGCTCGGAGATCCTGCAGGTCTCCACCCCGTCGATCTACAACGACGACCTCACCTACGCGCACGTGGGCAAGGACATCTCCTGCAACCTGGGGTCGCTCAATATCGCCAAGGCGATGGACTCCCCGGATTTCGCCCGGACCATCGAGGTGGCGATCCGGGCCCTGACCGCCGTCTCCGATCAGACCCATATCAACTCGGTGCCCTCGATCGAACAGGGCAACAACTCCTCGCACGCCATCGGCCTCGGCCAGATGAACCTGCACGGATACCTGGCCCGCGAGCACATCCACTACGGGTCCGATGAGGGCCTGGATTTCACGAACATCTACTTCTACACTGTCGTCTACCACGCCCTGCGGGCCTCGAATACGCTCGCCCGGGAACGTGGTACGTACTTCGGTGGGTTCCCCGAATCCAAGTACGCCTCCGGTGAGTACTTCGACAAGTACACCGACCGGGTGTGGGAACCGAAGACCGAACGGGTCGCGCGATTGTTCGCCGACGCCGGTATCCGCATCCCCACCCAGGACGACTGGCGGGAACTGAAGGCCGCTGTCATGGAGCACGGCCTCTACAACCAGAACCTGCAGGCCGTCCCACCGACCGGGTCGATCTCCTACATCAACCACTCCACCAGTTCCATCCACCCGGTGGCGTCGAAGATCGAGATCCGCAAGGAAGGCAAGATCGGCCGCGTCTACTACCCGGCCCCGTACATGACCAACGAGAACCTGGACTACTACCAGGATGCGTACGAGATCGGCTACGAGAAGATCATCGACACCTACGCCGCGGCCACCCAGCACGTGGACCAGGGCCTGTCGCTGACCCTCTTCTTCAAGGACACCGCCACCACCCGCGACCTGAACAAGGCCCAGATCTACGCCTGGCGTAAGGGCATCAAAACCCTCTACTACATCCGCCTGCGGCAGATGGCGCTGGAGGGCACCGAGGTCGAGGGCTGCGTGAGCTGCATGCTGTAGTTCTGTGCGGTATGTAGGCCGGTGCTGGTGATCGATGGAGTGGCACCGCATGTCGGAAGTGGTGGAACGGATCACCGCCGCTTTGCTGCGATTCACCGAGCGGGATGTCGGTCGGCGGCAGGACTTCAACGGGACGATCCGGACCGGTCCTGCGGCCGCCGGCCGTGCCGAAGAGGCATCCCTCGGCCTGTTCGGTAGAGACCGGATCGAACATTCACCGGATTCCGCTTCGAGGGCGGAACAGTCGAGGTCGTATCGGCCGACTCCGGAGGAGCGGGCGATGAGTTCTCGGACGCAGCTGAGGTCCGAAGACGAGTTGACCGCGTCCTTGCCGCCGGGCAACAACAACGGTGTGCACATCATGCGGGGTAGCGACGACAAATTGGTTGTCTACAAGCCCGCGGCCGAGGAAACCTTCGATGGGATCAGCTGGATTCGGCACGTGCCGGGTGAGTTGGCGAAGCGGGAGGTCGCGGCGTATCGCATCAACCGATTGCTCGGGTTCGATCTCGTGCCCCCCACCGGGCTGATCGAGCGGGGGCCGCACGGCCCTGGCTCCGTGTAGGAATATCGCACACTGCGACCCGACGAGGAGCCCTGGCACGCCTTCGATGCGAAACAGCAGCAACAGGCGGCCGTCCTGCACTACATCATCGGCATGCCGGACGGGTTGGCGCACAACTACCGGCGCGACGAGAACGGTGACCTGGTTCTTTTCGACCACGGGTACGCCTTTCCACAGGCTCCGGACCCCCGTCGCGATGACGCGATATCGTTCGGGATCGACTCCGACTTCGCAGACACCCACCGTGGCGCCGACTTCGACCCGGACGTACTGGAAGCCGTGGATCCCTGTCCCCGGACCAGGTACGTGGCGCCCTCGACAATCTCGGCTTCGACGAGAGTGCGATCAACGGAGTCCTGGCGAGGATCGAGAAGATCAAGTCCGCACGCACCATACCGAGCTCTGATCTCGATCCGTCCATGGGCGGCCGCTGATCCTCATCGCCGGAATCGGGTACGGCACCGCGCGGTGGCCCGCGGCCTCGTTGGCGTCCCACCGGGACCACCGCTGCCCGGAATCAGGACAGTGCCGGGAGCACTTCGCGTTCGAAGAGTTCGATACCGCTGGTGTCGTAGGCCGCTTCGGGGAAGTTGAAGATGGCGTAGCCCAGCCCGCGATCACGGACGGCGGACAGTTTCTCCACGATCTGTTCCGGGGTGCCGACCGCCGCGCTGCCGTTGTTCAGGTTGTCGACGTAGGCGCGCGCCTTCTCCTCGCCCAGGACCGGGGCGATCCGGGCGGCGTGCTCGGACTTGCGCTGTTCGACCTCGGCCTCGGTGGCACCGATGGCGACATTGAAGTTGGCGCTGCGCACGATGGCGTCGAAATCGGTGCCCACCTCGGCGCAGTGCGTGCGCAGGATCTCCGATTTGTGGGTGAACTCGTCGGGGCTGTTACCGGCGAAGTTCGTGTAGTTCGCGTATTTCGCGGCGATACGCAGGGTTTTCTTCTCGCCGCCGCCCGCGATCCAGAGCGGCAGGCCGCCCTCTTGGGCGGGCAGCGGGCGCACGATCGCGCCGTCCACCTGGTAGTAGCGGCCGTCGAGGGTGGCGGCGCCGGTCTGCCAGGCCTGACGGAAGATCTGCACCCCTTCCTCAAGCCGGCCGAGCCGCTCCCCGGCGGTGGGGAAACCGTATCCGTAGGCGCGCCATTCGTGTTCGTACCAGCCGCCGCCGATACCCATCTCGGTGCGGCCCCCGGAGATCAGATCCACTGTCGCCGCGACCTTGGCGAGGTAGGCGGGGTTGCGGTAACTGATCGCCGTACACATCTGGCCCAGCCGCACCCGGGTCGTGGTGGCGGCGAAGGCGGACATGAGGGTCCAGGCTTCGTGAGTGGCTTCCTCGCTCGGCTCCGGAACAGTGTGGAAATGGTCGTACACCCACAGCGACTCCCACACCGGGTTCGCATCGGCGCGGGCCGCCAGACCCCGCATCACCTCCCAGTGGGTAGCGGGATCGAGACCTACCAGGTCGAGACGCCACCCCTGCGGGATGAAGATTCCGAAGCGCACAGCACTCTCCTCAGATGTCGGGCCCGGGGGCCACCGTGAGATATCTCGGTTTCCACTCTGGCGAGGTCTCGGCGGCCGGGCAACGTTTCCGCGCTGCCTGCACCGAATCGCGCATATCGTCAGCGGCGAAGCGCGATTGTGCGCCAAAGCCCCTACCTGGGCGGTTTCGCCTCACCTCCACCGTGAATCGCTGACCGCAGCCCGCAACATCCGCTAAGGCGAAGACATGGTTCGGCCCGATCTCGGCGCGCCCAGCCCCGGGGGCCTTTCGATTCCCCCATCGCTCCGGCCTACGACCGGGGCAAGTCCGTCGTGGTGCCGCCGGGCGAAAACTGGTCGCCTGTGTCGGTGCCGCGCGTCACACTGAGGGAGATATGAACGAAGGACAACCGACACTCGGCGTGGATTTCGGCCGGGTGATCCAGGGAGCGGCCCTCGCCGACGGCCCAGGCGATACCGTCTTCCTCTCGGGCGGCGCGGAAGAGGCCATGCGAACCCCGCCCAGTGACCACGCTTTCGAGGTGCTGCCCCGGCTGGTGAGCCGGTTCGGCGGCCGGGCGTGGGTGATCTCCAAATGCGGGCCCCGGGTCCAGGAACGCACCACGCAATGGCTGGACCATCACGATTTCTACCGGCGGACGGGTATCGCGCGCGGCAATGTCCGGTTCTGCCGGGAACGTGCCGACAAGGCGGTGCACTGCGCGGAGCTCGGCGTCACCCATATGATCGACGACCGCCTCGAGGTCCACCAGGCACTGCGCGGCCTGGTGCCGCATCTGTTCCTCTTCGGTGTGCAGCGCGGACCGATCCCGGAGTGGGTCCGGCACACCCGGACCTGGCCGGAAGTCGAAGACTCGATCTTCCCTCGAGAACTGCGCCGGGCGATGCGGTATTCGACCGACGCGGCATCGCCTACATGGGAGATTCGCGCGCGAGGTGCGTCCGATCCCCGGTTCCGGTCTTGACTACGACGTAGCGTCACACCGGAAGCTGGTGCTATGAGGATCAGCGAAATAGCCACGGCCGCCGGGACGACTCCTCGCGCCGTCCGCCACTATCACCGGCTCGGCCTGCTGCCCGAACCGGTCCGCCCCGACAACGGCTACCGCGACTACGGACTGGCGGAGCTGGCGCGGCTCATGCGTATCCGCTGGCTCGCCGACAACGGGTTGCCGCTGGGTGCCGTGGCCGCCGTGTTCGAGACCGAGCACGGAACATCGGATACCGATGACCTCCGCGCCGATCTGGCGGCCCTGCACGACGAGATCTCCCACCGTGTCGCCCAGCTCGTCCGCAAGAAGGAAGGGCTCGGCCGGATGTTGGCCGCCGTCGACGCGGGCCGGACGCTCACCGCGCTATCCGCGGAGCTCGCCGACGCGCTCGACGCCGCCCGCGAGCGAGCCGACGACCTGGAACGCGCCGCACTCGACCGGGAGCGCGATCTGCTGGAGATCATCGCCATCTCCGGCGACACCCCGGACGAGATGTTCAGCTGGTTCGCGCGCGCGTTCTCCGATCCCGCGGCCCGGGAGAGCTACCGCCGGATGCTGCACGGCTGGGAGCGGTTGAGCGGCCGGGCGGTGGAACAGTCCGGGGAGTTGATCGAACAGGTGGCGCACGAGCTCGCCGCCGGGCTGCGTGCTGCCGACTTCGAATCGCTGACCGCTTCCGGCTCTTCCGGCGGCGCAAGCGGGCCCGATCTGTCGCTCGCGGCATTCGTGCCCGATCCGGCCCAGCGCCGGGCGGTCCTGCGGGCGATCGAACTGCTCACCGGCGCGGACGATCGACCATGACCGGGCGCACAACCAGGTTCCTGCGAAACCAGGGCCGGGCCTACCGTGCGGTCTGGCTGTGGTTGCGCCGGCGAACCGATTGCGACGGCCGAGAACGCGCGCCGTTGCCCGGCACACAGGGCGTGCTGGCGATGCCACTGGCCTTTCTGGCGGCGACCTTGCTGGAAATGGCGGTGCTTCACATCCTGATCCCGTGGGCGTGGCTGAGTGTTTCGCTGGGCGTGCTGTCGCTGTGGTCGTTACTGCTGCTGTTCGCGATGTTCGTCGCGGATATCGCCTACCCGCACTACGCCACCGCCCGTGCGCTGGTGCTGCGCCGCGGCGGCCGTGAGATCGCGACCATCGCGTTCGACCGGATCGCGGCCGTCGCCGAACACCGCCGCTACAACCACACCGGAACAGCCCTCGACGGCGACCGCCTGTTCCTCGCCGGACCGGACGGCACCACCGTCGATGTGACACTCCGCGAACCGGTCGATATCCGGGTGGAGTCGCCGCTGCCCAGCGGCCGGATCTCCGCCGCGGTGACGCGGATCAGCCTGTTTCTCGACGATCCCGCGCAACTGCACGGCGCGCGGACACGCCCGGGAGTGTGAAACGCCGTGTGACGAACCTTTCGATGCGGACTTCCCGTGGTCAGGATGTATTCTGATCAAGAATGCGTTCGCATTCATAGACAGTTTTCCGGATCGGGCGTGTACCCACGCGCGTGGCGGCGACCAAGAGGAGGTGGTGTTGCAATGCGCAGCGAACCTCCCAGTCGAAGGCCGCGCGGCGTCGTCCGCCCGTGTTTCCGCTTGCAGTAACTGTCGGCGGAGCGGCCCGGCTCGGCGCCTCGCGGTGTGACTTTCCTTCGAAATCACTCGCAACTCACTGCTGTGCCGAGGACTTCTCATGTCGCAGATCGATCTCATCGAAGTGCCGACGACGCTGTCGGAATCCCTCCAGGGCGTGGTCGAGAGCCACCGCGTCGACGCCGCGCTGCACTGGCTGGCCAACCATCCGCCGCACGTCATCGCCGACGAACTCGCGCGGATGGACGCCGTCGAGGCCGGGGTCGCGTTCCGATTGCTTGACAAGGATCTGGCATTGGCGGTGTTCGAGGAACTCGAACCCGTCGATCAGCAGCAGATCCTGCAGGGCCTGCGGGACCAGAGTTTCCGCGAACTCGTCGAAGGCATGGCACCCGACGACCGTGCCCGCATGCTGCGCGAAGCGCCGGCGAAGGTGGCGAAGAAAGCCCTCGCCGGGCTGAGCCCCCGCGAACGCCGGATGACCGCCGCGCTGCTCGGCTACCCCGAGGGCTCGGTCGGCCGGTACATGTCGCCCGAGGTCGTCGCGATCCCCGGCACCCTCACCGTCGCCGACGCCCTGCGCACGGTCCGGCTCAAGGGCGGCAACGCCGAAACGGTCTACACCCTTCCTGTGGTCGATGCGGGCCGCCGCCTGCAGGGCATCGTGGAACTGCGCGAACTCGTACTCACCGGCCCCGACACCATGGTCGCCGACCTCGTCGTCACCGAACCCGCGTTCGTCCGCGCCACCGATTCGGCGGAGAAGGCCGCGCGCCTCATGCGCGAGACCAACGACATCAACCTGCCCGTCGTCGACAGCGAGGACCGGTTGGTCGGGCTGCTCACCATCGACGACGCCGTCGAGGTCATCGAGGCCGCCGACAGCGAGGACGTCGCCAAACAGGCCGGTTCGGCGCCCTGGGAAGGCCACTACATGGCCGCCGGGGTGTTCCAGCTCGCCCGCTACCGCGCGCTGTGGCTGATGCTGCTGCTGGTCGCGGCGACGCTGACCGTGAGCGTGACCGGTTTCTTCGAGGCCACCCTCGAGCAGGCGGCACAGCTGGCGCTGTTCATTCCACTGCTCATCGGGGCGGGCGGTAATGCCGGCGCCCAAGCCGCCACGGCTTGTGTGCGCGCGGTCGCGGTCGGGGAGGTGCGCGGTGGCGACCTGTTCAAGGTCATCTGGCGGGAGTGCCGGGTGGGGTTGGTCCTCGGGACCATGCTGGCTGTGGTCGGTGTGATCATCGGCGGACTGTTCGTCGGCCCCCGGGTCGCGGTGGTAGTCGGAGTCACCCTGGTGCTGATCTGTGCCTGGGCCGCCACCATCGGCGGCACCATGCCGCTGCTGGCCAAGCGGCTACGGATCGACCCGGCGGTGGTCTCGGCGCCCATGGTCACGACGCTGGTCGACGCGACCGGGCTGATCATCTACTTCACCACCGCGAAACTGGTGCTGGGGATCTGAGCGGGGCAGCGTCGAGTCGAGTTCGGCGCCGGGGGCGGCCCGGCCTGTGCCATGGGAGTGATGGTTCGCGACACCGCCACCGAGCCCGCGTCCACGGAAAACCCCACCGGCACCACCCCCACTGTCCCGGCGGGCACCACACCGGCCGGTGTGACCACAAGTCCCGGTTCGCCGGGCGGTACACCTTCGGGAACTCCCGGTTCCCCGGGCACTCCCGAGTCGCAGACTCCCGGCCGCACGGTTCAGGGCGCACCGAATACCGCCGCCGGCGTCCCGGCCGGTGCGTCCGCCGCCGCGGCGAACGCGGCGGCGAACCGTGGGATGACGGGTATGCCGATGGGCGGCGCCGGTGCGGGACGTGGCGGTCAGGACGACGAGTCGAAGCGTTCGACCCCCGATTACCTGATCAACCAGGAGAACACCGAGGAATTGCTGGGCGCTATCCCGCCCACCATCGACGGTGGCGTGATCGGACGCAACCCCGACTAGAAGCCGAGAGTTTCGCCGTACGAGCCGCTCGGTCGGCCGGCCGAACGGCATTCGGTGCGGTACCGGAACGTCGCCGATACATCGCGGGAGCTGCTGTCCCGCAACGAAAAAGAGGAACGATCGATGTCCGAGTGGACGTGGGAGCCGGATGATTTCGCGGCGCTGTGGTACAGCGACGCCTACGATCGGTTCCCCAGCCCACTGCGCTACACCAGCCGTTTCGCCTTCAACGACGAAGCCCGGGCGCATCGCCTCGCGGTGCGGGAGCGGTATACACGGGAGGAGCGCGCCACTATCCAGCTGGCCTTGGATACGCTGGGCACCTCGAAAATGCATATCGCGATCTTCGGCGGCACTGTCGCGCACAAACGCAGCACCGGACGCGGCGATATGCGCAACTACCGGATCGTGGGCGCGCGCACCGAGAGTCATGCGGTGACGATGAGCCAGGCCGGCAATGCCGACGACTTCGGGTCGATTCAGGTGCGACTTCTGCGGCCGGAGCAGCTGGTGGCCCGGCTGGTGGCCGCGTTGCCCGGTTGCGCGCCCGGCACGGCCGGACCCGAGACCTTCCATCCCGACGATGTGGACTCCCGGCAGGAGCAGTTCGAGAATCCGCAGCGCACCCGTGCCCGGGACCGGTATCGGCGGCTGGTCCGGAGAGAGGCCGACGGTGGCGGTTGCGCGGTGCTGCGGCTGGGGCGATTCGACGCGAATGCCGACCCGCTCCGGTCGCTGGAATGGCACGACATCACCGGCGACGGCCGCTACACCGAACAGCGCGGAACCCACGTCACGGTGCGCCCGGCCACCCCGGCCGAGTTCACCCGCCATTTCGGCAGCTGGCTGGACCTGGCCTGGCGCCGGTTGGCGGAGGAGCGCGCCGACGCCTGGTGAGCGCGGGCTTCGGTGCAGGCGGACACGGGTAGCGCTCACAGTCCGGTCCGTTCGCGCGGGTTCGTGATCCGCAGCCGCAGTAGATGCGGATGGTTGGCGTCGTCGAGAGCGAGTGCGGCGGTCCACAGGGACGCGTCGATGGATTCCGGTAGGCGCCAATCCCGGGGTGCGACAGCGGGGAACCGCAGGAGTATCGGGTCGGCGCCGCAGTGGTGGGGGCGGACCGCCCACCACTGACGACCGGTGGCATCGATGGTGGCGGCCGCGAGGACATCGGACCCGGCGGGGAGTCGCGCGGCTCCGGTACGGACGGGTGCCGGGATATGCCGGGCGGCGGCGCGGGAATCCAGTTGATCGGCGAAACAAGGAAGACGAAACCGAGTCCGAACATGCCGGGGCCGAGGACGGCGCGCACCCGGGCGGCCGCCACATGGATCGGATTCGGATCCGTGACGTCCCGGCTCGGATCGACCTCGGCGCATTCGGCGTGGATCGTCTCGCCGTCGAAGCGGAATCCGAACAGTACGGGCAGCGATCCGGCGGGTACGGTCGGCAGGAAGTGCGCGGTGATTTCGGCGACCGACTCATCGTCGGGGTAGCGGATAACGCTCATCCGAGCAGTCCCCGCGCGACGGTATGTGTCCAGAACTCGTGACGGATCGCATCCCACAGGCGGGTGTATTCGGGGAACCGTTCCCGCATATCCGCGAGGTCGGTGCAGGCGCGGGCGGGCAGCGGTGCGGCCGCGTCCGCTGTATTGCGCACCTCCAGGATCTGGATCGCCCCGCGGTCGAGCCGCCAGGCGGCCAGCCGGCCGTCGCATTCGGTGTGGCGCGTCGGTGCGTGCGTCTCGGCGGCGCCGGTGGCCGCCGGGAAAGCGTCTTTGCGCCAACGACTTCCGTATCTCTCGGACATGCGACTATGTTGCTGCAGGTCACAGACTCGGCGTGGGTCGGCGGGAGGCCGTCATGGGATCGATCGGAAGGCGCAGCACGTTTCCCGGTACCTGCCTACGATTGTTCTCGCACTGAGAAACGCCGGGCGATTCGTTGAGAAACAGGGGAGGCACGATGCCGAGCAAGGCGGATCTCAGCGGCACCACATTGCCGCGGCGGCAACTGGGAGAGCGTTGCGCGACGCGCGCCACGCACGCGGTTCGACGCTGGAACAGGTGGCCCGGGAGACCGAGTTCAGCCGGGCGACATTGAGCCGGATCGAGCTGGGGCAGTATGAGCGGATCAAGGTCCGGGAGGTCGAATACCTCTGCGGTTACTTCGATCTGCCGGACGATCGCACCCAGTATCTGATGGCCATTGCCGCGGAATCGAACACCAAGGTCTGGTGGCAGAACTATCGCCACTTCCTGCATGAAGGATTCAGCTCCTACCTCGAACTGGAGTCCTATGCAACGGAATTCCGGTTCTTCCAACCACTTGTGATCCCTGGCCTGCTCCAGACTGCGGACTATGCCCGAGCCGTCTATCGCGCGTCCGCACCCGACGATCCGGAAGCGGAGGTCGACAGCTGGGTCGAAATGCGCATGCAGCGTCGTACTCGAATCGTGCAGCGGCGTTGGAAGGCTCGACTCGAGTTCTTATTGCACGAGAGTGTGCTGCACACGGTGGTCGGGTCGAAACCGAAGATGGCTGCTCAGTGCCGCTGCATTGCCGATGTGAGCACCCAGGAGAACATTGCGATCCGGGTGGTCCCGTTCGAGGCCGGTCTTCCCACCGGCCACGTCGTTCCGCCATTTATTGTCCTCGACTTTCCGGATACCGAGCCGTCCGTAGTCCACTCCGAGGGTGCGATCGGCTCGATGACTTTCGAGGACACCGTTGATGTGGATCGATTTCGGTCCCTGTACGAAACGATTCGGTCCGCAACGTACGACGAAGTCGTCTCGCGGGACCGAATCCGGAAAATAGCAAGGAGATACGAGCAATCATGATCGGGTATTCCGGGGATGAGTGGTTCAAGTCCTCCTATAGCGGGACCCAGGGTGACTGTGTCGAAGTCGCATGGCTGGGCTCGGGGCGGGTCGGCGTACGGAATTCCAAGAACCCGGCCGGCCCCGCGCTGGACTTCGCACCGGCGGACTGGGATGCCTTCATCGCCCGGATGCGTGGGGACCGAGAATGATCCGCCGGTGACTCAGGGCGCCGGGAACCGGGCCATGAGCGCATCGCGGGCCCGCTCCACTTCGGCGTGGTCCAGGCCGAAAGCTGTGACCGTCGGAACCAGATCACCGGTGACGGGTGGCCCGGCTACCACTGTGTAGCCGATGTGGCCACCGGCGATCACACGGGTGACGAACACTTCCCGCCCGTTCACGGTAACGGTTTCCGAGCGGGAGATCTCGTTCTCGTGCTGGTAGCCGTAGTCGATTGCGCTCGGGTTCTCGGCGGCGCCGAACCGGCAACTGTGCACCGCCTGGTAATCCGCCACCGGCAACAGTGGCGCGGCTCCGATCCGCAGCGGGATCTCGCACGGGTCGGCGCCGGTCAGCACGGTGCGCACCGAATCGGGAGAGGTGTCGTAGGCCGGAGGTGACTCGTTCGCTCGACCCGGCCGGGGCCGGTCGGGCACGATGGACGATGCGCTGGAAGTCAGCGGTCAACGCCTTCGCCGACCGCTGGCCCGACGCCCGAACCTACTGAGAGAAACCGCCGGAAACGCCGTTACCGAGATAGTCCCAGGTGATCGGCCACCCCCGTGGGGCCGAAAGATCCGCTCAGACCGTGTGGGTGCTCAGGCCGCCGGAGATCGTCAGCGCCTCGCCGTTGTAGCGGCCGCCGGAGTCGGAGACCAGTAGCAGGATCAGTTCCGAGACCTCCTCCGGCTGGATGAGCCCGCCCCCGGCCTCGAACATCGCCATGGCGTCCTCGCGAGTGGGGTTTTCGTGGTCGGGCATCAGTTCGCGGTAGGTGGCGGGGTTCATGATCATGTCGGTCTGTACTCCCGAGGGTAGTACCGCGTTCACGGTGATGCCGTGTTCCGCGACCTCCTCGGCCAGCGATTTCACCAGGCCGACCACACCCCATTTCGCGGCGGCGTAATGGCCGGATCGGCGGGCGCCCATGCGGGCGACGATGGAGGCGGTGGCGACGATGCGGCCCGAGCCGCGCTCGATCATATGCGGGACGACGGCGCGGAAGCTGTGATAGACGCCGGTCAGGTTGACGTCGATCATGTCCTGCCAGGTCTGTTCGGGCATTTCGGCGATCAGGGCGTTGGATGCGATACCCGCGTTGGCCAGGAGGATGTCGATACGGCCGAATTCGTCGAGGGCGCGGTCGGCGACGGCGTAGAGCTGTTCCTGATCACGGACGTCGGCGGTGACCGGGACGCAGCGGCGGCCGGTGTCGCCGACCAGTTTCACGGTCTCGGCGAGGTCGTCTTCCGAACCCAGTGCGTAGGGCACGCTCGCGATCGGTGCGGCGATATCGCACAGCACGATATCGGCGCCCGCCGCGGCCAGTGTCACCGCATGCGAGCGGCCCTGCCCGCGCGCGCCGCCGGTGACGACAGCGACTTTTCCGTCCAACTTCCCCACGGTTCCTCCTCGTCGGCTCGTTGTTCCCATCCTCACATTGCCGGTGGGCGTTGTCTGTCGGTTCGGAGTGTCGTCGATATCGATGTCGCCGGGATCCGGCGAGTCCGGCAGAACTCCGCGACTGTAGGCGTTTCGGCGACGTGGAACGGCACCATATCGATCACCACCAGCGCGGTGCGGCGCGGGTCGAGGTCGGGATAGGCGAATCTGCGACCACGGTGGTTCTTCTGGCGCCGGCACTCGCGCTCGTCGATATGCCAGTCGTGCGGGTCGGTGCGAATTCTGGTTTCCCTCAAGGCATTTCAGTCTGCCCGGACGGACGCATCCGCTGCGGGACGATGTGGTGGCCGGTGATGTCGAACCGGCCCACGTCACCGTTCTTGCCACGGGACCGGCGTATCAGCGCGATCGGGCCGGGCTGTTCGCTCGGTGCCGACCGGATCGCTTTCCGCGACGTGGCGGCACGGGTGTACCGGTTGCGCGACAATCACCGGATGGATCTCGCCACGGTGCACGTCCGGCAGTTGCAGGTCGCGGAGTGGGCCGTTTTCCGGCAGATCCGGCTTCGAGCGCTGGCGGACGCGCCGCATGCGTTCGGGTCCACCCTGGTCGAGGCCCGGCAGCGTGGGGAGCGGGACTGGCGCGAGTTACTCCTACGGCGTGCGCAGTTTCTGGCAGCCGCCGCCGATACCGAGGTGGGAACGGTCGGCGTCACCGGGGACTGCGGCGAATTGCACCTGATCTCGATGTGGGTCGCCCCGGAAGCGCGCGGCACCGGAGTCGCCGATCTGCTGCTGCGCGCGGTACTGGATCACGCCACCGTCCGCGGCGGCGACCGGATCCGCCTGGAAGTCGTCGAAGGGAATATCGCGGCCGAACGCCTGTACTTCCGCCACGGGTTCCGGCGGACCGGCGTCCGGGGGACCGTCGGCGGCGGCGATGTCCGGCCCGAGTTCGAAATGGTCCTCGACTTGTAGGCGGCCCGGCCCGCCGCACCGGTTCGATCGGCGACGCGGTGCGGCGGGCGCGGACCAACGGTCAGCGGCTCTCGGGGCGGCCGCGGCCGAGGAAGGCGGCCAGTCGCTCGGTCGGCCCGGCCTCGGCACGCGGCTCGACACGAACGCCGAACGGCGCCCCGGGGCCGCGGAACGCGTCGGTCAGCGCTCGGTCGGCGATGGCCTGCGCCTTGGCCACCAGTGCCGGATCGGCTTCGGCGGGCTGTCCGATGGATACGGCCAGGTCCCAGCCGTGCGCGACGGTTTCCATGAGGTACCCGCCGACGGCGAGCCCGCCGGGGGCCTCGCCCCAGGGTGCGAGGAGCGTGCGGGTCAGCAGCGTGTCGTCGGCCCACCGGTCGAGGGCGGCGCTCGACCGCTTCAGGTAGTCCTCACCGGGCCGGTTCATATCGATATCCGCTCGGGCGGGGAGCGGGCGCGGGTCGGCGCCGGTGGCGGTGGCCACCAGTTTGGCCGGATGACAGGAGAGGTGCTCGAGCAGCCCGCGGACATCGAAGTCCGTGCAGGGGGTGGGGGCGCTCCACTGGTCGGGGCGGATCGCGGCCATGAGTCCGGCCACCCACTCCTGGGCGGCGGCGAGGTCTGATCGGAAATCCGGAATCTGGGTCATGGGAACAGTCTCGGGCACACAAGGTGACATCCGGTGTCACCTTTTCGTGAGATTCTGGAGAGGTGCGCGCGGACCGGTTGCTCCAGATCGTTCAACTGCTACGGCGGTACGGGCGGATGAGTGCCGCCGAGCTGGCCCAACGCCTCGAAGTCACCAAACGGACGGTGCTGCGCGATATGGAATCGCTGTCCGCCGCCGGTATCCCGGTGTATGCGGAACGTGGCCGCGGTGGCGGATTCGCCCTGGTCCCCGGGTACGAACCGGATGCCGAGCAACTCACCGCGGAAGAGGCCCGCGCGCTCTTCGTCGCGGGCGGGCGGGGTACGGCCGAAGCGCTCGGCCTGGGGAACTCGTTCTGTCGCGCGCTGAACAAGCTGTCCACCGCTCTTCCCGACGATCAGCACCGGCTGGTCACGCACGTGCGGGATCGGATCGTCCTCGACGCCGGTGGATGGCACCGCGAACCGGCGGTGTTGAACGCACTGGCCGCGGTGCAGGCCGCGGTGCTCGACGACGAGCGGATCCGGATCCGCTACCAGTCGAGACAAGCCGACGCTCCGGGCGACCGGACCGTCGATCCGTGGGGGCTGCTCCAGGTCGGCACGACCTGGTACCTTGTCGCCGCCCATCGCGGCCGGCCGCGCAGCTACCGGGTGTCCCGGATCAGCGCCGTGCGCCGGCTCGGTGAGCCCAGCCGCCGGCCGCCGGACCTCGATCTACACCAGGTGTGGCGGCAGATGCGCGACGACTTCCGTGGGGCGCCCGCCACGGAGATCGTGCTGCGTGTGCACCCGCCGCGCTTACCGCTGGTGTTGCGGTCGCTGGCGGTGACCGCGCTCGGCGATCCCGAACCCGTCCCCGACGAGCCGGATGCACACCGGCTGCGGGTGCGCAGCGTGGAAGGGGCCGCGGCCATGCTGGTGGGTTTCGGCGCCGAGGTCGATGTCCTGGCCCCGGCGGGGCTGCGGGACCGGATCATCGCGATCGCCGAGGCAGCAGGCGAACATCATCGGACGGCGTCGCGGCGGTCGGATCCGGCCGAAGTGGAACTCCTGCCATACGGGCAGAATTCTCGTTGACTCTCCAGCTACTGGAAGGTTCAGGCTGGGTTCCGTGAGTGACCACGATGCACTGTTCACCATCGGCGAGTTGGCCCGCCGCACCGGACTTTCGGTGCGGACCATCCGGTTCTGGTCGGACTCCGGAGTCGTGCCGGCGACCGTCCGGTCGCCATCCGGCTACCGGCTCTACGACACCGAAGCGGTGGCCCGGCTCGATCTGGTGCGCACGCTCCGCGAACTGGGCTTGGACCTGCCGACTGTGCAGAAGGTGTTGCGGCGGCAGGCCACCGTGGCCGAGGTCGCCGCATCGCACGCCCGCGCGTTGGACGCCGAGATCCGCACCCTGCGCATCCGGCGCGCGGTGCTGCGTTCGGTCGCTCATCGAGGAAGCTCGACCGAGGAGATGAGAATCATGCACAAGATGGCGAAACTGTCCGCCGCCGAACGCCAACGGCTGATCGACGACTTCGTGGACGCCATATTCGACGGGATAGCCGACGACGCGCCGGGAGCGAATATCGCGCACGGGATGCGGATGCTGCCTGCCGAACTTCCCGACGACCCGAACCCGGAACAGGTGGATGCCTGGATCGAGTTGGCCGAACTTGTCGCCGACGCCGACTTCCAGGCGCGTTGCCGCCGGATGGCGGTGGCCGGGGCCACCGGCGAGACCGGACCGGAGAGCGCAATCGACCCGGACCGTGTGTCCGAGCACGCCCTGCGCGCGCTCGACGCAGGCGTGGCACCCGATTCCGTCCGCGGTAAAGAGGTGCTGGAACAGATTGTCGACGCCGGTCTGCCCGCGGCGGAACTCCGGCGGCTGGCCGATCGGATGGAGGTGTTCACCGACCGCCGGGTCGAGCGGTACTGGGAACTGCTGGCGGTACTCAACGGCTGGCCGCGGCGGGAACCTCGGGTTCCGGCCTGGGAGTGGTTCATCGACGCGTTGCGCGCCCACGCCTGATCCGTGTCTCCGGTGCGGTGACATCAACGCCGCACCGGAGACGCGTTCTTCCACACGCCCCGACGATGTCGCCGAATCCGCCCACAATCGCGGCCCGCGATCCGCCTCCGCGGCGGTCGGTCCCCTCCCGGTATTGCGTGCGGAACAGCCTCGACGTCGCTCGAAGTCACACCACTGGATCGCGATCGCGGTGATGACATCACCCGGATTCATGCCTACCGGCTCAACCTCCCGCTTCGAGTCTGGCCCGGACCTCCTCGATATGGTCGGCCAACTCGGCCTCGTCGATGATCTTGCGGGCGATCAACGAATGCGCCAGCGCGACGAGCTGATTCTCCGGGAACGGCAGCGCCGGATACACCTCCCCGGTGAGACGGTCCTCCTCGTCACGCCGAGCGAGCAACGGTAGCGCCGCCCCTTCCCGGTCGAGAGCGTCGCATATCCCGTCCAGACTCGTTTTCCACGGTGGAGACGGGTTCTCGACGCCGTATTTCTCGGCCATCCGTGACCACACCTGCCCCCGGGCGATCATCTCTTCCAGCAGCTGCACTCTGACCCGCGTGACGTCCTTGCCCACTGGCATCTGTTGTCCTCCGGTCGGTCAATAGTTCTGTGCCGGGTGCACCGCGGCGTGTACGGGGCGTTCCACGTCCGCGGTTCGTCCGGGCTCGGGAAGGGCGACACCGATCAAGCAGTCGCGCGTCACGATCTGCGTGAGCTGCTCCTCGTTCCATCCCTCCGTGCCGTCCGGACGTACCGGCAGCACCATGAACCGATGCTTGGAATTGGAGTCCTCGACCCGGATCTGGACGTCTTCGGTGAGGTAGAGGCCGAATTCGGCGAGAACCTGACGCGGCCAGCGGACGAGCCGGCGGCGGTAGTTCGGCGTCCGATACCATTCGGGCGAATTCCCGAGCAGTGGCCGGGGATAGCAGGAGCACAGGCTGCAGCAGACCACGTGGTGCAGGGTCGGCGTGTTCTCGAGGATATGCAGCGCGGTGAAATCGCTGGGCGTTCCGAATCCGGTGGGCTGCAACCAGTCGATGCCGACCTCGTAACACGCGGTGATGGCGTCGTTCAGGGCGAGCCGCTTGAACTCGGGGTCGGACCAGGCCTTGGCGACGAACCGAGCGCCCGGCGCCGGACCCAGTTGCTCGAAATACTCGGTGTACCGGCGGTGGTCCTCGGCGGTGAACAGTCCCTTCTCGATCGCGAGCTCGCGTAGCGCGATCTCGAGCACCTCGAAATCGGTGACCTCTTCCACCATCGGCGCGGCGTGCCGGGGAGCTTCGGAGTCCTCGCCTTCGTTCGATATCCCGCTCATCGTGTTCCTCTCGCTGAGGTGTAACCCGGTCTACGAGATCGCCTGGAGCCAGGGCTCCGATATTTCCGCTTGCAAGGTGTCGCCGGGGGACCCCTGGTACGGATCCCACAGATCTGTCATATCGAAGCGCACGATGTAGAACCATTCGGGGCGCCGGTCCTCGCGGTCGAACGCCTCGTCCTCCGGTATCGGGCTTTCGTACGACACTGTGACGACCGTCCCCGGTTTACCGCGCAAATACTCCTGGGTGCGGGTGTAGAAGATGGTCGGAAGATCACGCACCAGTACCCGGTCGCCGACCGCGAACCGGGGGTTGTCCGCTTGTCCGGCAAAGCATTGGGGATCCCCGTGGCCGACCGCGTCACGGTGATGAATATTCCGGGCCACCTCGGTGCCTTCTCCGGTGCTGCGGGGCGCGGCTTCCAGCGGGCCGGAGTTACCCGCGCTGCGTTCCCGGACCTCCTGCGTTCGTTCGAGCAGTTCACGCAGCGTGATATGCCGTTTGTCGATGAGGCAGCGAGCAACGGCCAGGACCCAGCGGCCGTAATAGGGAAATCCGAGATACTGGGTACGCCCGACATCGACGTTTCCCAGCCTGCGGCGTTCCTCGGAGGTCCAGATACCCCGCCAGCCCAGCACCTCGCAGGTGATGAACGTATTGAGCTCCCAGACCTCCTCCTCCTTTTCTTCGAAAACAGCCGGCGCATCCGGTTCCCCGCCCACATCGTGCGGGGTTTTCATGAATGCCCGGAAAAGCTCGTGATCGATCTGATCGGGGTAGGGCCAATCGCGGAGCTGATGTAGCGCGACGCGCAGCTGACTGACGTAGTCGTCCATGACCGAATTTGCCATGTTCGCCATCTCCCTGAAGTGGGTAGGTCGCCATCAACCTTAACGGGGGCCGGTCGGACTCTCCGGTTTCGAAACCATCAAATCTCTGACTCGGTTCCGGTGGCGCCGACCGCTGTTACTCCGGTTCGGTATACGAAATCGGGCCGGGCGTCGATATGACGCCCGGCCCGATTTCCGGCTGTCCGGTGAATCAGAACCGGACGGGCCTGATTCACCGGGGATCAGAACTCCCAGTCCTCGTCCTCGGTGTTTACCGCCTTGCCGATGACATAGCTGGAACCCGAACCCGAGAAGAAGTCGTGGTTCTCGTCGGCGTTGGGGGACAGGGCCGACAGGATGGCCGGATTGACCTCGGTCTCGTCCTTCGGGAACAGACCCTCGTAGCCCAGGTTCATCAGGGCTTTGTTGGCGTTGTAGCGGAGGAACTTCTTGACGTCCTCGGTCAGGCCGACCTCGTCGTAGAGGTCCTGGGTGTAGTCGACCTCGTTGTCGTAGAGCTCGAACAGCAGCTCGAAGGTGTAGTTCTTCAGGTCGTCACGTTCGGCCTGGGTGACCTGTTCGAGTCCGCGCTGGTACTTGTAGCCGATGTAGTAGCCGTGCACCGCCTCGTCACGGATGATCAGGCGGATCATATCGGCGGTGTTGGTGAGCTTGGCGCGCGAGGACCAGTGCATCGGCAGGTAGAAGCCGGAATAGAACAGGAAGCTCTCCAGCAGGGTGGAGGCGACCTTGCGCTTGAGCGGGTCCTCGCCGCGGTAGTACTCGAGGACGATCTCGGCTTTGCGCTGGAGGTTGCGGTTCTCCTCCGACCACCGGAAGGCGTCGTCGATCTCGCGGGTCGAGCACAGGGTGGAGAAGATCGAGCTGTAGCTCTTGGCGTGCACCGACTCCATGAACGCGATATTGGTGAGCACCGCTTCCTCGTGCGGGGTCAGCGCATCGGGGATGAGGCTGACCGCGCCGACGGTGCCCTGAATGGTGTCCAGCAGGGTGAGGCCGGTGAACACCCGCATGGTGAGTTGTTTCTCGTCGGCGGTGAGGGTGTTCCAGGAGGGGATGTCGTTGGACACCGGGACCTTCTCCGGCAGCCAGAAGTTACCGGTGAGCCGATCCCAGACCTCGGCGTCCTTCTCGTCGGGTACCCGATTCCAGTTGATGGCCGAAACCCGATCGATGAGCTTCATGCTGCTTCCACACCTTTCCCAACGAATCCGACGACTACCCTGCGCGTGCCGTAACACTACCCCTTGGGGGTCGAATCACCGAGCGCTACCACAACTTGTGTTTCGCGCGTCGAATGCGCTAGGGAGCGGGAGGTTTCGGCGCGCGGGGACCGCAGGCGCCGAGCGTACTTCAGTCGTCGGTCGGCGGTTTGTGGTGGCCGTCGGATCTGTCGTCGCTCGACGGCGCCATGGCGAGACCGAAGGCCAGGCCGAAGCCGATACCCAGCCCGATTCCGAGTGCCAGGTTGTTCAGCACGACCAGTCCGAGCGGGATCCCGATCCCCAGTCCGATGACGATCCCGATACTCAGCCGGCTCGCGAGTGAGCGATCACCCTCAGCGTTGTCGCCCATACCTCGACGGTACGCCGGTTATAGCCGATCACCTGGGGAAACAGGGTCTCGGAACGGTTGATGTCCGGTTGCGGACCGGTGGCTTCGGCAGTGGGCGGGCGCGGGTCGCGTTCTCGGTCGGCCGGCCGGAGTACCGTTGCGCGGCCGCCGCGTCAGTTACCGGCGGACGTTCCGCCGCCGGGAGGCGGGCCCGCGGGCGGAGCGCCGCCGGGTCCCGTGCCGCCCGCGGGAGGTTCCGCCGGGGTGCCGCCCTGTCCCGGGCCACCCTCGGCTCGATTCGCCGACTTCTCGGCCACGCCGATGGTGAGTGAGATCTCCATCCCGCGCTTCGGGTCGCCGGTCACCGTGGCCAGCTCGGCGTCCCAGCCGTCACCGAAGACGTTGTCACCGGGCAGCGTGACCTCCGCCAGGTTCGTCACGCTGCGGGCATAACCGGCGTCGGCGTCGTACACCTGCTCGCAGGCTTCCTGAGGCAGCGCGATCTGTGAGGTCAGCCGGGCGTTCTCGCCGGCGACGGCGGTCTCGAGGCCGTCGTAGACCTCGAAGTGGATATGCGGCCAGCGGCCGGAATAGCAGGCCGGGAAAATCGAGGTGAAGCTCACCTGCCCGGCGTCGTCGGCGACCTGGACTCCGCGCAGATAGTTCTGCTCGGTGATGTCCCGGCCGTAGAGCGAGTATTCGCCGTCGCGGTCGCAATGCCACAGGTAGAGGGCCATACCCTTACCGGCCGCGCCGTCGCGCGCGAGGTCCTGCAGGGTGAGCCGGATGGTCGCCGGGACGCCCTCGGCGGTACCGGTGTACGAACCGAAGCTGCCGGTGATATCGGAGCGGACGACACCGGATTCGACCAGCACGTTCGGTCCGTTGGAGCCGTCACCGGGATACGGTCCGGCCGTCTCCTGCGGAGCCACGGCGACCGCGGTGGTGCTCGCGGCGGCCGCCGGTGCCGAATTACCGGCGGTGGTGCCCGTACCGGACGAGCAGGCCGCGGCCACGGATGTGGTCCCGACCGCGCCCATGATCCACAGCGCTCGCCGCCGGGACAGCATCACCGACATATCGTGGGCGAGCCCGAGATCGTGTTCGTGGGGTAGTTCCGTTCGTGGCCGTTCAGGTCGTTTCCGCACGTGCGCACCTCTTTCCGATGGGTTGACAACCACGGTAGGAACGCTGTATGGCGGATTGCTGGAGCCGCACTGTGAGTCCTCTGTGGACCGATCGCCCCCCTCGGCGGACGACTGTCGGCGCGCGGTACCGAGCTCGGCCCTGCTGCGCACCGCGACCCGGCGGGCGGGTCACACACAGTGCGGGGTGCCGATCCCGTATCGGCGGCCGCGGGCCCGACCGGGTGCGTACATGTGCGGGCAGCGTCGGTCCCTGTGGAGGACGGGATGCCCAGCGGCCGCTGTTCCGACCGGGTGTGCGCGGGAAGCGTCAGTCCATGACGTAGGCGTTGAGGGTGTCGCGGATATCGGTGAGCACCGCCCGCGCCGCCGTGAGGCCGGTGGTGTGCCAGAGCGTGTCGTCGACCACGAAGGTGCGATTGTCGGCCACCGCGCCGAGCTCCTCCCACGGCTGCGAGCGCATCACCGATTCCCCGTGCTCCTGCCCGTCCGCGCCCGCGAACAGCACATAGATCAGATCGCCCTCGGCGGCCACGGGATCGGATTCGTCGATCGGCGCGGAGCTGTCACGCTGCGCGGTGGGCCGGGTGGCGCCGGTATCGGCGAGGACCTGCGCGGCGAAGGTCTCGCTGCCCAGGTACTCCGTACCGCCCGGAGTGAAACGCACGATCGAGGCCTGGACGTAGCGGGCGTTGATGGTGGCGCCGGTATCGGCGGCCTCGGTGTGATAGGCGTCCAGCGCCGCCGCGGCCGCCCCCTGCCGGCCCATTGCGCCCGCGAACGCGGTGAACTGCTTCTCCCAGTTCGGCTCCGCGCCGACCAGCACCGTCGGGGCGATCGCGCTCAGTGCCTCGTAGCCGGCCCGGCCGACCGGGACCTCACCGATGATCAGGTCGGGGTCCAACTGGGCGATGAGTGCCGGATCCGGGTCGGCTGCGGTACCCACACCGGGGATCTCGACGACCCCGTAACCCAGATAGCCGGGCTGCGGCACGGGGCCCGGGATCGTGGTCGTGCCGACCACCCGCTCCCACAGGCCGACCGCGCAGGTGGCGTCCAGCGCGGAGGTGCCCAGCACCACGATGCGCTGCGGATCCGCCGGGACCCGCGATTCGCCCGACGCGTGCCGGACGGTGCGGGTCGGTCCGTCCGCCGGATCGGGCGCGGACGGCAGCGGGCAGGCCTGTGTGGTGTCGCGTTCGATACCGACCACGCCCGCCCCGGCGATATTCGTCGTGGTGCGGATGATCGAGGCCGAATCGTCGGGATGACTCGCGCATGCGGACACCGCCAGCGCGGTGCAGGCGAGCACGGCGCCCAGGAGCCGGCCGATCCGGCCGGTCCGCCCGAAGATCCGGGACTCACGCGCGGCGGGGGTGTGGACAGCGGGGCTCACCGGCATGCCGGGAAGGGTACACGGCAGTGTTGTTTGGCGCCGCCTGCGGCG
>NZ_BDCU01000052.1 GCF_001618425.1 Nocardia fusca NBRC 14340
GCGACCATTGAGCACCTTCGGCCAAGGGCGAGACGGGCCTCGACCCTTCGAGGTGCCTCGTAAGACTCGGCTCATGCGGGTTGTGTCTGTTCTGTGCGGCTGCACGATGTGGACGGTGAGCCGGGTCGGGTGCTCGGGGGACCTGCCGCCACCATCGGTGCACGGCGGACGTTCGCTCGGGAAAGAGTGCCCGCCGGCCCCGAGTACGACAGAGAGTAGGACCCGGACGACCCGGGTTCGGCGGACGGTTTACGATTCGAGAAGCGCAAGCTAACCGTTGGCCGCCCGGTTCGCCGGGTAGCGGGCAAAACAGTGGAGCCTGCGGAGCGACCTAAAGGCACCTTCAGGAGGATCAGTGACTGCGGTAGAGCCCAAGCCAGTCCCGCAGGGGGTGGAAGCGACTCGGCCATTTCCGGCGCGAACAGGGCCGAAGGGGTCGTTCATCTACAAGATGGTGACCACCACGGACCCGAAGGTTCTGGGTGTCATGTACTTGACCACCTCGATGGCGTTCTTCCTCATCGGTGGCCTGATGGCCCTCATGATGCGTGGTGAGCTCGCTCGTCCGGGTCTGCAGTTCCTCTCCCCCGAGCAGTTCAACCAGCTGTTCACCATGCATGGCACGATCATGCTGCTGTTCTACGCGACCGCGATCGTGTTCGGCTTCGCCAACATCATCCTGCCGCTGCAGATCGGCGCCCCCGACGTCGCCTTCCCGCGCCTGAACGCCTTCAGCTACTGGCTGTACGCGTTCGGCGCCACCATGGCGACCGCCGGATTCATCACCCCGGGCGGCGCCGCGGACTTCGGCTGGACGGCCTACGTGCCGCTGACCGATATCCTGCACTCGCCGGGTGTCGGCACCGACCTGTGGATCATGGGCCTGGCCGTCTCCGGTCTGGGCACCATCCTCGGCGGTGTGAACATGCTGACGACCGTGGTCTGCCTGCGCGCTCCGGGTATGACCATGTTCCGGATGCCCATCTTCACCTGGAACATCGCCGTCACCAGCGTGCTGGTCCTGCTGGCCTTCCCGCTGCTGACCGCCGCCCTGATGGGCCTGGCCTACGACCGGCACCTGGGCGGCCACATCTACGACCCGGGCACCGGCGGCATCCTGCTCTACCAGCACCTGTTCTGGTTCTTCGGGCACCCCGAGGTCTACATCATCGCGCTGCCGTTCTTCGGCATCGTCTCCGAGATCTTCCCGGTCTTCAGCCGTAAACCGATCTTCGGTTACACCACCCTGGTCTACGCGACCCTGGGCATCGCGGCCCTGTCGATCGCGGTGTGGGCACACCACATGTACGCCACCGGCGCGGTGCTGCTGCCCTACTTCTCGTTCATGACCTTCCTGATCGCGGTCCCGACCGGTGTGAAGTTCTTCAACTGGATCGGGACCATGTGGAAGGGGCAACTGACGTTCGAGTCGCCGATGTTGTTCTCGGTGGGCTTCCTCGTCACCTTCCTCTTCGGTGGTCTGTCCGGTGTCATCCTGGCCAGCCCGCCGCTGGACTTCCACGTCACCGACTCCTACTTCGTGGTCGCGCACTTCCACTACGTGCTCTTCGGCACCATCGTGTTCGCCACCTACGCCGGTATCTACTTCTGGTTCCCGAAGATGACCGGCCGCATGCTGGACGAGCGGCTCGCGAAGTGGCATTTCTGGACCACGTTCCTCGGTTTCCACCTCACCTTCCTGGTCCAGCACTGGCTGGGCGCCGAAGGTATGCCCCGCCGTTACGCCGACTACCAGGCCGGTGACGGTTTCACCACGCTGAACACCGTCTCCACCATCGGTGCGTTCATCCTCGGCGCCTCGATGCTGCCGTTCCTGTGGAACGTCTTCAAGAGCTACCGGTACGGCGAAGTGGTCACGGTGGACGATCCGTGGGGCTACGGCAACTCCCTGGAATGGGCGACCACCTGCCCGCCGCCGCGGCACAACTTCTACGAACTGCCACGGATCCGCTCCGAACGTCCCGCCTTCGAACTGCACTACCCGCATATGATCGAGCGGATGCGCAAGGAAGCGCACGTCGGATTCACGGGCGGTGCCAAGCACCATCCCGAGGAGGCGCTGGTCAAGTCCTGACCTCCCGTTTGTCGCAGGTACACCCGTCGGTTTCGGCCGGCGGGTGTACTTGTTTGTGATGGGTGTCGGGCGGGGGATCCCTGGTTGCCTTGTGAAGGGACTGTGTCCCGGGACGGACGAGAGTGCACTGGCAGGCCAGTTCGTGAAGGTGAGAGATGCCCGCTTGTTCGTGAAGGTGCTGTGTTTTCGGCGCGCTGGCGCGCGCGGGGTCGAGGCCCCTTTGGTCTCGCCGTTCAGGCCTCGAGACTCGCGCTTCGCGCATGCACTTCGAGGCCTGAACGGCGAGACGGGCCTCAACCTTGGAAGTGTCTCGTAAGACTCGACGCATGCGGGTTGCGTCGGCATCAGATGTCCAGGTCGGTATGGGGCCCGGCGAGTGGTGGTGGGCTTCTCAGTGGGGGTGCGGGAAGGGGGCCGTCCGCAGACGAGATGGCGCGTGTACTTACATTGTTGTGGGCAGGCCCGCGAGTCCTGCGATCGTGCGCAGCGTGGCGCTACTTCCTTGTGGTCGACATCCATGGTCGGGGCCCGCCCCCGGTTCTGGAGCGACAGAGCGAAGGAGCGCAGCGACTGAGCGGCGGAGTGAAGAACCGGGGTCACAGGGCCCCGACCCGCGGCGCCGAAGGCGCCGCCAAAGATAGGGGTTTTGTTTTGGCCGAGACCACCGTGCTGGTCACCGTTACCGGACCCGACCGTCCCGGTGTGACGTCGGTTCTGCTGACGGCCATGTCGCGGCACCGGGTGAGTCTGCTCGATATCGAGCAGGTGGTGATCCGCGGCCGGCTCACCTTGGGTGTGCTGATCAGCTGTCCGTCCGACCCCGAGTCGCTGCAGGACGAGCTCGAGGAGGCGATGAACACCGTCGGTATGCAGGTGGACGTCGATATCGACGCCCAGGTCGCGCGGGCCCCGGTGTCCACGCACGCCGTCGTGGTGCTCGGGTCGCCGGTGACGGCGCGGGCGTTCAGTACGGTGTCCCGGGAACTGGCCGGGCTCGGTGCGAATATCGACACCATCCGCGGTATCGCCGACTATCCGGTGACCGGGATGGAACTCATGGTCACGGCGCCGGATCACGGTGGGGATACCGATTCCCGGTTGCGGACCGCGCTGGCCGATGTGGCGGTCATCGAGCGGGTCGATATCGCGGTGGAGCGGGCCGGACTGGCGCGGCGGGCCAAACGACTGATCGTCTTCGATGTGGACTCCACCCTGATCCAGGGCGAGGTGATCGAGATGCTGGCCGCCTACGCGGGCGTCGAGGAACAGGTGCGGGAGGTCACCGAGGCGGCGATGCGCGGGGAGATCGACTTCGCGGAATCGCTGCGGCAGCGGGTGGCGACGCTGGCCGGACTGGACGAATCGGTGATCGGGGAGGTGGCGGCGACGATCGAGCTCACCCCCGGCGCCCGGACCACCATCCGGACACTCAAACGGCTCGGTTTCCGATGTGGGGTGGTCTCCGGTGGATTCCGGCAGGTGATCGACCCGCTCGCCCGCGAACTCGATCTCGATTTCGTCCAGGCCAACGTCTTGGAAGTGGTCGACGGGAAACTCACCGGCCGGGTGGTCGGGCAGATCGTGGACCGCGCCTACAAGGCGACCGCGTTGCGGGCCTTCGCGGCCGAATCCGGGGTGCCGATGGAGCAGACGGTCGCGGTGGGCGACGGCGCCAACGATATCGATATGTTGAACGCGGCCGGCCTGGGCGTGGCGTTCAACGCCAAACCCGCGTTGCGGGAGGTCGCCGATACCGCGCTGTCGCAACCCTACCTGGATGCCGTGCTGTTCATCCTGGGCGTGACCCGCGACGAGGTGGAGGCCGCGGACGCCGAGGACGGGCTGCTGCGGCGGGTACCACTGGGGTGAATGGTATTTGTCTGCGGCCGAGCCGGACTCGGCACCGCGGAGGGTGCGGTGCCGGTGCGTGGGTAGGCTGTCGTCCGGTGAAGCTCGGGTGTTGGGAGGGTTGGCGGAATGCCGGATAGTGGCGTGACGGAAGTAGCGGCGAACGGTCGCGAGATGGATGCGGAGCCGGACTTCCCGGACGACACCGATCCCGAGTTCCTCGCGGACCCAGGGTTTTCCGAACGTCACGCCGAACTCGCCGCGGGATATGGGAAGCTGGGCGATCCCGAGGATCCCGCACAGGTGCAGGCGATGCAGATGGTGCTGCACCTCCCCAAGACCGATCCGCCCGCGCGCAGCGATGTGCTCGCCGCCGCGGCGGCCGCGGCGGTCACGCTGTGCCTGGACCCGCGCGTCGGGTACGAGGGCGAGTGGGAGCAGCGGTACCTGGCGTGGAAGCGCGCCCGGATCAGGAAGGTCGCCCGGCGGGCGCGCGGGGCGCAGTGGGCGGCCGCGAACGAGGTCCCCGGGGTGACCGTCGAAAGCGGCGGCGCGCTGGTGCGGGCCCTGGTACCGGGGCCCGTGGGAGAGGTCGATCCGCGGATCCGGCGCCTGCAGATCGGCGGCACCGATCTGGAATCCGACGATCCCGGGCCGGTGCCCCTCGATGTGCCGGTGTTCTGGGTGAACGCCGAACTCGGTATGACCGTCGGTAAGGCCGCCGCGCAAGTCGGGCACGCGAGCATGCTGTTCGCCGGCGCGCTGCCGGTGGAACAGGCCCGGACCTGGGCGCAGCGCGGGTTCGCCTGCGCGGTGCGTGAGGCCGGCCCGGACGAGTGGCAGATGCTGCGCGCGGCCGTCACCCGCAGCGCGGCGACCGCGGTGCGCGACGCCGGTTTCACCGAGGTCGCGCCGGGCTCGACGACCGTGATCGCCACCCGGCCCGCGCGGCCGGACCAGTGGTAGGAGATGCGCACCGGCGTACGGCCGTGAGTGAACGCGCCGCGGCGGCCGTCGCGCCTGCGCTGCGGTCGTAGATCCCCGCGGCACCGGCGCCGAAGCGTTCTCGCCCGTCCTGTTTGTCGGATACTCCCGGTCTGGGCGGTCTTCCGCGCCGGGGCCGCGGCGAATCGCGGGTGCCCGGTGCCGCGAGCATGTTCGCCTCGAGACAAGATGGAGCGCGTGGCGCACCCCGATCCAGATCTGCTCATCGACTTCACCAATGTTTCCATCCGCCGCAACGGGCACAATCTCGTCGGCCCGGTGACCTGGCAGGTAGAACTCGACGAACGCTGGGTCGTCCTGGGCCCCAATGGAGCCGGTAAGACCTCGCTGTTGCAGGTCGCGGCAGCCGAGACCCACCCCTCCTACGGCACCGCCTACGTACTCGGTGAACGGCTCGGTAAAACGAACGTCAGCGAACTGCGCCCCCGGATCGGCCTGTCGTCCGCGGCGCTGGCCGCGCGTATCCCACCGGAGGAGCGCGTCGCCGATCTGGTCGTTTCCGCCGGTTACGCGGTACTCGGCCGCTGGCGTGAGAAATACGACGACGTCGACACCGACCGTGCGATCGACATGCTGGAAAGCCTGGGCGCCGAACATCTTCTGGACCGTACCTACGGCACGCTGTCGGAAGGCGAACGCAAACGGGTCCTGATCGCCCGCGCCCTGATGACCGACCCGGAGCTGCTGCTGCTGGACGAACCGGCCGCGGGCGTGGACCTGGGCGGCCGTGAGGAACTGGTGGAGAGTCTGGGCGATCTGGCCTCCGACCCCGACGCCCCGGCGCTGGTGCTGGTCACCCACCACGTCGAGGAGATCCCGCCGGGATTCACCCACTGCATGCTGATCAGCGAGGGCGAGATCGTCACCCAGGGTTTGCTAGACGATGTGCTCACCGCCGAGAACCTGAGCGAAGCGTTCCGCCAATCCATCGCACTGGACCGCATCGACGGCCGGTATTTCGCTCGGCGAGCCCGGCGGTTGGGGCGGCACAGATCGCGGTAGGGGATAACGGAATAGCGAAGGACCCCGCAGAACGGTGGTGAGGCCCGTGAGCGAACGACAACCGTTACGGAGGAAGGCGCCGGCACACAGGCGCCGCGCCGTCCGGGCCCAGGCTCTGCGTGGCCGACCAGGAAACGGTGGTCAGCGGCGCAGTCGGGTCCACATGCCGATCCGCACATCGAACTCCGACGTAACCGCATGCGTCGAGTTTTACGAGACACCTCCAAGGGTTGAGGCCCTTCTCGCCGTTTCGGCCTCGAAGCGCATGCGCGAAGCTCGAGTCTCGAGGCCGAACGGCGAGACCCAGGGGGCCTCAACCCCGCGCGCGCCAGCGCGCCAAAAACACAGCACATCCACGAGCAGGTCTACATCTCTCACCTTCGCCACTCGCCAGCCCTCCTCATCTCTGCGAACCGTCGCGCTCATCCCCACGCACCGGCGCACCGACACCACAGCTAGTGTGCGAAGGGTGAGTGAGACGACTGTGCCGGATTCGGCGGCGGGGGTGCCCGAGGCCAAGGACGCCTCGACCGTGATGCTGGTGCGTGACGGCGCCGCCGGCCCGGAGGTTTTCCTGCAGCGCCGGGCCGGTGCGATGGATTTCGCTGCCGGGATGACCGCCTTCCCGGGTGGCCGGGTGGATCCCGTCGATGCCGAGGTGGCGATCGACTGGGCCGGGCCGTCGCCGCGCTGGTGGGGGGAGCGGTTCGGGGTGTCCGAGGCCCGGGCCAAGGCGCTGGTCTGTGCGGCGGTGCGGGAGACCTTCGAGGAGTGCGGGGTGCTGCTGGCCGGGCCCACCGCCGATACGGTCGTCGCCGATACCACCGGTTACCGCGGGGAGCGGGAGCGGATCGAGGGCCGGGATCTGACGCTGTCGGAGTTCCTGGCCGAGCAGCGGCTGGTGTTGCGCGCCGATCTGCTGCGGCCGTGGTCGCGCTGGATCACTCCGACGGTGGAGCGCCGCCGTTACGACACCAATTTCTTCGTGGCGGTGCTGCCCGAGGGGCAGTTGGCCGACGGCGCGACCACCGAAACCGATCTGGTGCTGTGGTCCACTCCGGCGGCGGCGCTCGAGACGTGGCGGGCGGGCGAGCATGTGCTGCTGCCGCCGACCTGGTCGCAGCTGACGTCGCTGGCCGGCTATGCCGATACCGCGCGGATCCTGGCGGCCGAACCGCTGATCGATCCGATCCAGCCGGTGTTCGGTGAGATCGACGGTAAGCAGCTGTTGCAGTTCCCGGACAATATGCGCTACTTCGCCGATCTGCCGGACCCGTCGCGGTTGGTCGGGTCCAAGGGCATGCGCGATACCGATCCGTCGCTGCTGGGCGGCTCCGGGAATGCGGGCGGCGCCGCCGGCGGCCGGTAGCGTAACCGTCCATGGCGGAATTCGTAACTCTGTCCCGTGCCGGCGACGCGAGCGGGTCCGGGCGTGGTGTGGCGGTGCTGCGTATCGCCCGCCCGCCGATGAATCTGTTCGATACCCAGCTGATCCGGGAGATCGCGGAGACGGCCACCGTCTGCGGCGCCGATCCGGAGATCGCCGCGCTGGTGGTCTACGGGGACGAGCGGGTGTTCTGCGCCGGTGACGAGCTGGCCGAGCTGGCCGAGCTGCCCGCCGAACAGGCCGCCGCCATGGCCGGCGATCTGCAGACCGCGCTGGGTTGCCTGGCCGCGGTTCCGCAGCCCACGGTCGCCGCGATCAGCGGCTACGCCCTCGGGTCGGGGCTGGAGCTGGCGCTGGGGGCGGACCGGCGGATCATCGGCGACAATGTGAAGCTCGGATTTCCGCACATCGATGCGGGGCTCATTCCGCTGGCGGGGATCCGGCGGCTGTCGCTGCTGATCGGCCCCGGGGCGGCGAAGGATCTGGTGTACAGCGGACGTTTCGTGGAAGCCGACGAGGCGGCGCGGCTGGGTCTGGTGGATCAGGTGGTCGCGCCCGACGATGTCCTGGGTGCGGCGATCGAGTGGGCCCGCCGGTTCGTCGACGGCCCGGCGCGGGCGCTGGCCGCCGCCAAGGCGGTGTTCGAGGCGGGGCCGCAGGGTCCCGAACGGGCCCGGACCGAGTGGGCGCAGTTGTTCACCACCGCGGACCAGCGCCTCGGAACCCGCTCCTACCTGCGTGACGGGCCGGGGTCGGCCGTATTCACCGGGCGCTGACCGAGTCGCGGGTCACCCGAACCTACCCGGCGGTATCGGAAGTCCGGCCAGGAAAGGATAGGCTCTCCGACCATGACGGTACGCCCCGACGACCCCGCACCCCATCCGCACGCCACCGCCGCGGAGGTCGAAGCTGCATTCGAGGACACCAAGCTCGCCCAGGTGCTGTATCACGACTGGGAAGCCGAGACCTACGACGACAAATGGTCGATCTCCTATGACGAACGCTGTATCGATTACGCCCGCGGCCGGTTCGACGCCGCGGTCGGCACCGACGCGGAGTTGCCGTACGAGCGCGCTCTCGAGCTGGGCTGCGGTACCGGTTTCTTCCTGCTGAACCTCATGCAGTCCGGTCTGGCGAAGAGCGGATCGGTCACGGACCTGTCGCCCGGCATGGTGAAGGTCGCGCTGCGCAATGCCGAACACCTGGGCCTGGATGTGGACGGCCGGGTCGCCGACGCCGAGACCATCCCCTACGACGACGACACCTTCGACCTGGTCGTCGGACACGCGGTGCTGCACCACATCCCGGATGTGGAGCAGTCGCTGCGGGAATGCCTGCGGGTGCTGAAACCGGGTGGCCGTTTCGTCTTCGCCGGCGAACCCACCACCATCGGCAATTTCTATGCCCGCAACCTGGGCAATATCACCTGGAAGGCGACCACCGCCGTCACCAGGCTCCCGTTCCTGCGGGACTGGCGCCGCCCCCAGGCGGAACTGGACGAATCGTCGCGGGCCGCCGCGCTGGAGGCCGTGGTCGACCTGCACACCTTCGATCCGACCCAGCTCGAGGACATGGCGCGCTCGGCGGGCGCGGTGGACGTGGCCGCGCACACCGAGGAATTCGCCGCCGCGCTGTGGGGCTGGCCGGTACGGACCTTCGAGGCGGCCGTTCCGGACGAGAAGCTCACCTGGGGTTACCGGATGGCGATGTATCGCGCCTGGCTCGGGCTGAGCTGGGTGGACGAGAACGTGATGCGCCGGGTGGTGCCGCGGCAGTTCTTCTACAACGCCATGATCACCGGGGTGAAACCGGCCGCCGCCGGAAAATAGTGGGCTACGGTTTCAGCGCGGCCGATATCGGCTACCTCGGCTCGTCCGAGGGTACGGCCGCGCTGGCCGGGGTAGCGGAGCTGGAACTCACCTCCGCCTCGCAACTACGTGATGTGGCCGCGGTGCGCCGGGCCTACGGTGACCGCGCCCCGGCCCTCCTCGAGACCGTCCGCCTACGCCGCCGGGCCGCGGCCAAACTGTCCGGCGCGCAGGATTGGCTGTTGACCGACGACGCGGTGCAGCAGGCCACCCCGACCCTGGTCGCCCGCCACCGCGCGGGCCGGCTGGCGGGTCGCGATGTCCACGACGTCACCTGCTCGATCGGCGCGGAGCTGGCCGAACTGGCCCGCGTGTGCCCGCGGGTGGTCGGCAGCGACCTCGATCCGATCCGGCTCGCCATGGCCCGGCACAACCTGACCCACCCGGTCCCGGCGCCGGCTGCTCCCGCGACAGCGGCACCCGCGCACTCCGGGGGAATCGCTGCGGCCGGTGCCGCCGAAGCGACAGCGCGGAGAGGTGGCGAACCGGGGTCACGAAGGCTCGGCTCCCGCGGTGCCGCGGGGGACGTGGATGAACACAGCTCTCCGGCGCCCCGACCCACGGTGGTGTGGGCGCCGCCGGAGAACACCGTGCTCGTGCGCGCCGACGCCCTGGCGCCGTGCACAACCGGCACGGTCGTCGTGGCCGATCCGGGCCGGCGGGCCGATGGGAAACGCACCCACGATCCGGCCGCGCTGCAACCGCCGCTACCGGATCTGCTGTCGGTGTACGCGGGCCGTGATCTGGTCGTGAAATGCGCTCCCGGACTGGATTTCGACCGGCTGGGCTGGGACGGTGAGATCGAGGTCGTATCGCTGGACGGTGGGGTCCGGGAAGCGTGCCTGTGGTCGGCGGGCCTGTGCGAGCCCGGTGTCGGCCGCCGGGCCACCGTCCTCACCTCCGCCGGCGCGGCCACCACTCTCACCGATGCCGATCCGAGCGAGATCCCGGAACGCGCACCGGGGGAGTGGATCGTGGACCCGGACGGTGCGGTGGTCCGTGCCGGGTTGGTCCGGCACTACGCGGCCCGCCACGGTCTCTGGCAACTGGATCCGCGGATCGCCTACCTGACCGGCGACCGTCCCCCCGCGGGGGTGCGCGGCTTCCGGATCATCGAGCGCTGCGTACTGCGGGAGAAAGTCTTGCGGGCCGAACTGCGCCGCCGGGACTGCGGGCCGCTGGAAATCCTGGTCCGCGGTGTGGATATCGATCCCGATGTCCTCCGGCGACGCCTCAAGCTCACCGGATCCCGGCCCTATACGCTCGTGATCACCCGCATCGGCACCACGGCAACTGTCTTCCTGTGTGAGGCTTCGCGGGCCTGAGCGGATGATCGGGGCTCCGCAACGGGTTACGGGAGTTCGACGTAGCGCGGTGGCTCCCCGTCCAAGGCCTCCAGGATCGGAATGGGTTTGTCCGTCGGTAATCCGTTCTCGTCGAACGAGAGCACCCCGCTGGCCCCGCGGACGGCGGTGACCCCGTGCAGCCGTTTCATCGCCTGTAGTACCTGGTCGGAGTGCACGGTGTTCCCGGCGTACCCGGCCGCCTGCCGGATCGCCTGGACAGCCGTCACCACCGCGTCGTGTTCCATGACGGCGGCGAAGTCGTCCAGGGTGTCGTCGGAGAACGCGCGATAGCAGACCGGGCCCGCGCAGCCGGGCGAGAACTGTTCGACGGAATGCAGGTTGAACCGATCCGGGTGGTCGCGCCAGGCCTGCGGATGGACGAGCCCGGTGTACAGCACCGATACTCCGGTCGTGAGCGCCACCCGGGCGGGGCTCTCCGAGAGGCGGTAGTACGGCATATCGTCACCGGTGACCACCCGGATCGGGAGTTTCCGGCACCGGCGCTCGGCCAGCGCGGTCAGGAAGGTGAGCGCGTGGGCGGCCCGGCCCGCGAAGTAGATGGTGTCCGGGGCGTTCTGGCAGATGTTCGGCATCATGTAGTGGAACGCGTTGGCCACATTGCCGATTTCGGAGTCGTAACCCTCCACCGTGCCGGCGAAGCGCTGCGGATCGTCGGGGAAACTCGCCGCGAACGCTTCGGCGAGGGTCCGGCCGTAGTGGTCGACCGGACTGTCGTCGCGGACGATCAGGATTCGCCGGCTGCGGGTGGCGAGATATTCGGCGGCGGTTCGCGCGTGATCCGCGGCGGACGGGGAGACCCGCAGGAAACCGCGGAGGACCGGCAGATCGCCGGCGGTCAGGGTGGAGCCGACGACCGGGATATCCGATCCGGTGAGACGTTCGATGGCCCGGACCGCGCTCTGGACGCTGAATGCGATGCCGGTGACCGCGACGATCCGATCGGAGTCGCGCCGCGCCTCGATTTCGCCGACCGTGGTTTCCCATTCGGCGAAATCGCTTCCGGGATTGGCCAGCAGCAGTCTGATCTTGGGAGTGTTCCCCCAGATATCGCTCCGGTTCGCCGCGAGCTGTGCCAGATGCGCGCCTTCGAGCCGGTGCCGGATACCCGACATGGTCACGATGCCCTCGGCCTTGTCGCCCGGTGTCATCGGCGACAGCATCACGATGCTCACATACGGATCCGCGGAACTCTCGACCGCGCGGTTCTCGTCGAGGATGCGTTTTTCGATATCGGCGAGTTCCGGGGCGAAGACCACCCCGCCGTCGGTGACTCCGGCGCATTCGCCGTGCGGTCCGCTGTGGACGACGCCCGCACCGCAACTGTTGTCCGCCCGGAAGACCGTGGGTAACCAGATCACCGCGGTGACCACCAGTGCCACCACCACGATCGTGGCGGGAACCCACCACCATTTCCGATAGCCGGGTGGCGGCGGCTGGATCAGCGTGCTCATCGATACCTCTCCGCCCGTTCGTACAGCAGCAGGGCCCCGCGGCCGAGACCCCGGGCCAATTGCCGGAATTCGTTCTCGATGGTGCGATCCAGGGTCCGCTGGGGGTCGCCCAGCGGGTCGTTGGAGACCCACAGCGCGGCGATCAACCACGCCAGTTCGTGTTCGGGTTCCAGGCCGTTGGCCCGGACGATCGCTTCGACCTGTGCGAACGGGGTCCCCTCGTCGTCCGGGCGGCGCGGGGCGCCGGTGATCAGGTCCAGATCGGACAGCCAGGCGGCGGCCGTGGCGCGGCCGAACTCGGCGTGGCCGGGTACGAACGGCCGCCCCAGGTACTCGATGGCGCCACCGAGTCGGCCGAGCGCGAGATCGTGGTAGAGGGCCTCGGCCTCGTCGTCCGGATCGCCTTCGGCGACCCTGCGCCGGTACACCTCCCGGCACAGCGTGTGGGTGCGCTGCCAATCCCGCGGGTCTTCCGGACCGCGGCCGGCGAGTTCACAGAGCAGGATGCGGCGCAACCAGGGATCGAGCACCATCTCCGGTTCCGGCCCGTCGACGGTGCGGATCCACAGCCGATTGCGCAGTTCCTGGAGCAGCGCCTCACCGTCGGACAGGGCGGAATCCAGGATCTCCGGCCGGTAGATGACATCCACGGTGCGTCCCGCGGCGGCGGTCACCAGGTCGCGCATGCTCTCGGTGTCCCGGAAATCGCCGAGCAGCCGTTCCCGGGCACGGTCGAGCACGGTGCCCGGTAGCTCGACCGGTTCCGGCAGCGGATCGTGCGCGGTGCCCACGGTCGCGGTGAGGACGGTGCGCGCGCCGGTGAGCGGATCGTCCGCATCGGCCCGGTCCAGCGCGGCGATGACATCGGCGGTTCCGGCGGCGTTCCCGCCGGTGAGCGACCGGACGAAGGCCGCGACCCGGGAGATCGAACGCATCCGCCGGTCGGCGACGAGGTCACCCGTGGTCTGTTCGCTCAACCGGCTCAGATCCACCAGATACCAGGGAAACCAGGCCGTCGCCGGATTGTCGGCCGCCGCCCAGTCGGCGGGGATATCGGGCGGGTTACGCGGGGCCGGCCAGTCGATACCACCGGTGCGGTGTTCGGGTTCGCGGCGTTCGGTGTCTTCGCTGAAGCGGTGCATTCCGGGGCGGTGCCAGCATTCGCTCCAGGCCGGTAGCCACTGCGCGCTGGTGGCGACGACCACCAGCGGATCGGGTTCGGCGCCGTTGCGCCGGCGCGCCTCGCGCAGGGTCTGCAGGAACTGCCGGCCCGCGGGAGTATGCGCATTGTCCAGTAGCAGTACGGAATTGAGCGTTCGGCGCGCTCCGCGTACGCCGCTGTAGGCCTGGCGCAGATCGTGCAGGAAGGCCATACCGAAGATGGCGTCGGCCTCGGTACGGGACTCGTCGTCGCCGTGCGCCCATTTGGCGAGATCGATGAGCATGTCTTCGCGCCGGATCTGATCGCCGGTCAGCCGTGGGCCCTGTGTGATCCGCCGCCTGATGTTGAGCCGGTTCAGGCTCTGCAGCAGGGTTTCCACGGTCACGGCCACCCACGGGGACAACCCTTCGGGCACCTGACCGGCGGCTTCGAGGATATCGGCCACGCCCTGACTGCGCGCCTCCATCGGCTGGGCGCTGGAGACGACCCGGCGCAGATTCCGCAGCGCCTCCCGGCGGTTGTCCTCGTGCATGTGCAGGGTGCTGCCCACCGCCACCAGGCACAGCCACAGCTGCGGAAAGGCGATCCGGCCGAACTGGCGCCGATACCGGCCCAGCTCGAACGCGAGTTCGCCGAACACTTCGCGCGGCGCGCGTTCACCCTGGCGCAGATCCACCTGGGCGAGTGGAAGTTTCGCGCAGCGTTGCGCGAGTTTCTGCAGTAGAACGGTTTTTCCACTGCCGGGCGGCCCCACTGCCACCACCACCGGCAGCGATCGGCTCCGGCCCTGCGGCCGCTGGACCAATTGTTCGATCAACCCCCCGGTGATCGGCTCCAGCCCATGCAATTTCGGACCTTCTCCAGGCATCGCCCCTCCCGGTTCGGCATCGATATCCGGCATATCGATTTCCCGGCACCTCGTGGACACCCCGGTCATCCCGGCCTGAGCTGGGCAAACCGGTCGAAGATATCGATCGGTACAGCCATCCTATGCAATTATCACGGCGCCGACGGGCGCACTGGAAAAAGCGAAATGTGAAACGGGGACGTACGAATCGGCCACCCGTGATCGATTGCGATGTGCCGGGAACAGCCACGGATATTCGAAAACCGGCAGTCCGGTAACCTCGCGGACTCGGTGGACACCCCCTGCTTCGGCCGCGGCTCGCCGCGAGCGGTCGGCTCTCCCCAGCAGTGCGGCTCGCCCACACCGAGGCCGACAGCGACGACAGTCGGCAGACCGGACTCGGCGGGTACCGCACGGCACACGAGACCGACTCGCCCATCCGATTCGCGACGGCCGGTAGTGGTCGTGGCCCGAGCGAGGGGCCGTAGGACGTGGTGGGGTGGCGCGCACGTTTGCGGCGCAGTCCCCGGCTGCCCGGCCCGTGGTTCTCCGGGCAGCCGGGCCGGCCGGAGTGGGTCGTGGGCCGGTGTCGGAGCGCCGGGGTACGGTCGCTCCATGACCATGTACGCCGCACTGCTGCGGGGGATCATGCCCAGCAATCCGAACATGAGCAACGACAAGCTGCGCGGCGTGTTCAGCGGACTCGGATTCGAATCGGTGTCCTCTGTGCTGTCCAGCGGCAATATCGTCTTCGCCACCGCGGATACCGATATCGCCGAGCTCGAGGATCGTGTCCAAGAGGCCCTGAACGCCGAACTCGGTATTCCGGGCGGCACCATCATCCGCAGCGAGTCCGAACTGCGGGACCTGCTCGATCGCGACCCGTTCGCCGGTTTCACCCACGGCCGCGGCACCTACCTCACCGCGACCTTCTTCAAGAGAACCGGTGAGGCACCGCCCGTCGCGCCGGCCGACGGCGACCCCCTCACCACGGTCATCGGTTACGACGAGCCGGCCCGGGTCTTCCTCGCAGTCGTCGACAACAGCACGCCGAAAACGCCGAATTTCATGGCTTGGCTCGAGCGCGCCTACGGCAAGGACATCACCACCCGCACCTGGCTGACGGTGCAGCGGGTCGTCAAGAAGATCGATGCGGTGAAGTAGCGGCTCACGCCTCCTGCGCGACGCCGCTCTTCTTCCGTGCGATATCGGCCAGCGCCGCCTCCCGCGCCGCCCGCTGGGCCGCACCGGCCTCCCAGGTGGATTTCCGGTTCTTCACCACCCGTGCCGGTGCGCCGACCGCGATGCTGTAATCCGGGATCTCACCCTTGACCACGGCGTGCGCACCGAGCACACAGCCGCGGCCGACCCGGGTCTCACGCAGCACGGTGACCTTGGCCGCGATCCAGGTGTCGGGGCCGATCCGGACCGGGCTCTTCACGATGCCCTGGTCCTTGATCGGCAGGGTGATGTCGTCCATGCGGTGATCGAAGTCGGTGATATAGCACCAGTCGGCGACCAGAGTGGACTCGCCGATCTCGATATCGAGGTAGGTGTTGACGACATTGTCCTTGCCGAACACCACCTTGTCGCCGATCCGCAGCGAGCCCTCGTGGCAGCGGATGGCGTTCCCGTCACCGATATGGACCCAGCGCCCGATCTCGAGCCGGCCGAGTTCGGGGGTCGCGTGGATCTCCACATTGCGCCCGAGGAACACCATGCCGCGCAGGATCACGTGCGGGTTGGCGAGCCGGAATTTGAACAGGCGGTAGTAGCGGACCAGATACCAGGGTGTGTAGGCGCGGTTGGCCAGCACCCAGCGCAGCGAGTCGAGGGTGAGGAACCGGGCCTGCCGCCGGTCGCCGCGCCGGGAGCCCTGCCAGCGTGAGCGCAACGGTGCGCCCCACATGCTCGTCACGAACGTTTCTCCTCGTATTCTGTCCTGCCCAGTACTGCCGAACAGCCTACTTTCGTGCTCGGGAGTCCTGGCCTATACCCTTCCGTTAATCTTCCACACACGTGGGCCCGGGGAGACAGGACGACAGAGGAGACCAGCAGGTGCGTATCGGCAGCGGCGTACGGACCGTGTCCTGGCTTGCGGCGGCGGTGGCCGCCCTGGGGGTGCTCACCGCCTGCGGTACCGATGTCGACGACATCACCGTCGGCCGCGGCCTGGGCTGGCCCGCGCCGGGGCACGAGAGCCGCAACAGCGGCACCACCGCGGTGACCGGTTCGCAGGACCTGAGCCTGCAGTGGTCGCGGCCGGTGGGCGGGCCGGTCGTGCAGCCGCTGACGGTGGGGTCGGACGGGCAGATCTTCGTCACCAGCCGCACCGACGCGGAATGCGATATCTTCTCCTACCAGATGCCCACGGGACGTAAGCGTTTCTGCAATCCGCTGGGTCCCCATGCCATCTATTCGCCCACCCTGCTCGACGGCGCGAACAATGTGTACGTCGGTCTCGACAGCGGCGTGGAATCGGATAACCTGCTCGGCCAGCCGCGCTGGCGGACACCGGTGGCGGGCGTGCCGGTCGGGATGCAGTTCACCGGGGACGGTCATCTTCTGGTGATCACCCAGTCCGGCCAGGTCGACGTGCTGGAACGGCAGACCGGCAAACGGATCGTCCCCACACAGCAATTGCTGCCGCAGCCCGATTTCCTGCAGTCACCGAATCAGGACTGGCCACCGGCCGGCGCCGGCCTGGAGGATTGCCGTACCGGCGGCCCGGACTGCGCGGTCGCCACGGTGGCGGCGATGGATATCGGCACCGGGCGGATCTACGCGACGGTTCGCAAGCCCGGGGCGCCCAAGGCCGCTCTGGTGGCGCTGCGCTATGGCGACGGGAAGGTCCGGCAGGAGTGGAGCCGGGAGATCCTGGCCGGGGGTAGTGCCACCGATCCGGCCCTGTCCGCCGACGGCGCGACGCTCTACGTCGGTGACAACAGCAAACGCCTGATCGCGGTGAACACCGCCGACGGCACCCCGAAGTGGGAGGCGCAGCTGGACTGGGAGCCGCGCCGCGGGATCTCGGTCTCCGACGACGGCCTGGTCATCCCGGCCGGTGACGACGGCTATCTGCTCGCCCTGCGGGACACCGGCAACAGTTTCGAAAGGGTCTGGGAGCGTAAGGATCTCGCGCTGCGGGGCAGCCCGGTGCAGACCGCGGGTGGGATCGGCTACGTCACCGCCGCCATCGGCAGCGGACTGAACCTGGTCACCTTCGATACCGGTACGGGCGCCACCCTCGACTCCGATGTTCTGCCGGGAGCACAGGGCACCACCACCGGCACCGCGGTCGGCGCCGAGGGCGAGGTCGTGGTCGCCACCCGGATCGGGGAGATCTTCGCCTTCGCGGACAACGACTGACACCCCGGCGTCACGCCTGCGCAAGGGGAGTTCGTGCGAACCGGGCGGAGTTCCGCGGCGAGGACCCTCCGCGAGAGCGGATCATCACTCCCGCGGCGGTGCGTACGCTGGGGCTACGTCGGATCCCGTTCCGGTAGCGGGCGTTCCACGATCACCGGACGGCCCAGTGGATTGCGCACCCGCCGTTTCGCGTCCGAATAGATATCGGCTGTTTCGGCCGCCACCACATCCCAGGCGAAATCGGCGGTCAGCCGCTCCCGCGCGGCGAACGCACGCTCCTGGGCGGCCACCGGATCGTCGAGCACCGAGATCACCGCGTCCACCAGACCATGCACATCGGCCGGTTCGAAGGAGGCCCCGGTGACACCGTCGATCACGGCCTCACCGAGTCCGCCGGCGGTCGAGGTGACCAGCGGCGTCCCGGCCGCGGCCGCCTCGAGCGCCACGATCCCGAACGGCTCGTAGCGGCTGGGCAGCACGATCGCGTCGGCGCCGTGCAGCCAGCCGAGCAGTTCCGTGTGATCGAGCTGCCCGGTGAAGTGCACCGCGCGCGCCACCCGGTGCGTCCGGGCGCGTTCGCGCAGCCATTCGAACTGGGTCCCGACCCCGGCCACGGTGAGGACGGTCCCGGGATGGGCCCGGCGGATTCGGGGCAGGGCGGCGATGGCGTCCTGCACACCCTTCTCGTATTCGAGGCGTCCCACGTAGAGCAGCCGGGGCGGGCCGCTGCGCGGCGAGCGGGTGCGGAATGTCCACGCGCCCACGTCGATTCCGTTCCGGATCACGTGCACCGGGATCCGGTCGGGCCGGTAGAGCCGCTCCACCTCGTCCTTCATCGAGGTGGAGCAGGTGATCAGCGCATCGGATTCGTTGGCCAGCCACCACTCCACCGAATGCACCTGCCGGTTGACCCGGCCGGCGACCCAGCCGCTGTGCCGGCCGGCTTCGGTGGCGTGGATCGTCGACACCAGCGGGACGTCGTAGTACTCGGCCAGCGCGATCGCGGGATGGGCGACCAGCCAGTCGTGCGCGTGCACCACATCCGGTGTCCAGCCCTCGCCGATTCCCGGTTTGTCCAGTGCCACCCCCGCGCGCACCATCGCATGCCCCATGGCCAGGGTCCAGGCGAGCATATCCTCGCCGAAATCGAAGATCGGCGGATCCTCGGCGACCGCCACCACCAGCACCCCCTCGGCGATGAACGAATGGGTGGGGTGGGTGGCCGGGCTGGTGCCGGTGGGCCGCCGGGCGAGTACCACCACTTCGTGACCGGCCGCGGCCAGTGATGTCGCCAGGTGATGGACATGTCTGCCCAGCCCGCCGACGACCACCGGTGGGTACTCCCACGACACCATCAAGATTTTCATCGCGGTCCTTCTGCAGGGGTGACGCGTAGCCTACGCGCGTCCAGGGCCGGGAACACTCCGTCGGCCACCGCCCATCCTGCCGCCAGATCGTGCGCTCTGCCGAGTTGACCGGCTTCGACCGCACCGGCGATTTCGCGAACCGCGTGCGCGTGCTGATGGGCTCGGTCGCGGGCGTAACCGGCGGCAGAGTCCTTGCTGACCATGAACGCCCAGTCGCTGGACACGGTCAGGATCGCTTCGCGCAGTAGCTGGTCGGCCACCGGATCGCGACCGGTCGGCGCGCCGGCGCGCATCTTGTCGGCGGTGTCCAGCGCGAGCCGGACGATCTCGGAGTTCAGCTCCACCAGATCGCGGACCTGATCGCCGGCCCAGACCCGCCAGTCCTTCCCGGATCCCCAGGAGGAATCGGCGAGCGGAACCGGGTCTCCGACGAAGCCGCGGTCGCGCGCGTCGGCCAGGGTGCCGACGGTGATCCCGGCTTCCGGCAGCGCCCGCAGCACCTGCGCCAGCCACTGCGGGCCCTCGTGCCACCAGTGCCCGTAGAGTTCGGTGTCGAATGCGGCGACCACCAGCGCCGGGCGACCGATCCGCTCGGATTCGGCGATCAGCCGTTCCCGCACCGTCTGCACGAAGTCCTCGACATCGCGGCCGATCTGTACGGCGGCGAGGTCGGGATCGTAGGGGGCCTTGTCCGGCCCGGCCACGGTTTTCCCGGTGACCCGGGCGGGTTTGAGTCCGGTCGCGTGATCGTAGTGATGGAAATCCCGGTAGGCCCCGTGCCCCGGATAACCCGATTTGGGGGACCACACCCGGTAGCTGACCGTGAGGTCGCGGCCGAACGCCAGAACCGGAGATTCGCGCACCGGGCGGCCCAGGGTCGTATCGCCGCGCAGCGCGGGCCCGTCGACCATGAAATGCGTCACACCGGCGTCCGCGTAGCCCTGTTCCATCCCGGGGGTGAAGCCGCATTCCGGCGCCCAGATCCCGGACGGGGTGTGTCCCCAGCGCAGCCGGGCGTCGGTGAGGCCCTCGCGGAGCTGGAACTCGCGCAGCCGCTCGTCCAGCAGCGGCTGGAACGGGTGCGCCAGCGGACCGCCCAGCAGTTCGATGACGTCGCCGTCGAGCAGTTGCCGCCAGATCGGCGCGGCCCCGTGCCGCCAGTTCTGCTCGAATTCGGCCAGTGCCGCGGCCGCCAGCCGGTGTTCGTGTGCGCCGAGTGCGCGGTTTCCGGCCTTCGCGGCCTCGTCGGCCCGCAACCGCCAATTGCCCAGCCAGTGGTGCATACCCGCCAGGCAGTGCGGATCGTCGAGCTGGGCGGCCAGCACCGGGGTGATCCCGAGGGTCAGCAGATGCGATCGGCCCTCGGCGGCCAGTGTGCGCAGTACTTCGACGACCGGGAGGTAGGACGCGGCCCAGGACTGGTAGAGCCATTCCTCGCCGACCGGCCAGCGACCGTGGTGGGCGAGCCAGGGCAGATGGGAGTGCAGGACGAGCGTGAACTGTCCGGGTACGACGTCGGTTCGCTTGCCGCTCAAGGCTTCACCGCGAGCGCGACGAGATCGAGACTGGTGTCGATGGCTTCGGGGGTCAGCGCGAAATCGTCGACGGTGATACCGGCGACGTCGGCGGTGAGTTCGGCGGGCCAGGGTTCGCCCGCCAGGGCGCGTTCGATCTGGGCATCGATGAACGAGCCGCCGTGCTTGGCGTCGAGCGCGCGCAGCGTCGGCCCGTGGTGCACGCCGGTCATCAGCTCCACCCGGAAGCCGGCCGCTTCGAGGAGTTCGGTGAGTTCGGCCGCGTTCAGTTCGCGGGTGTGGAAGGGGTTGAGCGGGGTATCGCGACCGGGCGAGAAGGTGATCCGGTTCGGGGTGCTGATGAGCAGTTCCCCGCCGGGGCGCAGGACTCGCAGGCATTCGCGGAGAAACTCTGCCTGATCCCAAAGGTGTTCGATCACTTGAAAATTGACCACCGCGTCCACCGCGGATTCCGGGAGGGGGAGCGCGGCGAGATTGCCGCGGACCATATGGACCGCCGGGTAGCGAGTGCGTACATGCGCCGCGGCGGTCCGGTCGTAGTCCAGGCCGACCACCGCTTTCGCGACCGCCGCGATCATATTCGCGCCGTAGCCTTCGCCCGATCCCGCCTCCAGGACGATCTTGTCCGCGCAGCGCGGCAGCAGCCGGTCGTAGACGATCTCGTGCCGGCGGAACCAGTAGTTCTCCTCCGCGATACCCGGCACCGTGCGCTCGCCGGTCAGCGGCAGCGGCTCCGGTGCGTCGTCGGTGGCCGGTGCGGCGGGAATCACAGCCTCGCTCATTGCGACGAGGTTACTGGTACGGCCCGGTACGGGAGACGCCCGGTAGGGCCTCGGAGTGGCTCGACACGTAAGTTACCCACGAGTAACTTAACGTAGGGTAATGTCTCGGCCTGAGCTACTCACATGGACGTACGGCCGCTGGAGATCGTGCGACCGCCAATACAGGTAACCAGAACAGGAGGTCGACGAAGACCGATGCCGAATATCGTCGTACTCATCAAGCAGGTGCCCGATACCTGGTCCGAGCGCAAGCTGACCGACGGTGACTTCACCCTCGACCGTGAAGCCGCCGACGCGGTGCTCGACGAGATCAACGAGCGCGCCGTCGAGGAAGCCCTCCTGATCAAGGAGGCGCAGGGTGGCGAGGTCACCGTGCTGGCCGCCGGCCCCGATCGCGCCACCGAGGCCATCCGCAAGGCCCTGTCCATGGGCGCCGACAAGGCCATCCACATCAACGACCCGGCCATCCACGGCTCCGACGCGGTGCAGACCGCGTGGGTGCTGGCCGGTGCGCTGGGCCAGGTCGAGGGCGTCGAACTCGTCATCGCCGGCAACGAGGCCACCGACGGCCGCGCCGGCGCCGTCCCGGCCATCATCGCCGAGTACCTGGGCATTCCGCAGCTCACCCACCTGCGCAAGCTGACCGTCGACGGCGAGAAGATCACCGGCGAGCGGGAAACCGACGACGGTGTCTTCAAGCTGGAGGCCACGCTTCCGGCCATCGTGAGCGTCACCGAGAAGATCAACGAGCCGCGCTTCCCCTCCTTCAAGGGCATCATGGCCGCGAAGAAGAAGGAAGTGCAGACCTTCACCCTGGAAGATCTGGGCATCGACCCGTCGACCGTGGGTGTCGAGAACGCGGGCAGCAAGGTCACCGCGTCCACCCCGAAGCCGCCGCGGACCGCGGGCGAGAAGATCACCGACGAGGGCGACGGCGGCACCAAGATCGCCCAGTACCTGGTCGGCCAGAAGATCATCTGAGTCCCGCACCCGCAGCAACTTCTAGGAGAACAGACAAATGGCAGAAGTACTTGTGCTCGTCGAGCACGCCGAAGGTGCGGTCAAGAAGGTCAGCACCGAACTGCTGAGCGCCGCCGCCGCCCTGGGCGAACCGGCCGCGGTGGTGCTGGGCGCGCCCGGCACCGCGGACAAGCTGTCGGACGCGCTGGCCGCCGCGGGCGCCGCCAAGATCTACGTCGCCGAATCCGATGACGTGGAGAACTACCTGGTCACCCCGAAGGTCGATGTGCTGGCCGGCCTCGTCGAATCCGCTTCCCCGGCCGCCGTCCTGGTCGCCGCCACCGCGGAGGGCAAAGAGGTCTCCGGCCGGCTCGCCGCCCGCATCGGCTCGGGTCTGCTGGTCGACGTCATCGACGTGAAGGCCGACGGCACGGCCGTGCACAGCATCTTCGGTGGCGCCTTCACCGTCGACGCCCAGGCCACCGGCGACGTGCCCGTCATCTCGGTGCGCCCGGGTTCGATCGAGGCCAAGCCCTCGGCCGGCGCCGGCGAGAAGGTCACCGTCGAGGTCCCGGCGCAGGAAGAAGGCGTCGTCAAGGTCACCAGCCGCGAGCCCGTCGTGGCCGGCGACCGTCCCGAACTCACCGAGGCGAACATTGTCGTCTCCGGTGGCCGCGGTGTCGGTTCGGCCGACAACTTCTCCGTGGTCGAAGCCCTCGCCGATTCGCTCGGCGCGGCCGTCGGCGCCTCCCGTGCCGCGGTCGACTCGGGCTACTACCCGGGCCAGTTCCAGGTGGGTCAGACCGGTAAGACGGTCTCCCCGCAGCTGTACGTCGCCCTGGGTATCTCGGGCGCCATCCAGCACCGGGCCGGTATGCAGACGTCCAAGACCATCATCGCGGTCAACAAGGACGAGGAAGCCCCGATCTTCGAGATCGCCGACTACGGCATCGTGGGCGACCTGTTCAATGTCGCCCCGCAGCTGACCGAAGAGGTCAAGAAGCACAAGGGCTGACCACCCGCGGGCTCGTCCGCAGGCAGTCGTGGCTGTGCCCCGGCCGGGTGATCCGGCCGGGGCACAGCTGTATTCAGGTCCCGGCCCGGGTATACAGTGCGGGCGGAGCCGCGCCGGCCGGGCTCAGCGGCCGAGGGTGTCGCCGAGGAATGTCCGGATCGAGGGTTCCAGTGCCGCGGCCAGATCGTCCGCGGTATCGACTCGGTCGGGGAAAACACCGCGCTCCAGGCGGCCGTTCGGCAGCAATCCGGCGACCTCCTCTGCGAACTGTGCGGGATGACGGTGGTCGACACCCGGGATCACCAGGGTCGGTACGGTCAGCGCGGTGAGGTCGGCCGGTGCGTGGAACGCGCGGTCGCGGCCGATGGCGGCTGCGGCGGCGATACTGGCCGGATCGCTGCGGGGAATCGCCTCCCGGACCAGCGTCCCGATCACCGGGGCCAGCCCTGGCAGGATCGGCGCCCAGGCCGCTTCGATACCGCGGGTGGTGACGGTTTCGGCGAAAGCGTCCAATAGGGCGGTTTCGGCCTGTTTCGCCGTATCGTCCTCGATATCCTCCAGGCTGATCAGGACCGTGGCGTCGAAGCGTTCCGGATGGGCTGTCGCCGCGCGAGCGCTGATGGTCGCGCCGAGGCCTATCCCGCCGATCGACGCCCGTTCGGCGCCGAGGTGGTCGAGCAGCGCCGCGACATCCTCGGCGTAGCGGAACCAGGTGTGAGCGGCCGGATCCGGGCACGGCGACTGCCCGTACCCGCGGATATCGGGAAGGACGACGCGGTAGGTGTCGGCGAGTCGATCGGCAAGGGGGAGCAGACTGCGATGATCCGGCCCGCCGCCGTGCAGCAGTACCACGGTGGCGCCGGCGCCGCGGGCCGCCGCGCGCAGGGGGTGGCCGTCACGGCCGAGATAGGTGAACATGTGAACCTCCGAATTCCTTCTTCTCCGATACGCCGGCGCGACCGCTGATACCGGTCAGCCGGCGCGTCCGGGCGGGGGCAGCAGGAACGCGAGCGCGGCGGCCGCCGCCGGGACCACACAGAGCGTGGTCAGTACCGCCTGCGGACCGTGCTGGTCGGCGAGCCGTCCGAGTAGGGGCATGAACAATCCGCCCGCGCTCACCGCGATGCCGAGTGTGACTCCGGCGGCGGTGCCGGGCCGGGCCGGGAGGTAGTCCTGGCCCAGTTTGACCAGCACCGCGAACGGAATATTGGCGGCCACACCGGCCAGCGCGACCAGTACGACCGCCGGCCGTGGGTCCTCGCACAGCCGGAGCGCGACCAAGGCCGGGACCGCGACGACGCCACCGAGCCGGATGGTCGCCCGCATCCCGATCCGGTCCGCGATGCGCCCGCCCGAGATGGTTCCGACCACGCCACCGACCAGGAACGCGGTGAGCGCCAGCCCGCCCATGAGGCCGCTGGATCCCAGATGCCCGATCCAGTACAGCGCGATGAAGGTGTTCATGCCGAGGAAGAGCATCGAGCGGATGACCGCGACCACGGTGAGTACGAGAAAGGGTCCCCAGCGGTCCCGCCCCGCGGCGGTAACCGCGGTCGCGGTGTGGGCGGTGCGCCGTAGCTGGTGCCGCCACAGCACGAACGCCGTCAGTACCGCCGGTGGGACGAACAGCGCGGTGGCCCCGACACCCAGCGTGGACAGCAGCGGCGTGGCCAGGGCGGGCGCCAGGAAGAACCCGACGCTGCCGCCGGCCGCGAAGAAACTCATCGCCACCGTGCTGTCCCCGGCGGCGCGGCGGGCATCCCGGCCGGCGGCCGGATGAAATGCGGCGATACCGATTCCGGAGATCAGGATCAGCAGCCAGACGACCGGATACGCCGGTGCGAGACCTGCCAGCCCCGCTCCGGCCCCGGCCACCAGCAGCCCGGCCGGGGCGAGCCACAGCACCGACCGGCGATCGACCAGCACCCCCAGCAGCGGCTGGGGTAGTGAACTGCCCAGTGCGGCCGCCAGCGCGAGACCGGACGCGGCGACGTAGCTGTAGCCGCGTTCCAGGACGAAGAACGGGAGAGCGGCGGGGATCAGGCCCTGGTAGAAGTCGTCGACGGCGTGCGCGATCACCCAGTGCCGCATACGGTTCCATACCTTCTCCGGACCCGCCGTGGTGGCGGGAGCGGTCGTCGGGATGTCCACAGCCGGGTCCTCCTGCTCGTCGGTCGTGGACCAGCGTAGGAAGCGACCACCTGTGACTTCTTCCGATAAAATGCCAAGATGTGTCGATAACCCGCCGAACCGTTCCCACCCCTACCCGGGTGCAGGATCTGCCGGGGGGATCGCATATCGATCCGCATCGCCATCCCGACCATCAGCTGATCTACTGCAGCGGCGGGGCGGCGGAGGTCCGCACCGATACCGGCACCTGGATCGCGCCACCGGACCGCGCGATCTGGATTCCCGCGGGATATCGGCACGAGCACCACTTCTTCGGACCCACCCGTTTCCACTGCATCGCTTTTCCGATCGCGCCGGAGGGGGACCGGGAGGCGCCGGTGGTGCTCGCGACCTCCACGCTGGTGCGGGAACTGATCATCGCCTGTTCCGCGCCGGGCGAATTGCCGGACCACGAACTGGGGCGGTTGCGGCAGGTACTGCTCGACCAGTTGGGCCGGATGCCGCATCAGCGCCTGCTGTTGCCGGTCGCCCGGGACGAACGCCTCCGGCGCGCCTGCGCCCTCGTCGAGGCGGATCTGGAAAACACCCGGACGCTGGCCGAACTGGGTCGGCGGGTGGGCGCCGGGGAACGCACCCTCACCCGGTTGTTCCGGACCGAGTTCGCCATGACCTATCCGCAGTGGCGGACCCACCTGCGGCTGCACCGGGCGGTGCGATTGCTCGCCGAGGGGTATTCGGTGACCGCGGTGGCCGGTCGCTGCGGCTGGGCCTCGCCGAGCGCTTTCATCGATGTGTACCGGCATGCGTTCGGACGCACCCCGGGCAGTTCGCGGCGGGGCAACGGTCGATAGCCGCGATTCCCGCCGGGTGATATGCGGCCGACGGATAGGAATACAGGGGTCGAAATGCCGCCGCTTCCGATTCGGTCTATGCCAATTACGTTGTAGGGGAGCGTTTTCCGTGTCGATACCCCTTTCGCCGAGTGCTGTTACGAGCCGAGGAATTGGCTAAGCTGTGCGCGCCGATCGACGAGTCTGCGGTGCGGGGTGATCGGCCGGGGTCGCCGAATTCGGACAATTCAAGAATGGCCGCCGCGGCGGCAGGAAATGGGGAACTGTGCACGGCCGTAGGAGGTTCGGTCCATTACCGGACAGCCGAGTCGTTTCGACAGTGTTCGCCCGGGCGGCGCAATTCCGGACGGTCGGAGCGGCCGATTTCGGCTGCCCCATGCTCACCTCCGTCGCGGGCCTGGTGGACGCCCATCGGCGCCTGGCTGCGACGCGGCCGGACTGGGACGAGGTGGTGATGACCTGGATCCCGGGCCGGTTCGAACCGGAACTGCCCGGGATGGACCTCGCCGCCGACCCGTTCACCGGAGCCTGGAGGACGCGCAGCGGCATCTTCTCGTCATCGACTTGGAGGCACACCGCGTTCTCGGTGCACCGGGCAGCCGTGCGGTGGAACATCACGAGGGCTTGGGCGCGGTTTTCGGCCGCCTGGCGCATCTGTACACGATTTCGTTCGACCGCTACATCCGGGACGGGCCGGAGGCGGCACACCGGCGGCAATTGGCGCGCGCGTATTTCTCCTACGAAAGCCTCGCGCGTGAGCTGGCCTGCGGGGAAAAGTGTCTGCCCCCGCCGCCCGGCGGGTCCGCCACCGGCTCTGGGGATCGATAACCGGCCGGGCGCACGGTGTGGCCGGACCACCGGTCTGCGCACCGCAACCCGTGTACGACAGTGCTTCTCGTACTAGGGGGTGGCGTGCGCCCTTCGGGTCGCCACCCGTGACCGTCGAGAAATCACTCCGTGGGTCGATGCGGTGGTCCGACGTGAGGGTGAGGATGGTTCCGTCCGCCACAGGGTGGACAGGGTGGAGTGGAGGTTTTATGAAATTGGAAGCCGGGCAGGTCGCTGTCGTCACCGGAGCCGCGAACGGCATCGGCAGGGCTGTGGCCGCCGCGCTGGTCGATCGGGGGCTACAGGTGGTTGTGGCCGATGTCGAGGCCGGGACACTGGCGGGGACCGCCGCGGAACTCGGTGGCCAGGTGCTCGCCGTGCCGACCGACGTCGCCGATATCGATCAGGTCCGGGCCCTCGCCGACCGCACACTCGCCGCCTTCGGCCGGGTGGACCTGGTCGTCAACAATGCGGGTGTGGGTGCGGGCGGGCCGAGCTGGGATATCGCCCCCGCGGAATGGGACCGGGTCTGGTCGGTGAACGTGGGCGGCGTGGTCAACGGTATCCATGTGTTCACTCCGCATCTCATCGCCGGCGGTGGCGGCCATATCGTCAACACCGCTTCGCTCGCCGGGCTGACCGTCGGCCTGTTCGGGGCGCCGTACGCGGCGAGCAAGAGCGCGATCATCTCGATCTCGGAATCGCTACGAGGCGAACTGGACATCATCGCCCCGAATATCGGGGTGACCGTGGTGTGTCCGGGCCCGGTGGATACTCGGATGTTCCGAGGTCTGGCGGAGATGGCCGCACCGCCTGCGAACGGGGCGCCGGAGGCGGAGACGCTGTCCCCGGAGCTCCTGACCGCACTCGCACCCATGCGGGAGGCTGTGGGTGAGATGGCGAAGGAGATGCTGCCCACCGCGCGGGCGGCCGAGATCATCCTCGCTGCCGTGGAGGCCGGAAAGCTGTACGAGACCACGCATCCGGTGATGGCGCGCGCGGCGCAGGAACGCATCGAGGCAATTCTGGAATCGTTCGGTTCCTCCGCCGCATAGCGAGGAACGATCGGTGAAGAGAGGCGGTGGTATGACACAGCCCGAAGCGCTGGCCCGACCCGCATGGCGCCGCACCGGAAACGCGCGTTTCCCGCTGGCCGCCGACGTAGGTGGCCGCTGGTGGATCCTGCGCCTGAATCCCTTTCCCGATCACTGCCTGTGGACGCTGTTCGTCGACGCGGCGGTCCGCTACGACATCGAAGAAACACCTGCCGCCTGGGGGAAGCTGTCTCCGCGGTCGGCCCCACCACTGGATCCGGCCGTCGCCGAGACAGTGCTGGCTCCGGTGCGCCACCTGGCCGTCTACGGCAGTGAGGTGGGCCGGCCCTGTGATTGCCTGTTCTGCGACGGCTGAACCGGCCCGATTCCCAGCAGACTCCCAGCTGTCTCACCGGCCTGGGCACAGCGATACGAACTACTGTCGCCGTTATCCGAGGTCCGATCCGGTGTGGTCGGCAAAAACGCGGTATGACAAGGAGTTTCACGGTGAAGCTGAAACCTGCGAGTAGAGCTTTCGCGGCCCTGGTCTGTGGAGTAGGAGTAGCGGGCGCGGCTGTGGCCGGCGCCGGCGCGGCCGGCGCCGACCCGGGACTCGACAAAAAGATCATCATCAACGGGCAGGAGCGGTCCGATATCGACCGGGTGATCCTGCGCGAGAACATCGAGCGGGAGCTGCCGGGTTACCAGCTGCCTCCGGGCAGCCCCGGGGTGATCATCCTGAAGAGCGGCGAGGTGCAGCCGGTGCCCGAGGGGGCGGTGCTCCGGCATCGTGACGATCGGGTGCCCCCACCGCGGTAGTACTTTCGCCGTCCTACGACGGCAGCCCGAACCGACCCGAGCCGGGCCCCTCGCCACTCGGGTTGCCGGTGGACCGCCGAGCCGAACCGGCGATGCCACCGATGTTCCGGTAGCCACTGCCCGGCTGCCGGAGCCCGTCGGCCCGGTGCGCAGCGTGCGTGCCGGGCCGACGGCGTTTCCACCCCCTGGGTGGACGGCCGGGACGACCCCGACCGGTGGGGGCTGTGGCTAAGCGCAGTGCAGGCCCGCGAGCAGCGAATCGAGGATGGGGGTCCGGCCGGTGTCGGCGCGCAGGACGGCGGAGACGGGGATGCGGAGGCGGTGGTCGGCCAGCGGGAGCGCGGCGATGCCCTCGGTGGAACTGTTGGCGTAGAGAACCGTCCAGGCGTCGGGGTGGTTGATCAGCTCCATCGTCGCGGTGTGGTCCGGCGGGATGGGCGGGCCGAAGGTCGGGCCGGTGGGCAGATCGGCGAAGGCGGTCCGGATGACGTTGTGCAAAAGGAACTGCTCGGACTCCGGAGGGAGGAGCAGCGGGTAGGCGCTGAGTTCGGCGAGGGTGACGTCGGTGCGGCCGGCCAGCGGATGCGCGGGAGCGGTGGCCAGCGTGAGGTCTTCCACCCACAGTTGCTCGACGACGAGTCCGGCCTGCTGCACACTGCCGCGGATCAGCGCCAGATCGCAGTCTCCGTCCGCGACGGCCGCGACCCGCTGACGGAACGGTTTGATGACGAATTCGATCTCCGCGCCGGGATGCGCCTCGCGGGTGCCGGCGATGGCCGACAGCGATCGGGTGGCGAACGACATATTCGCCGCGAGCCGGATACGGGGACCGGTGGTACGAATCGAGGCGCGGATGGCCGATTCCAGACCTAGCATCTGCTTGGCGAGCGGTAGTAGCCTGGTGCTCGCGTCGGTGGGGACGACCGAACGGGTCGAGCGCTCGAAGAGCTGGACGCCCAGGTCGTGTTCGAGCCGGGCGATCTGGTGGCTGATCGCCGATTGCGAGATGAAGCACCGGGCCGCCGCCCGGCTGAAGCTGAGCTCCTCGCACACCGCGACGTAGTACGTGAGCTGGCGAAGTTCCACCTCGATCTCCATTCATGACCAGAATAGATAAGAGTCATCTCAATTATGCGCCCTGAACCCTGAAATATCTTCCTTACGGATGACGGTTCCTAATGAGTGAAGGAGGCTGTCATGCACAAGGTCACTGATATCGGCGCCGGCGTCGAGTACGCGGACGTCGTGATCATCGGTTCGGGGTTCGGCGGACTCGCCGCAGCCAAACAACTGGCCAAAGCGGGAGTGGACTATGTCCTGATCTCGAGCACGCCGGAACACCTGTTCCAGCCGCTGCTCTATCAGGTCGCCACCGGGGTGTTGGCGTCCGCGGAGATCGCACCCCCGATCGCGAACATTCTGCGCCGGCACAAGGAGGCCGACGTCCGGCTGGGCGAGGTCACCGCCATCGAGCCCGACGCCGCCGTCCTGACCTACCGCACCGGCGAAGAGGTCCGCCGGATCCGTTACGGATCGCTGATCGCGGCCACCGGGGCGAGCCAGTCGTACTTCGGTCGCGACGACTTCGCCGACAAGACCTACTCGCTCAAGACCATCGACGACGCCAAGCTGCTCCGGGCCCAGATCTCGCGGGTGTTCCGCGAGGCGGCCCAGGCCGACGAGGAGACCCGGCGGCGGCTGCTGTCGTTCGTTGTGGTCGGCGCCGGGGCCACCGGTGTGGAGGTCGCGGGACAGCTGAAGGAACTGGCGAAGCGGTACTACCACGAGGAAGTCTCGGTGACCCTGGTGGAGGGCGCCGGTGCGGTCCTACCGCCGTTCGGCGGCGGGCTGTCGGAGTACGCGAAGAAATCGCTGACCCGCAGCGGGGTCGAAGTGCTGCTGGGCACCTTCGTCACCGATATCGAAGACGGGCACGTCACGGTCAAGGACAAAGAGGGCGCCGAGCGGCAGATCGACGCCGAGACCATCGTGTGGTCGGCGGGCGTACAGGCGGGCGGTTTCGCGAAACTGCTGGCCGAGGCCACCGGTTGCGAGACCGACCGCGCCGGACGGCTACTGATCAACCCCGACCTCACCGTGGGCGGCTATGCCGATATCTATGCGATCGGCGATATGACCTCGCTGAACGGCTACCCGGGCCAGTCGCCGGTCGCCATGCAGGAGGGTCGGCACGCGGCCGACATCATCAGCCGCGACAAGCACCCGGGCACTCCGTTCGTGTACTGGGACAAGGGCAGCATGGCGGTGATCAGCCGGTTCAGCGCCGTCACCAAGCTGAACGACAAGATCACCTTCCGCGGTGTGTTCGCGTGGTTCATCTGGCTGGCCGTGCACCTGTTCTATCTCGTGGGCTTCCGGAACCGGTTCGCCGCGGTGCTGTCGTGGCTGGTGGCGTTCATCGGTACCGGGCGGCCGGGGTTCGAGGAGGTGGACCGGCGACACCTGGAACGGGTGCGCGAACCCGAACGTTTCGTCGCGTAGCGCCGCGTGTGGCGGGCCCGTCGGACGGGCCCGCCCGCGGTGCGTCCGAGCGGCGAACTCCAGGTTGCGCGCAGTCCAACGGCGGGGCCTTTTTCGCTGTTCACGCGAACGCGCGGGGACCGGTCGGTGAACGTCCGGTGTGACCTGCGTCTCGTTAACCGAACCGGCATGTCCGCGACACGTGACGGACGCCCGGACGCCGTGTCGGGCTGGCCTGCTTGGCATCATGGCTATTACGTCCGTGCTGACGGCTCCGGCTCGACCGGCCGCCGGCGAGGATCACCGGTCCCGATACGCACTGATCGTCTCCTCCGACACCGACCATCGCATCGCGGCGCAGCGATTGCGGTACAACGTATTCGCAGGCGAGCCGGGTTTCCGGATCCCCGACGACGGCACGGGCCTGGACGCGGACCGGTTCGACGAACACTGTGACCATATGCTCGTCCGCGACGAGACCACCGGCGAATTCGTCGGGTGCTACCGGATGTTGCCGCCGGACAGGGTCGCCGCCGCCGGCGGGTACTACACCGCCACCGAGTTCGACCTCACGAATCTCGACCCGGCGGGTTTGCGGATCGTGGAGATGGGCCGGGCCTGCGTGGTCCCCGATCATCGCAACGGTTCGGTGCTCACCCTCATGTGGGCGGGAATCCTGCATTACATCCAGCTCACCGGTTACGACCGGGTGATGGGATGCGCCTCGGTCCCCATGCAGAACAGCCCCGGTGACCCGGCCGGGGTCAATGTGCGCGGCGTCCGCGATTTCCTGCTCGGCAAACACGCCTGCGCCCCCGAGAAGCGCGTCCGCCCCTATCGTCCTGTGGTGGTCGACGGGGTGGCCCTGGACGATCTGCCCGCCCCCGGACGCCCCAAACTGCCGCCGCTGCTGGGCGGTTACCTGCGGCTCGGCGCCGAGATCTGCGGAGAGCCCGCGCACGATCCGGATTTCGCCGTGGCGGATTTCGTGGTGTTGCTGGGGCTCGACACCATCAACACCCGATATCTGGATCGGTTACGCGGCGCGGCCGCGAATTTCGAGGGCGGGCGGTGACATCATGGAAGCCGTCGCGCAGCAGGTGGACCAGGCGCAGGTGAAGGCTGCCGCCCCGCACGCCTGGATGCCGGTGAGTCCGTGCGGGACCGGTTGTGTGCAGCAGCGCCCCGAGCTCGGTGTCGCCCGGGCCGGGTTGCGGGCGGCGGGGGCCGTATCGGTGCTGCTCGCCTATCCATTCGTGCACCTCGTCACGCCGCCGTCCCGGCGTTCCGGGGCGCAGCGGCGGTTCGCCCGGACCCTCCTGCGTGCGTGCGGGATCCGGCTGCGGGTGGTGGACCGGCGCGCGGGAGCCGCGGCGATCGGGCCGCGGTACGCCGCACCGGGCACGGGAGTGCTCGTCGCCTGTGGGCATATCGGCTGGGCGGATATCGTCGTGCTCGCCTCGGTGCAGCCGCTCGCGTTCGTGGCGCGGGCGGATCTGATCGATTGGCCGGTGCTCGGCACGCTGGCCCGGGTGATGCGGGTCATCCCGATCGAGCGGGAACGCCTGCGCCGTCTGCCGGATGCGATCGAGCAGGTCGGGCACCGGCTCGCCGCGGGGGAGCGGATCGGATTCTTCCCGGAGGGCACCACCTGGTGTGGCCGTGCCTACGGGTCGCTGCGGCCCGCGCTGTTCCAGGCCGCGGTCGATACCGCGACCCCGGTGCAGCCGGTCCGGCTGCGGTACCTGGACGCGCACGGTAACCGGTCCACCGTCCCGGGTTTCGTCGGGGACGACACCCTGGTCGATTCGATCGTGCGCGTGCTGCGTGCCCGGAATCTGACCGCTGAGGTGGTCTTGGCGCCGGTGGAACAGGCGGGCACCGACCGGAAAGAGCTGGCCCGGCGGTGTGAGCGAGCCGTGCGTGCGGAAGAGCTCTCGGACGCCGCGCACGCGGTGCTGGCGGCAGCGGACCGGCAGCTGACGAAAGCGGCGGTCACCTCGGTCTGATCCGAGCGGTTCCGGCCGGGCCCACCCGGGGCGGACCCCCCTTCCTGCTGCTGGATATCGACTCGCTCATCTATGTACCGCTAGGCAACGGCTCCTTGCCCGCTGTATCAGCGTGCGCTGCCCGTACCCGGCAGGGCGGGGAGGCCCGGCAGTGCGAAGGGCAGCGGCGGCAGGACCGGCAGCAGGACCTGCGGCAGCAGGCTGGGCGGGGGCGGCGGGATGTAGGGGTTGGGCATATTCCAGTTCGGCGGCGCGCCTCCGCCGCCGCGCGGATTCTCGTGGCGATCCCAATCGGCGGGCCGGTCGTAATCGCGGCCGCGGTCGTTGTGTGAATCGCGGTCGGGGTACCGATTGTCGCCGCTGTTGAGGTGGTCCTGCCAGCCGTCGTAATCCTGCCGGTGGTGGTCCTTATAGCCGTAGTGGCCGTTGTCGTCCCAGCCGAAACCGTCGTTGTCGCCGAAGTCGTCGCCGTCCCAGGCCTGATGATCGTTGTCGTCCCAGCCGTTGCTGTCCCAGCCGGAGCTATCGCCGAAGCTGTCGCTGGAATCGCTGCTGACGTGGGTCGCGCCGATCTGATCGGCGAGGGCGGGGCCGGCACCGGCGGCCAGCGGCGCGAGGGTGATGACGGCGAGCGCGGCGATCCGCGCCGCGAGACGGCGGACGCGCTGTTCGTGGTTTCGGTTCATCGGTGGGGTCCTCACTCGGTCACGCCCCCGTTCGTCATCCGGGGCGGGTCGCACTCCGCGAGTGCTTATTGATACACCAATTACCGTACCGCTGAATAACGGTACGTTCAATAGGTTGGTGTAAAGTGGGGTGATCGGCGCGACACCGGTCGGGGTGCCGCCCGTCGGCCGCGGGCCGCGCCGCCACACGGGTTTGGGGCGTGCGGGACACAGCGGTGACATATAACGGCTACGGTGGTGAGGAAACCGTCGAGCAGCCGTCCGGCTGCCGAATCCGCGGACCCGGCCGCGACTCGCCCCCGGGCCCACGGAAGCTCCGCTCGGCAGCCCGGCGCCGAGTGCCACGGGTTTCGGATGGGTATTCCCGAAAGGACCCGGCCCCGATCCGACCGGACCGCCGGCGCGGGACCCCACCCCTTGACCTCTGCCGTACGGAACTCGTGCCGGCAGCGCACACCGAAGATCGGAGCACCACCATGTACGACGACCATCCCGGCCTGTTCAGTCACGTCCCCGCCGAACCCGAGCCGTATTCGTTACCGGCCGACGATCACCGGCCGGTCTTCCTCACCGCGGCCCCCGAGACCGACGGCCCCTCCGGGCCGGACGCCGGAACCAGGTAGCGGTGTCCGGCCGGGCGCAGGACCTCGGCTATGCGGTGGGCTGGCGCCTGGTACGGGCCCTGCCGCACCGCTGGGCGGTACGCCTGTTCGACGCGGCCGCCGACCGGATCGCGCGCCGCGACGGCGGTCCGGTCCAGTTGCGGCGCAACCTGGCCCGGGTCCTCGGCGTCGACCCCGCGCAGGTTCCGTCGGAGCTGGTCCGGGCGAATCTGCGCTCCTACGCCAGGTATTGGCGGGAGGCCTTCCGACTGCCCGCGATGGATCCGTACGCGCTGGCGGACACCATCGAATCCTCGGCCACCGGCCTCGACCGGATTCGGGAGGCGTACGCCGCCGGTCGCGGGGTGGTGATCGCCCTGCCGCACAGCGGGAACTGGGACCTCGCCGGTGTCTGGCTGGTGCAGCGGGTCGGTACACCGACCGTGGTCGCCGAACGCCTGCGGCCGGAGTCGCTGTTCCGCCGGTTCGTCCGCTTCCGGGAGGGGCTGGGCTTCGAGATCATCCCGCTCACCGGCGGCAACACACCCCCGTTCCGGCTGCTCACCGACCGGCTGCGCGCGGGTGGTGTGGTCTGCCTGCTCGGTGAGCGCGATATGTCCGGCCGGGGCGTGCCGGTGACCTTCTTCGATGCGCCGGCGCGGTTACCCGCCGGTCCCGCCCGGCTGGCCATCGATACGGGCGCCCCGCTGCTGCCCGTGCACTGCTGGTTCACGGCGGACGGATGGGGATTCTCGGTCGGGGATCCGATCGATACCTCCCGCGGGGTCCGGGAGGCCACCCAGGAGCTGGCCGACCGGTTCGCCGCCGGTATCGCCGCCCATCCCGCGGACTGGCACATGTTGCAGCGGGTCTGGACGGACGGATAAGGGGGCGCCGCCGGAGCCGTTCGGCCGGGCGCGGCAGCTGCCCACGTCGGCCGCTCCGGAGCCGGGGGAATAAGCGCCGACTCCTGACAGCTATGCGTGTCCGATCCGACGATCGCGACGATCGAGTCGGTCGGCTGACCGCGCGTGTCGTAGTCTCGACAGGTAGAAGCCCGGCTGCGGCGAGTGTGCGGAGAATGACCTGCCGTTCACAGATGGACATGCGCTCGAATCTGTCACCCGCACCGGAGGTCTCGGCCCGGCATGATCGGTGCAGTGACGCGGGGCGTGCGCCGACGACGCTGGTCGCAGATTGGATTTTCGACCGGGAGGCACGCGGCGGGGGCGGATGGGGCTACTCTAGTGAGGAACACCGTCGAGCAGCCGATCGGCTGCCGAATCCGACAGGACCTCTTTCGAACTGTCGCAGTCCCGCTACCTCAGGGCGAGGGGTCGCTCCACTCGGGATTCCGGCGCGGAGTGTCTCCGGGTTCGGATGGGTACCCCCGGAAGGCCCGGACCGCCGGTCGGCCGGACCACACCACCACGGGACGCGGATCTCGACCCTGCGTGCCGCGACTCTCACCGGCAGCGCACACCGAAGATCGGAGCACGAACATGCACGACGACAACCCCGGACTATTCAGTCACGTCCCCGCCGAACCCGAGCCGTACTCGATATCGGCCGATGCTCCGCAACCGGTGTTCCTTACCGCGGTGCCCGAGCCGGACACCGCCACCCGCCCGGACGCCGGATCCAGGTAGGCCGGTTCTGGCTGCGGCCCCGAGCATCGCGTTCGCACGGAACGAGCAGCAGACGTGGCTTACGCAGCAGACGTGGCTCACCTCGAGCGAAGTGAGCGAGGTCCGAGCGCCATGCCGCCGTCCACTGGTAGGACGACGCCGGTGATGTAGTCGGCGGGCGGCGAGGCCAAAAACAGGCAAGCTCCGGCGAGGTCGCGTGGTGTGCCCCACCGGCCGATCGGCACGGCACTGGTGAAGATGTCTCTTGCCTCCTGGGTTGGGGCGAGACGATCCATACCTTCGGTTCCTTCGACCGCGCCGGGAACCACCGAATTGACCCTGACGCCGCTGGCGCCCCATTCCAGGGCCAGTACGCGGGTGAGCATGTCGGCACCCGCCCTGGCCGCGCACACATGAGACTGCATCGCCATAGGCAGGAAGGCCTGGGGTGCAGAGACGTTGATGACCAGCGCGCCCGGACGACGCAAGAGTGGATATGCACTCCGTAGTACGTGGTAGGTGCCCAGCGGGTCGATGTCGACCACCGAGCGGAACCCATTGAGAGACATGTCCCTGGCCGCGGCCGGAAAGTTCCCGGCTGCGCCGGACACAAGCACATCGATGTCGCCGAATGCGGCGTGAACGCTGTGTAGTACCGCGTTCGTTGCCTCGTGGCCTCGTGGCCTCGTGGCCTCGGGGTCACGCACGTCAGCGGCTGCGTGTCCGCGTGGCATGTCGCCACCTATGGGGCCGACCGTGGGTGCCGCCGATTGGGGGCAGCGGCAACATCTGCCGCCGTAGTGGACCGGTTAGCCCGGGGCGCCTGGTTGTGCTGATTCGTTGCGAAGCGCGGCCTTGTGCACCTTGCCGGACGGAGTCAAGGGCAAGTTCGGCCTGATGATGATTTCTTTGGGAACCTTGTAATCCGCGATTTTGTCGGCGCAGAAATGCTCGAGGTCGCCTTCGGCGAGCTGAGCGTCTGGTGTGAGGACAACGTAGTAGCGGCCGATCTCGCCGAGCACCGGATCGGGTACGCCGATGCCGGCCGCCATGAGGACCTGGGGGTGCTCCGCCAGTACGTTCTCGACTTCGATCGGGTAGATGTTGTATCCACCTTGGACGAACATGTCCTTGGCCCGGCCGTGCAGGGTGATGAAGCCGTCGTTATCGGTCCAGGCGATGTCGCCGGTGCGCAGCCAGCCGTCGACACTGATGGCGTCGGCCGTTTCCGCGGGCATGTTGTGGTAGCCCGCCATGACCGAAGGGGTTCGGATCAGGAGTTCGCCGGTTTCGCCGACGGCGACTTCGGTCCCGTCTGCATCGGCGATCTTGATCTGCACGGTCGGAAGCGGCCGACCGATCGCGCGCACGGTCGTTTCTGTGTCGGCGCCCCAGGGGGTCATCACGACTGCACCCGAGGACTCACTGAGCCCGTAGAGGTTCATCACGGTGGCGTTCGGAAAGGAGCTGGTCAAACGTTCCAGCAAGGCTGGTTCCGCGTTGGCGCCGCCGGTGACCACGAGCCGGACCGCAGCGGTGTCGACGGTGGTGAACCGGGATTGGTTGAGTAGCAGTGTGTGCATGGTTGGTACTCCGACCCAGATCGTGAGGTCAGTTGTGTGGAACAGGTCGGCGGCGGCTGCGGCCTCGAAGGTCGGCAGCAGCACAGTGCGGGCGCAGGTGACCAGCGCGGCGAGTACGCAACAGGTGATGCCGCTGACGTGGTTGAGCGGTACGGCGACCGGTAGCGTGTCGCCAGGGCCGAGCCGCATATGCCCCGCTTGCGCGGTAGCGGCCGCGAGCTGGCCGCCATGCGTCAGAACTGCTCCTTTGGGCCGCCCGGTTGTCCCGGACGTATAGATGATCATGACCGGATCGTCTTCGCGGACCGCATCCTTGGCTTCGGCGAGCAGCACGGTGTCCGCCGGCGTGGACCAAAGCTCATCGAGCAGGTGGTCGCCGCCCGCGCCGAAGGTCACCACGGCTTCCAGCTGTGGAAGACGATTTCGCAGGCCGGCCAGCATGCCCAGAAAGTCGATGTCCTCGCTGGACGGCACGGTGACCACCACACGCGTCCCGGAATCGCTGAGGATACGGGCGAACTCGTTTTCCCGGTATCGGACACTGAGCCCGACCACCACCGCGCCGATCTTGGCCGCCCCGAAGTACACAGCGAGCCAGTCGGGTGTGTTGGGCCCGTTGACGGCGATGCGATCACCTCGCCGGATGCCCAGCCGCAGCAATCCGCCGGCGACCCGGTCCGACCATGCATCCATCTCGGCGAACCGGATTTTCCGGTCGTCCACTATCCAGCCCACAGTGTCGGCGGCAGTGGTCGCCGCCCTGTGGAGGACATCGTGAATACGCTCCACGGCAGTACTCCTCTCGTTACGCGTTCGACGCGAGATGTGTGGTCAGAAAGTCGATCTGATCTGCAACGATCTGCTCGACGGCCGGCGGATGGTAGACCGTGAAGTGGTCGGCGTCGTAGTGTTTCAGGATGGCCCCTGGTGCGGTGGCGGCCACCCGCCCCGCGATGGCGGGGTCGATCAGATTTTCTTGCTCGCAGGCGGACACCATCAGTGGGCAGCGCACACGTGGTGCGGAGGACGCGGCGTTGTAGAACAACATGCCCAGTCCCGAGGCCGCCGTGATCCGGTTATCGAAGCGGTAACCAGGTGGTGTCACCGACTGCCACCCTTCGAGGGCGCCGGGCTGGTTCACGAACGCCAGGTCCCCGGGCTTTCCGACCAATGGGACGTAACGGCGCGGCCGACCGAGAGCGGCGCGGACCAGGTCGGAAACGATCGGAACCGTGAACCGCAGCAGATGCCGTACCCCCGCTCGTGACACGACGGCACGCCCGCTGAAGACCGGACACTGAACCACCGCGGCGCGAAGGTCATCGTGGCGGGCGGCTGCCGCCAGGACGTGGCTGGCGCCGAATGAGGTGCCCCACAGCGCGATCCGGTGTGCGTCCAATTCCGGGCGGGAGCGGGCGAAGGCCAGGGCGGCGTCGACATCCTCGGCATAACGGCGCTGACTCACCAGCTGGCGCGGCTGGCCACCGGATTCTCCGAGGTGGCGGAAGTCGAAGGCCACCACGGCGAGACCCGCTTCGGAGAACCACTTCTCGTACTGGGCGAGCATCATCTCGTGGGTTGCGCCACCGCCGTGGACGAGCACCACAACCGGATGCGGACCTGGGCCCTCCGGCAGGGTCAACCACGCCGCGCACTGGTCGCGGCCGGAAGTGAAGGTAGTGCGAATGGTCATGACACCTCGATACGGGTACGTTGTACGTGAACGAGCTCAGTTAAACACGTACCTTGTACTTAATCAAGGAGGAGTATGCCCGCGCCCAGAAAATTCACGCGTGAGCAGCTGCAGGTTGCCGCACTGGCCTTGGTCGACGACCAAGGCCTGGCCGGCTTGACCATGCGCAGTCTCGCGTCGGTGCTGGGCACCGGTCCGATGACGATCTACAACTACGTCGATGGACGTGAGGGCCTGGAGCAGCTCGTCACCGAGGCCGTGATGGCCGAAGTACGCTGGGACTCCGCGCCGTCCATCGACTGGGACGACGAGGTGCTCGCCGTCGCCGAGGGAATGTGGCGCGCCGTGCGCGCACATCCCCACGCGATCCCACTGATTCTCACCCGGCGCAGCCTCGACCTGGCGACACTCCGGCCGACCGAAGCCCTATTGCAGGCGCTCGCGCGTAGCGGTAGATCAGGGACTGAATTGCTGGTGGCGTTCCGCGCAGTGTCCGGCTTCATCACCGGATACGCGCAAGCCGAACTCGTAGGCCCCCTATCTGTGGCGCGCGATGAGGACCTCACGACGATCACCGACCGGATCGCAGCCTTGCCGTCCGAGCAGTTCCCCAAGCTCATCGAGATCGCGCACGCCGCCGCCTCGAGCGACCCAACAGCCGAATTCCGCTCCGGGGTACGCATAATCCTGACAGGACTCAGGGCGTAGGCATCGCGCCCGCCGAGGTTGCGGCATCCCGGTCCAGGACGAGGTCCACGATCTCGATGCCGTTCTGGCGCCTCCCCTTGCACAGCGACCACGCCCCCGGTTTCTCTACCAATCCCTGCCGCTGGATCGTCGAGGGTGCCGCGCTCGAACGCGCACTCACGTCATAACTCAGCACGTGGTTGCCTCGATTCAGCTCGGTGGTCTCCGGCGCGACGGGCTCGAGGGCCCGGGGCGGCGGGTTACTCCGCGTCGGAGGAACGGGAGAATCACGAACGACGAAACGCCGTGGCGCCCGGTTCTGCCGAGCTGACCGAGATCATGGCTCAGGTCGACTTCGCGGGGTGTGCGACTTCTTTCGGGAGCGCGGTGTGCCGCAGGGTCGTTCGCTCGTGATCGCACCGCCGTTGCTATCACCGGATCGGGCCGCCACCGCCGCGAAACCCGCCTCGCCGAGAGCACTGCGAACCATGCAGCCTGGCAACACGGGACCACGAGAGCCGTGAGCGTGCCTGCTGCCATCGTTCAGATCGCCGGGTCCGGACCCCTCGCCTCAACTCGACCCGGCTCACCACTACAGGTGCCTGGACTCCCTCGAGGTGGCCACCCGAGCGCCCCATCCCGGCCTGGACAGTCAGCTCTTCGCCGGCCGGGGCCCTTGTGGCTACGAGACGAGCGCGGGCCTCCATGTCTGCGGATAGTCTCCTGCTGCAGGCTATCTTATGAATCGAGGGAAGTCGGTAACCCCGCGCCTGGAGTCCTCTACGATCATGGTCGACAGTGTTCTCGCAGGACGGTAAGGGCATTCGGATATGGCTGACGATATCGTAGGTGTGGATCCCTCGAAGCCGAGTATCGCGCGTGTCTACGATTACCTCCTCGGCGGGCAGGACCACTACGAAGCCGACCGCAAGATAGGCTCCTACTTCACCCACGACCTGCCCGGCTCGGTCACCATCGCCCACACCAACCGGCAAGCGCTCATCCGCGCCATCGGCGATATCGCTGACGACGGTATCGGCCAGTTCATCGACATAGGCAGCGGGTTACCGACTGCCGACAATGTCCACCAGGTCGCCCAACGTCACAATCCCGACGCGCGCGTGATCTATGTCGACAACGACCCGATCGTCCTCGCGCACGGCCGCGCCCTGCTCGAAACCGACGAGCGCACCGCCGTTGTCCAGGCCGACCTGCGCAACCCGGAGCAGATCCTGCAATCCCCGGCCGTGCAACGGCTGATCGATTTCAGCGAACCGATCGGCCTGATATTCAGTGCGATCCTGCACCACCTCAACGACGACGAACACCCAGGTGATCTGGTGCGCTGGTGGGTCGATCGGCTGCCTTCGAGCAGTCAGATCTATATCTCTCACTTCCGTTCCGGCAACAACGCCGAAACCCGGGTCGCCGAGCAGAAACTCCAGGAGACCTTCGGCCGCGGCCGCTGGCGCACCGATACCGAAATCCTCGCCCTGTTCGGCGACGGCCTCGAAATACTGTCGCCGGGTCTGGCTTACTGCTCGCAATGGCGACCGCCATCGCCGGCCGAGGGTGTGACCGCGATCGGAGTCGAGTACCGCGACCCGAGTGTCTGGGAACAACTCATCTCCTGCGCACTGGCCCGCAAACCATAGTTCGGTGAGTCGCTCCAGGAGCTGGTCGAGGGCGGCCTGGCCGTCGTCGACGGCAGCGCGTTCGTCGTCGGTGAGGGGGATGCGCGCGAGCATCTTCTGCAGGTTCTCCTTCGCCTCCAGCAGCTGGCCCTTGCTGGAGTTCTTGGGGGTGTAGAAGTCGCAGCGTGCGCAGCCCATGCGGTGCGGGCATTGTTCGAAGAAGGTGTAGGTGCAGTAGCCGTGGCCGAGGTCGTAGTGCTGCCAGGGCTCGGTGTGTCGTGCTGCCGTCGGGCGCAACCGACTCGCAGCCGGACGATCGGCCGGGTCCGGCACGCGGCGATCGATACCGGCGTTCTGCACACCGACGCCCGCGGCAACAATTTGCCCGCGATCGAGCGACTGCGCCCGCTCGCCCGCGCCGGGCAGCAACGGATGGTCGACGATCGGCGAGGTACTCGAGATCGCCCGTATTCCGCACGAGAAGTGGCCGGGCGAGTTCCGCCGCGAGGGGTGAAGCGAGCGGGTATTGCCGAGGCGGTCCGGTCAAAATATGAGCACAGACAGTGCTGTGGAGATGACGAGTCCGGTGATCACGGGCAGGAAACACCGGCGTGCCAGTTCGAGGACGGGCACCCGGGCGAAACCGGCCACCGCGATCAGTGACGACCAGGCCACGAATGTGCCGCCGCCGGACCAGATATTGCCCATCTGGCCTATCGCGGCCAAGGTGGCGGGGTCCATTCCCACCGCCGGCCCGAGCGCGCCGGAGAGGGAACCGGTCAGTGGCAACCCGCTGAAGCCGGAGCCCTCGAGTCCGGCGATGATTCCGATGGCGAGAATTCCGAACGAGCTGACGAAAGCGTTCTGCGGTAGATGGGATTGTGCCGCGTTCACGAGATCGAACAGCAATGTCGGACCGGCGGTTTCGGGTGGGAGTCCGAGAATGGTGGCGGCGAAGTCGCCGTTGCCGATGAAGAAGAAACCGGCAATCGGGATGACGATGCCCATGGCCTTGAACGCGAAGACCAGGCCGTCGATCAAGTGCTCCGACGTTGTTTCGAGAAAACCTTGTTTGTCGTTGGTCGCGGCCGCGGCGAAAAGGATGAGGGCGGCGATACCGCCGACCATGGCCGCCGCGTCGCCGCCTTCCAGGGCCGGCACCAGATCGGTGAATTTCCCGATCAGCAGGTAGCCGATGAACACCACATACGCGACGGGTACGAGGACCGCGAAGGTCTTCGCCGCTCGAATGCTCTTGAATGTATCGTCGATGACCTGCCGTGCCGAGGTGGTCACCGGTTCGGTGAGCAGCGCCGTCGACGCTGCGGTCGCGGCGGCGCCGGACCCGCCGGAAAGGGGCGCTTCACGGCGAGCGTCATCCGGTGTGGCCGAACTATCCTCGGCCGCAGCGCCGGTGGGCGGCCCGAAGCCGGTCTTCGCGCGCGACTCCCAGTCGGTGAGCAGTTCCGGTGCCGGGCGGCGCATATGCCGTCGCTGGGTGAGGTAGGCGGCGAACAGTGCGATCACACCGACGATCAGCGACATCACCAGTGCACGGTCCGCGACGACATCCGGATCCACCCCGGCCGACTTCGCCGATAATCCCGGAGCGACCTTGATGATGTAATCCGAGGACAGTGCCATGCCCTGCCCACAGATCGCGATCGCCATACCAACCGCCATGGGCGGCAATCCGGCGCGAATGGCGACCGGTATGAGAACGGCTCCGATGAGGGGCACGGCCGGGGTGGGCCAGAAGAACAACGAGATCGCATAGGTGACGAGCGCGAGTACGAGAAAACTGCTGGTGGCGCCACGCATAACGCGCCGGAACGGGGCGACCATCAACCGATCGGCACCCATCTGCCGCAGGGCACCGAGCATTGCCGTCACCAAGGCGATGATGAGGAAGATGTTGAACAATTCGCGGGCGGCGACGAGGCTTGCGTTGAAGATCGAGGCGAGTCCGGTGGCGAAGCTGTCCGAGAATACGAAAGCAGTGAGAAAGGTACTGATGACGGCGGGGACGACGATGTTCTTCCGCATGAGCATGGTCGCGAGGATGACCACGATCCCCCCGAGATAGACCCAATGTGCGGCGTTGAGACTGACATTCACGAATGCGCCCCTTCGAGATAGTTACTCGGGACCAGTGCGACCGGTCACAGTCCAGACATAGTGGGCAGGGCGGTTTACCAGGGTCAATGTCCACTTTGCACATCGGGGGTCAGATTATCCGTGCAGTGTGCCCGGCATCTTTCGGCGATATTTCGAGTTGTCACCCGGGCGTAAAGAAAATGCCCGGCGGAAACCACTGCGCGCCGATCCTGTGCTGATAACAAGGCTTGCCTTACCGGAACGGTGAGCGGCCCATCAGGGTTCGGTAACGGTATCGCCGGCGACGGACACTCGGAGGGAAGTGGGTTGAATGAAGACGGTGATCGACCGGGCCGGCAGCGGAACCGCGGTGGACGAGCACGGGCCGGGTACCCCGGTCGCGCTGGCGGCCCTGCTCGCCGGAACATTCGTCGGCACTGTTGGCAACAACATCGTCAATGTCCCGTTGCAGGCGATCCTCACCGATTTCGATGCCGGGCTGGGCAGCGGGATCTACGTCGTGGTGGGGTTCCTGCTGACCTTCGCGGCAGCCATGCCGATGGCCGGGTGGATCGGGGATCGTTTCGGCCGCCGGCGGGTGTACTGCGCCGCTCTGCTCGGCACCGCTGTCTGCGCGCTCGGTGCCGCGCTCGCGCCGTCGCTGCCAGTCCTGGTGCTCTGGCGCTCGCTGGGCGGGGTTGCCGCCGCCGCGTTCGCGCCGGCGGTGATGGGGTTGATCGCGTGGCTGTTCGGTCCGGCGCGGCGGGCACGCGCTGTCGGCGCGTGGGCGGCCGTGAACGGGATCGGTCAGGCGGTGGGCCCGTCCATGGGCGGGATCGTCAGTGATTGGTGGGGCTGGCGGTGGGCCTTCGTACCGCTGGTGCCGGTGGCGCTGATCGGCTTCGCCGCCACCCTCCGGTACATTCCCCGCTACCCCGGCCGGTCCATGCCGCTGGATACCGTCGGAGCGTTCACCGTGACATTCGGTGCCGTCCTGCTGATTCTCGGTATCGCCACTGTCTCCCAGGACAGTCTGCCCACCTGGGTAAGTCTCGCCGCGCTCGGTGCCGGTTTCGTGGTCACCGCGGTGTTCGTCGTGCATTGCCGGCGGGTATCGAACCCGTTCGTGCAGATCGGCCTGGTGCTCGAATCCCGGTTCCTGCGTAGTGCGTTCGCCGCCTTCACACAGATGTTCGCGCTCGGCGCGGTGCTCCTCGCGCTCCCGCTGTATCTGACCGGATCCGGCAGTTCGACCACGCAGGCCGGGCTGATGCTGTTCGTGCTGCCGGTCGTCATGACCTGTGTCGCCCCCGTCGTCGGAGGTCTGGTGGACCGGATCGGTGCCCGGCTGGTGATGCGGGCCGGTCTGCTGGTCCTGATCGCCGCCCAAGCGGCACTGGCGATCACGCTGTCCGCCGGTGTCGTCCACCCGCTCGCCCTCGGCGCGGTGCTGGTCGGCGCGGGCCTGGGAACCGGGATGGTGCAGACACCGGCCGCGGCCGGTTCGACGCGCTCGCCCGCCGGGGCGTTGGGTACGGGGCTGGGTCTGTTCAATCTCATCCGCTTCGGCGGTTCGGCGGTGGGTGCCGCCTGGGTGGGGATCGCGGCGAATCTGTCGGCCGACCCGTACGGATTGCTGTTCACCGTCGCTGCGGTGGTGGTGCTCGCCGGTTTGGCGGGTACGTTCGCCGGCGCGGACCCGGAAAGGCGAGTGGCCGGCTACCGCGGCACGATCTCGTGATCCACGGTGCCTTGCACCTGGGAGAGCAGGTCGAGGCGCAGTGCCAGCCACAGGGTGAACTGGTTCTCCGGTTCCCGCAACGGCATGCCCAGGAGCCGGGAGATGCGGTCGAGCTTGGCGATCATTGTGTTCCGATGCAGCCGCAGCCGGCGCGCGGCCGCGTTGATATTGCCGCCTTCTTCCAGGTAGGTGAACAGGAGTGCCTCGCTGCCGGCCGGTGAACCCGGTGCGCGGAGAGGTCCCAGAACATCGCGGACGAGCCGTCGGCTCTCCTCGGTATCGGCCGCACGGGCGAGCACCCCGAACGCGCGCAGGTCGTTGTAGGCCACCGAGCCGGACAGTCCGAGTCGCTGCGCGATACCCAGGGTGATCCGGGCCTCGCGGTAACTCTCGCCGATCTTGCGGGCGCCGGCGGCGGGACGTCCGTGGGCTACCGGAATCCGCTGCTCCAACCGAGTTTCGAGGTCGAGCGACATGGCATGCGCGTACTCCTCGATCTCGCTGTCGACGCCGGGTGAGCCGGCGCCACTCAGCGACCGGATCACCACGAGCACATCGCCGATCACCGTGACATGCGACCGGATGCCGGGGCGGGGCAGCACATCGGCGGCGTACCGGGCCAGCCGAACCATACTCGCGCCCGGCTGTCCGGCCGCCCGGTCCACCAGCCCCGGGGCGACGAAGACGATGTAGTGCAGATCCAGGTCGATTTCGTGCAGCGCGGCCCGGGTGCGCAGGTCGAGATCGTTGGCGAAGTTGCCGTGCACCAGCGCCTGGACGAAGTCACCGCGGGCCCGCTCTTCGGCCTCGTCCACGCTGCGCTGCCGCAGCATTTCGGTGCCGATGATCGTGCCGGCCTGTTCCACGACCACCCGGTACTGCGCGATATCGTGCCGGCGTGGCTCGGTGCCGGGTACGACAACCACTACCCAGCCCTCGCAGCGCCCGGCCAGTCGCATGATCCCGGCCACGGCGGTGGCCGGTGCGAACTGTACGTCCGGATGCTGCAGGCGGTACATATTCACGGTGTGGGCGGCGGCCGGTGGCGCGTCCTCCAGGTTCGGCAGAACCTTCGCGAGAGCTTCCAGTACTGCGGTACTGCCCGCAGTATCGGCATCCAGGGCTCCGGCATGGGCGAGCAGCCGTCCCCGGTTGTCCAGGGCGAGTGCGATATGCCCGGTCAGCACGGCGACCTCGCGGATCAGCATCGGCAGGCCCGCGCCGCGGTGCAGCAGCCCGGCGAGTGACTGGTGCACGGTGAGCGCGTAGCGCATCACATGCGCTTCCTGGGTCAGTGTGCGTTCGGCGAGGAGCCTGTTGAGTGCGGTGAAACCGACGGGAAAGCTCAGCTCGACAACCGTGAGCCCGTCCGGCCAGACCATCCCGGTCGGCGCGGATCCGTCGACGATCAGGACACGGGCGCCCCGTGCGACCAGCGAGGCGAGTTCCCGGCCGGGTGCGGGCAGGGTCTCCGGCCGGGTGTAGACCGCGGCCCCCGCGAGGGAGTCGGGCCGGCTCATCACCTCGCCCCACGGCAGGCACCAGCTCACCGGTCCCGCCGCGGTGTCCGGGCCGGTGCCGGAGAGTATCCGAGCGGAAGCGAGCAGGGGTTCTTCCAGGAGGCCGCGTAACGACAGCCGGTGGTCGTCGGGATCCGGTGGTGGGATGTCGTCCATGTGGAGCCCTCCTCGGGTGGCATCCGAAATCGCATTATCGCCGGGTGCATGCCGACGTCACCCATGCACTATGCCCTGATTTCGGCCTGGCTGCCGTGCAATGTGACCATGGTCCGGCTGGCTCGAGCGGTGATAGAAACCGGTGCATCACGTCCGCTCGGCACGCAACGGAGAAGAACAATGCACCAGGTTCATCGGATCACTCTCGACGACGCGCTGCCCCTGCTGGCCGCCGGACGCGCGAAGGCGGCCGAAATCGGTGTCCGGCAGACCCTGTGTGTCTGCGACGACGGCGGCAACGTCGTGGCCCTGCACCGACTCCCCGGCGCCCGCCTGACCGGTGTCGACATCGCGATCGCCAAAGCGTTCACCGCCGCCGGCCACGAACGGGCCACGCACCTGTTCAACGAGCCGCCGGGCGGGCCCGCGCTGCCCGGAAACGAGGCGTTCGGAATCAGTCATATGCTGCCGGGGAAATTCGCGGTCTTCGTCGGTGGTTTTCCCCTCGAATTCGACGGGCAGATCGTCGGCGGTATCGGTATCAGCGGCGGAAACGGTAAGCAGGACAAAGCGGTCGGGGCGGCGATGCTGGCGGAATTCGAGACCCGTACCGCCGCGTACTCCGGGCACCTAGCGGACTGAAGGCACAGTGCACACCGGAAAGCGTTCCGGGACAGTCATTTCGACCATGGCGGTGACGCAGGCGGGCCGATAACGTCGAATCGACTCCACTCGGAGCAGCCGATCCGTTCTCATTTCAGGAATACGAGGCATATCATGACCGAACTGTTGGGCCGGGAAGAATTCCGCACCGCTCTGGAGAACGCCATCAAGGGCCGCGAGGCGAAGAACGCGTCCTTCAGCAAAGCGTGGGCCGAAGGCAAACTGGAGAAGCATCATTTCGCGCGGTGGGCGGAAAACCACTATCACTACGTCGGGCCTTTCGCCGACTATCTGGCGAACATCTACGCGAACACACCCGACGCCTACACCGGCGCCAAGGATTTCACGCTGCAGAACATGTACGAGGAAGAACTTGCCGATATCCGGCACACCGACCTGCTCATCAAATTCGCCGAAGCGTGCGGTACCACCAGGGAACGGGTCGAGGATCCGAACAATATGAATGCGATCACCCGCGGGCTGCAGTCCTGGTGCTATGCGGTATCACAGCGTGAGCATTTCGTCGTGGCCACCGCGGCGCTTGTGGTCGGACTCGAATCGCAGGTGCCGAGCATCTACAAGAAACAGATTGTTCCGCTGCGCGAGGTATACGGGTTCACCGAGGACGAGATCGAATTCTTCGATCTGCACATCACCTCCGATGTCGTCCACGGCGAACGCGGATACCAGATCGTGCTCGACCATGCGGATACCCCGCAACTGCAGCAGCGGTGTCTGCAACTCGTCCGCTGGGGCGCCGAAATGCGCTTCGCGTATACGAAGGGTCTCTACGACACCTACGTGGCCCCCGACCGCGAGCTCGCAAACGCCTGATCCGCGACCGGAGGGGCCCGGTCATGGACCCCTCCGGCTCCGGGCCCATCCGACAGGAGAGACGATGGATACGAACTGGACCCCGTTGACGACCGTGCGTGAGCTCGGCCGCCACCGCAAGCTCCGGGTCGAAGTCGGTGACACCGCGATCGCGTTGTTCCGGGCCGGCGATCGTTTCTACGCCTTTCGCGATTTGTGTATCCACCAGGACCGGTCCCTCGCGAAAGGCACCCTCCTGCACGGCCGGGTCATCTGTCCGGGCCATCAGTGGGCATTCGACCTGGACACCGGATACGAGCGCGATCAGGACCGGTGCCAGCCGACCTATGCAGTGAAGGTGGAAGACGAGGTGATCTACGTGGATCTCACGCACGCCCCCGACTACGCCGGGACTGCGGTGACCGCATCCGACCGAGAGAACGGATGACATCATGACGCTCGACACCATCGTTACCGTCGGTGCCGGCCAGACCGCCGCCGTCGCCGCGCGTACGCTGCGGCGGCGCGGTTTCGAGGGCCGGATCCTGCTGGTGGGCGACGAACCTCATCCGCCCTATCAGCGCCCGCCGCTGTCGAAGGAATTCCTGGCGGGGCAGCAGGATCGTGACTCGCTGCTCCTCCTGCCGGAGCAATGGCGGGAAGAACAGTCCGTCGAATTGCTCACCGGCGCGGCGGCGACCCGGATCGACGCGGGTACCGGATCGGTCGAATTGGCCGACGGACGCCGGCTCGCGGCGGATGCGGTGCTCGTGGCGACGGGTGGCCGCCCGCGTACCTTGCCGGTACGTGGGCCGGAACCGGATCGTGTGCACTATCTGCGCACGATCGACGACGCCGAAGGTCTCGCCACCCGGTTACATCCCGGCGCGCGTCTGGTCATGATCGGCGGCGGCCTCATCGGGTTCGAGATCGCCTCCACCGCACAGACGCTGGGTGTGGAAGTGACCGTCGTGGAAGCGGATCCCTTGCCGCTTGCCCGGATCTTCGGTGCCGAGATCGCCGAAATCTGTGCTTGCACAGCGCAAGCGAGCGGAGTCACGCTGCGCTGCGGTGTGCCCATCGATAGCGTGGCGGCCGGGCGAGGCGAGGTCGTGGTCACTCTCGCCGACGGCGCAACCGTAGCGGCGGACATTGCGGTGGTGGGTATCGGGATCGTCCCCAACACCGAGATCGCCCGCACCTCCGGTCTGGCCGTCGACGGCGGGATCCTGGTGGACGCGCAAGGACGGACGTCGCTGCCCCAGGTCTACGCGGCCGGTGATGTGGCAGCCCGCTTCTCCGATGCCGCCGGAACCCATCTGCGTGTCGAACATTTCGACAATGCGAACAAACAGGGGATGGCAACGGCGAACCGGATGCTGGGGCGCACCGGTGTGGTCGATACCCCGCACTGGTTCTGGTCCGACCAGTTCGGTGCGAACCTCCAATTCACCGGCTCCGCCCGCTACAGCCAACTGATTTTCCGAGGCAGCGCCGACGCCGGCGAGTTCACTGCTTTCTACCTCGACAACGGTGTCGTGCGAGGGGCGTTCGCGCGCGACCGCGGCGGCGAAATCGGTGCGGCCCGGGAACTCATCGGCCGGGCTGTCCCGCCGGCCCGGCTGGCCGACGAATCGACCGATCTGTTCGATCTGATGGACGAGGTGACGGTGTCGTGATCGAAGGATTCAACCTGATCGGCGGGCAATGGGTTCCAGCGTCATCCGGGGCGACGTTCGAGCGGCGCAATCCCGCCGACCAGGACGACGCGATCGGGGTGTTCCCGGATTCCGCCGCCGACGATGTCGCCGCCGCTGTCGGCGCGGTCGCCGCCGCCGCACCGCAGTGGGCGGCGACACCACCCGAGCGCCGCGCGGCAATCCTGGAAGCCGCGGCCGTGCACCTCGAAGCGCAGGCGGCCGAACTGGTCGAGGAACTCGTCCGAGAGGAGGGAAAAACCCGGGCCGAGGCGGCCATGGAAGTCGGTCGCACTCCGATGAACCTGCGTTATTACGCCGGTGAGGCGCTACGTACCACCGGCAGTACGTTTCCGAGCCCGGGGGAGGGGCTGGTCCTCACTCTGCGCGAACCCGTTGGCATCGTCGCGGCGATCACCCCGTGGAACTTTCCGCTGAACATTCCCTCCCGCAAACTCGGGCCGGCTCTGGCCGCAGGTAATGGCGTCGTGTTCAAACCGTCGGAACTGACCCCGTTGCTGGCGCAGCGCCTGGTCGAGGCATTGCTGGCCGGCGGGCTTCCGGCCGATGTTCTCGCGCTGGTCCAGGGGAATGGCCGGGCCGGTGCCGCACTCGCCGCGGATGAACGGGTCGACGCCGTGACATTCACCGGTTCCACCGCGGTGGGCCGGGCGATCCACGCGGCTGTGGGGTCGGCGCGGCGCAGTCAGCTCGAAATGGGCGGTAAGAATCCCGTGATCGTCCTCGAAGACGCCGATATCGCCGCCGCCGCCGCGCTGATCGTCAAAGGCGCTTTCGGTTTGTCGGGTCAGGCGTGTACCGGGACCAGCCGGGTGATCGCGGTGGACACGATCCACGACCGGCTGCTGGGTCGGGTGGTGGAACTGGCCGAAAAGATCATCGTCGGGCCGGGCGCGGACCCGGCCGTGGGTATGGGCGCCCTCGCGAGTGCGGCGCAACTGGACAAATTCCTCGACTATGTGCGGATTGCGCGTGCGGAAGGCGCCGAACTGGTCTGTGGCGGAGAGAGCCTGGATATCGGCAAGGGATACTTCGCTGCCCCGACCGTGTTCGCCGGCGGCCGGGCGGATATGCGCGTGGCCACCGAAGAAGTGTTCGGGCCGCTGCTGGTGTTCCTGCGCGCCTCCGATTTCGACGAGGCCGTCGCGCTCGCCAACCGCACGGAATACGGGCTCAGCGCGGGAATCGTGACCAACGACCTGACGCGGGCGCTCGCGTTCGCCGGCCGTTCCGAATCGGGGCTCGTGAAAATCAACCAGCCCACCACCGGAATGAGCATGAACGCGCCGTTCGGCGGCTACAAGGCCTCGAGCACTCAGAACCACAAGGAACAGGCCGGGGATTCGATGATGCGGTTCTACCAGGCCGAAAAAACCGTTTACCTCAGCACTTCGGCCTGAGCCGCGCTGCCGAC
>NZ_BDCU01000053.1 GCF_001618425.1 Nocardia fusca NBRC 14340
GCTAGCTGTGCGGCTCAGCCGCAATGCACCTTGAAAGTCTGCCACTTGTCGTCACCGATGAGACCGCCCCAATCGATGCATTCGCCCTTCGCTTCAACTTTCACCGGGCCGGCGAACTCGGTGTACTCGGCATCATCGACGATCACATTGCTGTGATCCTTCGACGTCCGCAGTCCGGCGCCCATCCGCACACGTTTCCCCGGCTGGTCCCGTACGGTGACGACGCAGTTCTTCTCACCGTTATAGGTGAGGTAGACGGTGCCACCCCTGAGTTCGCGTGAATCGATCACGTCATATCCCTTGCCGCACTGACCACCGTAGGTTGCCGCGGACGCAGTTGCGGGGTGGAGTACCGCCACTCCGGCGGCAATTCCGATTGCACTCGCGCACACCGCGATTGTCTTCCTTGCATTCATCATGTAGAAATCTCCTTCGAATGGCGTTCGTTCCAGTGACCACAATTCTTCGGCTTCGGACCAGAAGGGTCTGTTTGCGCACCGACATCCACTGTGTGTCCGAGCCGACACAAGGACTCGCCGAATCCTGTTGATATCGATGTCCGCACCCCACCGCGCGGCGGCCGCCGAAGCCGACAAGCCGGCCCGCCACGTTCGACGCCACCGACCTGCCGTCCTTCGCGACCAGCGAATGCGCTCGGGCGGCGGGATCGACGACCGCACCGGCAGCCTGACCCCGGGCAAGGAGGCCGACCTCATCATGATCTGCCGCGACCACGCCAACATGCTGTCCGCCACGGCGGTCCGGTCGAGCCGACGGTCCCGTCTGGTCCGAGACGCAGAAGCATTCCGTACCCGTGCCGCCCGGTCCGGCAGGGTTCGTCGGTTCCAGACCTACAGGTGCTTGTTGAGCACCCGTGCGATCGCCGGTATCACCGCCGCCGACATCATGTCGTCGTGGCCGGCGTCGATCGGGTGGTTGCGCACCGGACCGGCGACGTACCGGGTCCAGCTCGCCGCGGCGTTCGGACGGTCGGCAAAACCGTCCGGCGCGGCGGCAAAGTAGATCATCTCCGCATCGACGACCGGCGGACGGTGCTGCGCGAGCATCTGTCCGGTGTGATGTGCGGCCGCCACTATCCGCTCGAGGTGACGTGGTTCGAGAAAGGTTGCGCCGCACCGATCTTGGATGGGCGTGACCGCTTCTGCGGTCGAGAGCCCGGCCGGCGCCGAGTCGATCCCGATCGCGCCTGTGTACTCGGCGATGAACCCGGCGACGCTCAGCGGCGCGGGCGGCTCCGGGTCGAGGAAAGCCGTATCGGCGTCGAGCAGTGCGAGCAGCGACACCTCGGCACCGAGATCGCGCAGACGGGCCGCGACCGCATGGGCGACGATTCCGCCGAGCGACCATCCCATCAGGCGATACGGGCCGTCGCTCTGGACCGAACGAACAGCCTGTGTGTACCGGTCGGCGAACTCGTCGATCGTCTGGGGCCGAGGTTCGACGTCGTCCACCCACGGTGACTGTAATCCGTAGATCGGCACTCGCGAATCGAGGTGCGCCACCAAACCCGTGTAGCACCACGCCAATCCCGATGTCGGGTGCAGACAGAACAGGGGTGGCTCGGTACCGGTCGGTCGGATCGGTAGCAGCACGGCGAACGGTGAGGAGTCCGGCTCTTCGCCGTCGGCGTCCAGGCGACGAGCCAGGGCCTGGACGGTCGCGTCGGCGAGGATGTGCATGACCGACACCTTCTTACCGAACATCGTGCCGAGGTCGGCCGCCAGCCGGGCCGCGGTGAGCGAATTGCCGCCGAGTTCGAGGAAGGACTCGTCCATGCCGACGCGCTCGACACCGAGGACCTCCGCGCAGGCATCGGCGACCTTCTGTTCGGTGGGTGTCGTCGCCGGGCGGAACCTTCGGCGTCCGGAACGGAATTCCGGCTTCGGCAGCGCCGCCCGGTCCAGCTTGCCCGCCGGCGTGAGCGGGATCTGCTCGAGTGTCACCACGGTCGCCGGGACCATGTATGCGGGCAGCACCTGTGCGGCCGCATCGCGCAATCGGTCGACGTCGATCTCGGCGTCGGGGGCGGTCTGCACGTACGAGACGAGCGTGGTTGTGTCGCCGGGTCCGTCGTGGCCCACAGTTGTCGCGAATTCCACGTCGGGATCGCGCGCCAGCACCGCGTCGATCTCGTCGAGTTCGATTCGGAACCCACGGATCTTGACCTGGTGATCGACGCGGCCTCGGAACTCGAGCGATCCGGTTTCGTTCCAGCACACCAGGTCTCCGGTGCGATACATGCGCTCACCGGGACCGCCGAAGAGGTCGGCGACGAACCGGGACGAGGTGAGGTCCGCACGGTGGTGATAGCCACGGGCCAGACCCACACCGGCCAGATACAGCTCGCCGACGACGCCGACCGGGACGGGTCGCAGCCACGGATCGAGCACCAGGGCCGTAGCACCGCGCAGCGGGGATCCGATGGTGATCGGCCGACCGCCGTCCTGGACATCCGAACACGTGGCCCAGATCGTGAATTCGGTCGGGCCGTAGTGGTTGCGCAGGCCCAGGTCGGCATACCGTCGAGCCGTTTCCGGTCGCAGTGCCTCCCCGGCGACCGCGAGCATCCCGACACTGGCCAGTGCCGCCGGATCCATCGTCGACAGCAGCGAGGGTGTGACCAGCATGTGGGTGACCTTCTCGGCGGCAACGATGTCCGAGAGTTCGCGGCCGCCGAGCACCGACGACGGCACCACGACGAGGCACGCACCGGCGCCGAATGCGAGCAGGATCTCCGATACGGATGCGTCGAAGCTGGGCGAGGCGAAGTGCAGCACCCGCGCATCCGACTGGGCCTGCATGCTTTGCCGTTTCGCACGAAGCAGATTCGCCAGGCCCGTGTGGGTGATCGTCACGCCCTTCGGGATTCCCGTGGATCCTGAGGTATAGATCAGATACGCGGCGTGGTGGGGGTGCAGCGGCGCCGGACGTTCGGCCTGGGTGATCGCAGCGGTCGGTTCCGCGTCGATGACCGGAGCCACCGAATCATCGTCGAGGACCACCCAGTGCACCGACCTCGGTAGGCGAGCGCAGAGCTTGGTGACTGTGACGCCCAGCATTGTCTCGGAGTCGGTGAGAATGTGGGCGATTCGCGCCGCAGGATAGTTCGGGTCGATCGGCACGTACGTCGCGCCGGTCTTGACGATGGCCCACAGGGTGACGATCGATTCGACGGAGCGGGTCAGTGCCGACGCAACAGCGGTTTCCGGTCCTGTCCCGTAGCGGATGAGCGTCCGCGCCAACCTGTTCGAACTCTCGTCGAGTTCTGTGTAGGTCACCGACCGACCCTCGAACCGGACCGCGACGGAAGCCGGATTCGTGGCGGCGGCCCGAGCGAAGATGTCCGGCAACGTCAGGATCGCGGCATCCGGTTGCCGCGCGCGCAGCAGCATCGCGCGCTCGGCGTCGGTGAGGATATCGATCGTGGTCAGCGCGGCGTTGGATCCAGCGGCGAGGAACCGCTCCAGAAACAAGAGGAACCGCCGGTAGTGCTGCTGCACCTCGGCATCGCTGTACAGGCCGGGGTTGGCCTGGAGGTCGAGCCTCACCCCGTCGTCACGGGACCCGGGATAGACCACCAGCGACAGGTCCTCGACAAGCCCTGTGGACAGCACATGCAGGCGCCAGACGAGCGGACCCACATCCAGTGCGGCGTTGAACATCATGAGGTTCACGTGCGGTCCGAACGATCCCGGCGTGCCGGCGTTGCGGCCCGTGTCGCGCAGCACATCCTCCATCCGGTATCGCTGCCGGTGCAGCGCGTCGACGAGTTCGCGTCTGGTCGCCCGGATCAGTTCGCCGACGGTGGTGTCGGGTCGTGCCGGTAGTCGAAGTGGCACCGCATTCGCGGCCATCCCGCCCGAGGACCGCAACGTCTTCGTCGTCCTCGCCGTGACCGGGAGCGTCAGCAGGACCTCGTCACGTCCCAGCATCCGTGCCACGAAAGCGCCGAAGGCGGCGACGAGCGCGGGGGCCGCCGCCACGCCGCGCCGACCGCCCGTAACCTTCTCCAGCAGTTCGGTGATCTGCGGTGAAAGGACCGAACCGACGACCCGAGGATGCGCCGGCGGCGGGACCGATCGGCCGGCAAGACCGGCCGGATCGGGCGCACCTGCCAAGTGCCGGCGCCAGTACTCCCGGTCGGCGCCGGCCTCGGGCGAGTTCCGATAGGCGCGTTCGTCGTCGGCAACCGCAGCGAGTGCACCGAACGGAGTGGGTTGCGGCCGAACGCCTTCGACGATCGCGGTGTACAGCTGGGCGACCCGCTGTAACGTGCGAGTCGCCGCATAACCGTCTTGAACGATGTGGTGCGCCCTTGCGTACCAGAAGTACCGCCGCGAGCCGACCCGCAGCACCGCCATCATCGAAAGCTGGTCGTCGAATACGTCCAGCGGCGCGGTGTACTCGGCGCGCATCCACTCCCGTGCCGCGGCCTCGGGATCATCGCTGTCGCGGAAATCGTGCACGCTGACGGTGACACGGACGGCCTCGTCGACGACCTGGTACGGCTCCCCGTCGGCCACGCCGAGACGCAGACAGCGGTACCCGGACTCTCGAGCCTCCTGCACGATCGCGGCCGATAGGGCCGCGGTGTCCAGGTCGCCCTCGATCTCGACGAAATGCGCGATGGTAATCGGCGCGGGGGTGAGCTGCTGGGCGTACAGGATCCCGCGTTGCGCCGCAGTCAGCTCGAAGGCGCCGTCCGGTCGTTGCGTCATCGACAATCTCCCGTCGTCGGCAAGTCGTTTCGCGCCATCGATGATCCGGCCGCCCGGCTTCCCTGTATGTCACCGCGGACACACTTGTAGTGTCACCGGCATGACAGTCCGGCCGCGGTTTCCGCCGGACAATGGTCTCCACGAACAATGATCGGGAAGGGAGACCGGAGCCGTGGAATCCGAGCGTATTGTCGCCAAGGCGTCCGGCGTCGAGTTCGAGAGTCTTTTCGAGCCTCGTCCGGACGCAATATCGGACACAGCTCGCCGGACGTTGCGGAGGTGGATGCAGGGGCATCTGGACCGACCGCATCCGCAGCTCGGCCGGCCTGGCCCGGTCTGCCCGTTCACCGGCCCGGCAATTGAGAAACGCCTGGTCTGGGTCGGCATAGTCGATGGCACCGACATCGACCAGGACCAGATGCGGACCGTCGTCGAGGATATGGTCGACATCTTCCCGACGCTGGCGCCGCAGGACGGCGCCGGCTCGGCGTTGCGGACGACCATGGCGGTCTTTCCGGATCTCACCGACTACGACATGATCGACGCGGTTCATCAGGCAGGCAAAGACCAGTTCGTCGAGGTGGGTCTCATGCTCGGGCAGTTCTATCCCGGCTGCGCCGAAGGTGGGTTGTGGAACAGCGACTTCCGCCCGCTCGACGCACCACTACCGATGTTGGCCGTGCGGCAGATGGTCGGAACCGACTACCCGTTCCTGGTGTCACGGCCGAACCATCTGAGCGCGTATCTGAAGCAATTCGCACCGGCCGTGCCCTCGATGGTTCGAACCGATATCGCCGAGCGGATCGCGTCGTAGCCGCACCGGCATGTAGTTGCGGTGGGCGGGCGAAGATCCTGTATGCAACGGTTACCGTGTTTTCCACGTCGCTGGCCAGGCCTTCCGACGGCAACGCATGGCCGGTGCCGATGAGCGCTCAGGGGTAGGCGTCGCCGAGAACATCGGCGACGGGCCTGTCGGCGGTGCGGTGCAGCCGGCAGGGATCGCAGTCGGCTGCGGTGGCGGTGATCGCCCGATACACTGGGATTTACGAGCGAACCGACTTCCTCGGGCGGACCTATTCGGCGCCCGTGACACAGCTGCTGAATCCGGCGATGCCGCGGCGAGCAGCCTCCTGCACACTTTCCAACGCTCCGACATCCGACATCACTGCCCGCAACGACGTTCTCGCGGCCGCATCGGCGACACCGTACAGTTCATCCCGGCTTTTACCCTGGGCGTGGAACCGGTACTGAGTCCCCTCGTTCAGGCTCAACGCCGTGCGCGCGAACTCCTCCGGTGACACGTCGATGAACTCGCCGGACGCCACCCCTTCTTCGATAATGCTGCACAGCCGCGCCGACAACTCGTCATAGTCGCCTTGGAAGTCACAGAAGACATCCGGCTGTTTCTTCGCTGCTTCCTCCAGATCGTAGAAATTCAGTGGTGCCGTACACATCTGAATCACATCCCGATGCAGGACGATGTAGAGCCGGACCGCCGCCGGGGAATCGTGCTGCGACAACACCCGTGCCGCCTGCAGCGATGCCCGGTTCTGGTCCATGATCTCCCGCAAGATCTCGTCTTTGGACTTGAACCAGTAATACAGCGACGATTGGCCCATGCCCGCCCGCGCGGCGATCGCTCCCATGCGGGTGGCCGCGAAACCTTTCGCTGCGAACAGTTCCGCGGCGGCGGTCAGAATATCGCCGCGAGGGTCGTCCACGACGATTCCACTTCGTCGCGGACGTCCCCCCTGCGATGGTGCTCTGGTCATACGGCAATGGTAGATGGTTCTGCCGTGTCGGCTATCATCGATACCTCAGGCTCTTTCATCAGGATGGGTTGTTGCTCTTGGTGATTCGGCATCCCGGCGGGTAGGTTCTGCCGGAATGCCGGACCTACCGACTAACCGGTGGCGGCGAACAGCGCTTCGTAATCCGCCGGTTCCTGCTCGATCACACCGTATTCGACAACTGCCGCCCCGTAGTCGCGCAAGGCCTGACCGTCGTCCTCGGTGGGGAATTTGGGAAAGTTGACCTGGTCGATGATGCCGGCGTCGATGCCCATTTCCGCGACGGCTACCGCGCCGACCCGGTCGGGGTTTTCCTGCGCGAATGTGTTGACTTCGACCATTGCCGCGCGGAAAGCGTTGACGACCTCGGGGTTCGATTCCGCGAACTGCCGCGATGTCGAATAGTAACCGGCTACCTGGTCGGGAAAAGACTGAACGCCGGGGGCGATGATTTGCTTCCAGCCTTTGTTGAGTCCGGGCGTGCGATGCGGCTCCGACACCCATATCGCGTCCACGTCGCCCCGTTCGAGCGCTTCACCCATATCCGAGAACGGAAGCTGGGTCCACCTCAGGCCCTCATGGCTCACACCCAGTTTGTCGAGGGCGCGGCGGATGTGCACCTCGCCGATATTCTGCAGCGTATTGACCGCGATGTTCTTGCCCTCGAGATCCTTCGGCTCGTCGATTCCGCTGTCGGGGAGTACGAGGACCCCGTGGTCGTCTTCGTCGGGTGTGCAGCACGGCGCCCAGGCCGGCTGTACCAGCTGCAACGGCAAGCCCGAATCGATCGCCGCGAGCTGGCTCACCGTATTGGAGTAGCCGAACTGGTTTTCACCACTGAGCACGCTGGGGATCACGGCGGCACCGCCGTCGGCGAAGCTGACCTGGACATCCAGACCGTGTTTCTCGAAGATCCCCTCCTCGATTCCGACGAACAGCGGGGCACTGAGAATCGCGGGGATGGTCCCCACGCTGACCTGGGCGAGTCCGCCCTCGGCCAACGCGGAATCGGCGCTACCGCCACCGCCGCACGCCGTCAGCACCATGGCGGCCGACGCGACGGCACCATAGCGCACGGCGCGGGAAAGTTGTTTGAACATCGTTACTCCTCATCATTTCGTGTTACGCGCTGACGAGGTTCGCGTCGTTGCGGACCATCTCGCGGATTCGGCCGAAAACGTGGGCGCGCAGGCGCGCGAATTCGGGCAGGGATTTGGTTTCGATCTGATCGCGACGATCCGGCAGGTCGATATCGACGATCTCGGCGACACAACTCGGGGAACGCGTCACGATTGCCACCCGGTGGCTCAGGTACACCGATTCGTCGACGTCGTGCGTCACGAAAAGCACCGTGGTGCCGGTTTCGTCACGCACTCGCAGCAGCAGGTCCTCGAGGTCGGCGCGGGTCTGCGCATCGACCGACGCGAAGGGCTCGTCCATGATGAGGACCGCCGGGCGATACGCGATCGCCCGCGCGATCGCGACCCGCTGCTGCATACCGCCGGACAGCTGGAACGGTTTCTTGTGCGCCGCTTCGGCGAGCCCTACTTCGTCCAGTGCCCGCGCGACTCGCTCCCGGCGGTCGGCCGTGCTGATCCCGTTCTTCATCAGCGGCAGTTCGACATTTTTCGCCACGGTGATCCACGGCAGCAACGAGCGTGCGTAATCCTGGAAGACCACCGCGAAGTCGAGCGGTGGGCCGTCGACGCGCCGGCCCTGGAATGTCACCGAACCGCTCGTCGGCCGGTCGAGACCGGCGATGCACCGCAACAGAGTCGTTTTCCCGGCGCCGGAGGGGCCGACAATACTGAACAGTTCCCCCTTTTCCACGCTGAACGACATATCGGCTACGGCTGTGAAGCCGCCGCCCTTGACGGGGTATGTCTTTTCTAAATTCGACACGATGAGCATCGGCCGCTGCCTTTCTTGGTAAGTACAACTCGGGCGAGGAGGGAACCCGGCGTCAGTTCGTGCCGGAGCGCCGCGGGTCGCACCATCGCAACAACCGTCGTTCGGTCACGGCGTAGAGGGAGGTCAGGAGGAACCCGAGGATTCCCAGGATCAAGATTCCGGACCACATCGTCAGCAGCTGGAACGTCGCCTGTGCCTGCGTGATGACGAAACCCAGACCCCGCTGGGCGCCGACCATCTCGCTCGTCACCATGAGGATGAGGCTGAGCGGGATCGCGATCCGCGCACCGACCAGCACGCGCGGCAGCACCGCCGGGAACACGACGTACAGCTGCCGTCGCAGACCGCGGATGTTGAACGCCTGCGCCGAGGCCATCATCGTCGGATCCAGCCGGCGCGCACCGTCGGCGGTACTGAGCAGTACCGGCCAGACACAGCCCAGCGCGATGAGAAAGATCTTCATCTCGGCGCTGACCCCGAACAGCATCATCGCGAACGGGATGAGTGCCGTACTCGGAATCGCCCGAGCGAACTCCAAAGCCGGCGAAACCATGCGCTCGACCACCGCGAGCTGGCCGATCACCAACCCCATCGCGACCCCGGCGACCACCGCGATCCCCAGCCCCGCGCTGAGTGTTGTCGCACTGGCGCGGATATTCGCGAGACCTTCCGGTGTCGTCCAGTATTCTCCCGCCTCGGCGATGATCGCCGAAAGGGCGGGAAAATAGACGTTGTCGCTGTTCGCCGACAGGAGGAACCACGCCGCTGCCGCGCCGAGCGCGCCTACGACACCGAGGACTGTCCGGCCACGGCCGGTGGACAATGCCGCTGTCACCGTAGTCATCGGATCTCCCCCGGTCCCTGCGCCGACAGCAGCCGGGTCTCCACGCGGCGCATCAGCGTGTTGAGCACGATCCCGGCGAGGCCGCTCAGCGCGATGTAGGCGTACATGCGGGCCGGGTCCCCCGCGGACCGCGACATCGTGATCTCGTGTCCGATACCGGGCATCTGGATGATGATCTCCGCGGTCACGACCAGGATGAGGGTCGTCGAGGTCGCCAAGCGGATCGCCGTCGCCAGATACGGAAGCATGCTCGGCACCTGGATCCAGCGGATCCGTTGCCACAGCGTGAGGTGGTAGGACCGGGCTGTCTCGAGGGCGACCGGGTGCGCCGCCCGCACCCCGGCGATCGCCGGCACCAGCACCTGCCAGAACGCCGCGAAGACCGCGAGGAACAGCGCGCTCTGCGTTCCGGTGCCGATGGTGAGTACCACGAGCGGGATCAGCGCGACCGACGGCACCGGTCGAAAGAACTCGATCACGGGCCTCAGCAGCGCTTCGAAGGGGACGAACAGGCCGAGCACGATTCCCGCGACGGTCCCGAGGACCACCGCCGTGCTCAGGGCCGACAGCCAGGTGACGACCGTGCTCGACAACGCCGGTCCCAGCGCCGGGCCGTCCAGCTCCGCGGCCAGGGTGGCCGCGATCTCGCTGGCGGGTGGGAAGTATCCGGCCGGCAGGATATCGGTGCGCGTCAGGATTTCCTGCAGGGCGATCAGGCCGGCGATGAAAGCCGTGGCCTGCATGCGCCGGCCGAGTGCGAGAGACACGGTGGCTCGCTGCTTCGGCAGCGAGATCGCGGTGACCGCGGTCATGATTCGAACTCCAGGTAGCGGTTGATCTGGAGGTTGCCCACCCCTGATCGGTATTCCTTGCGGGTCCGCTCGTAGTCGAAATGCAGCCGGGAATAGTCGACCATCTTGTTCGCGACCGGAAGGCGCTGCTCCTGGAAATCCCGTAACGCCCCGCCGACGTCGTCGTGCGCGCTCAGGCATTCCGCGAGCAACTGCCCATCGATCAGCGCCTGGTTGGCGCCCTGCGCCATACCGGGATACATCGGATGTGCCGAGTCACCGATCAGGGCGACCCGCCCGTCCACCCACTGAGTCAGGTGTTCCCGGTAGTGCCCGATTTCGCGGCCGATGACGGTATCGGGTTCGCTGCTCGCAATGATCCGCGGAACCGGGGTGGCGGTCCAGGTGTCGTAGACGCCGCGGAACTCGTCGAACGTCGAGAGTCCGTGGACGGACCCGTACCAGTAGGCATGGGTGGCGTCGATGGGGATCCATCCGAAATGGCCTTCGGTGCCGTAGACGTCGGCCTGCACGCGTGCCGGAACGTCGGCCCGCGAGAGTTCGAAGACCCCCCGCCACCGCACGATCCCTTCATCGGTGAACTGTGGGGGCCCGCCCAGCATCGCGTTGCGGATCCGCGACCCGATACCGTCCGCGCCGAGCAGCAGATCGCCGTCGGCGCTCCGGCCGTCCTCGAAATGCACCGTGACGTTCTCGTCGGTCTGCGTGTAGCCCACCGCGGTAGCGTTGAACTCGATCTCGTGCGGGTCGAGTGCCTCGGCGAGCATGGCGTTCAAACGCCGCCGCCGGGCCCCGGTGACCGGTGCACCGAGGTCCTCGCCCCAATGGCCGACATCGGTATCCGAGGTGAGGGTGCCGTCACTGTCGAGGGCCCACCACCGCTCCATCTCCGCCGCGAACGACCGGAATTCGGCCCCCAGCCCGAGCCCGTCGATCACCCGGACCCCGTTGGGCCAGATGTTGAGCCCCACACCGGCGGTCCGTAGTTCCGAATCGGCCTCGAAGATCTGGACCTTCCAGCCCCGGTGTTTCAGGTGCAGCGCGGACGACAGGCCCGCGACTCCCCCGCCGCAGATCAATGCTGTTGGCACGACTTCTTCCTTCCGATCGTTTGTGCGGTCCCGGACCGCTACCGGCTCACGGGCTGTCCGGCGACATTCCGTTGAGCCGTTCGAGTGCCTTGATGAGGGCGCCGTGATCCAGTCCGCCGTCTCCAGCGGACCGCAGCGCCTGCACGAGTTGGGTGATGACGCCGGTGAGCGGTACCGCGATCCGCGCCTGCTCGGCGGCGGCCAGCGCGATCTTCAGATCCTTGTGGTGCAGGTCCACGCGGAATCCGGGCGCGAAATCGCGGGCCAGCATCTTCGGCGCTTTCACCTCGAGTACCTTGCTGGCAGCCAGACCACCGTTCAGCACCGTGAGTGCGGCATCCACCTCCACACCGGTGCGCCGCAGTAACGACACCGCCTCGGCCACCATCGCGATATTGCCTGCCACGAGCATCTGGTTGGCGGCCTTCACCAGCTGTCCGGCGCCCGCCGGGCCGACATGCACCGTCGTCGCCGCCATCGCGTCGAGTACCTCGCCGGCCCGGCGAACCGCGTCCTTCTCGCCGCCCATCATCACCGCGAGGGTTCCGGCCACCGCACCGGCTTCACCTCCGCTGACCGGTGCGTCGACGAACGCCACGTCCCTGTCGGCCAGACGCGCAGCGAAATCCCGTGCGGATTCCGGAGCAATCGTGCTGCAGTCGATGACCAGCGATCCCGGCCGCAGTGCCGTGAGGACCCTGCCGGCACCGAACAACACCTCCTCGACGTCGGGAGAGTCGGGCAGCACGGTGATGACGACGTCGGCCTTCTCCCCGACCTGCGCGGGACTCGTAGCGCCCACCGCGCCGCGTAGCTCGAGTTGCTCGATCTTGGCTCGCGAGCGGTTGAACACCACCACGTTGTGGCCGGCGTCGACGAGATGACCCGCCATCGGTGCGCCCATCACGCCGAGTCCGATGAATCCGATGTTCACAGCCACCTCCTCAGTACCCGCGCGACAGGTCGACGACATTGCGGAATTCGCGTCCGTCGACGAGTCGGCGCAGGTTGTCGGCGAACAGGTCGACCTGGCGGTCGCCCAGCAACTGGGACGCGTGCGAATCGTGCGGCAACACCTGGGCTCCCGGGGCCTTCCACAGCGGATCGTCGGCCGGTAGCGGCTCGGTGCTGTGACAGTCGATGAGTGCCCCGCTCAGCCGGCCTTGTTCCAGCGCGTCGACGAGTGCGTCGGCATCGTGGATCGCGCCGCGGGCGACATTGGCGATCCAGCCACCGGGTTTCATCGCCGCCAACGCTTCCGCGTCGACGAGTCCCCGGGTTTCCGAGGTCAACGGCGCGGCGATCACCAGGTAATCGGATCGGGACAGCGCCTCGTGCAGCCCACTGGTGGGGAATGTCTCGTCGAAACCCGGGACTGCGTTACCGCGACGATTGATCCCGATCGTGCGGATGCCGAGCACTTGCGCGATCACCGCCGTTCTCGACCCGATACTGCCGGTGCCGAGCACGGTCATGGTGGAACCGTCCAGTTCACGCGCGGGAAGTTCCGTCCAGGCCCGCGCCGCCTGATTTTCCCAGCGTTCCCGCAGCATCTTCGCCTGCGCGAGGATGGCCGCGATAACGGTCTCGGCGATGGCGTTGGCGGCCACGCCGGAAGCATTCGCCAGGACGACGCCCTCGGGCATGATGCCCACGAGGTGCTCGGCGCCCGCGCTCATCGATTGCAGCAGCTTCAAATCCGGGTTGAACAGCTGTTCCAGTCCGGGCATTGTGAGGATGCCCTGCTCGATCTCGATCTCCTTCTTGGAGCCGCTGGTCTCGACCATGATCGCGTGCGGTGGACGCTGTGGCGAAGCGCCGGCATTCAATTCCGATACCGGGATATGTTCCAGCCACACGTCCTCGGCGACTCCGGTGATCCGGAGCCTCTGCTCGGCGGTCAACCAGATCCCGTCGTCGGGATCCGCGGCGTTCTGTACCGCCTTGGGCAGCCCGGCGACTACGACATTGAGTGACACTCGATCGTTCTCCTGATCTCGATCTGGGATGTATTTCTCGGCGGAGCAGGTGTGGTCACGGCCTCCTCGAGAGCTCGCGCAGGCATAGATCCACCTGCCGTTGCTCGTCGGCGCGGATTCCGGGGCGGCCCGCGATATGGCCCAGCGGCGAGACCATCTCGCGTACTTCCCCGCGGTCGATCCAGGCGGCCTCGAGGTGGTTCTCGGTGACCGTGAAGTAGCTGTCGGTCACCGAGGGCATGAGAACGGTGCGGGCGGTGACGCGGCCGAGTCGATCCCGCAGCGATCGGAGGCTTCCGCCGTCGGCCGCGCGCCACATCTCCAAGGCGGCCGTCAGATCCCCGGCGTGCATGGCCTGGTGATCCTTGCCCCACCGTTCGAGGACATCGCCAGTGCTGAGGTAACCGAACTCGCGGTACACCTCCTGGGCGAAGAACTCCTCGCAGTAGGCCCAGCCGGCGTACACCCGGCCGAACGCGTCGAGGCGCTCCAGCTCTGTCCGACCGTCTGTCTCGTTGCCGCGGCGACCGGCTCTGAGTGTGGCACCGACCGAATCGAGGAAGACTTCGTTGATCGGTGAACACCGCGCCGCGGAACACAGGGCGAAGACGGCGGACGTACGCTCGGGATATCTGGCCGCGAAATCCAGCGATTGGATACCACCCAGCGACCACCCGGCGACAAGGCGCAGTTGCCGTACACCCAGCCGGCCGAGGACGTGTTCCGCCGCTCGCGCGCAATCTCCGACCCGCACCCGCGGAAACGTGGTGCCGCTCGTGGAGGGAGACGACGAGATCCCGCCACCGAAATGGTTGACGACGACCACGAAGTGCTCGGCCGGGTCGAGCGGACGCCCCGGTCCGATCCACGCCGCGTAGCCGAGGTCGTCACCGGTGTAATAGGTGAACAGCAGTACGGCATTGTCGCCGGAAGGCGAGAGCGACCCATAGGTCCGGAAACCGATCCGCGCGTCGTTCAGCATCGCACCGGACAGCAATGGGAATGTCGGCAGACGCAGCGTTTTCCGCTCGCTGTGGTCGGAACTCATCGTCAACACCTCACCGGGACCTCGGTACTCGCCTGCTCAGAAGAACTTGAGGTACCGGCTCCGTTCCCAGTCGGTCACCGCGGTGGTGTAGGACTCCCACTCACCGCGTTTGTTGTCGATGAAGGACTGCCACAGCTGCTCCCCGCACACTTGTCTTGTGAAGGGGTCGGCTTCGAATGCGTCCACTGCCTCCTCGAGGGTTCGCGGAAGCAGTGCGAGACCACGCTTCCCGTAGTCGGCCGGGTCGACTTCGTAGAGGTTCTCGGTGTGGAAGTGCTCCAGCTCGAGCTCTTCGCGCACACCTTCCAAACCGGCCGCGAGCAGCAGCGCCGCCGCGAGGTGCGGGTTGGCCGCCGAATCCACCGCACGACATTCGACACGACCGCCACCGAGCGGGATGCGCAACATGTTCGTACGGTTGTTGTTCCCGCAACTGGCGAAGATCGGCGCCCAGGTCGAGCCCGACATACTGCCTTGTCGGACCAGGCGCTTGTAGCTGTTGACGGTCGGAGCGATCACCGCGCAGATGGCGGCAGCGTGCCGGACTATTCCGGCCGCGAAGTGGTATCCGATCGCACTCAGGCCCGCCGCCCGCGGGTCCTCGTCGGAGTCGAAGAGGTTCATGCCGCCGTCCAGCGCCGCGAGCGACATGTTGAAATGCGCACCCGAGCCCGTACGGTCGGCGAACGGCTTCGGCATGAACGAGACGTACGCTCCGTGCTTTCGAGCAACCTCGTTGGCCATCAACCGGAAGAACGCCACACGATCGGCCATCGACAAACCGTCGGCGTAGGCGAAGTCGATCTCGAACTGCCCTTGGGCGTCCTCGTGATCGAAAGAGTAGACGTCCCAGCCGAGTTCGTTCATATGGTCGACGAGCTCGTGTAGCCAGCCCAGATTGTCCAGCAGCGTGGGCACCGCGTAGCAGGGCTTGTCGAGGGTGTCACGTTCACTGAGGCTGCTGGGGCCGGTGGGTCCGTCTGCGAGGACGAAGAATTCGGCCTCGACGCCGAGATTGAACCCGTACCCCATCTGCTCGGCAGCCTTGATCTGCCGACCGAGGATGTTTCGCGTGGATGCCTCGAACGGCTGACCACCGACGTAGAGATCGGACAGGAACAGGGCGACGTCCTTGCGCCAAGGCAGCACGAACCCGCGATCCAGATCGGGATGCGCGGAGAGCTCCTCGTCGTTCACCTCTTGCGGCAGGCCGTCGAGCGCCGCCCCGGTGAACAATTCCGATCCCTGCGACATCTGCACGAAGTGGTCGATCGGCACCATCTTTCCCTTGATGTTGCCGTGCAGATCCGTGTAGCCGGCGATGCTGAACCGGACCCCCTCATCCTTCAACTGCTTGGCCATGATTTCGGCCTCGGCCGCGTCGCGCACCATCGTCGACCCCTCATCCCTAGTTTCGATTAACTATCGAAACCGTAGGAAGGCGGTATTTCCCGAGCGCTGCGGTCGAGTTAAAAGGGGATTTCGTAGGATGACTTTCGCGCACCGGTCGGTGAGAGACGGTGGCGTTCCCGGCCGAACGAACATCGGTAGTGTCCCAAGACCGCCGACCGGCCCCGGAGACCGCCCCGGCAAGACTGCAACCGGAATCAGAGTCCCGTTGGCCCTGGTGAGGGCCAGAAGGGACGATAGGAACCATAGCTGGACCGCAAGCGGCATTCGGTGGAGGACATCGTTAGGTCCACAGTCCCTGGAGCTATTCATTGGTGGTGCGGGGTGCCGGTTGTCCGGGTGCTGCGGACTGGTCTTGCAGGTTGGTGGCGGCCCAGCTGGCGAGCAGGGCGATCGCGTCGGCTGACGGTGATCCGGGTTTGGGGCAGTAGAAGGTGAGAGCGAGGCCCGGATCGGCCGGCAGTGGCATGGATTCCCAGTCGAGGGTGAGGTCGCCGACCACCGGGTGGTGGAATCGCTTGACGCCGTTGTGGTGCAGGCGCACGTTGTGTTTGGCCCACCGAACCCGGAATTCGTCGCTGCGGGTGGACAGTTCGCCTACGAGGTCGGAGATGCCACGGTCGTAGGGGTCGCGCCCGGCGTCGCTTCGCAGGAGATTGACCACCCCGTCGGCTACCTGGTCCCAGTCGAGGAAGAACTCCTGGGCGAACGGGTCGAGGAAGCAGAACCGCACGACGTTGACCGGTCGGCGTGGGTCGGGATGCAGCGGGTCGGGGTAGAGCGGTGCGTGTAGTGCGTGACCCAGCAGATTGGCCGCGACGATGTCTTGGCGGGTGTTGCGCACGTACGCGGGAACCGTCGAGGTGTCGAGCATGCGCTGGATCGTGGGTCGGATCGTCTTGGCGCGGCGTGGGCGTGCCCGTTGCGGGCCGGTGACGATGCTGCGGTGCAGGTCGAAAAGGTGGGCGCGTTCGGCCTCGTCGAGTTGCAGGGCGCGGGCTATGGCGTCGAGGACCGATTCGGAGACTCCGGTGACTTTTCCTCGTTCGATCTGGGTGTAGTAGTCCACCGACAGCCCGGCCAGGGTGGCGACTTCTTGGCGGCGCAGTCCGGGCACCCGTCGTTTGGCGGCGTCGTAGACGGGCAGCCCCACCTGGTCGGGGGTGATCCTGGCGCGTCGTGAGGCCAGGAACTCGCCGATGTCAGCGGCGCGGTCAGTGGACTCCATGACATCGAGGCTAAGCCCGCTGCCTGCATGTTTGCCAGGTGCTGCGAGGGGGGTGCTGCCGGCACCCCTCTCATCCTCACCTCCCACAACCGTGTTCGGGCCTGTTGCATGGATGGCGGAGCGGACCTCGCTCCGGTCAGGTTTCTTCGAGACGACGAGGTGATATGAGCACGCCGAGGATCGGCCGATCTGCCGCGAGCACCCGGTTGCCGGTGCTGGTGTATGTGCTTGGCGCCGGGATCTTCCTGATGGGCACGACCGAGTTCATGGTCGCGGGTCTGTTGCCGGAGGTGGCGGCGGACCTGAAGGTCGACCTCGGCAAGGCCGGTTTGCTGGTCACGGCGTTCGCGGTCGGCATGATCATCGGCCCGCCGGTGATGGCGCTGGCCACGCTGCGGCTGCCCGCGCGAGCGACCCTGGCCGGTGCGCTGGCCGTCTTCGCTGCCGGACATGTGGTGGCCGCGGTCACCGACTCGTTCACCGTGGTGACCGCCTCGCGTGTGGTGACCGCGCTGGCCACCGGCACTTTTTGGGCGACCGGTGCGGTCGTCGCGACCGCGGTCGCCGGACCGGCAGCGAGCGCGCGGGCGCTGGCGGTGATGTCGGGCGGGCTGAGCCTGGCCGTGGTCGCCGGTGTTCCGCTGGGTACCTTCGCCGGCCAGTTCACCGGCTGGCGCGGCCCCTTCTGGATATTGGCCGTCTCCTCGGTTCCGGCGCTGGTCGCCGTGCTGCGGCTGGCGCCCGCCGCCTCGACCGGCGAGCGTGTGTCGGTGCGCGCCGAGGTGTCGACCGTGCGGCCGTGGCGGGTGTGGGCGGTGCTGGCCGCGATCACCCTGGCCCAGGCCGGTTTCCTCGGCGCCTACAGCTTCATCAGCCCCCTGCTTACCGACCGCTCCGGTATCGCAGCGAGCCTGGTGCCGCTGGTTCTGGTCGGTTTCGGCATCGGCGCACTGGGGGGCACCGCGCTGGGTGGCCGGCTCGGCGACCGGTGGCCGTTGCCCGTGATCGCGGCCGCGGTCACCACGACCTCGGTGCTGCTGCTCGTGCTGGCTCTCACCGCCGCTCACGCGCCGATGGTGGTCGCGGTGGTGGTCGTGCTCGGGGCATCCGGGCTGGGCGCCAATCCGGTGCTGATCGCGCAGACCCTGCGGTTCGCCGGGCACGGTGCCCGGCTGACGTCCTCGCTGGCCACTGCCGCATTCAACCTCGGCACCGCCGCGGGCTCGGCGCTGGCGGCGACCACGCTGACCACCGGTCTCGGTGTCGCCGGCCCCGCCGTGCTCGGCGCCGCCGTCACCGCCACCGCCTTGATACCCGTCGCCGTGCTGGCCGCCCGCGCCCCCGCCGGCGCACCGACCCGACACCGCGAGGACCCGATCCGCGAACCGGTCGGTGTGAGCTGAACCTCTGCCGGGCTCGTCCCGGCACCTGCCCGTCGGCAACAACAACCGCCTACCGAACCTCGATCAAGGAGAGCACCATGCGTGGAGTAATCATGTACGGCCCCGGCGATGTCCACGTCGTCGACCGCGAAGACCCGAAGATCATCGACCCCACCGACGCGATCATCCGGCTCACCGCCACCTGCATCTGCGGCTCGGACCTCTGGCCCTACCGCGGCATCGAACCGGTCGATCACACCCCCATGGGCCATGAATACGTCGGCGTCGTCGAGGAGATAGGCGCCGACGTGAAAACGGTGAAGCCCGGCGACTTCGTGATCGGCTCCTTTGTCATCTCCGACAACACGTGCGAGATCTGCCGGGCGGGGTTCCAGTCGAAATGCATCCACGCGGAGTTCGTGGCACAGACCGTCGGCACGCAGGCAGAAAAGGCTCGTATTCCGCACGCCGACGGCACTCTAGTGGCCACACCGGGACATCCGGACGAGGATCTCGTTCCGGCCTTGCTGGCGGCCTCCGACGTGCTGGGCACCGGATGGTACGCCGCCGACGCGGCTCAGGCAGGTCCGGGCAAGACCGTCGCGGTGGTCGGCGACGGCGCCGTCGGTCTCATGGCGATCCTGGCAGCCCGTGAGTTGGGCGCGGAACGGATCATCGCGATGTCCCGTCATCCCGAGCGACAGAAGCTGGCTCGCTACTACGGCGCGACCGACATCGTCGAGGAGCGCGGCGAGGAAGGAATCGCGAGGATCCGCGACCTCACCGATGGCCACGGCGCGCACAGCGTGGTGGAGGCCGTCGGCACCCAGGAGTCCTTCATGCAGGCCGTCGGCGCGACCCGTGGCGGCGGGCACATGGGCTACGTCGGGGTCAACTACGACGTCCAGATCCCCGGCATCCAGCTGTTCTTCGCCGGCATCCACCTCCTCGGCGGTCCGGCACCGGTCCGCCGGTTCCTGCCCGACCTCATCGACCGCATATGGAACCGAACCATCGACCCCGGCAAGGTCTTCGACCTCACCCTCCCCCTGGATCAGGCCGCCGAAGGCTACAAGGCGATGAACGAACGCCGCGCGATCAAAACCCTGCTCACCCTCTGACCATCAACGAGACCCGCACCAGGAGCACCACCATGACCACGACCACGACCGTGCGGCGATATCCTCGCCGCTGGGCCCGCATCGCCGGCGCCGGCGCCGCCACCCTGGCTGTTCTGGCCGCCTCGGCCTGCTCCGCCGCCGATACCACCACCTCGGCCGCGCCCGCCGCACCGATCGCAAACCTGTCCACCGGTGATCTCTCGCGCGGTGCGGACAACTTCTACACCAGCGACCAGGTCACCATGCAGCCGGTCACGTTCAAGAACCAGTACCAGATGGACGTCACCGGCAACCTGTTCGTCCCCAAGAATCTCGCCCCCGGCACCCGCGCCGCCGCCATGGTGGTCGGGCACCCGATGGGCGCGGTCAAGGAACAGTCCGCCAACCTTTACGCCACCAAAATGGCCGAACAAGGCTTCGTCACCCTCGCCCTGGACCTGGCATTCTGGGGCGGCAGCGCAGGCGCACCCCGCAACGCCGTCGCCCCCGACCTCTACACCGAAACCTTCAACGCCGGCGTCGACTACCTGCGCACCCAGGACACCGTCGACCCCGAACGCATCGGCGCCCTCGGCATCTGCGGCAGCGGCAGCTTCGTCATCTCCGCCGCCAAGATCGACCCCCGCATCAAAGCCGTCGCCACCGTAAGCATGTACGACATGGGCGCCGCCAACCGCGACGGACTGGGCCACTCCGTCACCCCGGAGCAGCGGCAAGCGATCCTCGCTCGAGCCGCCGCGCAGCGCGATGTCGAATTCCGTGGCGGCCCCACCGAATACACCAGCGGAACCGTCCACGAACTGACCGCCGACTCGACTCCCATCGAACGCGAGTTCTACGACTTCTACCGCACCCAGCGCGGCGCCTTCACCCCCGAAGGCACCACCTCGGAACTGACCACCCACCCGACGCTGTCGAGCAACGCGAAGTTCCTGAACTTCTACCCGTTCAACGACATCGAGACCATCTCCCCGCGGCCGATGCTGTTCATCACCGGCGAGAACGCCCACTCCCGCGAATTCAGCGAAGAGGCCTACCGCCTGGCCGGAGACCGCAAGGAACTGGTGATCGTGCCCGGCGCCGGACACGTCGACCTCTACGACCGCACCGAACTCATCCCCTTCGACAAACTGACCGACTTCTTCACCCAGAACCTGCACTGACCGGCACACATTCCACGACCGCCGTGAAAGTGCGGGTATCGCACACCGTGGTTGCATCAGCTCGATCACCTCGGGAGGCCCGCCGTCTCGGACCTCGCTACGGCTTCTGTGATGGGCTCTCTGCCCTGGTTGAGTTCAAGGATCCGCCGGCCTGGAGAGTTCGCGTGGATCAGCGCCGTCAGAGTGGTCGCGACATCCTCTCTGCTGATCTGCTCATGGAGCTCGGCGGGACCGATATAGATTTGAATGCCGTCAGCAAAAGCCTCGCCGTTATTACGCCGCGTGAGGCCTGAAACCTTCACCTCCTGCTCGCCCAGATTGCGGGCGAGCAGGCGGCCGATTCGTCCGGTGAGGCCGATAATGAAGACGTTCATTGTCTTATCCGCTCCCGTTCGAGGTGGAGACAATTATCGCGTTCCGGTTGCTCCGTCGAAGATCGCTGTGATCCGGATGCCGTGGTGTGCACGGCGCCGGACGCCGGGATCCTCCCTTCCGGGAGTGCACTACTTGCCGAGGAAGTCGTTCAGCACGGTATTGACCTCGTCGGCGTGGGTCCAGAGCAGGCCGTGGGGGGCACCTTCGATCTCGACATACTCGGCCTCGGGGAACGCCGCGTGGAAGCGACGCCCGGTGGCGTCGATGGGCAGGATGTTGTCTTTGGTGCCGTGCAAGATCAGCGCCGGTTTGCCACTGGCGCGCACCGCCTCGATATCGCCGCGGAAATCCTCGATCCAGGACGGGACGACCGCGTACGCGGCCACCGGGGCACTGCCGATCGCGACGTTCCAGCTGCCGGTGACGGCTTCCTGACCGATCCGGGAGCCGAGGTTCTCGTCCAAGTTGTAGAAGTCCGAGAAGAACTGCGTGAACCAGGCGTACCGGTCACCCTTCGCGGCTGCGGCGATGCCGTCGAACACCTCCTGCGGAACCCCCTCGGGGTTGTCGTCGCGGGCGACGAGGAACGGTTCGAGCGAGGCGAGGAACGCGAGCTTCGCTACTCGCTCATGCCCGTAACGCGCCACGTACCGGGCCGGCTCCCCCGTGCCCATCGAGAAGCCGACCAGCACCACAACTTCGAGGTTTCGTTGTCCGTGCGGGTTACGGTGCGCGGCGGGGCCGCCGACCGCACCGAGAGGCGGGTCCGACGCTCGGCGTACGCCGGACCCGCCTCCAGCCCAGCAGCCGCCGGCTCTACCGGGCAGTGACATCAGTAGTGGGCGTGGCCAGCAGCTGCAGCTCCCAGGCGAGCGCTACCCCGCTACCGCCACCGTGCTCGGCCATGACCTCCCCGGCCCCGCCGGTCGTCGACTCGCGAGCCCAGTCACGCTGCCATTCACCGGCCACGGCCATCCAGGTGATAGGCACCACGCCGGCCTGCACCATGCGACGCACCGCCATATCGTGTGCCTCCGCGGTCACCCCGCCGCACGCGTCCGTGACGACGAAGACGTCGTACCCCTCGTCCAGCGCCTGGGTGGCGGGCATAGCGACGCAGATCTCGGTCCACAGCCCGGCGATGATCAGCTTCTTTCGCCCCGTCTTCTCCACGACATCGACGACGCGACGGTCCTGCCAGGTGTTGATGAACGTGCGGTTGATCGGCTGCTGGTCCGGGAAGACGTCCTGGATGCCCTTGATGAGGTTGCCACCACGCTCTTCGATGACCGTGGTCAGCCCCGTGGGGACATCGAACACCTTCGCCAGCTTGGCCAGGCCGACGACATTGTTGACGATCATGGTCGGTTCATGGCTGTGGAGATCGGCGAACTGGTAGGGCTGGTGGTCGATAAGCACCAGAACATGCGATGGTGAAAGTCAGAGTTGTTCGGGTGCTGCCATCCGGTACACGAACTGGCCGAGCCCGGACTGCGCGATCGCGAACATCGTCCCGGCCAGCCCCTCCTGAGTGGCGGCCATGCTCAGGTCACCCAGACGGACCGCGTCGTATCCGGCGTCGAGACTGAGCTGCCCGACAATGCCCTGGGTTTCGTCGTCACCGCACCACAGGTTGCTGGGTCGTACCCGGGTATCGGCGATCTGCCCGAAGAGAGAGGCGAAGTTGGTGTTGAACGCCTTCGCCGTCGACCCGCCCGTCACCGACTCGACGTACTCGGCATTGGAGGAGAACCCGGCCGGAGGCCGGGCACCGCCATAGAGGTTCGTGGCGTCGAGCACCATCTTGCCCGCGAGCCCGGTGACGGATGACAGAGCCGCCGCCACGGCGGTTCCCGGGACGGCAAGCAGCACCGCTTCCGAGGCACCGGCGTCGCCGCCACCACGCCCCAGCCGCGTCACCCGGTGCCCGGCACGCTCCCACAGATCGGCCAGCCCACCACCGATATTGCCTCGTCCGATCACGGTGATATCCATGCTTGTCTCCTTGCCGGGCCGATGTGCGATGGACTCCGGTCATGCGGACAGAAACCAGCTCCGACCAGGTTCGACTGGGCAGGCTGAAATGTCTCCCGGGGCCTGAAAAGACCGTACGGCGGCCCTCCGGCGGGCGTCCAAGACTTGTTCGGACGCCCATCGGTAGGATTTGTCTATCGATATCAGTCCCCGCCTGCTCCGCTACTTCATGGCCGTAGCCGAAGAACTCCACTTCGGCCGCGCGGCCACCCGTCTCTACATCGCCCAGCCGTCCCTGAGCCATCAGATCCACAAACTCGAGCAGACCCTCGGAACCCCGCTGTTCGTGCGTTCGAACCGCCAGGTGCAGCTCACCGCCGCAGGCCGGACACTGGTTCGCGAAGCGCCGAAAGTACTGGCAGCGCTGGAACAAGCCGTGCAGCTCACCCGGCTGGCCGGTTCCGGGATCGCGACGACGATTCGGCTGGGCTACACCCCGGTCACCGGCTTCGACACGCTCACAACACTTCTTGATGCGCTCCGCGAGGACCACCCCGATCTGATGATCGACGCTCGAGAGTTCTTCAGCGCCGAGATCCCCGGACGGCTCCGGTCCGGCGACCTGGACATCGGTCTCGCCCTCTCACCGCAGCTCGTCGACAAGGTAGCCGGCGAGATCCTGCGCAAAGAACCCGTGTCCGCACTCCTCAGCACTCGCCACCGCCTCGCCGACCTACCGAGGATTTCGGTGGCCGCCCTCCGCGACGAGACGCTGCTACTGTTCCCTCGCCACCTAGCGCCCGCCTACTACGACGGCATCGTCGCCGCATTCCACGAAGCGGGTTTCCCGCCCGAGATCTGCGCGTTCGAAGAACCACCGGTGTACGCCATGCTCGCCCGGCTCGCCGGCGGACGCGAGATCGGCTTGGCTCCTGCCTCGTTCGCCGAACACGCCGCGAAAACCGGCACCGGCATCATTCACCGCGATATCGTCGATCCGCCGATCCTGGCGGAACTCTCGGTGCTCTGGCCCACAAACGATCCCTCACCCGCCATCACCAACGTCCTCGCCACCGCACGTCGCTGCGCTGAACACAACAAATGGCTACGCGACCCCCCACAGAGTGCGTAGAGCTGCGACCCACTCGAAACTGCGGACGCAGCGCCGCGACCCCGGGCTCGAGTATGCCGCTACGGCACGGTGTCTGATGGAGCGGGACCCCACGAACGGAGCTCATATGACCTTGACCGGACGGCCGGCCCAGCAGCGACCGGCACTACTCGACATCGAGGCATTCTTCGCCGACCCCGAGTTCGCGTCCCCGTCGATCTCCCCGGACGGCACCCGGATCGCCTACCTCGCACCGTACCGCGGGCGCCGCAATGTCTGGGTGCGTGGTGTCGACCGGACCCACGCCGACTCCGTTCCCGTCACCTCCGACGCCCGTCGTGGCATCACCAGCTACTACTGGACCGGCAACCCCCGCTTCCTGCTCTACCTGCAGGACATCGACGGCAACGAGGACTGGCACCTGCACCGCGTCGACCTCGACGATCCCAGCTCGCCCGTCGTCGACCTGACCCCACTCGACCCCGGCTCCCGGGTGTTCGCCGTCGACCCGGAGACCACGGTGCCCGGCACCGCCATCATCTGGATGAACCCCCGCCCGCTCTACGTCGACGTGTTCCGCATCGACGTCGCCACCGGCGAGACGACCCCGCTGGTGGAGCGGACCGATCCCACCGCGACCTTCCTCCTCGACCGCACCGGCCGCGTGAGCTGGCACCTCGCCAAGGACCCCGACGGCACCCACGAGATCTCCGCCGTCGACCCCGACACCGGAGACCGGCGGCTCCTGCACCGCGCGGGCGGCCCCGAGCACCCCATGGGGATCTTCCTGGCCCCGCTGCCCGACGGTAGCGGCGCGCTGCTCGGCGACTACCAGGACTCCGACGACCTGCGGCTGCTGCGGCTCGACCGCGACACCGGCGAGCTGACCGTGGTGGCCGCCGTGGACGGGCACAGCCTCGACACCCTGAGCGCGGCGTCGGACGACCTGCCGCCCACCGTGTTCGCCAGCCGCCGCACCGGCGAGATCCTCGCCGCCCGCTTCACCGGCGACCGGCCCCGCATCGTGCCGATCGACCCGCACTTCGCCGAGGTCCAGGCCGCATTGGAGAAGCTCTCCGACGGCGTCCTCGACACGGTCTCCTCCGATCTGAGCGAACAGCGCTGGGTCGCCACCTTCATCCACGACCGCGAACCGGGCACGACCTGGTTCTACAACCACGCCACCGGCGAAAGCCGCCTGCTGTTCCGCGACCCGCACCTCGACCCGGCCGGCCTCGCACCGATGATCCCGGTCCGGTTCGCCGCCCGCGACGGCCTGCCGCTGCACGGGTTCCTGACCCTGCCCGTCGGCGTCTCGCCCGAGAACCTGCCGCTGGTACTGCTGGTGCACGGCGGGCCGTGGATGCACGACACCTGGACCTTCAACAAGGCCGTACAGTTCCTGGCCAACCGCGGTTACGCCGTATTGCAGGTCAACTTCCGCGGCTCCACCGGCCACGGGCGCCGGCATGTCACCGCCGCGATCGGCGAGTTCGCCGGCGCCATGCACGACGACCTGATCGACGCCGTCGACTGGGCCATCGCCCAGGGCTACGCCGACCCCGACCGCGTCGCCATCGTCGGCGGCTCCTACGGCGGTTACGCCGCACTCGTCGGCATCACCGTCACACCGGAGAAGTTCGCCGCGGCAGTCGATTACGTCGGCATCTCGGACCTGGCCAACTTCCTCGCCACACTGCCCCCGTTCGTCCGCGCGAACATGACCAACAACTGGACCGCCTACGTCGGCGACCCCGACGACCCCGAGCAGCTCGCCGACATGCGACGCCGCTCCCCCATCACGATGATCGACCGAATCACAGCCCCGCTACTTGTCGCCCAGGGCGCCAACGACGTCCGCGTGGTACAGGCGGAGTCGGACAATATCGTCGCGCCACTGCGGGAACGTGGGGTGCCGGTCGAGTACCTCGTCGCCGAGAACGAGGGGCATGGCTTCGAGAACCCGGAAAACCAGGTCATGCTGTTCCGCGCCATCGAACGCCACCTCGCCGAGTATCTCGGCGGTCGCAGCGCGGCGAACACCTGATCCGTCCGGACGGACGACCGCACACAAGCGGTTGGCCAGTCCCTCGCGGACGGCGTCGACCTCGAGCTTCGCCGAGTCAGGAGAGTGGCGGATCCGGTGACCGATTCGCGGTTGACGTATGACCTATACCCTCCGAATCGAGTCCGGTGCCCGAACGCATCGCGAAGGTCTGGCCGCCACGGACCCGTGCCCGGCTCGGTGACCTGCGACCTGGACGGCGTCCTCGTCGATAGTTTCTCCCCCACCCCGTCCCACCACCCGGATGCGAGCACACGATGACCGACACGGACACGAGCCGATCTTCGGCTGCTTCGTCACCCCGGCCGCGCAGCCGCCGCAGCGCCCGGTCGAACTCTCAGTCGTCGCGGAACAGGCCGGGCTCGACCTTGTGACCTACCACGACCACCCCACCAGTCCGCTTTCCCGGACACCTGGACGCTCATCTATTTCGTCGCCACACGCACCCAGCGAATCCGGATCAGCGCCAACGTGCTCAACCTGCCGTTGCGCCCGCCCTCGGTCCTCGCCCGCGCCGCCGCGAGCCTGAACCTGCTCAGCGACGGCCGCGTCGAGACTGACCGCCTGCCGCAGGAAGCCGCATACCGCAGGGCCCTCGGTACGACCCGATGGGGACCGCCGCATTCACATTGATTCTTTGATCAGTCGGTTGTGGTGACGATCGACAACGATGTCAGCTGTCCCAACCGAGGTGCAGGATCGTGGCACGTCCGGCGGTGACCAGTAACCAGTCCGTCCATTTCGCCGCATACCACTTGGACGGGTGATAGTCCACGATTGCGGCCGACCGTACATCGCCCAATTCGGCTGCGATCAGATCGGCGAGCACGCCGCCCAGCTGGGCAGCCTCGGCGCACGACCGGGCGGACAGATGGTCGAACGGATTCGTCGACACATGGTCGATGAGGGCCCTCCGCCACCGGTCGGCCCGGTCGGTGGAAGTCACCCCGGTGACCTTGCCGCGCGGATCCCATTCGCGGTAGAGGCGGGCGGCGCATGCCTTCATCGCGGGCGCCCCGGCCGGAAATCGGTCTACGGGCACGATCGGATACATATCGATATGCGCGATGAAACCGGTCCCGGCCCGCGCTGCGTGGATCCGGCGAACGACGGCGGCGAACTCCTCCGAGAACGATCCGGCTACCGGAGAAACCATGGCGTGTTACTCACCTTTCGGGTGCACCGGCCGAGCCATCGCGATCAAGCGGTACTACGGCGTCGTGCAGCGAGAACCTTCTTCTGATCATTCTTCGGAGAATGTTCGGCCGTGCAGCAGCTGGCGAACACTGTTCCTCGGCTCGTGTGTCTTCAGTCATTCTTCCCGCCATCGGTATTCCTGGTGCGGATCCGGCCGGCCCGATGCCGCGCCCGCACCAGTCGCGGGCCGAAAACCCCTGGCTCCCCACCGGCCAACTCTGTGTACAGCGTGACCGAACGCTCGGCCAGCGTGGTCGCTGCCCCGGAGTCGCGGTCACAGAGCAGGTCGGCAGTGACGCTACAGGCCGCCGCGAGTTCGGGGAGAAACCGGGCGGGGGCAAGCTCCACCACGTCCTCGGTGAGCCGCAGCGCGCGGCGGGCGCATTCGAGTGCAGTGTCGTCTCGGGCGAGACGGGTCAGGTGGGTGCTGTGCCGGCGCAGACAGACCGCCAGGTCGGGTCCGTGCCGCCGCGGTTCACCGGCTGCCAGGGTCTCCCACATCGCCACGGCACGAGAACTATATTCCAGTGCCTGCCCGTGGTCCCCGGCGCTCGACAGATGCCGGGCGTGATCCACCAGCGCGCCCGCAAGGAATTCGTCTCTGTCCCGCCGGTCCGCACAGACACCCTCGTAGAGTTCAACAGCACGCTGGGACAAGCGGAGGGCATCGCCGTCACTGTCGTCCGTTGCGCGCAGCCAGCGGGCCCGGTGCCACAGCGCCCACGCCAGATCACCCGACGGCTTATCGCTCTCGGCCGCCAGTTCCTCCCAGAGCGACACTGCGTGTGCACTGAGTTCGAGCGCCTCGGCCAGTCGTCCCACTTCGGCCAGACTGTCGGCCAGCAGGTCGTGACCATCGGCGATATACCACCGCCGATCACCCGTTTCCGCGCCCGCGATCTCCTGCCCCAGCAGCAGTGCCGCGCGAGCTACCGCCACCGCTTCCTGACGCCGGCCCGCATCGCCGAGTATCCACGTCTGGTCGCGCAGCACATCGGCCAGCCGGGACCGGTGGCGAGCCCGGTCGGTCGCGACCAGATGCAGCGCCCACCGCACTGCTTCGACGATCGCGCGCACTGCCTCGATACGGTGGCCGCACCAACCCAAGCGGGTCGCGTAGCTGTGGTGCATATCGACCAGCCCCGGTACCAGATCGTCGCGCCCGGAGTCGATGATCTCCTCATAAAGGGTCGCGCTGCGTTCCCAGTGCATTGCTGCCCGGCTCGGCTCCGCGAGAGAGACCCGCAACTGCGCAGCCCAGCCCTCGCTGTGCGCCAGGGCGGGCAGACCGGCGGCCGGAGATTCGACGGCGGTCGCCTGCCGGATCGCCAGGGCGCGATCGAGCGCGAACGAGGCATGGTCGCGCTGGTCACTGCGTTCGAGAGCCCACGCCCGATACTCCATGGAGATCGCCCAGTCTTCACGGTAGCGGGGCGCGTCCTGGGCGTTCAGCGTCTCGTAGGCCGATGCGGCCTGTTCGGCGTACTCGGCGGCTTCGGCCCATTCCTGATAGTCGCGACAGAACCCGGCATGACTACCGAGCGCATCGGCCAACGTGGGCAGATAACGTGGTGAATGGTTCTCGACGAGATCTCGCCACAACCGCACTGCCGCCCGGGAGCTTTCACGTCCCTCCGACCACTGCCCCGCCTCGACGAGGCGCAACGCCAAGCCCGCGGTGGATCGGGCCAGTCCGGCGCGGTTCTGCTCGCGTTCGGCGACGGTCTCGGCTTCGACCACTTGCACCGCCCGTCGCTGGGCCACTACTGCCTCGGTGTGGCGGCCCGCACCAGACAAGACAGTGGAATACGTGTGCAGCGCTCGCGCCAGGTCCAGCCCGAGCTCTCGCGGATCGCCGTCGGTGAGTTCGTCGAGTAGCGCCACCGCACGCTCGGCGCAGACGAGACTTTCCGCTGTCCGGTCGAGCCTGTTGAGCCGGACCGCCTGGTTGACGAGGGTATAGCTCAGCACCGGGCTGTAGGCGCGCCGATCTCCGGCGACCAGACCCTCGAGCAGCTCCAGACTGCGGGCCGCGGAGATCATCGCCTCGTCCTCTCGGCCGACTTTCCCCAGCAGCAGCGCGTGATTGCTGAAGCAGCGCGCAGCGCGCTCGGCGTACTGTTGCCCGTCCTCGTCCAGCAGAGCGTCGAAACACGCCACGGCATCGCACGACACGGTGGCCGCCTGCTCGAATGCTCCGTCCGCATAGAGATCCACCGCGTATTTGTCCAGAGCGCCGGCCAACTCACGCCGATACCGCTGGGGATCGGCCTGCGCGAGCCGTCGCACCAGTTCGACGCCACGGCGCGAGTACTCGAGCGCCTCCCGTACGGCCCCGATTCCGGACAAGAAGGTGGCGTGATTCCCGAGGGCGATGACCAGTTCGTTCTCCTCACCCACCGGGTCCTCCGCCGCCATCCGCTCCCGGAGCTCCACCAGCGGGGACGAATATGTCAACGCCTCCGCCGGTCGGCCGCGGCGGTCCAGATTCCGTATCATCCGGTGCAGACCCGACGCTCGCTGCTCATCCCGGACCGGTCCCTCCGGCAGCGCGTCGCAGATCTCCAGCGCCCGTGTGGCCAGCGGTGGGACTGCGTCGTTATCGCCCATATCTTCGTGCACCGACGCCAGCCGGTTCAGCGCGTACGCGTGATCGTGCAGATGGCCTCGCGGGTTCGCCTCCGCAAGGCGCGCATAGATCGTCTCGGCCCGCGCCGCGGCGGCCAGGGCCTCATCGAACAAGCGCAGCGCCGCGGCGGCGATCGACTGCGTGCACAGCACATTCGCCAGGGCGGCCTCATTCTTGTCCCCGGTGGAACCCTCGTACAGGGCCACGGCTCGCGCGGTCAGATCCCGCGACGTCCGGTACTCGCGGCGCCGGTTCTCTACGAGTGCACGATTGTGCAGCGCATTGGCCAGTGCAATCCGATACCGATCGGGTTCGGCACGGGCCAGGTGCTCGATCAGCGCCACTGCCTGCCGGGAACGACGCTCGGCGGCGTCGGTTCGCCATGACCGCTGGTGCATCCGGGTGGCGCAGGTCAGCGCCCAGCTCAGGTTCGGCCGATACCGTTCGGCGTCCAGCACCGTCAGCTCGCGAGCAGCGTCGACGGCCCGTTCCGCCGTATCGGAGGCATCAGCGAAACGGCGCGCTGCCCGCAGCCTTTGCGCCTGGGCCCGCAGCTCGTCCACCGCGGCGGCCAGATGTGCCGTCCGATCCGCTTCGGCGAAACGCAACCACGCTTCGACCGCCATCGCACCGAATTCCACTGCCGCGCAGTGATCGCCCAGTTTCTCGGCCGTGGAAACAATGTTGCGGTATCCGGCGGCCACCACGGACACTTCGTCGACGGCGCCGCGTACTGCCTGCGCCTGCACCGCGACTGCCCGCCGCCATACCTCGTACGCTTCGCTCCGCCGTTGCGCGCGATGCAAATACCTGCCGTGATCCCGCAACCTGCGGGCCAGGATACGTCTTCCGGACCGACGGCCGTCGGTATCGGCTCCGGCCTCGGCCTCGGCCTCGGTGACAGCGACGAGCTTCGCGGACAACGCGGCCGATTCGACCGGCAGATCCCGGCGAGTGAGTACAGCGAGGAGCGCGGTGAGGTCACTGAACCGGGTGAGCTCCATGGTGGCCATTGCCCGCAACATCGCAATACGGTGCAGTTTCCACTCGTCCGCGGCAGCGGTCTCACCGAATCGTTCCAGCATTTCGATATGGCTCTGCCACATGAAGTCGAGACGTCGAACGACAGTGGGCCCCTGCTGCTCCGCCAGTTCCTCCAACAGGCGCACGCTGCGCTCGGAGCAGTCCAGCGCGGCCACCACACCATCCGTCCGCGCCACATACTCGGCCCCGATCCGATGAGCCTCCGCCAGTTCTCCCAGGTGGCGGTGCCGCTCCTCCCCTGTCAGAGCAGCGAGAACCTCGATCCGCCGCGCCACCGCACGCGCGTTACGCGCCAGCCGACCGGCATCCTCGTCGGCGGCAGCTCTGCCGGCGAGGACGATCATCAGCGTCGGGAGCAGTTGGTCGAGCAGCACGACCGCGCGTGCGTGCTCGGCGACCGGGCACTCTTCACAGAGTTCGAGCGCCGCATCGAGCAGATCGGCCGCAATGTCATCTGCCCCGTCGTTCTCCGCCTCCACAGCCCGGTCCCGTAGCGCCTCGACCAGCGGCCATCGGCGCGGGTCGGTGCGCCACGCTGTCCGCGCAGCGGCTATCAGCGCCCGGTGCAGTGAGGCGAATTCCTCGTACGCGAAACTCACCCGCAGGGCGGTCGCCGCGGCCGCGCGGGATACCTCTGGTTCGCCGGACCACCGTTCGAGCGCCAGCAGGAAATCGGTCGCGGGGTGGGTATCTTCCCGGCGCGCCACAGCCCACACCGCATCGGCGAGCAACAACGGCAAAGCGTCGGCGAACTCCCGGGGGTCTTCGAAGGCGGCCGCGGTACCGGATGCATCAGGCTGTGTCATATCTCGTTCCGGATCGCGTCGGCCTCACATTCGGGATGAGTCGCTCAATCTCTTCCCCTCGCGCCCGGCAGTTTCGCGCGGTTGCCGCCGACCTGTGCCCGCCCGCAGCATCCGGACGGCGAACGATGGTCCGCAGCGGGCGCCGACGTGAGCACGGAAATACAGGAAATCAGCAGCTCCGGAACCCACCACACCATCCTCACGACCGATCGGCAATCGATTGTCCGTCACCGCGCACAGGCTTGCGGGCCGGTCGGCTCGCGCAGATCGGGAACGGCACAGATGCTACGACACGACACCGGGCGACCGCTTCCAACAGTGAATTCCTCGATCCTCGCTTTACTTCGGTCGAGCGCATCCGCGAATTCGATGTCGTGTATGCGGTGGAGTAGGCACCGCAGGCGAAGATTCACACCGGCTCGCCCGAAGCCACGGTCCGCGGTACCCGGACGAGCCCGTGTCCGCCGGAGTAGGCGTCGTCACTGTCGCAGGTGGGTCCGGCGACCACGGCCGACACGTAGTCCCCGCCCCGATGGGACGGAAACTCCAGCCGATACTGCAACTCGTCCATCTCGTAGAGTTCGATCAGATCCTGCCAGGCCGCGCACCCGACGGAACTGCTCATTTTCCGACTCCTTCAGACCCGATGGATCACCGAGCTCGACGCTCGACCGATCCATCGGTGGTGATCACGACCCACCCCGCTCTGCCTACAACGTCGCGCGAATCCGAGAGTTGGGAGTATCGGCCGCTTCCGAAACTGTGGAGTCCGAATACTACCGCGAAGCCTGCGGTCGTTACCCCCTCATTACGGCCGCTTCGACATATCCGTTCAGTTCCTCCCAGACATACCGTCCCATCAAGGTGAGTGTGGGGTCGTCGCGACACAGGTCGACACAATCAAGCGCGTAATCGCCGTAGGCCAATGTCGACTGGATCAGGCGGCCGCCCGCTCCGAAATAGCGGCCACAGGATATGGCGAAATGCGCCGCGAACAGAACAGAGCGTATCGACTTCCCCGCTGTTCCCGATGGCAGCCTGTAGTTCCATTCACCGGTACCGTCGTCGGTGATAGAGATCTCGCAGATCAGGCCCAGCCAGGTATGCGCAAGTTCATGAATGAGCGACGCCTCGAGTACTTCGGCAGAGTGGAAGGCTTGTTCGCCCAATCCGATCGTCTGTGGAACGTAGATCTCACAGCCGCTGACGATCGCCGGGTCGGCCGGGACGACAAATCGTACGGGTAGCTGCAACAACGGCCGCCACGACGGCATACGTGCCGAGATCGACGACAGGGCGCGGGCGACTTCCGCCATCCGATTCGGCGGGAGCTCCGGGGCGTCCAGCCACGGCGCCTGCAACGGTCGCGTCCCTGCTGCGGCAAGGTAGGCCGCGCCGATTCCCGTTGTCAGGTAGTCGATTTCCGGTGAGCGGTCCTCCGTGTGCCGGAGACCTGCTCGGCGCTTCGCTGTCACCATCGCGGCCACAAATCCGTCGTCGAAGTCGTCGGACACGAACGGGAGTCCGCGGAAATATTGTCGTATCGGATCGGTCTGCTCGGTCATGCCATCACATCCGAAATCTTTTCAACGGCCGCGGAAATATGACGTTTTATTTCGGCGGCACAAAGGGAATCACAAAGGTATTTATTCGGAAAGGTCGACGGGCCCAGCCGGATTGGGCCCGTCGGCAGAGGAATTGTCGGTCCGGATCAGGAGGTGACAGCGCGGTCGAATCGACCGGGATTGTAGACCACCTGGTCGGATCGAATATCCGAGCGGTCCGCGGTATCGCTGAGGCCGATACCCGCGAAGAGTTCCTCCAATTCCGCGGTGCGATTGATTGTGGTAGCCGAATAGCTCATACGAAATATCCTTTCCGAGCCGTCTGACGGGCGAATTCATTCTATCGGCCGGAACGGAAAACACTAACTCAAGGGATCATCAAATGACGTCGGACTTTTCGGTGAAATTCCGACCGGTAGGTCCTTTTATTTCGTTCGCTAACTCATAAAGTGCGGTTTCGGCTTTTCAGCGGAATTTCTCGGGGCGGGAGGTCACCGCCCGCCGCAAGCCGTTGCCGCTCCGTCCGCAGAGCGTCCTGCCGGGCTCGGCCGACGGGCCGGTACTCGCCGTGGCCTCGCTCTCGGTGCGGCCTCGGCGCTGTTCCCGCCCGTCTTCCGGCGATCGCCGGACGGCTCCGCGACATATCCGCCGACCCTGGTCGACGGGTTTCGAGCCCTCTGAAATACTCAGGACATACGCCGCGACCACACCGATGGCACTCAACCCCACCCAGACGATCCAGCCCATCCCGACAGCCCGGCCGGCATCGGCCACAGCGCCGGTGGCGAACGTACCCACCAGGATTCCGACGCCGACGACCGTGCTGTAGAAGCCGTAGTGCGTGGCTACGCGATCACCCCGGACAGAGAGACCACGGTATTCATCTCGAACGGGAACACAGCCGCCGCCCCCACCGCCAGCAGGGCAGTCGTCACCACCAGTGCGACGGCCGCGGCGACGTCCCCAAATCGGTCCGGTCCGGGGATGACGAGTGGCACGAACGCAGCCCCGGTCGGCCGGTGCCGCCGGGCACAGCGAACCAGTTGATCATGCCATCGGGCGTTCGCGTGGTGGTCCGACGACGAAAATCCATCTGGCGTGTGACGGGCACGGGCGGCCGCTGAGGGCGGGCAACAGCGTTCGACCACGTTGCGGCGCCGGCAGACCACCGGATCGAACACCGGCGGGCGCTTCAACCGGCTCGAACAGTATCGAGCGATCGCCACTCGTTACGACAAGACCGCCACTTCTTACCGCGGGATGCTCGACCTGGCCACCCTGCTCATATGGCTTCGAGGACACCCTCTAAGCTCCGGGTTGCCCTCTGTGTTGGGTTGCTACTTCCCGCTGCTCTTGCTCTGTTGCCCAGGCCGCGATCTGCGCCCGCGAGGTGAAGCCCAATTTTGTCAGTATGTGCTCCACATGCCCTTGCGCCGTGCGCTGTGCGATCTTCAGTCGCGCAGCGATCGCCCTGTTGGTGAGGCCTTCGGCAACAAGGTCGGCGACCTGACGCTCACGTTTTGTCAATGTCGCGTAGCGATGATCAGTCGGTGCCACGGCTCGGGGTTGCATACCCAGCACGAAGTCGATCGCAGCATCGAAGCTCATTGCTGATCCGTTTCGGCGCTCCGCCTCGTATGCTCGTGTGCCGATCAGCTCGACCGCCCGATGCTCGCATTTCTTGTGGTACTTGGACAAGGCTGAAAACACGATGCCGGAACCGCCGAGGGAACGGCCGAGTTGCTCGGCGATACCCAACAGCACGGCGGCGCGCCGGGCATGGCCCTGCTCGGCCGCGATCCAGGCCAGGACCTCCGAGCAGATCGCGGCGACGATCGGGTCGATCACCAGCCGCGACAGGTGCACAGCTTCCCCTAAATAGTGCACAGCACGCTCAGGCTCACCTTGCAACCAGTGGGTAAGCCCCTTCACTCCTAAAACATAAGATTGATAGACCGTCTCACCGTGAGAATTGGCGATGGCCAGTGCCTGTTCGATTTGTGCGAGCGCTTGGGGCGTATCCCCCTGCAGGGCGTAGGCCAATCCGAGCGCGAGCAGTGCCCTCGAATGCGTTGTGAGTTCACCGCGGGCCCCGAATGTATCGATGGCATCTTTCATGAGAACGCTGGCCCGCACCGGATCGCCGCATACGAGAGCGATGAAACCGTCCGCGTACGCCAGTAGGGCACCGCTCATAGGCTCGGTTGTCCGTTCGGCGAGCACTCGAAGCTCTGCCAGCCGGCAAGTTGCAGCCTCGAAATCGCCTAGTGTCGCCGCCAGCATGACCGCCGCCACCAATGCCTTGGCCCGGTCCCCGTTCGGTGCACCCGACGACCGGATGAGCGCACGGTCACACCAGCGACGCCCCTCGCTGGTTCGCCCACGCAATAGCCAGAACGGAAACAGCGCGTGAGCTATGCGCAGAGCGTGCTCGCCCTCCCCTGCCAGGCTGAACTCTATCGCCTGTCGGAGATTCGGTAGCTCCCGCTCCAGGCGGGCAATCCACTTCAGCTGGCGTGGACTCATCCATTCGGCTTCGGCATTGATCGCCAACCGCTCGTACCAGTCCCGGTGACGACGAGACAGCTCCGGGTGGTCACCGGTCCCTTCGAGTTGGTCCCTGCCGTACTCCTGCACGGTCTCGAGCATTCGGAACCGGACAGCGCCGTCGACGTCTTCGCGTATCAAAATCGACTTGTCAACCAGGGCGGAAACCGAATCGAGCAACTCCGGCTCGGCCAGGTCCCCACCGCATACCTGCTGGGCGGCGTCGAGTTCGAAACCTCCGGCGAATACCGATAGTTGCTGCCACAACCGCTGCTCGGTACCCGTGCACAGGTCGTAGCTCCAGCCGATGCACCAGCGCAACGTCTGCTGCCGCGTCGGTGCGCCTCGCCTGCCACCGGTCAACAGCGCGAAGCGGTCCGTCAACCGCAGCAGAAGTTGCTCCGCTGACATCGTGCGCAGCCGGGCGGCGGCCAGCTCGATCGCCAGCGGCAGCCCGTCCAATCGGCTGCAGATCCCGACCACACCGAGTCTGTTGCTGTCGGTCAGTTCGAAGCCCGGCACTGCCGCGGCAGCTCGCTGGGCGAACAGCGTCACCGCATCGAAATTGGCCAGACTCCGCAACGACGGCGAACATTGTTGGTCCGGAAACGCTAGCGGCGAGATCGGAACCACCGACTCTCCGGCGATATCCAACGCTTCGCGACTGGTCGCCACGATCCGCAATGGGGGGCTGGCTTGCAACAGTGACTCGGCCAGCTGAGCGACCGCGTCGATGACCTGTTCGCAGTTGTCCAGCACCAGCAGTCGCTCGCGTGCGGAGAAGAATTCCACGAGTACCTCGAGCATCGGCCTGCCGGCATGGTTCCGCAAACCGAGAGCGCCGCCCACGACATCGACCAACGACGCCGTATCGCGCAGCTCACCCAACTCGACCAACCACACCCCACCCGCGAATAGCCGCTGAACCTTGTGAGCAACCCTCAGCGCGAGCCGTGATTTGCCGATCCCTCCGATCCCGGTCAACGTGACCAGACGCGATCCCGACAACAGAGTCTTCACCTCCGACACCTGGGTACGCCGGCCGACGAAGCTGGTCAGTTCCAGGGGGAGGTTGCCCTCGCCTGCGCGTCGCCGCCCGGCGACTCCATCGGAAACAACCTCCTGGACCGCAGGTGCGGCCGCCGGGAGCGGTGCTCGTTCAGCTCTTGCGGCTCCGGGTAAAGCCATCGCATCGATCGCGAAACCGTGCGCGAGCTGAACCTGCTGTAGCTGCTCACCCAACTCCGCGGCGGTAGGGCGGTCACGCGGTTCACGGGACATAGCCTTTTCGATGACGGCACACACCTCCTCCGCGAAGCCGCCCTCACGCAGATCCGGCACCGGCTGGGTCGTGATCCGCAAGAACTGTGCTACCACCTCCTCGCCACGGCGACGCTCGAACGCCGCATGCCCGGTCAGCGCGCAGAACAGCGTGGCCCCCAGGCCGTAGACATCCGAAACGCGACTCGGGCCATCCCCACCGAGCACCTCCGGCGCAGTGAATGCCGGTGAACCAGTGATCGTGCCGGTCGCGGTCTCGAACCCGCCAGCGATGTGAGCAATGCCGAAGTCGGTCAGCGCCGGCTCGTCGTAGTCGGTGAGCAGGACGTTCCCCGGTTTGACGTCCCGGTGCAGAACCCCGGCTTGATGCGCCACTTCCAACGCGCCGGCCAGTTTCACTCCGAGACGAAGTACCTCCTCCACCGAGAGCGGGCCTCTGCTGCGGATCCTCGCGTCGAGCGATCCCTGGCGGTGATATTGCATCACCAGGTAAGGCCGCCCGGTCTCGGTTTCACCGACGTACAGAACGCCGACGAAATTCGGGTGCCCCGTGAGCTGCGCCATCGCCCGTTGCTCGCGGAAGAAACGCTCCCGGTTGCCCTCCAGTTCCCCGGTCAGAACCTTCACCGCCACCGTGCGATCCAAAGCGACCTCGGTGCAGCGGTAGACGATACCGAAGCCACCGCGACCGATCTCCTCGGCGTCCGCGAACCCGGCAGCGCTCAACTCCGTAACGGTGTCGTCGCCAACATCGCGCTGTGTCGTGAAAGGATCGCTTTCACTCATCGTCTACTCGCGACGACTCACCGGTGGCCGCATATCAAACAGAATATCTCCGCCGGCATTCTCGGTGGTACGGCGAGGACTGCAACTATGAAGACCGTGTTTGTCACAATTCGATCACCCGACCCTGGCCATGATCGGACTCACGGGACACGTCCTGCCGGCCTCCGGCGCCGTCCTCACCTCCGCAATGGCGCGATCGCTGACCGACCGGGTCGACGAACAACTCTTCGACGCGGCACACACTTGGGCCGAGCCACGGCGGATGAAACAGATCAGTACCGGCGACGGGATCACCACCTGGGTCCCCGCGGAGCTGTCCGACCCGGTGGTGCCGCCGCCCCCGTCCTCAGATGAACACCACGCCGCTTCTACGAACTCCGCAAGAATCCGGCCGGCGAGGCGTTCTGAAGTGAGGCCTTGCCGCGCAGAGGTCGGACAGCGCTCCGCTGCGTTGTACGGTGCCGTCCGGCCGGACCAGGACCGCGCGCATTGCCGCCCATCGGCAATCCGATCGTTCGGGACGAGCCGGCCGACGAGGCCGCGGCACGGTCAGGGTCCTGACAAGTGTGGTCGTACCCGGCCGATCGCGTGGGTATCGATGGGTACGGATTTCCCCGCCGAGCTGTCGGAGTTCACCGAGGTGGGGCTGACGCTGGAGCCCAGCACGACAGTGGCGCCGCCACGAGTCGCGGAATCACCCGGCGCGCTGGAGTGCCGGCTCGAGCAGACGCTCGAGCTCGGCGATTCCACGGTGGTAATCGGCCGGGTCCGGCACGCGGCGATCGATACCGCCGTGCTGCACACCGACGCCCGCGGCAACAATTTGCCCGCGATCGAGCGACTGCGCCGCTCGCCCGCGCCGGGCAGGAACGAATGGTCGACGATCGGCGAGGTACTCGAGATCGCCCGTATTCCGCACGAGAAGTGGCCGGGTGAGTTCCGCCGCGAGGGGTGAAAATCGAGGTGCAGCCGCTATCGCGCACAGGGGCCGGAGCAGATCACCTGGGCAGCCTTCGGGATCGAGATCCCGGAGGCTTGATCGCCCGGTTGATCGGCAGTGCGCCGTGTGCGAGCCGCGGGATACGGTGCGATCAGAACCGCTCGGCCGCCGACCGGATCGAGGAGGGGTGTGTGGTGAGGGGCTGGATTTCGATCGTCATATAGGGGAACAGCGGGAGGTTCCAGAGGATTTCGTGGAGCTCGTCGGGGGAGTCGACGGCGAAGATGCTGATATTGCTGTACTGGCCGACGATGCGCCAGATGTGCAACCATTTTCCGGCGTGCTGTAGTTCCTGAGAGTACTTCTTCTCGCGGGCGATGGTGTCGGCGCGTACGGCCTCGTCGAGGTCGCGGGGGATGTCGACGTCCATGCGGACGTGGTAGAGGTGCATATCCTTGGTTCCTAGTTCCTGGTCCATTGTTGGACGGCGTCCATGTTCAGTTCCACTCCGAGGCCCGGGCCGGTGGGCAGGTGTAGCCGGCCGTCGGCGTAGTGCAGCGGTTCCTGCAGGAGTTCTGCGCGCAGCAGCAGCGGGCCGAAGAGTTCGGTACCGAAGTCGATTCCGGGCTCGGCACAGGCGAAGTGGAGCGAGGCGGCCGTGCCGATCGGACCTTCGATGGAGGTGGCGCCGTGGCAGGCCAGGCCCGCGGCGCGGGCGACGGCCACCACTTCGCGGCTGCGGCGCAAGCCACCGCATTTGGTGGTTTTCACCGCGAGGACATCGGCGGCGCCGCGGCGGGCGATCTCCAGCGCGTCGTGCGGGGTGTGCACGCTTTCGTCGGCCATCACCGGGATCGGCAGCAGGGCGTTCAGCTCTGCCAGGACTTCCAATTGCTCACCGGGGGTGGGTTGTTCGATCAGCTCGACCCCGCCGTCGGCCAATTCGGGGAGATGGCGCAGCGCGGTGAGCCGGTCCCAGCGGGCGTTGATGTCCACCCGCACGCCGGCCTGCCCGGCGAGGGCTTCGGTTACTCGCAGCACCCGGCCGGTATCTGTGGCCGGGTCGAGCGCGCCCATCTTGAGTTTGAAACTGAAGTGTTCGCGGTTCTCGATCTTCTCCCGCGCTTCGGCGATGATCTCCTCGACCGGTGCCGACCCCAGTGCCCAGGTGACGTCCACGCCGGTCCGGAATGCCCCGCCCAGCAGGGTGTGTACCGGGACGCCGAGGCAGCGCGCCCAGGCATCGTGCAGCGCGACGTCGACCGCGGCTTTGGCGAAGCGGGCGGCGGCCACCACCCGCTCGATATCGGCCATGATGCCGGTGATGTCGTCGACGCGGCGTCCGATCAGGACCGGGGCCATATAGCGTTCGACGACGGCCTGCATCGTCTCCACCGATTCACCACCCCACCAGGGGCCGCCGGGTACCACGCCTTCGCCGTACCCGGTCACGCCGCCGCTCGTGGTGATCGCGACGAGCAGTAGCGGCTGGGCGTCCATCGAGGTGCTGGCGAATTTGTGCGGGCGGATCAGTGGTACATCCAGAATTCTGGTTTCGATCGAGATGATCGACAGGTCCGGCATCGGGTCCCTTTCTCGTGGGGCGAGCAGATCAGGCGGGATCCAGCGCGAAGTTGTAGGTGACGCGGTTGATGTCGTCGTCGCCGGTGACCGGGTCCAGGATCAGTTCGGGTTTGGTGGCCGAGGCGACATCGCTGTCGATCCATTCCCCGCCGCGGAAGTACAGCTGCGTGGTCACCGATTCCCGGCCCGGAGCCGAAACGATGAGGTGCAGATGCGCCGGCCGCCAGGGATGTCCGTTCTGCGCTTCGATGAACGCGCCGGTGGGGCCGTCGGTCGGGATCTGATACGGCGCGGGTTGGATGGTGCGGATCGAGTAGCGGCCTTCGGCGTCGGTGATGATGGTGCCGCGCAGGTTCCAGGCCGGCAGGTGCGGGGCGAACTGGGAGTAGTAGCCATCGGCGTCGGCATGCCAGAGTTCCACCTTCGCGCCGCCGAGGCCGTTGCCGTCGAGATCGGTGACCTGGCCCGAGAAGACCAGCGGGGTCTGTGCGCGGTCCTCCTCGCGCATCGGCAGTTCGCATTCGGCCGGCAGCTCGGGCGCGTCGGGTACGTAGTACGGCCCCTCGATACTGCCCTTGGTGCCGCGGCGGCTACGGGCGAGCACCTCCTCCACCGCATGTTCGATGAACACGTCCAGGAACAGCGGCCATTCGCCGCCCTCGCCCACATCGATGAGCCACTGCTTGAACACGCGGTACTCGGGATAGGTGACACCGTGGTCCAGGATCACCCGATGCAGCGCGGTCAGGGCGTCGCGGGCGATGGCGGCCAGGCGCTCCGGCGAGGTGTCGGCGGTGGCCTGTGCACCCTTGAACTTGTCGGTGGCGGCGGTGCCCGAGCCGAGCGCGGTGGGGGATACGGGTTCGGTGGTGGTCATATCGTGCTCCTCGGAGAGAACCAGGAAATAGGAGGGGTAATAGGGATCGATTCGATCGCCGTCGCGGTGCGTGACCGGCCCGGCGGGGTTGTCGGGGCGCACGCCTGTTTCACGTCCCCAGGCCGGAAAGGTCGGGGGACTCCGAGTGCAGCGTGCGTGTCTGTGCCGTAGTGGGCGTGTGTGGCGACGTCTGCCGAACTCGGCCGACGCCTGCCCAGGTCAGACCGGGACGCGGTAGGCGAGGATGTCGCGTACGAGCGTGCCCAGGCTCTCGGCACCTGTTTTGGCCTTGATCCGGGCGCGGTGCACATCGACGGTTTTGACGCTGGTACCCAGGCGACTGGCGATCTGCTGACTCGATCGGCCCTCGATCACCAGGTGCAGCACCTCCCGCTCGCGCGGCGTGAGAGCTGCCAGCCGCTCCTGCACCCGCAACCGTTCGGCGCGCTCGGTGAAGGCCGCGGCGGCGACGCGCAACTGTTCCTGCACTACCTCGAGCATGCGCTGGGGCTCGTAGGGCTTCTCCAGGAAATCGACCGCGCCCGCCCGCAGGGCGCGGACCGACATGGGAATATCGCCGTGCGCCGAACAGAAGATCACCGGTGCGGGGTAGTCCCGGTGGTTGAGCTCCTCCTGCAATTGGAATCCGCTCAGACCGGGCATGCGGACATCCACGATGACGACACCGGGCTCGTCCAGATCGGCCTCCTCGAGAAAGGAGGTCGCGGTCGCGTAGGTCAGCGCGTCGATTCCCACGCTCTGCAGCAGGAACGCCAGCGATTGGCGCAGGTCCTCGTCGTCGTCGACGATATGGACGACGGGAGAGGACTCGCTGCTCATGCACGACGATTCTACTGCGGGCCCGGTCTCCGGCCCCGCCGTTCGGTGACCCGGCGAGCATAGGACGGCCGGCGCGCTCATGGCCGCATCAGCACCGAGGTCGCCGGGAAACTCTCGGCGAAATCGGGTCGCAAGGGGGCGACGAAGACGTTCTCGGTGCGGGTGCGGGCGATTTTCCACTGCCCGTCGATGCGGCGGAACGCATTGTTGAGCCGGCTCGAACGCAACAACGAGGTGCCGTCGGCGAACAACCACGGCTGGATGTGGATCCACTGTCCGACGGCCGTCTCCCCGTCCACCCGGATCTGTTCCGCGGTCAAATAGTGCGCGTTGAGCACCAGCCGGGCATCACGGTCGGGGCTCCAGAAGCGTTCGAAATGGGCGCGGATGGCTGCCTGCCCGGTCAGTTGGCCGAACTGTCCGTCGTAATATTCGCCGACGCCCTCCCACACCGCGTCCTCGGCATAGAGCTCCATGATCAGGTCGATACGGTGGGCGTCGTCGGTGACGCCGAATTCGGGGCAGGGGGTGTCGCAGAGGAACATGTAGCGCGCCTGCAACCGGCGCACCTCTGCCTCGCCCTCCAGTGTCTCGATCCGGCGCAGCAACTGCTCGACGGTGTCGGTCACGGGTGTCCTCCTCGTTCGCGCGGCGGTCGGTGGGTGCGGTCCTGGATCCAGCCGGCGACCCGCAGCAACTCCGCTTCGGCACGCGGTGCGCCGATCACCTGGATCCCCAGCGGCAGCCCCTGCTGGTCGCGCAGACCGGGAACCGTCACCACCGGCAGACCCAGCGCCTGCCAGGCCCGGCTGAGCACCGGGTCGCCGGTGGCGTCGAGGCCGGCGGGCGCGGAGCCCGGGGCGGCGGGTCCGATGATCGCGTCATTGCCGGTCAGCAGGTCGAGCACCGCCCGCCGGGCGGCGTCGACGATCCCGCGGGCCGCGGCATAGTCCGCGTCGGTGGTGGCGGCGCCGGTGCGCAGCAGTTCGGCCAGGGGCCGGCTCAGCTCATCGGCGCGGGCGAGCTCGGCGGAGCGTTCCCGGGCCGCCTCGTAGGCCATCACGACCCGATGCGCCGCGGTCGCCTCGGCGACCACCCGCTCGGCAGCGAAACCGGTGACGACCGCACCGTCGGCGGCGAGCCGGTCACACAGGGCGGCGACAGCTTCCGTCATACTTCCGTCCACCACATCCAGTGGTTCCGCGCTCCACAGCGCGACCCGCGGTGGGCGGGTGGATGCGTGCAGCGGGTCCGGTACCGCCATGAGCGCCGACCAGGCGCACGCGAGGTCGCGGACCTCGGCGGCGTAGAAACCGTGACTGTCCAGGCTGTGCGCGAGACCGGTGATGCCGTCGGTCGGCAGCAGCCCGCGGGTCAGCACCAGCGCGGCGACCCCGCAATAGGCGGCCGGCCGGGTGACCGAGCCCGCGGTCTGCGAACCCAGCGCGAGCGGTACCTGACCGGAGGCGACGGTGGCGGCCGAACCGCTGGACGATCCGCCGGGGGTGTGACCCGGCGCGGCCGGGTTGTGTGTGGGCCCGGGGGCGAAGAACGCGAACTCGGTGGTGACGGTTTTTCCGGCCGGTACGGCGCCGGCCGCACGCCATCTGCGCACGATCTCGGCATCCTTGGTCACCGGGCCGGTATCCGCCCGCAGCGCCGAGCCGCATCGGGTCGGGTAACCGGCGACGTCGATGATGTCCTTGACGCCGAGCGGAATTCCGGACAGCGCACCGGCTGTTGCCGGCGGCTCCGGGTGCGCGTGCCGGGTGACCCAGGCGGCGAGGCGGTCCTCGGTTTCGGCGATCCGCCGCGCGGAGCGCTCCCACGCCTCGGCGGTGCTGCACTGCCCGCGGGCGATGGCGTCGGTGAGGTCGCGCAGCGACCACGGGGCATACAGGCTCATCGGTCACTCCAGGCGGCGTCGGCCGTCCAGTAGTCCATTCCCCCGGCGCTGACTCCGTGGCGCCACTGCGATGTGCGGCGCAGCGCGGGCTCGGCGAGCGCGGTGACCCGGTCGGCGGCCTCGGGGCCGTCCTCGGCGACCTGCCAGTGCACCCAGTTCAGTTCCCGTCCGTTCGCATCGTGGGTGAACAGGTCGACGTGGCGCCAGCCGTAGCCGTGGGTGTCGTTGTAGCACATGAGGGTCAGGCGGGGCGGCGCGTCGTCCATGCGGTGCCCTCCTGCTCGGTACGCGGCCGCCCGGGACCCACGCTGTGGAAACGTCGCTGGAAATAGACGAGCGCGTCACAGCCTTCGCTGACGTGCACCCGGTCCACGCTCACCAGGAAGATCGAATGCGATCCCTGGGTGTGGTCGCTGATGATCCGGCCGACCACCCGTGCGGCGGCGGTGCGCAGCATCGGAATGTCTTCGGTGTCGTGATCCCACATCGACCACTCGAACCGCTCTGCCATGGGAATACCGGTGGCGCCGGCGAAATGACCGGCCAGTTCCTCGTCGTGCGAACTGAGGATGTTGACGCAGAGGCGGACGTTGCGCCGGAAGATGCTGTGCGTATAGCTGGACTGATTGACACAAACGAGGATCGTGGGCGGCGTATCGGTGACGGAGCACACCGCGCTGACGGTGATACCAGCGCGACCACCCGGTCCGTTCGTGGTGACGACATTGACTGCGGCCGAAAGATTCGACATCGCCGCCCGGAAGTCACGCTGCTCGGCGGTCAATTGCTTGGTCATGCAAATGACGCTACGAGTGATCCACGCCTCGAGGTATCGAGATTTTCTCCGCCCGCCCTGAAGGTTTTCCCTACGTGATCACGGGGCAGGCAGTACGAATCCGAAGACCGCTCCGCCGCCGTCGGCGGGCCGGCACCAGATACTGCCGTGCTGCCGGGTGATGATCCTATAACTCAGCGCCAGCCCGATTCCGCTGCCGTGTGATTTCGACGTGAACGATTCCAGGAACGGATCCTGGGATACGCCGCGACCGTGATCGCGGACGGTGAAACAGCCGCCGTCGTCGCGTTCGGCGGTGGTGAGGACGATATGCCGGGATTCATTGGGGCATTGGGCCATTTCGTCGATGGCATTGAAGCAGAGGTTCACGATCACCTGACCCGTGAGGACCCGTTCGCAGCGGACCTCCACCGGTGCGGGGGCAAGCCGCAGTTCGACCCGCACCCCTGCCTCGTCGGCCCGGATCCGCACGAAGTGCAGGCATTCGGCGACGATATCGTTGAGGTCGGCTACCTGCTCCACCTGCTCGAGGTGTCCGACGAAGGCGCGCAACGCCGAGACGATCGTCGCCGCCCGGTCGATCTGCTTGCGCGCGGCGTCCAGGCCGAAGGTCACCCGGCGGTCGAGGTGCTCCCCGCCGGGCAGATGCGAGCGGATACCGGCGATATAGTTGCCGGCGGCCGCCAGTGGCTGGCCGAGTTCGTGGGCGATCGCCATCGCCATATCGCCCATGGCGTTGTAGCGGGCCAGATAGTTCTCCCGCCGCAGCTGCAATCCGCGCTGCTCCTCGTCGCGGATCCGGCGCGACACATCGTGGACCAGGATGAGGAAGGCGGTCACTCCCGGCTCGTCCAGGCGTTCGAGGCTGCCGTCCAGCCACGAGGTCGTGCCGTCCGGCTGGGTGACCTCGAGCCGCACCGAGGTCACCGGGTCGGCGTCCTTGGCCACCACTTCCCATTCCGTGCGCCGGCCGTCCCGGTGCAGGTGGGCGTACCGGGTGAGGTGCGGTCCGGCCGGTAGTTCGGCGGCCGGGTCCAGGCCGAGGCGGGTGAGCGCGGTATCGGTGGCGAAGCGGATCTCACCGGACTCGTTCAGCACGAAAGCCATGGTGGAGGTGTGCCGCGCCAGCGCGTCCACATAGGTGGTGGTCAGCCGCAGGGCGCGTTCGGTGCGCTGTTCACGCTCGATATCGCGGAACTGCACCAGCACCGCCGGCCCGCGCGCGAGTTCGATCCGGGTCGCCACCGCGTCGGTGGGGATGATCCGGCCGGATTTGGACCGGTAGTGCCATTCGATCCGGCGGCTGCCGTGCTCCACGGCGTCCTGCAGCCACGCGCGCCCGATCACGCGGTCGTACTGCTGGGCGGAACTGCTCATATCGTTGGCCTTGAGCGGCCGGATCTCGTCGAGATCGAATTCGAGCATCGCGCACGCGGCCGGATTGGCCCACAGAATGTTCTTGGTCGCGGCATCGTGCACGAGGACGCACACCTCGGTGGCATTCATCATGGCGGCGAAATCCGAGACGACCAATTCGGGAGCGCGCGGATCGATGGACATCGCGCCAGCGTAGCTTTTCCGGATTCCGCGTTTCCGATCGTCCGGGGGCTGCTGAAGATTTCCCCTACGAATGTTGTGGTTCACACCTCGCCGGGCGCGGGGATTACCGATGTCGATGTGAGCGCGATCTCCCTACCGTCGAAGAACAGCCCATCGACGACAGGAGCAGGTGATCGTGTCCACCTCCGAAGCCCCGGTCCGGCCCGCGACCGGACCGGCGATTCTGGACGACGTCCTCGCCGAACTCGCCGTGCGACGGGAGGAATTCCGCGACCAGAAATACGTTTCGCGGGATTTCGTCGCGCGGCTCAAAGCGGCCGGAATCTACCGGGCCGCGACGCCGCGGCGATTCGGTGGCGAACCGCAGGCGCCCGCCGATTTCCTGCGCACCGTCGAACGTATTTCCGTGGTCGACGGGTCCACCGGCTGGGTGGCCAGTTTCGGCTCGGCCCTGGTGTACCTGGCGGCGCTGCCCCTGGACACTCAGGCGCAGCTCTACGCCGACGGGCCGGATGTGGTTTTCGCGGGCGGGCTGTTCCCGGTCCAGCCCGCGGCGGAGGTCGAGGGCGGTTTGCGGCTGGACGGCCGATGGAAGTTCGCCAGCGGCTGTATGGGCGCCGATGTGCTGGGCGTCGGTTTACCCGGTGACGAAAGTACCGCCGGCAAACCGCGCACCGCACTGCTGCGCCCCGAACAGGTCGAGATCGTCCAGGACTGGGATGTCGCCGGAATGCGCGGCACCGGCTCGTTCGACCTCGTGGTGCGCGGGGCGGTGGTGCCGCGCGAATGGACCTTCATCCGCGGCGGCGAACCGACGGTCGACGAACCGCTGTACCGGTATCCGACCATCGCCTACGCCGCCCAGGTGCTGGCCGTGGTCGGCGCGGGCGTGGCGCGCGCTGCGCTGGACTACGCCGTAGAGACCGGTGCGGGCCGGGCGGGGATCACCGGCGCGCCGAAACCGGCCGACCGTCCCTACTACCGGACCGCGGTCGCGCAGGCCGAAGCCGATCTGCGCTCGGCGCGCGCGTACTTCTACGAGGTCACCGAGGAGGTGTGGGCGACGGTGCTGCGCGGTGATACCGCCACTGCCGAGCAGAACGCCCATCTGCGGCTCGCGGCGGCGCATATCGCCTCGACCTCGGCGTCGGTGGTGAACCGCATCGTCGAGATTTCCGGTACCGCGGCCCTCTTCAACGGTCACCCGCTGCAGCAGTGGGCGGCCGACGCGCTGGTGCCGCAGCAGCACGCCTTCCTGGGACCCGGCCTGATCGACGCCGCCGGCGCCGTTTTCATGGGGCAGCCGCCGACCGTGCCCGGATTCCACTGACCAGCGACTTCTTCGACGACAGGACCCTTCCGTGACCGACAGCCCACTTCGCGTTCTCTTCTGTATCGGCATCAACCAGAACTTCTTCGACCTGCCCGAAGGCGGTGTCACCACCGGTGATGTCTGGACTGCCTTCGTCGCTCTGATGGACGGCATCAAAGCGCTCGACGGTATCGATTTCATCGGCGATATCGACGACGACTCGACCATGGTGGGGCCCTCGGACGGCTGGCCGTGGACCTGCTACCTGCTCGCCGACGCCGACGGCCACGACACCGTCAAAGCGGCCTGTGGTCTGATCCGCACGATCGGTGTGGGTGAAAGCGATTGGAAGCTTTGGAAATTCGTCAAGATCGAGGCCCGCATCGGGCGCGCGCTGACCCCGCGCCAGTACTGACCATCCACCTGCCAGGAGGCATCATGACAGCCCACAGTGCAGCACCGGCCGAACTCGTCGCCGAGGATCGGGTGGCCGCACGCATGTACACCGACCCGGAGATCTTCGAGCAGGAGATCACCCGGATCTTCGAGAGCACCTGGATTTGGGTGGCCCACGAGTCCGAGCTGCCCACACCTGGCAGTTTCAAGTCCACCTATGTGGGCCGGCAGCCGGTGATCGTGACCCGCAACCGCAAAGGTCAGCTGAATACGCTGCTCAACCGCTGCCGGCACCGCGGCGCGAGTATCTGCGAACAGAAGCAGGGCGTCGCCAACGGTTTCACCTGCCCGTACCACGCCTGGTCCTACAGTCTGGACGGTCAGCTCCGCGGTATCCCGTACCCCGACGGTTACGAGGGCGTGGTGGAGAAGGGTGACCTGTCCCTGCGGAAACTGCGTACCGAATCCTACGGCGGCATGGTGTTCGCGACCTTCGCCGAGGGTATCGAATCCCTCGACGACTTCCTCGGTGACGCCAAACTGTGGATCGACCGGTTCATGAAGCAGGGCGGCGGTTACCCGATCAAGGTGCTGGGTACGCACCGGTTCACCTTCCACGGGAACTGGAAGATCCAGCTGGAGAACACCACCGACGGCTACCACTTCCCGATCGTGCACCGTTCCTGGATGGCCTCGGTCGACGCCGAAACCGCCGATATGATGTCGTTCATGACCGACCCGGCGGCGGTCACCCATGATCTGGGCAACGGGCACAGTGTCATGCAGATGGTCCCCGAACACTCCGATCTGGACGCCGACGATGGTAGCGAACCGTTGCAGGCCCGTTTCGACGATCTGATCGCCGAGTTGAAGACCACCGGCCTGGACGATGCCGCGATCCGCAAGCTGGTACGCGCCATGCACGGCACCGGGTTCAACCTCAATCTGTTCCCCAATGTGTCGATGTCGGCGGCATTCTTCCGTGTGCTGCGCCCCATCGCCGTCGACGAGACCACGATCGAGCACATCGCGATCGGCCCCGACGGGCCGTCCGAGATCGTGAATCCGGTCAACCGGGCCCGGCTGCGGGTGCACGAACATTTCCAGGGTCCGTTCGGTTTCGGCACCCCCGACGATGCCGAGGGCTGGGACCGGGTACAGCGCGGCGCCCAGGCCGCCCCCGATATGCCGATCCTGGTCAACCGCGGCCTCGCCCGGGAGAAGCCGAGCCCGGAAGGCTGGCCCACCTCCCATGTCACCGACGAGACCGGTATGCGCGCCGCCTATCACCAGTGGAAGCAGATGATGAGCGATGACTGAAACGATTTCCAGCACAATGTCGTTCACCGATGCCAGGATCACCCGGGCGATCGAGCTGAGCTGGCGGGAAGCCGACCTGCTCGACCGCAAGGACTACCACACCTGGCATGAGCTCTACACCGCCGACGGCCGCTATGTGGTGCCGATCGACCGCGGTACCGACGATTTCGACAACACCCTCAATATGATCTACGACGATGCCCGCATGCGCGGTATGCGCGTGGTCCGGATGACCGAGGGCTACGCCATCGCCGCCGTCGACGCCGCCGTCACCACCCGCACGGTATCGCGCTTCGTCCCGGAAACCGTCACCGACCACGAGGTCCACCTGCGGGCCGCGCAGATCCTGGTCGCCTACAAACGCGGCCGCCACGATATCTGGGCCGGTGATATCGAGTACCGAATCCGACTCGGTGCGACTCCCGCCGACGACCGGATCGCGTTGAAAGTGATCCGGCTGGTCGACAGCGAGGACGCGGTTCCCGCCGCGGGGTTCCTGCTGTGACCGCGCCCGTCGCTGTCGTCACCGGGGGCGCGAACGGCCTCGGCGCGCATATCGTCCGCCGGCTGCACGCCGCCGGTCACGCCGTCGCCATCGCCGACCTCGCCGGTTCCGACGCAAAGACGCTGGCCGCGGAGTTGGGCGGCGCCGCGCGCGGCTATACCGTCGACGTCGCCGACAAGGCGTCCCTGGAACAGCTGCTCGCCACGGTCGTCGCCGACTTCGGCGGGGTACAGGTACTGGTGAACAATGCCGCACGCACCCAGGCCCGGCCCCTCATGGAGATCACCGCCGAGGAACTCGACGCGGTCATGGCAGTCGGCTTCCGCGGAACGTTCCAGGCCTGCCAGCTGTTCGGCGCCCATATGGCCGCGCGCGGGTACGGCCGGATCGTGAACATGGCCTCGCTGGCCGGCCAGAACGGCGGCACCGCCACCGGCGGGCACTACGCGTCCGCCAAAGGCGCGGTCATCACGCTGACCAAGGTGTTCGCACGTGAACTCGCCCCCTCCGGGGTCACGGTGAACGCCGTCTCGCCCGGTCCGCAGAATTCGCCGGTCGTGCACAACATCGTCGGGGAGGGCAATCTCGACGCCTTCGCCCGGTCCATACCCGTCGGGCGTCTCGGCGATCCGGCATTCATCGCCGATATGGTCGCGCTGCTCGCGTCGCCGGCCGCCGCATCGGTCACCGGGGCGTGCTGGGACGCCAACGGTGGCCTCTACATGCGATAGGAGTTGTGGTGTCCGGTACCAAAGTGGTGGTCTCCGAGATCGTGTCGGAGACGCCGAATATCCGGTTGCTTCGGCTGGCGCGGGAGGACGGGGCGCCGCTGGGGCCCTACCGCGCCGGCGCGCATATCGACGTGACCGGCCCGACCGGCATCCTGCGGCAGTATTCGCTGTGCGGGCCGCCCACGGAGACCGCGACGCTGGCCATCGCGGTGAAACGCGAGCCGCAGTCGCGCGGCGGATCGGCCGCGCTGCACCGGTTGTGCGCGGGCGACATCATCGAGATCGGCGCGCCGCGCAATATCCTCGGTGTCGTGGCCGGCGCGGACCGGCACGTGCTGATCGCTGCCGGGATCGGGATCACGCCGCTGCTGAGCATGGCATACGAACTACATTCCAGCGGAGCGGATTTCACGCTGCTCTATATCACCCGCGACCGCACGGAGACCGCGTTCGCGGATCTGCTGGAAAACCGGGTGGAGTTTCGTGACCGTGTGCGCCTGCATATCGGGCTGCCTCGCGAAGAGCAGCGCGGCGTGCTCGAATCCGTGGCTGCCACGCTGACGCGTGACAGCGCGGTCTACACCTGCGGCCCCCCCGGTTTCATGGAGGCCGTCGCCGAGATCGTGACACCGGTGGTCGGTGAAACCAATGTCTACACCGAACATTTCGAAGCGGCCGAGGTCGACAACTCCGGCGATACCGCATTCACCGTCGAACTCGACACCGGCGAGAGCTTCGAGATCCCCGCCGACCGCTCCATCCTGTCGGTACTCGAGGACAATGGTGTCGACGTCTTCAAATCCTGTGAAGAAGGTATCTGCGGCTCCTGCGTATCGAATGTGCTCGAGGGCGAACCCGAACACCGCGACAATTGCCTGTCGGTCGCGGACAAGGCGGCCGGCGATCAGATCGCGCTCTGCGTCTCCCGGTCGAAGTCGCCCAAGCTCGTCATCGAATTGATCTGACGCGATCGGCAGATAAAGGAATTCCGTATTCGCAGAGGGAATTCTTCGCATGTCCGCCGTCACACCGGCCACTTACTGTGTAGGAAATCACACAGCCCGAAAGATGATTCCCATGGAACATTCCCCCTCCAATTCCGCTGATTCCCCAGGGAATTCCGGCCTGGACGAATTGGCCCGCGAACGACAATCGCTGGTTTTCCGGCTCAGCGCGGTCGTATTGATCCTGTTCTTCCCGCTGCCCGTGCTGGGTGGTTTCACCTCGGCACTGGATGCGGTGGTCGTCGGTGGAGTCACCGTCGCCTGGATCTTCGCCCTGGCGCAGTTCGTCATCGCAATCGTGGTGGCCCGCTACTACATGACCCGCGCGGCCGCACTCGAAGCCCGGATCGCGCAGGAAGGCGCCCGCGCATGAACCTCGTCTCCGCCTCGCTGTTCGCGGCCCTGGTCGTCGTCACCCTCGGTATCACCGCGTGGGCGTCTCGCCGGAACAAGTCCGCCGCCGACCACTATGTCGCCGGAGGTGCGCTCACCGGCCGGCAGAACGGTGTGGCCATCGCCGGCGATTTCATCTCCGCCGCTTCGTTCCTCGGGGTGACCGGTGCTATCGCGCTCACCGGGTTCAACGGCTTCTATCTCGCCGTATTCGTTCCGGTCGCCTTCGTGCTGGCGCTGCTGCTCATCGCCGAACCGCTGCGCAATCTCGGCCGGTTCACCCTCGCCGACGTGCTGGCCACCCGGTTCCCGGGAAAGGATGTCCGGTCGCTGATGGCGGTCAGCACCGTGGTGATCAGCGTGGTCTACCTGGTCTCGCAGCTGGTGGGCGCGGCGCTGCTGGTATCGCTGCTGTTCGACCTGGACTACGCGGTCGCGGTGCTGATCATCGGCGCGCTCACCACCGCCTACACCCTGGTCGGGGGCATGCTGGCCACCAGCTGGATCCAGATCATCAAAACCGGTCTGCTGCTCGTGTGCGCGGTGGCGTTGTTCGTCCTGGTACTGGTGCGCTTCGATTTCAACCCGTTCGGGCCCTTCAGTACCGCGCTCGCCGAATTCGGTGAGCATTTCGTCGCACCGCAGCGCTCCGGCGACGCGGCCTCGTTCGACCAGCTGTCGCAGACCGTCGGCCTGGTGCTGGGTGTGCTCGGCCTCCCGCACGTGATGATCCGTTTCCTCACCGTCCCCGACGCCAGACAGGCCCGCACCTCGGCGTATACCTCCATCTGGATCTTCTTCGGTTTCTACCTGATGATCCCGGTGCTCGGGTACGGCGCCGCCGTGCTGGTCGGTCCCGACACCATCGCCGCGGAGAACAAAGGTGGCAATCTCGCCGTGGCGCAGCTCGCCGAAACCCTCGGCGGCGGTGTCCTGCTCGCCTTCGTTGCCGCGGTGGCCTTCGTGACCATTCTGGCGGCCCTGTCCGGGCTGGTCATCGCGACCTCCGGTGCCATCGCCCACGACCTCTACGGTCAGGTGCTGCGCGACGGGAAGGTGTCCTCGGCTGCCCAGCACCGCGCGGCCCGTATCGCCACCGTCGCCACCTGTCTGGTCGGTGTGGCGATCGCCTTCGCCGCGCAGCGTCAGAACGTGGCCTTCCTGGCCTCACTCGGGATGTCCATCGCCGCCTGCGCGAACCTGCCCGCTCTCCTACTGACGCTGTACTGGCGCCGGATGACCGCCCGGGCGGTGATCTCCGGCATCGTCACCGGCCTCGTCCTGTCGATCGCGGTGATCCTGCTCAGCCCGGTGGTCCAGGGACCGGACTCGGTGCTGCCGTTCTCCAACCCGGCACTGGCCGTGGCCCCGATCTCCTTCGCGGTGTCGGTTCTCGTGGCCTTCGCGACGACTCCGAAGGGAGCCGATGCGCTGGCTGCCGGCGCGGTGTTCCGGTCACTGCGCACTCGCGCCCTGACCGGGCGGGCGACGGAGCCGGAGGAGCCGGTCGCCGTGCCGTCCTGACGGGACTGCGGAATTCGTTGCCGGCCACCCAGGATGAGGGGGTGGCCGGCAACTTTCGTGTGGGCGCGGTGGCCGGCTACCTGGGTGGCTCAAGCGCGCGGTACCGTCGCCCGGACGCCGGCCAATACCACCGCGACGATGCGCTCCGCGTCAGTGCGAGTGAACGCGCGCATACCGCGGTCGACGATGAGGTGCACCGGGCCGGAGAGCATCTCGCCGAGAAATGAGCTGTCCACCGGAGGTAGCTCGCCCCGGTCGACAGCGGTGTCGATACGTCGCCGCAGGGCGGCCACGCGCTGGTCGAGGACCTTGGTGAGCGCTTCGACGGAGGAGTTCTGGCGGGCAGGCTGGACGGCCTGCGCGAGGGTCCGGCCGAACGGCGTTTCCAGGCCGCCGGCGAGCGCCAGCAGGAAGTCCGCCAGGTCCCGGTCGATATCGCCGGTATCGGCGACCGAGGCAAGATCCTCGGCGTAGCGCAGCAGGGCTTCGGCCACCAGGTCCTCGCGGTCGGGCCAGTTGCGGTAGACGCTGGTCTTGTTCACACCGGCGAGCTCGGCGACCTCCTCGTAGCGGAAGCCCGCGATACCGTCGCGCGCCACGAGCTCGGCGGTAGCGGCGAGGATCTGCGCCCGGACTCGCGCGTTGCGGCCACCGGGGCGCCGTGCGGCCGGCCGGTCGGCGGTCTGTTCGGCCATTGCCCACCTCCTGTTCTCTGCTCGGGAGCCGATTGTCGCCAGGTGCGGCGTTGCGGTGCAAGCGGATGGTAGCTAGTCTAAAAGCAACATATTGTTTCTTTTAGTGATGCCGGCGGGAAAGCGACCGCCGAACTGCCCTGTGGGCCCGTCCGCCTGCTCACCCGACCGGGCGGGCGTCGATCGATCCGATCGCAACCCACCTCAGCAAACCTGGAGCGCACACGTGAACATCCTCGTCTCCGGAGCCGGTATCGCCGGACTCGCCTGCGCACTCGAGCTCGGCACCCGCGGCCACGACGTCACCGTCGTCGAGTACGCCCGCGAACTCCGGCTCACCGGCACACCCATCGATATCCGCGGCGATGCGGTCGAGGCCGTGGACCAGATGGGACTACTCGCGCGGATCCGTGGACAGCGGATCCGGATGTCCGAGCTCACCCAGTTCGTCGACAGCCGGGGTGAGCCGGTGGCCCGCATCCCGATGGCGGAGATCAGCGACTCCAGCGACGATATCGAGCTTCTCCGTGCGGATCTGATCGGTATCCTCGCCGATGCGTTGCCGGATACCGCCGCGATCCGGTTCGGCGATTCGGTCGAAACGCTCGCCGCCGCGGGCGACGGCGTCGCCGTGGGTTTCGTATCGGGCCGCACCGGACTGTACGACCTGGTGATCGGCGCCGACGGCCAGCACTCCGCGGTACGCAGGCTGATATTCGGGCCCGGCGAGAACTACCTCCGCCATCTCGGCGTCTACTTCGCCCTCGCCGATCTCTCCGGCGAGGCCGGAGGCGAAGGTATCAACTCGATCTACAACGTCCCCGGCCGGATGGCGGGAGTGTTCCGGTACCAGGGCAAGGCTGTGGCGAATTTCCAGTTCCGCTCCGAGCCGATCGACTACGACCATCACGACCCGGACGCTCCGAAGAAGATCCTGTTCGACGCCTTCGCGGGCTACCGGTCGTGGCGGATCCCGGAGCTGCTCGACGCGGCCCGTGCCGATCCCGCTTTCTATTTCACATCCGCGAGCCAGATCCACCTTCCGTCCTGGCACCGCGGTCGCGTCGTCCTCGTCGGGGATGCGGGGTACAGCCCGGCCTACCTGTCCGGCCGGGGCACCTCACTCGCGCTCACCGGCGCCCACTTCCTTGCCGAAGAACTCGAAAGGTGCGGTGATCACGCCGCTGCGTTCGTGCAGTACGAAGCCCGGCAGCGCCCCTACGTCACGTTCGCGCAGGGTCGCGCCGCCAGCGGTCGTGATCGCATGTTGCCGCCCACCTGGGCCGCCATCGCCGCCCGGAACAAGGCGCTGCGAGCCTCCGCTACCGGCGCACGGTGAACCCGGCGCAATGCGACCCGGCCTCCGGACCCGTACGTCGATCCAGCCCACGACCCGCTGCGCCGCACAAGGCGCTGTTCTCCGGGTTCTCCCTCCCAACGCGCTGAGAGATGAATAGTGACAGACACACTGGACAATCCCGTCCTCGGCGACCGAGAGCACCGCTGGAGCAAGCGGCTGGTCCTCTGGGCGGCCGTGCTCACCCTCGCCAACGTCCTGGCCGATGTGGCCGTCGGTTCGCCGATGATGGTCCTGCCCCAGCTGCTGGAGCATTTCGATACCGGCCAGACCGCGTGGTTGAACGCGAGCGCGATGCTCGCCGGGGCGATATGGTCGCCGCTGCTCGCGAAGAGTTCCGATATCTTCGGCACGCGCCGGGTCCTCACCGGCACGCTGCTCCTCGCCTGCGCGGGAGCGTTGATCTGCCTTGTTGCCCCGAACATCTGGATATTCCTACTGGGCCGCTTTCTGCAGGGCGCCGCATTCGCCGCGGTCTTCCTCACGGTGGCGCTCACACGACAGATCTGCACTCCGCGCGTGGCGATGGCCGTGGTCGGGCTTGTGACATCCGGTTCATCGGTCATCGGAATCGTCGAGCCGTTCCTCATGAAGCCGGTCATCGATACGTTCGGCTACCGGAGCGTATTCGTGACGGCGGCGCTGCTCGCCGCGGCCGCGGCGCTCAGCGTGCGAGCTTTCATCCCGGAATCGCCGGTCCGCGGTACCGGCCGGATCGACGTGGCCGGCGCGCTGCTGCTCGGCGGCGGCCTCGGCGCGGTCCTCGCCTACATCAGCCTCGGGCGAGACCTCGGCTGGCTGTCCCTGGGCATGATCGCGCTGCCTGCCGCCGGTGCCGCCGCGTTGGCGGGTTGGGCGCACCTCGCGCTGCGGGTCGACGAACCCCTCATCGACCTCCGGGCGCTCAGCCGCCCGATCCTGCTGACGCTGCTCGCCGTGGTGCTGGCAGCGGGGTCCTTCCGGAGCATGCTGCAATTGACGAGCCTCATCGCCCAGGTGCCGCCAGGTCTGGGGCTCGGCTACGGACTGGGCGATGGCGAGGCGGTCGCAGTGCTGCTCGCCACCCCCAATCTCGGTATCGTGATCGGCGGTATCGGCGCGGGATGGCTGGCGGGGCGGTTCGGTCCCGCACTGCCCCTCTTCGGCGGCATCGCTATCGGTGCACTGGCGACCTTCGCGATGCTGGCGGGCGTGTCCATGCTTCCCTTGGCGATCGCCTGCGGAGCCGTGGTCGGAATGGCCGCCGGTGCGATCGGCGCCTCCGGCTACAACTTGGCGACCGGCATCGCCGCGCCCGAGCGACACGGCACCTTCGCCGGGCTGATTTCGGTCGTGATGGCACTCGGTTCGGTCGTGTTCAACTTCGCCGGTGGCGCGGTGCTCGAGGCGACCCGAATTCCCGGGACCTCTACCGACGGTGCCCCGGTGAGCACGGCGACCGGTGTGTATCTCTACGTCGCGATGGCGGGCGTGCTCTTCGTCCTGGCCGCGGTGCCCGCGATCATGTTGGTACGCAACCGGACTGCCACACCGAAATCGGAATCCCCCATACACAGCAGTCCCCGGTAGTCTCCATCGGATCCCTGAACCTCAGTCGTCCCTATCGTCCTCCCTCGGGAGCATCCGGGCCGTCGTAAGGCCCTGGCTCGGCAGAGGAGCCGGGTGTGGCTTTCAGTCGTCTGGCCGGTGCTGTGGCTCGCCTCGATTGGCCGCCCGGCATCCTCCAGGGCCTGGACGCGCGGCGTATCGCCTCGATCGGCCGGCCGAAACCACAGTGTTCGAGATCGACCAGCCGGAAGTCCTGGAGTTCAAAGCCGCGGTGCTCGCCGAACACCACGCCGAACCGACTGCGGATCGTGATCGGTAGGCGGTCCGGCGGGCGAGGAACGTGGGCGCTGATGCCGTCGGTCACGATCCGCCGAGCCTGTGCCAGGCACTCCTCGACCTCGCGTGCGGACATGGCCGTCGGGGTCTGCATCGCCAGGGCGACGACGCCGGTCCGCGCGCTGAGGAGCAAGCGGGTCAACAGTGCCGGATCGAGCGGTTTGATCCGACCCGCTGCCACCCCCGCGGCCACTCGTTCGGTGCGAGCGGCCTGCAGGACAGTGATCCGCGCGGTGACGCGGGCAGCGTTCGTTCGGCCATCGCGCGGACCCAGGGAATCCCTGCTGCACCGAGTCGGTGGAATTGTCTGAATCGCATTCGGCTCAGCGCTCGGACACCGGGGGCAGGAATTCTCCCGGGGAAATCGACACGGGTCCGCTCGGGGAAGCTGTCAGGCTTGTTCGATAACCCCCTGCAAGGGTGTGGCGTTCTTGACGTTGTCGAACATCGGCGAGGTCGCTTCGGCAGCCGCCCGGATCTCTTCGAGGACCTCGGAGGGGGCGTCGGTGTCGACATGCACCACATAGTTCACGCTGCTGAACCCGGGTCGGACTTGCTGATCCAGCGCGAGGTAGCCGCGCAGATCGTAGTCGCCGGTGACTTCGATCCGCAGATTGCGGTACTCGACCCCGCGTTGGACGGCTTGGGTGACCCAGCCGATGGTCAGACAGGTGCCAACCGCGGCCAGGACCAACTCCATCGGATCAATGGCCTTGTCGGTACCACCCAAGGGCGCGGGCTCGTCAGTTTCCAGGGTGAACGACCGGGCGGTGGTCCGCGCTTGCGCGCCTTCGGTCCAGGTCGTCACCGTGCGGAACGCGCCGGTGCCCGCACTCGCGTCATCGGCCACCGCGGCCTTGGTGGCCTCGTAGGCCGAGATGTCGAGCGATTGAGCCTTCGTCATGGTTTCCCCGTATCTCGTCGAGAAGTGTGAATTGTCCGGACTATTGCCGTATCGTACGGACTATTGGCCTTGCCAAGTATGGCTGATCGGAACCCGCACCGCTGCCTGTTGCCAGCAGCCCGGGCGGATGAGAGGAGTTGCGATGCCGACTGATTCGAGGCAGGGGCGGAGTCTGTGGTCCACAGTGCTGGCCGACCTGCGGACACGGTTGGCGGCGGGCGAGTTCGCGGAGCGGTTTCCCGGCGATCGGGAGCTCATGGAGCACTACGGTGTGAGCAGACATACTGTCCGAGAAGCGGTCCGGCATTTGGAGGGGATCGAGCGCCGCCCACGGGTGGGCGGTCGGGTGACGCCCCCGCCCACGGTGCTGCGCCGGCTACTCGACACCCTCACCGCGCTCGGCGTGCGAACCGCCACCAGCGAAACCACGGCGAGTGAACGTCGCTCGGCGGAAATCGCCGAGCGGCTCGACCGCAACCCGCACACCCTACTCACCGTCCACACCGGCGTGCTGCGCGCGGACGGGGCGCCACTGATCTGCCTACAGATCTGGTCCGACACAGCGGATTCGGCGCCCCGCGAACTCGCCGATCTGCTGCTCGACGGCTCCGCCCACCAATCCGGTCAGATCACTGTCGTCAGTCAGGCCACGGTGCCCACCGTCCCGGACCCCGCAGTCTGTGAACTTCTCGGGATCCCCGCCGGCAGCGCCACCTTTTGTATCGAGGCCCGACTCGAGTCCGCCCCCGGGACACTGATCTGGCAGCGCGCGTTCATTCGTCCGGACCGCTACCCCTGCATCCTGCAGTTCACAGCCACGTGAGTGAGACTATGACTATTCCCGCCCTGCCAGCACAACCACGGGCTCGCGCCCGCGGTCCGGTCGGTGTGGACACTACCCGCCCGAGCATCGCCCGCGTCTACGACTACAGCCTCGGCGGCAAGGACAATTACGAGGTCGACCGCACCGCGTACAGGCACATCGAACGTATTGCGCCGCGATATGGTGATCTCGCCCTGATGAACCGCCGCTGGCTGTCGCGGGTGGTCCGCTACCTCGCCGGTACGGCCGGAATCGATCAGTTCCTCGACATCGGCGCCGGGCTACCGACAGCGCTCAACACCCATCAGATCGCGCAATACGAAAACCGCCACGCCCGAGTGGTGTACGTCGACAACGATCCTCTCTGCGCCGTGCACGGCAGCGCACTGCTCGCCCAGAACGACAACACCCACTATCTCCGCGGCGACCTCCTCGAGCCCGGCACCCTCCTCGAAAACCCGGAAGTCACCCGCTACCTCGACCCCGACCGCCCGATCGCCGTCCTCACCTGCGCGCTGCTGCACCACCTCGACGACCACCTCGACCCCGCCACAGTGGTACGCGAATACACCACACGCCTGCCCTGCGGATCCTTCCTCGCCACCACCAACTTCTGGGGCCCTGCCGGCGAAGACCCCGAACTACACACGCTCGCCACACAACTCGAACACGCCTTCACCGCAAGCGGTCTGGGCACGGCTCGGTACCGCACCCGCGAACAGCAACTCGAGTACTTCGACGGACTACAACTCATCGCACCCGGTCTGACCGAACTCGACGACTGGTGGCCCGCCGGGCCACCAACCCGGACACGAGCACCCGAACAACGACTGATCCTCGGCGGCGTCGGATTCAAACAACCACCTCCACCACCCAAAATCCACCACCCCCGCTGAAGACACTGCGACGCATTCCTGCGGGACACCCGGTCCGACAGGACCCGCACTCGGCATCACATCGCTGCGCCGGCCGCGACACATCCCGCTCGCAGAAACCGATGCTGTTGCAGCGCCCAGTCATGTCGAGCCTCTCGGCAACTGAGCTCGTGACGGGCAACGATCAGTCAACTCGACCTGCCGTTGCGCCGGGCACACTCCCGCACCGCTCTCGCCTCCGACCGCCCCACGGCAGACACCGCGGTGCGGGCCCGTCCCCCAGTCCTGCGCGCGAACGGCAACCACTTGCCCAGCGCCGCCCGGAACTCCCGCGCGTTCGCCTCCGAGAGATCGATCTCATAGCCCACCCCGTCGAGTCCGAACGACACCGACTCAACCGCAGCAGACACACCATCGAGGTCATCCACCACAGGTGTACTGACCTGAGAGGTTGGGTCTGGGACGCGGGCTGCTGATGGGTGTCCGACGAGTGCGGTGTGGCCGCGGTGGACTCACAGTGATTGTAGGTGTGTAGCCAGCCGGTATGTATTGCGTGTCCTGCCGAGGGCACAGCAGCCGAGCAGTTCAGGGCCCTGGTCTGCACGATATCGGCGCACCATCCACTCCGGCCCCGCCCTCGTTCACGACCTTCGGCGGCACCGAACCGCCCCATGCCCCGAATCGAGCACCCATACCCGCCGAGCCGCCCTGCTGCGGGCCATGGTGAACCTGCTGCTCGGCCCGATCCCCACCAAATGTTGTGACCGTCGGAAAAAATACTCCGGCTCCGATGTGGAGAACCACCTCTGCGGTTCGTCGTCCTGGTAGAAGGGGTGATCAGCCCCTCACATCGAGGAAGGGTTACACCATGCATTATCTGGTGACGTTGGTAGGACGCGAAGACCCTCCGGCCGCACGACCCGGTACACCCGAGTTCGACGCCGAGGTCATGCGTTACGCGGAATTCGAGGAGAAAGAGGGCGCGGCCGTCGCCGGTGGCGCGGCGCTGTTCCCGTCGGCGGACGCGATCCAGGTACGGCACTCGGCCGGGCGGACCATGGTCACCGACGGCCCGTTCACCGAGCAGGCCGAGGTGGTGGGCGGGTTCTATGTGTTCGAAGCCGCCGATCTGGACGAGGCCATTCGCCTGGCGCGGCAGCTGCCCGCCGTGGAGAGCGACGCGGTGGAGGTGCGCCCGCTCGTCGAGTGGTCACCGCACGACTCCCCGGGAGCGGACTGGTGGCTGGCCCTGCTGTGGGAAGCGTCTGCGGCGGTGGTCGAGCCGGGCACACCGGAGTGGAACGCGATGGCGGTCGAGCACGCGCGGTTCGGCGAGAAGTACGCCGAGGCTCTGCGTGGCGGCGGCGCACTGCGACCGCCATCCACCGCGACCACGGTGCGGGTGCGCGACGGACAGCTCCTGCTGACCGACGGCCCCTATCCCGAGTTCGCCGAGGTGGTCGACGGGTTCTACCTGTTCGCCGCCGAGGGGCGTGACCGGGCCGCCGAGATCGCCGCTGCTATCCCGCTCGGCGCGAATGGGCGCGCCGAGGTCCGCCGGATCGTCGACCTGGACGCCTGAACGTGTGTACCGGCCCGACCGTGACGATCGACGCGGTCTACCGCGCGGAGTTCGGCCGGGCCGTGGCGTCAGCGGCAGCGCTGACCGGGGATATCGGACTCGCCGAGGATGCGGTGCAGGAGGCTTTCGCCGACGCGGTGCGCACCTGGCCCGAACGCGGGTGGCCCGCGAATCCGGGCGCGTGGATCACCACCGCGGCCCGCCATCGCGCCCTCGACCGGCTGCGGCGCGAATCGGCGAGAGCGGAGAAAGAATATGGCGCGGCACTGCTGCACGCACCGGTCGAGGAGGCCGAGGTGTCACCGGTCACCGACGACCAATTGCGGATGATCTTCACCTGCTGCCATCCGGCGCTCTCACCACCGTCCCAGGTGGCGTTGACACTGCGTCTGGTGTGCGGTCTGCGCACCGCCGAGATCGCACGCCTGTTCCTGCAACCAGAACACACTGTCGCGCAGCGACTCAGCCGAGCGAAGGCCAAGATCCGCCAAGCCGGCATCCCGCTGCGAGTGCCGCCACCGCACCTGCTGCCCGACCGAGTACCGATGGTGCTGGCATGCGTGTATCTGATGTTCACCGAAGGCTACGCGGCGACAAGGGGCCCGGCCGCCGTGCGCGACGAACTGTGCGACGAAGCGATCCGGCTCGGCCGGCTGGTGTGCGGGTTACTGCCCGACGAAACGGAGGCACGAGCGCTGCTCGCGCTGATGCTTCTACAGGACAGCAGGCGCACCCAACGGCGTTCGGGTGAAGAGGAGTTGATCCCCTTGGAAGATCAGGACCGGGCAGGCTGGGACCATGCGGCCATCGCGGCTGGTTTGTCCTGCCTGGACTCGGCCAGCGACGGAGCCGGACCCTATCTGGCGCAGGCACGTATCGCCGCCGCGCACGCGAAGGCACGGAGTTGGACCGAAACGAATTGGCAGGCGGTACTTTCCGGTTACGACGAACTGCTCGGGTACATCGAGTCGCCCGTCGTCCGCGTGAACCGGGCTGTGGCCGTCGGTTTCGCGCACGGCTTCGCGACCGGGCTCGCGGCCCTCGACGAAGTCGCGGCAGATCCGCGTCTGGCCGATACGCACCTGGTCAGCGCCACCCGAGCCGACCTGCTGCGCCGCTCGGGCCGCCCACGCGAGGCAGCTGAGCACTACCGAGCCGCGCTGACGATGGTCGGCAACGATCAGACCCGCCGTTTCCTCGCGCGTCGGCTCGCCGAGGTCGAGGCCCAATACTGAATCGCACCGGTACCCGGCCATACCCCGGTCGTGAGCCGCCAGAAGGACCCACCGACATCAGGCCCATTCGACCGGAAACCGTCGTGCCCCCACCAGTACAGCGGGTTCGAATTCTGCCGAGGGCACCTACGCACATCGCGGTGATCGGCCGAGCCCCCGATGACCTGTTATACCGCCGCCACCCCGAAACCGGAGAACCGCTCTCGTTCGCCATGACCATGAGCAAGGTCCACACCATCGACCACGTCTGGGTCCTCGCCCTGCTCCCCATCCCCCGCCCAGGACCCGAGAACACCCGATGGGCACCCATCACTGTGCTGCCCCGGCCCTCACTGCCGGGGCAGCATGCTCTTGGGCTGGAGCACCAGGCCGGTGTGCAACACGACACCCTCACCGATGGCACCACCGCTGACCGCGCCCGCACAGCGAACACAGCAGCCATGAATATGTTGCTCATCTCCCGGCAGATTCCGGGACCGTGACCTGGGCACCGCATAACCCGCCGGTCCGCAGCCGCATCGACAGCGGCGCAGGTCCTAGGCTGCGAGATGTGACGGCCGAGCCGACCCCTGCACCCCGCGGGCAGTTCGTCCGATGGGCCGTGCCAGTTGTCAGCTGTCTTGCCCTCGCCACACTCGCTGCCCAGACCCGCCCGTTCGGCTGGGCAGCGACAGCACTGGTTGCGGCACCGTCGATTCTCCTGCTTGCGCGCGCCCTCCGACGCCCTGACGAGCCGTTACCCGTGGATCCGCGGCTACGTAACGGCCTGCTGCTGTGGTCCCCATCGGCCCTCGCGATATCGGTCTGGGAGCTGTTCGCACTGCATCAGGATTCGACTCGAGCTAATCGGTCTCGGTCGCTGTCGTGGCAGTTAGACCTCAGCGTTCTGCCCTGCGATCTCGGAAGATCGTAGGGCCCGGCTGACACGTCCGAGCCACCTGGCTTCGTCGAGCAGCGTGTCAGCGCCACCATGTTCAGCGGACAGGGTCATCGTCGTGTTGTGCCGAGGCGGTATGCCTGCTCGGTTCGCCTGGATCGCCGCGGCGATGACGGCCGCCTCGATCATCGGGCCACGCTCATTATCCGGCAAACCGAGCGCGTCGAACCGCTCGGCGGCGCGCTGCCGCGCCCGTGGATCGGCATACCCGCGCAACGCCAGTTGCGCGTCCCGAATGTCGACGATCCGCCGACAGAGCCGAAATTCGGCGTCCCGCAAGGGATTCCATTCGCGACCGGCGGGCAGGGGCACAACGCTCGTCGTGCCGGTGGCCGACGTCAGGTGCCGGCTCAGCGCGCTGAGTTGGCGGTCGGCTCGGTGGCATCGGTAAGCGTGCAGCAGCGCCCCCAGAAACTCGCCTCCCGAGGGCAGCGCCATACCGGTGATGACGATGAGCAGTCCGGTCACGGTGAGTAGGCCGTCTACGGTGGCGTATATCGGCCGAGGTGGGTGGCCGAGATCGGCGGCGACGAGCACGTAGCCGAGGAAGGCCAGGCGCGCGATCACGGCGATGCCGCCCGATGCGATGACCCGGAATCCGATGCGTAGCCAGGGCTTCGCGGTGAGTGCGGCGTAGCGGAACCCGAACACGACCGCCGCCACGGCGCTGACACCGACGTAGCAGATGAACAGATACCGATACCGGGCATCGTTCGCGGACGTCGGCGGGAACGCGGCGAACAGCGCGACGGCCGCGACGACGACAACAGCGAATCCCGCGTAGCACAGCGGTGACCTGCGGCGCGCGATCTCGATCCGGGTCGTGAGGTACACGAACCATATCTGGCTCGCACACACCGCGAGCATCGCCGCGACATCACTGAGCAAGATGCCGATTCTCGGAACATGGGTGTGGCGGTCGATGGCATCGGATTCGAGCCAGATCATCATGGTCGCCAGGATCGCGCCGACGAAAAGCGCACTTGCACGGTGCATCCCATTGTCCGAATCCCGGATGATGTCGCGAGCCTTGATGGCCAGAACTGTGACGCAGGCGAATGCCGTGAGCAAGATCAGGAGAATCGGGTCTGGGGTCACAGTGAGTTGTCCAAACGGCGGACTATGTCGGCGATCGCCGGATCGGCAGCGACGGTGACCGGCCGGCTCGACCGGTGGGCGCGCTGCAGGAGCAAGGTCGCCGTCATCTCCGCCTCGGTCTCTTGCTCGGTCGATCCGCAGGACCTGGCGAGAACCTGTCCCTGGATCTCACGGTCGATGTGCACGAACATGCAGTGCCGTCGATCATCGCCGATCGGGTGACCCGTGTGACCGAGGAGCAGATGCGCGAGTTCGTGGAAAATGATCTGCTGGCGGTGAATCGGACTGGCGGACTCCTCGTAGATGACCGAATGTCCGTGTTCGTCGGTGATCAGCAACCCGAGTGGACTGGCGGGCGGCAGGGCCATCGGGATCAGTTCGATCCGTTTGCCCACATGACTCTCCAGACGCTCGCACACCTCGCCGATACCGAAACGAACCGGTAGCCCGAGCACGTCGATGCGCCGTTCGCAGCGCTTGCGTAAATCCGTAGTCCGCATGGCAGCGAAGTTCTTCGCGCTACCGGTCGCCGGACGGACCGCCGGGCAGCCGCTCCAATCGGCGAAAACGGTTGATCACGTCGGTGACTGCCGCCAGACTTTCGGCGGACAGGCCCGCGGCCCGCAGCGCCACATCGCGCACCCCCGCGTCCCGCATGGCAGTCAGCAGGCCCAGTTCGGCGTCGACTTCGCGACTGGTCTCATCGTCGAAGAAGTACGCAGGGGGAACCCCGAAGAATCGAGCCAGCGCGCTCAAGTGCCGAAAGGTCGGATTGTCTCGTTGACCGGTACGCAGATACCAGACGTAGGAGCCTGACATCTTCACCCCTTGGTGCCGGGCGATTGCGGTGGCGACCTCCTCGTTGCTGAACTCGCGACCGTCGGGCCTGCGCACGACGTCGAACAGATGGGTCAATCTCGACGCAAACGTTGAGGCTGTTTCGTCCACCGATCGCCTTCCCGTCAACTGGAATGGTTGCGAACCATTATCTCTTGACGACCGTTGACAGACAACACCGGGCGTGCTGCAATCACAGCTATCAACTGACGTGAAGATAATTTGAGCCATCCAACCACACATGTTGACATCGCTGGCCGACAGCACGCGCGGGGCAGAGGTTCGGAAGGGAGATCATGTGGGTCTACCGTTGCGGGTCGATCCCGATGAGTTGCGCACGTTGACACTGGAGCTACACCAGCTCGCCGCGGAGGCGGCGGAGTTGAACGCTGACCTCGCCCACGAAGCGGAGTGCCGGGGCGAGGAGAACCCGTGGTTCCGAGCATGCCGGAGTGTGCGGTGAGCAGTTCGGGGGGTGAGGATCTTGCGGTGTTGGCCGATCGGATCGCGGATGGGCTGCGCGGGCTTGCCCCGCCCGGGTGGCAACGGTTGGAGGCGTGGTTCGCGATGACCGTGGTCGCCGAATCGGCGCTGCTGGTGGTCGGCGATGGCAACCAGTCGATTCGGTACCAGGTGTCGGATGCGGTGTGGGAGATGGTGCGCCGGCATCGGCGGTTGTCTGCGGGTCCGGAATGTGGGCCGTGGTGGCGGTTGCTGGTGCGCATCGACGCGGACAGAACCTCTTCGGTGCCGCTGTCGGTGGTTTGTCACCGATTTCGAGCGACGGTTCCGGATGCGTAACGGCGGCCGAGTCCGACCGACGGGGTGGGGACGTGAGCGGTGAAGTTCGGTGGGATCCGGATAGTCTGCGAGATCGGGGAGCGCGGCTGGCCGAGCTCGGTGACAGGGTGGGGCAGACCTATGCGGGCTTGCGGGATTGCCTGGCACAGTCCGACGGCAGCTGGGGCGACGACGATATCGGCCTCGCGTTCGCCGGGGAGTTCAGGCCGCACGCCGATCAGTTGCTGGGCAATGTGCGGGCAATGGAGGACAGCCTGCACGGCACAGCCGCCGGAATCATCGACGCTGCACGCCAATTCGAGGCGCAGGACGCTTACCTTGCCGGCCGGGTAGGCGCCGCAGCCGGGGACATGGGCCCGAACATCGGGGAGGCGGCTCCGCAGCGGCCGGACGCCTCCGGCGGCACTCCTGCGCTCGCTGGTACGGACTCACCTGTCACCGACGACCCCGCGGCGACATCTCCGGCAGCGGGAGGCCGGCCGTATCCCACGGACCGGGCGCAGCCTGCCGAACGATCCGCGTCCGGCGGCCCGCGGTCGCCGGACGCTTCCACGGGACGGTCGATGCCGCAGGACGGTCCGCGGCGCCCGGCTCCTTCGGATCGGACAGATCTGGGGTCGGAGCGGGCAGGCCGAAAGAACAGTGGCAAATCCGGCAACCCGGTCGGGGACTCCGGTCGCCGGCCGTCGTCCTTCCCCGTGTCGCCCCTGTCCTCCCCGGTGTCGCCCCTGTCCTCCCCGGTGTCGCCCCCGACCTCCCCGGTGTCGCCCCCGGCCGGCACGCGGAATGCGGACCGGTTGCCGGGCAGGGCGTCCGGACCGCGGCCAGCGGTCGATGTGGGTCGGCGAGACACCCCGTGGGCCGGGCAACGGCCCCGGACACCCGGCCCGCCTGCGAGTGCCCAGCCGAGTCCCCCGAGCCCTCGGTACGGTTCCCCGCAGCGATCGAACAAGCCCGCCGACGAACCGCAGCGCGGGCGTGATCGGCGCGGTTCCGACGGGCGACCGGTTTCCGATCCCGTGGTCGGGTGGCTGGCGCGGAGGTTGGCCGAGCACCACGGTGTGCGTGTGGCCGGATTCGATACGCCCGGCCTGCAGGTGTCGGCGGTGCGGGAGTTCGTGGCCGCGGTGGATCGGGTGCTTACCGACTACTCGGTGATCGTCCTGGATATCGTCGCGGTAGCAGCACTCGGCGCCGAATCGGGCCTGGTGCGGTGGAGTGCCGAACCGCACGACTCCCGGGGCACGGCTCGCTCGATCACTCTCGACGAGCGGACCGCGCAGGAGCCGGGGGAAGACACCGGAGCCGCGGAAACCGACGCCGAGCGGGGTATCTACGCGGCCACGCTCTGTGAATTCGGCCGGGCGCTCGATGGCGCCGGTGGTGGTCTCGCGCGCAGGCAGGCGCAGCGCGTCCTGATCGCGGAGTACCTGCGTCGGGAGCCGGGACAACCCCGCACACTCGCCGAGGTGGTGCGCGGTTACCGGCACTGGCGTGCCGAGTTGACCGGGGATGCCACGGCCCCGAGCGGATTCGACGTGAGTCGGGCCCTCGGTGCCGCCTTCGCCGAGGTAGTGCTGCGAGGTAACGAAGCGGGGGTCCAAGCGAAAACACTGCATGCGCTGCTGGTCGCCGCGGCCTCACGGCCGGGGTAGGCGGTGCCGGTGGACGATTCGTGGTCACTGAACCCGGTCGTGGAGCTGCGGAAAGCGTTCGAGGGTTTGCCTGCTGTGCTACGGCGTCCGATCGAGATGGTGGTGTTCGGCGGAGAGCTGCCGCGTGCCGATATTTCCGCCATGCGTCGGATGGCTGCGGAGTTCCGTGCACAGGCAGCCGCGCTGAGGGCTCATTCGGAGGACGCGAACGAGCTACTGGCACAAGAGGATTCGGTTGGCACGCTCGGCGACCGGCTGCGCGATACGTTGGGTTTGCACCGGGATGGGGCGGCCAGGCTCGGTGACGACGCACTGGCCCTCGCCGATCAGGTGCAGGCGGCGGCCAACGACGCGGAGAAGACGCTGTGCGTGATGTTCGTCTTCGGAATCGAGTTGGCATGGCGGATCTTCGGTGTGCTCTCCGGTGCTGCCGCGGCCGGGCCTGCCGGGGAAGTGGCGGCGGTGCCGGTGGTGGAGTCGATGCTGGTCGATGGGCGCGCCAGAGTCGCGGCGATGCGTGCGGGCCTGGAGCAGGCGTTCAGGGCGGGCGCGACGCGGATGGCCGCCCGGCTGTCGGCGCTGGGATCGCTCCGGTTGCCCGTCACGTTGGGTAAGGCCGCCGCGCTGCCGGTGGGTGTCGACGCGGGCGTGCAGGCGCTGCAGACCGTATCCGGTGATCGAACTTTCGCCGTGATCGGACCGGACGGTGAGAATCCCACTGGTATCGATCTGACATCGATCGAAGTCGCGGCCTTGTCGGGTGTGGGTGGTGCGGTGGGCGGCATGGTCGCAGGCCGGGTCGCGCCGAAGGTGTTTCCCCGGATCGAGGGTAGCCGGTTGGCGCTCGGGTTGGTGCATGGCACTGCGGGCGCGGTGGCGGGTTTGGGGGCGGCGACGTTGGTGACCGGTTGGCCGGAACATTTCGATCATGTGCTGGCACCGTTGCTCAATGGCGGTTTCGCCGGGGCAGTTCACGCGCACGCCGCCGCTCGCCCCGGGTCGGGTGCGCCGGCGGGAGCGGTGGCCGACGGCGGTGGGGCCTTCACCTGGCCCGACCTGCCCGCCGCCACGCGCAGCGAGAAAACCACGGCGCCGACACCAGCACTCCCACCGGTCGAGGTGTCCGCGGAATCGCAGCAGGCGTGGGCGGCGGCGAAGGCGGCGTGGGCGGCGGCTCCGGATACCGTGGCTGCCGGGGGCGAGCGGGCGGAGGTACCCGCGGTCGGAGCGCACGGAAACACCGCGCCGGTCGAGTCCGGCGAATCGCGGTCGCCCGCGGCATCGCGCTCGACGCCACACAATGACGCGACCGGCCGTGCTCCGGTCGGGTTCGACTCCGCGGCCCGGTCGGTGGGGCGTCCGGAGGCTGGTCCGCAGGTGGCGGGCCCGCAGCGGGGCGAACCGGTTGTCCGCCCGAATGCGACAGCGCCACGACCGGTCGAGGCCGGTGGGGAAACGTCGGCGCCGCCGAAGGTTGCGACGAGCACCCCGGCCCGTCAGGTCGGCACCGGGCCCGAAACACCTGCCGCCGGTGAACACCGATCACCAGGAAATCACGAGCACGGCAACACCGGGAAGGTGAGTGTCGCGGCAGATGAAACCCGCCACGAGACCCCGGTTGACGCCCGCCCGGCCACTGGTACCGGCGACGGGCCCGAAACGCCTGCCGCCGGTGAACACCGGCTGCCGGGGAATGCGGAGCACGCTCCCGCGGGAATCGAGGAGCACGTTGCCGGGGCGGAGCCGAGCGTCCTGGCGGGTGAAACGGGTGACAAGGTGTCGGCAGGCCCGGCTGCGGATTCGGTCGAGAGTGCCGGTTCGCCGGCGCTGAGCGCTCGTGATCAGGCAGTCGAGCTGTTGGCCGATTTCCACGCCGGTTCCGGTGATCAGGTTCCGGAACAGCTGCGGCTGTGCAACCTTCCGGACGAGGTGTTGAAGGCCGGATTGTTCGACACCGACGCGCAGAAGTCGATGATCGCGACGACGGAGATCATCCGGCGCGGCACGATCAGCGACGCTGTGCCAGGGGGGATGGTCTTGCGGGTCGAGCAGGCGGAGGGGGTGTACGCGCTGGACAAGCGTCCGGTGGAGATGAAACCGGGCGAGGGCAAGTCGCTGATGTTCATGGCGGCGGCGATGCAGCGGGCGGTGCGTCACGGTGAGTGTCTTCTGGTGACGACGACCGATGGGCTGGCCCACCGGGAATTCACCAGGTATCGACAGCTGTTGACCGATTTCGGGATCGACGTGTTCCGGGCCGACCAGCAGCAGGGTTTCGGGCCGGTCACCGGCGGTCGGCCGGCGGTCGTGGTGGCCACCGGCGAAACGGTCGGGCATCTGTGCAACGCCGGTCACCGACCGCCGCGCCACGCGTTGATCGATGAGATGGACGGCATCATCGACCGTGGTGAAAGGCAGTTTCTCCGGTCGGAAGGGGTGGAGCATGCCGCGCCGGTGGCGACGGCGCGCGAGGTGTTCGCCGCCCACGATTTCCTCGCCGACGCGCTGGAGAAGGGGGCGTTATCGCATGAGGATTTCGGTCTCACGCGGATCATCGAAGAAGTCGGCCTGTACCCGGACGGAACCCCCGAGGTCGAGTTCTGGTACGACGGTCGGGCGGAGTTGACGCCGGGGGGACGGGAGAAGGTCGAGGCGCTTCCAGGCGGGAAACAGTGGTTGGAAGGGTTGGGGTTGTCCCGGCTCGAGACGGCCGCTGCCGCCGAGTTCACCTGCCGCAAGAGCACCCACTACGTGATGGACGCGGGCAAGATCGTCATCATCGATCAGGGCGAACACGGTCTGCAACGCAACCCGAAGACCTCGAGCGAATCACGGTGGAGCGCCGAGCAGGGCCGGGCGAGCCTGGCTCAGGCCGTCGAGGCCAAGGAGATCCGGTCGGCCGAAGCCATCAGGATGAGCGCCGAGCAGCATCAGATCGTAGTGCGCGCCGACGCCGACTCGGCCAAGAGCATCAACGCGGTAGAAATCTATCGCACGGGGGGCCGCCCGCAGGACCGGTTCTTCGATGAGGTCACCGGCGCCTCGGGCACGCTCGCGGACCTCAACCCCGTGCTGGAAAAGATCTACGGTCTGGAAGAAGCGCACCAAGTCGACCGGTCTCGGGAACAGCGATTGATGGAGGGCGCCCCCGAGGTGGTGGCGAACACCCGCGCCAAGCTGAGTGCGATCGCCGAAGGCGCGCACAGAGTGTGGCAGGGGGGCCAGGGCAGGTCCCAGGAAATCTTGTGTCATCGCAACGACCTGGTCGACAGGCAGGTGCAGGCGTTGGTGCGCCAGGGGGTGCCCAGGGAGGCGATCGAGGCGGTCGACGCCGACCGGATCGCGGGGTGGGGCGCGGGGTGGGAAGGCGAGTTGCAGAAGATCTTCGATGCCGCTGGTGAGCAGGGCAAGATCCTGGTGATCAACCGCCAGGGACAGCGTGGTGTCGATATCTCGGTGGCGGAGGCGGTGCAGGCCAAGGGCGGCATGTTCATTTGGATGACCGAAGTCCCCGAGCAGTCCTACATCCATGAGCAGGCCAAGAACCGTACCGCCCGGAACGGCGACCGCGGGGCCGCGCAGGCGCTGATATCGCCGCAGGACGCGCTGATCCGCAAGGCCATGCACCTGAACGAGGTACGCGCGGCGGCGGTCCGCTACGAACAAGTCGCCGAAGCCCACCGCACCGACCCCACCCCGGTAAATCACGACAACCTCGTCGAGGCCGGCCACACTCTCCGCTCGTTGGTGCCCGAACTGCAAGCGCGTGCTCTCCGCCACGCCACCGCCGACTTCATCCGCCACCACGCGTACATCACCGACAATCCGGCCGCCGTTCTCGCCGCCGCCGAGACGTTCCGCTACCAGGACAGCACAGACATCGGTCAGCCGCACCAGTCGCCGGACCAGGCCGCGCGCCTGGCCGGGTTGCTGGGGATCCGGGCCTCAGCCCTCGCCGAGACCGTCGCCGCGCTCGAACAGGACGGCGCTGTCGACCCGCTGGGCGGACTGCTGGAACAGACGGGCCTGCCACCCGCCGCGGTGGAGGCGTTGCGCCAGCAGGTCGAAGCGACCGCACCCGCGGCGGCTGCGCAGTACGCGCGACTCACCGACGAGCAGGCGCTGGACCAGTTGGTGCCGCAGCGGGACCGGCTGGCCGGCGAACTCGGCTGGGCCACCGAGGCCATCGAAGGCGCCGAAGGTATGCGCATGATCGACCCCGCGCTGACCGAGGCCAGAAACAACCTCGCGAAAGCACTGGGTTATCCCGTCTCCGACATCACCCCCGCTATAGCGCGCGACATCCTGGGCGAAGCGGTCAGCCACCACCTGCCCGCCGCAGGCGCCCACCAACCGGCCTCTCGCGACGATGCCGCGCCTGTATCGGTGCACCCCGTGTCGGTGAATGGAGTAGCAGAGAACCCGGTAGCCGAGGACGTTCTCGCCGCAGCGTCGCACTATCTGGCCATTGCGGCCCTGCTCGACCTTGTCGTGCAGGTCCACCGCCGCAGCCCCAACAGCTGCGTCAACAACGCCGTGACCGGCATGCGGGTATTGACCGCACGCCGCTTCGAGCTGCTCTCCAACGAACTGGCCGGCCACGGCCGTGACGTTGTCGAGGAGGTGTTCGGCGCCGCACTCGAGAATGCCGGATCACTGGACGAGGTGGCCGAATCGCTGAGAGCCCGGCCGGGAGGCATCGCAGTCCTGGTCTACAAATGGAAGGACACCCAGGACAAAGGCAGCGCCGCCGCCGACAACCACATGGTGCTGCTGGTCAACGACAGCAAGCCGGGTGAACGGCCGGCACTGGTCGTGGTCGACCTGGCGGCCTCCCGAGACGGCCGAACCGACACCGACTACGGCCCGAAAGACCTCCGGAACCGCCGCACGCTGCTGAACAAGGCCGTCCCGTTCGACATCTGGCGAGACGAACAGCAAAAGTTCATCGACAGACTGTCCCCTGACCAACGCAGATTCGAGACCATCGACTTCGACGCCGGCGGCCACCTCGTCGCCAGGTCGCACCGCGATGCACCCGCCGCCGAAACCCGGCCCCCGTCCCAGGACGTCGAGGTCAGTGCGGAACTGGTGCAGGAAATCAACTCGATACAGCCGGGCCGGCCGGTAAACCACTACGGCACACGTGATCTGCCGTCGAGGACCGACGCGGACACGCCCGACAAGTCGGATATTTCCAGGTCGGCCGAACCAGCCCGCACCGGCAGCCGCCCGCAGAACACCCCGGACCCGACCGAGCCCGTACCCGAAACCGGGCAGGAACCAGAGACGCTCTCGGCCACGCCGGAGGCCCTTCACCTACTGAGTCCGGCGTCTCGGCCGTTGGCCGCGGAGGTGATCGGGCGCGAGATCGATGAATTGACCGAGATCCTCGGCTCGCGGGTGCCGCCGGAACAGCTCGCTGATCCGGAAGTCCGGCGCGGGTTGCGGTTGGCGGCCGAGGGACTGTTCATCAACCGGAGGCTGTACAGCGGGCCGGATACCGGTCGCGCGGATGACATCAACGACGCCGCCCGCCACGACGCCACCGTCGAGCTGCGGAAGCCCGGCGCGGCGAACAGGCATGGCGACGGGACGCGGGTCGCCGAGGGCTTGCGCCGCATCCTGGACAACGGCCTGCTGCAGGGTGCCGACCTCGGCGAGATCGTGGCGGCGATGGTCGCAGACGCCTGGAGCGATCTCGCCGGCCGCGGCGGGCGGCACGGCGACAATCCGCGGCGCCGGGAAACGGTGCGGTCGGCAGAACTGCTGCACGCCCGCGCCCTGGCGCACGGCTGTGCCGCGAGCACCGCCCGGGTGCTCGGATTCGCGGTGAGCGGCATCGGGTTCGATGCGCGGACCGGGACCCAGAGCATCGCGTCGCCCGCGGCCGTGGATGAGCTGCGGCAGCGCTGGGGGGTGATCACCGTCGGCGAGTTCGGGACGGCGATGCGCGTTGCCAGGTGGGTCGCCGCCGCGGACCTGCAGACCTTGTCGGAACCGGACGCGGTCGTTCAATGGGTCCTGCCCGACTGGGGCAATGATGTCGCCGAGCGTCAGGCCCTCATCGACCGCCTGCGTGACCGCGCCGGCTTCGCTCACCCCGACAGCGGATACCGGCCGCCGGACGGGTGGCTGCTGGCGAACCGGGACATGCGCCGCGACCACGCCGCGAAGGCACGGGAGATCGCCGAGCGGTTGGTGATCGACCCGAGATATTCGCCGCTGGATGCTTATCGTGACGCTCGGCTGCACGCGGCCGAGATGCGGGAGGAGTACAGCGGTTTCCGCTGGCAGTTGGTCGTCGGGCCGGGCGCTGACGCATCGGACCCCGGCACCCTCGCTGACACCGTCGCCACACGACTGCCGGAATCGGGCCCCGCGCGGGCGCACGAGGACCTCATCGATTCGGTGGCGCGTCTCGTGGAACTCGCCCTGCCCCGTGCCGGGGGCGATGCCGTGTTCGTCGTGACCTCGTCCCAGGATGTCGACGGCCGGCGCCGATTGCTCGCCCAGCTGGACTACACCCGACCGGACGCCACCGATCCCGCCCCCGGTGTGACCGCGGAGGAATTGCGCCGCGAGATGTCCGATGTGGACGGCCGCATCGAGGTCGACACCGCTGATCCCTTGCCGGATGGCCAGGTCCGGCATCGGGTTCGGCTCGACCTCACCAGGCAGCGAATTCTGGTGTGCTGCACCTATTGGGGGATGGGCGGGTCCGGTATGTCCACGTTGAACCTGGCGCTGTGTCAGGGACTGGCGGAGGCCGGGCACGAAGTGATCGTCTGGACTGGAGGTGTCGGACAGGGTTCCCGGATCCCGGGTGTGAAGATATACGGTGGCCGCGGCTCTGTCGCTGGGCCGGTTGGGCGGAAGCTGTACGACGGGGACGCGGACGATTTGCCGCAGTCGGTGGATCTGGTGATCGTGCATGCCGAGGACGGCGGCATCCGTGCGGCGCTGGCGGCCGAGACCCGGTATCCCGCCGCGAAACTCGTGAGTGTCCACCACCTCACACCGATGCTGTGGGAAACCCTCAGGCACAGTCCGGAACGCGGTCGCGCCAAGGTCGCGTCCCACATCTACTTGGCGCGGCGTGCTCATCTGGTGACTGGTCTGGGTCCGGTACTGGCGACGGACTCGCTGTCGGCGGCTGTCATGGCGGGGCACGGCTCGGTGCACGAACTGCAGCCGGGTCTGGAGATCGCCGAGCAGCCACCGGAGCCCGCACCCGGTGACCCGGCGTGGATTCTGCTGTTCGGCCGGGTGAACGACCAGTTGAAGGGGGCTGCGGAGACCGCCGAGGTGGTGAAGCGGTTGCGCGCGCAGGGGCGTGACGTGCGGCTGATGGTGCGGGGCTACCCGAAACGTGGCGTCGAGTCGGCCCACGCCGCGCTGGCAGAACTGGTCGGCGACCGGGATGCGGTCGAGGTGAGGCCGCATACATCGAGTCGTGTGAAGGTGCGCCACGATATCCGCACGGCGACCGTCGTGGTGATGCCGTCGCGTGCTGAGGGATTCGGCGGGGTCGCGGCCGAGGCGATCGAACAAGGTGTGCCGGTCGCGGTTCCGTCGTCCAGCGGAGTGGGCCGTTTCCTTGCCGAACTGGCGGACTACCGCGACCTGGCGGAACGATTCAACCTGGTCGAACAGTCTCTCGGTGCCCATGTGCCGATCGACAACTGGGTAGCGGGACTCGGCTCTCTACTCGACGATCTGCCCGGCGCGTGGGCGGCGGCCCGCGGGTTACAGGGACTGATGCGGCCGTATACCCGCGAAAACAGCGCAAGGATGCTCGTGCACGCCGCACGGAACACCCACCCGCACGCTCGTCCGGCGATGCCGCCGTCACGGACTCGGGTGTCGCTCGTGGCCGGACAGGTGGTGGCGCGCGGCGAGGAGGAAGACTATCTGCGGATTCTGGCCGTGGCCGATGCGATGGAATCCGATCGCGCGGTGCGGGAGGCCGTCATCAGCGGCACCCGTATCGAGTTCGCACCGTCGCTGGACCCGCTGACCGTGGGCACGGAATCCGTCGATGACAGCGGCGCGGGCGCACGATCGCGCACCGGGGACGGCGAGCGATCCGACGAACCACCGACGCCGGGCCGCGACGGAGGTCCGGATGGGCTGATCGGTAGCAGGCCGGGTGACGGCCACCGGCCCGTTGAGCGTGTGTTCGCCGGTCCGGGGTTCCGGGAGTTGGTGAAGGCCGGCCTGGATTCCGGCGTGGCCGAATGCTTCATGGTGGAGGACGCGCCGGGGGTGCTGGTCGAATCGGTGACGTTCGGCACCGGTCTGGAGGTGTTCAAGGAGAGCTATGCCGATCCGATCGGCGCGCTGCTCCAGGCGCTGAATACCAGGGTCGCCGCCATCATGCGCGCTCCGGTCGCCCACGCGACTTTGATCCTGGACGATTTCACCGTCTATCGGGAACTCACCCCTGGGCAACCCGGGAACAGCGTCGGCATCGTAAGCCCGGGCGTTCTGAACTCGGACTCGGCCCGGCGACTCGGCCTGTTCGACGCGGTAACAGGGACGAACCGGACTGCGCGACAGTGGAGCATCGGCCCCGACAACGAGGTGATGGGCGGACGCTCCCAGCCCGACTTCGACTCCCCGTCGGTCGATATGTTTGCGGCGATATTCGTGCAGCGTATCGACGGTCGTGAAGTCTGGCAGGACCACGCCATGCTGCGTACGGAGCTCGCGGTCATTCGCGAGCAGGTGACGTACCTCGAATCATGGACCTCGGAACTGCAGATCCTCGACGAAGAGCGAAATATCTTACTCGGCATCGTTCGTGGGTACGAGGCGGCGCTGATGCAGATCGAAGGGCACGCGGTGCGCAATCCGGGCGAAATACTGCATGGCGCGGGGCTGGACGTCGAAGCGCAGGACAAGGCGCGGTTGGTCGAGGCGTTCAGCCTGAAGTATCCGCATGTCACGATGCGGGGGTTCGATCATCCGGATGTGCGCGCGCATGTCGTTGCGGAGATCCTCGGCGGGCTGGACGAGATGTTGACCAGGTTCCCGGACCGGACCAATATCCGCGAACTGCGGATCGACTACCTCGGCGAGGAGTACATGAGCGCCGCGACGCTCTACCACCGGCACCGCGACGCGGCGGGGCGAACCCTGCGCATGCACTTCAGCCTCGGCGCTGTGGCCAGACCAGCACGCGCTGTCGAACTCGGTATCCAGGCGCATGAACTCGGCTGGAGTCCTGTCGGTGACAGACCGTTTCACCACGACGCCGTGCACGAATTCGTGCACGCGATCGATGCCGTGGAGTGGCTCTCGAAGGACCTGCGACAGGCCTTGTCCCAGACCTGGGAACAGCTGTCGGAATCGGGCCTGATCGAAGAGTCCGAACAGACCTGGCTCGCTCGACTGCCTGGGTACGCCTTCCACGACGAAGCCGAGTCGGACCTCAACGTGGAAGAGGCGCTTGCCGTCGGGTTCGCCGAGGCGGACATCCACGGCGTTGCGGTCGGCACGCCACAGTGGGCGATTCATGAGTACGTGACCACTAGGCGGCTGCCCCGGGTCACGCCCGATCTCGAGGTCGATCTCCCTGCGCACGAGGGCCATCCGAATTCCGGCGGTCAGGGTGGGCTGATCGGCAGCAGGCCGTTCGAGGATTCGCCTGGTGAGCGTGCATTTGCTGGTCCCGGGTTCGAGGAGTTGGTGCCGGCGGGCCTGGAATCCGGTATCGCGGAACGGTTCGCGCGAAGCAGCGACTCGGAGCGGGGCCAGGGCAGTTCGACCCCGGACGACTCGATCGGCAGTAGACCACATGAACCGGGCGAGATCCCACGGAGCCCCATCCCGGGCGGGACGACGCCCTGGTCGCGGGAGGTGATCGACGAACCGCTCCCCGACCACCCACTCCGCAACCAACCATCGCACATGATCCCCGAGTTGCCCGCCGACAACACGCTGGGCCCGGTCCCGTTCACCGCCCGCGAGACCGAAGTACTCGCTCGGGTGCGACAAGGCATGACACACAACGAGATAGCGGCGGCACTCGATTTCTCCGTGCGTGATGTGCGGGCGCACCTGGCGAGCGTCCGTCGCAAGCTCAGAAATCAGCGGGCACGGCTGTTGGCGGCGAGCCGTCCTGCCGACCTGCTGTCCACGACATCGGAGTCCGACCGTTTCCGAGCAGCCATGTATGCCGCCTTGACGGGTGCCGCCCAGCCGGATCCGCGCGAACTGCTGGCTGCGGCAAGCCCAGAGCAGATGGAACGCGCTGTCCGAGGCCTCAGCCCGGCTCATCGGGGAGCGCTACACCGGGTGCGAGCGGGAGCGAATACACCGATGGTTCGCAGTATGGCGCTCATCGCCGCGCGTCGATGGGTGAGCGCCCTTGCGGCCGTATACGACCGGTCGCGCGCGGTGCTGGCCACCGCGCTGGCCGCGGCGAGTCCCGCCGACCTGCACACGGCACTCGACCAACTCACGGCCGCCGAACGCCGACTCCTGGTCAACCGGTTCTCACCGGCGACGTCGCTGGCCACCTTCGAACCCGACGATTCCGTGCGCGCCTTGCGTGCGGACGATATCGTCCGGCACGTCGCGGGGCGGATCGCGACCCGTGCGGGAACGCCGGCCGTAGGCGAAAACGGTATCGACGAAAGCGGATTCCAGCCCGGACTGCATCTCGTGGAATACGAGACGTACACGGCGGACGAATGTCTGGACGCCGTCTTGGAATGGATGGACCGGCAGGATCCACCGGAGTCGGGCGAACGGTTCAGGGCCGGCCGTCGAGGTGCCTCGTCGGCGACTACGGACCGACCCGACGGCCGATTGCACCAGAACGGGCCGCCTGCTGACGAGCCAGGTGGAGGTGGCCCCGTCGTCCCCGGCGGCACCCGTTCAGAGACCGCCTCGTCCGAGAAGCCAGGGCATCCGGAGGACAACAACAGCACCGGCTCCGTGCCCGACTACTGGCGCTCGTTGCCTGCGGATCACGGAATCGATGACGTACAGCGGCGGCTGGCCGACGAGGCGCTGAGTGCGGGCGGCTTCGACAATGCGGATAGGTTGCAGCGTTGGGGGTATCGCCTGTCGGCGCGGTCCGCACAACGCCGTGCGACCGAGAACGGCGCGTGGTGGAACTCGCTGCGCGACCCCGCCGAACAAGGTGCGTTGAGCGCTTCGCAACAGGCACTCATCCAGGTCTACCCACACCAGATCGGTAACGCCGACGGCCTTCCCGCCACGATCCGCGACCACGCCAACCGGCTGTCGATCAGCCGCGATCTAGGCGAGTTCCTAGCCCGCAAGCCAGCAGACCAGCGGCTCCTCAACTGGTTTCGGACCGGCCTCACCGACGCCGAGAGGAAGCAGTTCGGAAACCTGATCCGTACCCGGAATCACTTGCAAGAGTTGGACCGACAGGCCATGGTGGTACCGGGCAGTCCGCCGGTGCACGTCCTGTCCTACGACTCGGCCGCCTTCAACGGCAAAGGGAAGGCCGTCGTCGCGCTCGGCAATGTGGACACCGCGCACACGGTGAACTGGCATGTGCCGGGTACGAATACGACGTCCTCCTCGCTGGCCTACCAGTTCAAGCCGCTGCGTAACCTGTATGAGGAGACACTGCGGGTCGATCCGTCGCTCGAGCTGGCGTCGATCATCTGGATCGGATACGACGCGCCGGCCGGCCCTGTGAACACCGGTTATGCGAAGGCTGCCTTCCGACGCCGCGCACGCGTCGGCGGGGACCGGTTGCTGTGCGCCGTCGCGGCATTCCACGCCACCAGAAGTCTCGCCGGAACCGCCGCCGCCGACCAGCTTGCCATCCGGATCTACGGGCACAGCTACGGTTCGGTCACGATGTTCTATGCGGGCAGGTACGGCAGGTTCGCCGGCTTGGTCCGCTCGGCAACCGCCGCGGGCTCACCGGGAGCGGCCTCGGTTCGCCATGCCGCAGAGCTGGGCATCGGCGCCGACAATGTCTATGTCGCCGCATCGTGGCGCGATCTGGTGACCATGTTCGGAGCGGACGAACCCGGAGCGTGGAGCCGCCTCAACCCGTGGCTCGGCCTCGGCATCGATCCCGCCACCGAGGCATTCGGCGGCAAACGAATTCCCGCCGAGTTCCCCGACTCGCCGAACTTCGCCGGCGTCGAGGCCACGCATCAGGGGTATCTGCACCGCGACCCGGCGACCGGGCTGCCCACCGAGGCGCTGGCCAACGTCGCGCAAATCACCGCAGGACGCGGCGACACCGTCGCTTCGGTGGATCGCCGCCGAGCTGGCGGCGGGGTGGTCGCGCGACCCATCGACTCCGAGCGCGGGCGATACGCCGACGGCAACGGCGATCGAGATATCGACAGTCGAGAGGACCGGCCGCCCAAGGCCACGCCGTGGTCGCAACATCCGGACCACCCGTCGCGCGACCGATGAGTCTCGGCGGCACGCCCGTCCCGGTGTGCACCGACAGTGCGGTCGTGCCTGAACCACCCCTGCAACCGGAATCACCCGAACCCGAGGAGCCACCGACACAGCAGGACGTGGGCCCGGCACTGATACGGCGGATGGTAATGGTCATCGGGATCAGCAGAGAGAAACCGGTGAAGCAGCGACCACCAGCGAAGAACTCGAGCAGTATCTCGTCGAACACATCGCCCGGGTGATGGACCTTCCGCCGTCCGAGATCGACCGCGACCATCCGACCAACCACCTCGGCCTGGACTCGCTCATGGCAACCGACGTCCGCGACCGGCTACGCCGTGACCACGGCTGTGCTGTCACCGTCCCCCACCCCTGGAAGCCGACAGCATCCGCGAACTGGCCGAGGTCCTCAGCCGCAAGCTGCAATGAGAAACCTCGATCGCCTACGGGTCACTGTGACCGTAACGTGATGCCGAGCCTTCGTTGTGAAGTTCCGAGACCTGTCGGGATGCCGGAACCTCCGTTCGTCGTACTGGATCTGCGGACTGCGCCGCTTACCAGGGAAAGGGAATAGATCGGATCGGCGACCACGACATCGGCATCGCGTCCGGGGATGTCGTCGCGATACCGTGGTGTAACCCGGTGCGGTGTTCCACGCTGACGACGATCTTGATTTCTCGGTGCACGTCGCCGGATCTCGAATGTGTTGCTCATGACAGGCGACCGGAACCTTTCCAACGCTGCCTCGAGACATGTAGACCCGCCGTCCGACGTCGGACTCCAGGGCGTCGCCGCTGGGCAGCGAGGTCACACCGAGACCCACGGTACGCGGACACCGTGGGCTGGGTCATCGGTTCGCTCCGTTCACGGCCGGGTGTCCCGAACTGCAGGTCTGACAGCGCGGCGCAGTCCGTCACGCCAGTGTGGTAGTGGCGTGAGGCCGCAGTCGATCCACGATGAATTCGACAGAACCGCATTCCGGGGCCGCGTTGCGGCATCTCGAAAATCCGATGTCCCGCAAGGCCTCAGCAAGTTCACATCGAGCCCCGCCGCTTCGATGATCGCACGTGCGAATCGAAATTTGGATGCGGCGCCGCCGCCGGTCGCGTGGAGCAGCCGGGGTGGATTCGGGTGCGCAACGAGGTCGAACAGAGCGGATACGAGATCGTCGACGTAGGTCGGGGAGGCAATCTGGTCGGTGACGACCGCGACGTGCTCGCCCCGGGAGCATCTCCGGACGAGGGCGGCCGGGAAGTCTCGTTCGGTCCCCGAGTACAGCCACACGGTGCGGACGATCCGCGTATCGGGAAACGCGGCTCGGGCGGCCTCCTCACCTGCCAACTTGGATCTTCCGTACACGCTCAACGGCGCGGTCGGTGACCAGGTCTCCCATGGATTCGACGCCGACCCGTCGAAGACGTACGCGGTCGAGATGTGCAGCAGTCGCGCTCCCTTGTTCGCGCAGTTCCGAGGACCTCCGCGGCCAGGTAACCGCCGAATTCCGAGCACTCGTGCAGGACGACATCGGGCCGCCACCGTTCGGCGAGGCTCAATACGTCTTCCGCGACACGCAGGGCGATCCGGTCGCCGAGAAACTCCGTCATGTACATCCGGTCGAACGCGTCTATGTCCCGGTCGAGCAGAAGCCCGAAGATAGCGGCATCGAACTCGCGATCAGCCCAACGTATTCCCACGTCTACGGTCTCGACGCCGTAGTTGTCGTGCAACCAGGCGCCCCACTTCCGGGGGGCCGCGACGCGGACATCGTGGCCATGCCTGCTTATCGCGTCGGCCAGGGTGACCAGTCCACGGAAGTGGGATTCGAACTGGTTGACGGTCACCAGTACACGCATGCGCTCTGCCTGCGAGAAAGCCATGTCGGGCAGCGTGACACATTGGGGCACAGTGTCGTACGCGTTTCCGCAGAACTGGCCGGCGCCTGTCCAGCTCGGGGGCGGCGGTGGCACGGCGACTCCCCACAGGCCGGACCCACTACCGCATCCGGGACCGTAAACGATGGATCGGGGCCCTGGCATTCGGTAATCGGACAGGTAGGGCCGGAGCGCGCTGATTCAGGTCTGCTCGATGAAGCCGGTCGCGGCCGCGAATACCGGCGGCATGTCCGTGAACCCTGGGACACTCGGATTCCACGCGGGGACGGTGTGGCGCGGCCACGATCATACTTTCCCGATGTACCAGGCCCGGTCGGGCGCGGATGCCGGTTCTGATGCTGTCACAGAATTCCCAATCGCATGACGACAGGCCAGCTGACCGGCCGGGTCGACGTGGGATCGCCCCACAGCTCGGACAGGTCAGCGGCGAACGAATGCAGTATCTCGGTCGCGCCGGCCTGCTCGGCCCGGCGGACCGCCGACCATGTGGACACATAGCCCAGCAGTTCGGTCAGGTTCCAGTCTTTCCGGATGCGCATGGACGGTGCCGGGTATTCCTCGAACGGGAACTCGATATCGGCGTACCCGGTGTCGACGAGTCTACGTTCCGGCGGCCAGTAGGGTCCGACTTCGTTGCGGTAGAAATGATCGAACCGTTGTCCGACAGCGGATTCCAGGTGCATCACGCCATAGCTGATCATTGCGATCACCGCGCCATCGACCGCGATCCGGCGGACTTCGGCGTAGAAGGCCGGCCGGTCGAACCAGTGCGCGGCCTGGGCCGCGGTGATCAGGGTCGCGCTGCGATCGGGCAGCGGCAGGTTCTCGGCAGGAGCTCGCAGATAACGAACCCGTTCCCGCGGCCGTGCGTTCGCGATCTGGTCGTCACTGGGATCGACTCCGATCGTGGTATCGAAATACGAGGCAAGTTGAGTGGTCAACTGCCCGCTGCCACAACCGACATCGACGGCGAGATCCGTGGAGGGAGCCAGTGATGCCAGAAACATCGACAGCCGGCCCGGGTATTCGGGACGAAAACGCGCGTACGCCTCCCCGCCGTGCTCGAACCAGTTACCTGCCGGTGCCCCATCGCCGCCCGGCGAGATATCCCGCTCGACCACATGTCCGCGCGCGTCTCGAACCCTGGCCGCGAAACCCTTGCCTTCCAATGCGTTCGCGGTATCGGCGAGAGCTCGCCGGATCGGGAACCCGATTTCCCGCTCCAACCCCACGACCGCAGTAAATGTGGCTTCCCAGTGCGGCTTCAACGACTCGAGGAGCTCCCTGCCCTCCGCGGTCAGGCGTATGCCGCTCTTACGACCGTCCGGGAGTTGCTCACGTACAACCAGGCCGTCGGCCACCATCTGCCCGACGGCCTGGCTGACCGCACCCTGCGTGACATGGGTCAGCGCCGTGATGTCGGTGACCGTCGCGGCACCCGCACTCATCGCCCGCAACACCGGCGTGTATCGCGGTCGGTATGAAATACCCAGGGACTCGTACATCTCCCCGGCCCCACGGTCGACCAGTTCACCGACGTAGCGGAGGAGTTCACCGAGCCCGGGTGCGGGTCGCACGATCATGCACCCAAAAATACATTATGCCTAATGGATATTTGTCGACGGGGCGGCGGGACCCGCTACTGGACGATCTCGCGCCGGACTGCTCGGATGCGCTCGATCCGCTTTCCTCGACGGCGATGCTCCCGATCCGATCGGCGGGTGAGGAGCGCTCATCGGCACTCGTCAACCGACACCACCCGCGCGGTGGATGCATCAAAATCCGCCGATACCAACATTTTCCGCGTGATGGTGGTGTCAAATTGCCATTGATCGGTGATGTTGTAGATGACGGACGTAACCAGTCAGGAGTGCGCGTGCCACGTCAAATCGATTCGGCTGTCTTCCCACATCTGGATGCGGACCTGGACCGCGTCCGGGACGTTCTCGGACCCGTACAGTTTCGGGGCAGGCCCGAACTGACCGCACTCACCGACGAAGGGCCCGCCCCCTCCCGTCGCCTGGTTCGCCCCACCTTGACATTGCTGTCGTACTACTTGCTCACCGATCCCGCGACCCCGGCCGACGACCGGGCAGTCCGCGCCGCCGCTGCCGTCGAGTTGGTGCACCTGGGCTCGCTCTACCATGACGACGTCATCGATCACGCCTACGAGCGTCGAGGCCGCCCCAGTGTCAATGCGGTGTGGGGTTCGCATATGGCCGTCCTGGGTGGAGACTGCGTGACGGTCGCGGGCGGGCGCTTGATGGCCGAACTCGGCCTACGCGAAGTTCTCGCGGGATCGATCGCGAGTGAGCAGATGTGCGCGGGCATGGTGATCGAGGCCGCCGACCAGTATGTGGCCTCCCGCAGCGAGCAGGCCTACCTGGACGCGATCGACGGCAAAACGGCGGCGGTGCTCTCGCTGGCGTGCCGGGTGGGCGCGATGCAGGCCGGCCGCCCCGAGGCCGACGCGGAGGCGTTGGCCCTGTTCGGCCGGCACTTCGGGCTGGCCTACCAGCTGTATGACGACATCCTCGATCTGACCTCGACTGCCGAGGAAATGGGCAAACCCGTCAATGCGGATCTACCCGAGGGCATCTACACACTTCCCGTGATCCGCGCCGCGGCCCGCGACCGGAATCTCACCAACCTGCTGGGCAGAGCAATGACGAGTGAGCAAGCCGCCCGTGCCCGCGAGCTCGTCATCGCCTCCGGCGCCGTGGACGAAGCACAGGCGAGAGCCGATGACTTCATGAACCAGGCTGCCGGGCAGCTCGCTGCTCTGCCCGTCGACCCGCGTGCCGGCCACGCGATGACCAACTATGCCCGCTCCATCCTCGACCGGCGGACCCCTGGTCCCGCGGTCCCCGGACAGCCGATACAGCCACCCCGAGCTCACGGTGACGGTCTCCCGCCGCATGTCGCGCAATGGTTTGAGGGGCTGGCTGGTAGACACCGGCCTTGTGGTCTCCCCCGCCGAGGCCGACTACCACCGGTGGATAAGAGCGATCCAGCTACCGGCACAGGCCGTAGCCCCCGCGGACGCGGTCCGGGAACAAACCACCTACGCCATGGCGGTGCTGGCCCTCGTGTGGGACGACCTCTTCGAGGATCCGCAGCTGAAAGATCCGGAAGCCGTCACCGCGCTGAGACGTGGCCTGGTGGCAACGCTGCGCCAGGATCCGGAGATGCACGGCGCGATCCCGACGGCGTGGGCGAGTCTGTGGCCGCGACTGCGCGAGAACCGGAGTACCCGCTGGCAGGAACGGTTCCTCGACGGCCTCGAGGCGTGGTTCGAAGCCGCCGAACGCGAAGCGCACCATCGCATCGACGGCTACATCCCTCCCACCGCCGACTACCTGCGCTCATCCGCGTGCTTCCCGGCCTATCGGACCAAGGGAAGGACTACGCGGAGATGTACAGGAACATGACGAGCGCGGCGCTCTGGGCACGTGAGACCGAGCGGTACACGCAAACCTCCGCTTACGCAGCACCGGACTTGGAACGCTTGCGTCGTGAGATCTACCACTACCCGACCGCCGAGCCGGCTTCTGCTGCGCGGTAAGTCCCCCGCAGGGGCAATGAAGAGCGACACGCCGCCGCATCGGCGAGCTGATCGGCGCACCGGGTCTCTACCCTGTACCAGTGGCGATCACCCCTCGAGCTGCTCTATCCCACCACGACGTGAGCGCGCCGAGTTGCCCAGGTACGCAGCCGGTGGAAGACGCGCCGGTTCCTCAGCATATGACGGCGGCACAATTCCGGGAACACGGTCGCGCCGTGGTGGATTGGGTGGCGGACTACTGGGAGCGGGTGGAGTCGCTGCCGGTGCTGTCGAGGGTGGCCCCCGGTGCGGTGCGCGCACAACTGCCGTCGTCGCCGCCCGAGGTCGGCGAGCCGTTCGCCGCCCTGCTCGATGATATGGATCGCATCATCGTTCCCGGTCTGACGCATTGGCAGCATCCCGGGTTCTTCGCCTACTACCCGACGGGTGCGTCGGGGCCCGCAGCGCTGGCCGATCTGCTGTCGTCCGGATTGGGTGTACAGGGGATGCTCTGGCAGACCGCCCCGGCCTGTACCGAGCTGGAACAGCATGTCCTGGACTGGCTTGCCGGGTTGATCGGCCTGCCCGAACGCTTCACTTTCGCGGGCAGCGGTGGCGGTGTGGTTCAGGACTCCGCCTCCAGCGCGATGCTTGTCACGCTGCTCGCTGCGCTGCACCGAGCCTCGGATGGACAAGTGGCTCGTGACGGTGTCGATCGAGGGCGCTACGTCGTCTACACCTCGACCGAAGCCAATTGCGGTTTCGAAAAGGTCGTGCGAGACACGGGTCTCGGCTCCTCGGCCGTGCGTTTCATCGACACCCGCGACGACCTGGGGATGGACCCGAAGGCGCTGCGGACGGCGATAGAGCAGGATGTGGCCTGCGGGCGAACCCCTGCCCTGGTGATGGCGACGGTGGGCACGACGTCGACCGGCGCGGTCGATCCGGTGCAGCTCATCGGCCCGGTCTGCCGTGAATACGGTGCCTGGTTGCATGTGGACGCGGCGTATGCGGGGGTCGCCGCGATATGTCCGGAGCTGCGGTGGATCCATGCGGGCGTGGCCGAGTTCGCCGATTCCTATGCGACCAATCCGCACAAATGGCTGCTCACCGCGCTGGACTTCGACGCCTGCTACATCGCCGATCGTAGTGCGCTGACCGGTGCACTGGCGGTGTTGCCGGAATACCTGCGCAACAGCGCGAGCGAATCCGGCGCTGTGGTGGATTACCGGGATTGGCAGGTGCCGGTGGGACGCCGGTTCCGGGCGTTGAAACTGTGGGCGGTGATTCGCTGGTACGGCGCGGCCGGGCTGCGCGAACATATCCGGCGCAGCGTCGCACTGGCCCAGCAGTTCGCCTCATGGGTCGGCGCGGACGATCGCTTCGAAGTGCTGGCCCCGCATCCACTGTCGCTGATCTGTTTTCGATTGCGCGGCGGTGACGAGTCGAATCGGGCACTGTTGGACGCGATCAATGCGACGGGACGAGTTTTTCTGTCACACACCGAGGTTCGCGGGAAATTCGCACTCCGGTTGGCCATCGGCGGCACCGCCACTCGCCAGGAGCATGTGGCCACCGCGTGGACGCTGTTGAGCCAGTGTGCGGATACCCTCGCCGCACCGCGCTCGATCGACTGGCCCGAGCAGGTCGGTGCAGCGTCAACCGAGAGATTTCAGGACAGCCGCTGCCGAGGCGCGCACTAGATATCGCGGTCCTGGTTACCGCATGACAAAGAGCCGCCGAGCTCGGGTTCGGCGGCTCTCGCCCTCTGTCAAAGCCTTCGGCCGACCCACCACACCCAGGCCGGAACCCGCCGCAGCTTGACAGTTGAAACCATCGGAGGTATGTCTCGGAAAATCAGTTGACGGTGAATGTGCCGGTGAGCGACGCCTCGGTCACGCCGGGGCAGGACTGCTCGGTGCTCACCGTGTTGTCGTCCGACGCGGTATGCCCGGCGTAGGTGCCGGACTCGATGATGATCGGGAAGGTAGCCGGACCGGACCCCTTGGACTTGCTCTGATTGCCCGCGGACTTGCTGCTGATTCTGCTGGTGCTGCCATCGGACCAGGTGATGGTGCCAGTGCCCTGGTGAACGTTGACCTTACCGTCACACGAGGCGACTTCGGTGCCATCCTCATCCATACTGACGGGGTACGGCTCGCCCTTGTCGACCGCGGGTCCCCTACACTCGGTGAATTCGGTGGTAGCCGTCCATTCCACCTTCGACGGCCTCTCGCCCAATCCGGCACCAGCCCAGGTGACTGTGCCGTTTTCGGTGCAGGTGATGGCCGGGTCCACGGCTTCGGTACCGGGCGGTGCGGCGATGCCCGGTGCGGCGAACGGGATTATCCCGAGCGAAGCAGTCGTGAGAACCACGGCTCCGGCCAGACGATATCGGGTGAACATGCGTCTCCTCGGTCGTTCCTGCTCGGTTGATATCCGTTCCAGACACTAATCGGCTACCGATGCCGAATCAGGTTCCCCGACGCCCAGCGGCGTTGCGCGAAGGGCGGGAACACGGGGTCCTACCGACGATTCGGCGGAGTAGACGGTGTTTCTTCAGGCGGGCCGACCTTTCTCTCCGCCGTTCTGCGAAGTCATCGAGGATTGTTGGGCCGAATTGGCATCACCGAAAAGAAGTGCGGAAGGATTGCACTCGGCGCGACCTCGAAGTCCCTCGCTGTGCTGGACATCTGTAATATGCTGGTGGAAATTTCGATGAGCCTCTACTTCTCTCACGCACTGGTTTCCCTGAGCAACTCGGACGCGACGCCGCAGCGCTGATATGACTGTTGCCGTTCCGTTGCGACCTTCGATAGGCGACGTCCGAGCGAACCGCCACCGTTGGCACCACTGTCCGCCGGGCAATCGAGGAGGAAGGTCGATCGTGTCGCCAGAAGCCAACAAGGCCCTGATCCGCCGGTTCTATCACGAAATCGACACGGGAAACATCGACGCGATGGAGGAACTCGTCGCCGAGGACTACCTCGACCACTCGCCTCCCCCCTTTCCCGGCATCGGTCCGGGGCGGGAGGGCCTCGAGCAGGCGTTCCGTATGTTCTGGGATGCCACCCCGGGGCGGCACGAGATCGAAGATCAGATCGCCGAGGGCGACCGGGTCGTTACCCGGCTCACCGCCCACGGATGTCACACCGGAGACCTACCAGGGATTCCGGCAACCGGTCGTGAATTGACGATGACCGGCACCGTGATCCACCGGATCGAGGACGGAAAGATCGCTGAAAAGTGGTCCGACAAGGATACCCTCGGACTGTTGCAGCAGTTGGGGGTGCTGCCAACCCGGGAGGGGCCATGACCCGGCCCGCGCCATGATGCGACGAACCCTCGGGTTCGGCCAGAGATGTCGGCGGTCGGCCCGAGCGGCGCTCTTCCCTCCGGCGGCACCGCCACCTCTCTGGCGTCGGGCTGCAGCAGCTTCGTCGATGGCCCAGGCGTCGGCGGAAGAACAGAACGATGGCTCGAACGTGAGCGCTGCCGGCCGTCACTGCCTCGCGACGGTCGAAGTGACAGGCTCAACAGGTGAGAGCTCATGGTCTTGCCGTGCCCGTCCAGCTCCGGCCAGGACAGCCTGGCCACGGCTTCGGTGCCGTCGCGCAGTAGAACTCGCGGGTCCCGGCCTCCGAGCGACTGGCATACATAAGTTTCCGGTCTATTTATCGCTGATGAAGGGCGCTCGGCCGATCTGGGCAGGGTCGGCGGCCTGCTGGAGAACAAATGTGGCAGCGTTCGCACGGGAGAGGCGCGTGCCGCCCTTGTCACCGATCGCGCGTATCTTGATCGTGGAGGTCCTCGGGCCGTTCGTCAGCAGCGGGACACGCACCGGCGTCGACTTCAGTCCTGATTCCCGACGATCTGCCCGATAGCAGACGGATTGATCGTACGAACCCGTAACCCCTGGACCGGCGGCGGCACGTCATCACCCTGACAGAACTCCGTGAAGTGCGTCTTGCTGAACCCGAACGGCCCAGCTCGACGCCGAAGACCGCTTGTTCATCGCACTCGATTCCGGTGAACGGGAGCAATTGCGCGCGTTGCTCTCACGGGTGTACGCGTCCACGGAGTCGTCCGATGCCTGCTGATTCCCGACTGTTCGCACCTGCCGTCGATGCTGCGTTCCGCGCGGCATGTGCCCAGAAACGGTCACGCAGGCCGCGTATATGAGCGGGTTCAGAAGGCGTAGCGGTGAAACTGGGCAATTGTCCGCATCGCCGGAATCACGGAGATAGCCTTGCCCATCAGTTTGTAACCTTTGGACACTTGCTGGAATGCATCAGCCTCGAACACCGACAGCGCGCTGACCTTCCGGACTCCGGGCACCGCCGAGACGATGTCCTCGGGGCGGTTGATCGCCCAGTGAAGCGTCGAACCGGAGCGGCGCACGACCGCGTTGGCCTTTTGCATCTTGATGCCCACGGTGTTGAATGCGTCGAATTGCAGTTCACCGGACGGGAAGTGCTCGACGATTCGGCGCAGTAGCGCGACGCCTGCGTCTTCAGTGAGGTACATGGTCAGCCCCTCGGCGATCATGAGCACGGGACGGTCGGCGGGAATCGCTCGCAACCACGCCGGATCCGTTACCGACGCGGCAATGCGGTGGTGGTGCGCACGATACGGATAGAGCTGTTCGTGCAGCTCCATCACCGCGGGGTAATCGACGTCCTACCACTCGATCCCGGGGCCGGGTTCAAGGCGGAATGCTCGACTGTCCAGCCCGCAACCGATGTGCAATACCGTGGCACGGTCGTGTCGGGCAAGGAATTCACGCGCCCACTTGTCGAAGTGAACCGTACGATTTGTCACCCCGGCCGCGTTGCCGGGCGTGACGCTGGTTCTGCGCCAGTCGTAATCGATGCGACGCACCGCATCTCTGGCCAATACATCACCCAGGAGCGAGTTTTCGGCGTCCGCATCGAGCGCCTTGGCATACAGCGTCGCAAGCATCGTCTGCGGCGCACCGGTGAGCGCGACACTGATCTTCTTATCACCGGGGAGAGCATTGCTTGAACATATGTTCAGCATGTTAAACCACTGTTCAGCCCAAATCAAAGTGGTTGCCGCACAAGGAATGGAGATTCCGGATAGATCGAGCCGGGATCAACCCCATCGTGCCCCTCCACCCTGCAACGCCCACGACCGTGTTCGTCGAGTGCTCGACAGATTGCTGCGGGTCATCGCGGGCGGGCAAGCTCGGCTCGGCGGGCGGTTTCGGCCTTCTCGAGCGGATTTCGGCTCGCTGCGTGTCCTGCCGTTTCCCATCACACCCCGACCTGCGCGAGCGTCCCTTGTGAGCCGAACAGACAGGGCCGGCTGTCCGCTGCCGGTAACGCCGACCGCCTGCGGCACCCGCGCCTGACGGTCGGCCACGTCGTGGCAGCATCCCGTAGTCCCGCCTCGAGCCCTCCACGCCGACATGATCATCCACGCGGTGATTCGGTGATCGATTGAACCCAAGATCCGATAATTGGACAGGTTGCGGCGTAGCCTGCTTGTCCGGGCGGCGAGCTGAGGCGATCGTCTTCCACGGTAGGCCGGGACGGAAGTGGTTGCCAGAGTGCAGTACTGCTCTGGGGAACGGCCCCGGGCGGTCACACCGTCGAGGATGCAGTCGAGGCCGAAGGTTGTTGGACGAGCACCGCGTCGCGACGACCCCGTGCGGGCCAGCTCGGTCATCGCAGCCACGACATCGTCGACGACGACCGCCTGCTACCTGCTCCGCTGCTACACCTGCGGCCGAAAAATGCAAGCCGCCGCCGATTACACCGTGGCCACGTTGCTCCACTTCCAGGACAGCGGCGATCACGACACCCAACGCGCGTTGCTTCACCAACAAGTCAGCGACGCTCGAGCCCGTTTCGATCGACACCTCGCCGCGATCGAAGCTGGAGTCGACCCCCAAGCGCTGGCCACCGCGCCCTGAACAGTGCGCAAGCAGACAAAGCCGCTCGCTCACCTTGCGGTGGGCGGGGCCGATGCTGTGTTTCGGCAGCGTTCTCGTCCGCCCCTGGGTACGGGGGGATGAAGAGTTGTCCCCAGTTCGCCTTCGACGCCTCCGATATCGCCGGGTCCGGATCCGCCCTCTTGTCCGATCAGAACTTCGAGCGCGGGACTCGCGTACGGTGTACCGGTACGCACCCACCCAGCGAAAGACACTGCTCAATAACACTGCCTTATCGGAACGAGTGCGCTGGTTCGCCAACCGATACAACTAGTACACTCGCCGGCTGAGCACGCCGCCGTTCGGCGGATCGGAGGAATATGTCGTCGTCAGAACGTCCGGACTCGCCGTACCTGGTGATCGCCGCGGAAATCCGTGCGCGGATCACCAGCGGCGAGCTGCGCCCCGGAGATCGGGCGCCCTCTATCCGGCAGATCGTGCAGCGCTGGGGTGTCGCGGTAGCGACCGCGACCAGGGTGACGGCGACCCTGCGCGACGAGGGTCTGGTCGAGACGAAGGTCGGGTCGGGCACCGTGGTCAGCACACCCGGCAACCGGAAACGGGCAGCGGTAGCGAGGCCGTCGCCCGAGCCCCGGCGGCCTGTTTCCGCGGAGGGGGCTTTGCACCGGAAACAGGTGCTGCGCAAGGCCATCGAGGTAGCCGATCTCGAGGGCCTCGATGCGGTGTCGATGCGGCGTCTGGCGGTCGCACTGGGTACGGCCCCGATGTCGCTGTATCGGCATGTGGCGAACAAAGACGAGCTGCTGACCCGGATGGCCGACGAAGCCTTCAGCGAACTCGATCTACCCGAGCCCGGTTCGCGTGGATGGCGCGCTGAGCTCGAACTCCACGCCCGGCAACAATGGCAGCTGTGCCGACGGCATCTCTGGCTGCCCAGAACCGTCTCGTTCACCCGCCCCGTGTTCGCGCCCAATATGATGGCGCAGACGGAGTGGGTGCTCCGCGCACTGGACGGACTGGGGTTGCCCTTGACAGTCCGGATGCGCGAAGCACTCACCCTGCATGCGCTGGTCCTCACCATGGCGATGTCGGTGGCCGAGGAAGTCGAAGCGGAGCAGAATACCGGCGTCTCCCACAACGGGTGGCAGGTGGCGCAGCGTGCCCGCGCCCGCGACCTTCTCGACAGCGGGCGATTTCCCCTTTTGGCAGCGGTTCCGGGCGATACTGCTGCGAACTTGGACGAACTGTTCGAGTACGGACTCGCTCGCCACCTCGACGGGTTCGCCGTCCTGGTGGCGCAGACGTCACGGAAATGACGCCGACAACCCCGGGACCGGACCTCGAGAAGACGGCCGCCGAGCACCCTGGACAGGCCTCTCCGATGTTCCACAGGACCACCGAAAGCGACAGTCCGGACATCGAGACCGATGCCGCGACAGCGGGCGACGCGGATTCGAAAACGCCGGGAAGGCCGAAATCACTCGTTTATTTCTTCGCGGAGAGTCAGTGGCGGCGGCGACCTGGGACCGAACCAGGCCACCCGATCCCCCGCCACGACTCCGGCAGATGATCAACCCCTCGAGCGCCGGTCGGATCAGGCCCTCGTAGCCCTGCCGCATCTCGGCCAAGTGCTCCCCGGCTTTGTGGCGTTCCACTTCGTCACGGCCGTGATGCAGCGTCCAAAGTGCGCATGCCCACGCTTCCGCGACGCGGGCGACGACGCAGCCGACCGAGTCGGTTCCAGGTGCGGGCAGTGGTCATGGCAGGCGGCCGTGGATCCATGCGCCCATCGCGGTCGCGACCGCGACCCCCCCACCGCTCGGCTATCTGCCGGATGGAAGGCACCCGGTCCCCGGGCCGCAGGTCGCCACTCACGATCCGGGCACGAATCTGCGCGGCGATCACCTGATCCGGCGGACCCGGACGTTGCGCCTGGGCGGACATTGCCCCTCCGATTCTTCGACACGGTCGACGTATTGGGCTCGTGCACTAGTTCACCGACGCCAGTACACTAGTGCACTATTTGTCTTCAGAACTGGTGATTCACAATGAATATGCCTACTCTGATCGGCGGGTGGAATACACCGTACGCGTCCACCTCCGTGTGGCCGTCCGCCACTACACATCCCCGCTCGCCGGCACCCCGTCGGGACGGGTCATCGGCCTCGACGAGGACAACAGGAGAACCAATGAAGAACCGGCGCATTCTGATTTCCGGTGCAGGTATCGCCGGCCCGGCCCTGGCGTACTGGCTGCACCAGTACGGCTTCGACCCGACGGTGGTGGAACGCGCCCCCGGGCCCCGCAGTGGCGGCCACGCGGTCGATATCCGTGGCACAGCGCGGGAGGTGGCCGCGCGGATGGGGATCGTCGAGCGGGTCCGGGCGGCCGGCACCGGGGCCCGGGGTATGGCGTTCGTCGACGGTGCGGGCAAGCGGGTCGCGCGGATGGGCACCGACGTGTTCGGGCATTCGGGGGGCCCGGTGGCCGAATGGTCCATCCGCCGCACGGATCTGGCGCGGATCATCCACGACGCCACCCGCGACGACGTCGAGTACGTATTCGGCGATGCCGTCACCGCAGTGGAACAGGACGGCGACGGTGTCCTCGCCCGGTTCGAAAACGGCGAACCCAGCAGGTTCGATCTACTGGTCGGCGCGGACGGCGTGCGATCCAATGTCCGGCAGCTGGTGTTCGGGCCCGAGGAACGGTACCTGCGCGATCTCGGCTCCTATATGGCGCTGTACACCGCACCCACCGAGTTGGGTTACGACGGGTGGCGGTTGATGTATACCGTGCCCGCGGGCAACGGCCGGCCCGGCCGGACCGCGGCCCTCTATCCGCAGCTCGAGCCGGGCACCGCACTGACCGGGTTCTTCGTGCGCTCGGCGCCACTGCCCTACGCCCGGGGCGATATCGACGCGCAGAAGCGGATCGTGATCGGCGCCTTCGAAGAAGACGGATGGCAGGTCCCAGCCATGCTGGAGGCCATTTGGGACGCGCCCGATTTCTACTTCGACAGAACATTGCAGGTCGAGATGGACACCTGGTCGCGCGACCGAACCGTGCTGCTCGGGGATGCGAGCTATTGCGCGTCACCCATGTCGGGTATCGGCACCAGCCTCGCTCTCGTCGGCGCCTACATTCTGGCGGGTGAACTCGCCGCCGCCGACGGTGACCACACGCGCGCCTACGCCACCTACCAGCAGAAGATGCGCCTGTTCGTGGACCGGGCCCAGGAATTCGCCCGCAGCGCCGGCGACGGCGGCCTCATGCCCGAAACCCATCGGCAGATGCGGATGCGCAACCAGACCATCCGGACGCTGCGGTTCCTCCCGAAACGCCTCGTCCGACGCGGCATGGAAAAAGTAGCCGACACAGTCGAACTCGACGAATACCGAATCCCCGCACACCACTGACAACCCTGAGAAACCCGACACAGAGGAGAAAGACCATGCAAGCGAGCACCTTCCTGTGGTTCGACGGCCACGCCGAGGAAGCCGCCGACCACTACACAAGCCTCGTCGCCGGCTCGGCGGTACTCGACCGGCAATACGACGCCGCCGGCCGCGTCACCACCGTCACCTTCGAGCTGGCCGGACAGCGCTACATCGCGTACAACGGCGGACCACAGTTCACCTTCACCGGTGCGGTCTCGCTGTACCTCGACTGCGACACTCAGCAGGAAGTGGACACCGCCTGGGCAGCCCTCACCGAGGGCGGTAAGGAGGGCCAGGGTGGTTCACTCACCGACCGGTTCGGGGTCACCTGGCAGGTTGTGCCCAAAGCCTTGGCCGAACTGCTGGCGCAGGCCGATCCAGAGGCGGCCGAACGAATCCTGCAGGCGGTACATGCCATGACCAAGATCGATATCCAGGGCTTGGTCGACGCTCGCGACCGATGATGTCGCACCATCACAAACACTGACCGGAGTCGGATATGGAGTAATCGCGGCGGCAGCTCCCGGTCCAGCGGGCGAAATAAGCCGCCCACCCCGAGGCGCCTCACCGCCGCCGCCGAATCGGATCTCCGATCGACATCGCCGGCCCGTCTGCCGAACGGGTGGAGGCGGGTTCCCTCCCAACTCTCAGGAAGATCTATGACGACATTGGCCTTGATCCCAGAGTCACCCCCACGTGCACCACGGCGCAGCGGCGCCGAGGGTGATTACGCCCGTCTGCTGCGCCGGATCTCCGATGCCGGTCTGATGAACCGGCGCCCCGGCTATTACACCGTCCGGCTCGGCTTGGTCGGGGTCGCGTTCGTGGCCGGTTGGGCGGCGTTCGTCCTGGTCGGTGATTCGTGGTGGACCCTCGCGGTCGCGGCGTTGCTTGCGGTGACGTTCGCTCAGGTCGCTCTGGTCATGCACGATGTCGCCCACCGGCAGGTCTTCCGGCTGCGGCTGCCCACCGAGATCATGGGCCGGGTCGTCGGCAACGCCGGGATCGGGCTCGGTTACGGCTGGTGGCAGGACAAGCACACCCGCCATCACGCCAACCCGAACCACGAAGAACTCGATCCCGATGTCGCCCCGGACATTCTGGTGTGGTCGCAACGGCAGGCCCGGGCCAGCCGTGGTGCCGCGCGTCTGATCGGGCGGGCCCAGGCGTTCCTGTTCTTCCCGCTACTGCTGCTGGAAGGTGTGAACCTGCACGCGGCAGGGGTGCGGGCGCTGAGGAATCGATCGGTCAAACATCGCCGGTGGGAGGGCGCGCTGCTCTGCGGTCACTTCACCGCGTACCTGGCGGTGGTGTTCGCGGTGCTGCCCGCCGATAAAGCGTTGGCGTTCCTGGCTGTGCATCAGGCGCTGTTCGGCGTGTACATGGGCTGCATCTTCGCTCCGAACCACAAGGGCATGCCGACCCTGACCGGGGAGAACCGCCCCGACTTCCTGCGCCGGCAGGTACTGACCTCTCGTAATGTGCGCGGTGGGGTGCTGATCGATTTCGTGCTCGGCGGGCTCAACTACCAGATCGAGCACCACTTGTTTCCGAGTATGCCGACACCGAATCTGCGGCACGCCCAGGTGATCGTCCGTGACTACTGCGCCGAGATCGGGGTGCCCTACCACGAGACCGGGCTGATCTCCTCCTACCGCGAGGCGCTGAAACACCTGCACCACGTCGGTGCACCCCTGCGTATCACCGACCGGCAGCAGGACGACGGATGAAGCTTCCTCGGTCGGACACCGGCGGCACACTGACGCCGGGACCGAGAGTCACCGGCGGAAGAGGCCGCCCGCGAACAATCGGCGCTTGCTACCGGAGCAAAAAAAGGGGCAGCGGAACCCCTGCACGGATTCGCAGGAAAATTGTGCAACGCTTTCATGATAAAAGCTGATTCCGAAAGCGCTTCCGCTATCCCCCTTGATGATTCCGCCCCCGACGCTGCAGGAAAGTTGAACTCACGGTCGACCAAGTCGTCACCCGTACCCTGCTGGTCGCCAGGCGACCAGCGTCTGTGCGGCGCAGCGCGAACGACCACGCGGTGAAACCACAGCGGTGCGCGCCTCCCTCCGGCAACCTCAGATGTGCGGTGCGGTCATCGGCGGGCGACCGATCCTGAGGAGTGGCCACTGATCGCCGGCATAGAAGTCGTTTCCCCGGTCGTCGATGACGATGAAGGCGGGAAAGTTCTCGACTTCGATGCGGTGCACCGCTTCCATACCGAGTTGGCCGTACTCGAGCACTTCGATGCGCTTGATGCAGTCGTGGGCCAGACGTGCGGCCGGGCCCCCGATCGAGCCCAGATAGAACCCGCCGTGTTCGCGATCGGGCAACGTCAGCGCTGCGGTTTCCTTTCGCAAGCATGATCAAGGAGCCGCCCGCGGCCTGGAACTGCTCGACGTAGGAATCCATGCGTCCGGCTGTGGTGGGCCCGAAGGACCCCGCCGGGTAGCCCTCGGGTGTCTTCGCCGGCCCGGCGTAGTAGACGGGATGGTTGCGCAGGTAGTCGGGAAGGGGCTCGCCGGCATCGAGTTCGGCCTTGATCCTGGCGTGTGCGAGATCGCGTGCGACGACCAGGGTCCCGGTAAGCGAAAGGCGGGTACCGACCTGGGGGCCGGACAGTTGCGCGCGCACTCGGTCGAGGGGCAGGCCGGTGCCGCTGTAGCCGTGAGTCTGGATCAGCTCCAGCATCGACTGCACCATGCGTCCGCTTGTCTGCGCTCCCTTTGTTGTGGCACTCATAAGGCAATGAGTAGACCAGTCTATATATCTTTTCTAGTAGTGCCGGAAACATTCCGATGACCGCCGAGGCGACCGCCACCTGCGGGGACCAAGGGTTGTCACTCGCTGGTCAGGATGCGCTCTCTGTCCGGCGCGGCGGGGATCCCGGGATGGGCCGACGCGCCGTAGAAACCTTTCAGGCGGCGAGAGCCCTGCCGACCTCACCGGTGAGCGGTGAGGAACCGTTCGGCGAACTGGGACAGTTCGTCGCGCTGCTCGTTCGGGTCCGGCGAGCCGGCGCTCATCACCACCCGGTCCACGCCCTGCGCAGCGAAGGCGGCGAGCCGCTCGTCGGTCATATCGAACCCACTCCAGCGGGTGTATTCGAGGCGGTCCGGGTCCCGTCCGGCGTCAATGGCGGCCGCCCGCGCCAGCTCCCACTGGGACATGCGCTCATCCGGGAGCAGGGCACCACCGGCGAAGTACCCATCGCCGCGCGATCCGGTGCGCCGTGCCGCCGCCCGGCTCGAGCCGCCGATATGAATCGGAAGCGTGGTGTCCCGATACGGTTTCGGGAACTGGACGAGGTTGTCGAAGGCGAAGAACTCGCCATGGAAGGACACGCCCTCTTCGCTGCCCGACCACAGCAGCCGCAAGATATCGATGGCCTCATCGGCCCGCCGGCCCCGGGTCCGGAAGTCGACTCCGGTGGCCACGGCCTCGGCCGGGAGAGCGCCCAGCCCCACGGTCAGCAAACGCATCCGTCCCTTGGACAGGACGTCGATGGTCGCCAGCTGTTTGGCCAGTACGACGGGGTTCCGGTAGGGCAGCAGCAGGACGCCGGTGCCCAGCAGCAGCCGATCGGTGGCCGCGGCGACATAGGCGAGCGTATCGAGCGGATCGAGGAACGGCAGTGTGGGCGGGACCTCGAAGCCGTGCAGCTGCGCTCCCGGATGCAGCACCAGGTGCTCGGGCAGGTACAGCCCCTCGAACCCGCACGCCTCGGCGTGCCGCGCGTAGTCCGCGATCCGGTCGGGGTCGGTCCCGAGGTGAGCGGTGCTATAGCTGACGGCGAATTTCATTCTCTGCCTTCTGATCGAGCCGGTACGCGATCCGCGACATCCGTCGCGTACAACCGACTCCGGGGTCAACCGAGCCTCCACGAAAAAATTCCTTACAGACCACGACTATGCAGATCGGGTGTTGCGCCGACGTGGTAGTTCGGCAGCTGCGGCCGTGACCGCGGCGATCAGCTCGGCCGCACGCCCACGCCGGCATCGTGGCAAGAGGGACCGTCCCGTCGATGATCGTTGACCAGCGATGATAAAGCTCACCGGTGTCCGATAATGCATGGCGGTTTCAAAGGGGCAGGTCATCACCGCTGCTCAGGTGTTCAGCGTAAACCTTGGCGGGGCTGCGGTATCCATAAGTCCTGCGGGGGCGGTTTCAGTTCGCAGGCGATCGCATCGAGGTCGGCTTGGTCGAATCGGCGCAGGTCCGCGCTCTTGGGTAGATATTCGCGTAAGAGCCGGTGGGTGTTTCATCGGTCCCCGCGTTGTCAGGGGCTGCGCTCCAAAAAAACCCGCCCACCCGGCAATCGTGTCGGTCGAACGATTCACCGAAGCACAACTCTTGCGCCGCCGACGAGCCGGAAGCAGCAACCGCGCACGCAGCCGCCTCGACCGAACCCGCACATCGACAACCCGCGACTACCTGCTCTGCGGATTGATCCGCTGCGACGCCTGCGGCCGCAAAATGTAAACCGCCGCAATCCGCGACTGGTGTGGTGGCCATAGGCGGCTTGCTCAAGGCTCCGGACATGTGCGTGGAGCGCATCCGCCTTTGCTCATGCGCAGGATCAAGGCGACCGCGTCCTGCGAGTGGACTGCCGGAGTCAGAACTTCTTGCAAGAGCAGGCCACGAATCGCGGCAATGGCGACGGTGGCCATGCTCAGCGCTTCCTTGGTGTCGTGCCCTTCTCTTTCCGCTAGCGAGGCCAGCATCGTGGTCAGGTCATCGAGCGAGTCGATGAACTCACGAAAGTCCCCCGGGCTGTACGCGGCCAGTCCTACGACGTGAAAGAAGCCGCGGGCACGCGAAAGCTGCTCCGGTCGGGTGTAGGCCCGCCAGATCGCCACAACGAGGTCGTCAAAGGTGCCCTGCTGGGCGGTCTTGAAAAGCACCTCGTTGTCACGAGCTCGCTGCACCTCGAGCATGGCCGCCAAGACGCCCGAGAGTGACCCGAAGTGGTACCGCAGGAGAGCGTGGCTGGTCTCGGCCCGGGCGGCGACCTCACGCAGCGACACTTCCGGCGAGGGAAGGGCCTCCTCGTAGGCGTCGAGAAGCCGAGCCAGGAGACGCTCGCGTGCGGCGCCTTTGCGTCCCGTGTTTGACAAGATCACTCCCACAGTTTATCCATTGGAAAAGAACTATTGACGGCGCCGTGCTGCGAGGCCGGCCGAGTTGTGAAGGACCTCCGATGAGCGCCATGTGGCAAGGCTGTCTCGCCGACACCGACTACTTCGAGATTCGCTCCAGCGGTGGGCGCGACTACGGTATCTGGGTTACCACGCCGCCGGGCTACAACCGCGCCACGACGCAAGCACCTGCCGTGTATGTGCTCGACGGGAACTGGGCTGTGGGCATGACGGCTCCGCTCATCGTCACGCAGATGGACCCCATGCAACGGATCCAGCCCTACATCCAAGTCAGCGTCGGTTACGCGGGCGAGGAGGCACAAGACTGGGATCGGCTGCGCAACAGAGACTTCGTGCCACCCGGCGAGCCTATCGCCAAGGAACTCGTCGATGCCGTGGAGATGGGAGTGCAAGCGGGCGCGAGGACACGCAAAGAAGCCGACGCCTACCTCACCGAATTACGCGACACCCACGCCGATGCCTTCCTGAGTTTCCTTACCACGGAACTGCACCCGCGGATCGAACGCGACTACAGCACAGCCGCGAGCGGTCACGGACTCTTCGGCTACTCCTACGGCGGACTTTTCAGCCTCTACACCTGGCTCACCGGCGCCACGCCATTCGAGAGCATCGGCGCGGGCAGCCCCGGCGTCGTCGCTGAAGACAGCCAGGTCTTCGCCCAGCTCCAAGCGATGGGCGACTGCCAGCATGCCGCCAAGCTTCACGTGACCTTCAACGACCGAGAGCTTCTCGGAGGCCTGGCCATCTACCAAAACCTCGCGAAGAACACGGCTACGGTCCTTCATCGCCTCACCTCACGCAGCCGAGCCGTCACCAGCGAGATCCTGCACGAAACGCACGTGACCGGCCTGCAGGCATCGTTCCTCAGCTACCTCAGGACCTGCCGTCCCCTGTAAGTGCGAACGTCGCCGCTCTGTGCAACCGCTTCGCCCCACTGCCGCGATCCCGCCGATGTGGCCGACAAGTTACGGCCGGTGCGCCCACACCTAGACGCGGACCCCAATCGGAGGAACGGATGTCGGTCCGCATTTCTCCCTGGTGGGCGTTGAGAATTGGCTGCGTGAGCAGGGCAAGCTCGACGATATCGGCACGGTCGAACGGTTGCTGCCCCGCCTGGACAGTCTCGGTGACCGGAATCAGGCCGGTCTCGTTATCGCGGCGATGGCTTTACGACGCCCGACACCGGGTGTCCGCCTGGAGTCTGGACCCGAAATCACGCTCGGGCATGAGGCCGCGTCGCTGGTCCGACAGACCATGTCAGCAGCCGAAGGCGAGCACTCCGTCGAGAGCCGGACCGGACCGGCTGATGCGCAGGGGCCCTGCGCAGAACCACGGTCCGCGTGTCGCTGTTTGCCGAGCCGTGGATTGCTGGTCATTGGACATCTTCAGCGACTGGCCCGAGTACCACAGCGCCACCACCGCGGCCACGGACGCACCGTGAGTTGCCAGGGTGGTCGCCATTCCGCCAGCTTCGACCCACCCGATCAGCGCAGAACCCGGCTCAGCCAAGACGGCCGCTCCGGCGGTCCGCGCGCCGCCGGAGGTCTCAGCGATCCAGCGTGGCCATTCATATCCCTCCGGAACGATTCTCCGCCAACATATCCGAGCCTTCCCGCCCCCCAACCCTGGGAAATCAGACTCTCACATCACCCGAACCGAAACATCGGGGTCAGGGCAGGTCAGCTCACCTTCGCCAAATTTCCACTCCACGTATATGGCCTGAGCGGCATGGCAGATCTGCTTACCCCCGTCGCCGCCCAGGATGCATATCGTGTCGGCTGATCTACACCCGTTGCGAATCAAAAATGTTCGGTGTTGAAGCCGGCACGAATCGGCCCTGGCGCAAGGTCGATATGGCGCGGAGGCAGGCGAGAGCGAATACTCCGAGCACCGAGATGAATATCCCTACTCGCCAGCCGTTTTGAGGTTGCCCGTCTACCAGGATGACCGCGACCATTGGAGAAAAGCCGCCGAGAAGGGATGCCAGTGAATAGCCGATCGTCGCACCACTGAACCGAATCTCGGGTGGGAATAGTTCTGCGAAAAGCGCGGCCTGCGTCCCTTGCTGGAAGCTCATCGTGACGGTCGATACTCCAACTGCGAGGATCATGGGCCAGAGGTTCGACTGGGACGATTGGGCCAGTAGGAGCCATGCGGGAATTGCCCACGCAGACATCGCCACGATTCCGATCCCGTAGATCAGCTTCCGACCATAGATGTCGGAGAGATAGGCACAGAGTGGAGTCAGCGGGATGCAAACCGCTGTCGAGACGAGAACGATGAGAAGGGCGGTGCTTCGATCAACGCCACAAATTACAGTCGCGTATTGCAAGGCGGACGTGACAGTTGTATAAAAGACGACAATACCCACCAGGTAGGTTCCCGCGGCGGCGATGATGAGCATCGGGTGCTTGCGGAGAACCTGAAGAGCCGACGACTTCTGCCTCGGCTTCTGCGCAAGCGATCTCTCGACGCTTCTGAACTCGGGTGTGTCCTCCATATATCGGTGGATGCCGTAGGCAAGGACGAGAATAAGCGCACTCAGCCAGAAGGGGATTCGCCATCCCCAACTCAGGAACTGATCAGGGTCGAGAGTACTGCTGGCGATCATGAACACGGCATTGCCGAGAACCAATCCGATGGGTATACCGATTTGAGCGAAGCTGCCGTAGAGCCCACGTCGGTTCGGAGGCGCGTACTCGGTCGCCATCAGAACGGCCCCGCCCCACTGAGCGCCAACCGCCAACCCCTGACAAAGACGCAGGACCACCAAGATAAGCGGCGCCAACCAGACGATCTGAGTGCTCGGCACAAAGCCCACCAGAGTGGTTGCGCCACCCATCAGGATTGTCCCCGCCACAAGAACCGGCTTGCGACCGACCCGATCGCCGAAGTGGCCGGCCACAATCCCGCCGAGTGGACGCGCCACAGAGCCGACGGCCAGCGTCGCAAAAGAGTTGATGGTTGCCGTGGTGGGATCCTCGGTCGCGAAGAATGTCACATTGAATACCACAGCGGTCGCTGTCGCATAGATAAAGAAGTCATACCATTCGAGCGATGTTGTCGCGGCCGCGACAACACCTGCCCTCCACGCCTCGCGCCGACGATGCGGACGCTCGGGGATTGGGCTTGCCGCTTTTTTCATTTTGCCGTTCCTCTATGTCTGATATACCGGTTCGAGCCCCCTCGGGCGATCCGGGATGCTAGTGCGTGAATCGACCCGTTCATCCATTTATCTTGGCTTTGTGCAATGCCCATTCCGCATCCCTGAGCTCGTTCTTTTTGACCTTTCCGGTAGATGTCTTGGGAAGATCGTCTACGAACTCGACCGAACCCGGGGCCTTGTAGGATGCAATATGTGACTTAACATGAGCGATGATCCCGGATTCGGCAATGCGCTTTTTACCCTTGGGCACAACAAATGCTTTCGGTCGTTCCCCCCATTTTTCGTCAGGTATCCCGACCACGGCGACTTCGAGTACGTCCGGGTGCGATAGGATGACGTGTTCGACTTCGATTGTCGAGATGTTCTCGCCGCCGGATATCACGACGTCTTTTGCACGGTCGAGTAGCTGCACGTACCCGTCAGGATGCATAACGCCCAGATCGCCGGAGTGGAACCAACCACCTTCGAATGCTTTCTGCGTCCCTTCCGCATCCTCGTAATACCCCTTCATCACGCCATTACCACGCATGACGATCTCACCCATTTCTTCACCGTCTGCGTCGACATCGATCAACACTCCGGCCGGCGAAAGCTGGTTGCGCACTACCCGCATGCGATCCACCGTGATGATGCCGACGCCTTGTCGCGCCATGAGCTTCGCCTGCTGCCCGCTTTCCAGCTCGGCCCACTCCGGCTTCGGTTCACAGATGCCGTACGGGCCGTAGGTTTCCGTAAGCCCGTAGACATGCACGAGCGATGCGCCCAGGGCCTGGACCGCGGCGATGATGGTGGGACTCGGAGGCGCCCCTCCATTGGTGATGGTCAGCGGGGTGGTGACGGTATGTGCCTGCTCCGCGTTGGCCAGCATGGTTAGAACTGTCGGCGCTGCGTTGAGGTGCGAGATCTGATGCTCATCGATCATCGACCACACTTTGTCCGCACGAACCGACCGAAGGCAGACGTGTGTGCCGAGCGAGGCGGTAACAGCCCAGGTCGTGCACCATCCGTTGCAGTGGAACATGGGAAGTGTCCACAGGTATTTGGTGGCCTGCCCGAACTTCGAATGATGCACTCCGCCGAGGGCACTGAGGTACGCCCCGCGATGGGAATACATCACCCCCTTCGGCTTACCTGTGGTTCCCGACGTGTAATTGATGGAGATCGTCCGTGTCTCATCGTCGATCTCCCAGAGTAGGTCCGGCCCCCGGTCGCGTGTCAAAAACGTTTCATAGGAAACGAACTCACCCTGGTTCCCGTATCGATCGTCGATCGTCGGCAATTCGATCCACTCATCGACCGCGGGAAAGTCGAGGACCGGCTTGCGAAGCGGTTGCAGCAGCTCGGCCTCGCCGAACAATATCCGTGCGCCGGAATGCGTACAGATGTATTCGACCTCAGGTGGTGCCAGGCGTGTATTGATCGGGACGAGGACCCCGCGCGCCAGTGGGACCGCGAAATGCGCGATGAGCATCTCTGCGGAGTTGCTCGCCAGGTAAGCAACCTTCTCACCATCCGAGATTCCCGACGCGCGCAGCGCTCGCGCCAGAGTCTGCACGGCCGCGCCGAACTCGCTGTAGCTCCATCGGCGATTGCCGTCGATGATCGCTATTTTCTCCGGCATTACTTCGACCGCTCGCTCGAGGAAGCGGACTGGTGTCAATGGGACGTCGAGACCGGTCACGGGGTTAACCTCCAAATCGATGACGCTATGCGCCGATGAACCGTTTGATATCTCAAAAATTCCGGTGTGCTCTCGTCAGCTGCCCAGGGTGTGTGCGTATTGCGGCAGTCCCAGGAAAACGGAAGGACAGAAGCCGGGCATGCTTCGGCAGACGGTGATAGTCGAAGCTACGGAGAAAGGTCTGCGGTTCCGAATGTCAGACCGACAAGTCTCGGTGCCAGGTATGGCACAGCGGACGAACCGGTCCCGAGCTGCGGACAAGGTACTCGAAGGTCGTCGAGCCCGAGGTGGCTGAGCATCGCGGTGATGCATCCGCGCAGGAGCTCGCGGTCGTCCACCGTGTACCGGCTGCCCGCAACAGGATTGGGCCGCAGGTAGATGATTACGCCGCCTTCTGCGGCAACAAGCGATCGACAGGCTTCGAACTGTTGCCGGCATTCACAGGCCGGTTCACGTGGATCGCGATGCGAACATTCGGTGATCACATGCACAGCCGATGGATCGGCGTCCACCGGCGAGCCGACAAATATCGTGTGCTGTGCGCCGGTCAGCTTGTCTGCGAAGTCGACGACAGACATCGCTTCGGCGGAGACCTCGGCAAGTCGCGTCGATACCCGCACCACCCGCCCATGATGGTGCAGGCGGTGATTCAGAACATCGTCAACGTGAATCGACACGAGGTCGTGATGCCGGACGAATGCGGCCAACGCAGCTCCCTGCAGTAGATCACCGTCATCGGCGAGGAGTGTCGCGACCATGGCGATCGGGGGAAGGCCGGCGATCTCGCACAGGTCCACCGACGCTTCAGCTGTCGCTCGGCGCTCGAGCACCCCCGCGGAAGCGATTCTCAGCGGTAAGATATGCCCTGGGCGGACCAGGTCGTCTGGGCGAGTCAGCTCGTCGGCCAGGAGCCTCGCTGTGTGGGCGCGGTCAGTTGCGCTGATACCGGTACCGATTCCGACGGCCGCGTCCACCCCTACCCCGAACCTCGGTGCATCTGCGCTCGAGCTGCTGGGTCTCACCATGTCGGGCAGGTTCAGTTCATCTGCGCGTGTTGACCGCATCGCGGCACACAGGAACCCCGAAGTGTGTCTGACTGCCCAACTTACGGACAGTGGCTCCGCCAAGGCAGCCGGTATCAGAATTTCGGCCACTTCCTGACCGTGATTGCCGTTCACGATCAGTATCGCTCGGCCTGCGTTTATGGTCTCGGCGGCGAATTCGACGGAGCACAACGCGTTGCACAGCATGTCCGCCATCACTAGACACCGATCGAGAGCGTTCGAAACATACTATTGTGGAATACGAGCGGCGAGACCGACTCGTTGACGGCGGCGCTGCCGACCTCCAGGAGAACGACGTCGTGATCACCGGCGGGGATCGCCTGTGAGATCGCGCAGTCGAGCCAGGCTGCGGCGCCGTCCACGAATACCGCATCGGAATCGCTCGCAAACCACGAGACCTCGGCGAATCGATCCGCGTTCTTGGCAGCGAGCTGCCGGGACACGTATTCGTGGTCCTCCGCGAGGACAGAGATACCGAGGTGACCGATCTCCGACAGCAGAGGCCAGGTCGATGAGGTGTGTTGGACGCATATCGACACCAGCGGCGGTTCTATCGAAACCGGTGTGAACGAGGTGGCCACGATGCCCACGGGCTTGCCCGCCCGCAACGCGCACAGGGCTGCGACGCCGGTCGGGTAGCGGCCGTAAAGCCGGCGCAGCCTGGAGGTATCGTGCTCGGTGTTACCGGTTTTGACCGGGGTGAACGTTGTCATCGTGCAACGCCTTTGCCGGAACGGTCACTCGTGCACTCGACAGCGCACACCTCGTGGTGACTGATGTTGTTCATCTCATGCTCCCCTGGTCTGTGCATAGTCGACGATGAGGGAAGTGACAGCATCGAGGCAGGCTTCCCCGATCGCCTTGGACGCGCCCTCCGGATCGCCGAGGATGCCGTTCGGGGTTACCGAGTCGATTCCATCGTGGAAAGTCCGAGCCAGCAGCTCCTTGTCCACAATGCCTGTGTACCCGCGGGTGAAGTGGTCAGTGCGTACTTTGTCGGGGTGTAGCACCAGCATGACCGAAGTTTCGGCCACGTCCGCGTGACCACCGACATTGCTACCGAGGGAGGCAACGTCTTCGGCGGCCCGACGCCACGCACCGATGATGGCTTCACCGTCGGTGAAGACGATGACCGACAACGGTTTCAGTTTCCGCTCCAGGCGTGGCGTGAATTCGCTCATGACGGGGCAGTTTCCGATGTGGCCGGAGAACACGACCATTCGTTCGAAACCGGCCGCGGTGAGGTTCGCACCGTAGTCTTCGCAAGTCGCTTCGAGAGTCGATGCTCGAAGCGATAGCGTTCCCGGGAATCGGAGATGATGCGGCGAGTAGCCGACACGAACGGTCGGCAGAACAAGAGCGCCTCCTAAGCGCCGCGCGATCCGCACCGCGAGCTCGTCTGCGTGGTCGGCATCCATCGACAGGGGAAGGTGCCGGCCGTGCTGTTCGATTGCCGCCAGAGGCAGGACGGCCGTCCGAGCGCCACCACCGATAGCAGCACCGATCTCGGCGCTCGTCATGTACTCGATTCGGATTTCGTTGCTCACAGACCCGCCCGCCTGCGCTGGGCTATTCATGGCCGGTCCCGGGAATCCGTGTGTGACGAGCGATCTGGTCGTACTCGTCGGCGTCGTACATCTCGTCGACGAGATCGGAGAACGAAGCCAGGACGTTGGCCCGGCGGATCGTGGCCTTGAGAGTCAGTTCTCCTCCTGCTGCCGATAATTCGCGTGGGAGAACGCGGAATTTCTTTACCTGCAGAGGCCGGGCGAGCTCGGAGTTCACCTCGTCGATCCACCGGGCGATGGCCGCGTCCCGTTCATCCGAACCCATTTCTCGTGCCTTGTCGCCAGCCGCGAGCAGGACGGTGAGGTACTTGCGGCCGTCGCCCACCACGATGGCCTCGTCGACAAGTGGACTCGATTTGAGTTTGACCTCGATCGGCTGAGGGCTGACAGCTTTTCCGCCACTGGTCTTGAAGACATCGTTCATCCGTCCGATGATCTTCACCTCCCCGTCAGGGGCGAGCTCGACCAGGTCCCCGGTGCCGTACCAGCCATCTTTCAGGGCGGCTGAGGTGGCTTCGGGGTTGCGCCAGTATCCGGTGAACAGACCTGGGCTGCGCAATTGCAGCTCTCCCTCGTGGGAGACGCGGACGGCCCACCGGGGGTCGGGCATACATTTGCCGATGGTTCCGGGTTTCGGGAAGGGGCGATCCCACTGGGCAACCACCGAGCCGCAGGTCTCGGTTGTTCCGAAGAGCTCTCGAAGGTCCACGCCCCACATCTGCCACAACGCGGCAACCTCTGGCGTCATACTTCCCGAGGCAGTCCAGCTGACCTGGATACGGTCCATGCCCACCTTCGCTCGAAGAGGGAGGAATACAACTCTCGAGCAGCGCCGATAGAGCGCCTCGAGATACCTCGGGACTGTATGTCCTCGCCATCGGAAGGCATTGACCTTGCGGGCGACCTTCATGGCAATCGAATACTTGAACCGGAATCCACGACTTGATTCGGAAAGTGCCTGCAGGGTTTCACTTGCCAGCTTCTCGTGCATCCGCGGCGGCCATACCACGGCTGTGGGCCGCACACCGATGAGTGCCTCGACTCGTTGATCCATAGTGCAGTAGGTGATGACGAGCCGTGTCATGATGGGCGCGAATACGCCGACGAGAGCGGGAGCGACGTGCGAAAGGCCGAGGAAGCCGACCAGGTCGTGGCGCTTCCGGCCGATCTCGGGGTATGACATAGCGAAAGCGTCGACCGAGTATTGGAGGGTGCGGTGGGTGTGTACCACACCCTTCGGTGCGCCCGTTGATCCTGATGTGGAGAACAGCGCCGCTGGATGGTCGATGTTGCCGGACTCGACCAGGTCGGTGAACAGGCGGGGCTCGGACTTTGCACGTTCGGCGCCGGCGTCGCGAAGTGAGCGCCAGCTCGTTGCTGTGACGGATTCCGGATGACTGGTCGGCCGGCTGTCGAAGCCGATGATCGCGCGAAGCTGCGGTAGTTCCAGCGCTGCAGAGGTCACCTTGGCGATCTCTGAAGCTGTCTCGACAAAGACTGCTGTCGCCTGGCTGTTCTCGAGTGAGTGTGTGAGTTCGGAGGTCGAACTCGTCGGAAAGATCCCGACGATCACCCCGTCCATGCTCAGGATCGCGAGTGCGGCAATGATCCACTCCCGGCGTGATGATGACATGATGCCGACGCGGTCGCCTGGTAGTACACCGAGACTGTGAAGACCGAGAGTGGCCTCTCTCACTTCCTCCACGTACTCACGCCAGCTCGTCGAGCGCTGAACTCCGCCCTCCCAGCTGTAGAAGGCCACCGTGTCGGGTTCGTACTCGGCACGATCGCACAGCATCTGGGCGAAAGTTCGATCCACCGCGCTGAATCCCGCCGTGCTGTGAAGCACCGGTATCGTTTCTGCGTTATCGCCGCTGGGCGAGTTTGTCGATGATGGTTGTCCTGCCACCTTGGTCAGTCCATTCCTCAGCCAATATGTCGTTCGTCCTTGATGAGTTTGCGCGCAAGCCCGGGGATCCGGGTCGCAGGACTGCGCCGCGAAACTCGATCCTCAATGGTGATGGTTCATCGGGTTTTCTACTCGTGCCATTCGACTCGACTGGTCAGTTCTTCTTCCAGTTCTCGCGCCTTTCACGGGCGGCCGGGTCGTCGAAATATGCAGCAGCGGAGGCGATCGTTCGATGCAAATACGCCTCATCACGAGTATCGTCCGGAGCATTCAGGCTCTGCTTCAGTGCCCCGTACAGGACCGGCGCCTTGGATCCGGCGGCAAGCGCACAGGCGACAGCTTGATCGAGAAGTTCTCCAGGGCCGGTTATCGTGTCCACGAGGCCGATCTCGCGTGCGCGATGTGCATCGAACAGCTCTCCGGACAGCAGCATCTTCCCGGCCCTTCGTGTACCGAGGACCTGGCCGGCCCGTTGGATACCTTTGTCGGCCGGAAGCAGGCCGTGATTGATCTCGGGAAAGCCGAATTGTGCATGCTCGACGGCCAGCACCCTGTCGGCGAAGAGCGCGATCTCCATTCCGCCGCCTACGCAGTGACCATTGACAGCGCACACCACTGGGCGTGGGAATCTGTCCATAGCTACGAGTAGTGCATGGAAATCCCTCATCCTGGCGCCGATTTCTGTGTGTGCCGCTCCCTCGAGCTCCTTGATATCGCCACCGGCGGTGAAGAATCGGTCGCCGTGTCCGGTAAGCATGACCGGCGGTGCATCGGGCTCGGCGGCGAAGCCGGCGAACAGACCTGTCAACGACCTGATGAGCGCGCGGTTCAGTGCATTCGCCGGCGGCCGGTCAAGGGTGACCACAAGTACGCCGGTGCGATCGGCGACCGTCATCCCCGGGTACTGGGAGGTGTGAAGTTCCGTCACGAGTGCACCCGAGCTTCTTGCCGTGACGAAGAGCGCACGACGGAGTGGCCTTCGTCATGTGCGGAAGGGAAGTGTGGCTCCCGGCCCTCGCGGAAGGCCTGCCTGGCCTCGAGATAGTCGGCACCCGCGAAGTTCAAGGTCTCCAATGCCGCCGATAGTTCGTGCTGGGGCAGTGCGTTCGTCAGCCAGCCGGTGTTGAGTGACCGTTTCGTCCACCGAATGGCTTGTTGCGAACCTTGCGCGAGGTCGTTTGCGATCCCCAACGCGCGCTCGAGCACAGATTCTCGCGGTTCGGTGAGACTGACCAGGCCGATTCGTTCGGCTTCCGCTCCTGTCAGCCTTGCTGAAGTGAGCTGGTAGTACTTGGCTTTGGCCATTCCGACGAGCAGCGGCCATATCAACGAGGAATGGTCCCCGGCAACTACTCCGACTCGGGTATGGCCGTCCATGAGCACTGCATCCTCGGCCGCAACGCTGATATCTGCCAAGAGCGCCAGCGACAGCCCCCAGCCGACTGCGGGGCCGTTGATTGCCGAGATGAGCGGCTTGTCCATGTTCAGCAGGGCAGTGATTCGACGCCGTTCGATCTCCATGAGCGCAATCGCGTCATCGAGAGTCGGGTCGGGCTGTGCTACGTCCATGCCCGTGCAGAATCCACGGCCGGCGCCCGTGACGACAGCCACCCGCGTCTGTGGATCACGATCGATGTCCACCCAGATTTCGGACATGTGCTCGAACATCGGCGGGGTCAGAGAGTTCAGTTGATCGGGACGGTTCAGGGTGATGAGAAGTACCCCGTTCGGTTTCCGCTCGACCAGGATCTCGTCGGGATAGCGTGCGAAAATGTCGTCGGCCGCGAGTGTGCTCATTGCTTCTCCTACTTAGTGCTGCTGTTGACTACTGCTGCTCGAGACGCCGCACCCGTAAACGCTTCGAGCTCGGCATAGTGAGCGGGGCGCGCGGCGCGTATATCGTTCAGAATCTCTTCCGGGCTACGCACGACGGCGCGGGGATTCTTGAACTTGGGGATTACGTACTTACCGAAGAGTTCGATCGACTTCATGAGCTCCTTATGAGGCAGTCCATCGATTCGCATGACGAGGGCATCGACACCCAGATCGGCGAAACGCTGCACTTGTGCGACACAGTCGTCCGGATCACCCACGATGAATCCGGACGAGTCCTCCAACATGTAACGCTCATCGCTGAAGTTCAGATGTTCGACCGCGCCCATGTACTGGTAGTCGCTGGAGAGCTTCGACAGCCGCTGGTAGGCGTCCGTCGAAAGCGCGACCGTTTCGGTGAGATGCCGTGCCCAGGAGACCGCCTCCTCGCGCGTTTCGGCGCAATGCATGCCACCGCCCACTGCGACGAGCTTTTGCGCCTGAACCGGATAGGTATGGGTCGCCCCTTCGAGTGCCTCGTCGTAGATGCGCAACATGTTCTCGAGGAACTCGAAGCCGAGGTAGAAGCCCCCTACGATCGCACCGACACCCAGTTCTGCTGCCGAACGCACCGATTCCGGGCTTCCCGTTGCCATGTAGATCGGCGGATACGGCGTTTGGATTCCTTTGGGCACCAGGCTTCGTGGCGGGATCTTGTAGTGCTCACCGACAAACGAGAAGACATCGTTGTGCAGTGCGCGGCGGATGACTTCGAGTCCTTCGATCTGCTGCGCCTTGTTCTCTGCCGGCGAAACCTCGAAGGCGCGCAGAGCGAGGGTGGTGTTGCCGCGGCCCACGCCGAGTTCCACTCGGCCATTGGACAAGATGTCCTCCGTGGCCAGCCGTTCGGCCACCCGGAGCGCGTGATTGATCCGTGTCGGCAGCAGAGTGACGAGATGGACGAACCGGATGCGGTTGGTGAGGGCCATCAGATAGGGGTAGAGGACCTCCGGCGCGGAGGTTGTCGCCGTACCGACCGCCACGTGCTGTTCCGACGTCCCGAACGCATCGAACCCCACCTCTTCGGCGAGAAGGACCTCGTCGACGAGCTCGCGGTAGCGGTGCTCGTAGGTATGGCCTGGAGCCGTCTCGCCCTCGCTCATGAAGATGAATCGCATAGTCACAGCCCTTCAATATGTGAGTGGTCATTAACCTAGACAGCCGATGTGACGTTGTCAACAGCCCGTCAAGCCCACCGGACCGGGGGGCGAGATTCCTTAAATCCACAGTTCAGGCCGGTTAGCGAAGACCACCCCCCTGTGGGACGTGCACTCAGCAAGGAGCTCCATCCGCCCAGCGGGTGGCAGATTCGTTAATCTGTATTAACTAGCCCGGATCGCGTGAAGCTCTGGATCTCCACTTGGGCGAGGCAGGTTGCCCGCGCCCCGGCCGGGCATTCGGGCACCTTCGGTGCGGTATCGTAGAGAGTCATGACGACTGGCAAGGTGCAACTGGAGACCCCGGACACTCGGGTCTCGCGTCGCGAATTGCTGTTGACGGTCGCTGCCGATTTGTTCCTGCACCATCCCTATGACTCGGTGACGGTGGAGATGGTCTGCGCGAAGGCGGGCATATCGGGTCCGGGTCTCTACCGCCATTTCCAGAACAAGCAGGCCCTGCTCATCGCGGTGGTGGAGGAGGGGTTGCAGTCACTTCACCGGTTCGCTCGCAGAACTGTGGAAGCCGAACCCGACCCACGGGCGGCACTGGAAACGATGATCGACTTCCATATCAAGTCGGTCATCGATTCGCCTCCCACACCGCTGATCTTCCTCAAGAACGAGCACGCCTTTCCCGAATTGGATCGCCGGCGTATCCGGCGAGAGATGAATTTGTATGCAGAAGAGTGGATTTCTACGGTTTCCCAATTGAGGGTGGACCTTTCCGAGCCGGAGGTACGCCTACTCACGCACTCGGTATTCTCGATGCTGAACGGCGTGGCCACCCTGAACAAGGGCCTCGATCGGGAGTCCATAGTCAAAACGATGTCTACGGCTGCAATTCAGGCGCTGACCTCTCCGCAACGGTAGTTCGCCGGTCGGCCCGGCCTGCCCGGACTCGATGACCCTGCCCCTTCCCATGCGCACCGTCACGGTCGGCCCGCCGACGTCGGCCGTACCGTGAGTGTCGAGCGCGCCCGGCACGGCGCAGGCCGGTGCGATCCGGCGTCGCACCGGCCTGCGTCTATGTCGTCGCCCCCGCAACCCGGCAACAACTCCCGATGCGGCGTCCTGGCCACTGTCGACCCGCGGGCCCGCAGTCGACCGACCCGTCGCCGAATCTGCCGATCACCCAGGGATTTCAAGAGCGGCATATCAGCCCGTCTGCGCTGCAGCGGGTGTGCTCTGGATGTGCTTGTTCCGGCCGGCGCCGTAGCCGAAGGCGGCCATAGCAAGGCTCGTGGCAACGAGAAGCACGAGGGAGGCGGTCCAGTTGTGCGTCGTGTCGTGGAGAATTCCGAGCAGCAGCGGGCCGGCCGCGGCGATGAGGTAGCCGATGGACTGGGCCATACCTGCCAGCGCTGCGGATTCCGCGGCACCGTTGGCGCGTTGAGACTGGAAACTCAGGGCGAGGACGAGCAGGGCGCCGCCGCCCAGACCCATGAGCGTGCAGGCGAGAATCGCCAAACCCCAACTGGTGAGCAACAGCGCAAATCCGCCGGCGACGAGAGCCGAGGCGATGGCTGCCGTGTAGCGCTGGTCCTGGCGCCCCCTTGTCATGAGCGGAAGAGCGAGGCTCGAGACCAGGGCAACTACCTGGTAGATGAAGAGCATCCATCCGGCCTGTGTCGTGCTCATGCCCTGCTGAGCGAGGATACTGGGTAGCCAGGCCAGAGCAGTGTAGAAGCAGAGGGCTTGAAAGCCCATGAAGACGCTGACCTGCCAGGCCAGCCAGGACCTCCACGGGGTCCGATGATGCGCGTTGCCGCCGGCTGCGTGTGGTCTGTCGACGCGTACGCGCGGTAGCCATGCGGCGATAGCGGCGATGGCGAAAATGGCACCCCAGGCGAGCGAGCTCCGCCACGAGCCGGGCAATGCGTCGGCCAAGGGGACTGCGATACCGGAAGAAATCGCGGCGACAAGGCCCATAGCCGTGACATAGAGGGCGCTGACGGTATGAATGTGCGCAGGTGGCACATGGTGGCGAATCACGGAGGGCAACAGCACATTACCGAATGCGATCGCCGCGGCGAGGATTACCGTGCCCAGGAACAGGCAGGCTGCCGACGGTATCGACCGCACAATCGTGCCGATCGCGAGCACCCCCAGCGAGACGGTCAGTACCCGAGCCGACCCGAACCGATGGGAAGCACGGCCGACGAACGGTGAGGTCGCTGCGAACGTAAGGAGAGGCAACGTGCTCAGGGCGCCTCCCCAGATCGCAGTCATGCCGGTTGTGCGCTCGATATCGGGCAGCAACGGTCCGACAACGGTGAGGGATACCCGGAGGTTGACCGCAACGAGCAGGATCGCGATGACAAGCCCTGCAGAGAGGACGGTTGACGAAGGTTGCGCGGGCTTGGTGAGTGTGGAGCTTCCGGGCATTTTCTAGTCTCGTTCGAATTCGATGGGATTCAGCGCGACGATCGCGGAAGCCGCATATCGGGCCGCCGTCTCGTCACCGCTCTCGATTGCCGCCACGAGGGAATGATGTAACCGTTCGTGTTCAACAAGGGCCTCCGTGTCGAATGGCACGCTGTCGAGATAGGTGGACACGGCTTCACCGAGCACCTCGTAGATTTCGGTTAGTAACGCATTGTTGCCGGCACGGACGATTGCCTTGTGAAATCGGGAATCGGCCTCTACCGCAGCCTTCATCGAACCGACCTCGACGGCATCACCGACTTCGGCGAGCAGCGTCCGCATCTCGTGCAGGTCGTCCGGCGATCGCCGTAGCGCGGCGCAACTGGAGGCGTACTCTTCCAGAACAGCACGGATCTCACGCAGTTCTTGGTGTCGCGATTCGGCTGCACGACGCATGAGCACCGCTTCGAACTCGCTGGAAGCGCGCACATACGTGCCATCACCCGCCCGAGCCTCCAGCAGCCCGAGGTGCGTCAACGCACCCAGGGCTTCACGCAGTGTCGTACGGCTCACACCGAGCTGGTTCACCAACTCGTGTTCACCCGGTAGCCGCATACCGACCGGCCACGCCCCTGACGAGATGTGTTCCCGGAGTGAATCGACCAATTGTTTCGAAAGGCTCGCGGTTCGGCGCGGCGCTGGGGGGTTCTTCACGTCACGACACTAACACGAATGTCTGACATTTGTCTGCCCTCGGACGCGGCGGCGACAGCTGGGAATATTTGCAGCGGCTATGAGCTTCCGCGGTGGGCGAGCTCGTTCAGCAGAGATGTGACCCGGTAGGTGACGAGGTCCCGCATCACCAGCGACGTGGTCGTTCTCTCGATACCGTCGATCTCGAGGATCTGACCGGCGATCCGGTACAGATCGTCGGCGTCCCGTGCGACGACCTGAATCAGCAGGTCAACGGTGCCGCTGAGACCTTGCACCTCCAGTGTTTCGGGGATGGCGTCCAGCTCCTCGGCGATGGTGGCCAGTTTGCGCTGGGTGACATTGGCGAAGAGGAATGCCCGCAGCGGGTAGCCGAGAGTGGCAGGGTCCACGCGGCGTTGAAATGATTCCAACGCGTCGGCGCCTTCCAGCTTGGCCAGGCGAGCCTGGACGGTGTTGCGGGACAGCCCTGTTCGTTGTGCGATTGCCATCGCGCTCGCGCGTGGGTCGTCGACGAGCGCGCTGATGATCCGTGCGTCGATCCGGTCGGCGCGGAACTGGTGTGCCATGTCGCCAGCTTTCGGGGGTCGAGGTGAATAGTTGGCAATTCGACAATCGCGGACGGGCATACTTCCACCGACGATGTGCATACTGCGCAAATTCAAGCGTATAGGTTGCATGAACTGCTCGTTCTACGTCCAATCAATGGGCGAACTGCATCTATGTAGCACTCGGGCAGCGATCTATCGCGTATATGGACGGAGCCGCCGGACCAGGCGTGTGTGCTGTTCCCGTACGAGAGCACTGGCTTTCATCCGACTACCCGGCGATATGGACGCGCCGATTCCAGGAGGAGCATTCCGATGACTACGGCCACCGAGCCCGAACACCCCAGCACCCTCGATGAGGCCATCGATCCCGACGCACTGTCGGAGATCGAACAGCGCACGCTGTGGTTGGCGGTGTCGATGATTCATCATGCGAATCGGGTGCGCCCGAATCCATCGGGACTCAAGGTCGGCGGCCACCAGGCCTCGTGTGCGTCGATGGTGACGATCATGACGTCGTTGTGGTTCACCACATTGCGTGCCGGAGACCGGGTTTCGGTGAAACCGCACGCCTCACCGGTGCTACATGCCATCAACTATCTGCTTGGCGAACTCGACGAGAAGCATCTGACGACACTGCGCGAGTTCGGGGGCCTGCAGTCCTACCCCAGCCGCACCAAGGACCCCGATACCGTGGACTACTCCACCGGATCGGTCGGTATCGGGGCGACCGCCCCGATCTGGGGAGCGATGGCACGCCGCTATGTCGACACCCATCTCGGCGCGACCGGCTCCGGTCGCCAGTACTCCTTGGTCGGGGACGCCGAACTCGACGAGGGCGCGGTCTGGGAGGCGATCCTCGATCCCGGGATCACCGAACTGGGCGAGGTCGTGTGGATCGTCGACCTCAACCGCCAGTCGCTGGACCGGGTGGTGCCCAATATCGCCGCGCGCCGGCTCGAGAAGATGTTCGATGCCGCGGGCTGGCAGGTCATCACCGTGAAGTTCGGCCGGCTGCTCGAATCGCTGTTCGCCCGCCCCGGCGGCGACGCGCTGCGCACCCGCATCCTCGAGATGCCCAACCCCGAATACCAGCGGCTGCTGCGATGCAGCGCCGACGAAGTACGCACCCGGCTGCCCGGGACCTGGACCGGCAGTGACCAGATCGCCACGCTCATCGCCGATCTGGACGACGAGACCCTCACCGCCGCGATCCGCAACCTGGGCGGCCACGATCTGCCCGCGCTGACCCAGGCCTACCGGCAGATCGACGACACCCGCCCGACTGTGATCATCGCCTACACCATCAAGGGCTACGGCCTGCCCACCCAAGGCCACCCGCAGAATCATTCCGCGCTGCTCACCGTCGACGAATACACCCATTTCGCCGACGGAATCGGATACGACCCGCAGCATCCGTGGCAGCGGTTCCCGGCAGACTCCACGGCCGGGCAAGTGTGTGCGGCAACCGCGGCCCGGCTGCATCGCGATCCGGTGCCTGCCCTGCCCGATATCACCATTCCCACCGAATTCGGCCGTATCCCCAAAGGCACCTCCACCACCCAGGCCGCGCTGGGACGGGCCCTGCTGGATCTGACCCGCGCCGCCCCCGAGGCCGCGCAGCGCGTCGTGACCGTCAGCCCCGATGTCAGCTCCACCACCAACCTGGGCGGCTGGGTCAACAAAGTGGGGGTGTGGTCGCCCGACGAACGGCACAACTGGTTCGCCGACGACGCCGAAACCGTCATGCACTGGAACGAACGGCCCACCGGCCAGCATATGGAGCTCGGCATTGCCGAAACCAACCTCGTCGGCCTGATCGGCGAACTCGGCGCCACCTGGAGCCGATGGGGGCAACCGCTGTTCCCGATCGGTGTGCTCTACGACCCGTTCGTCGAGCGTGCACTCGAACCCTGGTCCTACGGCATCTACGCCGGTGGCCAGTCGATCCTGGTCGGCACCCCCTCCGGTGTCACCCTCGCCGCCGAGGGCGGCGCCCATCAGTCGATCAAAACCCCCTCCATCGGCCTCGAACAGCCCGGCTGTATCAGCTACGACCTGGCCTTCGCCATCGACGTGGAATGGACCCTGCTCGCCGGCCTGGCCCGGCTGGGCCGCCCCGACGGCAGCTCCGCCTACCTGCGGCTGTCCACCCGCCCCGTCGACCAGACCCTGGCGGACGTGCCCGCTGATCCCGCGGCCCGGGAACGGCGCCGGCGGCAGGTCGTGGCCGGCGGCTACCCGCTGGTCCGCCGCGTTGGTGCCCAGCTGACCATCGTCGCGATGGGTGCGCTGATGCCCGAAGCTCTGGCCGCCGCGCAGCGTTTGGCGCAGGCCGGAGTGCCCGCCGACGTCGTGTGCATCACCAGCCCCGGGCTGCTGTTCGAAGCCCGGCAGGCCCGGCAGGGCCGCGGCGCCGGCGCGAGCTGGATCCTCGACCAGCTCTTCCCCGCCGACCGGGCGACCCCGATGGTCACCGTCCTGGACGGCCACCCCCACACACTCGCGTTCCTCGCCGGAATCAACCAGGTGCGCAGCACCGCCCTCGGCGTCAGCAAGTTCGGGCAGGTCGGCTCGCTCGACGACGTCTACCGCTATCACGGCATCGACACCGACAGCATCGTGCGCGCCGCGCTCGACATCCTGCCCTGATTTCCCGGACCTGAACACCAGGAGCCCCCACCACCATGACAACCGATCAGATCGCAGCCACCACGACGGTGTACATGCCGGTGCTCGGCGAAAGCATCGACGAAGGCACCATCACTCGCTGGCTCAAATCGCCCGGCGAGCACGTCGCGGCCGAGGAACCGCTGCTGGAGGTGGCCACCGACAAGGTCGATACCGAGATCCCTGCTCCGGCCGGTGGAATACTCGAACAGATCCTCGTCGAGGAAGACAGTGTCGTCGCTGTCGGCACAGCCCTCGCGATCATCGCCGAGCCCGACGGCGGCTCCACACAACCCGGCACCGAGCCGTCACCGCCTGCAGCCCCGGACCCCCCCGGCAGCAGCAACCCCGCCATCGCCTTCACCCGCACCGGCGCCTGCTACCCCTGCGCCAGATCCTTCCAGCACTGACGGCCAGGCCACCACCTCACTGCCTCCCACCGCAGCAGCCGAGCAGGTCCAGAAGTCCATCACGACAGTGCCCGCTCAATCCGGGGGCACCGTCGAGAAACTTCCCCGGATCCGCCGGACCATCGCCGCACGCATGGTCGAGTCGCTGCAGACCTCCGCGCAGCTGACCAGTGTCCTCGAGGTCGATATCACCGCGATCGCCGCCCTGCGCGCACAACACAAAGAGGCGTTTTCCGCCCGCACCGGCGTCAAACTGTCCTACCTGCCGTTCTTCGCCAAGGCTGCCGTCGAAGCCCTGGCGGCACATCGGATGCTCAATGCCTCACTCAACCCCGAGGTTACCGAAGTCACCTACTACGACCACTGCCACCTGGGAATGGCCGTCGACAGCGATAAGGGCCTGATGGTGCCCGTCATCCGCGACGCGCACACCCTCACCATCTCCGGCCTCGCCCAGGCAATCGCGGACAAGGCCGACAAAGTGCGCTCCGGCACGATCACCCCCGACGAACTCGGTGGCGGCACCTTCACTCTCACCAACACCGGAAGCCGCGGCGCGCTCTTCGACACCCCCATCATCAATCAGCCGCAAACCGGGATCCTCGGCACCGGGGCCGTCGTCGAACGACTGATTCCCCGGCGGCCCGAGGGCGCGCTCGAAATCAGTGTCCGGTCCATGGCATACCTGTCGCTGTCCTATGACCACCGAATCGTCGACGGCGCCGACGCGGCGCGCTTCCTGACCACGGTCAAACACAAGCTCGAAAACGGATTCACCGCCGCCGATCTGGCCTGACAAGAATCGGCGAGGACAGACATGACCCCGCACGAGCGCTCGATGGTCGAATTCGTCGTCAAGTGGTACCGCTTCGGCAACGGAGACGAATACATCCTCCCGGCCTTCGGAATCGCCCCCGGAATCTTCTATCAACGTGTCCTATGGCTGCTCGACACCGACAAGGATCACTACCTCGATTCCCGGACCGAACAGCAACTACGAGAGTTCTGCATGAGAAAACTGTCACTCCTCAGCCCCGAGGGACCACAGCCCACCTCGACATCTTGAGATTGGACCGCAGGCCCGCCCCCAACCGACAACCTCCTACCGCGCCGTGGCGACACCGACGCCACCAGGCACACCGGCCGCTGCCACCCCTGCGGCCCACACCGCCGACACCACAGGCCAAACGAGGCTCACGAGGCTCGACACCACTTCCGTGACCACCGACCCAACGCAGATCTCAGTGGACTGCTCGACGCGCGACCACCAACCGAACCCACGCGTCACAACACCGAGGGAACGCACGTGAGCAAATTGATATCGAACCAGTGCCCGCACGCCCCGGCATTGCACCACGAGTCCCGGCCACTGCCCAGCACGGCAGAACCGAAGGACCCGCCTCGGTCCACGGACCCGATAGCCCTGACCGGTGCCCGGGCTGTCGTCCGCTCACGCGAGAAGCTGGACGTCGAGATCGTATTCGGCATCTCGGGTAGCAATCCTTCCCGTGTACGACCCATTGCTCGAATCACGGCAGATCCGCCACATCCTGGTGCGGCACGAACAAGGCGCCGGGCACGCGGCCACCGGCTACGCGCAAGCTGCGGTGAAGCGTTGTTCGGCTGCGTCGATCAGCGCGATCTGCTCGATGATCTCGCCGGGGCTGGAATCACCTGCCACTTTCTGCAGTAGCGGAGTGTGATCGAGAATGGCATCACGGAGCCCGCACAGTGGCCGCGGGGTGTGGTGGAACAATTGCCCGATGTAGTACGCCTGGTTCGATTGCCGCGCGGTGTGCGGTTTACGAGGTTCCTCGTACCGGGCCAGGGCTGCTGTCACGGCGTCGTGGTCTGTCAGGTCGACACCGGCCAGGGTGCGGCCGATGAAGTAGCCGTCCTCGGTGGCCATTCCCGCGCCGTAGGCGGCGTACGGGGAGGTCGGGTGGGCGGCGTCGCCGGCCAGCGTGACCCGGCCCGAGGACCATCGGCCGAGGGGTTTGCGATCGCGGATCGGCCAGCGCTGCATATTGCCCTGATCGGTGGCATCGATCAGCGTCGTCAGCGGGGCACCGAATTCGGCGGCCAGCATTCTCGCTCTGGTCCCGATGTCCTCGGTGAACTCGGCGCCGGCGTCGTGGGCTTCGAGTACCCACCACTGGTAGCCGTACTCGCCGCGGTGGAGCATACCGCTCCAGGTGCCCTGGACGGTGCGGCTGTGGTTGAGGATGTTCTCGTTGTATTCGACGCCGTCGATCTTTTTGCCGAGGACGAATCCGGCGAGGACGTGCAGATTGTGCTCGCGTTTGGGGGAATCACCCCACAGGGTGCGGCGGACCAGGGAATCGATACCGTCCGCGCCGATCAGTACGTCCGCTTCTTCGATGGCGCCGTCGGACATGTGCAGGCGGACACCGCTGCGGTCCTGTTCGAAACTCGTGACGCCGCGTTCGAATTGGATCACGCCTTCCGGCAGGGCAGCGAGCATGCGCTCGTAGAGCTCACGGCGCAGCAGCCCGATGTAGCCGCCGTGGTAGTCGCGAACGATATCGTCGGGGAGCTGGATCCGGGCCCGTCTCTTTCCGCGGTGGCTGCGGAACTCGGTGAAGCAGCCGGCGCCGAGCCCGTCGGTGTCGACGCCCATCAGCCCGAGCGCTTTGATCGGCCCGGGCCACAGGTTGAGGATATTTCCCGCTACCCGCGCATGCGGGTAGCGCTCGAACACGGTGACCTCGTGGCCTGTCTGACGCACCGACAGTGCGGTGGCCATTCCCGCCGGCCCCCCGCCGATCACCGCGACCCTGCCGTTCTTCGTTGATCGCCGGGCCATTTGTGCCTCTCTTCCATAACTCCTGGCCGATTCCGAAGCTGCTGCAGCACCGGCCCTTTGGACATATTCGGTCGGTATCGGTGACTGTGCGCCGGGAGTCCGACTGACTGAATGTGGGTCCGCGTCGCCCTCCGCCATCGGATTTCTTGGGCGTTGGTCGCACCGGCTGGGCCGGCGTTTCGCGGCCATTCGCACCAAACCGAAGTGATCACTTCGGTTACCGACAATCATGTGCGCCGTGTCACCATTTGTCAATGGCCTCCCGCAAATCCCCCGATATGTCTGAACGCGACGTGGCAACCCCGGATCTTCCCGCGACACTCGCGATCAGGCAGCCGCGGCAGAAGCGCAGCCGCGAAGCATGGCAGCGGGTGCTGGAGGCCGGAATCACGCTGCTGGAGTCCGCGGGCTACGGTGGCTTCACGATCGCGGCGCTCAGTGAAACGTCCGGTATCAATCCGCGGGCCATCTATGAGCGCGCGTCGAGCAAAGAGGCCTTGTTTTTGGCCGTCTATGAACACAAGATGACGCAGATGGCGACCGATCGGGACCACTTGTTCCGAGAGGCACAGGAGCCGGGATTGCCGCCGGGGGAAGTGATCGGCCGGGCGGTCGCCGCCGTGCTCCTGCTGTTCGAGCGGAACGCGGAGTTCCTCCGGCCGGTCATCGCGATCGCGCCCGAGCATCGCGTGGTTTTCGAACGGGGCAAACGGCATACCGCCCTGCTCGGGGATATGTTCGTCGCCGCGCTGGAGCGCACCGGACTGCTGACCAGTGACTCGACACCCGGGTGGCAAGCCTTTCGCGCCGTGTACGCGATGGCCGTGCTGCGCACGATGCACGGTGCTGATTTCATCAGCCCGGCGCCCACGCTGGACGAGGAGATCGCGTACTCGACGAGGATGGTCGAACAGTATCTACGGGCCGGGCGATCCGGCGAATGAGCTCGGCCCCGTGGCGGTAATAGAGGCCCCATGGCGATAACAGACAGTCACTCAGGACTTCGGCAGCCCGATCCGGACCGGATGAATCGGTCCGGTGTCTTCGTCGCGGATTTCCCGGCAGACCTGCTGAATCGATTCACGGAGCCAGGTGTTGGCGGGGTCGGTGGTGTGCAGGGGATGCCAGAACATGGCCTCCACGACCGGTATCTCGAGTTCCGCCACGAATTCCACGACGGTCACCGACAGCCCGGTTGCCAATCGGGTGGCCAGTAGGCGTGGGACGAGTGCCACGAGGTCGGTGCCTTCGACGAGGAACGGCAGGATCTGCCAGCCCGATACCCGGGCGGCCACGACGGGGGTGACACCGGCGTCGGCGAGGAACTGCATGGGCGGTGTCGTCACGCCGGGGCCGAATTCGCCGGCGGCGTGTGGCACGGCGGCGAGGTCGGCGAGGGTCAGTTCGGCGCGCTCGAGCAATGGGTTGCCGCTGTCCATGACGGCGACGAATTCGTCGCGGAACAACTGCCGGTAGCTGCCGCCGAAATCGAATCCCATCGGTCCGACGACGACATCCACCTGGCCGAATACCTCGAGGCCGAGGTCGATCCCGGCGGTGGGGACGATATCCACTGACACGTGGGGGGCCTGCCGGGCGATCAGGCCGCGCAACGGCCGGACCACGACCGTGGTCGCGTAGTCGGACGCCGCCAGGACGAAGGTGCGGTCGGTGTCGGCGGGATCGAACGCCGACCGCATCTGCATCGCATCCTGCACTCGCGCCAGGGCCTCCTGGACAGCGGGCGCGAGACTACGCGCGAACGCGGTCAAGGTGTACTCCCGTCCGGCGCGGACCAGGAGTTCGTCGTCGAAATGCCGGCGCAGCCGGGCCAGTGCCGCACTCATCGCCGACTGGCTCAGGTGCACGCGTTCGGCGGCCCGGGAGACGTTGCGCAGTTCGAGCAGCACGTGCAGATGCGGCAGCAGGTTCAGGTCGACTTCCTTCACCGGCACTCCTCCGCCCTGGCCACCATCCCGCGTGTCCTGTCCTTCGAAACCCTACGTGACCAGGTCCTCCCGGTCTCCGATGTCCGGTAGCAGTGCTGCGGCGTTGCCGGACAGTACGGCCCGCACGACCTCCTCGGGCAGGCCCGCGGCGCGCACCGCGGTGACGGGGTCGTCGGTTCCCATATCGAAGGGGAAGTCCGAACCGAGCAGCACACGCGTGGGCCCGGCCACCCGGATCAGCTCCGCGAGCTGCCCGCTGTCGTGGGTGAGCGAGTCGAACCAGAGCCGCCGCAGGTAGGTCGACGGCAGGTGCCGGCAGGTGCGGGCTTCGGGCCGGACCCGCCAGGCATGGTCGGAGCGCCCGATGGTCGTCGGAAGGTAACCGCCGCCGTGTGCGGCGACCACGCGCAGACCGGGGTAGCGATCGAGGGCTCCGCCGAAGATCAAGTGGGACAGTGCTACCGCGTTCTCGGCGGGTTGCGACACGGTGTTGGCCAGGTAGAACCGGTCGAGTCGTTCGTCGAGTGAGCACCCGAACGGATGGAGGAACACGACGGCGCCCGCTGTCTCGGCGGCCGCCCAGAACGGATTCAGCGCCGGATCGGACAGTTCCACTGTGCCGGCCTGTCCGCCGGTAGCGGAGGCACCGAAGGACCCGATCTCCACGCCCAGCAGTCCGCGGCCGCGGGCGTCGTCGAGGGCGGGAACCAGCTGTTCCGGGTGCTGTAGCGGGGCGACACCCAGTCCGAGGAGCCGGTCGGGGGCTCGGCCGACCAGCTCACCGATGGCCGCATTCACTCGCTGGGCGACGTCCAGTGCATCGTCCGGCCCGAGGAACGGGTAGTAGTGGGACGGCGACGGAGACACCAGCTGGACGTCGACTTGGGCGGCGTCCATCGCGGACAGCCGGGTGGGCAGGTCGGTCAGCAGCGGCCACCGTTCGCCGATCATGCGGCCCGAGGCGGCAAGGGATTCGGGTCCGTTGCGGCGGGCGTCGAGAGCTTTGGCTGCGGCGAGGCCCTCGGGGTCGAGTTCGGCGACGTAGGCTTCGACGGCGGGTAGCAGGGCGTGCGCGTGCACGTCGACGATCGGGCCCGTCACGCCGGTTCCTTCACCATGTGGGCGACCCGCTGAATGACTTCGGCCACGTCGCCGCGGTGGCCGTCGACCATCCACTGCACCAGCAGGGTGGAGGACTCGACCACAATCTTGGCTCGTTCGAACCGGCGTTCCCGGAAGCGGGTGAACACCGCATCCGGCGGTACGTCGCCGGCGAACAGTTCCTCGACGAGCACCGCGGCGTCTTCCAGCGCCATGGCCGCGCCCTGGGCGATCGTCGGCGGGCAGTTGTGGACGGCGTCGCCGATCAGGACCACTCGGTCACGATGCCAGGGGCCCTCGACGAGATGGGTGGTGAACCAGGTGTAGTTGGCCGGCGTGTTCTCGTCGATCGAATCGGCGATCTGTTTCCACGGCCCCCCGTAGCCGGCCGCGAGTTCCTTGAAGATCAACGGCCCTTGTGCGCTGTCGCGGACCTGGGCGTCCTCGACGATGTAGGCGTAGATCGAGTCGTCGCCGGTGGGGCAATATCCGGCGACGTGGTGCGGACCACCGTAGATGAGATCGGTGCGCACGACGCCGGTGGGACGCGGCACCACCACGCGCCAGGCACCGACGCCGGTGGGACGAGGAGCGATATCGATACCGAGCAGACCCCGGGTGGGTGAGTTGATGCCGTCGGCGGCGATCAGCAGATCGTAGGACCTGCGGTCCCCGGACGCCGTGACCGCGGTGGCGGTGTTCCCGGACGAATCGATGCCCACCACGTCGGCGCCGTATCGGATCCGGCCGCCGGCCGCGTCGAGCCGGTCGCGCAGGATCGCGGCGAGTTCGGGCCGATGCATTCCCACGGTCGCCGGAAGGTCGTCCCCGCCGGTCCGCACGTCGTTCATGACAACCAGGACGGTGGCTTCGGAGTCGGGGGCGCGCAGGCCGACGGTGTCGAAGGAGTATCCTTGCGACTCGATCCGGTCCCAGACGCCGAGTTGGCGCAGGATGCGTAGCGCGTTACCTTGCAGCGTGATTCCCGAACCTACCGTTCGGGGCCCGTCGGCGCGTTCGAGGATCTCGACATCGATACCGCGGTCGGCAAGCAGGATACCGGCCGACAATCCGGCGATACCGGCGCCGATGATGCCTACCTTCTTCGTTGAGGGCATGGGGCGGAGGCCTTTCTAGCGTGTCTTCGTTGTCACACGACGGCGACGGGATTGACCGGTGACCCGACCGCACCGGTGACCGGCAGCGGCGCGGCGACGAGGAACGCCTCGTATCGGCCGGTGCGCGAGCAGTGTTCGGCGAGCTCGTCGAGATTCCACATCTCACCGATGTAGAGACCCATATGGGGAATGACGATCTGGTGCAGTGGCTGGAAGGCGCCGTTCAACTCGGTGGGCCGCACTTCGAATCCCCAGGTGTCGGTGGCGATTGCCGCGATCTCCCGGTCGTGCAGCCAGGGCGCCGAGCGGAACGACAGGCCGGGCGCGGCGCCACCGGCGTAATCACCCCACCCTTCGCGCCGTGTGCGGCTGTACTGGCCGGTGCGTACGAGCAGGATGTCACCGCGGCCCACCTGGGCCGAGGCTCCTTGCCGGTCGATGATGCGGTCGAGCAGCTCGGGGGTGAGCGCGAACCCGTCGGGCAGCTCGGGATGTTCGAGTCCGAGTTCACCGGCGAGGGCGCGACCGGCGTCGAGGAGTACAGCGCGGCCCACGATCCGGTCGGCGGCGGTTTCGATGCCGGTGACCTGGTCGCCTTCGGAGGTGACGACGGCTCCGGCGCGGCGCCCGTTCCAGGCGCGGCCGTGGTCGAAGATATGGCCGAGCCCGTCCCACTGGGTCGAGCACTGCAGCGGCATGGCGATCACATCGTCGGCCCCGCCCATTCCGAAGGGGAAGCCCTGGTCACCGAATTCGGCGTCCAGACCGGTATCGGTCATGGTGTGGACGGGGTTGGTCCGTCGCCGCCATCCTTTCTGCGGTCCTTCGGCGTTGAAAGGCTGCGCCAGCGAGAAGGTCTGACCTGTGGTGACGAGCTGGGCCGCACGGACCCGCGCGCCCTCGTCGAGGAAGTTGAGTGTGCCGTGGACGTCGTCCTCGCCCCAGCGACCCCAGTTGCTGCACCGGTGGGCCATTGCCTCGATAGTGGCGGCCGGATTCTCGGGGTCGAAGACCGGTGAGGTGTCCGTGGTGATTTCGGAGGTCATGCTGTGGCCTTCTTTCCCGGTGCTGCCTGGCAGGTGTTGTGGAGGGTGCCGATACCGCTGATGGATGCCTCCATCACGTCGCCCGGAGTGAGCCAGCGTTGCCACTTTCCGCCGTTGCCGGCCGGGCTGCCGGTGAGGATCAGGTCGCCGGGCAGCAAGGGAGTGATGGCGGAGGCCTGGGCGATGAGGGTCGGCACGTCGAAGAGCATGTTGCCGGCCCGATCGTGTTGCCTGCGTTCGCCGTTGAGGCGCAATTCGATTTCGAGGTCCCGGTAGTCGCCGAGGTTTTCGGCCGGGATCACGAACGGCCCCACGGGCAAGAACGTGGGCCGGTTCTTCGCGCGCAGCCAGTCCCCGCCGAGTGGCCGGTGTTCGGCGGGGAATTGCAGATCGCGGGCGCTGACATCGTTGGCGACGGTGTAGCCGGCGACGAAGTCGAGGGCGTTGCCGCGCGGGACGTTGTCGGCGACGGCCCCGATGACGACGACGAGTTCGGCCTCCCAATCGGTCTGGACGGATTCGGGAACGAGCAGGACGTCGTCGTCGGCGCCGCACATCGCCGAGGCCAGGCCGGTGAAGAAGAACGGGCTGCCCGTCCGGGCTCGCTCGTCCATCATCGCCGCGGCCGCGGCCTCGAGCTCTTCATCGGTGCGAGTGTCGTCGGCGGCTTTGCCGGAGACGATGATCTCGGCGACGTGGCTGCGGTAGTTCGCTCCCGCCTGGTAGATGTGGCGCGGTTGTACCGGCGGCAGAATACGGAGCTGCGCCAACGGCGTACCGTCGGCGCCCGCGTGCGCGGCGATGTCGGGTAGTGCGGTGCGCACGGTATCCCAGGCGTCGAAGATATCTGCGGTGGTGACAATCCCGGGCCCCAGTTGCTCCGGTGCGAGCTCGACCACCCGGTCACCCGCGACCACTCCGGCGAATGTTCGCGTGCCGTCGGCGAAGGTTCCCAGCCCGTAGCCTTCGACCACCCGCTTCATGCGCGTGCCCGATCGCCGGCCGGGGCCGAGATGACGACGGCGCCTGCGTATTCGATCCGGTCGCCGAGCTGGGCTTCGATCTGCAACAGCCGGTTCCATTTCGCGGTGCGTTCGGAGCGCATGGTGGAGCCGACCTTGATCTGACCGGTCCGCCAGCCCAGCGCCAGATCAGCCAGCCACGCGTCCTCGGTTTCCCCCGACCGCGCGGAAAGCACAGTGCGGTAACCGTTGTCGTGTGCCAGCCGCACGACCGCGTGGGCGTCGGAGAGGGTGCCGGTCTGATTGGGTTTGACGAGCACGGCGTTGGCGACCTTGTCCCGAATGCCACGACGCAGCCGTTCGGCGTCGGTGACGAAGAAGTCGTCACCGAGCAGCTGCCGGTGGCCGAGTCGTTCGGTCGCCCGCGCCCATCCCGTCCAGTCGTCTTCGCCGAGTGCGTCTTCCAAGGAGATGATCGGGTAGCGCTCGCACCAATCGGCGAGCTCGTCGACCAGTTCGGCCGCACTCAGCCGGCGATCACCCTCGGCGGCCAGGACGTAGTACCCGTCCTGTGTGAGGAACTGGGTGGCGGCGATATCGACCGCGATCCCGATATCCGAGCCGGGTCGCAGTCCGGCGCGCTCGATGCCGGCGACCACCATGTCCAGCGCGGCCCGGTTGGTCGGCAGCACGGGTCCGAGCCCGCCTTCGTCGGCGATCAGCGCGACCGAATGACCGCGCTCGGCCAGCACGTCCGCGGTGCCCTGGCGGACCCGCGCGCTGTATTCGATGGCCTCGGAGAAAGACTGCGCCCCGACCGGGACGGCGAGGAAGTCCTGCACATCGATCGAACGGCCGGCATGGGCGCCGCCGGAGATGATGTTGACCATCGGCAGCGGCAGCAGCGGCTCATCCCCCGCTGCCGCGACCAGCCGGTAGAGCGGGATGCGCTGGGCATCGGCGGCGGCCAGTGCGGTCGCGACCGATATCGCCAGTACGGCGTTGGCGCCCGCCGCACCCAGGTCCGGTGTGCCGTCGGCGGCCCGCAGCGCGGCATCGACCGCCGCGCGGTCGAGGGCATCGAGGCCTCGCACGGCGTCGGCGAGGATCGTGGTGGCGTTCGCTACGGCGCGCTGCACGCCCTGCCCGGCGTATCGGGTGCCGCCGTCGCGCAGCTCGCGCGCTTCGTGGCGGCCGGTCGAGGCCCCGGAGGGGACGTAGGCCTGCCCACGTGCACCGCCGGCGAGCAGCACCTCACACCCCACGGTGGGTTTGCCGCGTGAGTCGAGTCCTTCCCAGGCGGTGATATCGCGGATAGCGGTATCGGTCATGCGAGGAGCCTCCAAGCGTCCGGTAGTGAATGAGGGGGATCGCCGAGCAACCGGCGGCCGAGCGAGCGGGCGGCCACCTGTCCGGGTTCGTCGAGGTAGTCGACGGGGCTGCGGCCGTCCACGCGGGCCAGCACGAGGCAGCCGGTTTGGCGGATCAGCTGGGTCACCGTCTCCGCATCGGTGCAATTCCAGGTATCGAGAAAGGTCGCCGCCGCCGCACGGTAACGGTCGCCGTAGTCGGGCCGGCGGATGCTCTTGAGCAGCAGATGGCCGACGATCCAGGCCGGATCGAAGGCAGGGTCGCCCAGATGGGCGACTTCCCAGTCGATGACCCACAGCTCGGCGTCGGAGTCGCCGACGAGCACGTTCTTCGGTGAGTAGTCACCGTGCACCAGGCATTCGGTGGTTTCCGCCATGACCGCGATCGTCCGATCGATCTGCGGTGCGAGATCCGGATACCGGCCGGGGAGCTGCCGGTGAAACGGATCGACCCGCAGTTGTTCGAACGCGGTCCGCGATCCGAACTCGTCTCGCAGCCGGTCGACCCGGTCGGCAGTGTTCCGTTGCAGTTGCGCCAGGAACTCGCCGAGCCGGGCCGCGACGTGCACATCGAATACCCCGGCCATCAGGTCGGCCTTCCAGGTGTGCCAGTGGTCGGGGGCCCGGCCGATAACGAGGAAACCGTCGGACAGATCCAACACGGGGGGCACCGATTCCGGCTCGATCGTCGCGGCCAGGCGCAGCGCGCGGCCCTCGGTGGTCAGCCGGCCCACATCGGCTTCCCACTCCTGCCGGACCCGTAACCGGCTCAGGGCTCGTTTGACCACGGCGTCGACACCGTCACCGGTGACCGCGACAACGTCGTTGGAGACGCCGCCGGTGAGTGTGCGCACGGTCAGGCCGGCTTCGGGGGCGGCGAGACCGCGAGCGCGCAGATGCGCGGTCACCGTATCGGTCAGATCGGCGTAGTCGGTGCTCATCGCGCCAGCTCTGGAGTGCGCAGAGCCGGGAAAGTTAGGACCTCGGGATTGACGATCGAGTCCGGTCGGCGACCGGCGAGCACGTCGAGGACGTGGTGGGCCGCGGTACGCGACAGATCGGCCATCGACCCGTCGGAACTGAACGCATAGTGTGGGGTGAGCACGGCGTTGGCCATCGTCCGCAGCGGGTGGTCGGCGGGTAGCGGTTCGGGTTCGGTGACATCGAGACCCGCACCGCCCAATCGCCCTTCCGAGAGCGCTGCGGTCAGCGCGGTGGTATCGACCAGGCCACCGCGCGAGGTGTTGAGCAGCAGCGCTGTGGGTTTCATGAGCCCGAGCTCACGCGCGCCGATCAAGCGGTGCGTGGACGAGTTCAACGGCAGGTGCAGCGAAACGACATCAGCGGCCGTGAGCAGTTCGTCGAGAGAACTCACCGCGGTGGCACCCTCGATCTCGCCGCCGTGGCGGCAAAGTGCCAGTACATCCATACCGAGCGCCGAGGCCCGGGGAATCACAGCAGAGCCGATCGCCCCCACACCGACGATGCCGAAAGTCCTCCCGCGCAGACGGACCGGCACCGGGGCGAGACTGCGATTCCAGCGGCCGGCCGCGGTGTCGGCAGCGAACGGCACCAGCCGCCGTGCCAGCGCCAGCAGCAGCATCAGCGTGTGATCGGCGACCTCGTCGACGCAGTACACCGGCACATTCGTCACCACGATGCCCAGCTCACCGGCCCGCGCCACATCGATGTTGTCCACACCCACGCCGAACCGTGCCACGGTCCGGCAGCGCGGCGCGTTATCGAGTACCTCGGCGGGGACCTTCGCGAAGCAGGTGGCAATAGCGTCGACATCCGCGGCCAGAGCAGCCAGTGATGCCGGGTCAGTGGACTCCGCGACCACCATCTCGACCCCGGCCGCGTCGAACACCGCACGCTCGACATCGACGGTGGCCGCAGGATGGTCGGTGATCAGCACCCGGTAGGTCATGCCTGCCTCCACGCACGGATCGGCCGCACCGCTGCGGCCTCGACGATGCGGTTGCGGGTCTCGCCGAGGACATCGACGGTTGTGGTGACCACATCACCCGGCCGCAGAGCCGGACGTACCGCACGGCCGTGCCTGCCCCACAACTCGGCCAGGCATCCACTGCGACAGGTTCCCGAACCCAGCAGATCGCCCGGCCGGATCTCGGTGCCCCGCGAGGCATACGCGGCCAGCGCCGGGAAACTCCACGCCATGTGATCGAGCGTGTCCTCCCCGACCGTCTCCCCGTTGACCGCGACCTTCATCCGCAGGTCGAAGGACGGGCCGGAGGCCCGGGAGGCGAGTTCGTCGGCGGTGACGAAGAAGTGGCCGAGAGCCGTCGCGGTGTCCTTACCCTTGGCCGGTCCCAAACGCAGCCGCATTTCGTGGAACTGGACGTCACGGGCGGAGAAGTCGTTGATCACTATATATCCGGCGATGTGCTCGGCAGCCTCCTCGACGCTCAGGTCACGGCCGGTCGCGCCGACCACCGCGCCGACCTCGAGTTCGAAGTCGAAATCGGTGCAGCCCGGTGCAATCGGCACGTCCGCATACGGTCCGGTGATGGCATAGGGGTTGGAGAAATAGAACGTCGGGATCTCCCAGAACTCCGCAGGCACGGTGGCGTTCGGATCGAGCAGCTTCACCACTCCCTCCGTATGGTCCGGAAACGTCGAGAAATCCCGGAACGTCGGCGGTTCCAGCGGTGCAAGCAGTACCGCCTCGTCCAGGCGGGTCACCGTCTTCCGCCGCGCCAGGGCTCGGTCGGCGACGTCGTGGACTCGGCCTCGGTCACCGAGTAGAACCGCCAGCTCGGTGACCGGCTCGAGGTCGACGAGCAGGTTTCCTTCGGCGAGCACCGCCAGGATGGGCCCGTCGTCGGTCTGCCGACGTGCGATCTTCACTCCGTTACTCCTTCACTACGCAGCGACACCGGATACGAAAGTGGCGAATCAACCCTGGCCGGGGTTCGCGTAGGGATTGAGCAGTTCGGCTTTCATCTCGTCCGACGCTCCTTCTTCCGTCGCTGTGAAGCCTTCGGCGAAGGGGAAGGATTCGGTCATCGAATGCGGCATGGCGCCGTTGCGGTAGAGGTTGTTCGAGCCTTCGGACGGCTTCCAGGTATGCGGTGCCCAGTCCGGTACATAATTGCGGTATCCGCCCGAATTCAATTCGATGCGCATCGAGCTCGGCTCCCGGAAGTACAGGAAGTTCTGTTCTCCGATGCCGTGGATGGAAGGCCCGTACTCCATGGCGGTGCCGCGTTCCATCAGCACATCCGCGCACACCAGCAGCTCCTGATAGGTGTCCACCCAGAACGCGACATGGTTGATGCGGCCGGCCCGCTCCGAGGTGTCGAGAACCACCCCGAGATCGTGCGACTTCTCGTTGGTCGTCAGGACACCGAAAACGGTGATGGGCGCCTCCTCCAGATCGGTGAAGGCCATCGTGCGGAATCCCAGCACTTCGGAGTACCAGGCGCAGAAGCCACGCACATCGGTCGCCGCGATCGTGATGTGATCCAGGAACCGGGGAGCCCCGGCATGCGCGGAGCGCTTCTCCGGCCGGTCCGGGTAGATTGACTCGAATTCCGGTTCCGCGGTGAACTTCTCCACGTCGTAGAACAGACGCATCGGGTGACCGTAGGGCCCGGTGAACTCGTAGGCCCTGCCGAATCCGAACGCCCCGGTCGTCCACTCCCCCGTGATTCCGGCGGCCTCGATACGTTCGGCCGCCTGCACGAGCGCCTCGGTACTGGTCGTACGCCACGCCATCCGCTGCAACGTCGGTTCGGGACCCTCGACGAGGACCAGGCTGTAGGTGTAATAGTCCCCCCAGCAACGGAGGTACACACGACCATCGACCTCATGGATAGCCCGCATCCCGAACTGCTCGACATAGAAACGCGCCGACGCGGCGACATCCGGGGTGGTGACTTCGACGTGGCTGAGGTGAGCCAGCAGGTGAGACACGGTTCTGTCCTTATCGACGGTCCGATTGACTGTGGTCTGAGTCACCAGTGTCAGGGCGGTCAACCGAAAGGGGAACAGGGTCTCGCGGATACCAACTATCTATGTCATAGATAGTTGAGGAGGGCAGACGGTGCGCCGACGAGGTCGCACGGTCGCCGAGGTCTCCCGCGAGCTCGGTGTGCACGAGAGCCTGCTGGGCCGGTGGGTCGCCGATGAACGCCGCCGCACCGAAGCGGCTCCGGTACATCAGGAACAGCCGTTGTCCCTTGCCGATCGGGCGGAGTTGCTGCGGTGACGCAAGCAGATCGCCGAAACATCGAGGAGATGTTCGCCGACCACCCTCTTGCCGAGGTCCTGACCGCCGAGATGCAGCAAGGCTTCGGCACCGGTCCGGTGGGGCAACGGCGCCGCCGATCAACGCCAGCACTGCCGCTGCGCCATGTCGTCCCCGCCGGCCATCCGCGCATGGTGGCGACGACGGCGGCGATCGCCGAGCGCCTGGACGCCGGCGGCGGACTGCTCTACCGGTACCTGCACGACGAATCACCCGACGGCCTGCCCGGCGATGAGGGCGCCTTCGTCCTGTGCAGCTTCTGGCTGATCGACAACCTGACCCTGCAGGGCCGTATCGAGGAGGCCGAGCAGCTCTACGACTCCCTGTGCGCCCGCGCCGGCCCCCTGGGTCTGTTCTCCGAACAGATCGACCCTTCCACCGGCGCGTTCATGGGCAACTTCCCGCAGGCGTTCAGCCATATCGGCGTCATCGCCAGTGGCGTGAACCTCGCACGTGCAAAGGCGGCCACACGATGATCCGACGACTTGTCATATTCGGCGGCACCGGGGACCTGCGCCAACTACAGCACCCACAAGACACCGATCGTGGCGAAGTGGCTCGCGGCGCATCCCCGGTTCCATATGCATTTCACCCCAGCCTATTCGTCCTGGCCCAATCAGGTCGAACGCTGGTGCTGCTTGGGGGCGGCGTTTCCAGGGGATGGAGCGGGATTTTCGTGGCGCCCCCACGCCTCGATGTGTAGCGCGGGCCGGGGATCATGACCGGCCAGCGGCCGGCCGGCCCAGAGTCGACGCACGTCGGGGTCCCCGTTTTCGATACAGCGAGGTTTGGCGGGAGCCGGCGTCAGCGAGCTACCGGCCGCCGTTCCAATGCCGGTTCGGCCGGGAGACGCCTTTGCGCGCGCTCGATCACAAAGTGTGTCGGGTTCCCACCGAAACACCGTCACCGTCCGTGAACCCACCGCGTCGAAGCGACTGCACCGCGGTGACAAGCCCGGCCTGCCACCGCGCAGAGCGGCGGTTTGCTTGTGTTGTGGGCATGAACAGTGATGCTCGCAGGTCGATTACCAGCAGCTGTGCTGAGACGCGCGGCGGGTATCGGCCGGTTCCTTGTGATGCGGTGTGTTGTTCGGCGGCGGGTGGGGCGGGGTAGCTCAGCTGAGCCCGGCGATTTCCTGGGCGATCGCGGCGAGGCGGGTCTGGGCAGCCGAGACGACACCGTGACGGTTCTTATGGGCTTCCTCGTAGGCGACCACCGCTCGGATGTCGGCGGGGTCGGTCAGTTCTTTGACCTCGGCGACAGCTTGACTGATGTTCAGCTCGTCGTAGTCGTCGATGGGAAACTCATCGGATTCGAGAACACCGGTGGTGGCGCGGATCGAACGAAACGCATCGGCGGCGGTGTCGGCGCCTTCGCTGCGGGTGACCTGCTCGGCGGTTTCGAGGGCGGCGTCCCGGGAGGCCGTCAGGGTCTTCACGGCGACATCGCCCGCCCGCGCGCCCTGGGCGAACAGCCCGCCGAGCGCAGGTGAGGTGGTGCGGACGGTGTCCACGGCCCGGTCCAGGCCACGCGCGGACCAGGTGACCGGGAGGTTTACCAGCTTCACCGCGGTCCCGGCAGCCGCCTGCAAGGGAGTGCGGCGAAGCGCGGCAGGCCCGCCGAGGGCATCCTCGGCCAGAACTATTGTCAGCCAATCCACGGTCGCGGAATGCGCGGTGATCAACCGATCCGCCAACGCCACCACATCGGTTAGTTGGGCTGTAGTCGCCAGCGCCTTGATGTAACGGGCGCGGTCGAGGAGTTGATGTTCGAGGGCGAGGTCGCCGAGCAGGGCCTCGTCGAACGGTTGAGCCTGTTCGACCATTGCCTTGACCGCGGCCGAGGCGCGGCCGAGGAACGGGCCGACTACCTCCGGGACCTCGCCCAGATCGCGGATGGCGGCCTCGATGGCATCGACGCGAGCGCGGGCGTTGTCGGCGTTCTCGGACAACTCCCGACGCACCGCCTCGGTGCGGGCCTGGGCTGTACGAGTCTCGGCGACCTGGATCTCGGTGTTGGTCAGAGCGAGGATGGCGCGCAACTGCGTTAGCAAGGTAGTGGTGTCGGGTGTGCTCATCGAGAATCTCGTCCCTTCGGCGTTGACGGCATCGGATGGGCGCAACGCTGCACCATTTGCGGGCTTACCCAGCTTACCGGCGAGTAATCAGCCTCCTGAGGCGCAGCCGACCTGGTCACGCCATCGTTACAAACGCATTGTCCGTTCGAGCGCTCGCCCCACCCGAGGCCGCTGTACCAGTAGCTGAGCGGCGCTACAGAGCTGTCTGCCGCACCACGCCCGCGTCGTGGCGGGCCGCGAGGACTCCCGCCCTATGTGCCTCCTTCGGTGCGGGTGTGGGGTCGTGTTCAGTCCGCCCCTTGCAGGGAGAGCGGACTACGAATCGCGTGGGGCCGCGCCTGCCGCGGCCGTATTGTTGCTTTCACGCCGAACGGTGCAGTGCGTTCTGCCGTTGGCTACCGTGCGCGACCCGGCGGGCTGCTGGGCTGGCCCATATTGAGACCGAGGTCAGCGCCTCCAGCAGGCCGACACTGCGTCGCCGACGCCGCTCGGTCACACCGGCCACCTGTTCGACGAACGTCCGACACCGACAGCCGGAGTTGCGGCAGAAAACCGGCGAACCGTCAACCGAACGCACCCCGGCCGCCCACCAACCGGCAAATCAGCCAACCGCCGCTAGTAGCGACTATGCACCGATACCGACACCACGCCGCAACCAGGACACACGGCCCGGCCCGTTCGCACCCTGGCATAGACACCGACGCCACCGTCCTCATCTTGAACACCCACCACCCGTACATCGGCAAGATGCGGGAACACGACCCCAACCACATCCACCCGATACACATAGCCGTTCCGGGGTCCAAGTGCGCGCGGGCACCGTTACCCGTCACCGCCGCTGCTCGGAATCGTGCTCGATCGACCAAGACTCGCGCCCTTTGCGAGCAGGCACTGCTCTAA